>NZ_JASAOI010000007.1 GCF_029953285.1 Yinghuangia seranimata | reverse complement strand
CCCCCGGTGGGCGCCGGGGGGGGCGGGGGGGGGGGTGGGGGGGGGGCGGCGCCCCCCCCCCCCCCCCCCCCCGGCACCCGCCGGCCCGAAATTCGACCGACATGTCCAGACCACCGGGTTAGGGTGACCCGATGGTGCACTTCGATTCCCGCGTCGACAAGCAGCGCGAGGACTGGCTCGGCCACCGGCTCGAGGAGAACAACACCGCGGTCTCGCCGGACATCGCCCGCCTGCGCGGCGGCACCGGCGAACACGAGGAACCCCTGCACCTGTTCGCCGTCGACGACGACGGCACCGTCGTCGGCGGCCTGACCGGGCGGACGTGGGGCCACTGGCTGCACGTCACCCTGCTCTGGGTCGCCGCCGAGCGCCGCGGCACCGGGCTCGGCGGCGAGCTGCTCGCCCGCGCCGAGACGACCGCGCGCGACGAACACGACTGCCACTACGTCCGCCTGGAGACCTGGGACTTCCAGGCGCCGGAGTTCTACCGCAAGCACGGCTACGAGGTCGTCGGCGAGGTCCCGGACTACCCGCCGGGCGTCACCGAGTACATCCTCGCCAAGCGCCTCGACTGACCGCCCCGGGCAGGCCGCCCGTCACGACGCCGGCAGCCGGTCGTACGTCCGGAACGTGTAGTGCGCCGAGTACGACACGGAGTTGCCGGACGCCGCGGGCAGCCCCAGCCGGCGGTTGAGCCACCCGCCCAGCGGCCCGCACCCCTGCGCCTCCGGCACCGTGAAGGCGTCGTCCCGCGCCTCGAAGGCGATCACCACCGGGTCCTTCGACACGACCTGGGACGGGCCGACGCGCTTGAGCCGGAACTCCACCGGCGCGTCCGCCCCGATCACGCAGGACGTCGGCAGCAGCCGGCTGCGCGCCTCGAAGCGCATCGTGAACACGCCCAGGTTGTCGCCGACGGCGTAGAAGTCCGAGTAGCCGCCGTAGACCGGTTGC
The DNA here is from genome assembly GCF_029953285.1 of Yinghuangia seranimata. Lineage (GTDB taxonomy): Bacteria > Actinomycetota > Actinomycetes > Streptomycetales > Streptomycetaceae > Yinghuangia > Yinghuangia seranimata. The sequence goes on along the minus strand of NZ_JASAOI010000007.1, from coordinate 232,549 downwards.
AGTGACAGGCCGAGTCCCTTGACGGGGACGGGAGTTCCGAAGAGTCCGCCCGGAACGTCGACGGCGGCGCTGCGCATGCCGCCCCACACCTGGCCCTTGGCGCCGTCCGGCATCGGGCCCTCGGCGTGCGTCAGCGTCATCGGGACCGCCCCGATCGGCGTGCCGCCCAGCGTCATCGACCCTTCGGCGACCAGGACTTCGCACCGCCACGCGGCCGGGTCCACGCCCGCCGGCAGGGCCGGGCAGTCTCGGAAGTCGAACACCGGTAGCGGGTCGGCGGACACCGCGGCGGCGGGCGGCGCCGAGGGCGGTGCGGAGTCCGCGGCCGACGCGACGGTCGGTGCGAGCGCGAGGGCGGCCGCCGAGGCCACGGCGGCGGTACGGGCGATCTGACGTTTCCTCATGGCCAGCATCGTCCTGTCCCCACACGGCCGTTGCCCATGACGCCCGCCCCCCGCCCCGAACGGGGGCCAACCCCACCACCCCACCCGTTACCGGAAGTTGCTTGATGCCCGCGAGACCCGTGCGGTACGAATCGACGCGGCCGCCCAAGCGGCCGTTTTTGTCCGGCAGGAGTCGCACACCGTCCGCTGGGCGGTGCGGGGCCCCTGCCGCGAGCATGTGCCGAGCTCCACCTGTGCACACCGATTCCGGAGGACGCAGTGGAACGAAGAACGCACCATCGCACGCACCGCGCCAGACACGCGTTACTCGCTCTCGCGCTCGCGGTCACCGCGCTGCTCGGGGGCGCCCAGGCCGCGCACGCCGCCGACGACCGGGGTGGGAACGCCGACGGCGCCGACCGGTCCGGCGTCGCCGCGTACGCCTGGACGGACCGCGGCGCGGTCCACGGCTCCGTCGGCGACGGCTACCGGGTCTTCTCGGGCATCCCGTACGCCGCACCACCTGTCGGCGACCTACGCTGGCGCCCGCCGCAGCCCGCGGCGCGCTGGAACGGCGTCCGAGACGCCACCAAGGCCGGCGACCCGTGCCCGCAGTACCCCGCCACCGGCGGCAGCACGCCGATCGGCTCCGAGGACTGCCTCTACCTCAACGTCACCACCCCGCTGCGACACGGCGGCCTTCCGCCGTTCGCCCGGCCCGTCATGGTGTGGATCCACGGGGGATCCTTCACCGGCGGGAGCGGCAACGACTACCCGGCCGCGCGCATGGCGGCCATGGGCGACGTCGTCGTGGTCACGATCAACTACCGGCTCGGCGCGTTCGGGTTCCTCGCGCACGACGGGCTGGACGCGCCGGGCGCGGTGTCCGGCGACTACGGGATCATGGACCAGCAGGCCGCCCTGCGCTGGGTCGAGCGCAACGCGTGGGCGTTCGGCGGCGACCCCGGCAACGTCACCCTGATGGGTCAGTCGGTCGGCGCGCAGAGCGTGTGCGCCAACCTCGTGTCGCCCGGCGCGCGCGGCCTGTTCGACAAGGCGATCACACAGTCGTTCGCCTGCACCGGCCCCTTCACCACGCACGCCGACTCCGCGGCCGCGGGCGCCGCGACCGCCGCGGGCCTCGGCTGCGCCGACCCCGCGACGGCCGCCGCGTGCCTGCGCGGCAAGTCGACCGCCGACCTGGTGGCACTCCAGACCGGGGACGGCTCCGACGACCGGTGGGGGCCGAGCGCCGGCGGCACGGTGCTGCCGCGCCAGCCCAAGGACGCCGTGGTCAGCGGCGACTGGAACAAGGTGCCGCTGCTGATGGGCGGCACCAAGGACGAGTTCAACGTGTTCGGCGCCCTCGGCTACGACCTGCCCGGCCACCCGATCACGCCGGGGCAGTACGAGGGCTTCGTGCGCGGGAACTTCGGGGACGCCGCCGACCGGGTGCTCGCCGAGTACCCGCTCAGCGCGTACCCGTCCCCGACGCACGCGCTGTTCGCCATCCTCACCGACTGCAGCAACCCGCTGTCGTGGTGCCTCGAGGCGGTCGCGGCCGCGCGGTTCCACAACGAGGGCGCGACGCCGGTGTGGGCGTACGAGTTCGCCGACCCGAACGCGCCGTTCGCGTACCCGAGCCCGCAGGCCCCGGGGTACGGCGCGACGCACAACTCGGAGCTGGCGTACCTGTTCGACCAGCCGACCGCGCTCACGCCGGCGCAGCGCGCGCTCGGCGACACGATGATCCGCTACTGGACGCGCTTCGCGACGACCGGCGACCCGAACGGGCGCGGGCTGCCGGCGTGGCCGCGGTACCGCACCTCCGCCGACTTCCTCGCGCTCGCGCCGGGGGCCGGGGGAGTGCGGACGGTGGACGTGGAGGCCGAGCACCACGTCGCGTTCTGGAAGGCGCTGTGAGCGTTATACGGCATTTAGTATGAATTAGGAGTGAACACCCCGGGCCCCCACGGCGGTTGCCGTGGGGGCCCGGTCACGGTTGTGTTCTGCATGCATTAAAGTTGGCTTCTGCAAGCAATCACTTGCTGGATGCAAGCAATCATGAGGCGGCGATGACCGAGACCGACACCCCGGGGCTCGACCCGGACCTGCTCGGCGACGCGACCGCCGTGGGTGACGAGCTCGTCCGCCTGCTCCGCATCGTCGCCGCCAGCCGGGCCCGGCAGCGCACCGACCCGTCCGACCCCGTGCCGGACGGCGGCGACCGGCTGCTGCTCGGCCGCCTCGTCTACTGCGGCGGACGCCGCGCCACCGACCTGGCCGCCGACACCCACCTCGACCTGTCGACCGTCAGCCGGCAGATCCGCTCGCTCGTCCAGCGCGGCCTCGTCGAGCGCCGCGCGGACCCCGACGACCGGCGCGGCGTCCTGCTGACCCCGACCGAGGCCGGGCACGCCGCCTTCGCCGTCTACCGCAGACGCCGCGACGAACGCCTCGCCGCCGTCCTCGCCGACTGGCCCGCCGCGGACCGCGCGCACCTGGCCCGGCTGCTGGGACTGCTCAACGACGGCATCGCCGCCCACGAACTCGAGCCGCCCACCCAGGCGGACGCACCACCGCACCAGGGGGGACCACCCGTATGACCAGCACCGCCGACGCGGCGCGCCCCGACTCGGAGGCCGCCGCGCCCACCCCCACCGGGGAGCTGAGCCACCGTCAGATCATGACGATCCTCAGCGGCCTCATCATGGGCATGTTCCTGGCCTCGCTCGACCAGACGATCGTCAGCACGTCCATCCGCACCATCGCCGACGACCTCAACGGGCTCAGCCAGCAGGCGTGGACCACCACCGCCTACCTGATCGCGTCGACCGTCGCGACCCCCCTGTACGGCAAGCTGTCCGACCTCTACGGCCGCAAGCCGTTCTACCTGGCCGCCATCACGATCTTCGTCACCGGCTCGGCGATGTGCAGCTTCGCGACGTCGATGACCGAGCTCGCGGCCTTCCGTGCCTTCCAGGGCCTCGGCGCGGGCGGCCTCATGGCGCTCGCCATCGCGATCGTCGGCGACATCGTCCCGCCCCGCGAACGCGCCCGCTACCAGGGCTACATCCTCGCCGTCTTCGCGACCTCGACGGTCATCGGGCCGCTGGTCGGCGGGTTCTTCGCCGGGCAGGACACCATCCTCGGCACGGCCGGATGGCGCTGGGTGTTCCTGGTCAACGTGCCGATCGGCGTCGTCGCGCTCGCGGTCGTCGCACGCGTCCTCAACGTCCCGCACCTGCGCCGCGAGGCGTCCATCGACTGGACGGGCGCCGCGTTCATCGTCATCGGCGTCGTGCCGCTGCTGCTGGTCGCCGAGCAGGGGCGCGAATGGGGCTGGGGCTCGGCGGTGTCCGTGACCTGCTACCTCGTCGGCGCCGTCGGCATCCTGCTGTGGATCTTCATCGAACGCCGCGCCGGCGACGACGCGCTCATCCCGATGCGGCTCTTCCGGCTGCCGGTGTTTTCGATGGTCAGCGTCATCTCGCTGGTGTTCGGCATGGGGATGTTCGGCGGGATGATGATGATCCCGCAGTACCTGCAGATCGTGCGCGGCGCCTCGCCCACCAAGTCCGGGCTCATGATGATCCCGCTGATGCTCGGCATGATGGCGTCCTCGATCGCGGGCGGCCAGCTCACCGCGCGCACCGGCAAGTACAAGATGTTCCCGCTGGTCGGCAGCGCGGTCGCGACCGGGGCGATGCTGTGCTTCGCGTTCTTCGTCGACGAGACGACGCCGCTGACGGTCACCATGGGCTTCATGCTGATGCTCGGGCTGGGGCTCGGGTCGTGCATGCAGATGCTCAACCTGGCGGCGCAGAACGCGGTGCCGGCGCGGGACATGGGCGTCGCGACGTCCTCGACGACGTTCTTCCGGCAGATGGGCGCGACGGCCGGCACCGCGGTGTTCCTGTCGGTCCTCTTCAGCAACGTGGGCGCCCGCATCGCCGACGCCTTCCGGCACGCGGCCACGACGCCGTCCTTCCAGGCCGCCGCCCACGACCCGGCGGTCGCGGCGCAGCCTCAGGACAAGGCGGTGCTGGACATGCTGCACGCGCCGGGCGGGTCGCCGGGCTCGAGCGTGCTGAGCGACTCGTCCTTCATCCAGCAGCTCGACCCGCGCCTCGCACTGCCGTTCAAGCAGGGCTTCTCCGACGCGATGCACAACGTCTTCCTCCTGGGCGCGGGCGTGCTCGCGATCGCCTTCGTACTCCTGCTGTTCCTGAAGGAGGTCCCGCTGCGCAGCATGTCGGGCCTCCAGGCCGCGGCGGCCGAGGCCGCGGAGGCGAAGGGCGCGGAGGCGAAGGGCGCCCGGGACGTGGAAACGGCGTAGCCTGCGGGGCCCGAGCGGGTCCGGATGGTGGTGTGGTTCGAGGATTAGAGGCGGGCGGCGCGGAGGCTACTGGTTCGTCCGGGCCTGGAGGCGGGCCCTGTGCAGGCTTATGTCGATGTTCACGGCCGCGCTGCGGGCGGCGGCCTCCGGGTCTCGGGCGTGGAGGGCCGCGACGAGGCCCTCGTGGCCGCGCGGGTCGCCGCCGTTGAAGTCCGGCTCGTGCCAGTCCTCGAGCAGGGTGCGGCGCAGCGGGGCGGTCAGGGCCGCGTACAGCTCGCTGAGCAGCGGGTTGCCGGAGGCGTCGGCGATGGCCTGGTGGAAGTCGACGTCGGCGTCCAGCCAGGACTCCCGGTCGCGGCGGGACCACGCGTCCGCGCGGCGGGCGATGATGGCGTCGAGGTCGGCGAGCTGTGCGTCGCTGATCCGTTCCGCCGCGAGCCGCGCGGCCTGCGGGTCGAGCGCGCCGCGGACCTCCTGGACGTCCTGGAGGTCGCTCCCGAGCCGTTGGACGGCTCCCGCCAGCTCGGTGGTCGCGCGGACGTAGGTGCCGTCGCCCTGACGGACCTGGAGCAGCCCGGCGTGCGCGAGCGCCCGGACGGCCTCGCGCACGGTCCCGCGCGCCACCCCGAGCTCGGCGACGAGCGCGGCCTCGGCGGGGATCCGGGCCCCGATGGGCCAGCGGCCGGCGGTGATGTCGGCGCGCAGGCGGTCGATGACCTCGTCCACCAGCACCGAACGTGACGTGGCCTGCGACGGCATGGCGGACATCCTTCCGGACGGAATGCTGCTGTGGATCCTACGGCGGTGCCGGCCGAGGGCGGAGCAGGCGCCGGGCCGGGCGTGCCCTGAGTGGCTTCGACGGGTGCGAGCGACGGCCAGGTCGGCGCGGCTTCAACGTGCGCACAAAGGTCGGATGATTAGACATTAAACATCAGACGTCCTACCTTTGAGGCATGGCGACCCCATCCCGCTCCGCCCTTCGGCCCGTAGGCACGCCCACCGGCGTGGCCGGGCCGGTGGGTGATCCGCGTCGGGCGGCGGTACTCACCGCCGCCGGCGTGCTCCTCGTCGCGCTCAACCTGCGGCTCAGCATCAGCAGTACGTCGGCCCTGCTCGACCGCGCCCAGACCAGGCTCGGGTTCGGCGACACGCTCGCCGCGCTGGTGCCCACGCTGCCGCTGCTGGTGTTCGCCGCGGCCGGAGCGTTCAGCGCCGCGCTCGCGCGCCGTATCGGCACCGACCGGGCCGTGCTCGTCGCGCTGGCGACGCTCACGCTCGGGGTCGGTGTCCGAGCGATCCCCGGCACCGCGGTACTGCTGGTCGGGATCGTCCTCGGCTGCGCCGGGATCGCCGTGTGCAACGTGCTGCTCCCGGCCGTGGTCCGCGCCTACTTCCCGACGCGGATTCCGCTGGTCACCGGCCTGTACTCGACCACCCTGGCGCTCGGTTCGGCGACCGCCGCGGCCACCGCCGTGCCGGTCGCGGACGCGCTCGGCGGCACCATGGTCGGCCTCGCCGCCTGGGCGGTCCCCGCCGTCCTCGCGCTCGCGGTCTGGGCGGCCCGCCGCCAGACGTGGCGCCCGGCGCCCGTCGCAGCCCCCGCCGACGCGCCGCGTCCCGCCGTGTCGATGCGTGCCATCGCCCGCAGCCGCTTCGGCGTCCTGGTCACCGTGTTCTTCGGCCTTCAGGCGCTCAACGCGTACGCGCTGATGGGCTGGCTCCCCGGCATCCTCACCGACGCCGGCCATTCGGACGGCGAGGCCGGCGCGCTGCTCGGCATCGGCCTGGTCGTCGGCGTCCCGACGACGTTCGTCCTGATGCCGCTGACCGCGACCGCGGCCCGCCTGCGTGTCGCGTTCGTGGTCGTCGGCACGGCGCTGGTGGTCGGTTACGTCGGCCTGCTCGTCGCCCCGGGCCCGTTCGCCGCCGCCGTCGCGTGGGCGCTGCTGGCCGGTGTCGGCCTCGGCTCGTTCCCGCTGATCCTCGCGATCATCGGCCGCAGCGGCGGCAGCGCCGAGGAGGCCGCGGCGCTCTCCACGTTCGCCCAGAGCGCCGGCTATTTGATGGCGGCCATCGGCCCGTTCGGCCTGCGGCTGTTGCGTTCCGCGACGGACAACTGGGACGCCGCGCTCGTCGCGCTCATCGCCATCGGCCTCGTGCAGATCGCCGTCGGCCTCGCCCTGACCGCGAAGTCCGTCACCGGCCGCGACTGACCCGTCGGCCGCGGCTCAGGCGTCGGTCCGGGGTCCGGCCAGGACGCGGGACAGCAGGTCGCGGGTCGTCGTGCGCAGCGCCGCCGGGTCGTCGAGGTCGCAGCCGACGGCCAGGCTGTCGCGGACCATGATCAGGATGTCGGCCGTGCGCTCCGGGGTCGGGTCGTCGGCGGCCGTCAGGAGCTCGGTCATCAGAGCGCGGAACCACGCGCGGTGGGCGGCCACGGCCGCGCGGACCGGGTGGGCCGGGTCGGGGTACTCGGCGGCGGCGTTGATGAACGGGCAGCCCCGGAAGGCGGGGGAGTTGCCGTAATCGATCATGTGGTCGTAGATCGCCAGCAGGGCCTCGCGCGCGGTGTTGCCGCTTGAGACGGACGCTTCGCGGAGGCGGTCGACGACGCCGCGCTGGAACGCGTACTGCTCGCACAGGTAGGCGTGGACCAGCTCGTCCTTGGCCGGGAAGTGGTTGTAGAAGGTGGCCTTCGCGACGCCCGCCTCGGCGATGATCCGGTCGACGCCGATCGTGTGGATGCCCTCGGCGTAGAACAGCGCGGCCGCCGTGTCGAGGATGCGGCGGCGCGCGGGTCCGGCGGCGGTGCCGCGCCTGGCCTGGGTCTCCGTGCTCACACCTTGACGTTACCAGACAGATCTGTCTAGTCTCTGGACCGCAGCAGACAGACAGGTCTGTCTAGTATTCGAGGGAAGTGGGACATGAGCCTGTACACCGCCATCGCGACCTCCGCCGGACGCGACAACCGCGCCGTCAGCTCCGACGGACAGCTCGACGTCAAGCTCGGCCTCCAGCGCGAGCTCGGCGGCGACGGCGCCGGAACCAACCCCGAGCAGCTCTTCGCCGCCGGGTACGCCGCGTGCTTCGCCAGCGCGATGCAGCTCGTCGCCCGCCGCATGAAGGTGGACGCCGCCGACGCCTCGGTCACCGCCGAGGTCGGCCTCAACCCGAACGGCGAGGGCGGCTTCACGCTCTCCGCCACGCTCCGCGTCGAACTGCCCGGGCACCTCGACGAGGAGACCGGCCGCGCGCTGGTCGACGCCACGCACCAGGTGTGCCCGTACTCGAACGCCACCCGCGGCAACATCCCGGTGGAGCTCGTCATCGAGTGACCGGCCGACGCGGCCGTCCCACGGGGGCCGGGTCGTCGGAGCGGGCGGGCACCACCCGCCGGTCCGGCGGCCCGGCCGGGGGCGATAGCTTCGCGATCATGAAAATTCGGGGAGGGGACCCGGCGGCGGAGATCCGTGCCGCCGTCGACCGGCGCGCCGCGCGGGACGGCTTCGCGCTCGACCGGTACCAGCGCGCCGCGGCCGACCGGCTGGCCAGGCTCGCCGCCGACGCCGCGCCCCGGCGCGGCCTGTTCCACGCGCACGGCCCGCACCCCGTCCGCGGCGTCTACCTGTGGGGTCCGCCGGGGCGGGGCAAGACGTGGCTCATGGACGCGTGGTCGGCCGCGCTGCCGCCCGGCCTCGTGCGGCGCGTGCACTTCCACGACTTCTTCCGCCGCCTCCAGGACGCCGCCTTCGCCCACAAGGACGAAGCCGGCGCGATCGACACGGCGATGGTCGAACTGGTGGGCGACGCCGCCGTCGTGTGCTTCGACGAGTTCCACGTCCACGACCCCGGCGACGCCATGCTGGTCACCCGGCTGCTCCGCGAACTCGCCGAGGGCCGCCGCCGCACCACCTTGGTCGCGACGTCGAACTACCCGCCCGAAGGGCTGCTGCCCAACCCGCTGTTCCACCACCTGTTCGAACCGGCCATCGCGCTCATCGAACAGAGCCTGGACGTCGTCACGGTCGCGGGCGGCACGGACTACCGCACGCTGGCGCCGGATACGGACGAGGGCGGGCCCGCCACGCCCACCGGGTTCCGCGCCGGCGCGATCCTCGCCCCCGGCGACGACGCCCAGCTCGCCGCGCACGGCCTCCTCCGCCCCGCGCCCGACGCCCGCGTGGTCCTCGAGGTCAACCGCCGTCCGCTCACCGCCCGCTCGGCCGAGCCCGACGGCGGCGGGTCCGCGACGCTCTGGATCGACCACGCCTCGCTCTGCGAGACCCCCACCAGCTCCGCCGACTACCTCGTCCTCGCCGAGCGGTTCGACACGTGGGTCGTCGACGCCGTCCCCGCGTGGGCCGACTGCTCGCACGAGGGCCGCCAACGCCTCGCGTCCGTCATCGACATCGCCTACGACCGCGACGTGCGCCTCGTCCTCGTCGGCCCCGACCGACCCGGCGAACCCCTCGACCCCGCCGACGCCCCGCCCGACCACGACCGCACCGCGAGCCGCCTCACGCAGCTGACCCGGTCGGTCGCACGGTCGGCCGTCCCGAGTGGCGAGGCCGCCCGGTAAGGGCAAGATTGTGTGGGTCTGCACCCACCATCCAATGCGCGGAGAACCCCGGAGGCGGTTCGGCATGGCCGAGATCACGCAGCCCTACACGCAAGGCACCCCCTGCTGGGTCGACCTCATGGCGTCCGACCAGCAGGCCGCGATCGACTACTACTCCGACCTGTTCGGCTGGAACGGCGAGGTCGGTCCGCCCGAGTTCGGCGGCTACTCGGTGTGCGAACTGCGCGGCAAGTCGGTGGCCGGCATCGGCCCGGCGATGTCGATGGACGGCGGCCCGCCCCCGCCCACCGTGTGGACGACCTACCTGGCCGTGGACGACATCGAGCAGACCGCCGCCAAGATGAAGGCCAACGGCGGCCAGCTGTTCATGGAGCCCATGCAGGTCGGCGACAAGGGCCACATGCTGGTCTGCGCCGACCCGTCGGGCGCGGTCGTCGGCGCCTGGCAGCACCTGGAGTTCATCGGCGCCGAGCGCGTCAACGAGCCCGGCGCGGTCACCTGGAACGAGCTCAACACCCGTGACCTCGCCGCCGCACTGCCGTTCTACGAAGCGGTGTTCGGCCTGACGTTCGAACCGATGCCCCAGATGCCCGCGTACCACGCGATGATGGCGAACGGCCGGGTCTGCGGCGGCGCCCAGCAGATCGACGACACGTGGCCCGCCGAGACCCCGCCGCACTGGATGACGTACTTCGCGGTCGACGACCCCGACAGCACCGTGGCCGCCGCGGTGCGCGCCGGCAGCACCCTCATCGTTCCGACGTTCGACATGATGGCCGGCCGCATGGCGGTCGTGCAGGACCCGCAGGGCGGGGTGTTCGCCGTCATCAAGCCGACGGACGTGGCGCCGCCGGCGTAGCGGTCGGGTCGTACGCGTGCGACGGCGGCCCCGCCCCGGAACTCCGGAGCGGGGCCGCCGCGCGTCCGTTTAGGGTGGAACCATGATCGCTTCCACCCGCCTCGTCATATTCGACTGCGACGGCGTCCTCGTCGACTCCGAGCGCATTGCCGTACGCGTCCAGGTCGAGGTCCTCGGCGGCATGGGCTGGCCCATCACCGCCGACGAGGTGGTCGAACGCTTCATCGGCCGCTCCGCGCCGTCGATCTCCGCGCAGATCGAGGAGCACCTGGGCGAGGGCTCGGGCGCCGTGTGGCACGAGCGGTTCCACCAGGTGCACCGCGAACACGTCGACGCCGGGCTGCCGGTGATCGACGGCATCACCGAAGCGCTCGACGGGATCCAGCCCCACGTCGCGACGTGCGTCGCGTCCGGCGGCGACCACGCCAAGATGCGGCACACCCTCGGCGTCACCGGCCTGTGGCCGCGCTTCGAGGGCCGCATCTTCAGCTCGCTCGAGGTCGCGCGCGGGAAGCCCGCCCCCGACGTCTTCCTGTACGCCGCCGAGCGCATGGGCGTCGACCCCGCCGAGTGCGTCGTCATCGAGGACAGCCGCTACGGCGTGCAGGCCGCCCGCGCGGCCGGCATGCGCTCCTTCGGCTACGCGGGCGGCCTCACCCCGGCCGACTGGCTTGCGGGCGACGACACCGTCGTCTTCGACGACATGCGCAAACTGCCGCAACTCCTGGGCTTCGCAGTCTGATTCGGGGCGGTCGCGAAGACCGCCGGACCCCGGCGAATCCGGACACAGCGCGTTCACAACTGGCTGCAACGCTTGCTGCCGAACGCGCGGAGCACGTCCGATCAAGGGGATCTTCTATGAGACGCAGGGCTTTTGTGGCCGCCGGATTCGGGGCCGCCGCGGCGGTCGCCGTCGGCACGAGCGCCGCGGCCGCGCCGGCCCGCGGCGGGGTGGGTCGCACGCCCGGGCGCACCGGAGCCGACGACGTCGCCCTGGCGTGGTTCGACGCGACCGTGGCGGCGGTCGCCGCGTCGGGCGTCACCGTGCAGGTCACGAACAGCCGTACGTGGGCGGCCGCTTGGGTCGCCGCCGCCCGCGCGGCACGGCGGTCCGGCCGACCCGGCTTCCAGGAGGCCGCCGTTGCCGCGGCCGTCCACGGTGTGCTGCGCCCGCAGGCGTCCGACGCCGCGGGGCGTGACCTGGACGCCGCGCTGGCGCGCACCCTCGAGGCGCAGGGCGGGAGCAAGGGCGCGACCGCCGGTGCCCGGGCCGGAGCCGACGAAGCCCGGCGAATCCTTGCGGAACGCGCCGCCGACCACCTCACGCCCGCCGAGGTCAACGCGCCGTTCCCGGTCCCGCCCGCGGCCCCCGGCGTCTGGCGGCCCACGCCGCCCGGGTTCGAGGCGGCGGTGCAGTACGGGCAGCGCAACGGCGTGCCGTTCCTGCTCGACCGCAACGACCGGTTCCGGCCGGGGCCCGCGCCCGCGCTGGATTCCGCGCGGTACCGCCGCCATGTGGACGAGGTCCGGGCGTACGGCAGCGCGACCGGCTCGCTGCGCACGCCGCACCAGACCGAGGTCGCGCGGTTCTGGGAGCAGTCCTCGCTCGCCGGCTGGACGGGCGCGCTGCGCGCCGCGGTCGCGGGGCAGGCGCACCGGCCGCTCGCCGCCCGCGCGGCGCTCATCGGGGCGTTCCATGCGGTGAGCGTCGATGCCCAGATCGCCGTCTACGAGGCGAAGTACACGTATACGCGCTGGCGCCCGGTCACGGCCATTCGCGAAGGCGCGATCGATCCGGACCCGACCTGGACGACGCTCACGGTGACCCCGCGCCACCCCGAATACCCCAGCGGGCACGCCGGGTTCGCGGGCGCCGCCGAGCGTGTGCTGACCGCGTTCACCGGGCGGGGGCCGACCGCGCCGGTGACGCTCACCAGCCCGTCGGGGGTCCGGCTGACGTACGACCGCTGGCAGCAGCTCACCCAGGACAACGTGGACGCCCGCGTGTGGGAGGGCGTGCACTTCCGCTACTCCGACGAGACCGGCGTCGAGGTCGGGCGGTCCGTCGCCGACTGGGGGCTGCGCCGGGTGGGCGACCTGCTGCGCTGACCGGCCGGCACGCGCGTACCGGCCGGTCAACGGCGCCCGGCCGGTACGCGACGTGCCGGGCCGGACCTCGCCGCGGGTCGACCGCAGCGGGGTCCGGGGCCGGGCGCCGCTGGTGCCTACTTGTGAGGGATCGTCAGCTCGGGGCGATCCACTGCTGGTTCGTGCCGGTGTGGCAGTCCCAAACGATCAACTTCGTGTTGTCGGCCGTCGCGCCGCCGTTGGCGTCGAGGCAGCGGCCCGAAGCGTCGTTGCTCAGGCGCATGGTGGCGGGGTCGTACGTCCACTTCTGCGTGGCGGCCCCGGTGCAGGTGCTGATGGTGGCGGCCGAACCGTTCGCCGTGGCGGCGGTCAGGCACTTGCCCAGGGCGCTCACGGAGCGGTCGGCCCCGAGCGTCCAGCGCTGATTGGCGGCGCCGTGGCAGCCCCACAGGATCAGCTGCGTGCCGTCGGTGGTGTTGCTTCCGGGGACGTCCGCGCAACGGTCGCTGCCCACACCGGTGATCGGCCCGGCGGGCGTCGTGCCGACCGGGTTCCACGCGTCGTTGACGGGCGCGGCGTAGCGGTCGTTGTTGGTGAGCGGCGCCAGGCCGAGGGCCTTGTCGACGGTGGCGAGCACGCCGTAGTGGTCGACGCGGCCGCCGCTCTGGAAGCCGGTCTTCACCGAACCCTGCGACCCGATCAGGACGGTCGGGATGCGGTTGGGGTAACTCGGCCCGTACGCCTTGGTGGCCGCCTCGTCGAAGGTGATGACGAGCAGCGACCGCTGCGTGCGCCACGCGGGCGACGCGAAGATGTTCGGCAGTGTGTTCTTCAGCCAGTTGTCGCCGGCGGTGATGCCGCAGCCCTCCATGTCGTCGCAGCCGTCGGCGGCGAACCACGCGAAGTTCGGTGTGGTAGCCGCGGACCGGAGGTCGGAGACCATCGTGGTGAGCGGCTGGAGGTGCGCGGCGCAGCGGGCCTGGTCGGCCTTGATGTCCTTGAAGAACACGAACGGCACGTCGTCGGGGCTGTAGCTCCCGTGCGTGGTCATGTCGCAGTTGCCGTTCTGGTTCTCGATGTAGCTCTTCCACGTCTTGCCGGCCTGCTCGACGCGGGTGCCGATGTGCGGGGCGTCGATGGTCGTGGTGAACGGGCTGTTGTCGTGCAGGCCGTACAGGCCGCCCGCGGCGAGCGCGACGTAGTTGGGGTCGCTCGGGTGGGTGACGGCGTACGACTGGGTGAGGACCGTGTTCGCGTTGGCCAGGCTGTTGAGGTACGGGGCCTTGCTGGTGTTGCCGACGATGTCCTCGTAGTTCTCGTTCTCCATCATGACCATGAACACGTGGTCGTAGCCCGGGACCTGGGACGCGGGCTCGGTCAGCGCGGGGGCGGGGAGCGGCGTGGACAGCGTCAGCGACAGGTCGTCCGCGTAGCCGTCGGTGGTGTTCCCGGCGGTCCAAGTGAACGCCAGGACCAGGCTGATCGACCGGGTGCCGGCCGGCACCGCGCCGGTCGCCTCGCGGTACAGGAACTTGGTGGCCAGCCCGCGGTCGGTGCTGGTCGCCGGGGCGAGCTGGGCGCTGCCGAGGCTGCCGCCGGACGCGTTGCGGAACGTCGCGGCGAGGCCGACGCGGTCGAGCTGGCCCGCGTACCCGCCGAGCCATCCCGTCAGGTCGTACGTCGTGCCGCCCGCGTCGATCGCGGAGGCGGCCGCGGAGACGTCGACGGTCTGCGTGAGCGACGCGTCCCCGGTGGCGCCGCCCGCGAAGAACTGCCGTCCCCGGGTGGGCGATCCGGGGGTGGAGGCGTCGGGGAAGCCGTCCGGCGCGCCGTAGCAGACGGCCGTCGGCTCGCCGCTCGTGATCGTCCAGCCGGGCATCGTCATGCCGTCGAGCCCGTTGGTCGAGCAGATGGCCGCGGACTCGGCCCCGGCGTCGACGATCAGGTTGGCGCTGGAGGCCCCGGCGGCGTGCGCCGGCGTCACGGCCGTGCCGAGCGCCGCGGCGCACATCGCGAGCGCCGCGGCGACGGCGCCGCCGATCCTTCCGATGCGACGGTGTCGCATGCTTCAACCCCTTGTGTGGTGGTTACCGTTCGGTCACCACACGTTCCCGCGGCCGCGTAACGGCAAGGTGGCCGCCGGATAACAAGACCGAGTCAAGTAACCGCCGGATACACCTCGCTCGGCAGCCGGCCGGAGGGGGGCGGCCCCGGGGCTACCTGCCCAGCGCCTCGATGACGAGGCGCGCGGCCGCCGCTCCCGAGTACTGCTGCTGGCCGGTGACGAGGTTCCCGTCGCGCAGCGCGTGCGCGCGGAAGCGGCCCTGCACGACGAAGTTGGTCCCGGGGAGGGCGCGGGCCTCGTCCTCGATGCGGAACGGCTGGATGCGCTGCCCGACGAACTCGTCGGCGAAGTCCTCCTCGGAGTTGGCGAACCCGGTCCACGTCTTGCCGGACACGAGCAGTTCGCCGTCGGAGAGCCGGGTCTTCAGCAGGGCCGCGGTCGCGTGGCAGATGACCGCGGTGATCTTGCCGGAATCGTAGGCGTCGGCCAGCAGGTCGTGGACGCGCTTGTCGTCGACGAACGTGTACATCGGGGCCTGGCCGCCGACCAGCAGCACGGCGTCGTAGTCCGCGAGCGCCACCTCGGCGAGCGGACGGGTGTCCTCGATCAGCGTGGCGTGCCGCGGCGAGGTGATGAACCCGAGGCTGATCAGGTCGTGCGCGGAGTAGCCGGACTCGTCGCGCGGGTCGCTCCAGGAGTCGGCGCGCAGGGTCCCGCCGTCCGGGCTGGCGATGTCGACGGTGTAGCCGGCCTCGGTGAACTCCCAGTACGGGTGTGTGAGTTCCGCCCACCAGAAGCCGATGTCCCAGCCGGTCCGCGCGGAGACCGCCGGGTTCGAGACGACCATGAGGATCCTCTTGGCGCCGTGTGTGTCGACGGTGGCGGTCATGCTCAGTCCCCCGAGTGTGCGTGGATACGGCCGGTTGGCGGATCGCATCCTCAGGGCTGTCGATCGCCCGGTCAATCGGCCGTGCGCTGGGCGAACTCCGCGTCCGTATCGCGCGAAACACGCTTCCGCCGAGGCGCTGTGCCCCGTGCGCGTGGGGCTGCACGGGGCACAGCGGGCGCGGTGCTACTTGTAGGCGCGGAAGAACGCGGCGAAGTCCGACGCGTACTCCTCGGGGATCTCCAACGGTGCGTAGTGGCCGCCCCGTTCGAACTCGGCCCAGTGCACGATGTCGAACGACCGCTCCGCGAACACCCGGATCGACCGGGTGATGTCGTGCGCGAAGACCGAGACACCCACGGGCTGGGTGACGCCGGGCGGCGGCGTGGTGGACTCGCGGTGCAGCCGCCCTGCGGAACCGGCCGTGCCGGTCAGCCAGTACAGCGACACGTTGGTCAGCAGGTGGTCGTCGCTCATCGGCACGTCCGGGTCGCCCCACTCGGTGATGCGCTCGGTGAGCCAGGCCAGCAGGCCGGTCGGGGAGTCGTTGAGGGAGTACGCGAGGGTCTGCGGCACCGTCGAGTTGACCACCCGCGCCGCGGGCTGCTTGGCCATGTAGGCCTTGATCTGCTCGACGCGTTCGCGGTCGCCGTCCGACAGTTCGCCCGTCCAGCCCGGCGGGGGCGGCGTCGGCAGGTACGTGAAGTGTGCGGCGACGACCACCTGGTCCGGCTTGAGCGCGGCGAGGGAACGCGAGATCGCCGCGCCGAAGTCGCCGCCGTGCACGCCGTAACGGTCGTAGCCGAGGCGGGCCATCAGCTCGGCCCAGGCGCGGGCCACCCGGTCGACGTCCCAGCCGCGTTCGCGCGTCGGACCGGAGAACGCGAAGCCCGGTATCGACGGGATGACCAGGTGGAACTCCCGGGACAGCGGCTCGACGACCTCCATGTACTCGACGAACGAGCCCGGCCAGCCGTGCGTGAGCACGACCGGCAGCGCGTCCGGCGCCTCCGAGCGCACGTGCACGAAGTGGATGTTCTGCCCGTCGATCTCCGTGGTGAACTGCGGCAGTTCGTTGAGCCGGGCCTCCCACTTGCGCCAGTCGTAGCCGGTCCGCCAGTACTCGGCGAGCGACTTCACCCGGGCCAGCGGGATGCCGTAGTCCCAACCGGCGTCCGGTAGTTCGTCGGGCCAACGGGTGCGGGCCAGCCGGTCGTGCAGCTCGTCGAGGTCGGCCTGCGGGATGTCGATGCGGAAGGGGGTGATCATGGCGGGTCCTCCGAGGGCGTGTTCGCTGTGGTCGGGGCGTGGACGGCGAAGCGGGGACGGGCCGGGGTCAGCCGGCCAGTTCCGCGTCGATCCGCTCGGTGACGGCGGCCAGGACGCGGCCGGCGACGGCCAGTTCCTCCGCGGTGGCGACGGCGTACGCGCGGCCGAGCTTCTCGCCGATCGCGGCCCGCACGGCGCCGAACCGGGCGCGGCCCGCCTCGGTCGCGGCCACGGACGCGCCGTCGGGCGTCTCGGCGACGAGGCCCTCGGCGACCAGGTCGGACAGGGCGCGGGAGGCGGTCTCGGCGTCGACCTTGAGCGCGCCGGCGATCCGGCCGAGCAGCGGCGCGCGCTCGACGGTGTCGCCGCCGTTCGCGGTCAGGGTGAGCGCGACCCACTGGTGGTAGGTGCCGCCGTGCGTTCCGAGGATGCGCTCCAGCAGCGCGCGGTGGGCGTTCTCGGCCTGGCCGAGGATCTGCGGGTTGAGCGGGGTCGCGGTGGCGATGACGGTCGGGGCGGTCATGGCGGTCTCCTCGGGTGGTGCGGCGGTGGTCCTGGTCGGTCCCGGTGGCGGGGCCGGCCTCACCAGAAACAATGTACATGGCTACTAAGTACATGGCTACTGTGTCTCGGGTCCTGCGCGGCGCGCACGCGAAAGCGGGCGGCCGGGGTGCGTGAGCACTCCGTCCGCCCGCCCTATTTCCGACCGTCTCCGGTCCGCCGCGTTTTCCGTACGACACCGCACGGAACGCGCCGATCAGCCCTCCGGCCTGTCCAGAACGCGCAGCCAGCTGCCGTCGGCCTGCCGCCGCACCACCTGCGCGCGGCCCCCGGTGCCGTCCTTCGCGCGGGTCGAGGTCAGCGCGAGGTCGCCCGTGACGATCGTCGGCAGCGGCTCCTCGGGCGCGAACGTCGGCCGGGCGGCGATCATCGCCTCGAACAGCGCCAGGATCGCGGCGCGTCCCGAGGTCACCTGGCCGGGCGGGTAGGCCATCACCGCGTCCGGCTCGTACAGCTCCGCCAGGCCCTCCGCGTCGCCGGCGTTGACGCGCTCGACGAACAGGCGGGTGATGTCCTCGGGGGTGGCGGCCTTCTCGCGGTCGACGCTCATGACGATCCCTCTTCTCCTGCGATTCCCGTGCTGTGTGCGGTCGTTCGGCGGCTTCCGGTGCCGCCTTCCCTGTCCGCACCTCTATTCTCGGCGGCCACGATCCAGAAGTCCAAGACATGGTTCATATGCCAGCTAGAATCGACAGTTATGGAACTGCGTCAGCTCGAATACCTCGTCGCGGTCGTCGACGAGGCGAGCTTCACCAGGGCCGCGGCCCGACTGCACGTCGCCCAACCCGGCGTCAGCGCCCAGATCCGGCAGTTGGAGCGCGAGCTCGGGCAGGAGCTCCTCGACCGCACCGGGCGCACCGTGCGGCCGACCTCCGTCGGCGAGGCGGTGCTGCCGTACGCGCGCGCCGCGCTGGACAACGTGGCCGCCGTCCGGCACGCCGTGGAGCAACTCACCGGGCTGGTGCGCGGCCGCGTCGCGATCGGCACCATCCCGTCCCGCCCGCTCGGCGAACTCCCGGGGCTGCTGGCCGCGTTCCATCGCGCCCACCCGGACGTCGAGATCACGCTCACCGAGGACCGCTCCGACCGGCTGCTCGACGCGGTGCGCGCGGGGCGGCTCGACCTCGCGGTCGTCGGTGTCGCGGAGCGGCGCCCGGCGGGCGTGGACGGGCTCGTCGTCACCGAACAGGAGTTGGGTGCCGCGGTCCCGCCCGGCCACCCGCTGGCCGTGCACGCCGAGATCACCCTCGGGGCGCTGCGCGACGCGCCGCTGGCGTGCCTGCCGCGCGGCAGCGGTATGCGGACGGCGCTCGAGGCGGCCTGCGCGACCGCCGGGTTCCGGCCGCGGGTCGCCTTCGAGGCCGGCGACCCGTTCATGGTCGGGCAGCTCGCCGCGGACGGACTCGGTATCGCGATCCTGCCCGCCGCGTTCGCCGCCGCGCACCCCGGTGGATTGCGGCCGGTCGCGTTGACGTCGCCGCGGCCGCGCGCCCGCATCGAACTGGTGTGGCGCGCGGACGCGCCGACCGGACCGGCGGCCCGTGCGTTCGTGGCGCACGCGCGGGCGGCGTTCGCGGGGCCGGGTGAGGCGCCTGACCGGGCCGGATGACCCGACCGATCCAGCCGATCCGGCCGCGTGAAGCAGCGCGGCCGTTACGTCATCCGCGGTGCGGGTATGTGATGTGACCGGTCAGTGTCGGCGAATGATCATATTGTGTCCGGTATTTCATTCCGGATCTGGTCAATTACACCGCCCGCGCGCACGGCCGACCCGGGCGGCGTGAAAATGTGGTCTCCCGCGCGGGGGTCGCGCGGCGGACGATGGGGGATAGGGGCGGTGCCTTGAGGCTCTGTTTTCTGATCGAGGACCAGTACCGGGACGACAGCATGCCGCTCGACGTCGCGCGCCGCCTGGGGGAGCGCGGCCACCAGATCGACGTCGTCGAGCCCGGCCGCTCGCTCGTCAACCTCGACCAGTTGCTCGCGCGCGGCCACGACGCGTGGGTCCTCAAAACCGTGTCCGGCGGGCCAGGCCTGAGTCTCTTCGACGCCGCCGCGGCGGTCGGCGTCACCACGATCAACGACGCGCGTGCCGTTCACACTGTACGCGACAAGGCGGTTGGTGCGGCGCTCGCGCGCAAGCACGGACTGCCGTTCCCGGACACCTGGTTCGCGGCGACGACCGACATCCTCGCGGCGCTGGAGACGACCGGCGGGCCGCTCGTCGTCAAGCCGGTCGGCGGCAACTCCGGGCGCGCCGTGCACATTGTGCGCGACGCGCGCGACCTCGCCGAGGTCCGCCACGCGCTGCGCGACGAGGGGTTCCTGCTCGTCCAGCCGTACATCCCCAACCCGGGTGTCGACTACAAGATCTACTGCGTCGGCGGCGAACTGCACGCGACTGTGCGGACCTCGCCGCTGCACCCGGAACGGCGCGTGACCTCGCGCGAGGTGCCGCTGCCCGACGACCTGGCGCGCATCGTCACGCGCGTCGGCGAGGTGTACGGGCTCGACCTGTTCGGCATCGACGCGGTCGAGGGGCCGGACGGGTGGATCGTCGTCGACGTCAACGACTTCCCGAGCTTCCGCGCGGTGCCGGACGCGGTCGACCGGGTCGCGACGACCGTACTGCGGCTCGCCGGACAGCCGTCCATGCTCGGTGCGGGCGCTGTGAGTACGGCCGTGGAACCGGCACCGGTCCCGCCCAACCGGCAGCCCGCGCCGCACGGTGTCGCCGGACGCCTGGAATCCGCCGCCCGCGGGCAGGGAGTCCGCGCGTGAGAGTGGGCGTGGTCACCGACCGCCCGGAGCACCCGACCCTCGCCGCGTTCGCCGCCCTCGCGCGGGAACGCGCGTGGCGGGTCGAGTTCCTGGCCCCGGACGCGGACGGTCCGGGCGACGCCGACCTGTACCTGCTCAAGACCCGCTCGCCCGCCGGACTCGACCTGGGTCGACGCGCCGAGGCCGCGGGCGTTCCGGTCGTGAACTCGGCCGCCGCCACCGAGGCGTGCCTGGATCGGCTGGGCACGGCCGCGACGGCGGCGGCCGCGGGCCTGCCGATGCCTGCGACGCACGGCTTCGCCGACCCGGGCGCACTGGCGGCCGCGGCCGCACGGTTCGGCGGCCGCACGCTCGTTCTCAAGAGCCGGTTCAGCAGCCGGGCCAACCCCGTGCCCGAGATCGGAACGGTTGACGAGCTCGCCCGCGCCGCGGCGGGCCGCGACGAGCCCGTCGTGGTACAGGAGTTCGCGGCGGGGGACGGCTGGGACCACAAGTTCTGGGTGATCGGCGGGAAGGTCTTCGCCGGTCTACGCCGCCCCCCGACGAGCCCCGCCGCCGCTGCCGGGTCCAAGACGACCGTCGAACTGACACCCGACCAGGTCCCGCCCGCCTGGACCGACTTGGCCCGCGCCGTCGGCGACGCCTACGGCCTCCAGATATACGGCGTCGACCTGATCGCCACCGCGACAGGCCCCGCCCTGGTAGACGTCAACGCCTTCCCCGGCTTCCGAGGCATCCCCGAAGCCCCGGCCGCATTGGCGGAACTGGTAGCCCGCCACACCGCCCGCATCCCGCCCCAGAGCCAACGAGGCACGGTGGCTCCGACGAGATAGGGCCACGACGGGACGGGCCTTGCGTGGGTGACGGGGGTCGCGGGGTCGGGGAAGAGCTCGCTGGTGCACGGGTCGATCCCGGCGGGGGCGGGGGTGGTGTCGGTGGACCAGGCGCCGATCCGCGGGGCGGCGGTGCCGGGGGCGGTGCAGGCGGCGACGGTGGCGAGTTCGCGGGTCGTCAGGTCGAGGCGCTGGGTGCGGCCGTGAACGGCGGCCGGAGACGTTGTGGCGTGGCCGCGACGCTGCCTGGCAGTGCGGGCCGGCGCGAGCGCTGCGAGGGACGCAGGCCGACGTGGCGCGCCCGGTGCCGTGAGCGGGAAGGTCCACCGGCTGCCATAGCGGGCTCCTGAGTGCCGAGTCAGGGCTGCGGCCACCCGCGCTGTGGGTGGCCGCCGGTCCGTTGGCCGGGCGGGCGGAGGCTGCCTGTGCGGGGGCTCAGGCGGATTCGGCCTTTGCCGCCCGTACGACTGCTGCGGCAAGGGCGTCGTTTTCGGTCGCGCCGCCGCCTGGCGGGAAGTGGAAGCGGCGGCGGGTGTAGCCGTACGCGATGCCGCTGGTCGGGTCTGCGAAGGCTTGCGAGCCGGCGGCGCCGCTGTGGCCGAAGGCGGCCGCGCCGAGGAACGGGTAGCGCAGGGCCACGGTTTCGAAGCCGAGGCCGAAGTGGTCGACGTCGCCGGTCACCGCGTCGACGCCCGGGGTGCCGAGGCGGGAGAACTCCGCGATGGTGTCCGGCGACAGCAGGGCCGGGGCGCCGTCCAGGCCGCCGATGACGGCGGCGTAGAAACGGGCGAGGCCGCGGGCGTTGCCGATGCCGCCGGCCGAGGTCGGGCCGAGTGCGCGGACGGAGCGCTCGTTGATGAAGGCGGCCAGGTCGGTGGGCGGCGTCGCGTTCAGGTTGAACGCGATGCCCAGGGCGCTGTCCGGCGGGATCGGGTTGGCCGCCAGCTGCGCGGCGAGCTGCGGGGGCGGGTCCATCGGGCGTACCGGTACGTAGCGGGCCTCCTGTTCCTCCGGGAGGCCGATGTAGAAGTCGAGCCCGAAGGGCGCGCGGATGCGCTCCTCGAACAGCTCCTGGATCGAGGAGCCGGTCACGCGCCGCACGACCTCGCCGGTCAGCGCGCCGATGACGTACGCGTGGTAGCCGTACGACTCGCCCGGTTCCCAGAAGGGCTTCTGGTCGGCCAGCCGGGCCGCCACGACCCGGTCGTCGGCCAGTTCCGCGGTGCTGAACCCGCCGTCGACGCCGATGACGCCGGAGCGGTGCTGGAGCAGTTGGCGCAGCGTCAGCCGGGCCTTGCCGTGTGCGGCGAACTCCGGCCAGTACTCCGCGACCCGGCGGTCGAGGTCGAGCACCCCGTCCTCGACGAGCATCGCGACCACCACGTGCGCCGCGCCCTTGGTGTTGGAGAACACCGCGTGCAGCGTGTCGCCCGCGATGTCGTCGCCGGCCCACAGGTCGACGACCTGGCGGCCGTCGGCGTACGCGGCGAGCTGCGCGCCCGGCTCGTTGTAGTCGTCGGCGACGACCTGCTCGAACACGGCGCGGACTCCTTCGTAGCCCTTCGCCACCGTGCCGTGGACGACGCGGTCCGAGCCTGCCGACTGGATTCCGACGGACATGATCCCTCCCGAGGGGTGCGCGAGCGTAGCCGTGCGGGAAGGCTCCCGCCGACACCAAGAACTGTACTGGAAAGTACATGTGTACTCAACAGTCCAGTACAGTTGTCGTGTCGCGGGGTCGGTTCTACGCGGCCTGGTAGCGGCTCAGGAACATGTCGACGCCGCCCTGGACGAGTCGTTCGGTCAGATCCGCGTCCGGCGGCGCGCCCGCCGAGCCGAAGGCGATCTGCGGCAGGAACACCAGGCCGGACAGCTGTACGGCGGCCAGCTCGGTGTCGTCCACCGCCAGTCGCCCGGCCTCGGTCTGCGCCCGCAGCGCCTCGCGCAGCAGTGTGTGGAACCGGCGCGGCCCGAGGTCCAGCCACGCCTCGCCGAGCTCGGGGAACCTGCCGCTGGAGCCCATGACGACGTTGTGCAGCGCGAACACCTCGGGCGTCGCGTGCCCCTCGACCCACGCGTGGCACAGCTCCAGCAGGTCCGCGCGCAGGTCGGTGGAGTGCGTGAGGTTCTCCTCGATGAGCCGGTTCGGCACCGCGAGCGCGCGGTCGAGGATCGCGCGCACGACGTCGACGAACAGTGCCTCCTTGCTGCCGAAGTGGTTGTAGACGGTGACCTTCGAGACGCCGGCCTCGGCGGCGATGGCGTCCATGCCCGCGTCGTAGCCGTTCCGCAGGAACGCCGTCGCGGCCGCCTCGACGATCGCCTCGCGCTTGCGGCGGGCGCGCTCGCCCGAAGGCTGGGTGGCCGGGGGCTTGGGGGTGGCCGCTTTCGCAGTCGGCACGGTCGGCTCCTCTGGGTCTGCCACCCCGCCGGGAGCGGGGCGCGAACTGTACTCTTGAGTTCATCTGTACTTCTGAGTACAGTCTAGTCGTGCGCCGGACCCGGCGCACGCATCCACCTCTTCCACCGCGCGTGGCGGCGCGAACGCGTCCGCCTGCCCGCACCCGCCCACCGGGAGACCGCCGTGCACTCGACCACCGCTCTCACCGCCGCCTCGCCCGCCTCTGGTACGTCGGCCCGCGGCGGGGACGCCGCGCCGCGCGCCGCCAAGGCGTTCGCCGTCCTCGCCGCCGTCCAGGCGGTGCTCAACACCGCCGTCGCGGTCACCGCCGGAATCGGCCCCGACCTGCAGCGCGACCTCGGCCTCGGCAACGCCGGACTGGTGTGGACGAACGCCGCCTACACGCTCGCGTTCAGCGGCCTACTCCTCCTAGGCGGCAGGTTGGCCGACATATACGGGCGCGTGCGGATGTTCGCCGTCGGCACCGGCGGCTTCGCGTTCGCGTCCCTCGTCGTCGCGGCGGCGCCCTCCGGCGAGGCGCTGATCGGCGCCCGCCTCGCGCAGGGCGTCGGCTCGGCGATCGCGGCGCCGGCCGCGATGGCGCTCGTCGGCGACGTCTTCCGCGACGAGGGCTCGCGCGGCAAGGCCATGGCCGCGTGGGGCGGGCTGTCGGGCATCGGCGCGGCGCTCGGCATGCAGCTCGCGGGTCTGACGGCGAGCGCGTCGTGGCGCTGGGCGTTCGTCGTCATCGCCGTGATCGGTGCGGCCGCGGCGGTCCTCGGACGTCGGCTCCTGCCCGACACGCACGCCCGCCGGGCCGGCGCGCGCCTCGACGTGCTCGGCGCGGTGCTGGCCACCGGGACCCTCGCCCTCATCGGCTACGCCCTCACCGAGGTCGGCGCGCGCGGCTGGACGAGCCCCGTCGTGCTCGGCGCCGCGGCCGCGGGCATCGCGCTGGGCGCCGCCTTCGTCGCCGTCGAACGCGCCGTGGCGGCACCGCTGTTGCCGATGGACTTCGTCGCGTCCCGGCAGCGCGCGGTCGCGCTCGGCACCGGCATGCTCGCGCCGATCGCGGGCGCGTCCAGCGCGTTCCTGCTCTCGCTGTACTTCCAGAAGGCGCTCGGCTGGACGGCGTTGCGCTCGGCGATGGCGTTCGTGCCGTACACCCTGGTGCTGATCGCGGCGGGCGCGTCGGCGGCGACGGCCGTCGCCAAGCTCGGCATCCACCGTGCGGCGCCGCTCGGACTTCTGGTCAACGCGGCCGCGTTCCTGCTGCTCGGGTTCGTGACGTCGGAGTCCTCGTACGTCGGACTGCCGCTCGCCGGGCTGCTGATGCTGCCCGTCGGGATCTCGCTGACCGCGGCGAGCGCGGTGATCGGCGCGACGCGCGGCGTCCCGCAGAGCCAGGCGGCGCTGGCCGGAGGGGTGTTCAACACCTTCATGCTGATGGGGCCGACGATCGGCATCGCGCTCTTCGCCTCGCTCGCCGACTCGCACGCCGGGACGGGGGCCTCGGGCGCGGCCGACGGCTACGCGTTCGCGTTCCGCGCCGCGTCGGTGCTGTTCCTGGTCGTGGCCGTGCTGACCGCGGTCGGCCTGCGCGAGCGGCGTCGGGGCTGAACGTTTCGCCTGTGTGCGGTAGATCACCGCGCCGCCGAGAACAAGACCGGTCGCAGGCGGGTTCCCCCGAGCACCACTGCACGTGCGGGCACTCGGCGGAGCCGGTCCCGCGAACGACCTGAGGAGCCGTCATGAGCGCCGAGACCTCGACCCCGACCGCCGCCGCCGAGCCCACTGACACCGAGCTCGCCGCACAGCCCGTCGGCTACTGGACCGGGCTCGCGCACCGCGACGTGATCGCCTACATCCGCTCGCGGCAGGCGGAACTCGGCCTCACGCAGCCGCAGTTCTGGCTGCTGCGCAACCTCTCCCCGGACGACCTCTCCCCGGACGGCGCGCCCCGCACCCTCGCCGACCTGGCCGACGCCATGGTCGACTACCTGCTCCCCGGTGACGACCTGGCCGCCGAGTCCGACGTCCTGGTGGAGCGCGGCTGGCTGTCCCGGACGCCGGACGGTGCGCTCAGCCTCGAACCGGAGGGCGAGGCGGCGCGCCTGCGCGTCAAGGAGATCGCCCCCTCCGTGCGCGCGCACATCCACGAGGGCATCAGCGACGCGGACTACGCGACGACCGTGCGCGTGCTCCAGCGGATGATCGCCAACGTCACGCCGAAGCCGGCGAACGGCGCCTGACGGGACGCCGGGACGGCGCGGCCAGGACCGCCACGGCGGTCTCGGCGGGCTCGGCTGCGGGAGCGGCGTCGCGTCTGACGGCCGAAGCGGAAGGAAGAAGGGACGCCACCGGGGGTTCGGCGGCGGCCCCGGTCGGGGGCTGTCCGGTGGATCCTCGTCGGACAGCCCGTGTCGTGCCGGGCGGGAGTGCTGGGCGGGAATGCTGGGCGTTGCGGCCCTCCCAAGCAGGGCGCAGGGCTTGGGAGGGCCGGCGGAGCCCGGCTCCGTGCCGGGCGGCGCGAAGCCCGAGCGATCCACCGGGCACACCCTGACGGCGGGTCAAACGTCGTCGCCCGGGCGGGACGCCTCCGGTGGCGCGGCGGGACCGGCGTGCGGCGGCTCGTCGGGAACGTCGCTCTCGGCGAGGAGCTTGATCGCCGCCAGTCGGCGGTCCCACTGCGCGGCAAGCCCGTTCATCCACCGGGCGGTGCCCTCAAGGCCCTCCGGTCGTACGCGGTAGCGGACTTCGCGGCCCGACTGCCGGCCCGTCACCAGGTCCGCCCGGTCGAGGACGGCCAGGTGTTTGACGACCGCCTGGCGGCTGATGGGGAGTCGGGTCGCCAGTGCGGTCGCCGTGCCGCCGTCCGACTCGGCGAGCAGGTCGAGGATGCGGCGCCGGGTCGGGTCGGCGAGGGCGGACAGGACCCGTTCCAGGCCCTCGTCGGCGGTGCCGGGGGACGCCGCCTCGGGCCCGTCCGCGGCGGTCGGCCGTGCCACGGTCATGCCGCCGCGGTCGCCTCGGCGTACCGGCCGAGGCCCGCCAGGACGTGGGTCCAGCCCTGGGCGTTGGCCTCGTAGCGCGAGGCCAGTTCCTCCTGCGTGGTGTCGACGTCGAGGAGGCCGCTTTCGAGGACGTTCACGCGCGTGCCGCCGGCCTCCTCGGTCAGCGTGAGCGTCACCAGCGTCTGGTTGCCCTGCGCCGGCCGGGTGCCGCCGGGCCCGACGACCGCCCAGCGGAACGTCAGCCGGTGCGGCGCGTCGATCTCCTCGACGAGGGCCGGGATCTCGCCGTGACCCGGGTGGTCGAAGACGATCCAGCCGCCCGGGCGCAGGTCGACGCTCGCGGGCTGCCCGGTGCCGAACCACACGCCGATGTGCTCGGCCCGCGTCAGGACCGCCCACACGCGCTCGACGGGCGCGTGGATCAGGACTTCGCGTTCGATGGTGTCGGCGATCGGCGTGGTCATGGCAACTCCCGGGACGGGCCCGCCGGGTCGCGGCGGGCGGCGAAGCGCAACGTGCTACCTCAAGGTTGCAGGTTGCGGTCCGAATGCGCAACCCTGAGGTTGCGTTTTGGGTGCGCGAGAGGCGGCGGCCCCGTGGTGAGGCCGCCGCCCCGGTCGGGTGCGGTCAGCCGCGGCTCAGCGTCAGCGCCCCCAACGCCACGCCCGTCACCGCGAGTCCGGCCCACGACAGCGCCGCCATCGGCTCGCCGAGCACCACCACCGCGAGCACCGCCGCGGCCGCCGGTTCGGCCAGTGTCAGGGCGGTCGCCGTCGCCGCCGTCGTCCAGCGCAGGCCGAACCCGAACAGCGTGTACGCCGCGAACGTCGTCAGCACCGACAGATGCGCCGCGACCGCGAGACCGCGCCCGGACGCCAGCCACCCGCCGTCCGCGACCACCAGCGGCGCCACCAGCACCGCAGCCCCCGCGAACATGACGCCCAGCACCGGACGCGAGCGCCGGCCCGCCGCGATCAGCCGCGCGCCGACCGTGGCGTACACCGCGTACGACAGCCCGGCCGCCACCGCGAGCCCGACCCCCACGAGGTCCGCCCGCGCCCCGGCCGCGTCCTGCCCGACGACCAGCAGCGCGCAGCCCGCGACGGCCGCCGTCGTCGCGGCCCACCAGCGCGCCCCGCCCGCTGAGCGTTCCGCGAGACCGGCGAACAGCGGCGCCACGCCCAGCGCGACCACCGTCGCGACCGCGACCCCGCAGCGCGCGACCGCGGGATAGAACGTGACCGGATACCCGGCCACCGCGACCGCGCCCAGCGCGAGGGCACGCAGTTCACGGCCGGACGCGCCGCGCAGCAGCGCCCACGCACCCCGCGTCGTGACGAAGAGCAGGAGCCCGCCGAAGAGCAGCCCGGAGCAGCCGACCGCCGCCGGACCCGCGCCCGCGGGCGCGAACGAGGCGACCGTGCCGGTGCTGCCCCACAACAGGCACGCCACCAGGATCGGCAGGGGACCGCGGGCGAACGCCCGTGTGGCCCCCCGCGCTTGGCGGGCGTGCGGACGTACCGGAGCAGAAGTGCGTGTGGACACGCCGAGACCTTCCGTTTCGCGAATCAGGGATGAGTGATCCGAAACGGGCGCACGGCGAAGGGACCCCGGGAACGTCACGGGGGAGAGGGAAGCGCGGAGACCCGCGCCTCGCCGGTGCGCCCTAGAAGGCGACCGGCGGCGGGGTGCTGGTGCGGAAGACCGCGACCAGGGTGTGGTCTGGCATAGGGGCCACCCTAGGCGACGCGGCCGCTCGGCGTCAGCCTCTTACGCGCTCAGCGCCCCTGCAGCCCCGAGCGGGCCAGGGCACGCAGCTGCTCGGGCGTCGGGCACCACGACGACGTCAGCTCGTCCGCGGGCCAGCCCGCCGCGCCCGCGCCCGCCTCGAACGCCGTCTGGAGGAACGCGAGCAGCGCGCGGCGCGGGTCCCGCTCGGCGCGCACGGCCTCGTACGGCAGCAGCGCCATCGCGCCGTCGTCCACCCACGCGGCCGCGGCCGGGCTGAGCGGCCGTGCGGCGAGGCCGTCCGGCTTCGGCGCGGTGTAGGAGTAGTACGCCGGGTAGGGCACCTTCGGATCGCCCGCCCACCAGCCGAACGACACCACCTCGTGCGAGTAGGCCTCCGCCGTCACCGGGTCCGCCGTCCCGAGCGGATCGGCCCGCTTGCCGGAGAAGCGCGTGACGGCCAGGTCGAAGGAGTGCCAGAAGACGTGCACCGGGCTGGTCTTGCCGGTGAACCAGCCGGTGAACTCCTCCAACACGTCCGCCGACCACGACAGCGCGCGCCAGTACCGCTCGACGCGGGCCCGGTCGTAGGTGGCGTGCGCCGTGTCGTCCGCGAACGGCGTGGTCAGGTGCGGTACGCCGAACGGCTTCTCCCGCAGCGGGACGTCCACCCCCAGGCCGGCCAGCGTCCCGTGCAGCCGCGCGTCGAACCCGGCGACGCTCAGCCCGCCGTCGAGCGCGAACGTGCGCACGTCGCCCCGGTCCGTCCGCACCACCAGCCGGTGGTCGACGAAGTCGAACGCGATGTCGAAGAAGACCCCGTCGACGCACAGGCGGCGCGTGGTCAGGCCGCGCGCGTCCAGCGAGAACGTGACGTTCCACCAGTGGTTGCGCGGGTGCGTCGCGGCCAGCTTCACCTTGCCGACGATCTGGACGAACAGCCGCAGCGTGTCGAGGGTGTCCGACCACGCTTCGTAGGGCAGCTCCGGCAGGTCGGGGTGCTCCTGCGGGTCCACGGGCGCGGGGGTCATGCCCCCATCGTCGGTCAGACGGGCTGGAGCGGCGAGTGCGGCTCGGCGGGAAGCTCGACGCGGATCGGGTCGCCAGGTGCGACCGTGCCGTCGACCAGCACGACGCCCATGACGCCCGCGAGACGCTGCACCCGCCCCTTCGCGTCGCGCGGGACCAGGCGCGCCATCAGGCCGTCCGAGAACCCGTCGATCTGCGGGCACGGGTTGCGCAGGCCGGTGACCTCGACGACCGCCTCGTCGCCCAGACGCAGCAGCGTGCCCGTCGGGAGTCCGAGCAGGTCCACGCCGTACGTCGTGATGTTCTCGCCCAGCGAGCCCGGCACGACCGCGTGCCCCTCGGCGCGCAGCTCCTCGTGCAGCTCGTCGTGCATCAGGTGCACCTGGCGCAGGTTCGGCTGATCGGGGTCGCGCGCCACCCGCGAGCGGTGCTTGACGGTCACACCCGCGTGCACGTCGCCCTCGACGCCCAGGCCGGCCAGCAGGCGGATGCTGCCGCGGTTCGGCTTCGTGAACGAGTACTCCGCGTTGCTGCTGACGGCCTTGACGGTTCCGGGCGCGGGGTGCGGCGTGCTCATCGGACTCCTCCTGCGTGCGGTGGCGCGCCGGGTGGTGCTCGGCGTGCGCGGACGGCCGCGGGGGTGTGCGGCCGCGTGCGTCCCGGGGCGGGCCCGGTGCGCACGCCGCCCATCATGCCGGGGGGTGCGGTTCGGCCTCGACCCGGTGTCCGGCGCCGGTCTCGTCGTCTGCGCCGTCTGCGCTGTCCGCGCCGTCCGCGTCGGGCTCCAAGAGCATCAGCAGCGCCGCCGCGAGCGCCGCCGCCCGGCGGGCCTCGGGGAGCGCGTCCGCCAGCGCTTCCGCGCGGGCCTCGCGGGACAGCCGCTCGGACGGCAGGGTCCGGCGTACCGCACCCACGGCCGCCGCGAGCTCGGCGGCCAGGTCCTTCGCGCCGCGGGCCAGCTCCCGTTCGCGGTCCACCCGCACGGGAGCCGCGGGACGCTCCGTCCGGCGTCCGCGGTAGGCGCGCATGCGGCACGCGTCCGAGCAGTACCGCCGAGGTCTGCCCCGCCAGATCCGGGCGGGCGACGCGAGACCCGAGTTCACGGCGGCGATCGGCTTGCCGCATTGCAGACACACCATGACCGCTGAGCCTAAGACCCGTTCCGACGTGATGTGCCCGACACCACCCGTCCGTTCATCGGATCATGGGGATTACCGAGGTGCGCGGGCGGCTACGATCCTTTCTGACCAACCGTCAACTGACGGGTGGGCGTTGTGAGTCGAGGGGGACCGATGGCTGAGGGCGATCCGATCGAGGACTGGGCGCCGCAGGGCATCGACGTGACCGTGCCGAGCATCGCGCGCGTGTACGACGCCATGCTGGGCGGCAAGGACAACTTCGCGTCCGACCGCGCCGTCGCCGAGAAGATCCGCAGCGTCCTCCCGATCAGCGCGGACAGCGCGTGGCAGCACCGCGAGGTCCTCGCGCGCGGCGTCCGCTACCTCGCCGCCCAGGGCATCGACCAGTTCCTCGACCTGGGCTCCGGGCTGCCGACCGTGCAGAACACCCACCAGGTCGCGCAGGCCGACAACCCGGCCGCGCGCGTGGTCTACGTCGACAACGACCCCATCGTCCTCGCGCACGGCCGCGCGCTGCTCGCCGGCGACGCCAACACCGCGGTCATCACCGCGGACCTCCGCGAACCCGACGACGTGCTGTCCCGCCCCGAGGTGCGCGAACTGATCGACCTGGACCGGCCGTTGGGCGTCCTGATGATCGGCGTGCTGCACCACCTCGGCGACGAGGAGGACCCGGCGGGCCTGGTCAAGCGGTACGTCGACGCGGTCGTGCCCGGCAGCCACCTGTTCATCACGCACTTCAAGGCCCAGCCGCCGGTCACCGACGAGATGGAGCGGATCTTCCTGTCCATGCTGGGCACCGGACGGTTCCGCACGCTGGAGGAGATCTCGGCGTACTTCGACGGGCTGGAGCTCGTCGAGCCTGGTGTCGTCGAGCTGCCGCTGTGGCGGCCGGACGAGCCCGTCGAGGACTCGCCGGCCGCCGAGAACCCGAGCCGGCTGATCGCGGCGGGGGTCGGGCGCAAGGTCTGAGCCGCTACAGGCCCAGGCCCCTGCGGATCGCGCTCGCACGGGTGAACGCCGAACGCGGCTGTTCGTCGGTGCAGTACTTGTTGCCGGACGACACGATCCCGATCAGCTTGCCGTCCTCGACGAGCGGCCCGCCCGAGTCGCCGCGGCAGATGCTGGTGCCCGGATTCGCCTTCGGCCCAAGGCCGCACACCTTCAGCGCGGCCGTGTCCTCGGGGAACGTGTACGGGTCGCACGCCGGGACCGGCGACACCACAAGTGTCGTACGCTGCAACGTCGTTGTCGGGACCCCGCCGTCCATGGCGCCCCAGCCGAACACGGTCGCCTTGCGCCCGACCTGGTACAGCCCGCCGTCGTGCGGGCCGGCGATCGGCAGCGTCGGGTAGGGGAGCGGGCGGTCGAGGACCAGCACCGCCGCGTCGTACGTCAACGTCCCTTGGTCGAACAGCGGGTGGACCTTGGCGCTCACCACCTGCCGGTGGCGCCCGCCTGCCTGCGTGTAGTCCGTACGGCCGGCGATCACCGTCAGCGTCGTCGGATCGTCAACGGCCGTCACGCAGTGCGCGGCGGTCAGGACCTTGTCGGACGCCACCAGCGTGCCGCCGCACAACTGCACACCCTCCGCCGTCATCAGGATGACGGTGTACGGCGCCTGCTCGATCGACGCGCCTCTCCCGTTGCGAATCGCGGCCGCGGGCGACGCGGACACGCCGACCAGCGCCAGCGCCACCGCAGCGACCGCACCCATGAGCGCACGCCCGGACGACCTCAACCGTAAACGGATCATGCGCACCTCCTCGTCTCATATACGTGCAGAAGGAAGGAAAAAGCGGTGCAACGCACCACCCACCCGTAAAACGGTAAGCACCGGCATACGGTTGCATGCCCTGCCGAACTTCCCGCGCGCGGCCGCCGAACGGGTGTGAACCGGGTCACCGCGCCCCGGGCGACGCTGACTTACGATCACCCGCATGCCAGACGACGCCGCACTGCGCGGAACCGGCCTCGCGGCCACGATCGTCCACGCCTGCCGGCGCGACGGGCGAGGGGGAAGCCCCACGGCCGTCCTCGACGAGGCGCCGATGACCGACGAACAACGGTGTGCCGTACCGGGATTGACCGGAGCGTCGCACGCCGTCTTCGTCAGCGCGCGGGACGCCGGGGACGGAACCCTCGACGTCGCGCTGCGCTTCTTCACCTCGGCGGGCGAACTCCCGGCCTGCGGACACGGGACGGTCGCGGCGCTCGCGTACCTGGCCGACCGCGGCGGCGTCGATGTCGAGGCGGCCGTACGCACCCCCGCCCGGTCCTTCGCGGGACGCGCCGGCGCGGTCGACGGCTCGTTCGCGGCCTCCTTCGACCCGGGCCGCGTCGACCGCTGCGAGCCGGCCGGGCGCGAACACGACCGCGTGGTGGACACGTTGGGGCTCGGGCCGGGCGGCCTGGCCTCCGGGGTGACCGCCGCCGCCCTCGGCCGACCCCGGCTGCTGGTCCCCGTCACCACGCGGCCCGCCCTCGCCGCACTCGCCCCGGACTTCGCCCGGCTGCGCGAAGCCTGCGACGACCTGGGCCTGTTGGGCTGCTACGCGTACACCGTCCCGGACGACGCCGGGCGTGTCGCGGCCCGCATGTTCGCCCCGTCCATCGGCGTCCCCGAGGACATCGCCAACGCCAACAGCACCGCCTGCCTCGCGGCCCACCTCGCCGCGCGGGGGATCACGAGCCTCACCTCCGACATGGGCGACTCCCTCGGCAGCCCGGCCACGATCACGGCGTCGAGCACGCCCGGTGCGCCCGGTGCGCCCGGTCCGCTCGTGAGCGTCGGCGGCACGGCGGCGATCGGCGGAGTCGTCGTGCTCTGAGCACGTTGTCCGGTGTGCGTCACTCGTTCGTACGCATGCCGCGACACCCCACGCGAGGCCCGTCGTTGAGGCGGGCATGAGCACTGCACCTCGCCGCGCCGCGCTGCTGATCGCCGCAGGGATCGCCGCGGCCTCGACGCTGGCCACCCCGTCCGCCAACGCCGCCGGAGCCGACAGCGTCTCCCTCGACGGAACCGGATACGCCGCCGCCGACGGAACCGTCTCCGTGTCGGGGACCTACCAGTGCGCCCCGACGCACACCGGCTTGGTGCTCGTCGGCGCCCGCCTCGAACGGCGGAACGGCACGGGCGCCGGCATCGGCGGCACGCACGCGATCTGCGACGGCGCCCCGCACACGTGGACCAACACCGACCACGTCGAAGGGTTCGCGCCGGGCACCGTCCAGGGCGAGGCCTCGATGGTCGAACTCACGCACAGCGGCTTCCTCGTGATGCCGGAGGTCGTCGCCGCCGACCACGGACCCGTCGCACTCACGGGCGGCTGACCCGGGCACTCCCGGGCGGCCGACCCGGCGCCGCACTATGGTTGATCCGCTCGCATAGCGGCCACGGCGGCAGGGGGACCGGCCTGTGGAGTACTCCGTCGGCACGGTGATCGCCGGACGCTATCGTCTGGCCGCCCGCCTCGGCGGCGGCGGGATGGGCGAGGTCTGGCGTGCCCGGGACCAGCGGCTCGACGTGGACGTCGCCGCCAAGCGGCTGGTCGTCGACCCGCACGCCACATCCCAGGAACGCCGGACCGCCCTCGCCTACGCGGCGAAGGAGTCCCGCCACGCGGCCGTACTGCGCAGCCACCCCAACGTGGTCGCCGTCCACGACGTCGTCGAAGACGACAGCGGGACCCCGTGGACGGTCATGGACCTGGTGGAAGGCCCCTCGCTCGCGCAACTCCTGGCCGCGGGCGAGCGGTTCGCACCGGACTCCGCCGCGCGCATCGGCCGCCACGTCGCCCGCGCCCTAGCCGCCGCGCACGCGGCCGGGATCGTGCACCGAGACGTCAAGCCGTCGAACGTCATGCTGGCGCGGGACGGGCGGGTCCTGGTCGTCGACTTCGGTATCGCCAAGCACTCCGACGACACCCGGATCACCCGGACCGGCTTGACCGTCGGCACCGTGGAGTACATGGCGCCGGAGCGCTTCGACGGCACCGACGCCCCCGCGGGCGACATCTGGGCGCTCGGCGCGACCGTGTACGAACTGCTGGAAGGCATATCGCCGTTCAAGCGGGACACGATGATGGCGACGATCCGCGCCATCGGCGCCGCGGATCCGCCCCTGTCGGACGCTGCGGGGTGGCTGTGCGATCCGGTGCTGCGGATGCTGGACAAGACACCGGACGCGCGGCCGACGACCGACGAGGCCGTCGTGATGCTGCGCCGCGACCGGTCGGAAGCGGAACGGAGGCGGGGCACGGAGCCGGCCCGGGACGCCGAGCCGCGCCCGGACGGGGAGCCGGGCGATGATGCGAAGCCGGGTGTTGAGCGGCCTCCCGCGCCGCGGGTGCCGTCGGTGATCCCCCATCGGCCTTCCCCCGAAACGGAGTTCGGCGACCACATCGCGCGGGCCCTGCGCATAGCGGAGTCCGTCGGCGACCCGGACGCCAGGGAGGGCGCCCTCTCCGAGATCGGCGCGGTCGCACCCGGGCTCATCGAAGAGCTGGCCCCACGCGTCCGGGAGGAGTGCCGCGCCGAGTGGCTGCTGCACCTCGCGGGCGAGCTGACGGAACCGGACCTCGTCCGCAGGCTCGTCGACCTTGCCGAGCCGTTGATGGCACGGATCCACGATCCCGAACTCGTGGACGAGGCACGGAAGGACCGCCTGCGCGTACTGAGCCGGTTTGCGAGCCTGGTCGCGGACTCCGAACCGGAGACCGCCCGTTCACTCATGCGCGGTGTGGAAACGGCCGCCCGCGAACTGCCGCCCGACCGGAAGTACGCCTTCGTCCTGCCCTCCCTGCTGGCCGAACTCGGAGGCGCGGGTCGGGCCGCGGACCCGTACGCCGCCGCGAGGCTGACCGGCCTCGCCGAGCAGACCGCGCTTCGCCTGCCGAAGGCCGAGGACCGGGAAGCCGCGCTGTGCTGGACCGCCGTCGAAGTGGCCCGCACCGATCCGGCGCGGGCGGCGGAGATCCTCGACAGGCTTCCGCGCGACTCCGTGTCCCGCTTCGGCTGGGAGTACGCCGTCAAGGCCGCCGCCGAGGCCGGCCACCGCGAGACGGCGCTCCTGATCGACGCCGCCGGTCGAGCGCTCGCCGCACCCGGAGGCGCCCCCGGACAGACCGGCGGCAGCCGTTGGGGCTTGGGTGGCGCCCCTGCCACCGGACCGACCGGCGGCAGCCGTTGGCGTCTGGGCGCCGCTCGGAGACGGATTACCGCCGACGTCGCGGACACCAGGGACCTGGCGGCGGTCGCGGTGGCCGCCGCGGCCGTGGACCCCGCGCGTGCGGCCCGGCTGGTGTCGCGGATCGCCGACCCCTCGCGGCGCGCCACCACGCTGGCCGGTATGGCCCGCGCCGTCGCGCACAACGACCCGGTCCAGGCCCGGCACTGGGCCGAGGCCGCGTGGGCGACGGTGCCCGACGCCGGGCTCGACAACCCAGACACGCTCGGCGAGCTCGCGCGCGCCGCGTTCCCCATCGACTCGGACCTGGGGCGGATGGCCGCCCAGCAGACGCTCGCGCACATCCGCGACGGCGCGACGACCTGGACCCTGGTGCAAGCGGCCGAACACATCGCGGCCATCGATCCCGACGCGTGCGAGCAGTTGGTGAAGCGGGCCCAGACGGGCAGGAAGGCGCTGAGCGACATGCAGCGCCTGACCATGGCCAAGGCGCTTGTGCAGGCGGCCGCGACCGTGGCCGCGGACTACGTCGGCAGGGCTCGCGACCTGGTGCGCGACGCGTGGCAGATCGTGCGGCGCCCCCCTGAGGTCGGGAACTACGTCGACCAGTCGTGGGCTCCGCTCCGGGAGCTGGCCGGCACCGACCTGCCCCTCGCGCGCCAGCTCATCGCCGAACTCCCCGGACGGGACCGGGACCCGCTGCTCGTCGAGGTCGTCGCGGACCTTGCCGAGACCGCCCCGGACGCCGCCGGGCAGGCCGCCGAGGACATCACCGACCCCGTCGTCCGGACGGCGGCCCAGGTGACCGTGGCGCTCGCCTTCGCCACACAGGCGCGGGACGGGGCCCGTCAGCCGACGTGAACGTGCGGCCGCCGGGACCGGTCCGGCTCGGCCTCGCGGATGACCTCGCGGGTGACCGGTGCGACCTCGCCGTGGCCGAACAGGAAGAACCGGAGGAAGTTGGCGATCGGGTTGCCCTCGGTCCACTCGAAGTACATGTGCGGCAGCTGCCCTGAAGCGTCGCGGACGTGCAGCAGCAGCGCGGCCAGGGCGTTCGGGACGGACGAGCTCTCCAGCGTCAGCACCCGGTAGCGGTTGTGCAGGACCTCGCCCTTGACCCGCATGCCGGCCTCGAACTCCGACGGGTCGAGGACGGTGACCTCGACGAACACGATGTCGTCGCCCGGGGGGATGTGGTTGTCGGCGCGGATCTGCTCGGCCTTGTCGCGGTACTCGGCCTCGTCCCGGGTGCCCGGGTCGTTGGCGATGAAGCGGATCGTGCGGTTGGCGGTGTCGCGGACGAAGCGCTGGGCCATGTCGTCCAGCTCCATGTCCGTCACGCGCAGCTCGAACGCGCGGACGAGGCGGGACAGCAGCGACAGCGCCATGATCCCCGCGATGAAGCACGCGCCGATCTTGACGCCGTCCGGGCGCTCGATGACGTTGATCGCGGTCGTGTAGAGGAACACCGCGGAGATCACGCCGAAGCCGATCGTCCAGCCGCGCTGCCGCGCGCGGTGGGCGGCGATCGTCACGGCGATCGCCGCGGAAGAGATCAGTACCAGGACGCCGGTGGCGTAGGCGCCGCCCTGCGCGTCGACGTCGGCGTTGAACAGCCAGGTCACCAGGAACGCGACGAGGATGAACACGATGACCATGGGACGGACGGCCCGGGCCCACTGCGGGGCCATGCCGTACCGGGGCAGGTAGCGCGGCATGAGGTTGAGCAGGCCGGCCATGGCGGAGGCGCCGGCGAACCACAGGATCAGGATCGTGGAGACGTCGTAGACCGTGCCGAAGCCGGAGCCGAGGTTCTCGTGCGCGAGGAAGGCCAGCGCGCGGCCGTTGGCCTCGCCGCCGGTCTTGAACTCGTCCTTGGGGATCAGCACGGTGGTAATGAAGCTGCTGGTGATCAGGAACACGCTCATGATCACGGCGGCCGTGGTCAGCAGCTTCTTCGTCTCGCGGATCCGCCCGGCGGGTCGGCGCGGGTCGTCGCCCGGGTCGCCCTTGACGTGCGGCATGACCGCGACGCCCGTCTCGAAGCCGGACAGGCCGAGCGCCAGCTTGGGGAAGACCACCAGCGACACGGCGATCATCGTCCATATGCTGCCGCGCTCGGCCACCAGCGCGTGCCGCCAGTCGGTGACCAGCTGCGGGTTCTGGAAGACGTGCCACAGGCCGTTCGCGACGACGACCGCGTTTAGGACGAGGTACGAGAACACCAGCACGACGGCCAGGCCGATGGCCTCGCCGAAGCCCTTGAGGAACACCGCCCCCAGCAGTGCGACCAGCAGCAGCGTGATGAGCACCTCGTGGCCGCTGAGCGTGCTGGTCAGATGCGGGTTCTCCACCATGTGCGCGGTCGCGTCGGCGGCGGAGAGGGTGATGGTGATCAGGAAGTCCGTCGCGGCGAACCCGAGCAGGGTCAGGACGAACAGCTTGCCCTTCCAGAACGACAGCAGCCGCTCGAGCATCGCGATCGAGCCCTCGCCGTGGGGGCTCTCCTCCGCCACCCGGCGGTAGACCGGGAGCGCGCCGAAGAGGGTGAGGGCGACGAGGACGATCGTGGCGAGCGGCGAGAGGAGACCGGCGGCGAGCGCGGCGATCCCCGGCTGGTAGCCGAGCGTGGAGAAGTAGTCGAGGCCGGTGAGGCACATCACCCGCCACCAGGGGCGGGCCTCGTCACCGTGGTCCGCGGCCTCCTCGGCGGGAGGCTGGGCCGGTTCGGCCTGCTGCTTCGCCCGGTCGGCGAGCCTGGCCGGTTCGGCGCGAGGCGTGTGGTGCTTGCTTATCTCGGCCTGGTCTTCCAGCAGCCACGCGCGCAGGCGCGACGGTTTCACGGGCGCAGCCATGGTGGTGCGGTCTCCTGTCGGGGGTGAGGGTTCGTGCCGCCGCCAGAGCCGCTGTGTCGGGCCGGAGCCCGGCGCTCCGCCGGACCTCCGCCGCCGCGTGCGACGCCGAAGATCCGAAGGGGGCGAAAGCAGACTAGGTCGCGCCGCGAAGGCCTCCGGACCACCCGGCGTTAGGAAGCCGTCAAGATTGACGTTGACGGCGTCGGGGCTGCGTTGAGGAAACGCTCCTGCTCCGCAACATCTGACGCTGTGTCAAGGCCGCGAGCTGTGGGTGAGACCGCTGCCGACCGCGGACGCGAGCAGCACTTTGGTGCTCTCCGGGCGTCGTACGGACAGGTAGCCCAAACGCGAACACGCCACGGGGGACGGCATGAGACCGATCAGATGCACCGCAGCGCGGCCAGAGGCGGCGTTGCGATGACCACCGGCCCCAAGAACACGGACGAGGATTTCCGGGCCTTCATGGCGAGTCGCTGGCCGCGGCTGCTGAGGGCGGCGAGGTTGCTGACGGGCAACCACCACGACGCTGAGGACCTGGTGCAGGCCGCGCTCAGCCGCGCGTACGTCAAATGGGACAAGGTCGAGAAGAGCGACCAGATCGACGCGTACGTGTGGCGCATCCTCGTCAACACACACGCGACACGCCTGCGCCGCACGAGGCTGCGCGAACTGCTGTCCCCGCGCGTGCCCGAACCTGTGCACGACGACGCCACCGGGCAGGTCGACGCCCGGGACGCGCTGGTCGGCGCGCTCACCCGTCTGCCGCGCCGCCAGCGGACGGTCCTGGTGCTCTGCTTCTTCGAGGACATGAGCCCCGCGCAGGCGGCGGCGGTGCTGGGCACCACGGCGTCGACCGTGCGCAGCCAGAGCGCCCGCGCCATCGCCACGTTGCGGGCGGATGGCACCTTGGCCGCCCTGCGTGAGCCGGCCCGGCCCATAAACCCGAGCACTCCGAAGACGGTGACGACATGACCCTGACGGACGAGGAACTGCTGCGCGGCGCCCTGAACGGGGTCGACGCCCATCGCGACACGACGCCCCCGCCGGTGGAACGGGTGGTCGCCCGAGGCCGTGCCCTGCGCGTACGCAGGCGCCGCGTGTGGACCGGCACCGCCGTGTCGGTGCTGGCCGGGGTCGTGGGCGTGGTGGCGGCGGTGCCCGGCCTCACGCCCTCCCACACCCGTCCCGCGGCGACCGTGGCGGTGCCACGGGTGCCGACGGCCGCACCGTCGTTCGCGCCGGTGCGCGTGCTGCAGCCCGGCGAGCACTTCGAGGTCGGGGCGGGCTACGTGTTCACGATGTACGCGGACCGCGCCGACATCAAGCGGCCGACCGGGGCCACCACCGTGGTTGACATGCGCCCGTCGAAGCACCGTCCCGCCGAGAGCGTCGACCGTCCCGCCATCTCGGCCTACGTGATGGAACGGCCCGACGTCGATGGACTCCTGCTGCTGGGCGGCGTCGTCTACCTCGGCCACACGCCCGCCGCTGGCGCCGTCATCGACCTGGACGGCCGCATCTACGTCGCTTCGGTCGTCACCCTGCCGGGCACGCCTGGATGGTCCGTCTTCTATGTACCGCCGTCAAAATCGGCCGACCGGGAGCACTACCGTTTCGCCACTGTGTCCACCGTGACGGTCTACGCCGCCGACGGCTCGGTCATCACGCGAGCGACCGCCGGCGTCCCGAGGTCGCCCGCACCGGGCGAGACGGTCCCCGAGCCCGACCCGGCCGACTTCTCCGGCGGCCCCCCGCCGTGGACCCCCGGCTCCCCGAACCTGTCGGCGAGCCCCACCCGAGCAACCCGCTGATAGACGCGGGCCGACCGAGGCCGATCTGCGGACCGCCTGCACCGGCGCGTCGTGTCCGCCATCCATGCGCGGCCAAAGGTTGTGCATGGATGGGGCGACGACCTGGACCCGGGGGTATAAATCGCGAGCCGCGGACCCTCGCCCCCCGCTAGCGTCTGGCACCGACATCAACATCACCATCGGACGAGCGGCGCCGGGCCGTCGGCAACCTGGACCGGGCCGGAAAGCGGGACGGACACCCTCATGAGCACGCCCGATCTGCGTATCTGCTTCGTCGGAGACTCGTTCACGCAAGGCGTCGGAGACGTCGACCGCGGCGGCTGGGCCGGACGTGTCGCGGGCGAGGCTCGACGCAAGGGCTACGACCTGGTCGCGTACAACCTCGGGGTGCGCCGCGAGACCTCCGCCGACATCGCCGCCCGCTGGTACGCCGAGGCCGCGCCCCGTCTCACGACCGGCGGCGACGCGCACGGCGTGGTGTTCTCGTTCGGCGTCAACGACACGACCCACGAGAACGGCCGCCCCCGCGTCGGCCTCGCGGACAGCGTCGCCAACCTCCGCACCGTCCTGACCGACGCCCGCGACGCGGGCTGGCCCACCCTCGTGGTCGGCCCCGCACCGATCCCGCACGACGGCGGCCGCGACGACATCGGCACCCTGACCGACGCCTACGCCGCTGAATGCGCCGCCCAGGGCGCCCCGTTCATCCCCGTCTTCCACGCCCTCGACGAACGCCCCGAATGGTGGTCCAGCATCACCCGCTACGGCGACGGCGCCCACTGCGACCCGGCCGGCTACGACATGCTCGCCGACCTCGTCACAACAGGCGGCTGGTGGCCCTGGCTCGACGGCCTGACAGGCTGACCTACTGTCTGACGCGGTCTCACACGTGCTCGATGGTCATCCACTCGCGGGTGCCGAAGGCCGTGCAGGAGCGGCTCGCTGTCGTGGAGGCGAAGCTCAGGGCGGCGGTGAACTCGTCGTCGGTCAAGGGGTGTTCGGGGCGGGCGGCGAGGGCGTAGGCGAGGGCGCCGTGGAGGACGTCGCCGGCGCCGACGGTGTCGACGACGCGGGCGGCGGCGACCGGCAGGTCGCCGTGGGTGGTGCGGGTGCGCCAGCGGATGGGCAGCGGGCCTCGGCTGACGGCGGCGAAGGCGACGCCCCGGGCGAGGAGGAACGCGAGGACCTCGTCGGTCGAGGCCGCGCCCGGTGGACGGAAGTCCGCCGAGCAGACCGCGACATCGACGTGGGAGAGCAGTTCCTCCGTGCCGTCCTTCCAGCTGCCGCCGTCGAAGAGCACGAGGCGGCTTGCGTTTCGGGCCTCGGTGGCGGCGGCGTGGGCGAGGTCCATGTGGTGGCCGTCCACGAGGAGGACGCGCGCTGCGGCGATCTCGTCGGGAAGGGCTTCCGGGACCTCGGGTTCGGCGCCCGAGGCGTTGGTGGAGACGACGGCGCGGTCGCCGCTGGCCGCGTCCACTAGCACCGAGGAGATCGCCGGCGGGTCGTCGCGGGTCGGGTCGGTGTCGATGATGCGGACGCCGAGCCCGGCGAGGTCGGCTCGGGCACCGGCGGCGAGCGGGTGCCGGCCGAGGGCCGTGACGAGGGTCGCCTGCCCATTGAGCGCCGCGCAGGTGGCGGCGGCGTTCGCGGCCGGGCCGCCCGCCGCGACGGTCTGGCGCAGCGCGACGACCTTCTCGTTCGGGCCGGGCGCGCGGTCGACGGACTGGATGACGTCGAGCGTGCACAACCCGACGAACAGCGCACGGGGTGTCGGCGGCACGGCGGTCTCCTGCGTACGGTGGGCGATGCCTCCGACGCTACCCGTCGGCGGACGCGGCGATGCCCGGCGGGCGGCCGTGGGACGGCAGGTCAGGGGTGGACGGAATGGGGGACACGTGACCTTGGCGCGCAAGAGCACACGGCGGATCGTCGTCGACGGCACCGCGTACCGCTGGATGCTGCGGGGCCGGCCGACGTACGTGCGCGGCATGGCGTGGCGGCCGTGCGCCTATGTGGTCGAACGCGCCGAGGATCCCGGGCGCGTCCTCGTCGTCACGACGGCCCACGCCCACGCGGGCAACTTCGTCGGCCGGCCGGCGCACGCCGTCACGCCTGCGGACGTCGCCCGGGCGGTCCGGCTCGCGCTCGGCCGGGGCTGGGACCCGGCCGTGCCGGGTGGGCCGTTCGAGCTCGACCTGGCGGACGGCTTCGTGCCGTTCTGAAATGGCGACGCGGCACGGGAATGCATCGATCGATGTAACGGTTATTCTCTGCATCAGACATTAACTGCCGGCTCTCGGAGGAACGCCGTGACCAGCCGCTACGCGCAGATCGCTTTCACCCCCGACGTCCAGCGGCACCAGGAACGGCACGGCAGCCGCGACTCGTACGCGCGCATGGCCGACGCCGCCCCGCCCGTCGCCGACCTCATCGGGCCCGACGAGGCCGCCTTCATCGCCGACCGGGACAGCTTCTACATGTCCACCGTCGGCGAGAGCGGCTGGCCGTACATCCAGCACCGCGGCGGGCCGCCCGGGTTCCTCCACGTCCTCGACGCGCACACGCTCGGCTTCGCCGACTTCCGCGGCAACCGGCAGTACATCAGCCGCGGCAACCTCGACCACGACGACCGCGTCTCGCTGTTCCTCATGGACTACACGACCCGGACCCGCATGAAGGTCTTCGGCCGCGCCCGCGCCGTCGAGGCCGCGGACGACCCGGACCTGATCGCCGCGCTCACGCCCGCCGGCTACCCCGCGAAGGTCGAACGGGCGCTGCTCATCGACGTCGAGGCGTACGACTGGAACTGCCGCCAGCACATCCCGCAGCTGTTCCCGCGCGACGTCGTCGAGCACACGATCCGCAGCCTCCAGCAGCGCGTCACCGACCTCGAACGGCAGAACGCCGAACTGCGGGCGAAGGTTGGGTGACCCCGTAGCCGCTACTGGTCCGACACCGCCGCCCGCGGGCCCTGCTCGGTCCGCCAGCGTATGAGGCGGATGCCGTCGAACTCGACGAGCTGGAGTCGATCTCCGTAATACGCTCCCGCACCTCCGGCGCCCCCAACGCGCCCTGCAGAACGCAGCCTTCGACCTCGCGGAAGCAGTCCTCGCACATACGGTCCGTGGTGACCGTCCCGCCCTCGGCGAGCAGGTCCCGGCACTGCTCGCAGACGCGTTCGGTCGTCACCCCCACGCCGGTGTACCGGGTGAAGTAGTCGAGTGCCGTCTTCGACTCCGTCCACTTCGCCGTGATGTGCGCGCAGAGCGGCGAGCCGTAGGGAGGTTCGTCGTGCCCGCAGATGAGTTCCATCGTTTCCCCCGTCGTCCATGGCGCGTTGCTACGCTCCGGCCGGATGCCGGGGGCGTGCGCCCGCGTCGTCGCACCGCAGTTCACCACGGGGAGGCGCAGGAGTGCAGGGCGAAGTTCTGGGAGGCCGCTACCGCCTGGTCCGGCAGCTCGGCGAGGGCGGCATGGGGGAGGTGTGGGAGGCGCGGGACGAGTCGCTGGACCGGAGCGTCGCGGTCAAGGTGATCTCGCTGCTCGCCGGCGGCGGGAGCCGCGGCGCCGAGTCGCGGGGCAGGTTCCTGCGCGAGGCGCGGCTCACGGCCCGGCTGCAGCATCCGAACATCGTGACCGTCCACGACCTCGGCGAGACCGGTTCCGACGACGGCAACGCGCCCTTCCTGGTCATGGAACTGGTCCGGGGCGAGGGTCTCGACGTCATCGTGCGGCGCCGCGGCGTCACGCTCCCGGAGGCGGCCTGGTGGGGCGCGCAGATCTGCGACGCGCTGGCCGACGCGCACGAGGCCGGGGTGATGCACCGGGACATCAAGCCGTCCAACGTCATCGTCACGCCGTCCGGCATGGTGAAGGTCCTCGACTTCGGGATCGCGCGTGCGGCCGATCCCGGTGCGACCTCCGAGCGCCTCACCCAGACCGGCTTCATCGTGGGCACGCCGTCGTACATGGCGCCGGAGCAGGCACGCGGGTTCGCCGAGGCGCGCAGTGACCTGTACGCGCTCGGCTGCCTGCTGTTCGAGCTGATCACCGGCCGCCTGCCGTTCCAGGCCCCGGACACGGTCGGGTTTCTGACGGCCCATCTCACCGAACCGCCGCCCGCCCCCGGCTCGGTGGCTCCCGGCGTACCGGCCGCGTGGGACGAACTGGTGTTGAGGCTGCTGCAGAAGGACCCCGACCGGCGGTACGGCAGCGCCGCCGAACTCGCCGTCGCGCTGCGGAAGCTCGAACACACGCCTGCCTCTGCCGTACCTGCGTCGGCCGTGCCCGAGGCCGCGGTCCCGACGTGGCGGAACGCCCCGCCGCCCACACCGCGCGGGGGCACCACGGTCGGACCCGGCTACGACGTTCCGCCTCCCCGACCGCCCCAGCCGCCGGTGAACGGGTGGGCGCAGCCGCCCGGCCCCTACACGCCGAACTGGACGGCTCCGGACCGGGACGGCGGGCGCAGCGCGAAGACTGCGGTCACCCTCGCGGGGTTGTGCGTGCCCGGAATCCTCTATCTGGTGGTCAAGTTCTTCGGTCTGCTCGACGAGCGAGGGGCACCCAAGGGCGTGATCTCGGTCAACCTGGTCGTGGCCGTCGCCGAGGCGGTTCTGGTCGCGATCGGCGCGTGGCGCCTGTCCCAGCGCAGCGAACGAGGACGCCGGATGCTGGTGGCGACCGCGAGCCTGGCGGCGTTCCACAGCGGCAGCC
Organism: Yinghuangia seranimata; assembly: GCF_029953285.1. Classification (GTDB taxonomy): domain Bacteria; phylum Actinomycetota; class Actinomycetes; order Streptomycetales; family Streptomycetaceae; genus Yinghuangia; species Yinghuangia seranimata. The sequence goes on along the minus strand of NZ_JASAOI010000007.1, from coordinate 188,022 downwards.
TGATCGTGCAGTACTTCGCCTTCGGAGGAGGCGCGAAGCTGACGTTGGACACGCCACCCGGCTTCCTCATCCTGGGGGTCGCCCTTCCGACGGCCACGTTGGCGGCCGGCGCGGCGGTGACGGCCACTCTGGGGTCCAGCGCGCGATGGTGCCGCCGGACCGGGGCGTGACGCTCGGCGGAATCGGGTGGAGGGCGCTACTCCTCCGGGTCCAGCAGCGTCCCGACCTTCTTCCGCTTCACGCGCCAGTTCAAGTCTTCGATCAGGCACGCGAGTTGAGAGCGCGTCATGGACGAAAGCCAGTCCCGGACCGACTGGCGCGGCACCGGCTCCCTCGGGTCCGTCAGGTCGACGTGCTTGCGCGTCATGCGGCGGCAGGAGAAGCCGGCCTCGTGCAACAGGTGCCGGGCGGTGTCGATCTGGTCCCGTGTGGGGCGCAGCCACGGGTCGTGCGCGTGGGTGTCGCCCAGGTCGAGTGCCGTCTTCAGGTGTGCGGTGATGGAGTCGGGGTGGTGGTCGTCCGGGAACTTGAAGTACCAGCCGTGCGCGAACGCCGGGATCCAGCGCTTCGGTCTGTTGCCGGTCACCCGCACGTCGTGCACGCCGTCGCCGAACAACGGCCGGAGCGGCCCGCCGAACCAGTCGCCGGTGGCCCCGAACCAGCGCGGCGCCGAGGGGAACCACAGGTTCGACCACCGCACGACCGCGAACGGGGCCGCCCCGTACAGAACTTCACGACCCCGCCAGGAGTACGAGTAGTGCGGCGGCGCGGTGTCGCCGGCCCGTTCCTCGTTCTGCGGCGGACAGGTGGGCAGTTCGCGCCTGCGGACCCGGGTCGCGAACCGCTTCGGGGTGCGCTCGGCGAGCACGTCCGCGAAGTACATCGGCGTTCCGACGCTCACGAAGTCCGTGATCAGCCACGGGTTGCCCTGGGCCCGAAGCCCGGTCCACAGCCGGTACTGCGCCCTGCGGTACGTCTGCCGGGCCTCCTCCGAGTCCTCGTCCAGCCACCTGGCCGCCGCCTCCAGTCCGCGCAGCCCGTCCGGCGCCCCCGAAGCCCCTTGGCGGGCACGGGTGTTCATGGTGCTCCACAGGTAACTGATGCCGTCGTACGCGATGTACGCGCCGAGGCTGTGGGCCACGATGACGATCCGCTGGTAGCGCGGGTTGCCGCCGTACCGCGACGTGTGCAGGTTCTCCAGCAGGTCGACGAAGCCCTTGCGGATCTGCCGGCGCACCTCGTACGACCGCGGCGTGGTGTCGAGGTAGCGCACGACGTCGGCGAAGCTGTTGGTGAGGATGCCCGGGATGAACATGCCGATGTGGCCAAGCAGGAACGCCAGCACGAGGATGAGCAGGGCGCCGCCGGCCAGCCCGAGCAGCCACGCGTACGCGTCCTCCCACGTCTGCAGCAGCTCGTCGTGGATCGGCCCGATCGCGATGATGCACGCGAGCGCGATACCCAGCAGCCAGATCAGCAGCCACGCGAGGCGCAGCCCGGCCGGCACGCGCCACGGCGGCCGCAGCAGGAGGCGGCGCGTGATCGACCGCATGTCGCGCAGCCGGTTGCCCTGCATGAGGTGCGCCCAGTGGTACTCGAAGAACTCCGTCTGCGGGCGGTCGGCGGTGGCGGGGGCGAGGAAGCGCCGTGAGTCGTAGCCGCCGCCGACGATGTCTGGGCGGGAGTAGTACAGCCGGTGGTTCCCGTCGTCCGGCGGCAGGCCCGCGTTGATGAAGCCGGTCAGCGCGTCGAGGGGGCGCTGCTCGCCCATGCCGTGCACGATGACGACGGCCTGGCGCCCCGTCCGCCGGCTCGTGTTCCCCGCGTGCGTGTCGGACATGGGGCCTCCCGCGACGCTCGGCCGGTGTCCGTCCAGTGTCCCGGCCGTCGCGGGGCGGGGCACCCCACCCGCCGCGACCCGCCGCCACGGACATCCGTTCGGAGCAGTGGCCTCGATCGCCATGCCGAGGGCGGGACGCGTGGCGACCGGCACCATGGACCGGGCGCGCGCCGGCGCCGTAGCGTCGTCCGGATACCTCCGCGTCGTTGTATGCACCACCTTCCCGCGAAAGGAGCCGGCGATGGCCGACATGCCTGGGGCCGAGCACCAGCAGGCCGTACGGCTGGACGACCTGACCACCGCCGGCACCCTGGCGAGCGGCCACACCGTGCGCGAGGACTGGGAGCACCTGCACGCCGCCGACACGCCGCCGCCTCGCGGCCCGGTGCCCGGAATCCAGGTCGACGGGTACTTCCCGGCCGCGGGCAAGCTCAACACGCACCACGGCTGGGACCACGACGCCCAGTTCGTGCTGCGCCTGCCCGACACGTGGAACGGCAAGCTGCTGGTCACCGCCGCGCCCGGGATCCGGCGGCAGTACGCCACCGACCGGCTCATCGCCGACGACGCCCTCGCCGCCGGCTACGCCTATGCGGCGACCGACAAGGGCAACTCCGGCCTCGACTTCCACACAGCGGGCGACCACCCCGGCGACGCCCTCGTCGACTGGACCCGGCGGCTGCGCGAACTGGCCGTCGCAGCACGGGTCGCCGTCGAGCGGCACTACGGAAGCGCGCCCGAGCGCACGTACGTGGTCGGCATCTCGAACGGCGGCTACCTGGCCCGCGTCCAGCTCGAACGCCACCCCGAGCTGTACGACGGCGGCGTGGACTGGGAGGGCCCGCTGTGGCGCGCCCAGGGCCCCAACCTGTTCTCCTACCTGCCGGCGGTGCTCGCCGACTATCCGCGCTACCGGGACGGCGGCGACACCGAGGCACACGCCCGCCTGATCGAGGCGGGCCTCCCGCCCGGCTCGGAGTTCCTCTGGGAGGTCCACCACCAGGCGTACTGGGACCTGACGCAGCGCACCTACCGCGCCGTCTTCGACCCGGACCATCCCGGCCCCGGCCTGCCGAGCACCGGTGTCCCGTTCGCCGGCCCCGGGCAGCCCGGCAGCGACGCCGCCTACGACTACGCGAGCCGCCCGGCCGCGGTCCACGACGCCGTCGCCCGCGTCCAGCTGACCGGCGCGATCGGGAAGCCGCTGCTGTCCTTTCACGGCACCCTCGACGCGCTGCTGCCGATCCAACTGCACTCCGACGCGTACGCCGAACTCGTCGCCGCCGCGGGACGCGGCCACCTGCACCGCCAGTACCGCATCGAAGGCGGCAACCACGTGGACGGCTTCTGCGACCTGTTCCCCGGCCGGCTGCGCCCGCTCCTGCCCGCCTACAAGGCCGTGTTCGCCGCCCTCGAGGACTGGGTCGAGCGCGGGACGGAGCCGCCGTCCAGCCGCACCGTCGCCTGGGGCGACGAGGTCGACGACTCCGACATCCGCACGTGGTGACCCGCTAAGCGGCTGCCGGTCCGGTCAGGACGACCAGCTGCCGCGTGGCGCGCGTCATCGCGACGTAGCGGTCGACAGCGCCCTCGATCCCGCCGCCGAACGCGTCCGGGTCGACGAGGACGACCAGGTCGAACTCCAGCCCCTTCGCCAGCTCAGGCGTCAGCGAGCGCACCCGGGAGGTCTCCTCGAACGACGGGTCGCCGATCACGCAGGCCGTGCCCTCGGCGTGCTCGGCCAGCCACGCCTCCAGGACCGCGTCCCGGTCGGCCGCCGCGCCGTGGACCACCGGGATGCCCGAAGTCCGCACGGATGTCGGCACGTTCGCGTCCGGCAGCGCGGCCCGGATCACCGGCTCGGCCTCGGCCATGACCTCTTCCGGCGTCCGGTAGTTGACGGACAGGGAGGCGAGCGTGACCCGGTCGAGGCCGATGCGCTCCAGCCGCTCCCGCCACGACTCCGCGAAGCCGTGCCGGGCCTGCGCCCGGTCGCCCACGACGGTGAAACTGCGCGACGGGCAGCGCAGCAGCAGCATCTGCCATTCCGCGTCGGTCAGTTCCTGCGCCTCGTCCACCACGATGTGCACGAACGGACCGTCCAGCGGGTCCGCTTCGCCGCCGGGCAGCGCTCCCTCGTCGACCAGGCTGTCCTTGAGGTCCTGCCCGTGCAGCATCCTCACCGCGCCCTCGCCGTCCAGGTCGGCGGCGAGGATGTTGTCGATGACGCCGGCCATGCGCTCGCGCTCGGCGGCGACGGCGGCTTCGCGGCGGCGCCTGCGCAGCACGGCCTTGGGGTCGCCGAGGCGCTGCCGGGCGGCGTCCAGGATCGGCAGGTCGGAGAGCGTCCAGGCCTGGCCGTCCACGCGCCGCAGCCGCTTCGCCTCGTCGGGGGTGAGCCACGGCGCGCACATGCGCAGGTAGGCCGGCACCGTCCACAGGTCGCCGACGAGGTCGGCCGGGTCGAGCAGCGGCCACGCCCGGTTGAGGGCGCCGGTCAGCTCGTCGTTGTGCTCGAGTGCCCGGCGGAACAGATCGGGGGACGCGTCGCCCTCGTACTTGTCGGTGAGGATCGTGACGAGCTCCTCCCAGATCCGCTCGCGCGCGTCGTTGTGCGGCGTGCCCGGCTCAACGGCGCCGAACGCTTCGGCCCAGTCGTCGGCGCTCAGCCAGGTGTCGCACCAGTCGGTGGTGACCTCCATGCCCTCGGTGGGCGGCTCCTCGTAGAAGCGCACGGCCTTCTCGACGGCCTTCACCATGTCCGCGGACGCCTTCAGGCGCGCCGCCTCGGGGTCGGCCTCGACCCCGGCACCCGCCCCCTCGGGGACGAGGTCCCGGACGGTGCACGTCTGGACGCCCTCCTCGCCGAGGCTGGGCAGTACGTCGGATACATAGGCCAGGTACGGCTGGTGCGGGCCGACGAACAGCACGCCGCCGCGGCGGTGCTGCCCCAGGCGCGGGTCGGAGTAGAGCAGGTACGCGGCGCGGTGCAGCGCGACGACCGTCTTGCCCGTGCCGGGGCCGCCGTCGACGACCAGCGCGCCGCGCGAGCCCGCCCGGATGATCGCGTCCTGGTCGGCCTGGATGGTGGCGAGGACGTCCCGCATGCGCGGCGAGCGGTCGGCGCCGAGGCTCGCGATGAACGCGGACTGGTCGTCGAGCGCGGCGCGGCCCGCGTCGAGCTGGTCCGGCGTGAACACCTCGTCCCAGTAGTCGGTGACGCGGCCGCGCGTCCACCGGTACCGGCGGCGGGTGGCCAGGCCCATCGGGTCGCCGTGGGTGGCGGCGAAGAACGGCTCGGCGGCGGGGGAGCGCCAGTCGTGCAGCAGGCGGCGGCCGGCGCTGTCGGTGATGCCGAGGCGTCCGATGTAGACCGGCTCGCCGCCGTCCGCGCCGACCATGTGGCCCAGGCACAGGTCCAGGCCGAAGCGGCGCAGCGCGCGCAGGCGGCTGGTGAGCCGGTAGACCTCGGCGTCGCGGTCCATCGCCTCCCGGCCCGCGCCGCCGGGAGCCTTACGCGCCTGGTCGAGGCGGTCGGACAGCTCGGCGACCTGCTGCGCGACGGCGTCCGCGAGGGCCGCGAAGTGCCGCTCGTCGCCGGCGGTCAGCGCGGGGTCGGCCTTGGCGGAGAGTCGGGCGGGCAGGTCGAACACATCGGACGAAAGCACTCGCAAGGTACAGATCCCCTGTTTCGGTCGCTTTTGGCTTCAGGTCGACGATTGTGCGGCACCACCGGGGCCTTGCCGCAAGGCCCCCTGTGCGCTATAAGTTGAGAGTGGCAAGGAGTGCAAGTCGCTCCTTGCCTTCGTTGTTTCCGCCTCTTCCTCTGCCTTCGCCTTCGCCTCCGCTTCCGCCTCCGCTTGCGATTCGCGAGCGGGTCCGGGCATGGTTCCACCGACCACCGTCCGGCGCGCAACTGTGGTGCCGCGCCCCGTGTGCCCGGCGCGGCGCGATTCCTACGGTGTGGCCATGGAATCCAGCGCGATCACAGACGACGGTTCGCCCACCCACACGACCGACCGGTTCCTCACCGGACGCGTCGCGCTGGTGACCGGGGCGGCGAGCGGGATCGGGCGGGCGTGCGCCGTCGCCCTCGCCGCGGCGGGCGCGCACGTCCACGTCGTCGACATCGCCGCCGAGGAGGCCAAGGCCGTCGCCCACGCGATCGGCGGCACCGCGCACGCCGTCGACCTCGCCGACCCGGACGCCGTCGAGACGCTGCCCGAGCGCGTCGACATCGTCGTCAACAACGCCGGGCTGCAACACGTCGCGCCCATCCACGAGTTCCCCGCCGAGCGGTTCACGCTCATCCAGAAGGTCATGGTCGAGGCGCCGTTCCGCATCGTGCGCCGCGTGCTGCCGCACATGTACGTGCAGCGTTGGGGCCGCGTCGTCAACATCTCCTCGGTGCACGGGCTGCGCGCGAGCGCGTTCAAGTCGGCGTACGTCGCGGCCAAGCACGCGCTGGAGGGGCTCAGCAAGGTCGCCGCGCTCGAAGGCGCGCCGTACGGCGTCACCAGCAACTGCGTGAGCCCCGGCTACGTCCGCACCCCGCTCGTCGAGAACCAGATCGCCGCCCAGGCCGCCGCGCACGGCATCTCCGGCGACGAGGTGGTGCGGGAGATCATGCTGGAGCGCCCCGCGATCAAGCGGCTCATCGAGCCCGAGGAGGTCGCGGCGGCGGTGCTGTACCTGTGCCGGGCGGAGGCGGGCTACGTCACGGGCACCTCGCTGTCGCTGGACGGCGGGTGGACGGCGCACTGACCACTTGTGGGGGTCGTCGCCATGTGCTGACGCCAAGGAATGTGCCGTGGCACCATGTCGCGTCCACGCAGGGGGACCGTACGGTGGCGCGCACGCATCTCCCTCCTTGGCCCTCGTCGGCCCGGCGGACGGACAGGACACCATGGCGCAGCAGCACCCCGGGCCGCCCGGGCCCACCGCGCGGTTCATGCACCGGCTCCTCGAACTCCTCGCCGAGGACGCCCCCGCCGACGACTTCCGCGCCCTCGCCGCCCAGGCCCGCGCCGCCGGAGCCGGGCCCGAGGCGCTCGCGGAACTCGACAGCGCCACGGCCGACGCGCTGCGCATCCGCGGCACGCTGCGCCAGCACCGCCGCCGCGAACGCGAGCTGACCGCGCTGTTCGACACCGCCGGCGACCTCGCCGCGCTGCGCGACCTCGACTCCGTGCTGCGGTCGATCGTCCGGCGCGCCCGGATGCTGCTCGGCACCGACACCGCCTACCTCACCCTCCCGGACGAAGAGGCCGGTGACACCTACATGCGGGTCACCGAGGGGTCGATCTCGCCGATCTTCCAGGGGCTGCGCCTCGGCCTCGGGGTCGGCCTCGGCGGCCTCGTCGCGCAGACCGCCCGCCCGTACGCGACGCCCGACTACCGCACCGACACCCGCTTCAGGCACGTCGACGAGATCGACGCGGGCGTGCTCGACGAGGGGCTCGTGGCCATCCTGGGCGTACCGCTGCTGCTCGGGTCGACGCGCGGCGACGGCGGCAAGGTCGTCGGGGTGCTGATGGCCGCCGACCGCAGCCCGCGCGCGTTCAGCAGCGACGAGGTCGCGCTGATGAGCTCGCTCGCCACCCACGCCGCCATCGCCATCGACACCGCCCGCGCCATGGCCGACACGCGCGCGGCCCTCGCCGAACTCGCCGAGGCCAACACCGTCATCCAGGCCCACGCGGCGGCCGTGCAGCGGGCCGAGGAGGCCCACGACAAGCTCACCGACCTCGTACTGCGCGGCGGCGACCTGCCCGAGGTGGCCGCCGCCGTCGCGGCGCTGCTCAGCGCGCCCGTCGCCATCCACGACACCGACGGCATCGAACTCACCGACACGGCACCGGACATGGACCCCGCTGCGGCCGAGCGGTCGGCGCTCGTCCAGGCCACCGAGGAGTCCCACGCCCTCGGCCGCGCGGTGCCGCGCCACGGCACATGGATCTGCGCCATCCTCGCCGGGCCCGAGGCGCTCGGCAGCCTGGTGCTGCACCGCGCCGAACTCGACGACCCGGACCGGCGCGTCTTCGAACGGGCCAGCGTCGTAACGGCGTTGCTCCTGCTGCTGCGCCGCTCCGTCGCCGAGACCGAGAACCGGGTCCGCGGCGAACTCCTCACCGACCTGCTCACCGACCCCGACCGGGACCCGGCGGCACTCTCCGCGCGTGCCCGGCGGTCGGGCATCGACCTCGACCGGCCGCACCTGGTGCTGGTCGCCGGCACCGAGAGCGCGGGCCAGGAGCGACTCGGCGCCCGGGCACGGCAGTTCCTCTTCGCCTGCGGTGGTGTGACCGCGCAGCACGCCGGATCGACGGTGCTGCTTCTGCCGGACGACGGCACCCCGCCGGGGGATGCGGCCCGGCGGGCCGCCGTGCAGCTGGAACACCGCGTCGGCTCGCCCGTGACGGTTGCGGCGGCCGGGCCCGCGGCGGGGACGCGCGGCATCGCCGAGGCCTACGGCGAGGCGGCGCGGTGCCTGCGGGCCCTGGTGGTGCTGGGGCGTTCCGGGGACGGGGCGTGTGCCTCCGAACTCGGCTTCCTGGGTGTGGTTTTGGGCAACCGGCAGGATGTCGGACACTTCGTCGGCGACGCGCTCGGGCCGCTCCTGGAGTACGACGCGCGGCGTGGCACCGAGCTGGTGCGCACACTCCGGGCGTACTTCGCCTCCGGCGGCAGCCTGACCCGCGCCAAGGACGAGCTGCACATCCACGTGAACACGGTCGTGCAGCGCCTCGACCGCATCGAGGCACTGCTCGGCGCGGGCTGGAACGAACCGCAGCGGGGGCTCGAACTGCAGGTGGCGCTGCGACTGTTGGAGGTCTCGGAGCGAGGAGCCGAGGCCGGAGGCTGAGCCTGCCGGGGGACTTGGGGGTCCTCGTCGGCGCGTGTGGCGTCCGGCACCCTAGCGTTCCGCCGGATGTGGCGCTTGCACACATCGTCCCGTCCGTCCGCCCCGGCCAGGGTGGTATCGCCCGGCACCACACCGACGTGGTGCCGGGCATGCCACGTATGGACGGACGGAAGGCTGCACATGGACAAGGTGGTGGGGTCGGCCGCGGACGCCGTCGCGGACATCCCCGACGGAGCGGCGCTGGCCGTGGGCGGCTTCGGGGTCTGCGGCATCCCGTCCACGTTGATCGGCGCCCTGGCGGCCGCGGGGACGAGCGGGCTGTCGGTCGTCTCGAACAACTGCGGGCTGGACGACTGGGGGCTCGGGCTGCTGCTGGGCGCCGGGAGGATCGCGCGGATGACGTCGTCGTACGTCGGGGAGAACAAGGAGTTCGCGCGGCAGTACCTGGCCGGCGAGCTGGAGGTCGAACTCACCCCGCAGGGAACGCTCGCGGAGCGGCTGCGCGCGGCGGGGGCGGGCATCCCCGCGTTCTACACCCCGGCCGGGGTCGGGACGCAGGTGGAGGAGGGCGGACTGCCGTGGCGGTACGCGGCGGACGGCACGGTGGCCGTCGCCTCGCCGGCGAAGGAGGTACGGGAGTTCCGGGGACGGCGGTTCGTCCTGGAGGAGGCCGTCGAGGTCGACTTCGCGCTGGTGCGGGCCGAAGTAGCCGACCGGCACGGCAACTGCGTCTTCGCGGCGGCCGCCCGCAACTTCAACCCGCTGTGCGCGATGGCGGCGCGGGTCACCTTGGTCGAGGCCGACCGGATCGTCGAACCGGGGGATCTCGACCCGGAGTTGGTTCACCTGCCGGGGATCTACGTGGACCGGATCGTCGCGGCGGATCCATCCGACAAGCGGATCGAACGCCGCACCGCGGTGCCGGCTGCCGCTGACATGGCGAGGAGCGACTGACATGCCGCTGAACCGCGAACAACTCGCCGCCCGCGCCGCGTTGGAGCTGCGTGACGGGCAGTACGTCAACCTGGGCATCGGGCTGCCGACGCTGATCCCCAATCACCTGCCGGACGGCGTGCACGTGGTGCTCCACTCGGAGAACGGGATCCTGGGGGTGGGGCCCTACCCGCACGAGGGCGCCGAGCACCCGGACCTGATCAACGCGGGCAAGGAGACCGTGACGGTGAGGCCCGGGGCGGCGTACTTCGACTCGGCGTTCTCGTTCGGCATGATCCGCTGCGGCCGGATCGACGTCTCGGTGCTGGGCGCGATGCAGGTCTCGGCGACGGGGGACCTGGCCAACTGGATGATCCCGGGCAAAATGGTCAAGGGCATGGGCGGGGCGATGGACCTCGCGCACGGGGCGCGACGGCTGATCGTGGTGATGGAACACGTCGCGCGCGACGGCAGCCCGAAGGTCGTGTCGGAGCTCTCGCTGCCCGCCACCGGCCGCGGCGTCGTGGACCGGATCATCACCGACATGGCGGTGCTGGACGTGACGGACAGGGGCTTGGCCCTGGTCGAGACCGCTCCCGGTGTCACGGTCGACGACGTCCAGAACGCCACCGAGGCGGAGCTCCTGCGGAAGTCCGAGGGATAACCCCTTGCGCAATGGTCAAGAAACGTTGACCATTACTCGCATGCCTACGGATGATCTTCCCGATACGTTCGACGTCACCACCGACGAGCAGCTACGCGCCGTCTCCAATCTCACGCGCCACCGGATCATGGCCGTGCTCCGCTTCGAACCCGCGACGATCACGCAGATCGCCGAGCGGGTGGGCCTGGCGAAGGGGAGTTCCAGCTACCACGTACGGCTGCTCGAACGGGCCGGCCTGGTGAAGGTCGTGCGGACGCGGAAGGTCCGGGGGGTCGTCGAGCGGTACTACGCCATGGCCGCGCGGTCGATCGTGATGCCGGATCCGGGCGAGGGCGGGCCGGACGTCCTGATGCGGCACGCGGTGGCGGACCTCGAGGCATCGCCGGCGGACGGCGAGCGGCACGTACGGATGGCGCATCTGCGGCTCACCGACGAGCAGTTCGCCGAGCTGGGCGCGCGGCTCGAGGCACTGGCCGACGAGTACCGGGAGCTGTCCGACCCGTCGCTGCCCGACGCGTCGCTCGTGTTCGCACTGTTCCACCCGGCGAAGGGCGAGCAGGCCGGAGGGGATGCCAAGTGACGTCAGACGTCAAGACGTTGCCGACCGGGTTCGGACGGCTCTGGACCGCCCAGACGATCTCCTCGCTCGGTGACGGCGTGTCACATGCCGCACTGCCGCTGCTCGCGTTGACGCTGACGCGGGATCCGATGGCGCTCGCCGTCGTCACCGCAGTCGGCACCCTGCCGTGGCTGCTCTTCGGGGTGCTCGGCGGTGCGCTGGTGGACCGCTGGGACCGGCGGCGCACGATGTGGGTCACGGACGCGGCGCGCGCGGTGCTGCTCGCGATACCCGCGGCAGCGGCCGCATTCGACATGCTGGGCATTCCCCTGCTCGCGGCCGTCGCCTTCCTGCTCGGCCTCGGCTCACTCCTCTTCGACACCGCGGCCACGGCCTACCTGCCGGACCTGCTCGGCCGCGACCCCATGCTCCTGGAACGCGCCAACTCCCGCCTGCGCGGCGCCCAGACCGCCGCGTCCGGCTTCGCGGGACCGCCCGCGGGCAGCGCCCTGCTCGCGATCGGCCGGTCGGTTCCGCTGCTCGCCGACGCGGTGTCGTTCGCGGTCTCCGCGGTGCTCGTACGGTCGCTGCCCGCCGCGTCCAAGCCCGTACCGCAGGCTCATGAGTCGCTGCTGCGGCAGGCGCGGGCCGGCGCCTCGTACGTGTTCCGGGACCGGCTGCTGCTCGGGCTCGCGCTGCGCCCGGCGGTCGGGAACATCGCCTTCCTCGCCGTCGAGACCGTCCTCGCCCTCTTCGCCCACGACCGGCTCGGCATCGGCACCTTCGGCTTCGGCCTGCTCCTCACCGCCGAGGCCACCGGCGGCCTGATCGGTGCCGCCATCGCCTCCCGGCTTGGCCGGGCACTCGGCACCGGCACCGCGCTGACCTGCACGGCCGCTGTCGAGGGCCTCGCGATCCTGGGCCTCGCCGCCGCCCCGAACCCGTACGTCGCCGGCCTCGCGCTCGCCGTCTGCGGCGCGGGCATGGGCGCCACGATGGTGATCGGCCCGTCCCTTCGCCAGGCGATCGTCCCCGCCCACCTCATGGGCCGGGTCGCCTCCACCTCCCGCATGCTCTCCATGTGCGCCGCCCCCTTCGGTGCCTTCCTCGGCGGCTGGCTGGCCACCACGTACGACGTGCGCACCCCGCTGTACACGGCCGCGGGCCTCCTCCTGGCGATGACCGCGGTCACGTCCACGATGACCACCAACCGCCGCATCGAGTCCGCCTTGGCCGCGGCTGCCCCGGTCGATGCCCCCGAACGCGCGGAATCTCCGGTCCCCGTCCCGGCGGCTGCTCTGTAGCTCTCCCCGAGGCTGTTGAGCGAGCGCCGAGCCCGGCTCGGCGCTCCACGTACGCCTTAGGGAGTGAACTCGGCGGCGTGGAAGAGTTCGTCCTCGGTCGGGGGCGGATCGTCGTCGTGCAGCGTCCAGAAGCCTTGGTCGTCGTAGGTGCCGCGGCACCAGGCGAGGAGGGTGTCGACGAGAGTGGCATGCAGGGGCGGGTATTCGTGGTCGAGTTCCCGGTTCAGCACCCCGAGCGGCCATGCGTCAGGCTTGCCGACCGTCCACCAGCCGACCGTGTCGACGCCTACGGTCACGGCGAACGGCAGGAAGCCGCCGGGTGCGGGCCAGAGCGACGGGAGCTGGGCGTCGGGGTCGTCCTCGCGCAGGATCCCGCACAGTTCGGTGAGCCGGTGGATCTCCCAGAACAAGCCGCCTGCGTCAGTGCGGAACGGGTCGACGAAGTTCAGCGTCTCGCGCCAGTGACCGCGTCCGTAGCGTTCGATCAGCGTCACGTACTCGGCCGGCAGTCTGGTGCCGAGGCGGGTGAAGACCGAGTCCCACGTGACGCCGTCGTCCAACCGCGGCTGCTCCGGCGGTGGCACCAAGCGCACCAGGGTGTCCCACCCCGCCCCTTCGCGGAACGCGGCACGACGGTCCGCGTGCCGCTCACGGGCGGGCAGGTCCGGGACGGGCCATGCGGACACGTCGGAGCGGTACCGGGTACGCCTGATGGTCGCCGACACCGGGCGGGGGCTGTTCTGGTGTCCGTACTCCGGACTGGTAACGGCATCGAGGAACTCGGCCGTCGTCAGGCCGAAGTCGTGGACGGCGTTCGGCTGGGACCGGTCCGATGGCATCCAGGAGACGACGGTCCACGCGTCGGGGTCGGCCGAGACGGATGTGTCCCAGAACAGGGTGTGGTCGCGCAGCCGCCCCCAGGCCAGTAGTCCGCCCTCGTCGGGCCAGAAGAGCAGCCCGGCCTCCGGCGAAGAGCACTCGCGCAGCCACTGGCCATAGTCGAAGTACTCCCCGTGGCAGGGAACAGCGATTTCGAGGGCGCCACCCAGTTCCACCGGCCCCCACACCTCCGCGACACGCCGATAGGCGACGGGGAGCTGGGTGCCCAGCCACCGCTCGACGGCGCGCCAGTCCGTGGGGACGGGCAGAGCGGGTTCGCGATCGGGCGCCGGGGTGGCGTTTCGCAGCAGGTCGTCGAGGTGCATGGCGGCATGCTTGCAGCGGGCTCTGACGCGTTGGTGCGCAGGGGCCCAACGGCTTGGCCCGGCCCGCTGGGTGCCTCGGTGTTGCAGGACCGTGCCGCGAGCCGGCTCACGCTTCGAAGTCGTGGTCCCCGTACTCGACGTAGTCCCGTTCGATCAGCTCGTCCGCCAACTCGTCCTCGTCGAGGTCGTCGAGGCCGGAGAGGTCATCGACGGGGCCGTCGCCGAGCATGACATAGTCGCCGTACTCCGCGATCTCACCCACAAGCGGCGGGACGAGGACACGATCCCAGTCCACGGTGGCGTCGATCCTGCCGTCGAACCTGCCGTCGAAGAGCCCGTCGGCGAGCTCCGCCTTCACCTTCGCTGCGTCATCCGCGCCCACGGCGTAGCCGGTCGGCTTGCCCGAGCCGAGGAAGGTGATCTCCGGGTAGCCGTCGACCCGGATCGCGACGAACGGGTGAAGATCGATCGAACGCACTCGCTCGCCTCGCTGATACACGTCCAAGGCCAGATCGGCGCCGTAGTCGAAGAGCATCCATACGTTGACGGACTCGTCGAGCTCGGACTCCAGAGCGTCTACGACTTCGTCAAGGCTGCCGCGGATGTGGTGCGCGTCCTTCCTGGCGCCACCGGGAGATACGCCGAACCTCAAGTCGTAGAAACTCTTAGGCACCATGCTCGGAACTTTAGATTGTGTCGCGCTGTGGTTCAGCCTTCGTACCGCCACACCGCGATGCCCTTGGAACGCCACGGTTCCGGGATCGGATCGGCCGCCGCCAGTCGCTCGATCCATCGCAGCTGGTCGGAGAAGTACCGGTGGAACTCGGTCCCTGCCTGAAAGGTCAGGATCGGGCCGTCGGTGCCGCGCTTGCCGTGGCCGTACAGCATGACGCGGATGGCGTCGTCGACCTCCTCCATCGCGAACGAGCAGGGGAAGTTGTACAGGTAGATCTCGAAGTTCTCGCTGGCCGACGCCGCTTCCGCGAGCGGCCGCAGGATCTCGCGCGTGTAGCGGTCGGGATCCTCCATCGCCGCCTCGGCCGGCTCGAGGCGATAGCGGTCCCGGCGCGAGTCGCAGTGCGGGTCCATGATGTACAGCCGTACGGGCACGCCCTTGGCGGCTTTGTGCTCGAAGAGCGGCAGCATGGCCTCGCCCGCGTAGTAGTTGCGGGTGAGGCCGAACATGTTGATGTGCTGCGCAGCCGAGCTCAATCGGCCGACGAGGTCGGCCTTCGAGTCGCTCGTGGTGAGCGGGTAGAGGTCGATGAGACCTGCCTGTTCGAGATGTCCGAGCACGGCGCCACTGTAATCGTGTCCGAAGCCGAGCCGATCCGGCCGGGTCCCATAGATCTGGCACAGGACGTCGATACGTTCGTCGTTCGGCCGCCGGTCTCCGTGCTCCCACCTGCAAATCTCGGCATCGGCGACACCGGGCGGGGCGAGCCCGGCGCGCTCGTACACCATGTCGATTCGTATGGAGAGCTCTCGCCGGTCCCACCCCTGCGCCCAACGGTGCGCCTCCAAGGGATGCGCGTCCGGCAGCGCGGCCAGGATCCCGTCGACGACGTCGGCGACGGTCGAGGCGTTCCGCAGGCCGCGCAGGCGGATCTCCTGTGCGGTGCGTTCCATGGCGCGGCGTTCCGTCCGGGTCTTTGACGTAGCCATGGCGCCATATTGGCTCATAGCGCCAATGGTTGTGGCGTGCTCGCGCATATTGCTGATGACCGATGGCTGACACGGTAGTTGCATGGCTGATCGCGTCAATGCCTCCGAATGCGCCGGGGCTGAACTCCAGGAGCCGCGCGTGCGCGGCCCGCGCATGACTGTTCGCGTGTACGACGTCCTGCCGGACGGGCGTACGCACGAGCGGTACACCGTGACGACGAACCTTGGGCCGGCCTGGGTGAGCTGGACGCCGGTCGGTGGCGATGCCGCGTCGTTCTTACCGTCCGGTGTCGAGGGGGAGCCGCCATGCTCCTGATCCGGTTCCGGTACTGGGACTACGGCGACGGCGTCGTCGTCGAGGTGCCGGACGGGGGTGTTCCGCCTCGTCTGCTGGTGGACGTGCCCGTCGGTTGGGTGCGGCATGGCCTCGTGGCCTATGACGGGCGCGCGAACAGTGGACTTCCCGGCCATTTCAGCGACTTCGGCTCGGTCCGATGATTCGAGGCACGGGCCGGTACGCCTGGGGCCAGGCGTGCCGGGCCGGTCCATCGCGTCCTCGACCAGGAGCTGCCGCATGCCGTCGATTCCCATCGCAAGAGCTGCTCGTCTGAAAGCCGTTCGTCGACGCGTGGCCGCCGTGGCCGGGGCGTTCGCCGTCGTGGGTGCGTTGCTGGTCGCTGGGGCGCCGGAGGCTTCCGCCTCGGGGCTCACGCAGGTCACCGGGTTCGGGTCCAACCCGGGCAATTTGGCGATGTACACGTACGCCCCGGCGAACCTCCCAGCCCGCGCCCCGCTCGTCGTCGCCCTGCACGGCTGCGGGCAGACCGCTGCTGACTACTACGCCAACTCCGGCTGGACCAAGTACGCGGACCTGTACGGCTTTTCGCTCGTCTTTCCGCAGACTGACCCGAGTAACCAGTCGCAGTCGTGCTTCCGTTGGTACGAGCCCGGACATACGAAACGCGGGCAGGGCGAGGCGCTGTCCATCAAGCAGATGGTCGACACCGCCGTCGCGCGCTACGGCACCGACGTCAGCCGAGTGTTCATCACCGGCTTGTCGGCGGGTGGCGCGATGACCGCGGACGTGCTCGCGGCTTACCCGGACGTGTTCGCGGGCGGGTCGATTGACTCGGGCGTCCCCGCGTACTGCGCCAACAACCAGACCGCCGCCTACAGTTGCATGTACGGGCCGGTCAGCAAGACGCCCGCCCAATGGGGCGATCTCGTCCGCGCCGCCGCCCCGGCCGGGACGACCTCGTGGCCGCGCGTGGCGATCTGGCACGGGACGTCCGACAACACCGTCTACCCGGTCAACGCCACCGAGTCGCGCGACCAGTGGACGAACGTGTGGGGCGTCGGCCAGACGGCGTCCAACACCCGGACCCTGCCGGGCGGGACGACGGTCAGCACGTACAACGACACCGGCGGGCGCCCCGCTGTGGCGCTCTACACGATCTCCGGCATGGGCCACGGCCTAGCGGTCGACCCCGGGAGCGGCGTCGACCAGTGCGGCGCAACGGGGGCGTTCTTTCTCGACACGGTCTGCTCCAGCTACTACACGGCGCAGTTCTGGGGCCTGGACGGGACGGGCGGCGGCACGCCGTCGTTGCCCGCGCCCACGGGGCTCACGGTGACGGGCACGACCGACACGACAGCGAGCCTGAGGTGGGACCCGGTCGCCGGGGCCGCGTCGTACGCGGTCTATCGGAACGGCGCCAAGGTCGGTTCCGCTAGTGGGACTTCGTACACGGACAGCGGACTCGCGGCGGGGACGGCGTATTCCTATACCGTTGCCGCCGTGGACACATCGGGGACGTCAGGGGCCACCTCCACCCCGGTCAGCGCCACCACAACCGGCAGCGCCACCCCGAGTTGCTTCACGGCCAGCAACTACGCCCACACCACCGCTGGCCGCGCCCACCAGAGCGGCGGCTACGTCTACGCCAACGGCTCGAACCAGGCCATGGGGCTGTGGAACGTCTTCACGGTCCACACCCTCAAGCAGACCGCGCCGGGCTACTACGTGCTGGCGGACCAGGGTTGCCCCTGAGAACCACACGCGACGGCCGTTCCGTACCCCGTATCGCCGACGGGACGGCTGTCGCTCGTCGGTTCAGCTGTGCGTCGTCGTCCGGCCGGACTCGGCCGCGTCGTATCCAGCGAACCGATCGAGCGTTTCTCGGCACAAGGTTGGGCTGAACGGGTCATGACGGCGCGGCGCGCCACGGCCCTTGCGGCAGGATCCGGGTCATGGACAGATCGGTGCCGTGAAAGGTCCTGAATATGAGCGCACCTGTCATCGCCGCGGTCATCACCGGCACCATTGCTGCGATCAGCATCGGCACCTCCGCATGGCTCGCGGGGTATTCGCTCCGGCGCCAACGAGATCTCGCTCACGACCAGCGCCTTTGGGAGCGTGAATGCGCCGTGTACGAGGAGATCCTCGCCTACGTTCACCACTCCGTGGAGGAGCGCACCAACGCGATGGAAAGAAGCCGGGGAGACGCCGTCGACAGCGATTGGCAGGACTGGCCCGGACAGTACGAGGCCCCGAACCGCTATCTCTTCGAGGCTCGGCGGCACGCCTACGCGTCCAAAGCCGTCAGGACGGCCTTCCGGCAGTGGCTCGAGAAGGAGACCGCACTTGAACTGAAGTGGCAGGCACAAATGTTGGGTGTCACGCGCGAAACCCCTCACGATGCGACAGACGCGCACGGAGCGAAAGACCCGCAGAACGACCTGGGCGCAGTGGCCGCTCAGGCCACCCGGGCGGCGGATGTGCTTTGGGATGCGGTCCGCGCGGAGATCCACCGCGACCGAGAACGCTGAACTTCGCAACGCGAGGGTGAATCGCATGCCATGGTGAAGGTGCCGTGACGCGGGGGAGGCACAGCATATGCAGGGCTTGGCGGAGGCGGCGGCTAAGGGGAGTGACGGGGGCGTCGGCACCTGGTTGTTCGTCGCCATCGTCTGCTGGATCGTGGCGATCGGCATGCCGCGGTTGGCGAAGGCGCACTTCGCGCTCAAGGTCAGGATCGGCCGCATGTCGCAAGAGAACGCAGACGAGGCGATGGGCACCATGTGGGTGGTGTCGGTCCTCTTCTACGTCGGAGCCGTCCTCTTCACCTGGGGGCTGATCGCGAACCTCTGATCGGGCGGCCTGGCGTCCGGACCCGTGGCTCAGGGCACGAGTCCCACCGTGGGGCCGTCGTGGCGGGCGCTGGAGCGCCAGTCGGCGACGCGGACCAAGGACTCGAGGTAGGCGAGGCGGAACGGGCCCAGGTCGTCGCGGTCTCGCAGGGCCAAGGTCTGCGGCGTCCACGAACCGCCTTGGCGGAAGGCCTCGGTGTCGAGTGACTGCGCGGGGAAGTGGTCGCCCGTGGTGATGGTGACCGGGGGCGTGTGGTCGCCGTTCCGGACGCCGAGCAGGGTCAGTTCGTCCTCGTCGGTCTCGGGGCGCACCGACACGCGTACCTGGCCGTGATGCGCCGCGACCAGGTAGGCGACCAACCTCGGGTCGACGCTGGGGGTGTGCCAGTACTCGCCGTTCAGCAGGATGAGCGCGCTGACCAGCTCGTGCCGGAAGTACGGACGTGCCGAAACGCCGTTGTTCCACGGGGCTTTGGACTTGGCGAGCAGGTCGTCGGGCGGATCGCCGCCGCCGTCGCGCAGCATGGCCTGGAAGACGTCGTGGCACTTGCCCAGGTCGTGGAATCTGGCGGCGTGGGCGACGGCTTCCCGCTGCGCCTCGGTCAGCCCGGGGAGGCCGGCCATAACCGCGCGGGCCTCCTCCTCGGTCTCCAGCAGGTGCTGGTCGAGGCTCACCCACGCGACACACCCGGTCGTGGGAGGCCTGCGTCCCGTGAACAGCGACGGCACCGGGGCGTCGCTCTCCGGCGCCCAGCCGAGCTCGGGGAGGTAGCCGCCGCGCGCCGAGTCGACGACCAGGAGCGATCCGGAGCGGAGGTCGTCGGCCACAGCGTGCCGCCACCGGCCGTCGGCGGGGTCGCGCAGCCATACGCCGCCGTCCAACAGCTCGCGGACGTCGGCGAGCGGCGCCTCGCACTGCTCGGTTCGGGCGGGTTCAGGATCGTCTTCCGCCGGTTCTCCCGACTCCCAGGTCCGCCACGCAACGAAGACCGTTCGATCCTCGTCGGCGCGGATCCACGGACTCGCGTCGGTCGGAGCCGCGCCTCGGGCGTTGTCGAACATCGCCAAGACGTCGTGCTCGTGGAGGGTTTGGGAAGGTGGTGTGTCTGGGTCGACACGGGCGTGAAAGAGGTCGGCGGTCGTGACTGCCTCGCCTTCGTGGGCGTTCAGCCAGGTCGCGACGCCCACGTCGGCCCCGGGGCCCTCCGGCGGGACGCACCACAACAGGTCGCCGCCGTCGGGGTGTTCGCCGTGACGATTGCAGCGGCCGGCGCGTTGTACGAGCGCGCTCCACGGGGCGAGTTCGGTCAGGAGCGTACGGCTGGACACGTCGCATCCGGCGTCCAGCGCCCGCGTCGTGACCAGGATCCGGTCCCGGCCGGTGTCTTCCAGCGCCGCCGCGCGATCACGGCGGTCGACGGAACGCGCGTACGGATGCGCCAGCACGATCTCCCGGTCCGGATGCGCGTTGCGTAGCGCGCCGTAGACCTCGCGAGCGCGCTGTGCGGAGCCGAGTACGGCGACGGTCTGCGTGCCGGGGACGTGTGCGGAGCCCAGCGCGTCGACGAGGTCCTGTACGTACCGTGTCGGGTCCGGGGCGAGGCGCCTGATGCGTCGAATCGCGCTGAGGTGGCCGCCTGTCGGGGCTTCGCCCGCCCCAATCTCCGGGTCCCCGTCCCGCGTCGACGACATCCACGTGCTGTGGGTCGGCGCCGTCGTGCCGAGCGATTCGCGTAGTGACTGCAGCTGCGTGCTCGTCGGCAAACCAGGTCCCAGCAAGTGCATTTCGTCGAACACCCAATGGGTGTCGGTGTTGAGCAGCCCGAACGACACCGGCGCCATCGTCCGTGAATCGGCGAACCCACGCATCAACGCCCGGCTCAGCAAAACGTCGTGCGTGCCCACCAGAATCGCGGTGCGCTCGGGATACCGCCGCCATGTGCCGTTCTGCGACTCAGGGCCGGCGAGCAGGTGCAGATCCACCTCGTCCGCGTACCCGAGCCGGCGCAACCATTCGGCGATCCGCGTGTGGGTCTGGTCCGCGAGGCCGCCCTGCGGCAGCACGTACGCCAATCGCCGCGGCGTCTCCTCGGGCGCGGACACCAGTCGGCGGTACAGCCACGCCAGCACGGCGGCCGCGGTCTTCCCGCCGCCGGACGGAACCCGCACGAATCGCGGCAGCCCACTCTCTGCGAGCCCCGCCTGGTAGGCATACGGGCGATAGCCGGTCGCTGTGTGGAAGAACTCCCCGAATCCGCTCGTCATTCACTGCCCTCTCGCCCGCCGGACTCCCGACTCTAGATGTCCGACGGAGAAAACGGTCAGGCCAGGACGGCGTCGAGGAACTCCTTGCGCTCTGCGGCGTTCTCCTGGAACCACAGACCGAGCTTGTGGTCCGCCCGCGGGTAGACGAGACGGGTGAATAGCGAGGGCGACGCGCTGAGTGCCTCCGCAACGGCTTCGGTGACGGCCTCGGGGATGACCTCGTCGACGGCCGGGGTCGCCAGTACGGCGCGCGCAGTTAGGGCACGGAACACTTCGAGTGCCGGGGATCGGCGCCAACTGTCGGGCGTGCGGATGATCTCGGTGAAGCCCGCAGCGAACGGAACGCTCCACGCCTCGGCGGCGTAGACGGCAGGCGCGCACAGGCCGATGGCCTGCACCCGGCCGCCGTAGTGCGTCGCCAGATCCGCCACCGTGTGACCACTCATGCTGAACCCGACGAGAACGAGCCGGTGGTCGGCGGGGACGCATGAGTCGATGACCGCGCGGGCCTGCACGAACCGGCGTTCCAGGCTCAGTTCGCCCAGGCGTCCGGAACTGTCGCCGTGGCCCGAAAAGTCGAAGGAGTGAGCCTGGTAGCCGCGTGCGGCGCTGTCGCTCATCAGCCCGACGAGGCGCTGCTTGCTGCCGGTGCCGGCACCGTGCAGCAGAACGACCGATTGCCTGACCTGCGCCGGGTGTTCGGCATACGGGATGGCCCGCGCGCAACTCAGGCGTTCACCGTCGTGCTCCACTGTGAAGCCCTCGAACGCCGCGGCGCTGCGGATCGACTGGTCGCCGGTCACGTGGTGACTCCTCCGAAGGATCTGGCAGGACAGTTGTGATCGTTCCACAGCCGATCAAGCGCCTGCTCGATCGTCGCGCCCCGGCCAAACGTTGAGATGCGTCGTGCAACCGTGGGGGGAGCAGGCTGGGTACGCGTTGACAAGCGGTCCGCATGCGGGAACCGTGGGAACAGGGGGAAGATCTTCGGCGGCCCGTGGTCGTCGGAGAGGATCTCGACCGGCAGGACGGGCAGCCCGGCGATGTGCGTCGGTGCCGCCGCCCTATGGGCCCCTTGTCCCCGTGCGTTGCCTCTGTGCGCTGTCTCCGGACTGTCGAAGCACGTGAGGAGCATTGGCATGAACACCACCAAGAGACGCCGGCTGGCGCTGTTCGCACCGGCCGCGGCAATCGGTCTCGCGGTGCCGATGGTGTTGTCGGGCGTGGCGGGCGCCTCGCCTTCCACGCTCATACGGAACGGCCCGACGGTGGCCTATTCCGCGGCGAACGCGACGGCGAACACGGTCGCGTTCTCGACGTCGAACGGCCGGGTCATCGTGAGCGACGCCGCCGGTGTGTTCGCGGGGCCGGGCTGCCTCAGGCTGTCGGCGACCTCGGCCGACTGCGGCAGCACCGCGACGCTGACCGGCATCAACGCCACCAGCGGGGACCAGAACGACACCATCACGCTCGCGGTGCCGGGCACCCCGTCCAACGTGAGCGCGGGCTCGGGCAACGACAGCGTCCACGCCAAGAACGGTGTGCGCGACCAGATCACCTGCGGTACCGGCTTCGACACGGTCCAGGCCGACACGTTCGACGTGGTGGCCGCGGACTGTGAGGTGGTTACGCACTGACCTGCGACGCGATCGCGTTCACGTTCCGGACCACGCCGCAGGCACCCGCGGAGCGGGGCGCCCGCAGGCGACCCCGCCGCCGCACAGCGCGGCGATGCGCCGCACCCGGGCGGGTGCGGCCCGGTGGCGATTCCGGTGAAGATCGAGAAAGCTCGCGCGCATGGTCTCGGTATTGCAGAACGTGGCGATCGACTGTGCGGACGCCTATGAGCTGGCCCGGTTCTGGAGCGGCGTGACCGGTCGCCCGCTGCATCCGGAGGACAGGCCGGGGTCCCGCGAGACCCAGGTGATGCTGACCGAGGGCCCGGTGCTGTACTTCAATCAGGTGCCGGAGCCGAAGACGGTCAAGAACCGGGTGCACCTGTGCCTGCGTCCCGAGACCTCGCGGGACGAGGAGGTGGAGCGGCTGTTGGGTCTTGGCGCGACGTTTGTCGCTGACCACCGCAATCCCGACGGGAGCGGTTGGGCGGTCCTTGCGGATCCGGAGGGCAACGAATTCTGCGTGCTGCGCAGCGAGTCCGACCGGGCGGCCGCGGACTCCTGACGCTCGGGCGCGGATCCGGTGTGGCGTGCTGTTCTGGCGGCTGTAGGCGTCGGGTTGGCGCTCCGGGCCGCGGCGGGCGGCCTTGCGGGCTGCTACCGTCGCGGCGCGTTGTGTTCCTCCGCCCACTTGCGGATGGAGCTCACCGCTTCCTCGTAATCCAAGGGTGCGTTCGGGACTTGGCGGGCGATGTGCGTGAGCGCGTCGGCGAGCAGCTGAGCCGGTATGTCCGTACCGAAAGCGTTCTCCAACGCCGAGAGCGGCAGCTCTCCGCCGTGCCCTGGGTCGAAGTGGCGCCAGGACGCGATCTTGGCCGCCGCGGTCGGCGCGAGGAGGACCGCCTGCCGGCCCTCGCGGTAGGTGGTCACGAACCTCGCGAACTCCGGGGGAACGGGGTCCGGCGGGGGCGGCGCGCAGATGTACCCGATGGCGGCCTCCGCGACGGCCGTCAGCTGGAACGTCAGTTCGTCGGCGACCGCCGTCACGGTCGGCGTGACGGCGTCGAAGGCGGCCGTGATCGCCGCCTCCTGGTCGGCCAGGGTGCCGTCCAGCCCGGCGCGCAGGGCGCGGTCGGCGTCGGCGCAGGCCCGTCCGGTGTCCGCGAGCAGGGCGTGGCCGGAGGTGAGGGTTTCCCGGAAGGCAGGGTCGATCGCGGCGAGCAGGGCCGCTCGGTCGGGGTAGGCGTCGATGCGCGCCGCGATCCGGTCGGCTTGCGCGACGCGGACCGCCAACCGGCTTGAAGCGGTGGAGAGTTCGGAGTCCTTGTGGACGCGAAGCCTCTCGAGAGGCATCGCGCGGCCGGCCAGGTCCTCGATGTGCTTGGCGAGGTCGGCGGCGAACGCGGACAGTTCACGGCCCGCGGCCGTCGCCGCGACGGTGTCGGCGAGCATCCGGTCGGTGGCCGGGCCCTGGGCGAGGTCCTGGTCGGTCGGACGCGGGGTGGCGTCCCGCAGCGCGGTGTACGCCTGGTCGGCGGCGGGGACGCGGCGCTTCGCCGCCTCGGCCGCCAGGTCGTGGACACGTGCCTCCACGAACGTCCTCAGCAACTCGCCCCACAAATCCCGGCGTTGCCCGGACGGCACAGCGGCCAGCAGCCGGTCGGCCGTCACGGGTGCGCGCCATGTGGTCTCGAAGACCCGCCGCGTGTCGTCGGCCCATCGGTCCGCCGCCCGCTGGACCGCAGCTGCGCGTCGGTCGCCGGAATCGGCGTCGGCATCGGATGCCCCCTGTTTCGCTGCCAAGGCGTATCCGGGGAGTGTCGCACCGCGAGCCGCGCCGATTACGGCGAACAGCGCATTTGCCTTGTTGCTGAGCTTTGAGGTGTGGTGTCGTCGAGGGCTGACAGTTGTTCGGTCCGGCGCACGTTGTGCGTAGTCGGCCCTACTCGGCGTCCTGTGCCTCGATCAGGTCGAGGTCGCGAACGCAGAAGCCGTGGTGCTCGAAGGTCTCGTTGAGCACGGTGCCGAGGCACTGCCGCACCAAGCGGCCCCGGGCGTACGGCGGCCAGACATCGTCGTCGGGCACCGGCGCTCGCGCTGCGAGCTGCACGGCGGTGACCTCGTCGAGCCAGGCCTCAAGCTCGGCGGCCTGTGCGTCACGCACGCTCACGATCTCGTCGAGGGCCGGATCGAGCGAGAGGTCAATTCCGTGCGCTCCACGGTAGGGCTCGACGGTCGTCCCGATGCCCATCGGTGTGAACAGCTCCGTCGAGCCCAGGCAGCAGCGGCGGAACCACGAGTCGTGGACGAAGACCAGGTGGCGCATCGTCTGCAACGCCGACCACTCGTCGTTCATGCTGCGGCGCTCGATGCCGGGCGTACGGCGGATTCGCTCGATCGTGGCGGCCCAGCCGGCATGGAGCTGACGCGATGCCTCGCGCAGATCGTCCGGGTCCTCGGAGCGGATTAGCACCCGCACCGGATGACGCCGGTCGAGCTCTGCCTCGACGTACTCGGTGACCTCGACACCGTTCACTACGAGGTTGGTGACGAGCCCGTCGATCACGGCATCCTGCATGACGACGCCGATCAGGCGTGCCCCGGTCAGATCGCACTCACGGAACTCCGCACCGTGCAGATCCTCGTCGATATATCGCGTCATGCGCCGCATGGTAGGTCCGAGCACCGACAAAGCCAGCCTCCCCGGTTTGATTCGGCGGTATCGGCGTGAGTTTGAGCCCGGTTCCAGCCAATGCGCCGTCGATGAGCCCCGGTCGGTGCTGCACGCTGCGTAGTTGGCGCCGGACGGCCTGGATCAGGTGTTCGGGGTCGGTGAATGTGGTGTTGGCCAGGGCGCGGCGGATCAGTGACCAGATACCCTCAACCTGCTCAGTAGTCGGACAACGGCTGCCACGGCAGCGCGTCGCGCCAGCCGGGGCGGTCGGCCGTCCAGTCCGCGAGCACCTTTGCGGCGAGGTCGTGGACGGCGAAGTCGCCCCAGCGTTCGAGCGTCGCCTCGAAGTGCCGGTCCGCGCCGCCGTCGCGGTATTCGACGCTCAGGGTCAGGTCCTCGTTCAGGTAGACCTGGATGTAGAACTGCTCCGGAGGGTCGGTGTCGACGCGTTCGACGACGAGGAAATTGTGGTAGGTCGTCACGTCCGCGAGGAGGTCGAACAGCACGACGTCGGACGGGTCGTCGTGCAGGCGGCCGTCGAACTCCCGGACTCGTACCGCGGGTCGGTCGCCGAGGAGCGGGCGCAGCAGGTCCGCCGCATCGACGGAGGCCGGCAGATCCGACACCTGGCCGTCGCCGACCTCCACCACGCGCCACACGCCGTCGGCGCGCAGGGCGAGGTCGGTGGTCACGAACGGCGCGTCGAGATCGCGTACGGAGGCCCGCAGTTCGTTCGACAGCGGGACGTCCTGGGGGGCGACCGCGTCGGCGTCCTCCCGCGCGTCGGGGTGCGGGGTGGCCAGCACCGGCTCGCCGTCCAGCCACCACACACGCACCTCGGGCCCGGTGAGGTTCTCGTACGCCCTGATCACCACGCCGCCCGTCAGGAACTCCGCCTGCCCGTCGAGGAACGCCGCGACGACGGACTCGAGGCGCACAGTATCGGCGAGGTCGGGGACGAAGCACGCGGTGTCCCACTCGTGCTTGCGGGACTTGACCCAGTCCTTCACCACGCCCGGCCCCGGCGGAAGTTCGACGGCCTCATCGGCGAGGCGTGTGGCCGTGGGGCGTTCGCCGTCCGCGAGCGGGATCGTCCGGCTCGCGGGCGAGTGCTGTCGGAAGTACGGGTACCAGCTGGGCAGTTCGTGGCCCACGCGGTACGCGCGCGGGCTCGACACCGGAAACGCCCCGCGCCGCCGCAACGCCGCGTCCATCGCCTCGTACGCCGCGACCGGCAGCATCCAGCCCCGGTAGAACAGCGCGCCGAAACCCTCCGGGACGCGCGCGACCGCCTCGGCGGCGTCGCCTCGCAGGGCGGCGTCGTGGTCGACGTACGCCACCGCGAACCCGAGTTCGCGCGCCGCGGCGGCCTCGCGCGCGAAATGCGGATCCGGGCGACGGGGGTTCAGCGGGTCACAGGGGAAGAGCAGAGCGTTGGGCATCGGCACACGATAGATGTTGTCGGTGTCTGCGGGTGCAGGTGCCGTGTCCGGACCGGACTCACCGGTGTCCGGTCCGGACGCGCCTGGTCCTAGACCTCCGGCTCCCAGGCGATGATCCGGTCGAACACGACCCGGTCGCCGTCGATCTTGACGGACTCCATCGGGTTGCGGCCGTACATGAAGAGCACCAGCTCGCTGGCCGTGCCGCTGGCGGAGACATTGGCCGCGTCCCCGGCGGGCTCGGTCAGGTCGGTGATCCGCGCGCCGTCGGCGGAGAGCCACACGCGCCAGGAGGGGCCCTCGGTGGCGTGGTACTCGATGGTCGCGGGCTCGTGCGGCCAGGCCTCGGTCGTCGCGCAGCAGGTGCTCAGGAACTCGTCGACGCCGTCGACCGCCACCTCGTCCGGCAGCGGCTGCGGGGCGCCCGCGGTGACCTGGGCGTCGTACGTGTGTACGGCGATCTCCTGCAGCTGGTGGCGGGCGACGGCACCGCAGGTCCGCGGGGACTGCGACGCGCCCCACCAGGTCCAACAGCCGCGGTCCGGACCGGCCTCCCGCAGGGCGTCCAGGAGCTGCTGCGTCGACTCGGCCATCCAGGCCAGCAGAGCCTCACGCTCCTGCGGCGCGGGATCGCCACCCGGGGCGGACTTGCCGGTGGCGTCAGGCCCCGCCGCGACCGTGGCGGCCCACGCGCGGCGCCCCTCGCCCAGATGCCGGACGAGATCGAACAGTGTCCACTCCGGGCATGTCGGCACCTGCACGTCGAGACCGGGCGCGGCGGCGACCGCGGCGCAGAAGGCGGACGACCGCTCGTCGATAAGCCGCAGCAGGTCGGGGAATCCCAGGGTGTTGGCCATGGCGGCTTTGTATCACCGTGCACCGCTGAGCGGACAGTGGATTTTCGCGCCCGATCAAGCCGCGGCGCGGCCGAGGTCCTGAACAGCTCATGTTGACGCTTTGGCAGCGGTGTCGAGGAGTTCGGGGACGGTACCGGGGAAGTCGGCGAGGAGGCGGAGGGCGACGAGCCAGCGTTCGGGGTCGGTGCCGAGGGCACTGGCCGTAAGGGCCGCCACCTCGGGGGAGGGCGCTGGGGCGCCCGGACGGCGGTCCCGCGCCGGGCGCAGAGTCGGCGGGCACCCGACCTGCAGGGTCAGGCCGGCGAGCGTCCTGTTCGGCAACGGGTCCGCCCGGTGGGCGGCCTCGACGGCAGGCCAGTCGAAAGGGCCGCGGGGTGCCAGGAACGCCGCGCCCCACGACGATGTGCCGGCCCGCACGCGGTCGAGGAGCCCGGCAGGGCCGCAGAGATGGTCGAGTGCGGCAGCCAGGCGCGCGGTATCGGTCGGGTGGTCGAGGGCGTCACTCACGACGGTGGGCTGCGGAGCGGGGACCGGATGCACTTTCGCGCTGACGGCACGGACGGCGTCCGCGCCCGCGGCGCGCAGCAACCCGGAAAGCCCCCTGACGACGATGGCTGCGGCCCCCGACCTGTTGTACTCGGGCTGGAAGACGGTGAGCGCCTCGACGGTCACGTCGGGGTCGTCGAGTTCCACCGCGAGCCCGAGCCGCGCGGACCGGTAGCGGGCCCCGAGCTCGCGGTCCATCCAGCCGGGATTGACGAGTTCCCGAGGCGGAACGAGCCGGAGCCCGGGCAGCAACGCCTCGCGCGGGGCCGCCCAGTTCTCGTGCAGCGCGGCGGCCACAGCCGGGTGCCGGTCGGCGGCCAAGGCGACGAGCACCTCTGGTGCCACGAACCAGTTGTGCGCCAGTGCGACCCGTTCGTCGAGCGTCCCGTGTTCGAGCACGAAGGCGGTCAACGCCGCCGACGGTACGTTCCGGCTGAGCAACGTGGCCCGGAGCCCGGCGTCCACACGGCGCAGGACGGCGACCTGGGTCGCGGCGGATGCGGTGCCCAGCAGGGACGAGTGCTCGTTCACCCGCACACGCAACCAGGACGGGCCACGCGGCTCAAGGGCGACCGGGCGCTACACGGGGCGCATGGTCGTTCTGGTTCGCGGGGGCTCCTCCGGTCGGATCGGTCGGCCCCGGGCCTGGGTGACCCGGGGCACGGGTGTCGGCTACTTCCGTTCCTTCTTGACGGGCTTCTCCTCCGACGAGGACGAGGACGAGGACGACGACTTGTGAGAGTCCTTGCTCTCGTGTTCGTCGTTGCTTTCGTTGTCGCTGAAGAAGTCGGCGAAGGCGTCCTGTTCTTCCTTGCTGACCTCGCGGTCGAACGGGGAGGCGGTCTGTCGCGGCTTCCTCGGTTCGGTGCGTACAGGAGGCACGCCTCCCGTGCCCCAGGCGACCGTTGCCTTGTGGCCGGGGCGGGCCGCTGGGGCGTAGCCGTCGACGTCGCGTTGCCAGGCGGCGAGGAGGCGGCCGGCAAGGGTGGGGTGGCTGTCCTTGAGGGTGTGGAGCGTCATGTGGAAGTACGCGTGGGTGTTCTCGGCGAGCGCCCGGTGTTCGGGCAGGTCGAAGGCCGTCGCCGCCGCAGGGAAGGCGTCGTGGTACAGGTCCGCGAGCTTCGACAGCTTGCTCGTGCCCCGGTACGCCTCGCCGTGCATGCCCTTGATGAACGTCCAGAACTTGTCGCCGTGCAGGCACCACTCGTGGACGAGGACCTCGACGGCGTCGGCGAGCCGCGTCTGGGCGTCCCGGGTCGCGGTGATCGGCGGTTCGCCGACCATGTGGATCTGAATCGTCGTCGGGCGCGACTGCACGCCTTCCGTCAGCCAAGCAGCGTGGGTGGTGGCCTCGGTGTCGACCCCGCCGACGAACATGCGGGTCTCGGCTGTGCGTTCGAGGTCGCCGTCGCGCACGAGGAGCGTGGTGTTCGTGGCGGCGATGATGTCGTCGAAGACGCCCACCTGTTGTACGAGCCCGAAGGCCTCGGCGTAGGCGCTCCCCGGTTTAGCGAAGGCGCCTTTGAGTTCCAGCATGCGGTCCCCCCAATGGTCACTGCTGTGGCAACCCACTGTATGTGGGCGGCCATATCAGCGGTGGCAGATCATCAACGACGAGACCGGGGCCGCGCGGTAGGCGTTCCAGACGTCGGTGCCGTGGGTTTCGTCCGGGGGCGGGGTGGTGGTCGGCAGCCAGTCGACCGCGTCGAATCCGCCTGAGCGGGCCGCCTCTTCGAGGTCGCGCCGCGGCCATTCGACGAACTCGTACGGGATGGGCGGCTCGGTCAGGAACGCCGCGCGCAGCAAAGGGGCTTCAGGGCCGGGCACGCGTTCGCGGATGGTGACGCCGACCGCGTCCCAGTTGCTGTCCGGGAACGGCGCCTGGTTGGGGACGATCGCCACGAGCCGGCCGGTGGGCGTGAGGTTGGCGTGGATCGCGCGGAACATGGCGCGCAGCGCGGCGCGCGACGGGGCGTAGTTGAACAGGTAGACGGCGGTGGCCAGTTCGAATGAGCCGAGCTCGGGCATCGCGGCCACGTCGTGGACCGCGTACTCGATGCCGAGCGGGCGTTCGGTCTCGTGGCCCTGGGCCAGGCGGATCATCTCGGGGGAGATGTCCACGCCGACGACGGGCGTGGCGCCGCGTTCCGCGAGCAGCCGGGTGTTGTAGCCGGCGCCGCACGCGACGTCGAGGGCGGCGGTGCCGGTGACGTCGCCGATGGTGAGGAGCAGGCTGTGGGTGTCGGCGGCCGAGAAGGCCGCGGTGGACTTCGACTCCTCGAAACGGCTTCCGATGCGGTCGTACTGGTGGGTCGGCATCGCGGTGCGGGCTCCTTCGGCGGCGGTGTCGGGGCCCTTGCTACCACCGGGTCGAAATCCGGTACGCGGCCTGCCACCCGGGTGGGTGCAGGGCCGGCCGGATTTCAGGCGTTCGGGTGAAGGGGGAGGGGGAAATGGGTCGAAATCAGGGTGTCGGGGTGCGGGCGCGCCCGGCTGGAGCGGCGTGCATGCACGCGGCGAACCCGGGCAGCAGAGGCCTGTACGACGCGACCGACGGCCCGGTTGCCGCCTGCGGGGCCGGGCCGAGGGGCCCGCGGACCGCGCGGTCCCTCCCGACCACCACCCAGCTCCGGGGGTAGCGAGTGAACACCACGGCGACTGTCATCGAACGCCGGAAGAGCTCGACGAACGCGAAGCCGATCTACGCCTTCGTCGGCGCGGGCGACCTCGCGCTGGAGAAGATCCGCGACGCCACCGCGATGATGAGCGAGGGAAGGATCAGCCTTCCCCCGAACGTGAAGGAGCTCCGCCACCGCGTCTCGTCCACGGTCGCGGACGTGCAGTCCGCGGTCGGCGACACCGTCGGCGCGCTGGCCGACAACCCCGGTGCCTTCGTGCGCGGCCAGTACGGCAAGGCCGTCGACGCCTACGACGACCTGGCCGTACGCGGCTACAGGGTCGTGGAGAGGGCCCGCGGCAAACTCGAGGACGCGGAGGAGGAGGCCAAGCGGGTCAAGGACCGGACCTGGGACGACGCCACGCGGATCGCCGACGAGATCAAGGACGAGGCCAAGCGGCGCGTCGACGACGCCCGGGACAAGGCCGAGGAAGTCGCCGACGCCACCGAGGGCAAGGCCAAGGAGGTCGCGGGCCGCGCGAAGGACGGTGCGCGGGGCGCCGGTTCGAGGGCGAAGCCCGCGTCCGGGACGGCAACTGCCAAGCCCCGGACGGCGCGTGGCTCCAAGCCGACCCCGCCGTCCGGACGCTAGACGTCCCGACAAGGCGGTGGGGGGGGGGGCGCCCCCCCCCGCGCCCCCCCCCCCCCCCCGCCGTCCGGACGCTAGCCGTCCCGCCAGGGGGGGGGCGCCGGGCCCGACCCGGCCCGGCGCCACCCGTCACGCCGTCAACCCACCCCTGATCGGCCGCCACCGGCTCGACAGCTTCGCCAGCCCGCCCGGCAGCAGGTACACGACGCCGACGAACAACGAGCCCAGCAGGAACAGAGGTTGGGACAACGGCACCCGCAACACCCCCGGCAGGTCGGCGATCGCGGACGAGTTGGCCAGGTCGCCGAGCCGGTGCGCCGCCCACGTGTACAGGACGCCGCCCAGCACCGGCCCCCAGCGCGTCCCCGACCCGCCCAGCACCACCATGACCAGCAGCGACAGCGTCGTGTCCGAGCCCGCCGCCTGGGGCGTCGCCCCGCCGGTGAGGAGGAGGTAGACGACGCCGCCGACGCCCGCGAGCGTGCCGGCCACCGCCAGCGCGACCAGCTTGAAGCCGTACGGCCGCAGCCCCAGCACCTCGACACGGCGCTCGTTCTCGCGGATGCCCGCCCACACCCGGCCGGTGGGGGAGGACGACGTCCAGTGCACCACCGCCAGCGTGAGCGCGAGGTACGCCAGCGCGATCCAGTACAGGTTGGGCGTGTTCTCGATGCCGATCAGGCTCCCCGGCAGCAGGTCGGACGGCGCCGCGCGGCCCTCCTCGCCGCCGGTCACGCCGCCCGGGTTGCGCTGCACGAGGATGGCCCCGGCCTGCGCGAAGGCCAGCGTGACCATCGCGAAGCCGATCCCGGTCACGCGCAGGCTCACCGCGCCGAGCAGCACCGACAGCACCGCCGCGCCGCCGATGCCGACCAGGGCGGCGGACGCCAGCGGCAGCCGCCACTCCAGCATCGCCAGGTCGGTGAAGTACAGCCCGGCCGCGAAGTACAGCGCGTGCCCGAAGGAGAGCAGCCCGGTGCGGCCGAGCAGCAGGTCGTAGCTCGTCGCCAGACCGCCGAACACCAGGCACAGGGCGAGCAGTTGCAGGCTGCCGGGGCTACCGACGGGCCCGTCGAGGAGGCCCGGCACCCGCACCGTGCCGTACGGCAGCACGGCCAGCACGCCGAACAGGGCCAGCGGCCACCAGCGCAGCAGCGCAATGCGGGCGGTGCGCGCGGGCGCCCCGGTCGCGGACGAGGGCGGCGAGGGCGACGGGACCGCCGGGGTCGGCGGCGTCGACGAGGTCACGGTGCTCAAGCCAGTCTCCCGGTCAGTTCGCGGGGCCGTGCCAGGACGAGGACGGCGAGGAGGGCGACGACGGCCAGGTCGCCGAGCCCGTCGGCGGTGTAGTAGTTGGCGAACTGCTGGACGAGCCCGACCGCGACGGCCGCCGCGGCGGCGCCCGCCACCGAGCCCATGCCGCCCATCACCACGACGACGAAGGCGAAGATCAGCAGGTTGGCGCCCTGCCCGGGGTTCACCGACCCGAAGTAGAGGGCCGCCAGCCCGCCGCCGAGCGCGGCGGCCGCGCCGCCGATCGCGAAGACGAGGGTGAACGCCTTGCGGACGTCGACGCCCAGCGCGGTCACCATCGCCCGGTCCTCGACACCCGCGCGCACGATCAGCCCGTAGCGGGTCCGCGCCAGGAACAGCCGCAGCGCGACCAGCACGAGGGCGGCGGCGCCGATCAGCACGAAGCGGTTGACCGGGACCGCCGCACCCGCAATGTGCACGGTTCCGGCGAGCGATTCGGGCTGCGGGAACGGCCGTGCGTCGCCGCCCCAGATGCCCATGAGCAGGGCCGGGACGGCCAGGCCCACACCCACGGTGGCGAGGATCTGGTCCCTCGGCCGGGTGTAGAGCGGCCGGATGAGCACCAGTTCGAGGACGACCGCGGCGACCGTTCCGAACGCCGTGCCGAACGCCAGTGCGAGCCAGTAGTTCAGTCCGGCCTGCGCGGCACCCCACCACGTCGCGTACGCCCCGACCGACAGCAGCGCGCCGTGCGCCAGGTTCAGCACGTCCATCAGCCCGAAGATCAGCGACAGACCCGACGCGATGAGGAAGTACAGCGCGCCCAGCCCCAGCCCGGTGCAGGCCAGCAGGACGACGGTGGCCATCAGGGAGCCTCCTTGGTGGCGGTGGCGGTGGCGGTGGCGGCAGAGGCAGCGGCAACAGCAGGAGCGGCAGTCGCGATCGACGAGGCGGCAACCGGATGGCCACCGCCCACCCCCAGCAGCCGCCGCGCCGCCTCCTCGTCCGCGAGAAGTTCGGCGGCGTCCCCCTGGTGCGCGGTACGCCCGTCGGCGAGGACCGTGCACGTCCCGGCGACCCGCCGCACCAGCGCGAGGTTCTGTTCGACGAGCAGCACGGGGACGCGTTCGGCCACCCGCGCCAGCACGTCCGCGACCTCGGCCACGATCTTCGGCGCCAGCCCCTTGGTGGGCTCGTCCGCGACGATCAGCCGGTTCGCGTTGAGCAACGTGCGGCCGATGGCCAGCATCTGCTGCTGGCCACCGGACAGCGTGCCCGCCAACTGGCGCCCACGGGAGCGCAGTTCGGGGAACAGCTCGTACACGAACGGGTACGCCGGATCCGCGTCCCGCTCGGCGAGCCGGAGGTTCTCGGCCACCGTGAGCCCGGCGAACACGCCGCGGTCCTCCGGCGCGTAGCCGATGCCTTGGCGCACGACCGCGTGCGTGGGCAGGCGGCCGACGTCGCGTCCCGCGAAGCGGATGTCGCCGGTGCGCGGGACCAGGCCCATGACCGCCTTGACCGTGGTGGTCTTCCCGGCGCCGTTGCGGCCGAGCAGCGCGGTCACCCCGGTCGGGGCGACGTCCAGGTCGACGCCGTGCAGGATGTGCAGCCCGTCGATCACAACGCGCAGGCCGCGCGCGGATAGCAGTGCCTCGGACGTCACAACGCCTCCCCGAGGTAGGCCTGTTGCACGGTCGCGTCCGCCATGACCGCGTCCGGCGTGTCCAGTGCGAGCAGCGTGCCGTGGTGCATGACGGCGACCCGGTCGGCGAGGCCGAGCAGCACGTCCATGTGGTGCTCGACCATGAGCACGGTGCGCCCCAGGTCGCGGTGCACCGAGCGGACCAGGTCGGTGAGCGCCGGGACTTCCTCGGCGCTGACGCCGGCCATCGGCTCGTCGAGCAGGATGACGCGCGGCTCGCCGACGAGCAGCACGGCCAGTTCGAGCTTGCGCTTCTCGCCGTGCGACAGCGCCGACGCCAACGTGTCGGCGCGGTGCGCGAGTTCGGTGCGATCCAGGGTCTCGGCGACCTGTGCCGCGAAGCGGTCGGCGCGCCGCCACATGCGGAACGAGGCGCGCGGCCCGGCGGCGGCCTGTGCGGCGAGCCGCACGTGTTCCGCCACCGACAGGCCGGGCCACAGCGACGACGTCTGGAACGTACGGCCGATGCCGCGCCGGGCCCGGACGTGCACCGGGGCGCTGGTGATGTCGGCGCCGTCCAGCTCCAACGTCCCGCCGCTCGCCGGGTATATGCCTGAGACGAGGTTGAACAGCGAGGTCTTGCCGGCGCCGTTCGGGCCGATGAAGGCGACGAACTCGCCCTCGTGCACGTCGAACGACACGTCCTCGACGATCGGGACGCCGCGGACCGACCAGCCGAGGCCGCGCAGCCGCAGGACCGGGGCGGGGTTCGGCATGTGGATCAGCCCGCCATCGCGGCCACCGGCGGGGCCACGTTCTCGGGCGCGAGCGTCGCGGTCACGGACGGGGCTGCGGTGGCGCCGGCGCCGGTCAGCTTCACCTGGAACATCGGCTGCAGCAGCGCGTGGTCGGCGGCCCGCACGGTCAACGTGCCCTTCACGCCGTCGAAGCTCCAGCCCTCCAGCGCCTTGACCAGGGCGTCGGTGTCGGCGGTCGAGCCCTTGGCGGCCTCGGCCGCGTGCACGATCATCTGCGCGGCGGTGAAGCCGTCCGGCGTGAAGATGTCCGGCTTGGCGCCCGCCTTCGCGACCGCGTCGGTCATCGCCTTCTCGACCTCGGTGCCGGCCGCCCCGGCGAAGTAGTGGTTGAGGAACGAGATCCGGTCCGCGCCCGTGCCGTAGAGCGGGTACGAGGCCGCCAGGTCGAGCCCGGTGACGACGTTCGTGGTGGCCAGCACCTCCTGCTGCGTGAGCGACGTCCACAGCGCGGCGGCGGTGTCGCCCGCCCACGCCACGAACAGCAGGTCCGGCTTCGCGGCCTTCGCCTGCGCGGCGAACGGCGTCAGGTCGGTCGCGCTCGGCGGCGCGAGCACCGTGTCGACGGTCGCGCCCTTCGCGCCCAGGATCGCCTTGACCGCGGCGACGTTCGCTTGGCCGAACGCGTTGTCCTGCGCCAGCACCGTCACCTTCTTGCCGGCGGGCGCGCTCAGGTAGGACGCGCCGGCCTGGATGTCCTGGTACGACTGGCGGCCCGAGCGGAACGTGTACTTGTTCACCCCGGTGATCGCGTCGGCGGCGGCCGGGCCGCTGATGAACAGCACCTTGTTCTGCGCCGCCAGCGGCGCCACCTGCAGCGCGACGCCCGAGGCGGTCGAGCCGGCCAGGACCTTGACGCCCTTGCCGATCAGGTCCTTCGCGGCGGACACCGCCTTCGCCGGGTCGCCCGCGTCGTCCCGCTCCTCGACCTCGACCTTGTGGCCCGCGACCGCGCCGGTGCCGTGCGTCGCGTAGTCGAGGCCGGCCTTGAAGCCTTCGACGTACTGCTTGCCGTACGCGGCGAGCGGGCCGGTCTTGGAGTACACCAGCCCGACCTTCACCGGGTCCGCGGCCCCGGTCCCGCCGCCCGACGCCGACCCGGCGGTCCCGGCCTTCGCGCAGCCCGCCGCGAGCAGGCCGCACACCGCGAGCGCGACGGCCTTCCGGGCCAGACGGGTGTGCCGGGTCTGCAGTGCTTTGTCCCTGTCGAGGGTGTTCGGACTACGCATGCCGGCTGACTCCTGAGGGCTGAGGGGGGAACGCTCGATGCCTCGACTGGCACCTGGTGCCGGGAACCCTAGGCGCGCTGTGACCGGCGCGACATGTGACCGGGAACCGCACCTCTCGGCGAAGTCATGGGGGCGGACCACACCCGCACGCCGGACGGCCCGGCCCACCATGGTGGACCGGGCCTTCCGGCATGCGGGTGGAACGTCGGTCGGTCAGCGGGACTGCAGTTGCAGGTCCGCGGCGACGAGGGCGGCGGTGTGCTGGTCGGCGGCGTCGGCGCCGGCGTAGGTGACCAGGGCCAGCGCGTTGCCGCGCACGGTCAGTTCGGCCCATACCGGCATGTCGCATCCGTTTATCGGCAGGACGCGCACGAGGACGCGCGTGGCCGTCACCGGGTGGCCGCGGGTGCTGGCCAGGACCAGCGAGGCCGGGCACAGGCCGGCCGCGGCGGGGGTCATGGCCTGGCCCACCGTCTGGTCTACGCCGCCGCCGGTCAGGTCGACGGACATCGTCGAGCCGTACTGGTTCACGCCGGCCAGCCGGACCGGGCCGTACCAGGAGCCGACGAAGGCGGACGGCAGCGCCGTGCCGGAGGCGGGGAGCGTGCGCGTGGGCTTGGTGCCCGCGGAGGACCGCGTCGACGACGGGGTGCGCGTTCCGACGGGAACGCCGCCCGGATTGCCGCCGTTCGCCGTGCCCGGCCGCGTGGTCGCGGGGACGGTGGGGACCGGGCCGTCCGGGTTGATGTCGATCGTGGTCCCCGGCGTGGCGTTGATGACGACGAGGTTCGGCGAGAACTCCTGCACGGTCGTGCCCTGCGCGACCACCCGCAGCCGGTCGCCGCCGACGGTGAACACGCTCTCGGTGGGCCGCCCGCCGACCGTGTGCCGGATGACCACGGTCATGGAATCGGTGTTCTCGTGCTCGCGGGCGACTTTCACACCGCCCTCGACGGAGAACGTCCCCAGCGGGGTGACCCACGAACGGCCGAGCGTGACGGACACCCCGTCCAGCCCGACGGACAGCCTGACCGGCCCCACCGCGTAGCCCACGTGCGGGCCGTCCGGCGACGTCGACCCGAACTCGCAGCCGACGAGCGCGGGCAGCAGCATCACCGCCACGAGGACCCACCGGATCCCCGACCACAACCGACGCATGCCCCACCCCCCGATGTCACGGCACACCCGGCGGTCCACGCCCGGTTCCCCCCAGAGCGTCCGCCTTTCACCACGGTAGGCGAGCGAAGCGCCGCTCCGCGCCGGAAACTTCCCTCGACCCGGCGGCCACGCCGGCCGACGAGGCGCCGGCCGAGGCGACGCTCAAGCACCTCCTCGAACGGACGGACACGCCGTAACGGCGGACCGCACGTGCGTAACGGGGCCTCCGTCGTGGTACCCCTGATGATCGACGCACCGCGACGGCGGGCGCGTCCGCGCACGGGAGGAGGCGGGACATGCCGACGAGTCCGTCAGGGCACCAGATCGAGCTGCGCCACGGCGACCAGACCGCGGTCGTGGTCGAGCTGGGCGCCGCGCTGCGCCACTACTCCGTCGCGGGGCGCCCCGTGCTGGCCGGGTTCTCCGCCGCCGAGCGCATCGTCGGCGGGCGCGGCCAGGTGCTCGCGCCGTGGCCGAACCGGATCAGCGGCGGCCGCTACACGTGGGACGGCGAGGAGCAGCAGCTGCCGCTGACCGAGCCGGCGCACGGCAACGCCATCCACGGGCTGCTGCGCTGGACGTCCTGGCAGGTCGCGGCGCGCGACCCGGAGCGCGCCGAGCTCACCGCGACCGTGTGGCCGCAGCCCGGGTACCCGTTCGCCGTCGCGGTGCACATCGAGTACGCGCTCGGGCCGGGCGGGCTCGCGGTCACCATCACGGCCCGCAACATCGGCGACGCCGCCGCGCCGTACGGGATCGGCCAGCACCCGTACCTGACCGTCGGCACCGACCTGGTCGACGACGCGCTCCTGACCCTCCCCGTGGCACAGCGCCTGCCGGGCGACGGGACCGCCGCCGCGGTCGCCGGAACGGAGTACGACTTCCGCACGCCGCGCCCGGTCGGCCCGGGACGCCTGGACACCGCATTCACGGAACTCACCCGCGGCGCCGACGGGCGGGCGGTGGTCACGCTCGCGCACCCGTCCGGCGGCCACGGCACCGACCTGTGGCTCGGCGAGGGCGCCGAGTTCCTCCAGGTCTTCACGGGCGACACGCTCGCTTCGTCCGCCCGGCGCCGGAGCATCGCCGTCGAGCCGATGTCGTGCCCGGCGGACGCCTTCCGCACCGGAGTCGGCCTGGTGACGTTGGCGCCGGACGCCCGGCACGTGCTGCGCTGGGGCCTGACGTCGTGGAGCGCGTCCTCCTGACAGCGGCCGCCCGACGCGGGCAGGCCTGACACCGCCCGAGGGTCAGGCCTGCCCCGACTTCCGGAACTCCGTCGGGGACTGGTTCACGCGCCGGGTGAACAGCCGGGTGAAGTAGGCCGCGTCGTCGTAGCCGACGTTCCGCGCGACCTCGCGGACCGGCTGGTCGGTGGCCAGCAGCAGGCGCTTCGCACGGGACAGCCGGGTGCGGACGATGTACTCCTTCGGCGTCGTGCCGGTCGCGCGCTGCATCTCGCCGCGCAGCGACGCCTCGTCGAGGCCGAGCCGGCGGGCGTGTTCGCCGACCGTCAGGGGCTCGGTGGCGTGCTCGTCGAAGTAGCGGACGACGCGGGACCCGTCCTCGTGGACCCGCACGGCCTTGAGGTCGGTGATCAGCTGGTGCACCACCGCCGACGTGACGACCTCGCGGTTCGGCGCGCCCGGTTCGACGGCGGTGAGGAGGCGGTCGAAGCCGGCGCGCAGCGGTTTGACGGCGCTGAGCGAGGTGATCGGGTCGTTGCGGTCGAGGAACCCGAGCTCCTCGTACGCCGCCGCGGTCGGGCCCTCGAACAGCACCCAGTGCTCGCGCCAGCCCGTCGGGTCCGGGCTGTACGCGTGGTACAGCCCGGGGAACAGCAGGAACGCCGCGGGCGCCTGCACCGGGATCCGCGGCGCCTGGGCGCTGCCCGAGCGGAACCAGCCCGTCCCGGCGGTGATCAGGGTGAGCTGGTAGCAGCCGAGCACCCGGCCCTGGAACTGCATGGCGTGCACCTGCTGCCAGCCGACCCCGAGGCACACCAGCCCGAGCCGCCGGTGCTCCTGCCCTGGGGTGAGGTAGCGCGCGAAAATCATGGCGCGTCGATGGTAGGCGCGGGCGGGTGTACGGACCAGGTCACGCCTTCACCCCGCCCGCGATCAGGTCCGAGCGCCAGAACCGCTGGAGGGACAGGAACGCCAGCACCAGCGGCAGGACGGACACCAGCGCGCCGGCCACGACGAGGTTGGCGCGGGGCTGGTTCGGGTCGCTGTTCCAGGCGTTGAGGCCGAGCGTGACCGGCCACAGGTCCTGGTCGTTCAGGGTGATCAGCGGCAGGAAGAAGTTGTTCCACACGGCGACGAGTTGGAACAGGAACACGGTCACGAGCGCGGGCGACATGATGCGCAGCCCGATCGTCCGGAAGATCCGGAACTCGCTCGCGCCGTCCAGCCGTGCCGCCTCGAGGAGTTCGTCCGGAACGGCGGCCTCGGCGTAGGTCTTGGCGAGGAAGACGCCGAACGGGCTGACGGCGGAGGGCAGGAGCACCGCCCACACGGTGTCGATCAGGTGCGCCTTCGACAGCATCAGGTAGATCGGCAGGGCGAGCATCGGGGCGGGGATGAGCACCGCACCGAGGATGATGGAGAACACGAACCCCCGGCCGCGGAAGGGGTATTTGGCGAGCGCGTAGCCGGCCATCGCGGCGAGGAGGGTCGCGACCGCGCCGCCTCCCACCGCGTACAGCACGGAGTTCGCCATCCACCGGCCGAACACCCCGTCGTCGGTGGTGAACAGCTGGTGCAGGTTCGACCCGAGGTTCATGTCGGCGAACCAGAACCCGTGCGAACCGAACAGGTCGCTCGAGGACTTGGTCGACGCGACGAGCAGCCACCACGCGGGCATCAGGAAGTACGTCGCCATCAGGAACAGGAAGGCGGTCGTGAGGACTTGGCTGCGGACGGACGGCTTCACAGGCTGGCCCTGCCCTTCGTGAGTCGGGCCGAGATCTTGAGCACCGCGAACGACAGCACGCAGGTGCCGAGCGCGAGCAGCACGGACACCGCGGCGCCCTGCCCGTAGTCGTTGTTCTCGACGGCCTGGTGGTAGGCGGACATGATCGGCGTGTAGTCCGCGCTGATGGTGGAGGTGAGCGGGCGCAGCACGCGCGGCTCGGTGTACAGCTGGAGTGTGCCGATCACCGAGAACACGGTGGTCAGCGCGATCGCGGGGGCGACCAGCGGCACCTTGATGCGCCACGCGATGCGCCAGGGTCCGCAGCCGTCGAGCGCGGCCGCCTCGAACAGTTCGCGCGGCACGGCCTGCAGCGCGGAGTAGATGACGAGCGTGTTGTAGCCGGTCCAGGCCCACGTCACGACGTTCGCGATGGACCACAGGACGGCGTCCTCGCCGAGGAAGTCGGACGGCAGCCCCAGGCCGTCGAGCATCGACACGACCGGGCTGGACCGCGGCATGTAGAGGAACGCCCACAGGATGGTGGCGACCACACCCGGGATCGCGTACGGCAGGAAGTACGCCGCCCGGAACAGCCCCTTCAGCCGCGCCGACTGGCTGTCCAGCACGAGCGCGAGGACCAGGGCCAGTCCGAGCATCACCGGCACCTGGACGATCCCGAAGAGCAGGACGCGCCCCACGCCGGACCACAGGGCGTCGTCGTCCAGCGCGCGCCGGTAGTTGTCGAAGCCGGCCCAGACCCGTTCGGGCGGGGTCAGGCCGAGGCCCGAGCGCTTCATCTTGTGCAGGCTCTCGACGACCGCGTACCCGACCGGGACCGCGTACATCGCCACGAACAGCGCGCCGAACGGGGCGAGGAACATCAGCGGCGCGGCCTTGCGCCGCCAGCGCCGCGGGCGGCGGCGCGGTGTGTCCGGGGGCGGTGAGGGCCGGGACGGCCGGGTCCGGGGTGGCGACGCGGTGGTCAAGGGCGGGCTCCTGCCGGGGAGTGTTGCGTACGGGTGCGGGACCCGGCCCGCCGCGGGGGCGGGGCCGGGTCCCATCGCTGGTGCTGGTCGGGGAGGTCGGAGCGGTCAGCGCCGCCCGGCGCCGAGGCTCAGCCGGCGGCCGCCTTCAGCCCCTTGTCCTGGATGGCCTTCAGCGTCTTGGCCTGCGTCTCGCTCAGCGCCCCCGTGAGCGGCCCGCCGCCCGACGCGGCCTTGCCCGCGAGGTCGGTCAGGTCCGAGGAGACCTGCGTCATCGTCGGGCCCCACTGCCACTTGTCGGGGATGTTCGCCGCCGACTCCTTGAACACGTCGTAGATCTTCTGGTTGTTGAAGTACGCCGACGGCTGCTTGAGCGCGTCCAGGTCGGCGCCCGCCGCCGCGGCCGGGTAGATGCCGGTCTCCTTGACCAGGGTGGCCAGCGACGCGGGGTCGCTCGACATCCAGTCGGCGAACGTCACGGCCGCCTGCGTGTTCTTGCAGCCCTTGAGCACCGCGGTGCCCGAACCGCCGATGTTGCTGGTCGCCTTCGACGACGCGTCCCACGTCGGCATCGGCGCGACCGCCCACTTGCCCGCGGCGCCCTTCGCGTTCTCCTCGAGGAGCGCGCTGAACCACACGGGGCCCACGTAGGTGGCGAAGGTGCCGTCCTGCATGCGCTTGTACCAGTCCGGCGTGGACGTCGGGTCGGCCGCGACGACCTTCTTGTCCAGCAGCCCCTGCCAGTACTGCATCGCCTTCTGCGTGCCCGGCTCCGTCATCGACACCTTCCACGTGTCACCCGACGTCCCGAACCACGAACCGCCGTTCTGCCAGGCCATGCCGGCCAGCCACCACGGGTCGTTGCCGCCGACCGCCGAGTACGCGACGGCCGGGTCGCCGGCCTTGACCTTGTCGGCCTGCTGGGCGAACTCGTCCCACGTCTTCGGCGGGGTCAGGTTGTACTTCTGGAACACGTCGGTGCGGTAGAAGAGCGCGACCGGGCCGGTGTCGACGGGGATGCCGTACGTGTGGCCCGCGACGCCCATCTGCGACCACGCGCCCGGCGCGTACTTGGCCTTCGCGGCGGCGGCCTCCTTCGTGACGTCGGCCAGCGCGCCCTCGACGAGGAAGCTCGGCAGCGTCTCGTAGCCGACCTGGCCGAGGCACGGCGCGTTGCCGGCCTTGACCGCGGCGAGCATCTTCGCGTAGCCGCCCTTGGAGCCCGGGTCGATCTTGTTGAAGGTGACGTGGACGTCCGGGTGCGACGCGTTGAACGCCTCGACGACCTTGTCGTATCCGG
The DNA here is from genome assembly GCF_029953285.1 of Yinghuangia seranimata. GTDB lineage: Bacteria > Actinomycetota > Actinomycetes > Streptomycetales > Streptomycetaceae > Yinghuangia > Yinghuangia seranimata. Next base: position 145,871 of record NZ_JASAOI010000007.1, on the reverse strand, counting down.
GCGCCCAGCCCCAGAACTCCAGCTGCGCGGTGTCGCCCTTGCCGCCGCCCGCGCCGCTCGACTGGCTGGCGGCCGAGCCGGACTTCGCGTCGTTGGAGTCGTCGGAGGAGCACGCGGCGAGCGCGGCCAGCGCGGCGACCGATATTGCGGCGGCGACGCGGCGCGCGGCGCGCCCACGACGGGTGGTACCCCACATGGTGTGGCCGTCCCTTCCTGGATGGGCAGCGTTCGGCGAAGGGCCGAACGGGGGTGGTGGCGGTCGATCATGTTGCGTCCGCCGGGGGGCGTCAACGGGTTGCCGTGGTGATCATGCTTTTGTCGTACTGATCCTTCGGGAAAGTCCAACATCATCGCCGGTCCCGCTGAATTCGGCCGTTGTGGGGTCCGAAGAAAAGTCCAGGAGCGGTCGGAGAAGACTGCAAATCCGTGTCCCCGACGCCACGGCAGGATGATCGCGACCCGCCGCCCCTGCACCGCCGAGGAGCACCGTGACGACCACCTCGACGACCACCGGCCTCGTCCCGCACCCCCGCGGATTCACCCTCGACGGCCGGCCGTTCCGCGTCCTCTCCGGGGCACTGCACTACTTCCGCGTGCACCCCGCGCAATGGGACGACCGCCTCGCCCGGCTGCGCGCGATGGGGCTCAACACCGTCGAGACGTACGTCGCCTGGAACCGGCACGAACCGGAACCCGGACGCTTCGACTTCACCGGTCCCAACGACCTGGCCGGCTTCGTCCGGGCCGCCGCGCGGCACGGCCTCAAGGCGATCGTCCGGCCCGGCCCCTACATCTGCGCCGAATGGGAGCTCGGCGGCCTGCCCGCCTGGCTCCTCAAGGACCCCGGCATGCGGCTGCGCTGCGCGCACCCGGGCTACCTCGCCGCCGTCGACCGCTACTTCGACGCCCTCATGCCCGAACTCGTGCCGCTGCTCGCCGAGAACGGCGGCCCCGTCATCGCGCTCCAGGTCGAGAACGAGTACGGCAGCTACGGCAACGACGCCCGCTACCTGCGCCACCTCGCCGACGGACTGCGCCGCCGCGGCGCCACCGGACTGCTGTTCACCTCCGACGGGCCCACCGAGCCGATGATGCAGGGCGGCACCCTGGCCGGTGTGCTGCCGACAGCCAACTTCGGGTCACGGGCGGGGGAGTCCTTCGAGGTGCTGCGCCGCTGGTCGCCCGACGGGCCGCCGGTGTGCATGGAGTTCTGGAACGGCTGGTTCGACCACTGGCACGAGCCGCACCACGTCCGTGACGCCGCCGACGCGGCGGCCGTACTCGACGAGATGCTCGCCGCGGGCGCGTCCGTCAACCTGTACATGGCGCACGGCGGCACCAACTTCGGCTTCATGAACGGCGCGAACGAGGACGCCGAACACGGCTACCAGCCGACCGTCACCAGCTACGACTACGACGCGGCGATCAGCGAGGCCGGCGAACTCACGCCCAAGTACTGGGCGTTCCGAGAGGTCATCGGCAGGCATGCCGACCTGCCCGCCGCACCGCCGCCGCCCGCCCCGCCCCGGCTGAAGCTCGGGGACGTCCGGCTGCCGCACGCGGCGCCGCTGCTGGCCCACCTCGACGACCTCAGCACGCCGGTGCTGTCGCCGCACACGCTCACCATGGAGGAGGTCGACCAGGCGTACGGGCTGATCCTGTACCGCACCTGGGTCAGCGGCCCCCGCGAGCCGGGCCCGCTGCACCTCGACGGGCTGGCCGACCGCGCCCAGGTCTTCCTGGACGGCGTGCCCGTCGCGGTGCTCGACCGCAGCACCGCCGGCCCGGGAGGCGCCGACGCGACGGCCCACCTGCCGGCGGTACCGGCCGGGGGCGCGCGGCTGGACATCCTCGTCGAGAACTGCGGCCGCGTGAACTACGGGCCCGGGCTCCACGACCGCAAGGGCATCACCCGCGGCGTCCGGCTCGAACGGCAGAACCTGTTCTCGTGGCAGATCTACCCGCTGCCGTTCATCGACGCCCCGGTGCTGCCGGACGGCGCCGCGGCCGCGTTGCCCGGCACACCCGTCCTGCGCCGCGGCACCTTCGAGGTGGCCGACCCCGCCGACACCTTCGTCCGGCTGGACGGCTGGGAGAAGGGCCTGTGCTGGGTGAACGGCTTCCACCTGGGCCGCTACTGGTCGGCGGGACCGCAGCGGACCCTGTACGTCCCGGCACCGGTCCTGCGACGCGGCCTGAACGAGCTCACCGTCCTCGAACTGCACGGACCCGGACCGGGGCTCGTGACGCTGACGGACACCCCGGACCTGGGCACGGAGGCGGCGGCCCCGGAGGTGTGAGCGCCGCCGTTTGCCCTGACCGCGTCGGGGTGCGCATGCTCGAAGGTGGGGGACGGAGGTACGTCATGACTCCGTCCGAGGTCACGGAGAGTGTGCACGTCGACGCCACACCGGAGCGGGTGCGGGCGCCGGGCACCGTGCCCTCGTGGGGGTGCCACGGACACGGCCGCGGGTAGCGGCCCGGCAGGACTCGGGGCCGGCGAAGGGAGCCGTTATGAACACGCCTCCTCCCGCGGAGGCGCCCGCGCGGCTGCGGATCGCTTTCGCGCTCGAGGTGTTCGACGACGGGCTGCTCGCCCAGGTGCTGGTCGAGCCGACGCGGTCGCGCTACCTGCGGCTGGTGGACCAGGCGTACGAGTCCGGGTTCCTGCTGTGCGTCGGCGACGCGGCCGCCACCTCGGCCGAGATCCACGTATGGGACGGCTGCTTCGCGGCGCTGAGCATGCTCGGCGGCCGCCACACGTGGCGCACGGGCGCCCCGACGCCGCTGACCTCCGGGTGGCTGGGCGCCGCGACCGAGATCGGCTGCGCCGTCGTCGAGCTCGTCCCACCGGGCACCTGGCCCGACGACGTCGACCACCTCACGCCCGACGAGCGCCTGGAAGCCTTCAACGACCGGCTCACGGCCGCCGCGCAGGCCGGGACGATCCTCCACGGGCTGGCGCCGGTGACCGTCGAGGACGCGCTGTGACCGGCCACGAGACGGGCCCCGAACGCGTGGCCCGCAAGATCGAAGAGGCCCGGGAGGCGGTGCGCCTCTACCGCGAGAAGGAGTCCCCGGTCCCCCTGGGCGAACGCCGCGAAGCCGAACGCGCCGCAGGCGACGACGGCACGGCGGAGTCGCCGACGGGCGAAGGCGAAGCCCCCGAACGCCAGGGCGCCGATGAGAACGCAGCATCGGCCGCGGACATCGAGGGGGCCCGCGAGGCCGCCACAGGGAAGGACGAGGACGGCTCGGCCGAGACGAGCTGACGAGCGGGCGGGGGCGCCGACGGGCGACAGACGACCGGCGCGAAAGGAACCGGCCGCGTGCTCGTGCCGACCGGCTCCGACTCCGGCAGCGGCGCGGGCCGAGGCCCCTGCGCGGCCTGGCGAGCCGAGGCGGACCTCCCCCTGCGCCGGCCTGGCGAGCCGAGGCGGACCTCGGCGGCGGCGCGCGGCTGCGTCCTCGCGCCGCGGTCGCTGCTCGGGTGCTCGACCGCTGGGTCGGTGAGGGTGAAGGCGACGGCCTGGTTGTCGATGGGCTCGATGGCGGCGGCCTTCTCGATGATCGTGTCTCCTGCACGCACGCGACCTCGGCCTCGACCCACGCGCGGGCGGCCTCCTCGTCGAACGGCGGAGTGGCCGGGATTCAGACTGTCGTGTCGGGGCCGCCGCGGTGTGGGTGCAGTCTCAGGCGGCCCGCTTTCCAGGCCGCGTTGCGCTTTTCGTCGTCGGTGCTGCGGAAGCTCGGGGGGTCGCCCCAGCCGGCCCAGGCCAGGAGGTGTCCCGCGAGTGCGCCGACGAGGGCCACGCCCGCGCCGACGCCGACCAGCCAGGGGTGGTCGAGGACGATCGCCGCCGCGGCCACGAGCACGCCGGCCAGGATCACCACGACGGTGGTCCAGCCGGCAGGGCTGCTGCCCTTGTCGTAGTGCTTGGCCGGTCGGTGCGTCGGCACGGGGTCCTCCTCGTCGGAGCGGGCGGCGGCGGCGCGCCCGTCAGCCGGCCTTGGCGCGGGACCGGCGCCACAGCAGCAGCCCGGTGCCGGCCGCCACCGCACCGGCGGTGCAGGCGGCGCGCTTGCCCATGTTCCCCCGCGTCGCGCCGTGCGCGTCCGCCTGGTCCTTGACCGCGCCGGGGGTCGGGGTGATGGTGCGTGCCGCGGCTCCGTGACGTGACTCGAATCGGCGGGGCATGGCGTGCTCCTCTCGTCGTGGCTCGGGCATCGCGTCGCTACCCGGCATCGGGGCGTACGACACGTGCGCCCCAGCGGCCGCGTGCGCCGCTACCGCCGCAGCGCCGACGTCAGCTCCTGCTTGTTCATCTTGGAACGGCCGCTGACGCCGCGGCGCCTGGCCTCGGCGTACAGCTCGTCGTACGTCCACGTGTCGGCCTCGCGCCGGGCGACGCGGGCCCGTGCCCTGTCGGCGGCCTCCGCTTCGTCGACGTCCGGCCAGTCCTCCCGCCCGCGGGCGGCGAAGAGGTCGCGGACGCGGTCGACCAGGCCGACCACGGGCCCGAGCACCTTGCTCGCCGTCGGTGTACTGGGCGTCGTCGGGTGCGGGCGGGTCGGTGCGACCTGCTTGGCGCGGCGGACGTCGTCGCCGAGCGCCGCCAGTTCGGCCTTGCCGCACGCCCGGCGCAGTCGCGGGAACAGCCGCCGCTCCTCGTCGCGTATGTGCACGCGGACCTCGGTCTCGAGCTTCGCGACGAGCCGCCCGAAGGCCGGGTCGGAGGGCACGGTGCGTTCGAGGCGTTTCAGGAGCCCCTCGGCCTCGGCGTGGTCGGCGAGTTCCTTGTCGGCGAGCGCGTTGCCGTCGCGGACGCGCGCCCGCACGGCCGGGTAGAGGTACTGCTCCTCGGCGACCGAGTGCCGGACGAGCTCGACGGTCAGCTCCTCGGCGAGGCGCTTGCGCTTGTGGTTCTCGTGCGCCGCCGCGCTTATGCGTTCGAAGAGGGATTCGACCTCGCGGTGGTCGGCCTTGAGTTCGTGAATGATGTCGCCGCCGTGGCCCATGGCTGCGCCTCACTTCGCGGGATTTCGTGTCCTGGCGTTCGGGCGGCCACCCCGGGGCGGCCGGTCCATGACGCGTCGCGGCCGGTGTGGCGGGCTGCGTAGACCGCCTCGATCTTCTCCCGTACCGCGGCGAGTTCCTCGCGGTGATCCGTCATGGCGGGCCGCTACCCGGGTGCGTCGCCTGCGACGCGGTGCCCGGTGTCGGTTTCCGTCCGGCGCATCGGGTAGCCGCACAGGCGGACATGTGCGGGCCCGGGCGCTGCGTGGTCGCGTCGGGCCCGGGAGACGAATGGGGAGACGGCGGCATGCACGGCGTTCGGCGGCACGACGGAGAGCATCGAGACGGAGCGGCGCTGGACGCGAAGGCCCTGGCGGCCGAGCTGCGACAGTGTGTGCGCGGCGAGGTCCGGTTCGACGCGGGCAGCCGGGGGGTGTACTCCACGGACGCGTCCAACTACCGGCAGCCACCCGTCGGCGTCGTCGTGCCGTACGACGTCGACGCCGCCGCGGAAGCGGTGGCCGTGTGCGCCCGCCACGGCGCCCCCGTCCTCTCGCGCGGCGGCGGAACCAGCCTCGGCGGCCAGTGCACCAACGCGGCCGTGGTGATCGACTGGACGAAGTACTGCAACCACCTCGTGTCGCTCGACGCCGAACGCCGGGTCTGCGTCGTCGAACCGGGCATCGTCCTCGACGAGCTCAACCGTCAGCTCGCCGACGCAGGCCTCATGTTCGGTCCCAAGCCGGCCACCCACAGCCAGTGCACGCTCGGCGGCATGATCGGCAACAACTCGTGCGGCGCGAGCGCGCAGGCGTACGGCAAGACCGCCGACAACGTGCGGCGCCTGGAGATCGTGACGTACGACGGCCTGCGCTGCTGGGTCGGCCCCACACCGCCGGAGGAGCTCGACGCCGTGGTCGCCGCAGGCGGCCGCCGCGGAACGCTGTACGCGGAGCTGCGCGCCCTCGTCGACCGGCACCTCGCCGACCTGCGCACCGGCTACCCCGAGCTGCCCCGCCGGGTCTCCGGCTACAACCTCGACGACCTGCTCCCCGAACGCGGCTTTCACCTGGCCCGCGCGCTCGTCGGCAGCGAGGGCACGATGGTCGCCGTCCTGCGCGCCGAGCTCGACCTCGTGCCCGTGCCGCCGGCCGAGTCGATGCTCGTGCTCGGCTACGACGACATCTGCGCCGCCGCGGACGCCGTACCCCGAATGCTCGAGCACAGCAGCCCACACCTCCTGGAGGCGCTGGACGGCCGCATGGCGCAGCTCATGCGCGAGGAAGGCGTCCACCTCGAATCGCTCGACACGTTCCCCGAGGGGGAGAGCTGGTTGCTCGTGCAGTTCGCCGGCGACACCCGCGACGACGTCGACCGGCAGGCCAACGACCTTCTGCACGCAATCGGGCGCGCACCCGACGACCCGACCGTCGCCTTCTCCGACAACCCCGCTCGCGAGGTCCGCGCGCTCAAGGCCCGCGAGGCCGGGCTCGGCGTCACCGCACGGCCGCCGGACGGCCGCGACACGTGGGAGGGCTGGGAGGACTCGGCCGTCCCGCCCGACCGGCTCGGCGACTATCTGCGGGACCTGAAGGGGCTGTTCGCCGAGTTCGGCCTCGACCATCCCACGCTGTACGGGCACTTCGGGCACGGCTGCGTGCACACCCGCATCCCGTTCGAACTCCGCACGCCCGAAGGCGTCGTCGCCTTCCGCGCGTTCCTCGGCCGCGCCGCGGACCTGGTGACGTCGTACGGCGGATCGCTGTCCGGCGAGCACGGAGACGGCCAGGCCCGCGGCGAACTGCTGGAACGCATGTACGGCCCCGGCCTGCTCGCAGCCTTCCGCGAGGCCAAGGCGCTGTTCGACCCCGGCGACCACATGAACCCGGGCAAGGTCGTCGCCCCGCACCGCGTCGACGAGGACCTGCGGCTCGGGCCGTGGTGGCGCCCGCGCGAACCCGCCGCCACCGCGTTCGACTACCCGCACGACGACCACTCCTTCACCCGCGCGGTCACCCGGTGCATCGGCATCGGCAACTGCCGCTCGCATGAAGGCGGCGTCATGTGCCCCTCCTACCGGGCGACCGGCGAGGAGGAGCACTCCACCCGTGGCCGCGCGCGCCTGCTGTTCGAAATGCTCGGCGGGCAGGCCGACTCCACCGTCACGCAGGGCTGGCGCTCCCCGGAGGTGCGCGACGCACTCGACCTGTGCCTCGCCTGCAAGGGCTGCCGCTCCGACTGCCCCACCGGCGTCGACATGGCCACCTACAAGGCCGAGTTCCTGTCCCACCACTACGCCGGCCGGCTGCGGCCCGCCGCGCACTACTCGATGGGCTGGCTGCCGCTGTGGGCGCACCTCGCGAGCGCGGCGCCCGAGGTGGTCAACGCCCTCCTGTACGCGCCGGGCCTCGCCGCCGCGGGCAAGCGGCTCGCGGGCGTGGCCCCCGAGCGCGACGCGCCCGTGTTCGCGGCGCGGCCCTTCCTCACCTGGTGGGCCGAGAGCGGGCGCACACGTCCCGATCCCGGCGACCCGCGCACCGTCCTGCTGTGGCCCGACACGTTCACCAACCACTTCCACCCGCACGTCGCGCAGGCCGCGGTACGGGTGTTGGAGTCCGCGGGCTTCCACGTCGCCGTGCCCGACCGGCCGGTGTGCTGCGGGCTCACCTGGATCTCGACCGGCCAACTGCGCACGGCCAAGCGCGTGCTGCGCCGCACGGCGGACGCCTTGGCGCCATGGCTCGACGCCGGGACGACCGTGGTCGGGCTCGAGCCGTCCTGCACCGCCGTGTTCCGCGCCGACGCGCCCGAACTCCTGCCCGGCGACGACCGGGTGCGGCGGCTCGCCGACCAGGTCCGCACCCTCGCAGAGGTGTTGACGGGCGACGAGGCCGACGGGTGGCGGCCGCCGCACATCGGCCGGGCCGCGACCGTCCAGACGCACTGCCACCAGCACGCCGTCATGAAGTTCGACGCCGACCGCGAACTCATGCGCCGTGCCGGGCTCGACGCCGACGTGCTCGACGTCGGCTGCTGCGGCCTCGCCGGCAACTTCGGCTTCGAGCGCGGGCACCACGCGCTGTCCCTGGAGATCGCCGACCTGGGGCTGCTGGACGCCGTGCGGCGCACCGACCCCGACGCGTTCGTGATCGCCGACGGCTTCAGCTGCCGCACCCAGATCTCCCAGGCCGACACCGGCCGCACCGCGATGCACCTCGCGGAAGCGCTGGAACGCGGCATGGACGGCGGCCCGGCCGACGGCGGCCTGCCCGAACAACGGCTGCCGCGACCCGTACCGCCCGCCCGCCGGGCCAGGCTGCTCGCGACCGCGGCGGGCGGCGGGGCACTCGTGGCGGCCGCACTGGCGGCGCTGTCGGGGCGGCGGACCGGGCGTGGCGTGCGCGAACTGACACGATACGTCGACGGGTTCGAGGTACCGGAGGGGTGACAGGGTGTCCGTGGCCCGGACGTGATCGGTCAGGTGGTCAGATGGTCAGGTGGTCAGGCGGTCAGGCCAGGCACGCCAGCACCGCGGTCTCGACCGCGTCGGCGTCGATGCCCGACTCGGCCAACTGCTCGCCCGGCGTGGCCGAGCCCGGCATGTGACGCACCGCCAGACGGACCAGGCGCGGCGCGGGCGGGGCGTCGGTGCGGGCGAACGTCTCCGCGACAGCGTCGCCGAGGCCGCCCTCGGGGCGGTGGTCCTCGACGGTGATCAGGCACGCGGTGGCGGCCGCCGCGGCGTACAGCGCCTCGGTGTCGACCGGCTTGACCGAGTACAGGTCGAGTACCCGTACCGGAACGCCGCGCTCGGCCAGGCGGTCGGCCGCGGCGAGCGCGGCGTGCACGGTGATCCCCGCGGCGGCCACCGTCACCTGCGCCCCGTCGCCGGGCCGGAGCAGGCGGCTGCCGCCGACGGGGAAGACGGCGTCGGCGCCGTAGACGACCGGGGTCGCGCCGCGCGTGGTCCGCAGGTAGCGGATGCCGGTCGCTTCGGCCATCGCGGCGACGAGCCGCGCGGTCTGGTTGGCGTCGCACGGGTACAGCACCGTCGAACCGTGCAGGGCACGGAACATCGCCAGGTCCTCGAGACCCATCTGGGACGGCCCGTCCTGCCCGATCGAGGTGCCGGCGTGCGAGCCGACCATACAGACGTTCGCGTGCCCGATCGCGGCCATGCGCAGGAAGTCGTGGGCGCGGGTCAGGAACGCCGCGAACGTCGACGCGAACGGCAGCCAGCCGCGGGTCTGCAGCGCGACCGCCGACGCGGCCAGCTGCTGCTCGGCGATGTAGCACTCCAGGAACCGCGAGGGGTGCCGCTCGGCGAACGAGTTCAGGCCCGTCGAGTCGCCCACCTCGCCGTCGACCGCCACGACGTCGCCGCGCACGTCGCCGAGCGCCGCCAGGGCCTCGCCGAACGCCTTGCGCGTCGGCACCTCGTCGCCGACCTCGTACACGGGCAGGTCCGCGTCCTTGTCCAGCGTCTCCCGGTCGGCGAGGTGGGTGGGGAGCGGCGGACGCACCGGAACCACGACCTGCCTGGACGGCTCGCCGCCCAGCGCCGCGATCGCCCGCGCCTCGTCCGGCACCGGTTTGCCGTGCGCGCCCTCGCGGTTCTCGACGTCGGGCACGCCCCGGCCCTTCATCGTGCGGGCGATGACGGCGGTGGGCCGGTCGGTGGTGTCGAGGGCCTCGCCGTACGCGGCGTCGATCGCCGCTATGTCGTGCCCGTCGACGGTGACGGTGTGCCAGCCGAACGCGGCGAAGCGCGTCGCGTAGGCGTCCAGGTCCCACCCGTGCCGGGTCGGCCCGCGCTGCCCGAGCCGGTTCACGTCCAGCACGAGCGTGAGGTTGCCGAGCCCGTGCGCCCCCGCGAACTCGGCGGCCTCCCACACCGACCCCTCGGCCGTCTCGCCGTCGCCGGACAGCACCCACACCCGCGCGGGGCCGGCCTCCAGGCGCAGGATCCCCCATGCGAGCGCGGCACCCATCGGCAGGCCCTGGCCGAGCGACCCGGTCGCGAAGTCGACCCACGGCAGCCGGGGCGTCGGATGGCCCTCCAGGCGGCTGCCCCGCGTGCGGAACGTCAGCAGCTCGTCGTCGGAGACCGCGCCGACCGCGCGGTACATGGCGTAGAGGAGGGGCGTCGCGTGCCCCTTGGAGAACACCAGCCGGTCGTTGCCGGGATGCCCGGGGTCGGCGAAGTCGTAGCGCAGCCGACGGCCGAGCAGCACCGCCATCAGGTCGGCCGCCGACAGCGACGACGTCGGATGGCCCGATCCGGCGGCGCTGGACGCGCGCACGGAGTCCACGCGCAGCGTGCGGGCGAGTTCGGTCAGTTGCGGATGATCCATCGGGGGTCCTCAAGGACGACGATCCTGGCCAGGCGGTCGGCTACCCGGTCCGCGGCGGAGCATGCCCAGGACGTGGCCGCCGGGGCAGGGGGGACGGGCCCGGGGACGCCCTTACGGCGAGCGGCGGCGCCGTCCGCGCGGGCGGGAGCCGGCGGCGCCGCAGCCCGGGTCCCGCGGGGCGGTGCGGCGGACGTCATCGGGCTTCTCGGCGGCGGCCCGCGTCCGCTTCGTCGCCGGTGTCGGTGCCGGCGCCGGGCCCGGTGGTGGCGGGGCGGCCCTCGTCGGGTTCGAGGCGCGGACGGTGGTCCGTGCCCGGTGCGGCGTGCGGGTTCCCGCCGGGGTGCGTGGAGTCGGTAGGCGGCGTTCGGCCGACGGTCGCCCGGCGGCGTTCCCGGCGCAGGCGGTGGACGAGCGGGACGAACATCATCGCGGCCAGGACCAGGACGGCCACGACCGTCAGGGCGACCGTGCCGGCGCCCGGCCCCGCGGAGTCCGCGAGGGTGAGGTTCATGCTCGGCGGCTACCCGTGCCGTGCGGGTTGACCCGCCGACCACGCGGGCCGCCCGGTGCGACCTGCCGCGGCTGGGCCGAAAGACGGTCGGCGGCGACCCGGGCGCATACCCTGCGCGAGCCTGGGCAGCCGCCAGACATGCGGACCACGACCATCACCACGCGCCTCGAACGGGCCGGCGTGCTGGACCGCCCAGCGGCGTGGCTGCGCGCCCTCGCGGCACGCGCCCCCGACGGCACGGTGCGCGACGCCCTGCGCGGCACACCCCTCGGGCACCCCGCGCACCCCATCCTCGTCCAGGTTCCGATCGGGGCCTGGCTGTCGTCCGCCGTCCTGGACTGTGTGCCGGGCACCGGACGGGCATCCGCCGAACTGATCGCGGTCGGCCTCGCCGCCGCGGTGCCGGCCGCCGCCGCGGGCGCGGTCGACCTCGCCGCTGCCGAACGCCCCGCGCAACGCCGCGTCGGTGTCGCCCACGCGGCCTGCAACTGGATCGGCATCGCCTGCTACTGCGCGTCGCTGACCGCACGCATGCGGCACCGGCCGCTGCGCGGCAGGTTGTGGGCGCTCGGCGGGCTGACCGCCGTCGGTGCGGGCGGCTACCTGGGCGGGCACCTGGCGTACCGGCTGGGTGTCGGCGTCGACGTGCCGGGGCCGAGCCCGGACGGGCAGCCGACGGGGGACCTCTTCACCCGCGTGGACGCGCGCTGACACCGAAACAGCACGACACGACAGCACAGCACAGGGAGGTCATCGCCATGGTCGATTTGGAAGGACAGCAGGTCGCGTTCCTCGTCGCCCCCGAGGGCGTCGAACAGGTCGAACTCACCGACCCGTGGCAGGCGGTACAGGACGCCGGCGGGACGCCGCGCCTGGTGTCGACCAAGCCGGGTGAGATCCAGGCCTTCCACCACCTCGACAAGGCGGACACCTTCGTCGTCGACGACGTCCTCCCGCTCGGCCACCAGGACTTCGTCGGCCTCGTCCTCCCGGGCGGCGTCGCCAACCCCGACCAGCTGCGGACGAACACCGCGGCGGTGGCCTTCGTCAAGTCGTTCTTCGACAGCGGCAAGCCCGTCGCGGCGATCTGCCACGCCCCGTGGACGCTCATCGAGGCCGGGGTCCTGCTGGGCCGCACCGTCACATCGTGGCCCAGTCTGCGGACCGACCTGCGCAACGCCGGCGCGATGTGGGTGGACGAGCCCGTCGCGGTCTGCGAAAACGGCCGCAGCATGCTGGTCACCAGCCGGAAGCCCGACGACCTCAAGGCGTTCGACGAGGCCTTCCTGAACGTGTTCGCAAACCGCGTGCGCGTCCGCTGAGCCGCGCTGTTCGGCGGTTCCTACGCCCGGTCGCCCGCCGCGAGGTCGACGCCCGCGGCGCGTCCCGTGCGGCGTGCGCGCAGTCGGCGGCCGGCGGCGACCAGGGTCAGGCCGACGGCGTAGAAGGCGAGGTTGACCGCGCCGTACGCCCACTCCACGGCGTCCGGGTCCTTCGCGAATGCGGAATGGTCGCCGCCCACCCAGGCCTTGGTGAGCGTCATGGTCTGAAACGTGAAGACGTACGAGTGCACCGCGACGTAGGCGAGGTAGGCCGCCAGTCGATCGCGGACGAAGTAGCCCAACGGCAGCGGCAGTACGAGCAGGATCGCCAGTTCCATGAGAGGCCCTCCCGGGTCCGGGGTCGGAGTTCGGGTCGATGTGACCGCGCTGCCAGCGTCGCCTCGCGGGGGTGCGCCGCACATCGGGGCCGGCCCCGAACCCTGACACGGGCCGACGCCTAAGTGCCTGTACGGATGCCGCCGTTCCGCCCGGCGGGCATCATGGCGCTGTGGACGCACGGACCCGGTGGCGCGGCCGCATCGTGCTGCCCGTCGCCGTGTTCGCTTCGGCCGTCGGGCTGTTCGCCGCGTTGTCGGCGGGCCCCGCGGGGGAGGACCCGGCGGCCGTCGTCGCGGTCACCGTCGCGGTGTTGACGGTCCCCGTCGTGATCGGGGTCCTGGTCGGGCTGCGCGTGCCGGACGCCTGGGTGGGCGCGGCCCTGGTCTGGGTGGGGGCGGCGCCGGCCGCCGTGTTCGCCGTTGAGCTGTGGGGCGAGACCTCGCACACGGCGCACCCGTGGGTCGGCGCCCACATCCTCTACGTGGTCAAACTCGGGGCGTGGGTGTGGAACCTGGCCGGATTCACCGCGCTGTGCCTGGTGTTCCCGAACGGCCCGATCCCCGGGCGTCGCGGGCGGGTGATGCTGTGGTGGGCGCTTGGCACCGGGGTGGCGGCGCACGCGCTGGCGTCGTGGCTCGCGTACTCGAGCGAGTCCTCCCCCTTGCCGACGCCGGTCGAAGTCACCTTGGCCGTTTGCGTGTTCGCGGGCATCCTCGCGGTGCCGGCCGCGGCCGTACGCACGCTCGTGGGGCGCTATCGCAGCGGCGACGCGACGACCCGCCTGCAACTGCGCTGGCTGGTCGCGGGCGCGTCCACCGTGCCGGTGCTGCTGGCCGCCGGCTGGGCGATGCAGGCGTGGTGGGACGCCCCGCCGAGCGTCGCCTACACCGGGTTCCTCGTCGCGATGCTGGTCGCCGTCCCGGCGTCGGTCGCGACCGCGTGCTGCGCCACGACCTCTTCGACGTCGACCGGCTCATGGGGGAGACGCTCGCCTGGCTGCTGACCACCCTGGTCTCCGCGGGCGTGTTCGCCGCGGTCGTGTTCGGACTCGGCGCGGCGGTCGGTGCATCGGGCGCCGTCGGCGGCGGTGGTGCCGCGTTCGCGGTGGCGCTGCTCGTCCTGCCGTTGCACCGGCGCGTCCAGGCGGCGGTGGGCCGCGTGGTCGACCGGGAGAGGTACGTCCACGCCGCGCGCATCCAGCAGTTCGTGCGCGACGTGCGCGACGGGACGGCCGCGCCGGAGGACGTCGAGACCGTCCTGCGCGACACCCTGGACGACCCCGGTCTGACGCTGTGGCTCAAGCTGCCGGGCAGCACTGCCGACGGCTACGTCGACCCGTCCGGTACCGCCGTCGCGGCGCCGCCGGACGGCGGGCGCATCCCGCTGCGCAGCGGACCCGCCGAGGTGGGCCTGGTCGTGCTCGGCCGGACGTCGGCCCGCAGGCAGCGCCGAGCGAGAGAACTCGTAGCTCTCGCCGCACTGCCGATCGAGGTGAGCAGGCTCCGGCTCGAACTGCGCGCCGCGTTGGAGGACGCGCGCACCAGCCGGGCCCGTCTCGTCCAGGCGGCCACCGAGGAACGCCGGCGCCTCGAACGCGACCTCCACGACGGGGCTCAGCAGCAGATCGTCGCGGCGGGGATGCGGCTGCGCTCGGTGCAGCGGCGGCTTGAGTCCGGAAGCCCAGAGCATCGCGAACTCGACGCCGCCGTCGAGGCGTTGGAGGCCTCGATCGCCGAACTCCGCAGCCTGGCCCACGGCCTGCGGCCCAGCCGCCTCGACGACGGCCTGCCCGCCGCGCTGGCGTCCCTGGTCGCGGACAGCCCGGTACCCGTCCGGCTCTCGGTGGCCGACGTTCCGCTACCCGAAGTGCTGGCCACGACGCTGTACTTCGTGGTCGCCGAGGCGTACGCCAACGCCCTCAAGCACGCCGCGGCGGGCGAGCTGACCGTCGAGGTCGCGCACACCGGCGACGCGCTGACCGTCCTCGTCGCCGACGACGGCGTGGGCGGCGCGCACGGCCCGATGACCTCGGTGCGCGACCGGGTCACCTCCGTCGGCGGCGAGTTCGCGATAGAAAGCCCCGACGGTGTCGGAACGACCGTGAAGGCGGTGATCCCCCATGCGGATCGTGGTGGCCGATGACTCGGTGCTCTTTCGCGAAGGGCTGGTCCGGCTGCTGACCGAGGTCGGCCACACCGTCGTCGCCGCCGTCGGCGACGCCGACCAACTCCCCGCCGCGGTCGCCGAATCCGCGCCCGACCTCGTGGTCATCGACGTCCGCATGCCGCCGACCATGACCGACGACGGCGCGAAGGCGGCGGGCGAACTCCGCCGCGCCCACCCGGGCCTCCCGATGCTGCTGCTCTCCCAGCACGTCGAGACCCGGCACTCGGTCGCGCTCGTCGCCGAGGGCGGCTTCGGCTACCTGCTCAAGGACCGCGTCCTGCGCGTCGACGACTTCCTCGACGCCCTCACGCGGGTCGCCGCTGGAGGCTCGGCCCTCGACCCCCAGGTCGTCGGCGCGCTCCTCGCCCCCGCCCGCCGCGACACCGCGCTGTCCCGCCTGACCGACCGCGAACGCGACGTCCTCGCCCTCGTCGCCGAAGGCCACTCCAACGCGGGCGTCGCGACCCGGCTCCACCTCGGGGAGCGCACCGTGGAGACCCACATGCGCGCCATCCTCCAGAAGCTCGACATCCCGGAGACCGCCGACCACCACCGCCGAGTGCTGGCCGCGGTCACCTACCTGCTGCTCGCCCGGCCCGCGGGCTGACCGCGTCCTCGGCGCTCACACACGGGCGGGCCACGTCCTTGCCGCCGGCGGCACACGGCCGGCCCAGGGGCGGGCCCGTTCGAGCTGCCCCGCGAGGCGGAACAGGGTGGCTTCGTCGCCGACCCGGCCCAGGAAGTGGACGCCGATCGGCAGGCCCTCCCGCGACCAGTACAGCGGCACGGACATGGCCGGTCCGCCGGTGATGTTCGCGGCGATCGCGGGGAACGCGACGAACGGCGAGCTGTTGCGGGCCGTACGCCACGGGTCGTCCTCGGACGACGTCATCTCGCCGAGAAGGAGCGGAGGTTGGGCGAGTGTCGGGGTCAACCAGGCGTCGTAGCCGGTCAGGAAGTCGGCGACGGTGCGCGCGAACGCCTGGAGCGTGGTGACCGCGAGCAGGTAGTCGCCGCCGGTGACGCGACGGCTGTGCTCCCAGTAGGCCCGGGTGTACGGCTCCAGTTCCCCCGGCGCCGGAGGGCGGCCCAGCTCCCGGGTCCAGTACGCGACGATCCAGTCCATCGCCGCGTAGTAGACGGTGCCGATCGCCTCACCGACCTCGTCGCCGAGCCCGGGCAGGTCCTGCTCGACCAGGTCGTGGCCGAGGTCCGCGCACAGCCCGACGGCGTCCTCCAGGGCGGCGGCGCAGTCGGGGTGGACGGGGTGGCCGCCGGACGCGGTCAGGCTGTACGCGATGCGCAGCAGGCCCGGCTCGCGGTCCACCTCCGCGGCGAACGGGCCGGGCGCGGGCGGCGCGGTGTACGGGTCGCCGGGCGCGGGTCCCGCGACGGCGTCCAGCAGCGCGGCGGAGTCGCGGACCGAACGGGTGAGCGCGTGTTCCGCCGCCCAGCCCCCGAACGCGTCGCCGTAGGCCGGCCCGAGCGGCACCCGGGCGCGATTGGGCTTGAGCCCGAACAGGCCGCAGCAGGACGCCGGGAAGCGGATCGAACCGCCCGCGTCGTTGCCGTGCGCGGCCGGAACCATCCGCGCGGCGACGGCGGCCGCCGAACCGCCCGAGGACCCGCCTGTGGTGCGGGCCGGGTCCCACGGGTTGCGGGTGGGCCCGTACAGGACGGGCTCGCACGTCGGCGCCATGCCGAACTCGGGCGTGTTGGTCTTGCCGAGCAGCACCAGCCCGGCGGCGCGCAGCCGCCGGACGAGCTCCTGGTCGTGCCGGGAGACGTTGCCGCGCAGGTACGCCGACCCCTCGGTGAAGCGCACCCCCTCCTGCTCGGTGGCGAGGTCCTTGATCAGGTACGGGACGCCCGTGAAGGGACCGTCGGGCAGGCCCGCGCGTGCCTGCGCGAGCGCCTGCTCGAACGTCGGCGTGATCACCGCGTTGAGGGCCGGGTTGAGGCGCTCGATCCGGGCGATCGCCGCGGTGACCAGCTCTTCCACGGTCACGTGGCGGTCGCGTACGAGCGCGGCTTGGGCGGTGGCGTCGAGCGCGGTGACGGTGTCGACGTCGGTGGCGCTGAGAGTGCTCATGGGCCGGCCTCGAGGATGACGGTACGTCGCGCAGCCGAGCCCCGCCGGCCGTCGTGCCGGGCACGGCGAGGCCACAGCAGCATTATCCCACCGGCGCCGCGGGGCGCGCCCGCTTCCGGGAACTCCTCACCCGTATCGGTGACGGCGGGATCCGGCTCACGGCTGGACGCGGCGAGCCTGACGGCGCCACTCGGACGGGGTGGCTCCGCGGGCCCGCTTGAAGGCGGTGCTGAAGGCGAAGGCGTCGTGGTAGCCGACCGCGCGGGCGACGGCGGCGACGGTCGTGTCGGTGTCGCGGAGCAGGTCGGCCGCGAGGGTCATGCGGTGGGCGGTGAGATAGGCGAGCGGGGGTTCGCCGACGAGGCGGGTGAAGCGGGCGGCGAACGCGGCGCGGGACAGGCCGGTCTCGGCGGCGAGGCCGGCGACCGTCCAGGCGCGGGCGGGCTCTTCGTGCAGCAGGCGCAGCGCGTCGCCGACGGCCGGGGCGGCGAGCGCCCGGTACCAGGACGGGTCGGCCCCTGGCCTGGCGCACCAGGCGCGCAGCGCCAGGACGAGCAGGAGGTCGAGCATCTGGTGCAGGACGGCGTCCTGGCCGGGCTCCTCACGGGCGACCTCGGCGGCGAGCAGGTCGAGCGCCGCCCGGGTCCGAGGTCCGGCGGGCACGACCGCGAGCGGCGGCAGCAGGTCCAGCAGGCGGTCGCCCGCGCCGCCGCGGAGCTCGTACGCCGCCCGGAGCACGGTCGTGGCGCCGGGCAGGCCGTCGCCGTAGGTGCGCGGTGCCAGTGCCTCCTGGCCGTACACCGCCTCGGAGTTCGCGTCGGCGAGGTACTTGCGTCCGCCTCGGATGACGAACTGCGTTGGGGTGGAAGGGGCGTCGGAGACCGTGTGCGGGCCCGGGCCGGTGATGAGGACGATGTCGCCGGGGGCGAGGGCGACGTGCACGGGGTCGACGGCGGAGTCTGAGTCCGGGTTGGGGCCGGGGTCGGGAGACCCGCCGAGCCGGACGCACGCGGGGCCGCCGAGCGCGGTCACGGCGGTCAGCGGCGGCGGGTCGGCGAACGTCATCGACCAGGGCGGCCGTTGGACGAGCTGACGGATCAGCGGATTGGTGGCACGGGCCCGGTGCAACAGGTCGCTGAGGACGTCCATGCCCGACGAGGCTAGACGATCACCAAGGTTCCGGCGACGTTCACCCATGGATCGTCCGCGGGCGGTGCAGTTCGCTGGAGGCATGGCGAACTTCCTTGTTATCGGCGGCAGTGGCACGACCGGGCGGCGCATCACGCGTCGGCTCAGGGCAGCGGGGCTGTCGGTCCGTACCGCGTCGCGTACCCGCGGCGACGTCCCCTTCGACCTCGGCGACCCGGCGGGCTGGGCGCCCGCGTTGGACGGAGTGACCGCGGCGTACCTCCTGGAGCCCGAGCTGCGCGCGGGCGTCGACCACCGGGCGCGGATACCGGCGTTCGTGGCCGACGCGGTGGCGGCGGGGGTGTGGCGGCTGGTGCTGCTGTCGGCGTACGGAGTCGGTGAGGCCGCGGACGGTCATCCGCTGAAGACGGCCGAACAGGCGGTCCGCGACTCGGGCGTGGGCTGGACCGTGCTGCGTCCGGACTGGTTCGCGCAGAACTTCAGCGAGAGCTTCTGGCTGCCGGCGGTCCTCGCCGGCGAGGTGGCGCTGCCGACCGGCGACGGGCGTACGCCGTTCATCGACGCCGAGGACATCGCCGAGGTCGCGGCGGCAGCGCTCACCGACGACAAACACGACGGCCGGACGTACCAGCTCACCGGGCCGCGGACGGTCGGCTTCGGGGAAGCGGTGGAACTGATCGGCAAGGCCGCCGGGCGGACGATCACGTACACCGACGTCGACGCCGAAGTCCTGGTCCGGCGCTGGCTCGCGAACGGCGTCCCGGAGGACGTGGCGCGGCTGCTCGCCGGGCTGCTCGTCGACGTCCGCGAAGGCCGGGGCGCCGTGGTCTCCGACGGGGTGGACCAGGCTCTGGGGCGGCCGGCCCGCGCGTTCGAGGACTACGTGGCCGCGGCGGCGGCCACGGGGGTGTGGAACTGATGCACTAACGGGGATGTGGAACTGATGCATTAAGCCGGGCGCGCCGCGACCCGTCCCGTTGACCGCGGGCGGGTCGTGGCGCGTCGCGTCGCCCGCACGGAGTCCCGTCGAGGTACCGGGGGTTGCCAACCTCAGGGGCGTCCGGCCTTCGGGTTTACGGCGTGGTGTACGAAGGCCGGGGGCGTGTTCGTCCACACCACCGGGCTGCGGTGGACCTCGGCGAAGCGCGCCCTCAGGTCGGCGGCCAGGCGACGCGCCGGGGGCGACCAGGCGGCATGGATGTAGGCGAAGGTCGTGAACGCTCCGTCGGGGCGCAGGACCGCGGTGACCGCGTCGAGTGCGGCCGTGCGTTCGTCGGCGCGCATCGCGGCCCACGGGAGCCCGGAGACGACGGCGTCGACCGGGCCGTCGACGAGGTCGACCAGGTCGGCCGCGGACGCGGTGTGCACGTCGACGTCGGGTCCGGCGAAGCGTTCGCGCACCGCCTGGGCGAGGACGGGGTTGAGCTCGACGGCGATCAGCCGGGCGTCCGGGTGCATCCGGGCGCGGATGGCGCCGGTGACCGCGCCTGTCCCGGGGCCGAGTTCGACGACGGTGCGGGCGCTGTGCAGCGCCAGGGGCTCGGTCAGGCGGCGGGCGAGTGCGGCCGAACTGGCGGTGATGGCACCGGTGCGGCGCGGGTGGTGCAGGAACTGCAGGGGGATGGACATGCGACGCAGCCTCGGGCGGGTCGCCGTGACAGGTCGTCAGCGTGGCTGACCTGGCTGGTCCTTCCCCAGGAGGACGCATGATCGACGCCGTGGAGGACGCGGGCGTACGCGCCCGGCGGTTACGTTGCGCTCGTGGACAGGTGTACGCGCTGGTGGCATTCCCATCCGTGGGTGTCGGACGTGCTGCTCGCGACCGCGGTCGCCGTGCCGCCGCGCGTGGGCGCCCATCCCGAGTGGCGGCCTGTGCCGGTCCAGATCGTGGTGATGGCGTTCCTGGTGCTGCCGCTGCTGGCGCGTCGGCGGCACCCGAGGCTGGTGGCCGTCGTTGTCGCGGCGGCCGGTCTCGTGCAGTTCGCCGGCCAGGTGTGGGGCGACGAGATCCAGCGCGGCAACGTCGCGCTGGCCGCCGTGCTCTACACCCTCGTCGTGCGTGGACTGGTGCGCGATGCCGCGCGACTGGCGGCTTTCGCCGCCGGGTTGACGCTGGTGTGGGCCGTGTCCACGTACCCGCAGGTGGACGCCGACGTGCGCGTGATGACGCCCGGCGCGACCGCGCTGCTGTTCGCGTCGGCGGCGCTGCTCGGCGCGTTCAACCGCTCTCGTCGCGAGTACCTGGCCGAGGTGGAACGCCGGGCCCGGCTCGCCGAGTCCGAGCGCGAGGCGCTGGCCCGGGCCGCGGTCGCGGAGGAACGCGCCCGCGTGGCACGGGAGATCCACGACGTGCTGGCGCACAGCGTCTCGGTCATGGTGCTCAACGCGGAAGGGGCGAAGCTCGTCCGGCACGCGGATCCGGCCGCGGTCGACCGTACGTTGGACATCGTCTCCGAAACCGGCCGGGCAGCGCTGCACGACCTGCGTGTGCTGCTGGAGGTCCTGCGGGCGCCCGAGGCCGCCCTCGGTCCGCAGCCCGGATCGCGCGACATAGGCGAACTGGTCGCCCGGTGCTCGCTGGGTCGCGCGCCGATCGACTACACCACCACCGGTGAGTCGGACGGCCTGCCCGCGTCGTTCACGCTCCAGGTCTACCGCGTCGTCCAGGAGGGGCTGACCAACCTGGTCAAGCACGCCGCCCCGGACGCGGCGGGCACCGTGCACGTCGACTTCGGCGCCGCGCACACCGCCGGGCGGCGCGTGCGGATCGAGGTGCGCAACGCGGCGGGGACCGCGGCGCCGGCCGGGCTGCCGTCGGCGGGGCAGGGGCTGCGGGGGCTGGAGGAGCGGGTGGCGATGTTCGGCGGGCGGGTCCATGCGGGGGCGACGTCCGACGGCGGGTTCGCCCTGCGTGCGGACCTGCCGGTCGACCGCGCAGGCGCTGGGAACAGGCCGGTGGCCGCATGACCGACGTGGCCCGTGTCCTGTTGTGCGACGACCAGGAGTTGGTCCGCGTCGGGCTGCGCATGATCATCGGGTCGCAGCCCGACCTCGAGGTGGTCGGCGAGGCCGCGGACGGCGCCGAAGCCGTCGAACTGGCGCGCGAGCTGGCCCCCGACCTGGTGGTGCTCGACGTCCGCATGCCCGGTCTGGACGGCATCGCCGCGACCGAACGGATCTGCGCGCGGGACGACGCGCCGCGCGTGCTGATCGTCACGACCTTCGACCTGGACTCCTACGCGTACGCCGCGCTGCGCGCCGGAGCCGGCGGGTTCGTCGTCAAGGACGCCCCGGCACCCGAACTCCTGGTCGCGGTACGGGGCGTGCTGCGCGGCGACGCGATGGTCGCGCCGTCCGTGATCGGCCGGCTGCTCGAACAGCACCTCACCGGCCTCGCGGACCCGCGCGACCAGGCGCGCCTGAGGATGCTCACCGACCGTGAGCGCGAGGTGCTCGCCCTGGTCGCGGCGGGCCTCACCAACGCCGAGATCGGGGAGCGGCTGCACATCGGGCACACGACGGTGAAGACCCACGTGGGCCGGGTGCTGGCCAAGCTCGACCTCCGTGACCGCATCCACGCGGTCGTGTTCGCCTACGAGTCGGGGCTCGTCCGGCCCGGTGGATAGGCTCGTCCCCTTTATTGGACGGGGGAGGGGCGAACGTGGCGGAATCCGTGCGGGAGCAGGCGGCGTCGGCAGGGCTGGAACCGGCCGAGGTGCTGGTGGCGTACGGGATCGCCGTACCGGCGAAGAGCGCCAAAGGCGTCCGTCTGAACCACTTCAATCCCGACGGACGCGGGCGGCGCGGGGCCGAGTTGGGCGACCGGCTGATGCAGAGCGTCGGGGCGGTCTCCGGGGGCGCGGGCAGCATCGCCGCGTCGATGCCCGAGACCACGGGGGCACTCCTTCTGCGGATCACCGACCGGCGTGTCGGCCTGGTGAACCACATGAACGGCACCCCGGTGTGGGAGGTGCCGCGCGGGTGGGTCGTGCGCGTCGAACGCCGACCCCGGCTCCAGGTGGTGGCGCGGTTCCGCGTCCACTACGCCGACGGGTCCTGGCTCGGCTTCTTCACCATGCGGCGGCGCACGATCGACGAGTTCCAGCGTCATCTCGGCGCCTGAACGCCGCCGCGTTTCCTTGCGTGTGCACGAACAGACCGGCCGGGAGGGGTGCGCAGATGCGCGTGAGGGCTACGAACCCCTCCCTGCCGTCGCGCCATGATCCCGGCACGGGGGAGGGGTCCCAATAGGGCCGAACGGCCCAGGGACCGGGGCCTCTCGGGCCCAATGTCGGGTGCATAGGATCCGACGCAAGGCGGATGTGGCGCGGGACACCTCATCTGAATACGTATCGCCGATGCGTATTTGATAGCGTCCTGGCGTGCGGTTGACGAAGTTCACTGACCTGGCGCTGCGCGCCGTCATGCGCCTTGCCGTGTCCGACGCGGAGGCGGTGGTGACCACGCGTGAGGTCGCCGACGACGTCGCCGTCCCGTACACGCACATGGCCAAGGCCGTCTCGCGGCTGCGCGAACTCGGCGTCGTCGACGCACGCCGGGGCCGCGGCGGCGGCCTTGAGCTCACCGGCCTCGGCCGGTCGGCCACCGTCGGGTGGCTGGTACGGGAGTTGGAGGGGGAGGGTGAGGTCGTTGCGTGCGCAGGCGACCCGCCGTGCCCGCTCCGCGGCGCCTGCCGGTTGCGGCGGGCACTACGCGACGCGCAGGAGGCGTTCTACGCGTCGCTGGACGGGCTGACCGTCGGCGATCTGGTCTCGTCACCCACGGGGCCCGTGCTGATCGGACTGTCCGACCGCACCGAAGACTGACCCGGAGCGCCCTACGAGGGCAGGGCGCATCGGGCCGAAAAATACGAAGATCCTTTACCAAATAAAAGGAGTCACCGTGCTCTCTGAGCAGTCCGTACCGGTCGTCCGCGCCACCCTCCCCGCGGTGGGCGCCGCCCTCGGCGACATCACCCAGCGCTTCTACGCGGGGATGTTCGCGGCCCACCCGGAGCTCCTGCGCGACGTGTTCAACCGCGGCAACCAGGCCAACGGCGAACAGCGCCAGGCCCTGGCCGGATCCATCGCGGCGTTCGCCACCATGCTCGTGGAGCGGCCCGACGCCCGCCCGGACGCCATGCTGGCGCGCATAGCCCACAAGCACGCCGCGCTGGGTGTCACGTCCGAGCAGTACAAGATCGTCCACCAGCACCTCTTCGCCGCCATCGTCGACGTCCTCGGTGACGCCGTCACCCCCGAGGTCGCCGCGGCGTGGGACGAGGTCTACTGGCTGATGGCCAACGCGCTCATCGCCCTCGAGGCCGGGCTGTACCAGGACGCCGGGCGCACCGAAGGCGACATCTGGCAGCGCATGGAGATCGCGGAGCGGCACGAAGAGACCGCCGACGCCGTCTCGTTCGTCCTGCGGCCCGCCGACGGCACCGCCGCGCCGGCGTTCAAGGCCGGGCAGTACGTCAGCGTGCGCGTCGAACTCCCGGACGGTGCACGGCAGATCCGCCAGTACAGCCTGTCCGCGGCGCCCGGTGCCGCGCAGTGGCGCATCACCGTCAAGCGCGTCCGCGGCGGCGTCGGGCCCGAGGGCGAGGTGTCGAGCCGGCTTCATGAGCACGCCCGCGTCGGCGACGTCCTCGACGTGTCCCTGCCGTTCGGCGACCTCGTCCTGCCCGACGGCGACGGCCCGCTGCTGCTGGCCTCGGCGGGCATCGGCATCACCCCGATGCTGTCCATCCTCGACCACCTGGCCGCCGTCGGATCGACCCGACCGGTGACCGTCGTCCACGCCGACCGCGGCCCCGCCGACCACGCCCACCGCGCCGAACAGCGCGACCTCGTCGCCGCCCACCCGGGCGCGACCCTGCACGTCTGGTACGAGGACGCCGCCGACCCCGACACCGACGCGGCCGTCGGCCAGGCCGACCTCGACGCGCTCGAACTCCCGGACGGACTTACGGCGTTCCTGTGCGGCCCGCTCCCGTTCATGCGCGCGGTCCGCGGAGACCTCCTGCGCCGCGGCGTCCCCGCCGAGGCCATCCACTACGAGGTCTTCGGCCCGGACCTCTGGCTCGGGCAGCAGTAGAACCCGTTCGGGCCGGACGCCGGGCATGCTTCGGCGCGGACCTCGGTTCGCGCCGCAACCCGGCGCCCGGCCTCGTGGACGGTCCGGCTTCGGCCCTGACGGCCCCTACGCGTCAGGGCCGAAGACCGTGAACAACGTGTCGATCCGCAACCGCAGTTCGCGGTCCGTCGCCCCCGAAACGACGACCTCGACAAGTCCGTCGTCACGGGAGACGTTCGCGAACCGCATGCGGAGCGACGTCGAGGTGCCCTCCACGACGTAGGCATCCCATGCGTCGAGTTCGTCCTCGTCCGTGCCGCGCAGTCCCGCCGCAACGGCGTCCCAGTCGGTCGGACCGCCGTCCGCGTGCGCGAAGCGCGCCAGCAGGCGCATGAGCCGACCGAGGTCCTCGCGCATAACCCGGCCGCCGAGGTCGTAGTCCGGAGCCTGAGCCCCGTCGGCCGCGCTATCGGAACGCAGTGCCCCGCTGACGGGGTGCTCGTCGTTGAAGTAGACGCGAAGACGCACCCTCAGATCGAGCAGCCGACACACGGACTCGGGGTCGTACGCCGCGAAGGGCAGCTGCAGCACGCGCTTGCGCCCGCTCTCGTCCAGCCGGTACGGCTCCTCAAAGGCACGGTGCCAGCGCTCGACCGCCGGGGTGAACCGCTCGCGAGCGCTGTCCGCGTCAATCCCAAGATATCCGGCGATCTCCTCCCACGAACTCCCGCGCTCCCGCTCGAAGATCACCGCCTCGGCGACGAGCCGCTCGGCACTCTCCCGCACGGCCGCGGCCTCACTGGCCCGCCCGCCCAGTCCCGTCTGATCGTCAAAGCGCGTGATCGCGAGATTCCCCGCCACATCGGCGAGCTCCGCGCTGGTGTCGCTGAGGACCAGACGTGCAAGCGCCGCACGCGTAAAGGCACTTCGGTCAGCGTCATACGGCGTGGTCTCCGTCAAAGCAGGCTGCTCCATGACCCTCGTAGCCCCGCCCGTCGGGACTGCGGCCCCACTCTCGCCCGCCAGCCGGATGAAGCCAACCGCTTTTCCGACGCCCGTGCTGGCGGGAGACGCGGTGGTGACGCGGCTGTCCTGCTGAGACGCGCGGACAGCGCGTGCGGTGCAGGCGTGTGGCCGCGGTCTTACGCGGCGCAGAGGTTGCGGCGGATGGCGTCGATGACGCGGGTGGCCTGGTCGCGGGTGAGCTGGATCTGGTCGTTGCTGAAACTCATCAGCGTCTGGACGAGGAGGTTCTGCGGGTCCCGGTGGCTCGCGAGGGCTCGGCAGGTGCCCAGGCTGTTGAACATCAGCGACATCATGGTGGGGCGTCCGCCGATGATCGCCGGGTCGATCGCGTTCAGGTCCGCGAAATAGGCGGCGACGGCTGCGGAACTCGGCGCCTGTACGCCGGCGGCCTGTGCGGCCTCGGCCAGGTGCATCGAGCCCGTGTCGATGGCGGGCGGAGCGGCTGAGGCGGTGCGGCTCGGGGTGCCGGCGGGTGCGCTCGTCGGGGTGCCGGCGGCCGATTCGGTCTGGAGGCCAGGCGTAGGTGCAGAGCTGGCTGCGGTCGTCGGCATCGCTCCCGCGTCGTCCCCGCCTCCGCATCCCGCGGTGACGAGGGACAGGGCGAAGACGACGCTGACGGTGGCGATGCGGGCGCGCACGGGTGCTCCTGGCTGAGATGTGCAAAGGCGTGAGAACCGCGCCCCGTCCGCAATCCGCCGGAACCATATCGATGGCGTTGTCGGGCGGTGCCTCCGGGGTTGTCAGGGGGTGCGCCGGAGGCCCTGTCGGGGAATCCGGCAGGGCCTCTGAGGGGGCGTTCGGTGGTGGGGTCTCAGACGGGGGTGCGGAGGCGGAAGGCTGTGGTGCTGATCCAGGTCATGGCGGTGGTGACGCCTACGGCCATGGTCAGGGCTCCTGCAGGGGCGCCGGAGAGGGCCCAGGCGTTGCCGGCGATGAGGGCGGCGGCTGCGGTGCGGGAGGCGATGGCGGTGCGGGGTCGGCCGGCGCGGGAGTGGTGGCGGGCGAGGACAAAGCAGGCGGCCGCCAGGGCGGTGAAGGACAGCATTCCGCTGACCATGTGCAGGTTGCTGTGCCAGGACTGGGTGTCCGGGGTGCCGGAGGGCGTGCCGGCCGGGAAGCCGTCCATCGGGTCCATGCGGAAGATGCCGGCGGCCATCATGCCGATGCCGGCGGTCATGACGAGGCGGGGCACCCAGGTCGCGCCCGGTGTGCCGAGGAGGGCGCGGCGCAGGCCGACGGATCCGGCGATGAACAGCGTTCCCGACACCAGGAAGTTCGTGATCTGGATCCAGCCCAGCGAGCCGTTGGCCAGGGCGCTGAGGGGGTGCCGGGTCAGGTCGAACGCGTTTCGGGTGAGGGCTTGGGTGAGGGAGACGACCGCCCAGACGGGTGCGGCCAGGGCGCCGGCGGTCAGCAGGCGTCGAGTCGTGGCCGAGGCGGGGGAGGTGGCTCGGGGGAGGGAGGCGGTGGCGGTGGCGGTGGCGGCGGCGGTGGTCATGGCGTTGGCCTTTCGTGGCGGCGTCGGCGTCGGCGTCGGTTTCGGGGCTTCGGGCTTCGGGCTCCGGGCTTTCGGGCTTCGGGCTCTGGGCTTTCGGCTTTCGGCTTTCGGCTTTCGACCACGCGTCGTCTTGGGGATGTGACAGGGAACGCATCGGGTGCGCGGGCTGCGTTCCCTGTCACATGGGGTCGTTCGACGCACAGGGGAAAGCCCGGCTACGGGTTCGAGCACGAAGGAGACACGGCGATGCGATTCCTGCTGACGAGCACCAGCGACAAGAGCCACGACGAGGCCCTGTTCGCCGAGATGGGCAAGTTCGTCGAGGAGCTGACGAAGACCGGTGTGCTGCTGGCCACCGGCGGGATGGAGCTCGGGGGCAGCTTCATCACGTCGGCCGGCGGCGAGATCACCGTGACCGACGGGCCGTTCACCGAGGCGAAGGAGGCGGTCGGCGGGTACGCGCTGATCGAGGTGCAGTCGAAGGAGGAGGCGATGGAGCTGTCCCGGCGCTTCCTCAAGATCATCGGTGACGGCGAGACCCTCATGCGCCAGCTCTTCTGAGAGTCGGGGTCGGCTACGGTGACGGGCACCGCCCTGGCTTGCACAGCGGCTCGGGCGGTGCTCTGATCGTGCGCGTGACGGCCCCGGGCGCCCATAGCGCGATCGACGCGGTGTGGAAGTTCGAGTCCGCGCGCATCATCGCCGGGCTGACCCGGATGGTCCACGACGTGGGTCTCGCCGAGGAGCTCGCGCAGGACGCGCTGGTCGCGGCGTTGGAGCAGTGGCCCACGCAGGGCGTCCCGGACAACCCCGGCGCCTGGCTCATGACCGCGGCCAAGCGGCGCGCCGTCGACCACTTCCGCCGCAGCGAGCGGATGGCGCGCAAGCACGGTGAGTTCGCCCGCACGCTGGAACAACAGGGAGCGGAGGAGCGGGACTTCGAGGAACGCGTGGACGACGACGTCCTGCGCCTGATGTTCGTCTCCTGCCACCCCGTGCTGCCCGCCGACGCCCGAGCCGCCCTGACGCTCCGGCTCCTGGGCGGCCTGACCGCCGCGGAGATCGCGAGCGCGTTCCTGGTGTCGGAGCAGGCCGTCGCGCAGCGCATCGCCCGGGCCAAGCGGGTCCTCGCCGAGGAGCGCATCCCGTTCGAACTCCCGCCGGGCCCCGAACTCGCGGGACGGCTCTCGTCGGTGCTCGAGGTCATCTACCTGATCTTCAACGAGGGCTACACGGCGACGTCCGGCGACGACCTTATGCGTCCGTCGCTGTGCCTTGAGGCGCTGCGCCTGGGGCGGTTGCTCGCCGAACTGGCGCCGCGCCAGGCCGAGGTCCACGGCCTGGTCGCGCTGATGGAGATCCAGGCGTCGCGCGGCGCGGCGCGCACCGGCCCTTCCGGTGAGCCCGTCCAGCTCCACGAGCAGAACCGCGCTCGGTGGGACCAGCTCCTGATCCGGCGCGGGTTCGCGGCGATGCTGCGGGCCCGCGAGGTCGGCGGGCCGCCGGGGCCGTACGTCCTCCAGGCCGCCATCGCCGTCTCGCACGCCCAGGCGAGGACCGCGGACGAGACGGACTGGCGGCAGATCGCGGCGCTGTACGACGCGCTGATCCGCCTGGTGCCGTCCCCCGTCGTCCAGCTCAACCGCGCGGTCGCCCTGGGCATGGCGTACGGTCCGCAGGCGGGGTTGGACGTGGTCGACACGCTCACCGCCGATCCGGCGCTCAAGGACTACCACCTGCTGTCCGTCGTCCGCGGCGACCTGCTGACCAGGCTCGGGCGCCACGCCGAGGCCGCGCCGGAGTTCGAACGCGCGGCCGCGCTCACCCGCAACGCGCCCGAACGGGCCTTCCTCCTGCGCCGCGCGGCCGACGCCCCGACCCGGACGGCGGGCGTCACCCTGGGCGGGGCCGTCCGCGACTTCCTCGCCCGCGAGGACCTCGGCGCCGCGACGGTCCGGTCGTACGGCCAGACCCTGCACCGGCTGTGCCTCGACCTCGGGCCGCGGACCGCGTTGGCCGACGTGACCGCCGGTCAGGTGGGCCGGGTCTTCGCCGTCACGTGGGGCGCCACGGCGGCCCCGACGTGGAACCGCCACCGCGCGGCGGTCCGCTCCTTCTCGTCCTGGGCGTCCGTGGCAGACCTGGCGGCCGACGTGGAGCGGCGACTCGAGGACCGCACGGGGCGACCGGCCCTGGGGGCCGGGCAACTCGACGCCCTGTGGCGGATGCCCGCGGTGCCGCTACGCGAACGAACGCTCTGGCGGATCGTGTTCGAGTCGGGCGCCGGCGCCGCGAAGGTGCTGTCCGTCAACGTCGAAGACCTCGACCTCACGGCCCGCTGCGCCCGCGTCACGGCCGAGGGCCGAACGGCTTCCGTCCCGGTCTCCTGGCGCTCCGGCGCCGCCCGCCTGCTGCCCGCCCTGGTCGGCGGCCGCACCCGAGGACCGCTCTTCCTGGCGGACCGCAGACCCGCCCCGGCCAGGACGCCCGCCCCCGCCGACCTGTGCCCCGACACAGGCCGCGGCCGACTCTCCTACGAGCGCGCCGAGTACCTCTTCAAACAGGCCACCAAGCACCTCGACCCCACCGGCACCGGCTACACGCTCAGCCAACTCGCGACGTCCCGACGCCGGCTCTGACACCGCACTCCCGCTCACAGGGGGAGCGGCTCGACGAAGGGCCCGCCGGGCAGCCTCACGGCCGCGCGGTACGAGTAGTCGTACGCGGTGTTACCGCCGAGCATGCCCTCACCCGCGCAGTACCCGCAGCGCCACTCGACCCGCGTGGAGTCGGCCGGAAACGTGTTACCGAGGACGCCCTCAAGTCGGCCCCGGCCGGGTTCTCCGGTGTCGGGTCGGGCAGTCCGAGTGCGCGACGCACATCGGATTCGGAGGTGCCCACGGTTCCTCCCGAGCGGGCGGGTGAGCCGGTGCAGGCGTGCGCCCCGGCACGTAGGCGGTGCTGAGCGTCGGGGAGCGGGCGGGCGTATGCCGAGGTGGGGGGTGGGGGCGCCGTTCGGGACTGGCCTCGGCGGGCTGGGCGAGGTTTCATCGAAGGTGCAGGACGGCGGCGGCGTGAGGTCCGACAGGCCTCGTCGTCGCGGTGGTGCGGTGCCGGGTGGGTGCCGCGTGTGAGGTTGGGAGTGGACGGTGCGGGCCACGTTCCGGCTCGGGCGGATCCTCGGGGTGCGGGTCGGGGTGCACTGGAGCGTCGCGGTCATTTTCGGGGTGATCGCGATCGGGTTGGCGCGCAGCCGGCTGCCGGACGCGCATCCCGGGCACTCGACGGAGGCCTACTGGACGGTGGGCCTGCTGACGGCCGCCGTGTTCTTCGGTTGCCTGCTCGCGCACGAGCTGGCGCACGCCGTGGTGGCGCGGCGGAACGGGGTCGACGTCGACGACATCGTCCTGTGGCTGCTCGGCGGCGTCGCACGGCTCAGGGGCGAGGCGGCGACCCCGGGCGCGGAGCTGCGGATCGCCGGGGTCGGGCCGTTGGTGAGCCTCCTGCTGGGCGGGGTGTTCGCCCTGGGCGCGTGGACGGCGGACACGGCTTCCGGAGCGGGCCTGGCCGTCGACGCGCTGGTCTGGCTCGCGGTCATCAACGTCGCGCTGGCGGTGTTCAACGCGATTCCCGCCGCGCCGTTGGACGGCGGCCGGCTCCTGCGCGCGCTGCTGTGGTGGCGTACCGGAGACCGGCTGCGCGCGACCACCGGTGCCGCGACGGCGGGTCGTGCCTTCGGGTGGCTGCTGGTGGCCCTCGGCCTGTTCCTCTTCATCCGCGGCACCACGTTCAGCGGGCTGTGGCTGGCGGCGATCGGCTGGTTCCTGGTCGCGGCGGCGACGATGGAGGCCCGCCAGGCGGAGGTGCGGGCGACGCTCGGCCAGATCCCCGTGCGCAACGCCATGACGCGCGAGCCCGTGACCGTGCCGGACTCGGCCACCGTCGCCGAGTTCCTCCTCGGCGACGCCTACCGCTACCGGCACTCCGCATACCCGGTGACCGACCAGGCCGGCGCCCCGCTCGGCCTGCTGACGCTGCACGCCGCGCAGCACGTGCCCGAGTACCGGCGCGGCGCGGTGACCGTGGGAGCGGTCATGCTGCCCCTCGCGCAGGTCGCCGTGGTCGGCCCCGACGAGCCGCTGCGGGACCTGCTGCCCCGGCTCGAACCGGGGCCCGAGCACCGGGTGCTGGTGATCGACGAGGGCCGGCTCCTCGGCGTGCTGTCCGGGTCGGACGTCACGCGCATGGTCACGTGGCTGACGACGACCGACCCCCGGCGCCGCGGGAGTTGAGCACGGCCGCGGAGGTCAGCTCGGTCGGCCGAGTCCCGCGACGAGGAGCGCGACCAGGGGGCGGGCGTCGTAGCGGGGGTCGCTGTCGGCGCCGATGCAGAGGTTCCCGATGCCGCGCATGAGCTCCCAGCTGTCCACCCGTGGGCCGGACTGGTTCACCGACCCCTACGTCCACAGCTCCGCGGGCAAGACCCTGCTCACGCTGTTCGGCGCCGAGCACTCCCTCGGCGGGATCGCCGGGTACGAGGTCGCCGAGACGACCGACGAGAACCCCGCCCGGGTCGCCCTGCTCCAGCGGCTCACCACGGCCTACCTGCGCAGCGCCCTCGACCGCGACGACACCGCCTGGAAGGCGGCCGCCGCCGCGCTGGAGGGGGAATCCGACCCCCTGGGGCGGCTGCGGAGCAAGTAGCCCGAGGCCCGGGTTCGCGGTGTCGAGGCGCCCCGACAGCGTGCGGCGACCGGCCCGAAATCGGCGCGGCCAGGGGCCGCTTTGGTGCAGGGATGTCGGAGTAGGGCCCTATGGCCCTATCGTCAGGCGATCGTAGGGTCGAAGCTCGCGACGAAGCGGGCACGACGTGGCCGCGGACGGCATGAGAGGCGTGCAGTGTCGGTCAAGAACATCACGGTCGCTGTCACCGGAATGGCACAGGGCTTCGCCGCGGGCGCGCGGACGAGGGTGGCCTCGGTGGCGCTCAGCGCGGACGCGCTCGTGGAGAACGTGCGGGTCCGGCTCACCGGCGCGAGCGACCCCACCCGGGCGGGGCTCGTGCAGATCGGCGCCGAGGTCGACGGGCGCCGCGTGCGCGTGCAGTGTTCGGCGGCGGGTGTCGGCGCCGCGGCGGAGCGGGCGGCGGACGCCCTGCGCCAGCGGATCGCCGACGTGACCGGCCCGTGGCGTCCCCGGCCGTGGCCGTGGACCTCGGCCGCCGCCGCGCCGGCCGCGTCGGCGACGCTGCCGCCGGGCCAGGCCCGTATCGCGCGGGTGAAGACGCCCACCCTGGTGTGGTGTTCGCCGGACGCCGCGGCCCAGACCATGGACGCGATGGACTACGACATCCACCTCTTCGTCGACCCCGACACCGAGACCGAGGCCGTCGTCTACCGCGTAGGCCCCACCGGCTACCGCGTGGCCCGCACCGTCGCCGCCGGCCCGCCGAAGGACAACCGCGGCATCCCGTGGACGCTGCAGCCCGGCGCGGCGAACCGACTCACCGACGAACAGGCCGTGGACCGGCTGGAGAAGGCCCGTCTGCCGCACCTGTTCTACGCGGACCCGGACACCGGCTTCGGCCGCGTCCTCTACCGCCGCTTCGACGGCCACTACGGGCTCCTCAGGCCCGCCGGCGGCCTGGCCTAGGCACAGCAGCCCGACGCGACAGCACGCGTGCCCCGGGAGGGGACGGCACGGTAACCATGGCTGCGTTCGCCCGTGCCGCCCCCTGCCGGGGCACGCCCACGTCGGACCCCGAGCCCAGGGGTACAGCCAGCTGTACTCCCACAGCGGCGATCACATTCGCATACTGATCGTCATGCACGGAACGAAAGCGCTGCGCGCCGGCGCCTACCTGATCGGCAACCTGTTCGCCGCACTCGGCGGTCTGTTCCTCCTGCCCCACCCGGTGACCGGCTGGGCGAACCGGCGGCGGTCGGCCGCGCGGCGGTGGCTCGGCGCGGAGATCGACGCGTCGCCGACCACGCGGCGCATGCTGGCGCTCAACGCGCTGACGGGCGTTCCCGCGGGCCTGCTGGCACTCCTCGTCCTCGGCAACCTCGTCGAAGGCCTGATCGGAATGACCCTGTGGTGGGCGTTCCCGGCCGACAACGGCCCGCATCTGTGGGTCGACGTGGCGATCGACGGCTGGGCCGACGCGGTGTTCCTCGGCGGTCTCCAGGCCGTCGTCCTCGGCGCCGCCGCCTACTACGTGCTGCCGCCGCTCGCCCGCCTGCAGTCCCGCGTCCTCGAACCGTCGCAGAAGGAGCGGATGACGGCGCGCGTGGAGACGCTGACGCAGACCCGGGCCGACGTCGTCGACGCGCACGGCGCGGAGCTGCGCCGGATCGAACGCGACCTGCACGACGGCGCCCAGGGCCGCCTCGTCGCGATGACGATGCAGCTCGCCCTGGCGCGGCAGGCGGTCCGCGACGAGCCGGACGCCGCCGAGAACCTCATCGAGAACGCGCACGCCAGCGCCGAGGCCGCGCTGTCCGAACTCCGCGACGTGGTGCGCACGATCTACCCGCCGATCCTCGCCGACCGCGGACTGTCCGGGGCGTTGAGCGCCGTCGTCGCGCGGTCGGGCGTGCCCGCCCGGCTCGACATGGGCGAACTGGGCGCCGTACCCGTCGCGGTCGAGACCGCCGCCTACTTCACGGTCGTCGAGTCGCTGACGAACGCGGCCAAGCACAGCGGCGCTTCCTCCGCGACCGTCACCGTCGAACGCGAGGCCGACCGCCTGCGGATCCGCGTCACCGACGACGGGGAGGGCGGCGCCGACGAGGACCGCGGCACCGGCCTGGCCGGCATACGCCGCCGCGCGATGGCGCTCGACGGCGAGATGACCGTCGACAGCCCGGCCGGCGGCCCGAGCGTCATCACCGTGGAGCTGCCGTGCGCCTCGTGATCGCAGAAGACAACGTGCTGCTCGCCGAGGGCCTGCAGCTCATCCTCGCCAAGCACGGATTCGAGGTCGCCCACGTCGCCGAGACGGCCGACGGCCTGCTCGCGGCGGTGGAGGAGCACGAGCCGCAGGCGGCCATCGTGGACGTGCGCCTGCCGCCGTCCTTCCGCGACGAGGGCCTCCAAGCGGCGATCGCCATACGCCGGAAGCGGACGGACTTCCCGATCCTGGTCCTGTCGCAGTACATCGAACAGGCGTACGCGACCGAGCTGCTGTCCACCGGCCACCAGGGCGTCGGCTACCTGCTGAAGGACCGGGTGGGCCGGGTCACCGAATTCATCGACGCCCTGCACAAGGTCGCGGCGGGCGGCATGGCGCTCGACGCCGAGGTCATCGCGCAGGTCGTCCGCCGCCGGGACGACCCCCTGACGACGCTGACCGCGCGCGAGCGGCAGGTCCTCGGCCTGATGGCCGAGGGCCTCGACAACTCCACCATCGCCGGGCGCCTGGTGGTGTCGGACAACGCCGTGCACAAGCACATCGGCAACATCTTCGCCAAGCTGGGCCTGGCCGCGGGCGACTCCGGCCACCGCCGGGTGCTCGCCGTCCTGACCTATCTGGACGCGACGCCGCGCTGACGCACCGAAGGCGGCGTCACCGCCCGGGAACGGGCACCACCGTGACCGGGCACGTCGCGTGGCGCAGCACGTAGTGCGCGGTCGGGCCGACCCGCAGCGGGAACGGGCCGCGGTGCCGGTGCGCGCCGACCACCAGCATCGCGGCCTCCGCGGACGCGTCGGCCAGCACCCGCCCGGTGGGACCCTCCACGGTCGAGGGCTCGATACGCGCGCCGGGGAACCGCCCGCGGGCGGCGTCGACCGCGTTGCCCAGCACCGCGTCGCGGGCGGCCAGCATCTCGCGGGCGTCGGTCAACAGCGGCATCGCGAGCTCGGGCGCGAAGCCGGAGACCGGGAGCGACCACGCGTGCACCGCCAGGACGTCCCCGCCGCTCTCCGCCGCGTACGTCACGGCGAAGTCCAGCACCGGCGCGTCCGACGCCTCGGCCACGCCCACCACGACGGTCGCGGACGGCGACACCGGGCCGCCCGGCGGCACGACCACCACGGGGCACGGGGCGTGCGCGGCGACCCGGTGCGAGACCGAGCCGAGCAGCGCGTCGGCGACCGCGCCGTGCCCGCGCCGGCCCACGACCAGCATGGCCGTGTCGTGGGCGTGGTCGAGCAGGGCCTCAGCGGGGGACGTCTCGGCCATGAGCGTCTGCACGGCCAGCCCGGGGTGCTGCTCGCGCACGCGCGCCGACGCGCCGTCCAGGATCGTGTGGACCGCCTGGTGCAGTTCCTCGCGGTGCCGGCCGAGCAGCGCGTGCGGCACGGCCGAGAGCAGCCGCAGCTCCCGGCCCGAGCGCGCCGCGTGCTGCGCCGCCCACGCCAACGCCCGTTGGGCGTCGAGGGAGCCGTCGTAGCCGACCAGGATCGCCGACGGTGCCGGTGCGGACATGGTCTCCTCCTTGGCTCGTCCTCCAGCGCATCGCGCTGCGGCCGACGGCGGCAGGGCCGAACGGCCCGAACCCGCCACTACCCGGCCGGGCGCGGATTCGCCCGACCCCTTCGCGTTCCCACCCGAACGGGCGCACGGCGGCGGCCGTTCGGCCTCACCCGCCGCTCCCGCGCCGATCCGCTCACACCTCGCGCGGGCGGCCGGTCGCGACGGCGGGCACACGGTCACGGCCTCCTCCGCGCACGACGGTCGCGGTGAACACCGTGGTGGCCAACGCCGTGGCGGACAGCAGCAGGAACCCCCACATGTACGTGCCGTCGGCCCCGTAGATCGCCCCCATGACCAGCGGCGGGAAGAAGCCCCCCATGCCGCCCGCGGCGCCCACGATCCCGGTCACCGCGCCGACCTGCTCGGCCGGCACGCGCCGCGCCACGAGCGCGAACGTCGCGCCCGAGCCGGCCCCCAGTGCCGCGGCCATGCCCAGGAACACCGCGGTGCCCAGCGGCACGAGCCCGGGCCGCGCCGCCGCGACTGCCGCCAGCAGCGTGACCGCGGCCGTGCACGCGGTCAGCACGCTCTCGGGCCGCCACCGGTCCGACAGCCAGCCGCCGACGGGGCGCATCGCCACGGCGAGCACGACGAAGCCCGCGGTGCGCATGGACGCGTCCGACTTGCCGAGGTCGTAGGCGTTGGTCAGGTAGGTGGGCAGGTACACGCTGAACGCGACGAAGCCTCCGAACACCACGGCGTACAGCAGCGCGAGCGGCCACGTGGCCCGCATCCGCGCGACCGCGAGCGCACGCCCGACCCACGACCCCTGCGGCACGGCACGCCCGGGGTTGTCGCGCAGCAGCAGGGCCGCCGCCACCGCGTACACGGCCAGGACCGCGGCGACCACGTCGAACGGGAAGGCGCGGCCCATCGCGTCGGACATCCGGACCGTGGTGAAGGCGGAGACGGCGCTGCCGCCCATCCCGATGCCGAACACGCCGAGCGCGGTGCCGCGCCGCTCGGCCGGGTACCACGCGTTGATCAGAGGCACCCCCACCGCGAACGTCGTGCCGCCCAACCCGAGCAGAAACCCGCCGACGAGGAACTCCGGCAGGGAGTCGGCGACATGCCCGAGGTAGAGCACCGGAGCGATGGTCAGCCCGGCGACCAGCGGGAACATCCGCCGGGCCCCGACGCGGTCGGTCAGCGCGCCGACCGGCACGCGGGCGAGCGAGCCGACGACCACGGGCACCGCGACCAGCAGCGCCTGTTGGAACGAGGTCAGGCCCAGGTCCTTGCGCAGAGCCGGGCCCAGTGGTGCGAGCAGCGCCCAGGCCCAGAAGCCGACCGTGAAGCCGGCCGTGGCCAGGGCGAGCATGCTGTGGGCGGTGCGCGACGAAGCGGAAGCGGCTGCTTGCGGCTTCACGGACGTCCCCTTTCCGGGCGGGAGTTCGGACGCAGGGGCCGACCCGGACCAACGGCGGCGGCTCCCGCTCGGGTCGACACGGAGGAGCTGCCGGATCCCGATGACGCCTCATGCTGGACGCCGCGCCCGATCCGTCAGAAGCACCGATCAGCCCGTTCCCCAGGGCCGTTCGACCCTGTCCGCGTCCCGCCGCGCCCGCGAGCATCGACCCGACGCGAACGCCGCAGCCCAGGTCGGCGGCCACGCGTCCCACCCCCGGGCCACCCGGCCCCCGTGACGCGCGTGCAGAGGTGACAGGTGACGGACGACGAGACGACCAACCCCGCCGGCCGGCCCGGCACCGCGGCCGACGCGCTGTTGCGGGCGGGCCGGTTCTTCTCCCGCGGCCGCGCGTCGGCCGACCTGCGCGCCGTCTTCCACGAGGGCGGCCGCGAGGGCGACGCCTTCTACCGCGACCGCTGGAGCCACGACAAGGTCGTGCGGTCCACGCACGGCGTGAACTGCACCGGCTCGTGCTCGTGGAACGTGTTCGTCAAGGACGGCGTCATCACGTGGGAGACGCAGGCCACCGACTACCCGTCGGTGGGGCCGGACTCCCCGGAGTACGAGCCGCGCGGCTGTCCGCGCGGCGCTGCGTTCTCCTGGTACACGTACTCGCCGACCCGGGTGCGCTACCCGTACATCCGCGGCGTCCTCCTCGACATGTACCGCGAGGCCAAGGCCCGGCTCGGCGACCCGGTGCTGGCGTGGGCGGACATTCAGAACGACCCGGAGCGCCGCCGCCGCTACCAGCGGGCGCGCGGCAAGGGCGGGCACGTCCGGGCGAGTTGGGACGAGGCCGAGGAGATCGTCGCCGCCGCGCACGTGCACACCGCGAAGACCTGGGGCCCGGACCGGATCGCGGGCTTCTCGCCGATCCCGGCGATGTCGATGGTCTCGCACGCGGTCGGCTCGCGGTTCATCGAACTGGTCGGCGGCTGCATGACCTCGTTCTACGACTGGTACGCCGACCTGCCCGTGGCGTCCCCCCAGGTGTTCGGCGACCAGACCGACGTCCCCGAGTCCGGAGACTGGTGGAACGCCGCCTACCTGCTCATGTGGGGCTCGAACGTCCCCGTGACCCGCACGCCCGACGCGCACTGGATGGCCGAGGCCCGCTACCGCGGCCAGAAGGTCGTCGTCGTGTCACCCGACTACGCCGACAACACCAAGTTCGCCGACACCTGGCTCCCCGCACAGCCCGGCACCGACGGCGCGCTCGCGATGGCCATGGGGCACGTGGTCCTCAAGGAGTGCTTCGTCGACCGGCAGGTGCCGTTCTTCGCCGACTACGTCGCGAAGTACACCGACCTGCCGTTCCTGGTCACCCTCGACGAGCAGGACGGCGCGCTCGTGCCCGGCCGCTTCCTGCGCGCCTCCGACCTGGGCGACACGTCCGACGAGGCGGCCTGGAAGACCGTCCTGCTGGACGCCGCCACGGACGCGCCCGCGGTGCCCAACGGCACGATGGGGGACCGCTGGAGCGAGTCCGGCAAGGGCCGCTGGAACCTCGACCTGGGCGACACCGACCCGCGGCTGACGCTGTGGGAGGCGGACGCCGAGACCGCCGAGGTCCTGCTGCCGCGCTTCGACACCGCCGCCCCCACCGACGGAAACGACGGCAACGACGGCAAAGGCGGCGAGGACAGCGGGACGCCGGGCGCGGAGCGCGGGGGAGTCCTGCGCCGCGGCGTGCCCGTGCGCCGGATCGCCGGCCGCCGCGTCACCACGGTGTTCGACCTGATGCTCGCCCAGTACGGGGTGCGACGCGACGGCCTGCCCGGCGACTGGCCCACCGGCTACGACGACCCCGACTCCCCGTGCACGCCGGCGTGGCAGGAGCCGCTCACCTCGGTGCCCGCCGCGACCGTGGTGCGCGTCGCCCGCGAGATGGCCCGCAGCTCCGAACGGTCCAACGGCCGCACGATGATCGTCATGGGAGCCGGGATCTGCCAGTGGTTCCACGGCGACACCACCTATCGGGCGATCCTGGCGCTGCTCATGCTCACCGGCAGCATGGGCCGCAACGGCGGCGGCTGGGCGCACTACGTCGGCCAGGAGAAGTGCCGCCCCGTCACCGGCTGGCAGACCATGGCGATGGCCACCGACTGGGCGCGCCCGCCGCGCCAGGCGATCGGGACCGCGTACTGGTACACGCACACCGACCAGTGGCGCTACGACGGATTCCGCGCCGACGCGCTCGAGTCGCCACTCGCCCGCGGCGAGCTGCGCGGCATGCACACCGCCGACACGCTCGCGTTGTCCGCGCGGCTGGGCTGGATGCCGTCGTACCCCACCTTCGACCGCAACCCGCTCGACCTCG
Source organism: Yinghuangia seranimata (assembly GCF_029953285.1). Lineage (GTDB taxonomy): Bacteria > Actinomycetota > Actinomycetes > Streptomycetales > Streptomycetaceae > Yinghuangia > Yinghuangia seranimata. Next base: position 107,109 of record NZ_JASAOI010000007.1, on the reverse strand, counting down.
CCGACGAGATCACCGCCGAACTCGCCGCCGAGGGCGGCGCGCCCGCCGACGCCGTCGCCCGCAAGCTCGCCGCGGGCGAGCTCGGCTGGGCCTGCGAGGACCCCGACGCGCCCGCGAACTGGCCGCGCTGCCTGACGCTGTGGCGGGCCAACCTGTTCGGCTCCTCGGCCAAGGGCAACGAGTACTTCCTCAAGCACCTGCTCGGCACGCACGCGAACCTGCGCGCCTCGGAGACCCCGCCGGAGCTGCGCCCGCGCGACGTCGTGTGGCGGGACGAGGCGCCCGAGGGCAAGCTGGACCTGCTGCTCGCCCTGGACTTCCGGATGACCAGCTCCACGCTGCTGGCCGACGTTGTCCTGCCCGCCGCCACCTGGTACGAGAAGCACGACCTGTCGTCGACGGACATGCACCCGTACGTGCACGCGTTCACGCCCGCGATCGACCCGCCGTGGGAGGCCCGTTCGGACTTCGACGCTTTCCACGGCATCGCCCGCCGCTTCAGCGACCTGGCCCGCGAGCACCTCGGCGTCCGGCACGACATCGTGGCCACCGCCCTCCAGCACGACACGCCCGCGGAGACCGCCCAGCCGTACGGGACCGTGCACGACTGGCGCGCCGGCGACGTCCCTGCCACTCCCGGGCGCACCCTGCCGGTCCTCACCGTCGTCGAACGCGACTACGGAGCCGTCGCCGACAAGCTCGCCTCGCTCGGCCCGCTCACCGAGGAGCTCGGCCTGCCGATCAAGGGCCTGGTCCTGCGGCCCGACGAGGAAGTAGCCGATCTCGCCCACCGCAACGGCGTGATGTCCGCAGGCGCGGGCGCCGGGCGTCCCGCGCTCGACACCGACGCGAAGATGGCCGAGGCGATCCTCGCCCTGTCGGCGACCACCAACGGCCGCCTCGCCGTCCAGGGGTTCCGCGTGCTGGAGGAGCGGGTCGGTCGGCCCCTCACACACCTCGCCGAGGGCAGCGCCGAGCGGCGCATCACCTTCGCGGACACCAAGTCCGGCCCCGTCCCCGTGCTGACCAGCCCCGAGTGGTCCGGCAGCGAGACCGGCGGACGCCGCTACGCGCCGTTCACCACCAACGTCGAGGACCTCAAGCCCTGGCACACCCTCACCGGCCGCATGCACTTCCTGCTCGACCACGACTGGGTCCGCGACTTCGGCGAGGCCCTGCCCGTCTACCGGCCGCCGCTGGACATGAACCGGCTGTTCGGCGAACCGCGCATCGGCCCCGACGGCACCGCCCAGGTGACCGTGCGCTTCCTCACCCCGCACTCGAAGTGGTCGATCCACTCCGAGTACCAGGACAACCTGATCATGCAGACGCTGTCGCGCGGAGGCCCGACCGTGTGGATGAGCCCGGCGGACGCCGCCGCGATCGGCGTACGCGACAACGACTGGGTCGAGGCCGTCAACCGCAATGGCGTGATGGTGCTGCGCGCCGTCGTCTCCCACCGCATGCCGCACGGCACCGTCTACGTCCACCACGCCCAGGAACGGCTCGTCAACGTGCCGCTGACCGAGAAGGGCGGCAGGCGCGGCGGCATCCACAACTCCCTCACCCGCGTGCTGGTCAAGCCCACGCACCTCATCGGCGGCTACGCGCAGCTGTCCTTCGCCTTCAACTACCTCGGCCCGACCGGCAACCAGCGCGACGAGGTCACCGTGATCCGCCGCCGCGCCCAGGAGGTGACCTACTGATGACCCGACCCGACCGCGCCCCGGGGCGCGTCATGGCGCAGCTCGCGATGGTGATGAACCTCGACAAGTGCATCGGCTGCCACACCTGTTCGGTCACCTGCAAGCAGGTGTGGACCAACCGCGGCGGCGTCGAGTACGCCTGGTTCAACAACGTCGAGACCCGCCCCGGCCAGGGCTACCCGCGCCGCTACCAGGACCAGGAGACCTGGCGCGGCGGCTGGACGCGGACCCGCGGCGGCCGCCTCAAACCCCGCTCCGGCGGCCGGCTGCGCCGCCTGCTCACCCTGTTCGCGAACCCCGTCATGCCGAACATCCGCGACTACTACGAGCCGTGGACCTACGACTACGACAACCTCACCTCGGCCCCGCTGGGCGACGACTTCCCCGTCGCCCGGCCGACCTCCCTGCTCACCGGCGAGCCGCTCAGCATCCAGTGGAGCGCCAACTGGGACGACAACCTCGGCGGCGGCGCCGAGGTCTGCGACCAGGACCCCGTCGTCGAACGCATGCGGCAGAAGGCGGAGGAGTCCGTCCGCTTCGCCTTCGAACAGGCGTACATGTTCTACCTGCCGCGCATCTGCGAGCACTGCCTCAACCCCTCGTGCGTCGCCTCGTGCCCGTCCGGGTCGCTGTACAAGCGCAGCGAGGACGGCATCGTGCTCGTCGACCAGGACCGCTGCCGCGGCTGGCGCATGTGCGTGACCGCCTGCCCGTACAAGAAGATCTACTTCAACCACAAGACCGGCAAAGCCGAAAAGTGCCACTTCTGCTACCCGCGCGTCGAGGTCGGGCTGCCCACGGTCTGCTCGGAGACGTGCGTCGGCCGGCTGCGCTACCTCGGGCTCGTGCTGTACGACGCCGACCGGGTCGGCGAGGCCGCCGCGGTCGAGAACGAGCACGACCTGTACGAGGCCCAGTTGGACCTGCTCCTCGACCCGGACGACCCCCGCGTCCAGGACGCGGCGCGGCGCGACGGCATCCCGGAGGACTGGCTCGCCGCCGCCCGCAGGTCGCCGGTGTACGCGCTGGCCAAGCGCCATCGCGTCGCCCTGCCCCTGCATCCGGAGTTCCGCACGCTGCCGATGGTCTGGTACATCCCGCCGCTGTCCCCGGTGGTCGACGCGGTCGCCGAGTCCGGCCACGACGGCGAGGACGTCGACAACCTGTTCGGCGCCGTTGATGCGCTCCGCATCCCGGTCGCCTACCTCGCCGAACTCTTCTCGGCGGGCGACCCCGAGCCGGTGCGGGCCGTGCTGCGCCGGCTGTCCGCGATGCGCTCGTACATGCGGCGCGTCAACCTCGGCGACCCCGCAGACGAGACGATCGCCCAGGCGGCCGGCATGACCGGCGCCGAGGTCACCGAGCTGTACCGGCTGCTCGCGATCGCCAAGTACCACGACCGCTACGTCGTGCCCACCGCCCACGAGACCGACGGGCCGGTCCCGGAGGCGGCGTGCGGGCTCGACTTCGACGGCGGGCCCGGCGCGTACGGAGGCCCGTTCGGCGAGGCGTCCGGCCGCCCCGTCCCGGTGTCGGTCGAGACGTTCCACGCGCTCAAGGACCGCCAGACCGCGGACGCGCCCGCCGACACCGCCGGTCCCGGCGCGCGCGTGAACCTCCTCAACTGGGACGGCAGGGGCCGCCCCGCCGGCCTCTTCCCGCCCCCGCACACCCAGGAGCAGCCGTGACGACCCCCGACATCCCCGAGCGCCGGGCGGCGGTCGTGTGCCAGGCGGCATCCGTGCTGCTTGACTACCCCGACGAGCGCATGCACGGCACGCTCCCGGTGGTCGCCGCAGCCGTCGCCGAGCTGCCGCCGGGCCGCGCCCGCGACGCGCTCGCAGGATTCCTCGACCACGCAGGTTCGGTGCCGCCGGGCGCGCTGGCCGAGGCGTATGTCGCCACCTTCGACCGGCGCCGCCGCTGCTGCCTCTACCTGACCTGGTGGACCGACGGGGACACCCGCCGCCGCGGCGCGGCGCTGGCCGGTCTCAAGGCCCGCTACCGCCGGGCGGGCCTCGACCCCGACCACGGCGAGCTGCCCGACTACCTGCCGCTGGTGCTGGAGTACGCGGCCACCGCCGACCTCGCGGACGGGCTCGCCCTCCTCCAGGAGCACCGCGCGGGCCTCGAACTGCTCCGGCTCGCGCTCGTCGACGCCGAATCCCCGTACCACGCCGTCGTCGAGGCGGTCTGCACCCTGCTCCCCGGCCCCTCCCCGCGCGACCGCGACGCCGCCCGGCAGCTGGCCCGCAGCGGCCCGCCCGCCGAGACCGTCGGACTCGACGCCTACGCCGTCGCCACCGAGGGGAGCGTGCGCCGGTGACCGGCCTCGACCTGCTGCTGTGGGCGGTCCTGCCCTACGTCGTCGTCGCCGTCCTGGTCGGCGGCACCATATGGCGCTACCGCTACGACCGCTTCGGCTGGACCACCCGCTCTTCCGAGCTGTACGAGTCACGGCTGCTGCGCATCGGCAGCCCGCTGTTCCACTTCGGCATCCTCGTCGTCGCCTTCGGGCACGTCATCGGCCTCCTGGTCCCCGAGGAGTGGACGACCCGCGCGGGCCTGTCCGAATCCGCCTACCACGCCCAGGCCGTGGTGCTCGGCGGCGTCGCGGGCGTCGCCACCGTCGCGGGCCTCGCCATCCTCGTGTACCGGAGGCGCGCCACCGGACCCGTGTTCAGCGCGACCACCCGCAACGACAAGGCCATGTACGCGATGCTCGTCGCGGCGATCGCCGCCGGCCTCACCACCACCCTCGTGGGCTCGGGCGCGGTCGGCGAGCAGCACAACTACCGCGAGACCGTCTCCGTGTGGTTCCGCTCGGTCCTCACGCTGCGCCCCGACGTCGACGCCATGACCGCCGCCCCGGCCGCCTTCCGCGTGCACGCCCTCGTCGCCATGCTGCTGTTCGCGGCCTGGCCCTTCACCCGCCTCGTTCACGCGTTCACGGCCCCGGTCGGCTACCTCTTCCGGCCCTACATCGTCTACCGGTCCCGGCGACACAGCCGCAGCCGGACGCCCGCGGCCCGCCGCAGCCAGTGGGCCACCGGCACCGCGCAGCACGCCCCCGCCGGCCCGCCGCACGCCCCCGAGCGGACCAGGCGGGCCGCGCCCTCGCCTGGACCGGCCGAGTCGCCGAGTGCGTCCAACGGCCTCAGGGTGGAACGAGGAGATGCAAGCAACGCGATATGAGAGGTGCTCCCCATGGCGCTGCACAAGGCCACGGATCTCACCGCCGACGCCGCCAACGACGTGTTCGCGTCGCCCCTGAGCGAGAGGGCCTTGTCCAAACGGGCCCTCCCCGAACTCCCGACGCCCCCCAACATCGTCTACCAGGTGCTGCGCAATGAGCTCCTGCTGGACGGCAACGCCGCGCAGAACCTCGCCACCTTCTGCACCACCTGGGCGGACGACGAAGTGCGCCACCTGTTGGACCTCTGCCTCGACAAGAACATCGTCGACAAGGACGAGTACCCGCAGACCGCGGAGATCGAGTCGCGGTGCGTCAACATGCTCGCCGACCTGTGGCACTCGCCGGCCGGCGGCGGCACCGCCGTGGGCTGCTCCACGACCGGTTCCAGCGAGGCCGCCATGCTCTGCGGCCTCGCGCTCAAGTGGCGGTGGCGCAAGCGGCGCGAGGCGGAGGGCAAGGCGACCGACCGGCCGAACCTCGTGTGCGGACCCGTCCAGGTGTGCTGGGAGAAGTTCGCCCGCTACTTCGACGTCGAACTGCGCCAGGTCCCGGTGGAGGCCGGGGCGACCGGCCTCCTGCCGCACCAGCTGCGCGACTACGTCGACGAGAACACGATCGGCGTCGTGGCCATCCTCGGCGTCACATACACCTGCACCTACGAGCCCGTCGCCGAGATCGCCGCCGAGCTCGACCGGATCCAGGCCGACACCGGCCTCGACGTCCCCGTGCACGTGGACGCGGCGTCCGGCGGGTTCATCGCGCCGTTCCTGCACCCCGACCTGAAGTGGGACTTCCGGGTGCCGCGCGTCTCCTCCATCAACTCCTCGGGCCACAAGTACGGCATGGCCCCGCTCGGCGTCGGCTGGGCGCTGTGGCGCGACGCCGCCGCCCTGCCCGAGGAGCTGGTCTTCCACGTCAGCTACCTCGGCGGCGACATGCCCACCCTCGCCCTGAACTTCTCCCGCCCCGGCGGCCAGGTCATCGCCCAGTACTACCTGTTCCTGCGCCTGGGCCGGGAGGGGTACCGCGCGGTCTACCAGGCGTGCGCGCGCACGGCGCAGCACCTCGCCGGGCAGATCGCCGAGATGGGCCCCTTCACCCTGCTGTACGACGGATCGGGAGCGCTGCCGGCCGTCTCGTACACGCTCACGGACCCCGACTCCGTCTCGTGGAGCCTGTACGACCTGTCCGACCTGCTCCGGATGCGCGGCTGGCAGGTGCCCTCCTACCCGCTGCCGCCCGACCGCCAGGAGACCGTCATCCAGCGCGTCCTCGTCCGCCACGGCGTCGACCGCGACGAGATCGAACTCCTGGCCGACGACATGCGCCGCGCCATCAAGCGCCTCACCGACGGCCACCCCCACGACGCGGACCGCTCCGCTTTCCACCACTGACCCAAACACCTCGCGGGCACGCCGGCGTGCCCGCGAGGTGACGGGTACTTCGGCCCTGTCGCTCCGTCCTGCGCGCGCGCAGCCTGGGCGTAGAGGGATCCCGGAGGAGGTGGCGGACATGGGCGCCACAGTGGTCGCGGCCGCAGGCTCGACGGTCGCGTTCGTGCATCGGGGCGGGCACATGGGCGACGACGACACCGCGTGGATGTGGGTGTTCGGGCCGGTGATGATGATCCTCGGCATCGCCCTGATCGCGCTCCTGGTGTGGTGGCTGACCACCCGGGCCGACCGCCCGCGCATCCCCGGGCCGGAGGCGGGCCAAGGGCCCGTCACACCCGAAGAGGTCCTGGCGATGCGGTACGCCCGCGGTGAGCTGTCGACCGAGGAGTACCGCGAGGCGGTGGAACAGCTGCGCTCCCGGCACCGCGAGTAGCACGCCGCGGTGCGTGCCGGACCGGCCTCCACGAGGCCGGTCCCGAGCACCTCGGCCCGGTCGGCCGGGCCGAACGGCCCTGACCCGCAGGTGGCCGTCGGCGGGAGGGTCGAAGCAGGAAGCCGGCGGACCACGAGGCCGGCCACCGGGCCCGCCGCCCGGCGTCCCGTGCCCGCACGCAGGAAGGACCGCCCCGCCATGACCAGCACGAGCCCGGGTGCCGGCACAGCGCCGTCGGACGTCCGCCACGCCCTCGCGGCCGACGGACGCATGGTGCGCCTGACGCCGCCGACGCCCGCCGACGAGCCCGCGGTCCGCGCGCTGTTCGACGGCCTGTCCGCCGAGAGCCTGCACATGCGGTTCTTCGGCGGCTCGCGCCGGGCGGCCGAGGAGACCGCCCGCCGTGTCTGCGGACTGCACGCCCCCGACGGCGGCGCGCTGCTGGCCTGGCACGGCGACAGCGTCGTCGGCGCCGCCGAGTTCTACCCGACCGGGCCCGGCGAGGCCGAGCTCGCTGTGGCCGTCGCGGAGGACTGGCACCACCGCGGCATCGGCACGCTGCTCCTGGAACACCTCGTCGAACTCGCCCGCGACCAGGGCGTACGCCGCTGGACCGCCGACGTGCTCGCCGACAACCGGCCCATGCTGCGCGTCCTGCAGGACATGGGCCTGCCGCTGCACCGCCGCATGGCGGCCGGCGTCGTCACCGCCGTCATCCCGCTCGACCTGACCGCCGACGACCCGGGCCGCGAGGAGTTCCTGACCGCGATGGGCATCCGCGAGCGGCAGGCCGACACCGCGAGCCTGCTGCCGCTCTTCCGGCCGACCACCGTCGCGGTCGCCGGGGCCGGACGCCGCCCCGACTCGGTGGGCCGCGCGCTGCTCGCCAACCTCGTCGACGCCGGCTGGGGCGCCGGCGACCTGTACGTGCTCCACCCAGAGGCGGACCGGATCGCCGACATGCCGGCCTACCGGCACGTGGCGGACCTGCCGCGGCTGCCCGACACCGTCCTGGTCGCCGTCCCGGCGCACGCCGTCCCCGACCTGGCCGAGGAGTGCGGGCAGGCGGGCGTCGCCGCCCTCGTCGTCGTGACCGCCGGGCTGGACGCCGACCAGGCCGCCCGCGTGCGCGCCACCTGCCACCGGCACGGCATGCGCATGGTCGGCCCCAACGGCGTCGGCATCGCCGACACCGGCGGCCGTGCGCCGCTGCACGCCAACTTCACCGGCGTACGCCCCCGCAGCGGCCACGCCGGCGTCGCCGTGCAGTCCGGCGGCGTGGGCATCGCCCTGCTGCGCCAGCTCGACCGGCTCGGCATCGGCGTGTCCACCTTCGCCTCGCTCGGCGACAAGTACGACGTCAGCGGCAACGACATGCTCCAGTGGTTCGAGACCGACCCGCGCACCGAACTCGCCGTGCTGCACTTGGAGTCCTTCGGCAACCCCCGCAAGTTCTCCCGCATCGCGCGGCGCACCGGCCGGCAGATCCCGGTGCTCACCGTCGACGCCGGACGCTCCGCCCCCGCCCGCCGCGCCGCCGCCTCGCACACCGCCGCCGCCGTCACCCCGACGCTTGCCCGCGCCGCGCTGTTCCGGCAGGCCGGCGTCACCGCCGCCGACTCGCTCGGCGACCTCGTCGCGGCCACCGCGCTGATGTACGCCCAACCGCTGCCCACCGGCGACGCGGTCGCCGTGCTCGGCAACGCCGGCGGCCTCGGCGTGCTCGCCGCCGACGCCTGCGCCGACGCCGGGCTGACCGTCCCGTATCTGGGCGCCGAACTCGAGCGCGGCCTCGGCGAGCTGCTGCCCGCCGGCGCACACTGCGCCAACCCCGTCGACACCACCGCCACCGTCTCCGGCGAGGCGCTGCGCCGCGCGATCGACCTGATCGCGGCGACCGGGCACGTCGGCGCCGTGCTGCTCGTCCTCGCGCCCACCGCGCTCGGCGACCCGCTCGCCGACCTGCTGCGCGGCTCGGCGGTGCGCGGCATCCCCATCGCCGTCGTCGCCCCCGAACGCCCCGAAGCCGTCGACCTGCTGCCCGCCTGGCACGGCACCCTCCCGGTGTTCTCCGACACCCGCACCGCCGCCGTCGCCCTCGCGCACGCCCGCGACCGCGCCCGCTGGCTCACCCGGCCCCGCGGCGCCGTGCCCCGGCTCGACCGCGTCGACCCCGAGCGCGCCCGCGACGCGGTCGACACCTACCTCGCCGAGCACCCCGGCGGCGGATGGCTCCCGCCGGACCGGTGCACGGCCGTCCTCGACGCCTACGGCGTCCCGCAGGCGCACTCGCGGGTCGCCTCCGACGCCGACGAGGCCGTGCGCGCCGCGCGGGCCCTCGCGCCGACCGCGCCGACCGGGACCGTGGCGCTCAAGGCGTACGGCCCCGAACTGCCGCACAAGACCGACGTCGGCGGCGTCCACCTCGACCTGTCCGGCGACGCGGCGGTGCGCGCCGCGTACGAGGACCTGGCCAAGCGGCTCGGCGGCCGCATGGCCGGCGCCATCGTGCAGCCCATGGCCGCCCCCGGCGTCGAGCTGATCGTCGGCGTCGACCAGGACGAAGTCCTCGGCCCGCTGCTGCTGTTCGGCCTCGGCGGCACCCGCGTCGACATCCTCGACGACCACGGCGCCCGGCTCACCCCGCTGACCGACCTGGACGCCAAGGACCTCGTCGCCTCCTCGCGGGCCGCCCGGCTCCTGTACGGCCACCGCGGCCAGCCCCCGTGCGACACCGCCGCCGTCGAGGACCTGCTGCACCGCGTCTCACGCCTCGCCGACGACCTGCCGCAGATCGCCGAACTCGACCTCAACCCCGCCATCGCCACACCGGACGGCGTGACCGTCGTCGACGCCCGCATCCGCGTCGCGCCGCGCCACCCCCGCGACCCCTACCTGCCCCGCGTGCGCTGACGCCGTCCGCCAGGCACGCCCCCGACGACTTCCGAGGAGCACCCACCATGACGAGCCAGACGGCCGGTCGACCGCACATCACCGTCGGCGTCGACGGATCCGCGCACGCCGACACGGCCCTGCGCTGGGCCGCCCAGGAGGCCGGCGCGCGCGGCCTCGCGCTGCGCATCGTGCACTGCCACCTGCCGCTGCCCATCCCCGGCGGACGCCTGATCGCCGACGCCGAGGCACGCAACCTCCTCCAGCACGCGGAGATCACCGCCCGCGCGATGACGCCCGCCGTCGACGTCACCACCGTCGACGCCACCGACGTGGTCGGCGCGGCGCTCGCCGCCGAGAGCGAGACCGCCGCGATGCTCGTCGTCGGCTCGCGCGGCCGCGGCGGGTTCCGCAGCCTGCTGCTCGGCTCGTCCAGCCTGACCACCGCCGCCGTCGCGCGGTGCCCGGTCGTCGTGGTGCGCGAGGAGCGCGCGGGCGAGGACCAGCCCCGCGACGTCGTCCTCGGCATGGACCTGCGCGACACCGCCGAGACCGTCGTGCGCTTCGCGTTCGAGGCCGCCGCCGCCCGCCCCGGCGCCCGGCTGCGCGTCGTCCACAGCTGGACCAGGACCGGCTCGCTCCTCGAAGGCGGACCCGTGCTCGACGAGGCCGCCATCGAGGACACCGTCACCCGCGAACTCGCCGAGGCCACCGCCGGATGGGCCGAGAAGTACCCTCAGGTGCCCGTGCTGCGCACCGTCACCCACGACACCGCCGCCGCAGCCCTCGTCGAAGCGTCCGCGCACGCCGCGCTCACCGTCGTCGGCCGCCGCACCTCCGGCACCTCGCTGGGCCTGCACCTGGGCACCGCCGCCCACGCGACGCTGCTGCACGCCCACGGCGCCATCGCGGTCGTGCCCTTCTGACCACCGCCCCCGAACCCTTCGACGACCTGACCGCACACAGGAGAAGGCCATGACCACCACCCGACCGACGCCCGGGGCCGTCCGGCCCGGCAGCGTCACGGTCACCCCGCTCGGCGGCGCGGGCACCAGCGCCCTCGTCGACACCGGCCGGGCCCGCGTGCTCGTCGACTGCGGCGCCTCGCCCGACCTGACCGCCTTCGACGCGTCCACCCTGGACGCGGTCGTGCTCACGCACGCCCACCCCGAACACGCCGGCGGACTCGCCGCGCTCGTGCGGCGCGGCTTCGCCGGGGTGCTGGCGGCGACGCCGGACACGCTGCGCATGGCCGACATCGGCCTGCGCGACGACCTGCTGTCCCGGCGCGAGGACGAAGGGCCGGCCGCGGCGGCCGAACGCGCCGCCGACGACGCCGGGGCCGGCTCCCCGGACGACCCGGCCGGCGAGGCGATCCACGTCCGCGCGCTCGGCATCGCGCAGGAGTTCGACGCCCCGACGCCGATCGCCCCCGGCGTCACCTGCACGCTGCGCCGCGCCGGCCACGCGCTCGGCTCCGCCTGGGCGCACCTCGACGTCGACGGCGCCGGAACCCTCGTGGTCAGCGGCGACCTCGGCCGGCACGGACACCCGCTGCTGCGTCACCCCGAGCCGTTCACCGGCGCCGACGCCGTGATGGTCGAGGCCGCCTACGGCGACGGCCGCCGCCTGCCCAGCGACGACCGCGACAAGCTCGCCCACATCGTCTTCACCACGCTCGACCGCGGCGGCACCGTGCTGGTCCCGGCCGGGCCGGTCGACCACATCGCCACCGTGCTGTTCGAGCTCGCCCGGCTGCACCGCGTCGGCTGCCTGCCCGACGGCGTCAAGGTGTGCTTCGACGGCCCGACCGGGCTGGACGCGGTGGACGTGTGGCGCGACGCGCTGCTGGCCGGCTCGCCCGAACTGCGGCCCGAGGTGCTCGCATTGGGCGCCGCGGCCTGGGACGTCGGAGAGCTCGTGGAGACCCGCTCCGCGTCCGAGTCGCGGCGGCTCCTGGCCGACCCCGGCCCGCGCGTGGTGATCGCCGGGCCGCACCACGGCGACGGCGGCCGCGTCGCCCGGCACCTGCGCGCGCTGCTGCCCGACGCGCGCAACGCCGTCCTCCTGCAGGGGCGTTCCCCGGTGGGCACGGCGGCGCACGCGCTCGCCGAGGGCGCGACGGAGGTCCGCGTCGGCCCCGACGTCGTCCCGGTCCGCGCCGAGATCGGCCGGCTGCCCGGCATGACCACGCACGCCGACGCGGGCGAGATCGTCGAATGGCTCGGCCACGGCGCCGAGCCCGCCGTCACGTACGTCGTCCACGGCACACCGGACGCGCGCCGCGCGCTGCGCGACCGCATCACCGGGACCCTCGGCTGGCACGCCGAGATCCCGGCCTCGAACACCGCGCTGGATCCGGCCGCCGGCGCGCCGCGCTGACGAAGCCGCCGCGCCCGTCGTCCTGGGGAGCCCGGCGGGCGCGGCGGAGGCCGGGCAGGAGGGAACACGAAGGGCGGTGCCGTGCAGGCCTCTTCACGGCACCGCCCTTCGCGGTGTCACGCCCCGGCGACCGTGCCGTGGTAGACGGTCACGGGTGCGTAGGGCCAGCTGTCGGTGAACGCCGCGAGCGCGATCCGGGCGGCCGAGCGGACCCGCGGATAGGTCGTCGCCGACGGCGGCGCGGCGACCGTGATGTCCGCGACCACCGTGTGGTCGCGCAGCTCCAGGTGCACGCAGATCTCCGGACTCCGCCGGCCGCTGTCGGCGAGCGCGGTACGGACGGCGCGGGCCACCGCCCGGTGCGCGGCGGGGCCGACCGGCGACATCGCGGCGTGGCAGGCGAGCGCGAGGCGCTCGGGACGGCAGACGACGTCGGCGCGCAGCAGCAGGCTGTTCCGCGTGTCCGTGGGGCCGCACACGACCAGCGGCACGTTGGCCAGCAGCGCGCATAACGCGCCCTGTTCGCGCGGGGTCTCGGGGCCGTGACCGGTGCGTGCGTCGACGACCAGGTCGATCGGCCCGGCGGTGAGCGGGCAGCGGCCGCCCGGCTCCCAGGCGACGCAGCGCGCGTCGCCGGCCTTCTCGGCCTCTCCGGCCTCTCCGGCCTTTCCGGGGTCCGCATCGGCGTCGGCGCGGCGGTGGCAGCGGTGCACGCGGTGCCCCGACGCGCTCAGCCGGTCGGCGACGCCGTCACAGTCGCCTGGCTGGGCTTCCGTGAGGAGGACGTCGAGTTCGTGGCGTGCCAATGGGGCCTCCGGGTCCGAGCCTGCGCCTGGGCGACTGAGGCCTGGGGGGTCCTGTCGGCGCCGGGCCTGGTTCCGGCCTGACGGCCCAAGCCCTCATCCGTCGCGTCGCGCCGGGGCCCGGGCGGCCCTCCCGAGCCCGCAACGCGCGGTAGCCGGGCAGCGTGGCCCCGGCAAGTCCCCCCAGACACGCCAAGCCTGCTGCCGCCGAAAGTCCCGGCACAGGGCCGAACGGCCCGCCGGGGACGGACCGTTCGGGTGATGGCGGATATGGGGTGGCGGGGCGGAGGGAACGTTTGCCCTCGTCGTACCGGGTGTGGTCAGAGCCGGCGGCCCGGGCGCGGGGCGTCGCCGGGGCGCAGCTTGGTGTCGTCCACGGCGAAGGCGAGCCGGTCGTGCACCTGCACGACGCCGTCCACCCCGCGCACCATGCGGACGAGCAGGCTGGTGAGCGTCTTGTTCTCCATCTCGCCGGCGAGCGTGACCACGCCGTCGAGGACGCGGACGTCGAGGCTGTCCGGGTCGACCCACAGGTCGCGGCGCAGCAGGTCGTCGCGGATCTCGGCGCGGATCGCCTCGTCCGGACGCAGGTACACGCGGAGCAGGTCGCAGCGGCTGACGATGCCGCGCAGCCGTCCCGAGGCGTCGACCACCGGGAGGCGCTTGACGCCGTGCCGCTCCATGAGCCGCGCGGCCTCGCCCACCGTGGCGCCCGGGCCGACCACCACGGCCGGCGCGGTCATCAGCTCGCCCGCGGTCTCGCCCTCCGCCTTGCCCCGGGCCTCGCGCACCGCGCGGCGCGAGTGCACGGCGACGGGCAGCCGCGCCGGCCCCTCACTGTCGGCCTCCTTGCGCAGCAGGTCGGCCTCGGACACCACGCCGACCACGGCCTTGTCCTGGTCGAGGACGGGCGTGGCACTGACGGCGTGTTCACGCAGGACGCGCACGATCTCCTTGAACGGGGTGTCGGTCTGGACGGTGACCACAGGCTCGGTCATCAGGTTCTCGACACGCTGGTGCTGCACGGCGGCCTCCTTTGAGGACGGGTGGGCCGGGGCCTGCCTGGGTCTTGTCGGCGCCGGGCCAGGCGTGCGGTGCGGCCCCGGCAAGACCCCGGCCAGGCCTCAGGCGCCGACGGGGATGAGCAGGACGGGCGCGTGGGAGTGGTGGAGCAGGGCGTGCGTGACCGGGCCGAGGTGGCGTCCCACGCGGCCAGGGCGGCGCCTGGTCGCGATCACGACCAGTGAGGCGGTCTCGGACGCGTCGACCATGGCCGTCGCGCGGGGCGCGTTGACGACGTCCGGCGTCACCTCGACGCCCTTGTACTGGTCCTCGTACCGTTCGAGGACGGGCGCGAGGGTCTGGCTCAGGATCGTCTCGCCGTTGCGCTGGCAGGTGCGGACCGCCTCGCTGCTCGGCCCGACCGGCACCGCGGCGAGCACCGGCATGTCGGGGAACGACCAGGCGTACAACGCGCGCAGGGGCCTGTGCCGGTCGACCGCCTCGACGAGCGCGGCCTCGACGGCGGGGCGGCACGTCTCATCGGAGACGCCCACCAGCACCGGGCGGCCGTCGGGGCGCAGGAAGTCCTCGTCGACCGGCGGCTCCGCGGTGCCGTCGGTGCCCGACCGCACGACCAGCAGCGGGCACCGGCCCTCGGCCGCGACGGCACGGCTGACCGAGCCCAGCAGCAGCCCGGCGAACCCGCCCAGGCCGCGGCTGCCGGTCACCATGAGCCCCGCCCGGCCGGACGCCGTGGTGACGACCTCCTCCGCGGGCCCGTGCTCGACCGTCGTGGTGACCTTCAGCTCGGGCCGCCGGCGCCGGGCGCGCTCCGAGGCCTTGTGGACGACCTCCGACGAGACGTTGTACAGGTGGTGGCCGTACCAGTCGCTCGCCTCGTACGCCTTCCACTCCCACGCGTGCAGCACCTCCAGCTCGGTGCCGCGCAGCGCCGCCTCGTCGGCGGCCCAGTCCACGGCGTTGTCCGCCGCGGGAGACCCGTCGACCGCGACGATCACGTGGCCGGACGGTGTGGCGGTGCCCTCGATCATCGCCGACTCCTGTTCTGTTGAAGGGTTTTTGCGTCTCGTCAGGGATTCTTCGCGCGGTGCTGACACCACGTCAGGGCCGTTCGGCCCGGCGGCGAAGGCCGGGTTCAGCCTTCAGCCCTCGTCTTTCGGCGCCACGACGTCGCTCAGCGCGCGGCGCGGGGTCGGCGGGACGTCGACGCCCATGCCGAGCCGCAGCACCATCTGCGCGTTGCCGTAGTGCTTGGCCTCGGACGCGACCTCGTCGCGCATGTCGGCGTTCTCCAGCGCCTGGTTCGCGAACGACGCGGCCACGCCGTACCGCGTCCCGGTGACCAGCACGCGCAGCAGCGCCTGGCCGGTGACCAGCCAGTCCACGGGGCCGTCTCCGCGCGACTCCAGCACCGCGATCGTGGGGTGCGCCTCGAAGGCGATGGCCTCGCGGCCCGTCACGTCGCGGCCGACGGCGAGGTCGCGCACCGCGCCGGTGGGGGAGTGCGGCAGCGGGCCCAGGCTGCGGGCGGGGATGCCGTCGCTGCGGTGCGTCGCGTCCGGGGCGTCCACCCAGTGGGCGCGTTCCTCGCGCAGGTGCTCCTCCTCGAGGCCGGTCGCCTCGCGGATCAGGGTCAGCAGGCGCTCGTAGGCGGGCTCCTGCTCGATGACACGCAGCCACGTACCCTCGTCGCGGGCCGCGTCGCGCAGGTACTCCAGGACCAGCGGCGGGATCGCCGCGTCCTTGAACGGGGCGCGGTTGGTGCGCCGGCTCGGAAGGCTCCAGTACAGCGTCTCGAACCGCGGGTCCGGCGCGGCTGTGGTGACGCGGACGCGGGCGACGAACGACGGCCGGTCGTCGTCGGGGAACGGCTCCACCTCGGTGCCGAGGTTCAGCGACGCGTACCCCAGCCGGGCCGCGAACACCGCCGCGCCGCACGCGATGTGCGCCTCGCGGGCGTGCGGGTCGCCGAAGACGAGCATGCGGTCCGGGTCGATGTGCACCTCGAGGTCGTCGCCGTCCCATCGGAACCACCACGGCTGGGTGTTGTGCTTGGACGGGGCGGACGTCGCGGCCCTCAGGATCCGCTCACGCTGCTTGGGGGTCAGGGGCGCGCTGTTCATGGTGTCCTCCCGGAATCGGGGCCGGGCGGTCGTCCCAGATCCGCCGGTACTTCAAGGCTCGTGGCTTCGGCCCCGCGGGGTCAGGGGCGTGGGGCCCGCCGGCACGGGCCTAACGGCCCCGTCGGGGCCAGGGGTGGGCAGGGGGCCGAACGGCCCTGGGGCGGGGATCCGCGACGCGGGACGGTGGGAGGACAACGCCGCCGAAAACGCGACGCTGGGAGACGACGCTGCCGCCGGGAGGTGGGCCATGTTCATCCTTGTCGCCTACGCGACGTGCCACGGCTCCACACGGTCGATCGCCGAGCGCATCGGCGCGACGCTGGCCGGGGAAGGCCACCGCGTCGAGGTGCGGTCGGTGTCCGACGTCGACCACGTGTGGCAGTACCACGCGGTGGTGGCCGGCAGCGCGATCCACGACGGCGACTGGCTGCCGTCAGGGGCCGAGTTCCTGCACCGGCACGCCGGGATGCTGGCCGAACGGCCGCTGTGGCTGTTCAGCGTCGGCATGGCCCCCGCCGCGCGGGGACGGCGCGGACGCTGGTTCGCCGCGCACGCGGGCATTCCGCGCGCGGTGGCCGTCGACGCGGACTACATCCAGCCGCGCGACCTCCACGCCTTCGCCGGGGTCCTGGAACCCGCGCACATTCCCGTGCGCGTACGGCCCTTCATGTGGATGATCGGCGGCCGTTTCGGGGACTTCCGCAACTGGGCCGACGTCGACGCGTGGGCCGAGGGCATCGCCGACAAACTGGAGGCCGAGTGAACGCCACCGCACCGGGGGCCGCCGAGGCGCGGGTCCTCGTCGTGAACGCGGGGTCCTCGACCCTGAAGCTGTCGGTCCTGGAGCCCGACGGCAGCCTGGGCGCGCACGCGGACATCGGCACACCGGACGGCGTCCCGCCCTCCGCCGTCCCCGGATTCGTACGCGGCGCGGGCCGGGTCGACGCCGTCGGGCACCGCGTCGTGCACGGCGGGAACGCCTTCGCCGGCCCCGTGCGGGTGACGCCCGACGTGGTCGCGGGCATCGCCGCGCTGGCACCCCTCGCACCGCTGCACCAGGGCCGCGCGCTCGCCGCCATCGACGCCGTCCGCGCGGCACTGCCCGACACCCCGGCGGTCGCCTGCTTCGACACCGCCTTCCACCGCACGATCCCCGACGAGGCCGCGACCTACGCGCTGCCGCGCGCGTGGCGCGACAAATGGCACCTGCGGCGGCACGGCTTCCACGGCCTGTCCCACGCCTACGCCGCCCGGCGCGGCGCGGAACTGGCCGGCCTGCGCCCGGCGTCCGCACGCGTCGTCAGCTGCCACCTGGGCGCGGGCGCGTCGCTGTGCGCGGTCCGCGGCGGAGTGTCCGTCGACACGACGATGGGCTTCACCCCGACCGAAGGCCTGGTCATGGCCACCCGACCCGGCGACGTCGACCCGGGGCTGCTCGTGTGGCTGCTGCGCCAGGGCGTCACGCTCGACGAGCTGGACGACGCCCTCGAACACGGCGGCGGCCTTTCCGCGCTCGCGTCCGGCGGCGGCGACATGAAGGCCCTCCGCGACGCCGCCGCCGCAGGAGACCCTGAAGCCCGCCAAGCCCGAGCGGTGTACACCTACCGGCTGGGCACCCGCATCGCCACCATGGCCGCCGGGATGGGAGGCCTCGACGCCCTGGTCTTCACCGGCGGGGTAGGCGAACACGACGCGGCCGTCCGAGCGGACGCCACGGCCCGACTGGCGTTCCTCGGCGTCCGACTGGACGCCGAAACCAACGAGACCACCCACGCCGACGGAGACATCAGCGCCTTCGACGCCACGGTGCCGACGCTAGTCGTCACCGCGCGAGAGGACCTGGAAATCGCCGCCCAGACGAGGCACGTACTCGCGGACGACCCGCCGCCCGCCGACGACGAGCCTGTCCTGTGACCCGCTTTCCCTCACCGACCCGGTGCGCCGCTCTTCGACAACGCACGCCACGCGTGGCGTAGCGTTCGCGGGATGAGCTGCTGGACGGCGTACATCCTCCGTGACAAGGACGGCAGGTGCTTGGTCACCGCGGAAAAGCAGAGTTGGTGGGACCTCAGCCGTGCGGACGATGTCGCCGGCATGGTGGAGATGGTCCGCCGCGCGGGCATACCGGCGCACGACGAGCGCGCGCTCGGCTTCGTCGACACCTGGCACTGTCAGGCCGTCGCCATCGACCTGATCGAACGCCGTGTGCGCCACTTCCGATGCGGTGCCTTCCTGCACGGCGCCGCCCACGCCGACAGCTTCGCGGCGTGGTTCGCGGCGGCACCGGTGTGGTCGGGGTGGGACGTCGGGTACGCGTGGGGTGGTCGGCAGGAACTTCTCGACGCCGTGCCCCAGGCCGCACCTGCCGTGGCTCCCGACGACCCCTCCCCGGCGGATGTCCCACTCGCCGCCCTGTGTTCGCGCGACGAATGGTTCGTCGCGTGGGACGCCGGGCGGCATGAGATCACCGTGCGGTACGCGGAGACTTCCGCGGACTGGTTCCTCTCCGCCTACGCGCTCATCAGTGTCATCCGGCCCGACAACGCGGTGCTGGACTACCGTTTGGACTACTGGACCGTCGTCGACTGGCTTGCACGCCACGGCGATTCGGTGCTGCCGGTGTTGTCGGCGGAGCCCCCCTACCCGCTGCCCGAGGAGGCTACTGCCACCCCAGGCGCGGGAGTGGTCATCGACGTGGCAGCCCGGCGCGTGCGCTACTGGACGACGGACAGGGTTCCCCCGGCGGTGCACGAACGGGTCGTCGCCGCGTGGACGGGGTGGCGGACGGATCGCCTGCCGTACGGGTACCCCGGCCACTTGGCCTGCACCGGCCGCGTGGACCACGACGTCCTCAGCTCACCCGACCAGCTCCTGGCCGGCGGCTGGGACGAGTCCCTCCTTCCCCACCGGGACGCAGGCCGCCGCACTTTGGCGGTCCCCTCCGACACCCTGCGAGCCTGCCGCATCGTGGTGACGGAGGACTGAGGGAGGCGGTTACGCGCCGGTGTGGGGCTGGCCCTGCTGGACCTCGGTGGCGAACACAGCGGCCTGGACGCGGCGTTCGAGGCCGAGTTTGTTGAGGAGGGCGGAGACGTAGTTCTTCACCGTCTTCTCGGCGAGCTGCATCTTCTCGGCGATCTGGCGGTTGGTCAGGCCCTGGGTGACGAAGCCGAGGACCTCGCGTTCGCGGGCGGAGAGGTCGGCCAGGCGGGGGTCGACGGTGTTGCCGGTGCGGACGCGTTCGAGGACCTTGGCGGTGATGACCGGGTCGAGGAGCGACTGGCCGGCGGCGACGCGGCGGACGCCGTCGACGAGGTCGGTGCCGCGGATCTGCTTGAGGACGTAGCCCGCGGCGCCCGCCATGATCGCGGCGAACAGGGCGTCCTCGTCGTCGTACGACGTCAGGATCAGCGCCTGGATGTGCGGGAACCGCGAGCGGACCTCGCGGCACACGTCGATGCCGCTGCCGTCCGGCAGCCGGCCGTCCAGGACCGCGACGTCCGGGTTGAGGGCGGGGATGCGGCGCATGGCCTCCTGCGCGGACGCCGACTCGCCCACCACCTCGATGTCGGGCTCCGCGCCGAGCAGGTCGGCCAGGCCGCGGCGGACGATCTCATGGTCGTCCAGCAGAAAGACCCGGATCGGCTGGTTCGGGGAGGTCATCACGACTCATCTCTTCAGGCAGGGGTTATCAGTCTCGCACCGCGCGCGAGCGCCCGTCAGGCGTCCTCGCGCAGCAGCTCGGCCAGGGCGCCGAGCAGGTCGTGGTCGGTGACCACGCCCAGCGGCACCAGGGCCGCGTCGGTGACCACGAGGGCGTCGGCCCCCGCGGTACGCAGGTGCGCCGCCGCGCGGACCACGTCCACGTCCGGGGCGACGAAGGGCCGGGCCGGACCGAGCGCGTCTCCGGCGCAACGGTTCTTCAGGCCCAGCGGATCCATCGCCCATGTGGCGGCCAGGTCTCGGTCGGACAGCAGGCCCGCGGAGGCGCCCTGGCGTGTCACGACGAGGTGCCGCAGGCCGCGGGAGAGCATGACTTCCATGGCGGTCCACAGCGTGTCCGCGACGTCCACGGCCACGGGCTCGCGCATCAGCCCGGCCACGCGCGGCGGCGCGGCGACGGGATCGCGGCGGGTGCCCGGGTGGTGCGGGTCCACGGGTGCGGTCTTGGCGGTCATGGCGGTCCTCCCGGATCCGCGGCGGCCGCCTCCGCGACCGCCTCGGTTCGAGCCTCCCGCAGTCCGTCCCCAGGTCACAGGGCCGTTCGGCCCTGCCATCCGTCCAGTACGTACGGCAGCGTCGGATACGGCGCTCCCCGGCGCCGGGAGGCCGGCGCCGCGTGACCCCCGAGGGGGAACCCATGACCGAGCTCGTGCCGGTGACCGACCCGGAACCGTCCGACATCCACGCGGTCGACGCGTGGTGGCGGGCCGCGAACTACCTCGCGGTCGGCCAGATCTACCTGATGGACAACCCGCTGCTGGCCGAGCCTCTACGGCCGGAGCACATCAAGCCGCGGCTGCTCGGCCACTGGGGCACCTCACCAGGCCTCAACCTGATCTACGCGCACCTGAACCGGCTGATCCGGACCCGGGGCACGACCGTCATGCACGTCACCGGCCCCGGCCACGGCGGTCCCGCGGCGCTCGCGGGCGCGTGGCTGGACGGCACGTACAGCGAGCGCTACCCGGACGTGCCGCGCGACGCCGAGGGCATGCGCGCCCTGTTCCGCCAGTTCTCGTTCCCCGGCGGCGTCCCCAGCCACATCGCCCCCGTCGTGCCCGGGTCGATCCACGAGGGCGGCGAGCTGGGCTACAGCCTCTCCCACGCCTTCGGTGCCGCGTTCGACAACCCCGACCTGCTCGTGGCCTGCGTGGTCGGCGACGGAGAGGCGGAGACCGGGCCACTGGCGACGTCCTGGCACAGCACGAAGTTCCTCAGCCCCGTCACCGACGGGGCCGTCCTGCCGATCCTGCACCTGAACGGCTGGAAGATCGCCAACCCGGCCGTCCTGGCCCGGCTGCCGCGCGAGGAACTGGACGCGCTGCTGGCCGGCTACGGCTGGGCGCCCGTACACGTCGAGGGCGACGACCCCGCCGCCGTGCACCTCGCGCTGGCCCGCGCGCTGGACGCCGCCTGTGACGAGATCGCCCGCGTCCAGGCCGCCGCCCGCGCCGGACACGCCGTCGGGCGGCCCCGCTGGCCCATGATCGTGCTGCGCACCCCCAAGGGCTGGACCGGCCCGCACGAGGTCGACGGACTCCCGGTCGAGGGCACCTGGCGCTCGCACCAGGTCCCGCTGGCCGGTGTGCGGGAGGACCCCGCGCACCTGGCCGCGCTGGAGGACTGGCTGCGCTCGTACCGGCCCGACGACCTGTTCGACGCGCACGGCGGCCCGACCGCGGCCGTGCTCGCCAACGTCCCGGCCGGCGACACGCGCCTCGGCGCCGTCCCGCACGCCAACGGCGGCACCCTCGTGCGGGCGCTGCCGCTGCCCGACGTCGACGCCTACGCCGCCAAGGTCCCCGAACCCGGCGCCACCGTCACCGAGCCCACCCGCGCGCTGGGGGAGTGGCTGCGCGACGTCATGGGAGCCAGCGCCGCGCGGCGTGACTTCCGCGTCTTCGGCCCAGACGAGACCGAGTCGAACCGGCTCGGCGCGGTGTACGAGGCGACCGCCAAGGCGTGGCAGGGCCCGTACCTCGACATCGACCGGCACCTGGCCGGCGACGGCCGCGTCATGGAGATGCTGTCCGAACACACCTGCCAGGGCTGGCTGGAGGGCTACCTGCTCACCGGCCGCCACGGCGTGTTCTCCACCTACGAGGCGTTCACGCACATCGTCTCCTCGATGTTCAACCAGCACGCCAAGTGGCTCTACGAGTCGGCCAAGCTCGGCTGGCGGCCGCCCATCGCCTCGCTCAACTACCTGCTGACGTCGCACGTGTGGCGCCAGGACAACAACGGCTTCTCCCACCAGGACCCCGGCTTCGTCGACCACGTCGTCAACAAGCGCCCCGAGGTCGTGCGGGTGTACTTCCCGCCGGACGCCAACACCCTCCTGGTCACGGCCGACCACGTGCTGCGCAGCCGCGGCCTGGTCAACGTCGTGGTCGCCGGCAAGCAGCCGGCGCACAACTGGCTCGACATCGACGCCGCCCGCCTGCACTGCGCACGCGGCGCCGGCATCTGGGACTTCGCGTCCAACGACCACGGGACGCCCGACGTGGTGCTCGCGTGCGCCGGCGACGTCCCGACCCTGGAGACCCTCGCCGCCGTCGACCTGCTGCGCCGCCACCTGCCCCACCTGCGCGTCCGGGTCGTCAACGTGGTCGACCTCATGCGTCTGCTGCCGCGCGCCGAGCACCCGCACGGCATGACCGACGCCGAATACGACGCCCTGTTCGGCACCGACGTGCCGGTCATCTTCGCGTACCACGGCTACCCGTGGCTGATCCACCGCCTCACCTACCGGCGCTCCGGCCACGCGAACCTGCACGTGCGCGGCTACAAGGAGTACGGCACCACCACGACGCCGTTCGACATGGTCGTCCTCAACGACCTCGACCGCTACCAGCGCGTCGTCGACGTCATCGACCGCGTCCCCGGCCTCGGCGAACGCGCCGCCGCCGCACGCCAGTCGATGATCGACATGCGCTCCCGCCACCACGCTTGGATCCGCGAACACGGCGAAGACCTGCCGGAGGTCCGCGAATGGCGCTGGCCAGGGTCGCGGCCGACGGGCCTGTAAGGCGTAGCGCACGACGTGCGAGAGGGCGGTTCCCCGCGGAAGCTCCGCAGGGAACCGCCTCTTGCGTCGTGCCGAGCCTGCGTCCGGCCGTCTCCCGTCCGCGCTGGATCCTTCGGATCAGCCCGCGCCGTGTGGCGCGTGCGCTCGCCTTCGAGGCGCGCCAGGACCCGGCCGGGTGATTTGCTGAAGTAGTGAGCGAGCCGGGTCCACTGCGACTGTTCGTGGCACTGACGCCGCCGCCGGAGGCGGTGGCCGAGCTGCGTCGCGCGGTGGAGCCGGTCCGCGACCGGTTCCCGGAGCTCCGCTGGACGGCGCCCGAAAGCTGGCACGTCACGGTCGCGTTTCTGGGCGACGTCGCTCCCGAGATCCGGCCGGGGCTGGAGCGGCGGCTCGGCCGCGTCGCCGCGCGCCACCCCGTCCAGCGGGTCGTCCTCGCGCACGGCGGGCGGTTCGCCGACCGGGTGCTGTGGATGGGCGTCGGCGGCGACGTGCCCGGGCTGCAGGCGTTGGCCCAGGGCGTCAGCAGGGCCTCGGAGAGGTCGGGCGTCCCGGTGGAATCACGGCCTTGGCACGGACACGTGACGCTGGCCCGCGCGTCTGGGCGCCGGCGCGAGTACACGCTCGCCGCTCCGGCCGCCCTGCTCGCTGATTTCGCGGGCGCCGAGTGGACCGCGGAGGCACTTCACCTGGTCCACAGCACCATCGGCGCGGGCCCGGCGCGGTATCAGGACGTTGCGGCCTGGCCGCTGGAAGGCCGACCCGGACGGTTCCGCTGAGTGGTGCGTCGGATCAGCGCGTGGCACGGACCGCCACCCAGCGGCCCCGTGGAGCCCGGGGGCGCGGTCGCGCAGCACGAACGCCCGGACCTCCGAGCAGGGTCCGGGCGTTGTCGTGAGGTGGGTCAGCCGGCAGGGACCAGCAGCACCGGCGAGTGGGCGTGGTGCAGGACCGCGTACGCCGTCGAGCCGATCGTGCGGCCCACGCCGTGCGCGCGCCGGTGCGCGGCCACCACGGTCATCTCGGCGTTCTCGGACGCCTCCACGAGGACCTGCCCGGACGGGCCCTGGACCACCTCGGCGGACACGGCCACGTGCGGGAACTCCGCCCGCAGCGGCGCGAGGACGTCCACCAGCGTGGATTCCGCCGCGCGCCCGATCGAGCGGTAGACGTCGTCGGGCACCGGCATCGCCGCGCCCAGGTAGCCCGACGACGCGGGTATCGGGGGCAGCGACCAGGCCGTGACGGCCTTCACCGCCAGCCCCCGGAGCGCCGCTTCCTCGAACGCGGCGCGCGCCGCGGAGGCGCACGAGACGTCCGCGATCCCGACGAGGATCCTGCGGGCTGGCCGCTCCGGGTCCACGGCGCCGGCCCCGTGCTCGTCGGCGGGCACCACCAGCAGCGGGCAGCGGCTGCGCCCGGCCAGGTAGCGGCTGACCGAGCCCATGAGCAGGCCGGTGAAGCCACCCAGGCCGCGGCGTCCGACGACCAGGAGCGCGGCGCGCTCGGACGCGGCCTCCAGGGTGTCGGTGTCCTTCTCGTGGACGATGTCCGTGGTCACGGCGATGCCGGGCTGGCGTTCGCGGGCCTGCGCGGCGTGTCGCTGGAGGACGTCGACGCCGGCGTCGTGCAGGAGTTCGCCGTACCAGTCGTGCGGCTCGAAGGCCTTGGGCTCCCATGCGTGCAGCAGTTCCAGCGGGCTGCCGCGCAGCGCGGCCTCGTCGGCGGCCCAGTCGACGGCGTTGCGGGCGTAGTCGGAACCGTCGACGCCGACGACCACGGGACGGGGCGGCTCGGTGGCGGGGGTGGGCATATGCGCTCTCCTCGACTGGGTCGCGGGCGGTTCGCCGCCGCGGGAAGGGGTGGGTTCAGGTGCGGAACAGGACGACCTTGAGCGCGCCGGTGTCGGCGGCCCGCTCGAACACGTCGTACGCGTCCGGCATCTCGTCGAGCCCGAAGCGGTGCGTGACCAGCCCGTCGGTGTCCAGCCGGCCCGCGGCCAGCATGTCCAGGAGCATCGGCGTGCTGCTGGTGTCGACCAGGCCCGTCGTGATCGTGACGTTCCGGATCCACAGGTCCTCGAGGTGCAGCGTGGCCGGGCGGCCGTGCACGCCGATGTTGGCGACGTGCCCGCCGGGCCGGACCAGGCGCGTGCACATCTCGAACGTCTCGGGTACGCCCACGGCCTCCATCGCGACGTGCGCGCCGAAGCCGTCGTTCGTCAGCGCCCGGACGGCCTCCACGGGGTCGCGGTCCGGGGTCAGGACCACGTCGGCGCCGAACCGCTTCGCCGCGTCCAGGCGGCCGGTGTCCGGGTCGACGACGACGACGCACGCCGGCGAGAACATGCGCGCGGTGACCACGGCGGCGAGGCCGATCGGCCCGGCGCCCACGATCGCCACGGTGTCGCCGGGACCCACCCGGCCGTTGCGGACGCCCACTTCGTAGGAGGTGGGCATGATGTCGGCGAGCAGCACGGCCGCTTCGTCCGTCACGGTCTCGGGCAGCTTGTGCACCGACATGTCGGCGAACGGGACGCGGACCTTCTCGGCCTGGGTGCCGTCGATCGTGTGCCCGAGCACCCAACCGCCGCCACCCGTGCACTGCCCGTACGCGGCCGACCGGCACGACTTGCAGCGCCCGCAGGCCGAGATGCACGAGACGAGTACCCGGTCGCCGGGCGCGACGGTGCGGACGCCGGCCCCGACCTCGAGGACCGTGCCGACGGCCTCGTGGCCGAGCGTGCGGCCGACCGCGACCTCGGGCACGTCGCCCTTGAGGATGTGCAGGTCGGTGCCGCAGATGGTGACCGCGTCCACGCGCACGACGGCGTCGTCCGGGTCGCGCAGGGCGGGATCGGGGGCGTCCGCCCAGCTGCGGCGCCCGGGGCCGTGGTAGGTGAGGGCCTTCATCGGGATCACTCCGTTCGGCGGGGGTCTCGCTCCCAATCCGAGCCTCCCGCCAAAGGGTCGAGCCCCACAGGGCCGTTCGGCCCGATGCGGTAGGGACCTCAGCCCATGTGGTGCCGCGCGGCCTTCCGAGACAGTGGATCCGAGGGGGAACAGCGCCTCAGGCACCACGTTTCGCGCACCTGTCCGGCACGATCCGACCCCACCGGAGGGATCCCATGGCGCACCAGACCGTCCGCGCGGTGATGACGGCCGACGTCGTCTCCGTCGGCCCCGACACCGAGTTCAAGGACATCGTCCGCACGATCCAGGAACGGCGGGTCAGCGGCGTCCCGGTGGTGGACGCCCAAGGCCGGGTGCTCGGTGTGGTCACCGAGGCCGACCTCCTGCGCAAGGAGGCCACCGAAGGCGGGACCGCCGACGGCCCCCGCACACACATCCATTACACCGCACACCGCGCCGCCCAGGCGAAGGCACGGGGGCAGCGCGCCGCCGACCTGATGACCGCCCCGGCGGTCACCGTGCGGGCGGACCAGACCGTCGTGGAGGCCGCCCGGCTCATGGAGCGCCGCGGGGTCAGGCGGCTGCCCGTGGTGGACGCCGAGGGCTTCCTCGACGGCATCGTCAGCCGCGCCGACCTGCTGCGCGTGTTCCTGCGCCCGGACGCCGACATCCGCGCCGAGATCGCCGACCAGGTCCTCACCCGGGCCCTGTGGATCAACCCCGCCACCGTCGCGGTCACCGTCGAGGACGGCCGCGTGCACCTGAGCGGCGTGCTGGAACAGAAGAGCCTGATTCCGCTTGTCGTCAGGCTGTGCCGCGCGGTCGACGGTGTCGTCGGCGTGACGCACACGCTGCGTTTCGACTACGACGACAGCCGCCCGCGGTCGCGCCGTGCCCACGCTTCGGGTATCACCGACGCGTGGATGGCGAGGCTCTGACCACACGCTTTTCAGCCGCCACGGAGGGCGGCCTCCGGGGAAGTCCGTGCGCCGCTTGCGGCACACCGGTCGCATGCGAACCTGTGTCCGGGCCACAATGGGGGCGACACGACGTCTCGGGGCCGCCGCGTGCTGACTCCGTCGCCTGGGGAGAGGTAATGCCGGACGAAGCCGAGCCGCAGAAGAAGCGCGCCCGGAAGGGTGCCGAGCGCCCGCCCATCCCGCGCATGCGCCTCGACGAGCTGCTCGACGAACTTCAGGCGCACATCGGGGTCGTCCGCGCGACCCGCGACCGCGTGCACACCCTCCTTGAGGCGGTCCTGGCGGTCGGCAGCGACCTGGAGCTGGAGACGGTGCTGCGCCGCATCGTCGAGTCCGCGGTCTCGCTGGTCGACGCGCGGTACGGCGCGCTCGGCGTGATCGGCGACGAGGAGCGGCTCGCCCGCTTCCTGCCGGTCGGCATGACGTCCGAGACCATCGCGAAGATCGGCCCGTTCCCCGCCGGGCGCGGCATCCTCGGCCTGGTCATCCGCGACCCGCACCCGATCCGCCTGCACGAGATCTCCGAGCACGCCGACTCGTTCGGCTTCCCGGCCAACCATCCGCCGATGCACACGTTCCTCGGCGTGCCGATCCGGATCCGCGACGAGGTCTTCGGGAACCTGTACCTGACCGAGAAGCGCGGCGGCGCGGACTTCGACGAGGACGACGAGGCGGTGCTGCGCACCCTCGCCGCCGCGGCCGGCGTGGCGATCGACAACGCGCGGCTCTACGACCAGGCGACGCGGCGCGAGCAGTGGCTGACCGCGGCGTCCGAGCTGACCCGCAGCCTGCTGTCCGGCGCCGACCCGTCCGACGTCCTGCGGACCTTCGCCGGCACGGTGCGGGAGATGGCCGGAGCCGACCTGGTCACCGTCGCGGTCTCGGTGCCGGGCACCGACGACCTGGTCGTCGACGCGGCCGACGGCGACGCCGCGGACGAACTGCGCGGCCTGGTCCTCAGCAGCGGCACGACGCTGGCCGGCAAGGTCTACACGTCCGGCGAGACCGCGGTGTCCGACAACCTGTCCGAGGACCCGCGGGTCCAGGAGTCCGCGGTCAACGACGCCTACCGGGGGCTCGGTGCGGCGTTCATGCTGCCGCTCGGCACTTCCGACCACGTCCGCGGCGTGCTCCAGGTCATCGCGCACGTCGGGCGCCCGGCGTTTCCCGAGGCGACCGTCGCCATGGTGACCGGGTTCGCCAGCCACGCCGCGCTGGCCCTCGAGATCGCCGAACGCCGCCGCGAGGCCGAACTGCTGACCACGTTCCAGGACCGCGACCGGATCGCCCGCGACCTGCACGACGTGGCCATCCAGCGGCTGTTCGCGACCGGGATGTCGCTGCAGGGCGTCACACGCATGGTCGACCGGCCCGAGGCCGTCGACCTCATCATGCGGAACGTCGACGACCTCGACGAGACGATCCGGCTCATCCGCTCCACGATCTTCTCGCTCAAGGCCCGCGAGCGCGGCAAGGCCGCAGGGCTCCGCAGCCGCGTCCTGCAACTCGCCGACCACGCCGCCGAACAACTCGGCTTCACCCCGACCCTGCGCCTGGAAGGGCTGCTGGACACGGCGGTGCCCGAGGAGATGGGCGACCACATCCTCGCCGTCATCCGCGAAGCCCTGTCCAATGTCGCCCGGCACGCCCACGCCACCCGCGTCGAGGTGTCCCTGGAGGCGACCCCGACCGAGGTGGGCATCACCGTCACCGACAACGGCGTGGGTATGCCCACCGAACGGGAGCGCAGCAGCGGCCTGGCCAACCTGGCCGCGCGCGCCGCGGAGCTGCACGGCGACTTCGACGTCGTCCCGCGCGACGGGGGCAAGGGCACGGTCCTGTCGTGGCGCGCCCGGTACCCCCGCTAGGCGGCCGTCGGCCGCCCGGCGGCACCGGGGCGCGCTTTCGAGTGGTTCACCGCGCCCTCGGGCGGTTCACGCTGTGCGCGTGATGCGGCGTCCCGCGACGAGTTCCGTCCGGATGCGGACCACGCGGTCGTACTCGCCGGGGGCCCACGGCTCGGGCGCCTCGGCGACGATCCGCTCGTAGGCCGGGCCGGACTCCAGCAGTTCGGCGAGGCCGGTGACCACGACGCTCCAGCCGATCCGCCGGTGCACGTCGATGTGGTCGGCCTCGAAGGCGACGACGTTGCCGTCCACGGCCTCGGCCAGCTCGGAGTCGCCGCTCACCCGGAAGGCGACGTCCGAGCCGACGAGCACGAAGTTGACCGGCCGCGCGGCCGGGAGCGCCTCGTGCGAGTACACGACGCGTCCGACCGGCACCTGGCCGAGCAGTTCCAGGGCTTCCCCGCGGTCCAGTTCCCGCATCGCCGCCGACTCGGGCGCGTTCGGTCGGGTCGTGTCAGTTGGCATCAGGCGAGTGTCATCTGTGGGCGACATTCGCGCACAGGGCCGAAGGGCCCTGTCCGTGGCGAGCGTCGCCAGGGGCTGGGCGAGGTGCGGCGTGGTCATGGCGTCCCTCCTTGAGCGGACGGGGCGGCCGGCACCGGCGCGCGGTCGGCCGCCGCGTCGGCGGTCGACGCGACACCGCGTTCGACACCCGGCTCGACAGCGGTTTCGACACCGGGTTCGACACCGGGTTCGAGGTCCTCGCACAGGCCCGCGAGGACGCCCAGCAGGTCGTGGTCGGTCACGATCCCGAGCGGCCGGCTCCGGTCGTCCACGACGACCAGGGCCTCCAGTCCCTGGGACCGCATCCGGCAGGCCGCCGCGACCACGTCGGCGTCGGCGCTCACGAACGGCGGCTTCGCGGGGAGCACGTCGGCGGCGTGGCGCCGCTTGAGGCCGAGCGGGCTCGTCGCCCACACGGCCGCGAGCTCCTTGTCGGCGAGCACCCCCAGCGCCGTGTCCCCATGGGTCACCACGACGTGGCGCAGGCCGGTGGTCAGCATGACGTCGACGGCGGTCCACAGCGAGTCGGCGGCGCCGACCGTCACCAGCGGGCTGTGCATGACAGCGCCCACCGTGGGCCGGGTCTGTGTCTTGACGGCCATGGTGCGCCTCCTCGATACGGCGGAGTGGGGGAGTGGGGTCGGCACGGGTGCCCGGGTGCCGCCGGGGACTGCCTGTCCTGCCAGGATCACCGGCCCGGGTACGGGCCCACAGGGCCGAACGGCCCGTGACCTGCCGACCCGGTCCCGAACGGGCGGGTCCGTCACCGCGAAGCCGTCCACAACGGGGCCGTGCGCTGCCAGTCACGGGCCCAGGCGGCCATCCGGGACCGCATGAAGACGGTGTACTCGACCGAGTACAGGACGAGCAGCACGCCCGCGCCGCCCAGGACCGTCAGGACGCCCATGCCGGCGGCGTCGGAGAACACCGCCTCCGGCGACGGCGGAGCGGTGGTCGGGTTGCCCGCCGCGTCGAGCCAGACGGTGGTCGGGACGTCGTCGCGCAGCACCGTCGTGACCGGGTGCGCACGCCCTTCGACGGCCGCCCGGTGGCTCTCGGCGGCGTGGAAGTGCGCGCGGCCGACCAGGAAGCCCAGCGCCGGCAGCGCGAACACGGTCAGGAGCACCAGGACCGTGAACAGCTCGTGCAGGCGCTGGGAGCGCGTGCGCAGCGGGTTGCGCCGCCGCAGCCACACGCGCCGCAGGCCCGGCGCGGCCGTGCGTCCGTCTTCCTTGGTGCTCACGTGCGTTCCTCCCATCACGACACGGCTGCCCAGCGGCTGGACGAAAGGGACCGGCGGCAGTCCGCCGCCGGTCCTGGGGTACGTGCGCTCAACGCAGCCACGGATTGCGCCGCACGACGGGCAGCTCGGCCCAGCGGGCGCCCAGGCCGTAACGGCTGCGGGAGGCGACGGCGGCGAGGGCGATCAACGCGAGCGCGTACACGACGTGGTAGTCGGCGAACGGGTTCGTCGACCCGCTGGCGGCGCCGCTTTCGACGTGTTTGGCGGGCGGCCATTCGGCGATCCACATCAGGGCCATCATCGCGGTGCCGGACGCGGCGGCGATCCGCATGCCGATGCCGAGGATCAGCGCGAGGCCGATGCCCAGCAGGCCGGCCATGAACAGCCAGTCGGCCCAGGTCTCGCCGGCCCAGCCGCGCAGCGTCCCGGCCATCGGCCCGGCGTCGACGTGGGACAGGAAGCCCTTGGTCGGCGAGCCGCCGTCGATCCAGCCCTTGCCGGAGCGGGTGGCGTAGCCGAGCCCGAAGGTCTTGTCGAGGAACGCCCACAGGAACACGAACCCGAGGACGACGCGGAGTCCGGCGACGGCGATCTCGCGGGCGGAGGCCGCGGTCAGGACGGCCGTCCCGGCGGAGGCCCCGCCGGTGCGGCGGTGCAGGTGCAGGCGTCCGGTCAGGCGGGGCGCGTGCGGTGTGGCCATGGTGGTTCCCCCTCGGGCGCGGCCGCCGGACGGTGTGTCCGGCGGCTCTGGTGGTCGGCTGCTTGGTGCGGCGGTGCTCGTGGCGCATGGATCGGCGGTTCCCTGGTCAGCGGCGGTGCAGCCCGTGCCGGTGGTGCAGGTGGTGGTGGAAGTGGGGCCGGCCGCCGAGCGCGGCCGCGGCCAGCGCGGCGACCAGAGCCGCGGAGGCGATGACGGTGCCGAGCACGGTCCAGAAGTAGGTTCCGAGGACGAACACGGCGAATCCCCTTTCGTGCGGCGGTAGTCGGGTGAGCCGCCCGCCTTTCCGCACCATGAGGTTCCCGCGCGGCCGGGGGTGCTCCCCAGGGGAGGGCGGCCCGAGCCACCGGGTCGAACGGCCGGTTGGTGGTTTTGCGGGCACGCCAAAACGCCTGCCCCGCCCTGCGGTTGGCGGGGTGGGGCAGGCGTGTGGATCGTCCTTCAGGCGCGGGCGTGCAGCACGCTCGCGCCCAACGGCAGTGGCGCGCAGCCGACGAGCCGGAGCCCGGCGGCGTCGAGAAGCCGGGCGTAGTGGTCGGCGCGGCGTTCGCGGCCGCCGACGTTGCACATCATGTGCAGGTCCCACGCGGTCGCCAGGGACGGGGATCCGTCGGTCGGCAGCAGGCGTTCGACGATGAGCAGGTCGGCGTGCGCGGGCATGGCGCGGGCGCAGTGCCGCAGGATCTCCACGCAGCGGTCGTCGTCCCAGTCGTGCAGCACGCGGGACAGCACGTAGACGTCCCCGTGGGCCGGGACGTCGGCGAAGTCGCCCGTCCGGAACGTGCATCGTCCGCCGACGTCGCTCGCGCCCAGCGCCCGGCGGGCCGCCTCGACGACGTGCGGGCGTTCGAGGAGGACGCCGCGCAGGCCGGGGTGCGCGGCCAGGAGCAGCCGGAGCAGTTCCCCGGTGCCGCCCGCGATGTCGACGACCGTCCTGGGGCCGGAGGCGCCCGCGGACGCGAACACCGGGTGCGCCGGGAGCGGTTCGAACATGCGCGCACTCGCGGCCATGGACCGGTCGAACCGGTCGGCCAGTTCGGCGTGCCGCGCGAAGTAGTCGAAGTGGTTCTCGCCGTAGAGCTGCTCGAAGCCGGTGCGGCCGGTCCGCACGGCGTGCGCCAGGAGCGCGAACGACTGGTAGAACGGGCCGCCGTACATCAGCGCCAGCGGCCGCATAGAGCCGGGTTCGTCCGCGCGCAGCAGCGTGCCGAGCCCGGTGAGCCGGAAACCGTCGCCCTCCTCCACCGCGACGCCCAGCATGACGAGATAGCGCAGCAGCGTCGCGAGGCTCTCCGGCTCGGCGTCGACCGCCCGCGCGAGCGCCTCGACCGCGACGCCGGCGCCGGTGTCCATGGCCTCGGGCAGCCGCAGCTGCGCACACGTCGCCAGGGCCTGCGTCGTCCACGCGCCGGTCATCAGGCGCAGGAGCGCCTCGGCGGGCTGCGCGACCCGGTCGTCCCCGAGGTGCTCGGCGAGGACCTGCCGGTGGTCGCCGCGCGCGTACAGTTCCAGCCGCCGGTACCCGGCCGTCGCGTCGGAGGGGGCCGCGAAGTAGAAGACCGTGCCGTCCTCGTGCGGGTTGTACCCGCCGCCGTCCGCGGTCGCGCCGTGCCGGGCGAAGATCGACGCCAGGCCGCGCAGCACCAGCGGATCCGGCCGCTCGACCTCGAAGGCCAGGTGCGCCTCGTGGTTCCGGTCCCGCTCGTAGGCGGCGATCTCCGCCAGTTCCGAACCCGGCGGGACGGCGAGCACGAACAGCTCCACCGCGCGCTGTTCCCCGTCGGGGCCGTGGACCGCGGGACGCAGGATCCCCACGTCGAGGTCCGCGACGTCGCGCCGGTGGCGTACGGCCAGCCGCTCCCGGACGACGACGCTCGGCTGCGGCTCGGCGTGGGCGGCCAGGCCGTGCGCCGCCAGTTCGGCGCGCAGGGCCGCCAGGTCCGGCGGGAAGACCAGCAGCCCGGCGTGCGCGAAGCGGCAGCGGTCCACCAGCGCCCGCAGCTCCAGGCCGTCGAGGCCGGGCAGCAGGAGCGAGAGCAGCGTGGTGGTGTCCTGGTGTCTGACGACGTCCACGGCCGCGCTGAGCCGGGCCGTGTCGTCAAGGGCGTGCGTCGTCCGCAGCGTCGTCATCGCGAAGTGATCCTCGGTGCAGTGCAGTTCGGTGCTGGATTTCGGTGCTGGATTTCGGTGCTGGCAAGGGCCCGGGTCCGGGCGGGGAGCGCGGCGTCAGACGCCGACGTAGTTCTCGGCGAACCAGTCCTGCCGGGTCCGCGACGTGCGCAGCGCGTCCATGCGCGCGCGGCGCAGCCGGTTCTCGAACAGCGCCGCGTCGTCGGAGCCCGGCGCGGCGTGCAGCAGCCGGATCATCCAGTGCGAGAACTCCTGCGCGCGCCAGATGTACGCGAGGCAGCGCGCCGAGTAGCCGTCGAGCGCGGCGGAGTCGGCGTTCTTGACGTCCTCGATCAGGGCGTGGGCGAGGATCTCCGCCTCCAGCACCGCGAGGTTCGCGCCCTTCGCGGCGGAAGGACTGATCAGGCTTGCGGCGTCGCCGACGAGGAACAGCGCGCCGTGGCGCAGCGGTTCGAGGACGTCGGACTCCAGGTCGACGACGGTGCGCTGGAGGATGCGGCCGCGCCGGAGGGGGCCGTAATCGGCCGCGCGCATGCGCAAGGCGAGCTCGTCCCAGATCCGCTCGTCGGGCCACGCTGCGGGGCCGGTGGCCGGGCTCTCGCCGGGGCTCGGGTCGGCCGTCGTGCCGGGTCCGCACTGCAGGTAGTAGCGCGTGGTCTCGGAGGTGCGGGCCATGTGCCCGGCGAATCCGCGGTCGTGCAGCGCGTAGCCCACGGCGTCGAGACTCGGCGGCGCCTCGGCCAGCAGGCCCAGCCAGGTGACGCCGTGGTCGCGGTGGTGGCGGTGCGCGGCGCCGGGCGGCAGCGAGCGCCGCGCGGCGCCGTGCCGGCCGTCGCAGCCCGCGACGTACCGGGCCTGCCATGTGACCGGGCGGCCGTCCGGCTCGCGTGCCAGGACCGAGGGACGCGGGGTGTCCGCGTCGTGTACGGCGACCGCCTCGGTCCCGAACCGGATCCGCCCGCCGGCGTCGAGGTAGTGCGCGAGCAGGTCCGTGACCAGGTGCTGCTGCGGGTAGACGGTGTGCGGCTCGCCCGTGCCGAGGCCGCTGTAGTCCAGCCGGAACCGGCCGTCCTCGGTGCGGAACTCGCACACGCTGTGCTCGTGGCCGTGCCGGCGCAGGCCGTCGGCCAGCCCGTGGCGCTCGAGGACCCGCACGGTGTTCGCGGCGAGGAACCCGGCGCGCGCCCGGGTCTGGACGTGTGCGCGGTCGGCCCGTTCCAGGATCACGCAGTCGATCCCGTTGTCGACCAGGACGTTCCCGAGTACCAGCCCGGCCGGCCCGGCTCCGAGGATCACCACATCGGCCGCGTCGTGGGCCGCCGGAGCATTCTGACGTTGTGTCACAGCGGTGGATCGTAACCACCTGCATCGGCCTCGAATGGCAAGAATCACCTGAATGCACCCATAGCTGAGTGAATAGTTGCCATAGACAGCGCGATGCCAGCTGTTCGTGGTGTCGACGGGCGTCGGCGGTTGACGGTGTACCGCCTATCCCTGAAGATCTTCATTGTGAAGTACGTAAATAATGACGGCGAGCTCGCCGAAGACGCCGACGGGCTGCTCTACGACCCGCAAGTCCGTTCCGCCATGGGCCTGTTCGCCGCAGACGGCGACACGCTCCGACTCGAGGCGGCGGCCGCCGCGCGGAGCGCGCAGCGGGCCGTCGAGCGGCTGCGCGGGCAGGGCGCGGGCGGTCGCGGGCTCAGCGCGGGGGCGCTGGACGTCCTCGTCCGACTGCACTCCGCCGGCGAGCCCGGCGCGAGCCTCGGGGACCTGGCGCGTGCCGCCGGGATGACGCCGCGCAACGCCACCGGGCTCGTCGACACGCTCGAACGCGACGGCCTGGTACGGCGCGACCCCGCCCCCGACGACCGCCGCTCCGTCCTCGCCCGCATCACCCCTGCGGGCGTCGCGTGGCTGGACGACTTCCGCGCGCCCACCCAGCGCGCCATGGCGGCCGTGTTCCACGGCTTCACCGACGCCGAACTCGACCAGCTGCGCCACCTGTGCCTGCGGCTCGTCCGGAACCAGCAGCGCCTCGAGGCCTACCTGTCCGCCGCCCCCGAAGGGACCGACACCGCATGACCAGCACGGCAACGACCCGCGCCACCGTCCGCGCGTACCACGAGGCCCGGTTCCGCGGCGACGTCCCCGCCGCCGCGGCCACGCTCGCCGAGCCGTTCCGCTTCGCGAGCCCGCTGATCGCGTCGGACAGCGCGTCCGAACACCTCGCCGGACTCGGCATGTTCCTCGGCACCGTCGAGGGCGTCGACCTGGTCAGCGAGCTGTACGGGGAGGCCGAAGCGACACTCGTATACGACGTGCGCACGACCCTGCCCGCGGTCGGCGTCCAGCGCACGGCCGAGCACTTCCGGCTCACGGGCGGCCGGATCAGCGGGATCCGGCTGATCTTCGACGCGACGCCGTGGCACGCCGTGATGCGGGCGGCGGGACTGGTGTCCTGACGGCCGTTCAGAGCATCGGACCCGGCACCTCCGGATTCGCCGAGCCGCATCGGTCGGTCAGTACCGCAGCGCCCGGGGCACCTTCGCCGTCGTGTCGCCCTTGATGTCGACGTGGCTGCGCGCCGTCGCGCTCACCTTGGAGCCCGGGGCCGCGTCGTTGACCGTGACGACCACGGCGTCGACGAGGTCGCCGGAGGAGTTGTGGAAGTCGACCTGGATCAGGAAGTCGGCCTGCTTGTCGGTGGTGTTCGTCACCGACAGCGACGCGGTGGCGCGTCCGTCCGCGTCATGCGACGTCGACTCGACGGTGACGTCGCGTGGGACCGCGGTGCCGTGCTTGATCGCGTCGAACTTGTGGCCGACGTCGTCCAGCGCGTTCCGCACGGACGTGGCGGCCTGCGAGGCCGCCGACGCGGCCTTGTCGGCCGGCGTCCGCCCGTTGCCGTCCTCCCCGCACGCGGACAGGCCCAGCGCGAGCGCCGCGGCCACCGGCAGGGCGGCCCAGCGCGCGGCACGGAGGCCGGTGTTGCGGTGGATCGGCTTACGGAGCGCGGGACTTCCTCGTACGGCTGACTCGTCTGCATACATGCGCAGCGGCTACCCGCCCGCCGCCGGGTGAACCGCATCCGGCCTTCGGCGGTCAGGCGCGCGGGCCGCTCGGCACCATCAGCACCGCCGAACGGGCGTGGTGCAGCGCGGAGTACGTGACGTCCCCGATCGTGCGGCCGATGTCGTGGCGGCGAGCGTGCGTGGCGACGACGGTGAGCCGGGCCCCGTCGGACAGGTCGACGATCGCCCCGACCGGCGGCCGGTGGACGACCTCCGCGGTCACCTCGACGCCCGGGAACTCGGCGCGGAACGGGGCCACGGCCAGGCTCAGCATCGACTCCGCGTCGCGCTGGGCGGCCGTGAAGGCCTTATCGTCGGCCGGCACCGGCAGGCTCTGCATGCCGAACGACGGAACCGGCGGCAGCGACCACGCGTGGACGGCGTGCAACGGAGCGTGCCGCAGCTCGGCCTCCTCGAACGCCGCGTGCAGCGCCGGCGTACATGTGGCGTCCGCGACGCCGACCAGGATGCGGCCCTCCAAGCCGCCGCCCGTCGGCACCCCGGGCTCGCCGGTCTCGTCCATGGGCGCGACCAGCAGCGGGCAGTGGCTGCGGCCGGCCATCTTGCGGCTCACCGAACCGAGCAGCAGGCCCGTGAAACCGCCGAGCCCGCGGCGTCCGACCACCAGCAGCCCGGCCCGGGTGGACGCCTCCTCCAGGACCGCGGCGGCCTTGTCGTGGACGATGTCCGTGGTGACGGTGAGCCCGGGCCGCCGGGTGCGGGCCCGCTCCGCGTAGTGCTGGAGCGCCTCGACCCCGGCGTCGTGCAGGAGCTCCCCGTACCAGTCGTGGCGCTGGAACGCCTTGGGCTCCCACGCGTGCAGCAGCTCCAGCCCCGTCGCGCGCAGCGCCGCCTCGTCAGCGGCCCAGTCGACGGCGTGCCGGGCCGCGTCCGACCCGTCCACCCCGCAGACCACCTGCCCGGCCGCGGCGGCGGTTCCAGAGGTCATGGCGCACTCCCTGGAGCGGCTTCGCGTCGTCCTCTCCCCAGCGTAGGCACGCTGTACGGCGCCGATCGGTCTCAGCCCTTGTCCGAGTCCGGCTCGGCCAGCCGCCGGTGCATGTGCGCCTTGACGCTGTCCGGAAGCACGGACGCGGCGGCGGACTGCGCCTTCACTCTCAGCGATCCGGCGACGACCCGCTCCATGCCGTCCATGAGCGCCTCGTAGCCCTGCCGGGCGACTTCGGCGGGATCGTCTTTCCGCCCGTGGCCGACGGGCGTGTCGAGCATGTCGGCGCGCTCGAAGAACTCCGTGTCGGTCGCGCCGGGCATCAGCAAGGTGACGGTGACCCCGGTGCCCTTGAGCTCGTTGCGGACCGCGAGCGCGAACGACTGCACGAACGACGTCGAGGCGGTGTAAACGGCTTCGAACGCGCCAGGCATGGTCGCGGTGGCGGAGGAGGTGACCAGCACCTTTCCCTCGCCTCGGCGCTTCATCTCGGCGAGCACCCGCTTGGCGAGGTGCACGGTGGAGGCGCAGTTGAGCGCGATGACGTCGAGTTCGTCCCGCAGGTCGTTCTCGACGAACGGCCCGCCGCGGCCCACCCCGGCGTTCAACACCGCGACCGTCGGCGACCGGCCGTCCTCACAGGCGGCGGCCCAGAGCCGTTCGACGCCGTCGTAACCGCGCAGGTCCTGCCGCACCGCCGTGACCCGCCCGCCGCCCAGCGCGGCCAGCTGTTCCGCGGCCCGCTCGATCTCCGCGTCCTCGGCGCACACCACGAGGTCCCAGTCCCGCGCGGCGAACTCGGCCGCCAGCTCCAACCCGATCCCGCTGGACGCCCCGGTAACCAGCACCAGCCCAGGCGCCGACGCCTTCGCATCACTCATGCACGGCCGCTACCCAGGGGGGTCGCACCCACTACACGCCTGGGCCGTCGGCGCGGCTACCGGGCCGCCGGGAACCGGTCGCCGGCGAGGTCGAGGCGCTGCTTGTCGTCGCCGGCGACGCCGTCGAAGATGCCGTCCGCGTCGCCCGGGTAGACGCCGGCGTCGGCGTCGGCGTTGACGACGATGGACGGGACCTTGATCTTGGCAGGCTCAGGGGCGGCGGGCCCACGCGAGAACCGAGCGGTGGATCGTGGCGTGGAAGGCCCCCGACTTCGAGAGCGAACGCTGCTCACGCAGGAGCGCAACGCCGCGGGAGTGCTCGATCCGGCCGGCCGCGCACGCGCGATCCACGACGTGTTCCAACGACACCATGCGGGACAGGTCCTCGACGGAGCCGTACACCATGAGCTCGACGTCGACGCGCACGTCGACGAAGCCCGCGTCGGCCAGCAGCCTGCGCAGGTGCCTCCCGATGTCCCGGTGGGGGATGTGCCCGCCCGCCTCGTCGGCGACGGCCCGTGCCGCCTCCGCGTCCTGGGAGACGAGGGTGAGCGACGCCCAGTCCGGCTCCAGCACTGCGATGAGCCCGCCGGGGCGCAGCACCCGGTGAGCCCCGGCCAGCACGGCCGCCGGGCTGGCGACGTGCTGCAGCACGCGTTCGATGCGGCAGCCGTCGAACTGCCGGTCTGCGAAAGGCAGGTGCTGGGCGTCGGCGCGCACCAGCCTCGCCGGATGTCCCAGGCCCGCCAGACGGGCCCGACTCGCGGCCAGCATGGTCGCGCTGGCGTCCACGCCGAACGCGCACAGTCCGTCGCGCTCCAACTGCACCAGCTCGTGTCCGGCGCCGCACCCCAGGTCCAGGACCCGGCTGCCCGGCGCGAGGGCCAGGTGTGCCCGCAGCCGCTCCTTGGGGCCGCCGGGCGCGCGCAGGGCTCGATCCACGTGATCGAGGTGCTCGACCAGTTCCGCGGCGCGCCCGCTGCGGTCCACATCCGAGAAGTCGTTCACGACAGCTCCTCAGCGGGCGCCCAGGCGGCCGACTCCCGCAGACCGCTCCCTCATGGTCGGTTCCATGCCGGGCCGCCAGTCGCTACGCAGTGATCCTTCCACAGAGGACCTGTCGGCGAAGCGTTTGTTCTCTCGATGTGACGACCGCCATAGATTCGCGATGTCCGAAGGGTTCGAGAGTTGCCGCTGTCGGTCACCGGCGTCCTGGCGGCCTCGGATGCCGGCGTCCTCGACGTGTACCCGTGGCCGGCTTCCGCCCACGCGCGCCGCGGACCGCCGCTCAAGGCCGACGGTCAGTCAGCCAACCCGCCGTTGCTCTTCAACAGTTGTCCGTTGACCCACTGCCCCTGCGGGGAGCACAGGAACTCCACGAGGTGAGCGGTGTCCTGCGGACTGCCCAGCCGTCCCAGCGGCGTCTGTCGCAGTACGTGGTCGCGGATCTCGTCGGACATCCACCCGGTGTCCACCGGCCCCGGGTTGATCACGTTGGCGGTGATCCCGAGGTGGGCGAGTTCGTGGGCGGCCGCGAGCGTGATGCGGTCCAGCGCGCCCTTACTGGCCCCGTAGGGCAGGTTGCCGACGGTGTGGTCACTGGTGAGGCCGATGACGCGTCCGGCTCCCCGATCCCCTTGGAAGCGTCGGCCGTACTCGCGGATCAGCAACCACGTGGCGCGTGCGTTCACCGCGAAGTGGCGGTCGAAGCTCTCCAGGGTCGTGTCGAGCAAGCCGGAGTCGACCGACTCGCAGTGGCACATCACCAGCGCGGTGACGCCCCCGAGACGGCGCTCGACCTCGTCGAAGACCCGCTCCGGAGTGCCCGGGTCGGCGAGATCCGCCTCCACGGCCGCCGTCTCGGCGCCTCGTTCCGCCAGGGTCTTGGCGACCGTGTCCGCCGCATCGGGCTCGACGCCCCAGGCCATCCGCGCGTCATATGGCGTCCAGTACGTGAAGGCGATGTTCCAGCCTGCCTGGGCCAGTCGGCGGGCGATGCCCGCACCGATCCCGACGGAGCGGCCGACTCCGGTCACCAGTGCAACCGGCCTGGCGGCACCGGGCAGGGACTGCTCTCCTGAGGTCGTCACAAGGTGTCATCGTTCGACCTGCGGTGCGGGCTTGGCAACTGACATTCCTCCAGCGGATCCACGAGTCGCGAGCATTGCCCGCTCGAACGCACTGTCTCGGTCCGCCCGTCGACGTGCAGACCATCAGAAACCGAACGCCATCAGCGGCAGCGGCTCGTGCGCGAACGCGGTGCCCAGTCGGGCCACCGCTCCAGGTCTGAGGCCGATGACCCGGGCTGCGCCTTCGAGGGAGGCCGCGGACATGCCGCCGAGGTACAGCGAACCCAACTCCGTTGCCCCCAGCGCCACATCGGCGGCGGCGGTGGTGCGTTCGCAGCGCGCTCCGTGCTCGTCGCCGGTGAGTCGCCAACGGCCGGTGTTCCACGGGCAGAAGGCGTCATGGACATCGAGCACCAGGTCGACCGGCACCGCGTAGGTGCGCGCGGCCAGCGCGCGGCCCGCGTCGACCAGGCGCAGGTACATCCCGTCCATGAAGGACGGCTTGGCTGCGCGTACGTCGG
Source organism: Yinghuangia seranimata (assembly GCF_029953285.1). Lineage (GTDB taxonomy): Bacteria > Actinomycetota > Actinomycetes > Streptomycetales > Streptomycetaceae > Yinghuangia > Yinghuangia seranimata. The sequence continues at coordinate 66,521 of NZ_JASAOI010000007.1, read as the reverse complement.
TGAGTTGGTGCAGCAGCGGGTCGTCGGGCGCAAGCCCGTTGACCTCCAGATGCGACATCAGGTCGAGGTCGAACAGGTAGCGCCACAGGGCGAGTCGGGTGACCGGGTCGAGCGCGTGGACCTCGCGGACGACGGTTCGGCCGTGCGGGCCCTCCTGGCCCCATTCGGGCTTCGTCGCGTAGTAGGCGTATCCGCGCACCTGGCCGTCGGCCTCGGCCAGGACGCAGCGCAGCGGCGACGCGCCGCCGCGCTCGGCGGGCGGGTCGTGCAGCTGCCGCTGCGCCCACAGGTCGTTGCGGGCCATCAACCCCGGTCGGCTGGGCAGGAGTTCGTCGTACACCGTGCGGCACGCGGGCAAGGCCTCGGCCGGGTCGGCGAGCCGCATGCGCACGTCCGCGGCGGCCGCCGGCGCCGCCGGCAGGGCGCCGGGGCCGGTGCGGGCGCGCAGTTGCATGCGCCAGGTGGCCAGGCCGTACCCGAAGCGGCCGTAGATCTGCGGCTGGGAGGCGGTCAGTGCGGCGAGTGGCTCGCGTCCGTGCTCGTGGAGTTCGTGCAGTTGGTGGCGCATCATTGCGCGCATGACGCCGCGTCGGCGGGCGGTCGGTGCGACCGCGACGGCGGTCACCCCGGCCACCGGCTGCGCGGCACCGCCGGGCACGGTCATCGAGAACGAGTAGGCGCCGGCGGTGCCGACGAGTTCGGTGCCGAGATAGGCGCTGAGGCAACGGTCCGGCTCCCGCAGGGAGTCCCAGGCGGCGCGCGATTCGGGGGACCAGCCCTCACCGAAGGCGTGTTGGATGACCGCGTCCCACGCGTCCCATGAGTCCGACTCGGCGGAACGCACGGTGATGCCGGAAGAGGCGGAGGCGGGCGGGTTCGGGCGGTTGCAGGCGACGTGTCGGCTCGGTCGTGACGTCATGGTCGGCTTTCTTGGAAGGAGGGCTGTGATGTGGCGGGGCCGTTGACGTTGCGGTAGGTGTGCAGGGCCAGCGGGAGGACGAGGGCGAGGCCGATGGCACCGGTGGCGGCGAACGCCCAGCCGGGGCCGTGGTGGTCGATGGTCGAGCCGAGGACCGGGCCGGAGGCGGCCCCGCCGAGGGTGAAGGCGCTCATCTGCAGGCCCATGGCCTCGCCGCGCGAGGCCTGGGGGGCGAGTGCGCTGACCGCGTCGACGATCGAGGCGAATGCGGGTGTGCAGAGCAGGCCGGTCGGGAGCAGCGCGAGGATGAGCCAGGGCCACGGCGTGGGGAGCAGTGCCAGCGGGATCGTCAGCGCGCTGAACAGCCCGATCAGCAACAGCGGGGAGACGCGGTCCTTGGGCAGGCTGCCGTAGATGAATCCACCGGTCACGGAGTAGAGGCACCACGCGGTGCCGACCAGGCCGATCCACAGCTGGGCGTCCTGCTCCTTGAGGACCGCGATCTGTCCCAGCCCCACTCCGTTCGCGACGAACGACGTGCCGCAGGTCGCGATGTACAGGGCGACCAGGCGGGCGGTGAGCCATTGGCGGCGCGGCACGTGCGCCGCCGCATCGCCGGATTGTGCCGTGCGGGTCGTGGGGTTGAGCCGGATGAGCGCGATTCCGGAGGCGCCGAGGGCGGCGCCGATCCCGATCATGGTGGCGGTGGTGCCGAGCGCGGTGGCCGCGGCGACGGCGAGTGTCGGGCCGATCATGAAGGAGAGTTCGACGCCCATGGTGTCGAGGGTGAAGGCCGTGTGGCGGAGGTCGCTCGGCATGACCGCGGCGAGGCATTGGCGGACCGCGAAGACGGGCGGACTGAACAGGCCGCTGACCAGGGCGCCGAGCAGGAGCAGGGGATAGGGGAGGAACGGCGCTGCCGTCCAGGTCAGGAATCCGACCGCGGTGGTCGCCGCGACCACCGGACGGAGCCCGAGCCGGTCGATGAACCGGCCCGCCTGCGGGGCGCCGACGGCCGTGCCGACGGCCGCGGCGGTGCCGACGAGGCCCGCGTCGAAGTACCCGCGGTGGAGGCTGTCGACCACGTGCAGAAGCACGGTGACGCCGCCCGCGGTGACCGGGATCCTGACGGCAAGGGTGAGCAGCAGCAACGTGCCCGCACCGGGGACGGCCAGCACCTGTCGATACGGCGCAGCGGACATGGCAGGCCCTTCTTCGTGATCGTGGCGCCGACTCGGCCGACCGCCGACGACGTCGGCTCGGCAGTCCGGCTGGGAGTACGCGCCCAGCCGCGCTGAATGGTTTCAGCATGACGATCGTCAACGCAACGCAATATCGCACCGGAGTGGATCGCCCCGCCGACCTCCGGCGAACTTCGGGCGTACCCCGAGCCGTTGCCCGGCCCCAACGACCGCCATCCAGTCGAAGTCGGCGCTGCGGAGGCCGTCACTGCTCGTCGCGGAACCGCACCAACGGTCGGGCTGATCACCGGGGCGGCCGACTGCCGCTGCTTTCCGGGCAGGATCACGGCGACGCCAACCGCGCACACCGTGACGCGGTGGGGCCCATGCTCACGCGCACCGGACGACGTGTCTGGCGTCGACGCCGGGGCGGGCGCACCGCCCCGGCGTCGCACCTACAAGGCCCTGATAACCACGAGCGCAACTCGGCAAGCCGGCCCGGGTTCAAGCACGCGGACGGCAAAGGGCCCGAGTCAGCGGTGGTACATCACGTACAGCTTGCCTCCGGGGGCGGACGCGGCCGATTCGCGGATGGGCAGGGCGTTGCCGGGGACTTCCTGCGGGGTGTTCCACGCGGAGCCGTCGTACTGGGCGGTGTAGAGACGGCCGTTCGCACCGCGCAGGATCGCCCACAGCCCGCCGGTGTGGTTGACAAGGGTGGGGCCGGCCTTGAGCTCCCAGCCGCCCAGGCTTCCGCGCGGCTGCCAAGCGCCGTTGGTGCCGCGGGCGTAGAGGTGGAAGCGGGAGTCCTCGCGGCCGCGGTGCGCTCGCAGCAGGGTCGAACCGGTGAACTCCAGCGAGGCGGGGTCGGCGACGTCGACCGGCCAGCTTTCCGGGCTGGACCAGGTGCCGTCGGCGAGTTCGGTGTGCCGCAACTTGGTGCCGCCGTCGGCCACATACGTCAGGTAGACGCGGCCCAGGCGGTGTTCGAGCGCGGGTGCGAGCTTGTCCGCGCGGTGCCCGTCCAGGCGCTGGGGCTGGCTCCAGCCCGAGGCGGCGTCGTAGGTGACGGTGACGGGTGCCTGGTCGGTGCCGATGACGACGACGCGCAGTTTGAGGCCGTGCTGGACCATCGCGGGCGCGGCCGCGGCGGTGAGGTTGTGGATTCGGCGCGGTTCGGTCCACACCTGGTTCTGCAGCTTCGACCACATCAGCGCATTGTCACTGGGCCGGAGGAACACCGCGTGCAGGACGGTGAGGTAGTCCACCAGCCCCGGCGGCGTCGCGGACTCCCACGGCACAGGGATGGGTGCGCACCACTTGCGGCCGTCGTGCACGACGTATTCCAGCGTGCCGGGGTGGAAGGGCACCTGGTCGCCGGCGTAGCGGACTGTGAGGGCATGATGGCCGTCGCCGTTGAAGTGCCACACCATCGGATCGCGGCGTTGCGCCAAGATCGCCAGGTCGTAGCGGTCGAGCACGACGCCGCGGGCGGCGGACAGGTCGTCATTGTTGCGGAACCGCTCCAGCATGAACGCGAAGAGCTGCGTGATGTCGGCGATCCACCCGGCGACCTCTCCGCCCGGCAGGTTGCTGCCGATCTGGAAACCGGGGTTGCTGAAGATCTCGTCGCAGAGCCAGTTCAGGCGCGCCGTCAGGGCGTCGTACCACTCGGCGTTGGACTGGTCGGCCTCCCAGCAGTGCAGCGACAGGCCCAACCGGCTGCCCACGGAAAGGTCGGCGACGACGTTGTTGCCGTGGAACGGGTAGGTCTGCCCTTCCTTCGCCGGCGAGAACTCGTTCGAGCGCCAAATGGAGCCGGCCTGCTGGTCGCTGCCCGCGGACCCGGTCCAGTAGATGTCGTCGGCGGTGTTCCACTGGTCGCCGCACTCCCGCAGGACGCGGAAACTCACGGCCTCCAGGCGGGCCCGGAAAGGCGGCGGGGGCGTAGGCGCCGTTGTGCCCTCCAGGTCGCCGGCGTTGTCGGTGCCCGCAGCGGCGTCGGGGGCGGCGAGCGTGAGCCCGGAGCCGCCGGGGCGCCAGAACGCCCCGGATCCGGTCCCGGATGCGCACATGCCCTCAATGAAGGCAGGGCTGTCGACCTCGCCGCCGAACGCGAGGGACTCACGGTCGTTCACCGCCACGTTCGGCCGACGCAGGTAGTCCGCGATCATCGCCGGTGCGTCCCGCTCCAAGTCCGCGAACGTGTACGGGCGCTCCGTCGGCAGCGACGTGATCACCTCGGGCACCGTCAGGATCGGCTCGCCGCTGTTCTTCATCCCCTCGTACACGCCGCCGGTCCACCAGATCGCCTGGTCCGTCATCCCGGTCCGCATCATCTCCAACAGCGGCGCCTCCAGGTCCGACAGCTCCAGCCGGTACGCGAACCGCAGGGCGGCGTGCAGCGACGCCCCCATCAACAGGTTGCCCCGCGTCTGAGCCGACATCGTCATGTCCCCGGCCGCGGCGCTCGCGCGCACCACGCGCGACGAGGCGTCCGTCCCCGACAGCGTGCGGCGCAACCGCTCCTTGAACTGCTCCTCCTCAGCTGTGCCCTCGCCGAACGCGCTCCCGGAAGCCCCTGCGGAACCGACCACCACGATCCCCCTCCACGTTCCGGCCGCCGCGGCAACCAGCCCGAGCGGCGGCACACCCGTCGTCGACGGCGACGGTACGGCCCGTCCCCACGGCCCGTCACCAGCAAGCCGACATCAGACAGAAGACGACCGAAAAGACACGGCCGTGACACGCCCATGCGGTACACGCACGTGGCGTGAAGAGGCGGCAGGCGATGGACGGGCTCAGGGCCGGGCCGCGAGCCACTCGTGGCGTATGACGGAGTAGTAGACGCTGTCGCGCCATGTGCATGAGGTGCTTGGCCGCCCGATTGACGCCGGTGCCCCACCAGCGGCGCCCGATCCACGTGGATCCGACCTCGATCTGCCGGCGCACGTCGTCCGGGTACCAGTACGGCAAGGCGGTTAATCCGGCGACGGCCGACCCGGCTCAGGAAAATCTTCTGTACTGCAGATAATGATTCTTGATGACGGTCGTCATCATCACGCCATACACTGCTGTGCGCTGTGCTTGATCGCTACGTCTCCTGCGAGGCTCCTGCTATGGCCGTGACACCTGGCGCCGGGCCGTTCTCCGCCGTCGGCCGGTTCGTCGTGCTCGTCGACGACCTCGACGACGGGCTCGCGTTCTACCGCGACATCCTCGGCTTCGCCGTACTGCATGACGAGACCACGGCTGGATTCCGGTACCTGCACATCGGACTCCCCGGCCAGGAGGCCGCCGGGCTCTGGCTGATGCCCGCCGATTCGAGCGAGGCGCGGGCGCATGTCGGCAAGCAGGCCGCCGGACACCCCATGCTCGTGCTCTACACAGACGACCTCGACGCGGTGGAGGCCCGATTGGCGCAACACGGCGTACGGGTCTGGGCCCGAACCGCGGACCCGGGCAGCCGCTCGCTCCAGTTCGCGGACCTGTACGGCAACACCATCGTGGCTGCCGAATTGCGCGACCAGCCAACCGCATCGACTGCGGGGCTGCACACCGGGCCATAGGGCTTGTCCTGGGCTCGGTGGGCGATCGTCCCCTGCCGGGGCCCTGGCCGCGCGTCGTGTGTGGCCGCCCTCGTGGCGGGTAGCCGTGGCGCGACAGGGAAGATCGACTCAAGGTGTGGTGGATATGCCCTGCGGCTCCGGTCCCAAGCGGAAGCGGCAGTACGAGCACATCGCCGAGAGCGCCCGCAAGCGCCGTGACATCAAGGGCCGTTCGTCGACGCCCAACGCCGAGTCGCGGCACGCGCGAGGCCGTTGACCGTGGTGGCGGCGAGCCCGGGGACGGCGACGGCGCTGCCGTCGCCCCGAGGACCGGTGTCGGGCGCGTTGATCACGGCGCTACGCCGCGCGCCCGGCACCGTCGGACCCGCCCTGTCGCCGCCCGTGGAGGACGCCGATCCGTGGGGTGAGGACGCACAACTGGCGCTCTACCTGGCCTACGAGCTGCACTACCGGGGCCTGCCGGGCGTCGACGACGCGTGGGAGTGGGATCCGCGGCTCCTGAGCCTGCGCGCGCGGCTGGAATCGGCGTTCCTCGCGGCACTGCGTGACGCCGTCGGCGACCCGGGCGCGGTGGACCAGGCCCTCGCGGACGTCCTGCATCCCGGCCCGGACAGCCCCCGAGGTCCCTCCGCGCTGCTGGCCGACGAGCCCGATCTCGGCCGGTTCCGTGAATACGCCGTGCACCGCTCGGTGTTCCAGCTGAAAGAGGCCGATCCGCAGGCGCTGCTGATCCCGCGCCTGACCGGCCGCGCGAAGGCGGCCGTCGTCACGGTCGAGTTCGACGAGTTCGGGGCCGGGCGGGCCGAGCGCGTGCACGCGGCCCTGTTCGCCGACCTGATGCGCGGCCTCGGCCTGGACGACGCCTACAACGCGTACCTCGACCGCGTGCCGGCGCCGATGCTCGCGGTCGTCAACCTCATGTCGCTGTTCGGCTGGCACCGCCGCCTCCGCGGCATGGCCGCCGGGCACTTCGCCGCGCTGGAGACGGCCTCGCCGCCGGGCGCGGCCCGGCTCGCGGACACGTTGGAACGGCTCGGCGTCGACGACCCGGCGTGCACGCTGTTCTTCACCGAGCACGTCGAAGCGGACGCCGTCCACGAGCAGTTGATGCGCCGCGAGGTGCTCGGCGGGCTGCTGGCGGAGGAACCGGACCTGGCCGACGACGTCGCGTTCGGCATCCGGGCGGCGACACTGGTCGAGGACGGGTTCGCCGAACACCTGGGCGACGCCTGGGGATCGGGGCGGTCCTCGCTGCGCGGCGGCTCAGTCCTCTGAGGCGCTGCGGGGCGGCGTGCGGTGGCTGGTGTCGCACCACGGCAGCCGTCTGCTGCGCAGGCACGTGCACACGGCGACCACGACCCGCTCGGAACGGGCGGTCGTGCCGTCCGGCATGGTGATCTCGACGGGGCCGTCGACCAGCACGGGACCGTGCGGAACGACGGTCACCCGACACGGGGGGCCGGGTTCACGCGGCCATGTCGCCACGGACGACCACCAACTCCTCTTCCCGGCAACCGGGTTCGATGATGCTCCGGGACTCCAGGTACGACGCCCGCCCGGTCAGCACCGGGCCGAACGGCCGCCGGAGCCTCGCCACGACGCGGGCGCGCAGGCCCGCGGCGCGCAGCAGGCGCAGCGTCCGCCCGACACCGGACAACGCGGACTGGACGACCAGCACGGTGCCTCCCGGACCGAGCACGTCGGGTACGGCGCGGCAGAGGCGGTCCAGCAGCAGCCGTCCGTCCTGCCCCGCGTCCCAGGATCGTTCGGGGCCGCGCTCCGGCGCGCTCTGCGCGGGCGCCGGGACATAGGGCGGGTTGGCCAGCACGAGGTCGAAACGCTCCTCGGCCACCGGTTCGAGCAGGTCCCCGCGCCGTACCCGAACGAGGTTCCGCCGCCGCAGGCCGTTGAGCCGGGCCGCCCACACCGCCCGCCGTGACACGTCGATCGCGGTGACCCGGCAGTCCGCACCCCCGGCCCGTGCGGCCGCCAGCGCCACCGCCCCGGTCCCGGTACCGACGTCCAGGACACGCCGCGCGCCGGCCAGCCCCTCGTCGAGGTACGCCGCCATGAGCAGCCAGGTGTCGGACTGCGGCCGGTACATGCCGGGAAAGCGCAGCAAGGTCATGGTCGACGGCTGCCCGTGGCTCCGGGTGCGAAACAGCGACCACGGGGTGCGAAACAGCGACCACGCTCAGGGGGTGCGCATCAGCCGCCAGGAGAGGCCGAACAGCCGCGTGGCGAGTCGGACGACCGGGATGCCCAGGGGGATCAGGATGAGGGTGACGCACAGCAGCGCGCCGACCAGCCACACCACGGCCGCGAGGATCGCGAGAACCGTGCCGAGCAGTGCGGTGACGAGTCCCAGCACCACGTCCAGCAAGCCTTTGAGCAGCTTCATGACGACCTTCTTTGTTCCGTACCGCTCTCCTCGGGGCCCGCGGGCTTCGGGGATCAGGCGGGTTCAGCCGCGGCTCAGGGCTCGGCTGAGCTCCTTCTTGTTCATCTTCGAACGGCCGTCGATGTGGCGGCGCTTGGCTTCCTCGTACAGCTGGGCGTAGGTCGAGCCTTCAGCGGTCCACTCCGCGGTGGCCCGCTTGGTCGCGGCCGGTTCCCGCCTCGACCCGCCGTCAGGTGTCGGTGCCGCCGCGCCGCGCTTGGTGCCGCGGCCGGTCAGCGCGTCACGCAGCCGGTCGACGACTCCGACGCCGGCGCCGAGGAGCTTGTTCGCGGGAGGGGTCGTCGGTGCGGAGGGGTGCGGACGGGTCGGGGCCATGCGCTTGGCCCTGCGTATCGCGTCCCCCATGTCGTTGAGCTCGCGCGCGTCGAGTGCTTCGGCCAGAGCGGGGAAGAGCCGCTCCTCCTCGTCCTTGACGTGCTCGGTGACCTCGCGCTCGACGGAGTCGAGCAGTCGGTCGAACCGCCGGTCGCCGGGGGCGCACCCTTCGAGCTCCTTCAGCTGCTTCTCGACCTTGCCGTGGTCGCGGATCTCCTTGTCGGCCATGCGTCCGCCGTTTGGCAGTTTGTCGCGCACCGCCGGGTAGAGGTACTGCTCCTCCGCGACCGAGTGCCGCACGAGTTCCATGGTCAACTGGTCTGCGAGCATCCTGCGCTCTGCCGAACCCGCGGGGGCCTTCCTGATCTTCCCGAAGAGGCCCTCGACCTCGCGGTGATCCGTCGTGAGTTCCTTGATGACATTGCCGCCGTGTGCCATGGGGTGTCGCCTCGCTCATTCGTTCGCATGACTGCCGTGTGGCGGCTGCCCCGAGCGGGCCCCGGCGACACACGAGGCTTCCCAGGGCCCCAGGCCCCGGTATCCGAACCCCGGAGCCCTCACGGGCGAGCGTGCCGCCTGAATGTCGAATAAATGTGTGAAGCGGACAAATCGGGCTAGCGGCCCGACACGCGATCGTCGTCCCACGTAAGGAAGCGCCGACATGCCCGAGCGGACCCCGCGAAGATCGACGGACGCCCGCAGCGGCGGCCGCGCGGGAGCGAGAGCTTCGGGTGCAAGCCGTTCCAAGCGCCCGGCGGCTCGCGAGATCGCGCGACAGGCCCTCGAGTACGTCGGCGACCTCGTGAACCGGCCGGTGGACGGGGTCTCCGGACTGCTGCAAAACGAAAACGGGTGGCACGTCCGGATCGACGTCGTCGAGGTGCCGCGGGTGCCGGACACGACGAGCCTGATGGCCACGTACGAGCTCCGCCTCGACCGCGACGGCGAGCTCGTGGAGTACGAGCGTGTGGCGCGCTTCCGGCGCAGCGACACCGACGGCTGACCCGCGCGGGTCGGAGCCGTGCACAGAACAGCGCCAAGAAAGCGAGGCATGACGATGGGTTCCCCGAACCAGCCGGCGACCCGACAGCGCAACGATGTGGCCCGCTCGGGGAACCTGTACGACGTCCTGGACCTCATTCTCGACCGCGGACTCGTGATCGACGTGTTCGTGCGGATCTCTCTGCTCGGCCTCGAGCTGATCCAGATCGACGCACGGATCGTCGTGGCGAGCGTGGACACCTACCTCCGGTTCGCCGAGGCGACGAACCGGCTCGACCTCGAACACACCGGGCGGCGCTCCACGCTGCCGGGACTGGTCGGCGAGATGACCGAGGACACCAGCAAGGGCAAGTCCCAGGGGGCCATCGAGGGCGCGGTCGACGCGATCACCGGCAAGGTGAAGCACGCGGTCGGCGCCGGGGGCGACGACGGGGACGACGACGGGAAGGAGCGCACGCGGAGCCGGAAGAAGTCCGAGCCGGAACGCGAACCCGCACGGCCACGGCGCCGCCGCCGCTCCGACGAGGACCAGGAGTGAGCCATGGCCACGTACGTCTACGCGATCGTCCTGCCGGACCACCCGCGTGCCGAGCGCGCGTCCGGCGTCGGTGACCCCCCAGGGGACCTGCGGCGGGTCGTCGCGGAGCGGGTCGCCGCGGTGGTCGGTGACGCGCCGGCGGACCTGCGCGCGCGGAGACGCGACGTCACAGCTCACCACGACGTCCTCACCGGGTTGGCCGCCGAGGGAGGACCGGTCCTCCCCATGCGGTTCGGCATGGTGGTGGAGGACGACGCCGAGGTGGAGCGGCATCTCGCGGAGCACGGCGCGGCGTACGCGGAAGCACTGCGGCGACTCGAGGGCAAGACGGAGTTCAACGTGAAGGCGGAGTTCGACCTCGACACGGTCCTGCCCGGCCTGGTCGTCGCGGACCCGCAGATCATGGCCCAGCGCGAGCGCAGCCGCGCCACGGGCGCCCTCGACGAGCAGATGCGGCTGGGCGAGATGGTGGAGCAGGCCGTGGCCCGGCACGAGGCCGCCGTCCGGGACTTCGTCGTCGGACGCCTGGAGGGGCTGGCCGCGGACATGAAGGACGGCCCGACGGTGCGCAACGTCGCCGCCAACGTCTCGTTCCTCGTGTCCTCAGCGGACACGGCCGACTTCCGGGCCGCCGTGGACGCGCTGCGCGGCGACGTGGGCGAGGGGGTCGAACTGCGGTGCACAGGACCTCTGCCCGTGTACAGCTTCGTCCCCGAAGCGATGGCCGGCGCGGGCTGAGCCGCGAGGAACGTCAGGAGCCACTCATGGGACTGCTCACCGGATTGCTGACACTGCCGCTCGCGCCGGTCAGGGGTGTGGTGTGGGTGGCGCGCCGCATCGAGGACGCCGCGGAGCAGGAGATGTACGACCCGGCTGCCATACGAGCGGAACTAGCGGACCTGCAAAGGGACTTGGCAGACGGCCTTATCGACGAGGAAACCTACGACCGGCGAGAAGAAGAGCTGCTGGACCGCCTGGAGTACGGCATGGAGGTCCGGGGGCACGGCGGGGGTGAGGAGGAGTCATGATGAACAGAGCCGCGCTCGCTGTGGCCGTGGCCGGCGGATACGTCCTCGGCCGCACCAAGAAGGGCCGGGTGGCGCTCGGAGTCGGGAGCTACCTGCTGACCAAGCACTACAACCTGTCACCCAAGGAACTCGCCGCCGCTGGCGTACATCGCCTGGGCGCGACGCCGCAACTGTCCCGGCTCACCGAGCAGGTGCGGAACGACGTGGCGGCCGCCGGAAAGCATGCCGTGAACGCCGCCGTCGAACGGAAGGCCGGGGCCCTGGCCGACCGGCTGGAGAACAAGGCCGACGCACTGACCGAGGCGCCGGACAAGGCGAAGTCGGGGGCCAAGAAGGCCGCGTCGTCCGGTGCCGCCAAGGCGTCGTCGGCGACCCGGAAGTCCTCATCGGGGTCCGGCCGGAGCAGCGGTGGGTCGTCCACGGGCGGATCGTCGCGGAAGAGCTCGTCGAGTTCGTCGAGCTCGTCGTCACGGAAGAGCACGTCGGGCCCGGCGTCACGGAAGAGCTCGTCCAGCACGTCGTCGCGCAAGAGCACGGCGGGCGGCTCGTCGTCGCGCAAGAGCACCTCCGGCTCGTCCTCGCGCAAGAGCACGTCGGGCTCGTCGTCCAGTCGATCGCGCAGCACAGCCGGCAGCGGCCGGCAGAGCAAGAGCAAGAAGGAGTCGTGAGATGGCACCGCGCACCACAGACGAGAGCGCCGCCCGCCCGGCGAACGGCGGCGCGCAGGAGATGGTTATCGACCGGCTTGTGCAGGCCGTCGAGCACTACCTGGCCGCGCGTGCGACGCACATGGTGGAGAACGCGGGGCGCCACGTCGCGGGGGCCGCCGACCGGCTCGGCGAGGCGGCGGAGAACGGCGGCAGCGGTCTCCTGCCGTCGCTCAACCTGCCGAAGCACGTACCGTCAGCGGTCATGCACGCCGCGGCAAGCGGTGTGAAGTCCAGCCTCAGCGGCGTGACGGACAGCCTTGGGAACGCCGCGGAAAGCGCCGGGCTCACCGGCAAGAAGAAGGGCAGCCAGGGCAAGAAGTTCACCCACATCACCGAAGCCATCGACGTCGGCGTGCCGGTGGACGTCGCGTACGAGTACTGGACCCGGTACGACGACTTCTCCCAGTGGGCGAAGGGTGTGCGCAGCGTTGACGTCTCGGACGACGACGGGTCGAGCAACTGGAACCTCAAGGTCGGCCCCTCCAAGCGGAGCTGGCGCGCCGAGGTGCAGACCGACATCCCCGAAGAGTGCATCTCCTGGACCTCGCAGGGGGCCAAGGGCACGACCCGCGGAATGGTCACGTTCCACGAGCTCGGCGAGCGCTTGACCAGGATCATCGTCGACATCGAGTACCACCCGTCCGGTCCCTTCGAGAAGGTCGGCAACCTGTGGCGCGCCCAAGGCCGCCGCGTGCGCCTGGACCTCAAGGGGTTCCGGCACTACGTCATGTTCACGTCGGACGAGGAGGAGCAGGAGGACTCCGCCGCCGAAGAGGACGAGAACGAGACCACGGACGACGTCGAGGACGACGAGGCCGCGGACGAGGACGAGGACGCCGAGGACGAAGAGGACGAGGACGAAGAGGCCGAGGACGAGGACGAAGAAGACGAGGCCGAGGACGAGTACGAGGACGAAGACGAAGAGGACCAAGAGGCCACGGACGACGAAGACGACGAAGACGACGAAGACGAAGAGGCCGCAGACGAGGACGAGGACGAGGACGAGGAGGACGAAGACGAGGACGAGGACGACGAGGACGAAGAAGAAGACGACGAGCACAAGTCCGCCCGCCGGCCGGCACGCCGCACAGCCCGATGACCGGCGAGCCCGTCTACCCGACGCGAACCACCCGCCCCGCCGACCGAGGCTGGCCGGCCGATTCGCCGGCGCGGCGCGCCCCCATGGACGGCGGGCGGCGGACGGACAGCCTGGCCGACCTCCTGGAGCGCGTCCTCGACAAGGGCATCGTCATCGCGGGCGACATCAAGATCAACCTCGTCGACATCGAGTTGCTGACCATCAAGCTCCGTTTGCTCGTCGCGTCCGTCGACCGCGCGAAGGAGATGGGGATCGACTGGTGGGAGCGCGACCCCTCCCTCTCCTCCAAGGCCGCGGACCGCCAGCTCGCCGACGAGAACGAGCGTCTCCGCAGGCAGTTGGGGCAGTCGGGGGAGTCCTCCGCGGCGGCCGTCGAGTCGGCCGACGCCCGCCTGGTCGAGGAGAACCGGCGGCTGCGTGAGCTCTTGGCCGGGCACGAGGGAGGCGGGTCCAGGGAGGCCGAGTCGTGAACGCGCCCCACACCGCACGCCGCCTGGCGAGCTATCTGTACGCCGTCAGCCTGGCGCCCCTCCCCGCCGACGCCCTGGCCGACGTCGCGGGGATCGACGACGGCGTGCCCTACACGCTCCCCGAGGGGCCCCTCGTGGCGGTCGTCCAGCGGGTGCCCCGCGACGAGTTCGAAGCGGAAGAGCTGAGGAAGCGCCTCTCCGACATCGACGACGTGGACCGCATGGTCCGCGCGCACCACCGCGTCGTGCAGGCCGCCGGAAACACCGCTCCCACGGTGCCCATGCGCCTGGCCACGTTGTACGAAGACGACGAAGGCGTGCGCCGCACACTGCGCGAGGAAGGCGACCGGCTCCAGGACGCCTTGCGCCGCGTCGCCGGCCGCGCCGAATGGGGGGTCAAGGTCTACGGACCCGGCAAGGGAGGCGAGTCACGCCCCGCGGCGCGCGTCTCGGGCGCGCCACGGCCCGGTGCGGGCCGCGACTACCTGCGCCGACGCAAGGACGAGCAGCACGAGGCCGAGCGCGCCCGCGTAGCCGTGCTCCAATCCGTCGGGGAACTCGACGAGGCGCTCCGCGCCGTCGCCGACGACGTACGGCACCTTCCACCCCGCCCGGCGCCCCCCGCCCACGGCGGGGACGAGGTCGGCGACGCGGTCGGCGACGAGGTCAACGTCTTCAACGCCGCCTACCTGGTGGCGGACGACCGAACCGACGCGTTCGGCGCGGCACTCGCCCGCTGGACCGGCCCGGGCCTGCGCCTCGACGTGGGCGGCCCGTGGGTGCCGTACTCCTTCACCGCGTCCGAAGCGGGATCCGACCAGGGAGGTGTGTTCCCGTGACCGGCTCGTCGGGGGCGCTGCCCACCCCGCTGCCCAACGTGCGCACCGAAGCGACGCTGGTCGACCTGATCGACCGCCTGCTGGCCGGGGGTGTCGTCCTGTGCGGCGAGGTCTTCCTCACGATCGCGGACATTCCCCTCGTCCGGATCGATCTCCGCGCGCTCATCGCCCCCGCCGCGCCTGATACGCCGTCGGCAGGTGACGCGCGATGACCGCGAACCCCCTCGATCGAGGCGACGACTGGTGGCCCGACACACGGCCGGAAGGACGTGCGCGCCGACGGCGCCGCATCGACCTGGATCCCGACGACGTCGAACGCGACCTGGTCCGCCTGATCCTCACCCTGGTCGAACTGCTGCGCCAGGTCATGGAGCGCCAGGCGCTGCGCAGGGTCGACGCGGGCGACCTCAGCGACGACCAGGAGGAGCGGATCGGTCTGACCCTCATGCTCCTGGAGGACCGCATGGACCAGTTGCGCGAACGCTTCGGGCTGACGCCGGAGGACCTCAACCTCGACCTCGGCCCGCTGGGCACGCTGCTACCGCGCGACTGAGGTGTCGCACCCGTGCCGCGCCGCGGTGGCCCCCGGAAGCCCACCGACCTCCCCACGGACGCGTGGACCGTGGTGCTGCGCCGCACGATCGCCGAGTTCCGGCGCAGCCACCTCGGCGACAGCGCCGCCGCACTCACGTACTGGGCGACGCTGTCCCTGTTCCCCGGGCTCCTCGTCGTCGTGTCCGTCCTCGGTGTCGTGGGAAGCGCCGCCACTCAGCGGATCCTCGACAACCTCCGGGCCTTCGCGCCGGGCGCGGCACGCGACATCCTCAACGGCGCCATCACACAGCTGCAGGCCGGTCGCGGCACCGGCTCGGTCTTCGTGCTCGTGGGGCTCGCGGGGGCGCTGTGGGCGGCCTCCGGCTACGTCGGCGCCTTCATGCGCGCCGCCAACATCGTCTACGACGTCCCCGAGGGCCGCCCGCTGTGGAAGACCCTCCCCATGCGCCTCGCCGTGACGGCCGGGCTCCTGCTGTCGGCGTGCCTCGGCGCGCTCATCGTGGTCTTCACCGGCGGGGCCGCCCGCGGTCTCGGACGTGCCCTCGGCGCCGGCGACGCCGCGCTGACCGTGTGGTCGTTCGCCAAGTGGCCGGTGCTGGCCGTCCTGGTGGTTTTGACACTGACCATGCTCTACCGGCTGGCTCCGGACGTGGACGGCGAGAGCATCCGCTGGCTGAGCCCGGGCACCGTCCTCGCGCTGGTGGTCTGGCTGGCGTCGTCCGCGGTGTTCGCCGCGTACGTCGCGAACTTCCACTCCTTCAACCGCGCCTACGGCACGCTCGCGGGTATCGCGATCTTCCTGGTGTGGCAGTGGCTGACCAATGTCGCCATCCTGTGCGGCCTGATGTTCGACGCCGAACTTGCCCGCGAGCGCGCCCGCAAGGGCGGAAAGCCCCACCCCGCCAAGCGTCGCGAGCGGAAGTGACGGACCTCAGACCTCCTCGTCCATGCCGATCGCGTTCTCCAGGTCCTCGCCCACCCGCCCCTGCCTGCCTTCGCGCTGGTCGAGGAGGGCGGCGGCGATCGCGTCGAGCTTGCGCTGGACGGCGCGTTCGGCGCGGCGCTCGCTGTTCTTCAGCAGGGCCAGCAACATCAGGGTCACCGCGGTCATCAGGTCCGCGGTGAATATCTGCCACTCCACCGACCAGCCCGCGAGCTTGGCCGCGAGGAACAACGCCACCAACATCACGCACACGGCGTAGAACGCCGGGCTGCTGGTGAGGTTCGAGGCGCCCTCGGCGAACCGCTCGAATCGACCGCGTTCGTTGCGGTCCGCAGGATGCCGAAGCTTCATGCCCATCACTCCCGCGGTCTAGCTTTCGACGACGACCCGGATGCTCTCGGCGTGGTCGTCATCGGCGTCGGGCAGGACCATGCCGGCCTCCGCCCTGCTGCGCAGATAGTCGAGAACCGCGCCTGAGATGCGCTCGCCGGGCAGGACCACCGGTATGCCCGGCGGATACGGGGTGATCATCTCTGCGGCGATGCGCCCGGCGGCCTTGTCCGCGGGGACGTGCGCGGCCAGGGCGTCCAGGAACGGTGCGCGGCAATGTTCGGGACGGGCGTTCATATCCGGGCGGCTACCCGGGCGACGGGTGACTACGCGCAGACGCACGGACTACGGCGCGTGCAGGCTTCGGCACGGCCCGACGAGGCAGGGGGCCGGGCGGCGCATACCGGGGCCGGATCGGGCAAGCCGCAAAGGTATGGAGCCACGACGCGACGCAGACGGCCGTCGGGAACGCCGCGACACGCCCGAGCGGCGGGAGCGGGCGCGGCCGGAGCAACCCTCGCAGTTGCCTAAGTCCGCGTGGTGGGCGTTGCTCAAGCGCACGGTCAGTGAGTTCCGCAGGGACGAACTCCCCGATCGGGCCGCCGCGTTGACCTACTACGGGGTGCTGTCGTTGTTCCCGGCGATCCTCGTCCTCGTCTCGTTGCTGGGCGTCGCCGGCGAGTCGGCGACCCGCGCGGTGCTGGACAACGTACAGAAGCTGGCTCCGGGCGCGGTCCGCGACGTCATCACCAACGCGGTACGGGAGCTGCAGTCCAGCGCCGGGACCGGCTCGGTGCTGGCGGTCGTCGGCCTGGTGCTCGCCGTGTGGTCGGCGTCCGGCTACGTGGCGGCGTTCATCCGTGCCGCGAACGTGGTCTACGACATCGAGGAAGGCCGCCCGGTGTGGAAGCTCACGCCGCTGCGCGTGGTCCTGACCGTCGTGCTGATGGTGCTCGCCTGCGCCAGCGCGCTGATCGTGGTGTTCACCGGGGGCATCGCCCGGCAGGCCGGAGGCGCGCTCGGTCTCGGGGACACGGCGGTCGCTGTATGGGACATCGCCAAGTGGCCGGTGCTGGTGCTGCTCGTGGTGCTGATGATCGCGCTGCTTTACTGGGCGGCGCCGAACGCGAAGGACCGGGGCTTCCGGTGGATCACCCCGGGCGGGATCGTCGCCGTGGTCATCTGGGTCCTCGCCTCCGGCGGATTCGCGCTCTACGTCGCGAACTTCGCCGCCTACAACAAGACCTACGGCACCTTCGCGGGCGTCGTCGTCTTCCTCGTCTGGCTGTGGGTCGCCAACCTCGCCGTCCTGCTCGGCCTCGAGTTCGACGCCGAGCTGTCCCGCCAGCGCGCCGTCGCCGCCGGACACGCACCCGACGAGGAGCCGTACGTCGAACCCCGCGACACCCGCGCCTGGACGCCGGAGGCGCGCGAGGAGCCTGACGAGCGTCAGGCCGCCGATCGGGAGACCTGACCGCGTCCGGCGTGCCGACGTTTCCCGCGTTCAGCGGCCGGTTCCGCCCGTGTGCCGTGGTCGCGTCGGGGTAGCCGTCCTGGGCCGTCGGAGCGTCTGGCGGCGCGAACCGGAAAGGACGGCCATGAGCCGCCGTACCGACGTCACCGAGGAACTCACCGCCGACCACCGCAGGGTGGAGCGGCTGTTCGCCGCCATCGGCGAGGCGCCCGTGCGCGCCAAGCGCCGCAAGGAGCTGGCCGACACGCTCACCACCGAGCTCATGCGCCACTCCGCCGCGGAGGAGGCGTACCTCTATCCGACGGTGCGCGAGACCGTCCCGGGTGGGGACTCGCTCGCCGACAAGGAACTCGCCGACCACGCCGGGATCGAGGGGCACCTCAGGGACCTCGAGGGCTACGACGCGGACCACGAGCGGTTCGACG
Source organism: Yinghuangia seranimata (assembly GCF_029953285.1). GTDB lineage: Bacteria > Actinomycetota > Actinomycetes > Streptomycetales > Streptomycetaceae > Yinghuangia > Yinghuangia seranimata. The sequence goes on along the minus strand of NZ_JASAOI010000007.1, from coordinate 48,663 downwards.
CCCTGCTCGCCGTGCTGAAGGCCGAGGTCGCCGAGCACGTCCGGAACGAGGAGGAGCGCCTGTTCCCGCGGCTGCGCCGGTGCTGCTCCGCCGACCGGCTCGGCGGTCTCGGTGACGACGTGCGCCGCGCCAAGCGGCTCGCCGGGGGGTGACCGGCCCCGGGGCCGCGTCTCGGCCCCGGACGGATGATCCGTCCGGGGCCGATCCGAAACGACTGCGGCGTGACAGGTGTGACCGGTGCGACGGTCGCGGTGCGGTGGCGCTGCTCCACGGCGGCGCGGAACCTGTGCGGCCCCGCACCGCCGGCCGGCTACCACCGGTACCAGCGTCCTCGGGAGCGACCGGTCCCCGCGCCCCGGAAGAAGAACCCGAGCAGCCAGAGAACCAGCACGAACACGGCGATCCACCACAGGAGATGGAGCGCGAACCCGGCGCCGAAGAGCAGCAGCGCCAACAGCAGGACGATCAGAAGAGGGACCATAACCCTCCGCTGCCCGCGACCAGGACATCCATGCGTCGCAGCCTCGACGCGCCAGCGCATGCGCCCGGGCGACAGGCCGTGACCAGACGGCGGAAAGGCCCCGGCCCGGCGGACTGCCGCAGCTCCCAGGGTCCGCCGGGCCAGGGGATCAGGGGCCGCCCGCGCCTCGGCGGCGGCCGGCGGCCAGGGCCCTGCCGCGGCCGCTCAGGCCTGCGGTTCGAGCAGGATCTTCACCGCCCCGCCGCGCTTGTCGCGGAACATCTCGTACGCCTCCGGCGCGTCGGTCAGCGGCAGGTGATGGGTGGCGAACTGCTCGGTCCCCAGCGGGTCTTCGGCGTCGAGCAGCGGCATCAGGTCGTCCACCCAACGCCGCACGTTGGCCTGTCCCATGCGCAGTTGGATCTGCTTGTCGAAGAGCGTGAGCATCGGCAGCGGGTCGTTCATGCCGCCGTACACGCCCACGATGGAGATCGTGCCGCCGCGCCGGACCATGTCGATCGCGGTGTAGAGCGCGCACAGCGGGTCGACACCGGCCTTGCGCATGACGCGTTCGGCGAGCCGGTCGGGCAGCACGGCGACGAGGCGTTGCGCGGCCTTGGCGACGGGTGCGCCGTGGGCCTCCATGCCGACCGCGTCGATGACCGCGTCGGGGCCGCGGCCGTCGGTGCGTTCGCGGACCGCGGCGGCGATGTCGGCGCGGTCGCGCAGGTCCAGGACGTCGACGCCGTGCGCGGCCGCGCGGTCCAGGCGTTCGGGCACCAGGTCGATGCCGAAAACCTGCTTGGCGCCGCGGTGCAGCGCGATGCGCGCGGCCATGTCGCCGATCGGGCCCAGCCCGAGTACGGCGACGGTGCCGCCCTCGGGGACGTCCGCGTACTCGACGGCCTGCCACGCGGTGGGCAGCACGTCGGAGAGGAACACGAACCGGTCGTCGGGCGGGCCTTGGGGGACCTTGATGGGCAGGTGGTCGGCGAACGGTACGCGCAGCAGCTCGGCCTGCCCGCCGGGGACCTGCCCGTACAGCTTCGTGTAGCCGAACAGCGAGCCGCCGGTCCCCTGGTCGCGGTTCTGGGTGGTCTCGCACTGCGAGTGGAGACCGAGCCCGCACATCGCGCACGTGCCGCACGAGACGTTGAACGGGACGACCACGCGGTCGCCCGCGCGCAGCGACGCGACCTGCGGGCCGACCTCCTCGACGACGCCCATGGCCTCGTGGCCCAGGATGTCGCCCGGCGTCAGGAACGCCCCGAGCACCTCGTACAGGTGCAGGTCGGAGCCGCAGATCCCGGTCGACGTGACGCGGACGAGCGCGTCGGTGGGCTCGGTGATCGCCGGATCGGGTTCGGACGTCACGCGGACGTCGCGGTGGCCTTGCCAGGTGAGGGCCTTCACGGGGGACTCCCGTCGGGGGACATGGGGCGCGGGTCAGACGCCGTGCGGTTCGTTCCAGCGCCGGGCGGCCTGTTCACCCAGCCCGGTCAGGTGCCGCGACCAGGCCGGCTGGCCGAAGGCGCGGGCGACGGTGCCCGGCACGTCGGCGCCGGCCGCGGCGGCCGTGTCGTCGTCGGGCGGAGCGGGCAGGAGGCGTCCGGCGAGGCCGAGCATCCGCACCGTCGTCGCGGGGGCCAGGCCGTGCATGCGGACGGCGGCCTTCGCGGCGACGGTGAGGACCACCTCGGGCCGGCCACGGGCGGCGGCCCGCACCACGGCGCGGGCGGCGCGTTCGGCGTCCATGGACAGCAGCGGCAGCGACGCGGCGGCCGCGAACCACGCGAACTCGCGCTCGTGGCGGCCGCCGAAGCGCGCCGCGCGGTACGAGCCGGTGCGCATAAGGCCGGGCAGCACGGTCGTCACCGCGATCCCGGCGCCCGCCAGCTCGGCGCGCAGCCCCTCGGAGAACCCCACGGCGGCGAACTTGGCCGCGCTGTAGGGCAGCAGGTGCGGCGCGGCGACGCGTCCGCCCAGCGACGTGATGTTGACGATCCGGCCGTCGCCGCGGGCCCGCATGCCGGGCAGCAGCGCCAGGGTCAGGCGCATCGGGCCGGCGAACATCACGTCCATCGCGGCCTCGTACTGGTCGGGCGAAGTGCACTCGACCGGGCCGACGGAGATGATGCCCGCGTTGTTGACCAGCGCGTCGACGCCGCCGTACCGGTCGCCGAGCTCGGCGACGAGCGCCTCCACGTCGTCGGGGCGACTCACGTCGCACCGGTGGGTGGACACCGTGCGTCCGGTGTCGAGGCGGACGGTGTCGGCCGCGCGGGCGAGTTCGGCCTCGTCCCGGGCGCAGACGGCGACCCGGGCGCCGAGGGCCGCGAGTTCACGCGCGACGAGCAGCCCGAGGCCGCGTGAGCCGCCCGTGACCAGCGCGGTCCGGTCGCGGAACCACGCGGTTCCGCGCCTCGCGTACGCACGCGCGGTGGGGCCGGCCATGGCCACCTCCAGAGGGGATGTGAACGGCCTGACATGCGGGCGGCTGTCCGGCCTCCCGGTCAAGAAACCTCCGTGCGGGATCCGCCGGGGCCCGCGGCCCGCGGCGGGGCACCGGTGAAGCGTCCGCATCGAACCCGGCGTCCCGGGCAGCCACGAAGAGACACAGGAAGGTCTCTTTCACGATGAGGACGACGACGGCCCGCTCGCGGCGCCGTGCCACGCGGCCGACGGGAGCCGGGGATTCCGCGATCGCCACGGCGGCGCGCGCCGGGCTCGCGGCACGTGGCGCGGTGTACCTGCTGGTGGGCGTGCTGGCCCTGCGGATCGCCTTCGGCGACACGGGCCGACAGGCCGACCGGGGCGGCGCGGTACGGGAGTTGGCCAAGCAGCCGTTCGGCGGGGCACTGGTGTGGGCGCTCGGCGTCGGCCTCGCGTGCATGGCCCTGTGGCGGCTCTCCGAGGCCGTCTTCGGCGCGGCGGGCCGCGGCGGGAGGAAGGCGGGGAAACGGCTGCTGTCGCTCGCGCGCTTCGCCTTCTACGCCGTCGCCGCCGGCTCGGTCCTCTCACTCGCCGCCGGCCGCTCGGACGGACAGGGCGGCTCCGGGGAGAAGTCGTCGGACCAGCAGTCCAAGGACGCCACCGCCAAGGCGCTGGACATGCCCGGCGGACGCTGGCTGGTCGCGGCGGCGGGACTCGTGGTCGTGGGAGTCGGGATCGGCCTCGCGGTCCGCGCGCTGCGCCGCACCTACCGCGACCACCTCAAGCTCGGCGAGATGTCGGCCGGGACCAGGCGCACGGTCGACGCGCTCGGCATCGCGGGCGGCACGAGCCGCGGCACCGTCTACGCGGCGGCCGGGCTGTTCGTGCTGGTCGCCGCCGCCAAGTACGACCCGGACAAGGCCAAGGGCCTCGACGACACCTTGCGCAGCTTCGCGGACACCCCGGCCGGACCGCCGCTCCTGGCCGCCGTCGCAGTGGGCCTGATGCTGTTCGGCCTGCTCTCGTTCGCCATGGTCCGCTGGCGCCGCGTCTGACGGCGCCGGACCGCCGCGGCGAGCGTGACGCGGGCGGCGCGGGCCTCGGCCGCGCGCCGCCGCACGTGCGTCCCGTCCGTCAGACCTCGCCGCGCCAGCCGCCCGTCGTGCGGCCGTCGCGCAGTTCCATGAACTCCCGGAACCTGTCCAGGTCGCGGCGCGCCAGGCGGCGGACGAAGCCGAGTTTGTCGCCGACCGTCTCGGCGAAGCCCGACGGGTCGTGCTCGAGCTGGAGCATGATCTTGGTGCGGTTGTCCTCCAGCCGGTGGAAGGTGACCACACCGCCCTGCTGGGGGCCCGTGCGGCTGCGCCACGCGATGCGCTCGTCCGGGATCTGCTCGGTGATCTCCGCGTCGAACTCCCGCTGGACGCCGTCGATCTTCGTCACCCAGTGGGTGTGCGTGGCGTCGAGCTGGTCGACGCGCTCCACACCGTCCATGAACCTGGGGAACTCCGCGAACTGCGTCCACTGGTCGTAGGCGGCCCGCACCGGCACCTCGATCTCCACCGACTCCTCGACCGTGGTCATCACACGCCTCCCATCCGCCCCATGGCACACAGGGCGTCCCGGCCCGCGCGGTCGGCGGGCACGTGTGCGCGCTGCCCGCGATCCGGCGGATGAAGCGTCCGGAAACCCTCCCGTACATCGTCCGGAACGTCCCGGGTAGATACCCAGTGAAGCCCTGAAGGCCCCCACCCCAGGGAGGTAAGCCATGCCCGCCCAGAGCTCCGCGTACGACCGCATGGTCGGCGAGAACGACGCCCTGCGGTACCTGATCGCGCGCTGGCGGTCCCATCCCGAGGACGCCGTCGAGCTCTTCGGGCGCGCGTCCCGCATGTGGCGCGCGACCGCCGCGGCCAAGCACCGCACGCTCTACCCGGCCATCCAGCGGCAGGTGCCCAAACGCTCGGCGTGGGTCGAGGCGGCCGTCCGCGAGAACACGCACATCAACGGCTTCCTCGGGACGGCCGAACGGATCGCACCCGGAGGGGACGGCTTCCTGGAACAGGTCTACGAGGCGGCCGCGGCGGCCGACGGCCTGCTGCTCCACGAACGCCGCGACATCTTCCCGGCGTTGCGCGACGACGCCTGGCCCGGCGGAGGCGCGGACCGGATCGTCGACGAGTACCTGGCGCTGCGGGACCGCATGTACGACGAGCTCTGCGACGGCCAGACGGTCGAGGAGCGGTGGGCGCGCAGGGGCAACACCGCGCTGCGGCACGGCGTGTAGAGCCGCGGCCGCTGAGCCCGGCCCGAGGCGACGGCCGTCCGGGGGTCAATCACCGGTACGCGGGTAGCGGCGTGCCAGAAGGAGTTGACACCCCATGTTCTGGCCATCACCTCATCGCGGCCCCGACCGTACCGACACGGCGGTGCTGAGCCGCAGCCACCACGACCGGGTGCGCCGGGTACGTGAGTTCGCCCGGGTGGCCCGGACCTCGCTGGACGACGACCAGGTCGCCGTGCTCACCGAGCGGCTTCTCGCGCGGCTGCGGACACTGCAGCCGATCAGCCCCGCGTACAGCCGGTTCCGCGTGTGCGTCGCCGAGCTCAACGAACCGACGGCGGACGCGGTCACCGCGGAACTGCTCGGCCTGCGGCCGGGCATGTCGGGCGGCGAACACGCCCACCGGATCGCCCGCCGCGGCCTGCGGCGCGCGATCGACACCTATACCCCGGGCGCGGGTGCGGACTTCCGGACGTACGCGACAACAGTGATCGCGGACGAGGCGCGGCGCCTGGCGCGTACTCGATAGGCGTGCGGCGGACTTACGCGGCCGTCCACCCAGGGGACTTCACAAGACGTCGGCAAGCGGCTTCAGCGCGACGGATGCTCACCGCGTCCGTCGCGCTCCTCCATGCCCGCGGCCGCCACGCCCAGGATCTCGGCCACGGGACGCCCGCCGTCGGCGGGGTGACGCAGCGGGCCTTCGGGGACCACCGTGTAGGCGTTGCGGCGCCCGACCTTGGAGCGGCGCAGGTAGCCGGCCGCCTCCAGGTCCGCCAGGATCGCGCCCACGGTCCGCTCGGTCAGCAGGCAGCTCGCGGCGATGTCGCGGACGCGGATCAACGGATCGCGGGCGACCATCGCCAGCACGCGGGCGTGGTTCGTCAGGAACGTCCAGCGTGCCGTCGTGGTCTCGACGGACTCGCTCACCCGTCCATCGTACGAGCCCGGAGCCGGTCCCGGAATACCGGAAATCCATTTCCGGAAACTGTTGACCATATGTGAGCCCCGGGCGCAAGGTGGAGTAACCGAATCGTCAAGCGCACCCCGAGGGGGTCGCCACCAATGCCGCATCGACCGCGCGATCGGGGGAGCGACCGCACCGCACCCGCACGCGGCGACCTCCGTGTGGAGACCGCCGACAACGCGGACGGTGTGCGCCTGCTCGTGGCCGGCGAGCTCGACCGCGACAGCGCGGAGCAGCTGCGGGCCACCGTCGACGCCGCGCTCAAGCGGCAGCCCGGTGTGCTGGTCATCGACCTGTCGGGCGTGACGTTCTGCGACAGCAGTGGCCTGCACGTGCTCCTGCACGCCCGGCGCGCCGTGGCGGCGCACGGCGGAGAGCTCACCCTGCGGACCGGCAGGACCGTGGACAGCCTGCTGCACATCACCGGCACGGCCCGGCTGTTCATGATCGCGCCCGACACCGGCGCGGACGCCGGGGGCGGCGGACGGCGCGGCACGTCCTGACCCGCCCGGACCGCGCCCGCCCCGGCCCACGAAGCCCCCGCACACTGCGGCTGTCCGGGACGGGGGCGGTCAGCCGTCCGTCTGCGGCACCTGGAACCCGACCAGACACGTGTCGTCTCGCGGATTCGGCGCCCCCAAGTGCCGCATCACATGTGTCACGCAGGCCTGCAGATCGTCCGTCGGGCCCTCCCGGACGGTGCTCAGCAGCTGGGAGAGCCCGCGCCCCAGGCCGCCGCCCCGGTGCGCCACCAGGCCGTCGGTGTACATCAACACGATGTCGCCCGGGTCCAGGGACACCGTCGCCGAGCGGTACTCGGCCTCCGCGGCGGCGCCGAGGACCATGCCGGGCGGCGGGGTCAGCACGTCCGCCGTCCCGACCCGGACGCGCAGCGGGGGCAGGTGCCCCGCCTGCGCCCACGTCAGGACACCGGAGGCCGGGTCGAGGTGCCCGCAGACGGCTGTCGCGATGTAGTCCGCGCGCTGGTGGCACAGCATCACGTTGAGCCAGCCGAGGATCTTCGCCGGATCCGCGCCCGTATACGCCATACCGCGCAGCGCGTGCCGCAACTGCGTCATCCCGGCGGCCGCGGTCAGCCCGTGCCCGGACACGTCCCCGACGGCGACGAGCGCCCGGCCGTCGGGCAGGCCCGCCACGTCGTACCAGTCCCCGCCGACCCGCGCGGCCGACTCCGCCGGGACGTAGTGCGCCGCGAACCGGACGTGCTCCGGATAGCTGTCCGGCGACCGCACGAGCGCCTGCTGGAGCGCGCGCACGAGGTCGTGCTCCGCCTCCGTACGGCCGCGCTCCTCGACCAGCTCGCTGCGCGCGGTGGCGAGGGCGGCGCGGGTGCGCTGCCACGCGGACACGTCCTGGAGGACGCCGCTCACCGCGAGCACCGGTTCGTCGGCGGGCCCCGGGGCCGGCCCGGCCGCCACCCGCACCGTGCGCGCGCCACCGTCCGGACGGGTGATCAGGAACTCCACGGTCTGCGGACGGTGTTCGGTCAACAGCTCGTGCCACGCGGCGGTGATGGCGGCCCGGGTCCGCCCGTCGACCAGCGCCGCCGCGCGGCCCGGGCTCGGCGCCCCGTCGGCGGGCCGCAGGCCGGTGATCGCGAACATCTCGGGAGACCACACCACTTCGCCGGTCCCGACGTCGTAGTGCCACGTGCCGATGTGGGCCAGCCGCTGCGCCTGCGCGAGCTGTGCCGCCTGGCGCTCGCCGACGTCGTGGATACGCCAGCTCAGCAGGAGGCCGTCGAGGAAGCGCACCGCGCGCAGGGTCATCGTGGAGGAGTGCAGCGTGCCGCCGACCAGTTCGACGAACTGCTCGGCGACGCCCTCGTACGGCGTTCCGGTCGCCTGCACCTCCAACAGCTGCGCGAACACGCCCGACGTGACCATGCCCGGGTACAGCTCGGACATCCGCCCGCCCACCATGTCCTCGGCGGTACGCCCCGCCAGGTCCACGGTCGCGGTGTTCGCGTACTCGACGCGGAAGTCCTCGACGCGGTCGGCGTCGTCCTCGGCGTCCGCCCGGTGCACCGGCGCGAGGATCATCACCGGGTCCAGGAGCGCGTCCAACAGCGAGCGGAACCACCGGTCGCCGCCCTGCGAGGGCTCGGCCGACGACGCCGTCCACGCGGTCAGCCGCGCGAGGGCCCGCGCGCACAACCCCGCCAATGCCGTCAGGTACGTCATGGCGTCGGCGTCGTCCAACGCCTCGGTCGGCCTCGGCCAGGACACCGCCAGCGCGCCGACGACGCCGCCGTCCGGCGCGGTCAGCGGCAGTGCGCACAGGCTCTCGCCGGGCATCAGCGGCTCGCCGCCCGGCAGCGGGTACCGCGCGGTGAACTCCGCACGGTCCCGCACGAGAACAGGCCGCCCCGACCGGACGGCGTCGCTCAGCGGCAGCGCGGTCTGCGGCGGGATCCGGTGCCACGCGCTGACCTGCGCCTCCGGTACGCCGTCCGTGCCCGCCAGACGCAGGCCGCCGTCGGCTTCCAGGCGGGCGACGGCCACCGCGTGCGCGCCCAGCGCCGCGACGCCCTCCCGGCGCAGCAGCCGGGCCAGCTCGCCGGTGTCCGCCGCGCTGGCCAGCGCCGACGCGGCGACGTGGTAGCGCGCCGCGAACGTCGCGGGCGGCTGCGGGTCGCGCGCCTCGGGGGCGCCCCGCGCCAGGTCGACGCGGGGCGGGATGCGGGCGGGGGAGTGCGGCACGACGCCGCGCCGTGCGCGCTCCGCGTCCCGCGGGCCCCGGGAGTCCCGCGCGTCCTCGGTGGGCGCGTCCTCGAGGTCGTGCCCGTCCCGCGTGTCGGGGGCCGCCACGCCCAGCACACCGGCCGCGACGTCCACGAGCTTCACGTTGTCGTGCTGCGACACCGTCGCCAGATACGCGAACGCCTCGTCGGCCGAGCACGACATGCGCGCCATCAGCACGCCCTTCGCCTGCTCGATGACGCCGCGCGACCGCATCGCCCGCCGCAGCCCCGAGACCTCGGCGCGCAGCCGGTCGATGGTCTCCGTCAGCACCTCGGTCTCGCCGCGGGAGGACTGCCCCGTGCCGTCGCCCGGCGGGTCGCGCGACGCGCGCTCCTCGGCGGAGGGCGCGGTCGGCGGGAGATCAGTCACCGGACGCCGACCCGACGTCGCGGTAGGTCGGGAGCAGCGGCCCCACCTGGGTCACTTCGATGAGCCTCAGCACCTGCTCGTCGGGCGCCGCGAGGCGCAGCGCGCCGCCGTTCTCGCGCAGGTCCCGCGCGGCGTTCAGCAGCACGCGCAGCCCGCTGGAGTCCATGAACGCCACATCGCGCATGTCGATCACGAGGCGCCGCGCCCCCGCCGCGGCGATCCCGCCCAGGTACTTCGCGAAGTCCGGCGCGGAGTAGAAGTCGAGGTCGCCGGGCACCTCCACGACGGTCCAGCCGTCGTCGGCGGCGCGCGGACGCCCGCCGCCGGTTCCATAGGACGCGGCCATACTTACCCTCCGCGGCACGGCACCCCGCTCGGGACGCCGTCCCTCACCCAAGACTAGGCCCGTCGCCGAGACCGGGCCCGGCGCCGCGGAGCGGCACCGCCGCGAACACGACCTTGCCGGGGCCCGAGGGCAGGACGTGGATGCCGCCGGTCAGCCGTGTCACGATCAGCAGCCCGTAGCCGGTGTGCAGCTCCGTGGCGCCCAGCCGCAGCCAGTCGGGGCCGTCGTCGCGGACGGCCACCTCCACCTCGTCGGCGCTGCACTCCACGGTCAGGCGGCACGGGCCGGGCGCGTGCCGGCAGGCGTTGGACACCAGTTCCGCGACGACCAGGAGCGCGTCGTTCCTGGCTGACCCGGTGGTGCCCGAGACAAAGCCCGCCGCGGCGCCGTCAGGGGCGACGGGCGGGCCTTTCGGCAGGTCGGCGAGGAAGTCCTCCGCCACCTGCCGCGCCGCGCGCACCGACCCGGCCGAGCCGTCCAGGTCGACGACGAGCTTGCGCGCGTCGTCGACCATGGTGCGGACGACCGGGTCGAATGCATCGCGTGGGGTCATGCCGCAGCTCCTGGCGGCCCGAGGGCGTGGCTCACGGACTCGGGGCCGGTCGTGGACGGATCTTCCTCCAGCATGACCCGCAGCTGCTGCAGCGTCGTGCTGAGCAGCCGGGAGACGTGCATCTGCGAGATGCCGAGCCGCCGCGCGATCTCACGCTGCGACAGGTCGTGCCAGAACCGCATCTCGATCATGCGGCGCTCGCGGTACGGCAGCGCGGACAGCAGCGGCGCGATCGACACGCGGAAGTCCACGAGGTCCAGCTCGTCGTCGTCGTACCCGAGCCGGTCGGCCAGCGGGGTGCGGGCCTGCGGGCCGCCCTCGCCGTCGGAGTCGACGCGGGTGCCGAGGTCGAGCGAGTCGACCAGGTAGCCGTGCCCGGCCTCGCGGCCCTCGCGGACCTCGGCCGGGGTGAGGCCGAGCCGCGCGGCGACCTCGGCCTCCGTCGGTTCGCGCCCGACGGCCTGCTCCAGCTCGTCCGAGGCACGTGCCACGGCCATGAACCGCTCCTGCAGGCCGCGGGTGACGTGCACCGGCCACGAGGTGTCGCGGAAGAACCGCTTGATCTCGCCGGAGATCGTCGGCAGGGCGTAGCTGGGGAACGCCACGCCGCGGTCGACGTCGTACGCGTCGACCGCCTTGAGCAGACCCACCACGCCGGTCTGCAGGATGTCGTCGTACGGCTCGCGGCGGTGGGAGAAGGCGCGGGCGACGTACCGGACCAGGGGCATGTTGAGTTCGACGACCGCGGCACGGATCTCGCCGTGCAACGGGTCGGCCGGGTCGAGAGCGCGCAGCTCGCGCAGCAGCTCGTCGCTCGCGGCGCGGGCCTCGTCCTTGGACATGCGGCGGAGTTCGGCTCGGGTGTAGCGGGGACACGCGGTAAGGACCGCCGAAGCGGAGCTCGCGGACATGATGTCGGCTCCTTGCGGATCCGGGGCCCACGGGTCCGCGTCTCCCGCACCGGCGCGCGGCGCCGAATGCGTGCGGTTCACCGTGGAAGGCCTCCGGACACCCGACTGCTTCAGGCGGGCGGTGACCCGGCACAAGAGTGCCTGGCGGGCGGACATATTCCACCCGGCGACCGGGCCGTACGGGCTCACCGGTCTCATTAGCGCCCCTACCCCCTTCCGGGCGGTGTGACACGGTCACCGGACGCCCGGCTGTGCCTTGACTCAGTCGTCGAGGGCGCGGGCCAGCTCCGCCTTGCGCATCGAGGAGCGGCCCTTGACGTTGCGGCGCTTGGCCTCGGCGTACAACTGGTCGTACGTCGGGCCGCCCGAGCCGGAGTGCGAGCGCAGGCCGCCGCGACGGCCGGAGGACATGTCGTGCGTTGAGGACCTGCTCGCGGTGCGGGACTCACCCGAGCGGGCGCGTTCCTTGTTGACGGTGCGGGCGGCGATCTCCTTGGCGCGTTCGGTGGACTCACCGCGCTCCAAGGCGCTCTCCTTGATGTGCTCGTACTGGCGTTCGCGCTTCGGGCTCGAGCCGCGGGGCATCCTGCTCGCCGCCTCTCGTCGGGGTGGTCGCTTCGGGGTGGTCACGTCGGATTGATCGGCGCGCGGGGCCGCTACCCGCAGGTGCCTCACGTATGCGGTGCCGGCTTCGGCTCAGGAGCGGGCGCCGGCGCCGGGTCGGGCGCGGGGTCCGGTTCGGGGTTCGGCAGCGGACCGGGGTCCGGCGGCGGCTGCGGCCGCGGGTCGGGCGTCGGGAACGGGCCCGGTCCAGGCGGCTGCGTGTCGGGGTCGGACGGGAACGGGACGGTCATGACGGTTCCTTTCGCTGACTCGCGTAGCGGCGCACCCAGCGGAAGATCAGCAGCAGCCCGAGCGCCAACGTGACGATCCAGAGCGCGCCCAACACCCCGATCACGGCCGGGGATCCGGTCCGCGCGCCCGCCACCAGCAGGGCGAAGCACGCTGTGAGCAGGACGAACATGACGTGGCCGCGCGGGTGTGTGACGGCGTACCGGACGCGCGCGAAACCACGCAGCCGCATGGCGCCCAGCATCCGCGCCAGACGTGTGTCCGCGCTCAGTTCGGCCTCGATCTGTGCCAAGGCCTGTGCCTCCCGAGGCGAGAGTCCCGAGCTCTCCATGGCACTCATCTCCGGCATTCGTAGCCCTCCGTCGAACGCCCGGCCGCTACCCCGGTTCGGGCCCGCGACACGGCCGCGAGGACTGCGCGCTGCGTGGTCGGGTAGCCGCTCCGCGAACCGTCCGCTGTTGGGAAGGACCACGTGATGACCGCGGTACCGGGCGACTTCCATCGATTCCAGAGCGTCTTCGAGTCCGTCGACAGGGACCACGACGGCTACATCACCGCCGCGGAACTCCTCACCGCGCTCGACCGCTTGGGGCGCCCGGCGCCCAGCGGCGGTGCCGAGGAGCTGATGCGGGCCTACGACGCCGACCACTCGGGCAACATCGACTTCGAGGAGTTCACCGCACTGCTGGCCGGCTCGCCGGACGCCGCCGCCGGTCGGCCGCAGTCCCGCGAGCACACGGCGGGAACCCACCGCGGGTGATCGTTAAGGCCGGTCCGCGCGGGGTAGCGACGGTGCATGACCAGCACACTCACCGTCGGTGTCGAGGAGGAGTTCTTCCTCGTCGACCGGATGACGCGCCGGGCTGTCCCGCGTGCGCCCGAGGTGCTCGCCTGGGGCCGCGACATGCTGGGCGACCGGCTCCACCCGGAGTTCCTGCGCACCCAGGTCGAGGCGGCCAGCCGACCGGCCTCGACGCTGGCGGCGCTGCTGCGCGACCTGGTCGGCATGCGGCGCGGCGCGGCCGCCGCGGCGGCCTTCGCCGACTGCCGGATCGCCGCCGGCGGCACGGCCGTCCTGCCCGGATCCCGACCGGTCCCGCTGACGGCCGGACGCCGATACCGGCGCATGGCCGAGCGGTTCGCCGCCCTCGTGGCCGACCTGGGCGACGGCGTGTGCGGATGCCACGTGCACGTCGGCATCCCGGACCGCGAGGAGGCCGTGCGGGTGGCCAACCACCTGCGGCCCTGGCTGCCCACCGTGCACGCGCTCACGGCGAACTCGCCGTTCCGTGACGGCGGGGACAGCGGCTACGCGGCGTGGCGCATGGTCCGCTGGGCGCAGTGGCCCACCGTCGCGCCGACCCCGGCGTTCGCCGACGCCGCCGCCTACGACCACGCGGTCGACGCGCTCGTCGACTCCGACACCCTGCTCGACCGCGGGATGGTCTACTGGTACGCGCGGCTGTCCGAGCGCTACCCGACGCTGGAGATCCGCGTCGCGGACACCAGCTCCGACGTCGCCATCACCGTCCTCACCGCGGCCCTCATCCGCGGCCTGTGCGCCGCGCTGCTGGACGACGTGCGCGCCGACCGCGCCGCACCCGCCGTCCCCGACGAACTGCTGCGCGCCGCCCACTGGCGGGCCGCCCGCGACGGCCTCACCGGCAAGGGCGTCGACCCCGCGACCGGCCAACTCGTCCCCGCCCGCCGGCTGGCCCGCGCGCTGCTGCTGCGCGCCCGGCCAGGACTGCTGGCGTCCGGCGACTTCGACACCACCGCGGGTCTGCTGCGTGCGGTGCTGCGGCACGGCGACGGCGCCCTGCGGCAGCGCGTCGCGTACCGGCGGCACCGGAGCCCGCAGGACGTCGTCGACATGCTCGCCACCCAGAGCGAGGCCGGAAGCGCGCTGGCCGACCCCAGGTTCGCCGGGCTGCTGGGACGCCCGCTGGAGGCCCCGCCGGTCCGTGTCGCCAGGGTCGTACCGCAGACCGCCGAGTAGCGCGGCGCGCCGCCGCATGATCGGTGGCGCGGGGTTGGCCGCTGCCTGGCCGGGTAGCCGGATGGTATGACCTCCATCGATCTTGCCGGCAGCGCAGGCGTGGGCCTTGTCACGGCCGCCTTGGCGGCGATCGTGGTCATTGCCGCGCTGCTGAGCTACCCGGTCCTCCGGGGCGTGCGCGAACGCCGCTTCCGCCCGCCGCCGGACTACGAGCCCCGCTCGGACAACTGGGGCACCGCCGACTCCCAGGAGACCCAGGCGCGCCGGTTCGAACACGACACCGAGCGTGAACCCATCGAACTGCCGCACGACGGCACCCGGCTCTTCCCCCACGAGATGGAAGGCTTCGGCAACCTCACCACGCGGCCGAAACGGAAGCACCCCGAAGAGTGACCGCGGAACCCGTCCAGATGGGCACAGGCCATGCGCGGCCCGCCCACTCCGGCCCCGGCACCCTCGCCCGCCGACCGCCCCGACGGCCCGGCCGGTCTCGGCCACGACCTCGAACTGACCGCCGAAACCCTGTTCTGCGCGCTCGCCGGCGCCGCCTACCCGGCGTGGCCCGCCGACCTCACCGCACTCGCCCGCCGCAACGGCGCGGGCCTCACCGTGATCCAGGTCCTCGAAACCCTGCCCGACGCACCCGTGCTCGGCCCCAACCAGGTCTGCGTCGCGCTGCTGCACCGGCACGGGCACACCCAGCGGAACCCCTGACGGGCCGCGGCAACCCGTCGTCCCGAAGCGGAGCCTCGTTCCCCTTCGCCTTCCCTCGCCGTGGTCGCATTCCGACCGCTTCCGTACGGTCGTTCGGGCGCTACGCGGGTAGCGGTTGTACGCACCGGACACGGTGCACCCACCAGGCCCCACGTGAGGCCGCAGCGATCGGAGGACGTCATGACCACCGTGACGGCGCGCAGCGACCGCGTCGCCCAAGCACCGGGCCGGGACGACGAACTCCCCCCGGACGCCACGCCGGTCTGCGCGCAGTGCGGGCCCGCCGACGCCCTGGTCATCGACGAACTCGCCCTGCAGCACAGGGAGATCGACAACCTCATCGCGGACCTCGAACGGGCCGCCGCGGGCGTCGAGGACACCGAAGGGCCTGACGGGGACGCCCCCGTGGCGGACCTCGCCGACGCGCTGCGCCACGACGCCGCTCTTGAGCGCGACCGTGTCTACCCGGCCGTCCGGCGGCGCGTCACCGGGGGGAAGAGCCTGGTCGAACACAGCCTGCGCGCACACGAGGACCTCGTCAGGTGCCTCGACGAACTCGCCGCCTGCCCACGCCAGGACCCGCGCTACCGGATTCTCCTCGGCAGCCTGCGCGTCGCCTTCCGCGCCCACCGGCACGACCACGAGGACCGGCTGTTCGTCCGCCTGCGCGGCGCCTGCCGCGCCGCCGAGCACCGCTCGCTGCGCGACCCGGCGTCCAGGCCGCACGCCGCCTAGGGCCGCGCGTCGCGCCGTTGCTTGTGCTGTATAAGGCATTTGCGCAGTATGCGATGTGTCATCCCGGTGCAACCGGGCAGCCGCTAGGCATGATTCCTCTACTTCTCGTCCTGCTGTTGGTGCTGATCCTGTTCGGCGCCGGATTCGCCCTCCACGTGCTGTGGTGGATCGCCGTGATCGCGCTGGTGGTCTGGCTGCTCGGCTTCCTCTTCCGCGGCGCCGGGGGGAGATCACGGAACACGTGGTACCGCTGGTAGCCGTACGACGGCGCCCACAGCCCTTCCCAAGAGACCCCGAGAGACCTCGCCCCGGTCGGTTGGCGGACCGACCGGGGCGTTCCCATGCCCGGCGCCCGGCCGATTCCGGCGGTTCACCCTGAGTGGCGGTTGCACGGCGTCCCGTGGGGAGGGACGCTCGACAACAGGGGGCGGAACGTGCCATGCCACCGACCAAAGGATGCCCATGGGCGCCACAGCCGCCGAAGGGCGGCCCCAACCGGAGGGCGACGCGTCGGGCGCGGCGGTGCCGTACGCGAACAGGGACGCGGACCTCCGGGCGCTGCTCGCGGGGCTCACCGCGGTGCGCGACGGCGACTTCGGGACCCGGCTGCCCGGCGAGGCCGAGGGGCTCCTCGGCGAGATCGCGACCGTGTTCAACGGCATGGTGGACCAGCTGTCGATGTTCACCTCGGAGGTGACCCGCGTCTCCCGCGAGGTCGGCACCGACGGGCGCCTCGGCGGCCAGGCCCACGTCGAGGACGTCCGGGGCACCTGGCGCGACCTCACCGACTCGGTGAACTTCATGGCCGGGAACCTCACCTCCCAGGTCCGCTCGATCGCGCACGTGGCGACCGCGGTGGCGCAGGGTGACCTGTCGCAGAAGATCCGGGTGGACGCGCGCGGCGAGATCCTCGAGCTCAAGGAGACCATCAACACGATGGTCGACCGGCTGTCGTCGTTCGCGGACGAGGTCACGCGCGTGGCGCGCGAGGTCGGCACCGAGGGCATCCTCGGCGGCCAGGCGCGGGTGCCCAACGTGGCCGGCACCTGGAAGGACCTCACCGAGAACGTCAACTCGATGGCGGACAACCTGACCCGGCAGGTCCGCAACATCGCCCAGGTGACCACCGCCGTCGCGCAGGGCGACCTGTCGAAGAAGATCGACGTCGACGCGCGCGGCGAGATCCTCGAGCTCAAGACCACCATCAACACGATGGTCGACCAGCTGTCCGCGTTCGCCGGCGAGGTCACGCGCGTGGCGCGCGAGGTCGGCACCGAGGGCATGCTCGGCGGCCAGGCCGAGGTCGAGGGCGTCGAAGGCACCTGGAGGCGGCTCACGGAGAACGTCAACGAACTCGCCGGCAACCTCACCCGGCAGGTCCGCGCCATCGCCGAAGTCGCCAGCGCCGTCGCGGAAGGCGACCTGACCCGCTCGATCAACGTCGACGCGTCCGGCGAGGTCGCCGAGCTCAAGGACAACATCAACACCATGGTCGGGTCGCTGCGTGAGACCATCCGCGCCAACCAGGAGCAGGACTGGCTCAAGTCCAACCTGGCCCGCGTCGCCGGCCTCATGCAGGGGCACCGCGACCTGTCCGTCGTCGCCGCCCGTGTCATGGACGAGCTCACCCCGCTCGTGTCCGCGCAGTACGGCACGTTCTACCTGCTGCGCGAGACCGGCGCGGGCGCCGAACTGACCCTGATCGGCTCGTACGGACACCCCGCCGACACCGACGCGCCCAGCCCCATCCCCGTGGGCCGCACCCTCGTCGGACAGGCCGCGCAGAGCCGGCGCACCATCACCGTGGAGGACCTGCCCGCGGGGTACGTCACGATCTCGTCCGGGCTCGGCCGCGCCGATCCGACGAGCCTGATCGTCCTGCCGATCCTCGTGGAGGACCAGCTGCTCGGGGTCATCGAACTGGCCTCCGTCACGCCGTTCCGCGACATCCACCGGGTGTTCCTCGCACAGCTCATGGAGATCGTCGGCGCCGGCGTCAACACCATCGTCGCCAGCGCGCGCACCAACGAACTGCTCGACGAGTCGCAGCGCATGGCCGCCGAACTCCAGGCGCAGCAGGACGAACTCCAGCGCTCCAACAACGAACTCGCCGAGAAGGCCGCGCTGCTCGCCACGCAGAACCGCGACATCGAGGCCAAGAACCAGCAGATCGAACAGGCGAGGCAGGAACTCGAGGACCGTGCCCGGCAGTTGAGCCTTGCATCGACCTACAAGTCGGAGTTCCTGGCCAACATGAGCCACGAACTGCGCACCCCGCTCAACAGCCTGCTCATCCTCGCGCAGCTCCTCGCCCAGAACCCCGGCCGCAACCTGACGCCCAAGCAGGTCGAGTACGCGGGCATCATCCACTCCGCGGGCTCCGACCTGCTCCAGCTCATCAACGACATCCTCGACCTTTCCAAGGTCGAGGCCGGAAAGATGGACCTGCACCCCGAACCGGTGCCGCTGCGGGGCCTGCTCGACTACGTCGAGGCGACCTTCCAGCCGCTGACGGCGGTGAAGGAACTGGCCTTCAGCGTCGAGACGGCGCCGGGTGTACCCGCCGAACTCGTCACCGACGACGCCCGGTTGCGGCAGGTCCTGCGGAACCTCCTGTCCAACGCCGTCAAGTTCACCGAGCGCGGCCGCGTCGAACTCCGCATCGAACCCGCCGACCCCGCCGAACTCCCGGACGCCGTCGCCCACGACGGGCCGGCCGTCGCGTTCCGCGTGCGCGACACCGGGGTCGGGATCCCGGCGCACCAGCTGGAGACGATCTTCGGCGCCTTCCAGCAGGCGGACGGCACGACCAGCCGCAAATACGGGGGAACGGGGCTCGGCCTGTCGATCTGCCGCGAGATGGCCGT
The DNA here is from genome assembly GCF_029953285.1 of Yinghuangia seranimata. Classification (GTDB taxonomy): domain Bacteria; phylum Actinomycetota; class Actinomycetes; order Streptomycetales; family Streptomycetaceae; genus Yinghuangia; species Yinghuangia seranimata. Next base: position 30,408 of record NZ_JASAOI010000007.1, on the reverse strand, counting down.
CCTCCTCGGCGGCGCCCTCACCGCCGACAGCACACCGGGCGTGGGCAGCACGTTCACCCTCTACCTGCCCGCGACCCCGGCCGCCCTCGCCGGCCACGTCCCGACGCCGGACACCCCCACGCCGCCCGCGGACGCCCCGCCCGCGACCGCGCTACCGGGAGAGCCGACCGCCGACGAAGTACTGCGCGGGCGGACAGTCCTGGTCGTCGACGACGACGTCCGCAACCTGTACGCGCTCAGCGGCATCCTGGAACAACACGGCATCACCGTGATCGGCGCCGCCGACGGCCGCAAGGCGGTCGACGCCCTGGCCGACCACCCCGACGTGGACCTCGTCGTGATGGACGTGATGATGCCCGAGATGGACGGCTACACCGCCACCGAAGCCATCCGCCGCGACCCCCGCCACGCCCGACTCCCGATCATCGCCGTCACCGCAAAGGCGATGCCGGGCGACCGCGAAAAAAGCCTCGCGGCAGGCGCAAGCGACCACGTGACGAAGCCGGTCGACACCGAGGAACTGATCGCGTGCGTACGCCGCTGGCTGCAGACGTGAGAACGGTGGTCAACGGAGGCCTCCGGCCGGCCGGCGGGCTCCTGCCGCCGCCGCGCCGTCCGGCGACCAGGGCGGACGGCGGAGGGATTGGGCCGGACCGCGGGATCTCGGCGGGCACGGGCCGCCTGGCGACGATGGGCGGCCGAGGCCCACGGCCTGTCAGCGAGGGCTTGGCGACGACGCGAGGTCCAGCGACGTCGGTGGTGCGCGAAGGCGTGCGACCGGTCGGTGTGCCGTCGACGAGCCCGCGCCACCTGGGACCACCGCTCCTGGCCGACCTCGGTCGCTCCGCCGCGCCGCACCGAACGGCCTCTGACGGGTGGGCGCGCCGGAAGGACGGCCTGTACGTGCGGTACGGCCTGCCGCCTGGCGCCGGGCTGTTCCCGCTGGTGGCGCGGGCGTACCCAAACGACGCCGAGGTGGGCCGCCGCACCGGACGGCGGCCGCCGAGCGGGTGGGGTTGCGGGGGCGTATGGCCTGAGAGCGGCCCGAACGCCGCCTCCCGCGCGGCCCGCACCGCGGCGCGACCACCGCCGCGGGACCACGCGCGTGCAGCCGAGCACGAGCTTCCTACCCGCACGGCGGGAGCTGACCGCACATGAACGAGCGTGCGACGACGGTGGTCAGCGAACGGATGCGGCCGGTCTTCCGCGCTGTGGGACCACAGCGCGCGGTCCAGGACGGGCTTCGGACCCGTACAGGGGGAGCTGATCGCACATGAGCGAGCGTGCGGCGACGCCGGGCCCGGCCGGTGCGGACATGCAAGGCGACGAGTACGTCCGCCGGTTGGCCGCGGCCGTCGCACGCTTGCGCGCCGAACTGGCCGCCGCCCGTGTCTCCACCGAGGACCGCGCGCTGATCGACACCGCCCGCGGCGTCCTGATCGGGCGCGGCCGCTGTGCGCCCGCCGACGCGGGACGCGTGCTTGCCGAGCTGGCCGAACGCGCGGGCGTCAGCCCGGTCGAGCTGGCCGCGGACATCGTCGGCGGGGAGGCGGAGGTCGGCATCGGCGTCGCGGTGGCGGAGCGTGCGGCCGTGGGCGGGAGTGATACCGACGAGTCCGCGAGTGGTCGCGAGTCGCCGGGCGCCCGGGAGGGCCGGAATGTCGCGCCGGCTGGCGACGCCGACCTCGTCGCGGAGACTCGCGGCTCGCTCGCCGATCCAGCTGCGGAGCGGCGGCCCGGCGACGATCCCGGCCCGCGCATATCCGAAGCCGCACCCGAACCCGTCCCGGCACCGGCACCCACGCCCGCCCCCGGGCCTGCGTCGCCCCTGGGCCTCGCACCGGAAGCTGCTCCCGAGGCCGAGGCCGAGGCCGAGCCCGAGCCCGAGCCTGTGCCCGAGGCCGAGCCTGTGCCCGAGCCTGAGCCCGAGGCCGAGGCCGAGCCTGTGCCCGAGCCTGAGCCCGAGGCCGAGCCCGAGCCTGTGCCCGAGCCTGAGCCCGAGGCCGAGCCCGAGCCTGTGCCCGAGCCCGAGCCTGTGCCCGAGCCCGAGCCCGAGCCTGTGCCCGAGCCCGAGGCCGAGCCTGAGGCCGAGCCTGTGCCCGTGCCCGTGCCTGTGCCTGAGGCCGAGCCTGAGCCCGAGCCCGAGGCCGAGCCCGAGCCCGAGCCCGAGGCCGAGCCCGAGCCCGAGCCCGAGCCCGAGCCCGAGCCCGAGCCCGAGGCCGAGCCCGAGCCCGAGCCCGAGCCCGAGCCTGTGCCCGAGGCCGAGCCTGTGCCCGAGCCTGTGCCCGTGCCCGAGCCTGTGCCTGAGGCCGAGTCTGAGGCCGAGCCCGAGCCCGAGCCCGAGCCTGAGCCCGAGCCCGAGCCTGAGGCCGAGCCCGTGCCCGTGCCCGTTCCCGTGCCCGAGGCCGAGCCCGAGCCCGAGGCCGAGCCTGAGCCCGAGGCCGAGCCTGAGGCCGGGCCCGAGCCCGGTCCTGGGTCTGTGCCTGCGCCGCCCTCGCGTCCCGCACCCAAAGCCGCTCACGAGCCTGCGCCCCGTCTCACGTCTGCCTCCGCGCGATCTGCGTCGGGTCAATCCGCCGCCGCTCGGGCCGGCGGGGCCTGTTCGGAGGGGCTGACCGGGCTGGGGGAGAGTGCGGTGCTCGTCGCCGACGATGCTCAGGCTGTCGTCGATGCTCTCGCCGGGGAGGTGCTCGGTTCGCTCGGGGCCGGGGGTGTGGTGCTTTGGGGGCTTGCTCCCGACGGGGCGCTCGTTCTTCGGGGGCAGTTCGGGTTCAGTGCGCTCGCCGTGTCGGGGTGGGGGCGGGTGCCGCCTGGGGTCTCTGCTCCGGCGCAGCGGGCGGTCGGTGGGCGGGCGTTGGTCTGGGTGCCTCGGCTCGGCGAGGCGGGGGAGGGTTCGGTGGGTGGGGGCGAGTTGCCCGGTGCACGGGTCGCGTTGCCTGTTCGCCGTGGGGGGCGGTTGCTCGGGGTTCTGGAGATCGCTTGGGCGCAGGCGCGCGCTGAGGCCGCCGAACCGGTGCGGCGCAATCTTGAGGCGTTGGCCGACCTGTGCGGCCGGGCGCTTGCTGTGCCCGGCGAGGGCGGGGGGACCTCGTCGGACAGCGGGACCGTCGAGGCCACCGCACTGGCGGACAGCCTGCCCGATCCCGCGCTCGTCCTCGTCCCCGTCCTCGACGCCGACGGCGGCCTCGTCGACTTCCGGGTCCGGCACGCCAACCGGCATTATGCCGACCCCGACGGCCAGCCCGCCGCCGCCGTGCGGGACGCCCGCCTGGTCGACCTGTACCCCGAAAGCGTCCAGAACCAGGGCCTGTTCGGCTACATCGAGCAGGTCTACTCGTCCGGCCGCCCGTTCCACGACGCGCGCCTGCCGCTCACCGCGCTCGTGCCGACCGCGCCCCCGGGTGCGGTCATGGACCTGAGCGCCACCCGGCACGGCGAGGCGGTCCTCGTCCGCTGGCGCCTGCGCGACGAGACGGGCCGGGTCGCCGAGTTGCTGCGGGACACCCAGCGCCTGGGCCGGATCGGCGCGTTCGAGGAGGACCTCGAGGGCGGCGGGATCTCGTGGACCGACGGTCTCTACGAGCTGTACGGCCTGCCGCCCGGCGCGGCGCCGTTCCCGCTGGCCTCGCTGCCGGCGCGGGCGCATCCGGACGACGCCGACGTGCTCGAGCGCCTGCTGCGCACCGTCTTGCGCCGCCACCGCGCCGCCGCCGCGGTGTTCCGGGTCGGGAGGGCGCCCGACGCCGTCCGGCACCTGCGGGTCGCGGCCGAGCCGGTGGTGGGGGAGGACGGCCGGCTGGTCGCGGTGCGCGGTGTCCACCAGGACGTCTCCTCGCAGTACTGGACCGAGGTCGCGCTCGACGCCACCCGCGACCGGCTCGCCGTCTCCCAGCAGGAGGTCGTCGAGGGCAACCGCCTCGCGCGTGAGCTGCAGCGGGCGATCATGCCGCCCGAGCAGACCCCGTCCGGCACCGAGGGGCTCGACGTGGCGGTGCGCTACCGGCCGGCCGAGTCCGACACGGCGGTCGGCGGGGACTGGTACGACGCGGTGGTCCTGCCGTCCAGGCACGTGCTGCTGTGTGTCGGCGACGTCGCCGGGCACGGCATCGACGCGGCGACCACCATGCTGGTGCTCCGCAACGCGCTGCGCGGCCTCGCCGTCACGGGCGCGCCGCCCGCGCGGCTGCTGGTATGGCTGAACACGGTCGCGCACCACCTCCCCGGGCACATCACCGCGAGCGCGGTCTGCGGCGTGTACGACCCGGAGGCGCACGTGCTGCACTGGGCCGCCGCCGGGCACCCGCCGCCGGTGCTGCTGCGCGACGGCGAGGCCGCCGCGCTGCCGCCGCCCGACGGGATCCTGCTCGGTGCCGTCGCCGAGGCGGACTACGCGGACGCCGAGCTGGCGCTGCGCCCCGGCGACACGCTGCTGATGTACACGGACGGCCTGGTCGAGCGCCGCGACCGCAACGTCATGGACGCCGTCGCCCAGCTGGTCGACTCGGTCCGCGGCCACACCGGCGGCGTCGAGGAGCTGCTCGACCACATGCTCGCCCGCAGCCGCGCGGACACCGACGACGACACGTGCGTGGTCGGCATCAGGGTCCGCTAGGCCGTTCCAGGCCCCGGGAAAACGAAACGGCTACCACCTGCTGGTCGGATCGGTCGTCGTGTGTGCGGGGGGCGGGGGCGGTCTACAGCTACTTCTTGACTCTCTCCCCCTCCCGAAGGAGGGGGATTCCCCTCAGCCTCGCGGCTGAGCCGCTGCGCGAGTGCGCCGCGGTGGGACCACTTCCTGCTTCACCGACGACCGCCCGCCCGGAAGGCTCCGTTGAGGACTTACACCGTCTCCACAGGCTGTCACCGCCAGTCCGGCGGCCAGCAGGTTCTTCGCGGCGTTCACGTCCCGGTCATGGGTCGTGCCGCAGTCGCACGTCCAGGTACGGACGTGCAGCGGCATCTCCGCCTGGAGGGCGCCGCAGTGGGAGCACAGCTTGGACGAGGGGAACCACCGGTCGACGACGACCAGGTCCCGCCCGTACCAGGCGGCCTTGTACTCCAACATGCCCCGGAACTCGGCCCACGCGGCATCGCTGACGGCGCGGGCAAGGCTGCGGTTCCTGACCATGTTGCGCACGGCCAGGTCCTCGATCACGAGCGTTTGGTTTTCACGCACGAGTCGGGTGGTGAGCTTGTGCAGGTGGTCCCGGCGCCGGTCGGCGATCCGGGCATGGACTCGGGCGACCCTGGTGCGGGCCTTGCGCCGGTTGGCGCCGTCGCCCCTGGCCTTGCGGGACAGCTCCCGCTGGGCCTTGGCAAGCCGGAAACGATCGGCTCGCTCGTGCCTCGGGTTGGTGATCTTCTCACCGGTGGACAGGGTCAGCAGGTGGTCCAGGCCCACGTCAATCCCGACCGCTGGACCGGTGGCGGGGAGCGGCCCCACGGTCGGGTCGCCGCACAGCATGGACACGAACCAGCGGCCGGCCGCGTCCTGCGAGACCGTCACGGTGGACGGTGCCGCCCCCTCCGGAAGCGGACGGGACCACACGATGGCCAGCGGCTCCGCCATCTTCGCCAACGTGAGCTTCCCGTCACGGAACCGGAAACCGGAGGTGGTGTACTCGGCGGATTTCCGGGACCTCTTCCGCGACTTGAAGCGCGGGTACTTGGCGCGCCTGGCGAAGAAGTTCGCGAACGCCGTCTGCAAGTGCCGCAGACACTGCTGCAACGGCACCGAGGAAACATCGTTCAAGTAGGCCAGTTCCCCGGTCTTCTTCCACGCGGTCAGCATCGCCGAGGTGGCGCTGTAGTTCACCCGTTCCCGCCGTTGTGTCCAGGCCTCGGTGCGGGCGGCGAGGGCCAGGTTGTAGACCTTCCGCACGCACCCGAACGTGCGCGACAGCTCGGCCGCCTGCGCATCGGTCGGATAGAAGCGGTACTTGAACGCCCGCTTCACGGAACTCGTGGACACAGCCCGCACGCTATCCCGCACCACCGACACCGGCCGACGCGACGGCCGCCCAGATCCTGCCGGACGGGCGCGACGCAGGCAAGGACATGGGGCTGGTCGTGATGGTCAAGCACGTCAAGTGACCGAGGCGGGCCACGCGACTGGCAGGATGAGCGCATGGAACGAGTGCTGGGGATCGGCGGCTACTTCCTGCGTGCGAAAGACCCCGCGGCGCTGGGCGCGTGGTACCGCGACCGTCTGGGGCTGGACGCCGACGAACACGGTCTGTGGCGGCCGGAGGCCGGGCCGACCGTGTTCGCGGCGTTCGAGGCCGGGACCGACTACTTCGGGTCCCGCGCCCAGCAGACGATGCTCAACTTCCGCGTCCGCGACCTGGACGCCATGCTCGCGCAACTGCGCGCCCAGGGCGCGGACGTGGCCGACGAGACGCAGGACATGGAAGGCGTCGGCCGGTTCGGCTGGGTGACCGACCCCGAGGGCAACCGGATCGAGCTCTGGCAGCCCGCCTGAGCACGGTCAGCGGGACCAGTGGCGTCGTGCGGCCGCCGCGGCGAAGCGGGCCGCGAACTCGTCCGGGCCCAGGTCCCGGGTGCTGACGACACCCGGCGCGTCCTCGGGCACCCCCGACGCGGCCAGCACGCCGACGCCCAGGCCGAGGGAGCCCAGCGCCTTGCCGTGCCGGTAGGCCTCGGCGACGAAGCCCCTCACCACGTGGTCGTCGGCCAGGCGTTCGACGGCACGGTCGCCGTCCGGCACCACGACCGCGTCGTACAGCGGCGCGGCGACGGTGAACATGGCGCGCCGCACGACGTCCTTGTCGCGGCCGGGCGCGTCGCCGTCGAGCTGCCCGGCGTCGCACGCGACGACCTCGCACACCGCGCCGCGTACGGTCAGCGCGTCGACGACACCGCTCAGCGTCCCGGTATCGACGCCGGACGCCGCCAGGACCGCGACCTTCATCGTCGCGATCCCCGAGTCGCCGGCCAGCGCGTCGAGGCTCAGGGCGGGCGACGGCGCGGGCTCGGGCGTCGCGACGGCCTCGGGCCGCTCCAGGGCGAGCCCGTCGGCCACACCCTCGGCCAGCGCGCGGTCGACGTGCGCGAGCTGGGCGACGACGTCCCGCCGGATCTCGACGCTGTCGACCTTGCCGAGCTCGAAGCGGAACGCCTCCACGATGTGCTCGCGCTCCCAGTCGGACATGCTCCGCCAGAACAGCGCCGCCTGCGTGAAGTGGTCGGCGAAGCTCGGGCTGCGCCGCTTGATTTTCGCGCCGTCCACGCCCGCCTGCAGGTGCTGGTAGCCCCGCTCCGGCCCGGCCGCGGCCGGGCAGCCCATCGCGAGCGCGTTGTCGGTGTAGGCGGTGCGCCCGACGTGCACGCTGGACTGGTGGTACGCGTCGCGCTGGTTGTTGTGCACCTCGGCGAGCGGCCGGTTCACCGGCAGCTGCGCGAAGTTCGGCCCGCCCAGCCGGATCAGCTGCGTGTCCAGGTACGAGAACAGCCGGGCCTGCAGCAGCGGGTCGTTGCTGAAGTCGATCCCCGGCACCACGTGCGCCGTGTGGAACGCCGCCTGCTCGGTCTCGGCGAAGAAATCGTCCGGGTTGCGGTCGAGCACCATGCGGCCGAGCGGCCGGACCGGCACCAGCTCCTCGGGGATCAGCTTGGTCGCGTCCAGCAGGTCGAAGTCGAACTCGTGCTCGCGGGACTCCGGCACCAGCTGCACACCCAGCTCCCACTCGGGGAACGCGCCCGATTCGATCGCCTCCCACAGGTCGCGCCGGTTGAAGTCCGGGTCGAGGCCGGCGAGCCGCTGCGCCTCGTCCCACACCAGCGAGTGCACGCCCAGCCGCGGCTTCCAGTGGAACTTCACGAACGTGCCGGTCCCGTCGGCGTCGACGAACCGGAACGTGTGGACGCCGAAGCCCTGCATCGTGCGGTAGCTGCGCGGCAGCGCCCGGTCCGACATCACCCACAGCATCATGTGCGTCGTCTCGGTCTGCTTGCGCACGAAGTCCCACAGCGTGTCGTGCGCCGACGCGGCCTGCGGGATCTCGTTGTGCGGCTCGGGCTTGACCGCGTGCACGAAGTCGGGGAACTTCGCGCCGTCCTGGATGAAGAAGACCGGCATGTTGTTGCCGACCAGGTCGAAGTTCCCCTCCTCGGTGTAGAACTTCACGGCGAAACCGCGCACGTCCCGCACCGTGTCGGCGGAGCCGCGCGAGCCGGCGACCGTCGAGAACCGCACGAACACCGGTGTACGGCGGCCCGGTTCGGCGAGGAAGTGGGCGCGCGTCACGTCGCCGCACGACGCGTACGCCTCGAAGTGGCCGTACGCCCCGGCGCCGCGCGCGTGCACGACCCGCTCGGGGATGCGCTCGTGGTCGAAGTGCGTCAGCTTCTCGCGGAAGTGGAAGTCCTCCAGCAGCGAGGGGCCGCGTTCGCCGGCCCGCAGCGTGTTGTCGTCGTCGTCGACCGGCACGCCCTGGTTCGTGGTCAGCAGGTGGTCGTCGTCGCGGACCCGGGCGGCTTCGAGCTGTTCGTCCTTGCGGTCGCGGCTGGTGTCGTGGCCCATGACGCGGTGCTCCTCAAGGTGGTTCGGTGGGTGGAACGCGCGGCGGTCTGCACGCACGCGCGGGCGTGACGGCGGCCCTCCTGCCTCCGCCGCGCCCTGCGGCTACCCGGCGACCGCCGGCCGAACCCGCCGCGTCCGGCTCAGCGCAGCGCGCCGACCGCGACCAGCAGGCCGGCAAGGCCGACGGTCAGCCAGGCCACGTAGTCGCCGATCAGGCCCGTGTGCAGGCCGCGCAGCGGGCGCACGGCGAGGTGGCAGCGCCGGGCCGCCGCGCGGGCACGGGCGCTCACCCGTCCGGGCGCCCACACCGCGACCGCCGCACCCGCCACCGCCAGCGCCGTCGACAGCAGCCCCGAGAGCACCGCCCCGGCCGACCACCAGTCCGGAGCCGGGCCGGGCGGGACCGGCGGCGCCGTGCCCGGGTCGAGCGCCGCCGCCACATATCCCGGCCGGTCGCAGAACACCCGCGCGGCCTGGTCGAACGCCTCGGCGACACCCGGCACCACACCGACCGCCAGGCACCCGGCGAGCAGCAGCGCGGGCACCGCCACCAGCACCACCGGCAGCGTCCGGCGCGGCGCGCGCACCTCCGGCTCCTCGCCCCCGCCCGAGGTCTCCGGGTCGCCCGCGTGCCCGTGCGACGCGGACCCCGCGCCCCACCACACACGCAGCGCCACCCGCAGCACCGCCGCCGCCGTCACCGCCGACACCAGCGTGAACAGCCACGGCAGCCACGGGGCGTAGGACTTCGCGGACTCCTCGGCCAGCCCCTTCCCGAGCCCCGTGCCGAACGGCGGCAGCCCCGCCAACGCGACCGCCCCGACCGTGAACAGTGCGCCGACGACGGGCAGCTCCCGCCCGCGCCCGTGCAACCCGGCCTCGTCGACCGAACCGAAGCGGTCCAGCAGCACACCCGTCAGCGCGAACAACGCGCCCTTGGCCCCGGCGTGCGCGGCCACGTACACCGCCGTCCCGCCGAGCGCCGCCGGCTCCAGCACCGCGACACCCGCCGTGAACAGGCCGACGTGCGCGACCGTGGAGAACGCCAGCAACCGCTTGATGTGCCGCTGCTGCCAGCACATCACCGCGCCCACCAGCGAAGTGAGCACCGCCAGCGCGAGCAGGCTCGGCCGTACCGCGTCGGCGGGGATGCCGCCGGGCCCGGCGAACACCGTCCAATAGATGCGCGCGACGCCGTACACGCCCAGCTCGACCATGACACCCGACAGCAGCATGCACACCGGCGACGGCGCGACCGCATGCGCGTCCGGCAGCCAGAAGTGGAACGGCACCAGCGCCGCCTTGACCAGCGGCCCGGCCAGCACAAAGACGAAGGCGCACACCACCAGCGCGTCCGCGCCCTTCCCGGACGCGTCCAGCGCGGCGCCGATCTGCGCGAACCCCAGCTCACCCGTGCGCGCGTACAGCAGGCCGATGCCCAGCAGCGTCACATACGCGGCCAGCGAGTTCAGCACCCCGAACGCCAACGCGCCGTGCAGCGGCCGCGGGTCCTCGATGCGGTAGCCCGTCAGCGCGTACGCCACCACGCCCATCAGCTCGAAGAACACGAACGCGTCGAACAGGTCCCCGGTCAGCGCGAACCCGACCATCCCCGCCTCGAACAGCAGCAGCAACGCGGGGAACACCCCCGCGTGGCCGCCCGACGGCTCCTCGAAGTACCGCCACGCGTACCCGACCGCCGCCAACACCATCAACGCCGCCAACAGCGCGATCCCCGAGCCGATCCGGTCGGCGACCAGCACCACGCCCACGCTGTGCCCGGCCCGCGGCACCCAGCCGCCCACCCACGACACCGTGCGCCCGTCACCCGTGGCTCCCCACAGCCACGCCAGCAGCGCGACGTCCGCGGCCGCCCACAACCCGGCCAGCACGTCGCAGCCCAGCCGCGGCAGCCAGCGCCCCGCGACCGCGAGCACGACCGCGCCGAACAGCGGGACGGCGACCGCGAGCGGCGGCAGATCGACGGTGGACGGCACCCGGTCAGCCCTTCAGTTCGGTCAGCCGCTCGGGGTCGACCGTGCCGTGCCGCTTGCGGATCTGGATCACGAGCGCGAGCAGGAGCGCCGTCACCGTGGCGCCGACGACGATGTCGGTGAGCACGAGCGCCTGCACGACCGGGTCCACGACCGGCGTGCCGGGTTCGGCGTCGGAGTAGACGGGGGCGGTGCCCCCGCTGCGGTAGCCGACGGCCAGCAGCAGCACGTACGTCGAGCTCTGCGCGACCGCGAGGCAGCCCACGGTGTGGACCAGGTTCCTGCTGGTCGCCAGGCCGTACAGGCCGACCAGCAGGATCCAGCCCGCGACCGCGTACGGCAGCCAGCCCATCACGCCGCTCATCCGCCGTCCTCCTTCCCGGCGGTACGCGAACCGCCGTCGCCCGGGCCGCCGCCCACCTCGACGGCCTGGTCCAGGAACCGCGCCAGCAGCACGATCACCCCGGACGCGACCTCGATGCCGACCGCCGCGTTGATGATCGGCACCAGACCGCCGGACGCCAGCTCGCCGAAAGTGCCCAGCGGCAGCGTGTTCGACAGGTACGACGCCCCCGCGACGAGCCCGACCAGGCCGAGCACGGTGAACGCCGCGGCCGCCGCCGCGTCCGCGACGTCCAGCACCGTCAGCGGCCGCACCCGCTCCAACACCCGGTAGTCGGCCGCGATGTAGGCCAGATGCAGGCCCGTCGCCAGCACCACCCCGCCCTGGAAACCGCCGCCCGGCGACAACTGCCCGTGCGCCACGACGTACGCGCCGGTCAGCAGCGTCACCGGCAACAGCACCGCGCCGAACAACCGCGTACTGGGCATCACCCGCGCGGCGAGCGGCCGTTGCCTGCGCTCGTCCCGCGCGACACGCAGCAGCATCGTCGCGCCGAGCACCGAGGCGAACAGGATCGACTCCTCGCCCAGCGTGTCGAAGGCCCGCTGGTCGAAGTTGACCGAGGCGATCACGTTCGCCGTGTGCCGCTCCAACGACGCGCCGACCGCCCGCTCACCGTACGGATGCACCTGCCCGCCGAACCCCGGCAGCCCGACACACGCGGCCGCCCACCACCCCGCCAGCACCGCCGCCGCCACGCCGAACAACCCGAGCCGCCACGCCTTGGTCACACCGCACCCCGCCCCGCCGCCGGACGTGCCCGCCGCCCCGTCACCGGTCGCGCTCCCGGCCCCGCCTGACCTTGCGCACCGTCAGCAGGATCAGCAGCGGCGTCACCGCCGTGCCCACCGCCAGCTCGGACAGCGCGACATCCGGCGCCTGCAGGACCGCGAACAGGAACGCCAACGCCAGCCCCGACACCGCCAACGCGGCTGCCTGCCGCGCCGGCTCACGCGCCAGCACGGCCCCGGTCGCGGCGACGGCGGTGACCAGCAGCGCGATGGTGACCAGAACGGTGGCGGCGGTGTTGTTCACGAATCCGCCTCCCCGTGCTGGGGATCGTTGAGGAGCACCGTCGTGCGGCCGAGCGCCGTCGTGCCCACCGTGCCGCCGACCGCCAGCACGACGCCGATGAACACCAGCTTCAGCGCGGCCCGCCCGGGCCCGGTCTCGACGGCGACGGCCAGCATGCACAGCGGCGCACCGAGCGTGCTCGCCGCCGACAACGCGTGCAGCCGCGCGTACGGCCCCGGCAGCACGACCGCGGCGAGCGAGGCCAGCAACAGCGCCGCCACACCGAGCACGAGCAGCACCAAGGCGGCGACGTGGCGCGGAGTCACGAGTCCTCCCCGGCCCGCCGTCGCGGCGCATGGTGCCGCGGCGTCCGCTCACCCGCGAGGCCTCGCGCGAACACCAGCATCCCGGCCGGCCCGAGCACCGCGGCCAACAGCGCCATGTCGACGTACGAGCTGCGGTTCACACCCTGCGCGAGCAGCACGAAGAGCACAGCAACCAACGGACCCGCCAACGCGACGCCCGCCAGCCGCAGTTCGGGCGCGCCGCGCAACGCGAGCCACAGGCACGCGGGGAACCCGGTCCCGGACAGGACCGCGGTCGCGATCAGCCACGCGTTCACCGCGACCGCCCGTCCGTCAGGGCACGTTCGACCCGACCAGGAGCACGGTCCAGCGCATGCACGATGATCGTGCGCGCCCGCTGAGACGGCCCGGACGGAGCGATCGCCACGACGTAGACACCCGGCGACGCGGACAACAGCACCGCGGCCCACGCGGGCCCCACACCCGGAGACAGCGTGAGCTCGCGGAACACCCCAGGCGCACGCCCGGAAGGCCTGACCAGCCGACGCCCCGTCGCCGCCGCCAGCCGCACGGTGTCCGCGAGGACGGAACCCGGCAGCTCCAACACCGCGAGCGCCGCACGCCGGCCAGGCCCCCAAGCCGCGCTGGAGGCCCGCCGCACCACCCCGGCGGCAACGGCCGCACCCAACGCACACGCAGCCCCGACCGCGACGTCGAGCGCCTCAAGCGGCCCGATCAACACCACATACAGCCCGGTCAACAGCAGCCACCACAGCAGCAGTTCGGCCGCCGTCCGCATGGTGCCTCCCGTCTCCGCCCGCTCCGCCTCACCGCCGACCGGCACGCGCCGCGCACCGCAAGCTCTATCGGCAACCCGCACCCGGATCGAGCGCGCACGCCCGGCGGCCACACCGACGGGGGAGCGGATCACCCGTGTGGCGCACTACCCGGACCGCCCGGTCACATGCGCAACATCCCCCCGCCGAGACCCGCCGCTCCGACGCCCGCGAGCCGGTGACGCAGGTGTGACGCGAACACCCCCGAATGAGGGAGTTTCAGTGATTCGCATACGTGACGACACAGTGACCAGGGGCCGGAGGCCTTGCCCCCCACGCCGAAACGCATGCCAGCAACGCAACCCAAGCCGCAACAAACCCCGCACCGCGATCCGCACCGCAACGGAGGCGTCCTCCCCCTCCCGCGTGGGGATGGTACGCGGGGCCGGACCGGCGTCAAGGCGCGCTGCGGGCACGCGCGTTCACGAGTCCTCGCCCCGCCACGAGGGGGCGCCTTGACCCCGCCCCGCCCCCGCGAAAAACCTCGGCGACTGCGCGGGAGGGGGAGGAGGTGTGGAGGCGCAGAGTGGCCAGCGCGCCCCACGCTGGGACCGCAACACGGCAGCGCAAGGAAACCCCGCAACAAAACCCGCACCGCACCACAAGCAAAACCGCAGCCCGGCAGGGAAGCGAAACAAAGCGCGTCCACACCCCGCGCCCCTCCCGCCAGTCGCCAAGGTAGTTAGCGCGGACGGCCCGCGGGTCAAGGCGCCCCGTCGAAGCCAAGACAGGTCACCTGACCCGCATCAGCGACAACGCGCCTTGACGCGCGGGCCGTCCGCGCGAAAATCCAAAGGCGGGAGGGGCGTCAGGCCACCGCCGAAAACCAGGCCAGGAACGGTGCAGCACAAAGCACGAGGCCACCACCACAAGCCCGGTCCGGAACGGTGCGGCCGGCCCCCATGTTTCCCCCGCCCGAATCCGGCTAGCCGCCCCACGAAGGGAGCCCATCGCGGCCGTCTGGCTGCCCGCGGCCCCGACGCCGATTCGCACGTACCTCGCACAAATCGAAGGGGGCGGTCTCCTTGTCCGCGAAGGTCTCCGACTATCTGCTGCGGCGCCTGCGCGAATGGGACGTCCAGTACGTGTTCGCCTACCCCGGCGACGGCATCAACGGCCTCCTCGCCGCCTGGGGCCGCGCCAAAGACCAACCCCGGTTCATCCAGGCCAGGCACGAGGAGATGGCGGCCTTCCAAGCGGTCGGTTACGCGAAGTTCTCCGGACGCGTCGGGGTCTGCGCCGCGACGTCGGGCCCCGGCGCGATACACCTGCTCAACGGCCTCTACGACGCCAAGCTCGACCACGTGCCGGTCGTCGCCCTCGTCGGGCAGACCGACCGCAGCGCGATGGGCGGCTCGTACCAGCAGGAGGTCGACCTTCTCAGCCTGTTCAAGGACGTCGCCTCCGAGTACTGCCAGATGGTCACCGTCCCCGAGCAACTCCCCAACGTGCTCGACCGGGCCATCCGCACCGCGTACGCCCGCCGCACCGTGACCGCCGTCATCGTCCCCGCCGACGTCCAGAACCTCGACTACGAACCGCCCGCGCACGCCTTCAAGATGGTGCCGTCGAGCCTCGGCGTCCCGCACTACGCGCCCGTGCCCTCGGACGACGACCTGCGCCGCGCCGCCGCGGTCCTCAACGCCGGGCGGCGGGTCGCGATCCTGGTCGGCCAGGGCGCCCGCAACGCCCGCCCACTCGTGGAGGAGACCGCCGAACGGCTCGGCGCCGGTGTCGCCAAGGCGCTGCTCGGCAAGGACGTCCTGCCGGACACCCTGCCGTACGTCACCGGTTCCATCGGCCTGCTGGGCACCCGCGCCTCGTACGAGATGATGCGCGACTGCGACACCCTGCTGACCATCGGATCCAGCTTCCCCTACACGCAGTTCCTGCCCGAGTTCGACCAGGCCCGCGCCGTGCAGATCGACGCCGACCCGTTCATGGTCGGCCTGCGCTACCCCTTCGAGGTCAACCTCGTCGGCGACGCCGCCGCGACGCTGGGGCGGCTGCTGCCGATGCTGGTCCGCAAGGAGGACCGCTCCTGGCAGCGCACCGTGTGCGACAACGCCGAACGCTGGTGGCAGATCATGGAGCGCCGCGCCGATGTCGACGCGGATCCCATAAACCCCGAGTACGCCGTCCACGCCCTCGACCGGATGCTGCCCGACGACGCGATGATCTGCGCCGACTCCGGCTCGGCCGCCAACTGGTACGCCCGCCACCTGCGCATGCGCGGCGGCATGCGCGGCAGCCTCTCGGGCACGCTGGCCACCATGGGGCCGGGCGTCCCGTACGCGATCGGCGCCAAGTTCGCCCACCCGGAACGCCCGGTCATCGCTCTCGTCGGCGACGGCGCCATGCAGATGAACGGCCTCGCCGAGATGATCACCGTCGCCAAGTACTGGCGGGAATGGGCCGATCCGCGCCTGGTGGTGTGCGTGCTCGACAACCGCGACCTCAACCAGGTCACGTGGGAGATGCGCGCCATGCAGGGCGCCCCGCAGTTCCTGCCCTCGCAGGAGCTGCCGCCGGTGCCCTACGCCGACTTCGCCGCCGCCATCGGGCTGCGCGGCTTCCTGGCCGAGGAACGCGGCGCGGTCGAACCGGCGTGGCGGCAGGCGCTGCACGCCGACCGCCCGTGCGTCCTCGCGATCCGCACCGACCCGGCCGTCCCGCCGATCCCGCCGCACGCCACCTGGGACCAGATCGAGGCGGCCGCAGAGGCCGTGCTGCGCGGCGACAGTGACCGCGCCTCGATGGTGAAGCAGGGCTTCATGGCCAAGCTCCAGGACTTCCTGCCCGGCGGCAAGCGCCCGCACGCGCACGGAGGTTCGCACGCGCACCGGTGAGCGCCCCGAACACGCGCCGACCCGCCCGGCACGGCGGCCATCTGGCGGCGGGCCGGCGCGTCGCCCATGACGGAAACCAAGAGCAGGAGGAGCAGGAGGACAGTGACCGCGTCCGACACCGCCGTACGGGACGTGCGCACCCGGGCGTTCACTGTTTCCACCGACGGCCCCGAGGCCGACGGCACCCTGGCCTGGGACCACACCACGCTGGTGCTCGTCGAGGTCCGGTGCGGCGACGTGCACGGCACCGGATGGACCTACGGCGCACCCGCGACCGTCGCGGTCGTCCGGGACGAACTCGCCCCGATCGTCCGCGGCCGCGACGCGCTCGACACCGCCGGCGCCCACGAGGCCCTGCGCCGGGCGCTGCGCAACGCCGGACGCCCCGGCCTGGCCGCGGGCGCCGTCTCCGCCGTCGACCTCGCGCTATGGGACGCCAAGGCCCGGCTGCTCGGCGTGTCCCTGGTCGCGCTGCTCGGCGGCGCGCCGCGAGACGTTCCCGTGTACGGCAGCGGCGGGTTCACGACCTACGACGACGCGCGCACCGAGAAGCAGGCCCGCAGCTGGCTCGACGCCGGCCACACCCGCGTCAAGATCAAGATCGGGGAGGCTTGGGGCCGTGCGGAACAGCGCGACCTCGACCGCGTCCACCTGGTCCGGAACACCGTCGGCGAGCACACCGAGCTGTACGTCGACGCCAACGGAGGCTACGGCCGCAAGCAGGCCGTCCGCGTCGCCGACGCCATGGCCGACGACGACGTGGTGTGGTTCGAGGAGCCGGTCTCCTCCGACGACCTGGCCGGGCTGCGCGAGGTCCGCGACCGCGTACGGCCCGACGTCACCGCCGGCGAATACGCCTACGACCCCTACCAGTTCGCGGCCCTCGCCGACGTGGTCGACTGCCTTCAAGCGGACGCCACCCGCTGCGGCGGATACACCGGCTGGCTGCGCGCCGCCGCGGTCGCCGGCGCCGCCGGGCTCGAGGTCTCCGCGCACTGCGCCCCGAACGTGCACGCCCACATCGGCCCCGCCGTGCCGAACCTCCGGCACCTGGAGTGGTTCCACGACCACCTGCGCGTCGAGGAACGGCTCTTCAGCGGCGCTCTCCAAACCGTCGGCGGCGCCGTCGTCCCCGGGGCGTCCGGGGCGCCAGGGCACGGGCTCACCCTCAAGGAGGGGGACGCGGAGCCGTACCGCGTCGCCTGACACTTCCGCCGTCACACCGCCGCCGCCACACCACGGCGCCGCGGCAGGTCGGACTCAGGTCACCCGCGCCGCCGCCACAGCACACCGCCGCCGACCGCCGTCAGCAGCGCCGTCGCGGCCAGCGCCCCGTGGTGCTGCGACGCCCACAGCTGCGCACTCCGCTTTTGCGACTGGTCGTCGAACCGGCCGTGCGCGCCGTGGTCCCGGTACTCGTCCGCAGGCGACCACAGGTTGCCGCGCGGATCGTCCCCGTCCCGGGGTTCGTCCGTCTGCTGCGACGCGAAGCCCGTGCGCGCGAGATAGCGGTCCAGCAGGCCCGGGGCCACGGCGTTCGCCACCAGCGTCGCCGCCGTGCTCGCACCGACCCAGTACTCGCGGCGCTCCGGGTGGTCGGCGGCGTACACGATCGCCCGCGCCGCGATCTCCGGCTGGTGGATCGGCGGCACCGGCTGCGCGCGGCGCGGCAGCCGCGACAGCACCCAGTCGAACTGCGGCGTGTTGACCGCCGGAAGCTGCACCATCGTCGAGCGTACGTTCGTGCCGCTGTGCAGCAGCTCGCAGCGCAGCGCCTCGTGCCAGCCCTGGATCGCGTGCTTCGCACCGCTGTACGCCGACTGCAACGGGATGCCGCGGTACGCGATCGCCGAACCCACCTGCACCAGCGTGCCGCGGTCCAGCGGCAGCATGCGCCGCAACGCCGCCTGCGTCCCGTAGACGTAGCCCAGGTAGGTCACTTCGGTCACGCGCTTGAACTCGACCGCGGTCACCTGCGTGAAGGGCGCGAACACCCCCACGAACGCGTTGTTGACCCACACGTCGATCGGGCCGAACGCCGCCTCCGCCGCGACCGCCGCGGCCTCGACCGCGGCCGGGTCCGCGACGTCGGCCTGCACCGCGATCGCCTCCGCGCCGGCCGCCCGGGCGTCGGCGAGCGCCGAGTCCAGGCCCGTCTTTCCGCGCGCGACCAGCACGAGGCGGTCGCCACGCACGGCGAACCGACGCACGACGGCACGGCCGACCCCACCGCTCGCACCGGTGATGACGACCGTCCGGGGGTGACGGCCACGCGTCCTCATATCCGTCCGCTAGCCGCACGGCATCGAGGTAAACCCCCGGCCCGCCCGCACCACGTGTCCCGGACGTCGAGCCGGGTAGCCGCAGACGGGTGCGTACGCGCCGCCAGGCCGGCCGTGAGGAGGCGCAGGTGTCCCACCGGTCCGAACCGTCGCGGGAGCCGCGCGCCGAACCGCACGACAGCCGTGCGCCGGCGCGCCCCGCGAGCCTGCGTGACTACGCCTTCATCGCCGACGGCGAACGCGGCGCGCTCATCGGCCATGACGGCGGCGTCGCCTGGCTGTGCGCCCCCGGCTGGGACGGCGACGCCGTCTGCGACGGCCTCCTCGGCGGCCCGGGCGGCTACCGCATCGCCCCCGCCGACCCCTGGTACGTCGCATCAGGCACGTACGAGCCCGGCACCCTGATCTGGCACGAACGCATGCGCGTCGGAGGCGGCCTCGTCGACTGCCGCGACGCGCTCGCCCTCCCCGCCGACCCGCGCCGGCTCGTGCTGCTGCGCCGCGTCCACGCCGAACACCGCCCCGCCGACCTGCGCGTCGACGTCACCCCGCGGGCCGGCTTCGGCACGCAACGTCCGCACGACCTCACCCGCCACGACGACGGCACGTGGACGTGGGGGTGCGGCGGCCTGTCCTGGCGGCTCACCGGCATCCCTGAGGCCCGGCCGCGCACCGCCGACGGCCACCGCGACGCGGCGCTGCACGCGCGGCTGCGCCTCGACGAAGGCGAACACCGCGACCTCGTCCTGGAGATCGCCGCGGAAGGCCACGCCCTCGACCGCCCACCCGACGCCGCGGAGCTGTGGGGCGCCACCGCCGCCGCCTGGCGCCGCGCCGTCCCCGACTGCCGCGACACCGCCGCACCGCGCGACGCCGCCCACGCGTACGCCGTCCTGCACGGCCTCACCTCGACGGCCGGCGGCATGGTCGCCGCCGCGACCACCGGACTGCCCGAGTTCGAAGGCGGCGACCGCAACTACGACTACCGCTACGCGTGGATCCGCGACCAGTGCTACGCCGGGATCGCCGTCGCCGCCCACGGCCCCCACCCGCTGCTGGAGAGCTCCGTACGGTTCGTCGCCGAACGCGTCCTCGCCGACGGGCCCGCGCTGCGCCCCGCGTACACCGTCAGCGGCGGACCGGTACCGGACGAACGCCGCATCGGCCTGCCCGGCTACCCCGGCGGCGGCCGGCTCGTCGGAAACCGCGCCGGGCACCAGTTCCAGCTCGACACCTTCGGCGAGGCCCTGCAACTGTTCGCCGCCGCCCGCCGGTACGACGTCCTCGACGACGACGGCCGGAAGGCGGCCCACGCCTGCGCGGCGGCCGTCACCGAGCGCTGGACCGAACCCGACGCCGGGATCTGGGAGCTCGAACCCGCCGCGTGGACGCACTCCCGGCTCGCCGCCGCCGCGGGACTGCGGTCGTTCGCCGACGCCTTCGCCGCGGACGCGCCCGCCGCGGAACGGCGGCAGTGGCGGGACCTGGCCGCGCTCATGCTGCGCACCGCCGAGCGCGACGCCCTCCACGCCGACGGCTCGTGGCGGCGCGCCCCCCACGACCCGCGCGCCGAGGCCGCGCTGCTGCTGCCGCCCGTACGCCTCGGCCTCCCCGCCGACGACCCGCACCTGGCCGCGACCGTCGCCCGCGTGCGCGCCGAACTGACGCAGGACGGCTACGTCTACCGGTTCCGGCACCACGACAAGCCGCTCGACGAGGCCGAAGGCGCCTTCCTGCTGTGCGGGTTCATGCTCGCGCTCGCCGAACACCACCGGGGGCGGCACACCGCCGCCGCCCGCGCGTTCGAACGCAACCGGGCCGCGTGCGGTGCCGCGGGGCTGTTCACCGAGGAGTACGACGTCACCGAACGGCAGCCGCGCGGCAACCTCCCGCAGGCCTTCGTGCACGCGCTGTTCCTGGAGACGGCGGTCCGCCTCGACGGCACCGACGACGCCGACGACACCGACGGCACCGACGGCACCGACGACGCCGACCACGCCGGCCGCACAGGGCGGACCGAGCAGACCGAGCAGACCGAGCAGACCGACCAGCCGGTCCGGACCGACCGGAGATGACCGCCCCCGACCATGGGAGTCCCGACCATGACCGCCTACGGATACTTCCTCTCCTCCGAGGAGTTCACCCCCGCCCAGCTGATCGAGCAGGCCAGGCTCGCCGAGCGGGCCGGCTTCACCCGCCTCGCGATCTCCGACCACTTCCACCCCTGGAACGACGCCCAGGGCAGCAGCCCGTTCGTGTGGTCGGTCATCGGCGCGCTGTCGCAGGTCACGACGCTGCCCGTCACCACGCTGGTCACCTGCCCGACCGTCCGCATGCACCCGGCGGTCACGGCGCAGGCCGCCGCGACCGCCAGCGTTCTCACCAGTGGCCGGTTCCGGCTCGGTGTCGGCACCGGCGAGGCTCTCAACGAGCGCGTCGCGGGCGCGCCATGGCCGCCGTTCGACGTACGCGCCGCGATGCTCGAGGAGGCCGTCGGGGTCATGCGCGAGCTGTTCGGCGGCGACGTCGTCAACCACCGCGGCGAGCACTACACCGTGGAGAACGCCCGCCTCTACACCGCACCGACCGAGCACATACCCGTGTACGTCTCGGCGTTCGGCGGCGACGCGCTGGCCCTCGCCGCGCGCATAGGCGACGGGTTCGTGACCATGCAGCCGGACGCCGAGGCCGTGTGGACCTTCCGCGACAGCGGGGGAGGGGACAAGCCCGTCATCGGCGGCCTCAAGGTCTGCTGGGGCCACGACCGCGACAAGGCCGTCACGACCGCCCACCGGCTGTGGCCCAGCGAGGCGCTGCCCGGCGAACTCGCGCAGATCCTGCCCACCCCGCGGCACTTCGAACAGGCCTGCGAGCTGGTCACCGAGGACATGATCGCCGACGCCTTCACGTGCGGCCCCGACGTCGACGCCCACGTCACCGCGCTGCGCGCCTACGCCGACGCGGGCTTCGACGAGGTCTACGTCGGCCAGATCGGCCCGCAGGACCACGAGTTCTTCGCGTTCTACGGAGAACAGGTCCTGCCCCGGGCCGCGTGAGGAGGAACCGCGCCATGGGTGGAGGGCAGCCGGAGCGCTCCGGGCCGCGCGACGAGCGGCCGGACGGCCGGAACGAGACGCCCGACCAGCGTGCCGACCGGCGGTGGAACGAGACCCTCCAAGAGGTCCGCGTCGTCCAGACGGGCGCGCAGATCCTGTTCGGCTTCCTGCTGAGCGTGGTGTTCACGCAGCGGTTCGGCACGCTGGGCGACGTGGACCGCGGGCTGTACGTCGCCGCCGTCGTGCTGGGGGCGGCGTCCACCGGCGCCCTGGTCAGCATCGTGGCCTGCCACGTCGCCGTGTCCGGAAAGCGCGTCAAGCCCCGGCTCGTGCACACCGCCACATGGATGGTCGTCCTCGGCATCGTGCTGCTGGCGTGCACCGTCGCCTGCTCGCTGCTGTTGCTGCTGCGGGTCGCGATCGACAACACCCTTGCGGCGATCATCACCGGGGTCGTCGCCTTCTGGCTCGTGGTGTGCTGGCTCGTCCTCCCGGCCCTGATGAGGGCCCGCGCGGAATGAGGCAGCAGCGGGGGAGCGCACGTAAAGGACCCGCGCGGAGCAGCGCCTTCAGGGTGGCGCTCGGGGGGAAACCCCGCGCGGGCCGGGCCGTCCCGGACGCAACCCAGTCATTCGGGACGGGGACAGCGGGGCCGCGGCGTGGATCGCGGCCAGCGCTGCTTCGGATGGCTTCGGACGGCTGAGACGGCTTGCGACGTCTCTGCACACGACTGGGACGCTCAGCTGCTACCCGTCCTCGGAACCTGAAACGTCCCGGCCCGACGGGCTGTTGCACATCGGCGGTTTCATCCCCCGGCACCGGGTAGCGAAGAGCGGAGGCCGCGGGGCCCTTGCAGGGTGCCCGCGGCCAGGGCGGCACATGACGCCGTCCGCCAAGGCACCCGCACGGTGCCGGGTCCCGCCCCGCCTGAAGACGCCGGGCGCACGCGGGGTCTCCCACGGCGGCCGTGATCCGGCACGCGGTGCACGCGCGAGCGACACCGCCTCCGGCGCGCCCCGTGGGACTTCGGAATCGGAAGGAGCCCACAGTGACTCCCCGTTCCATGTCCGCCACGCCCTTGACCCCGCGCTCCGGCACCGCCGAGGCCCGCGCCCGCACCGGGCGCCTGCTGGTCCGCCTGCACGGGCTCGACCAGGGCACCGCCGAGCACAGCCGGGTCCGGGCCGAGATCGTCGACGCCAACATCGCCCTCGTCCGCCACCTCGCACGCCGCTACCGCGGCCGCCAGCTGTACCCCGACGTCGTCCAGACCGGCGTCGTCGGCCTCATCAAGGCCGTCGACGCGTACGACCCCGGCCACGGCAACGAGTTCGTCGCGTTCGCCGTGCCCACGATCGCGGGGGAGATCAAACGGTTCTTCCGCGACACAGGCTGGCCCCTCCACGTCCCGCGCGGACAGCAGGAGGGCTTCCTCGCCGTCACCCGCACCGCCGACGACCTCCAGCAGCACCTCGGCCGCGAGGCCACCGAGCAGGAGATCGCCGAGCGACTCGACATGTCGACCGCCGACGTGCGCAAGGCCCGCGACGCGGACCGTGCGTACAACGTCGAGTCCCTCGACGCCGCCGCCATGCGCCCGGGCGGCGCCCCGCACGCCCCGCTCGCCGACCGGATCGGCGGCGACGAACGCGCGCTGGACCTGGTCGACTTCCGCGTCTCCGTGACACCGCTGCTGGCGACGCTGAGCGAACGCGACAAGACGATCCTGCGCATGCGTTTCTGGGACGACCTGACCCAGCGCCAGATCGGCGAACGCCTGGGCATCTCCCAGATGCACGTCTCCCGGCTGCTCGCCGCCGTCCTCCGGCGGCTGCGCACCGCCCTGGACCGCGAGCCGCGCGCCGCGGCGGTCTGACGGTCGGTGCACACATCCGCGTTGCCGGGGTCTGCAGCCCCCGGCAGCGGGGTGGCCGGTCAGCTCAGCCGGGTATCGGCGTACGCGGTCATCGCGTCGCGCTGGTACTCGGCGAGCCCGGCGGCGACCCGGTCGTAGGCCGAACGGAACTGCGGGTCGGTGACGTACATCTGACCCAGTCCCTTGTAGGCGGCCGCGTTCGGCGTCCAGAACCTGCTGACGCCCTGGTAGTGGGCGTCGACCTCGCTCTGCACCGCCGGGTCGGAGACGGGCGTGCCGGCCACCATGAACTCCGCCATGCGGATCATCTGCGCCGTCGTCTCGCGCTGCATCCGCTCCTGGTCCTCGGCGGTGAGCGTCTCGGTGAACCGCCGGGACCGCTCGTACTCCTGCGGCCACCGCTCGCGCGCCTCGGCCTCGTAGCGCGAGGCGTCGAAGCCCTCGAACAGGTTCTCCGGCCTGGTGATCCCTGCCATGTCGCCCTCGTCCTTCCGTTCCTCCAGTTCGGCGATGGTGCGGCCGACCGTGCGCGCCAGCGTGTCGAGCCGGTCCCGCTCCGCCAGCAGGCGCCGGTGGTGCTCGCGCAGCACGGCGACCGGGTCAGCCTGGCTGTCGAGGACCGCCGCGATCTCGCGCAGCCCCAGGTCCAGCTCCCGCATCAGCAGGATCTGCTGCAGCCGCAGCAGCTGGCCCTCCTCGTAGTAGCGGTGGCCGTTGCTCCCGATCCACGCAGGCGCGAGCAGCCCGATCTCGTCGTAGTGCCGCAGCGTCCGGGACGTCACCCCGGACATCCGGGCGACATCCGCGATCGACCAGGCCATCGCCTGCCTCCTATCGCCCGGCCGGTCTTTCCGGCCACACACACGACCGTAGGAGTTGACGCGGCGGCAAGCGCAAGCGCTGAACCCGACGCGGATAGTCTCTCGAGGGAACCGTCAGTAGGGTGGTCGGGTGACGCGAACCTCCCTCGCCGACGTGGCCTGCTCGATCGCGCGCGCCACCGACCTGTTCGGCGACGCGTGGACCGCGCTGATCATGCGCGACGTCCTGCTGGGCGTCGGCAGGTTCGACGACCTCGCCCGCGACCTCGGGATCTCGCGCAAGGTGCTCGCCGCACGGCTCGCCCGCCTGGTCGAGGAGGGCGTCCTCGAGCGCGAGCGCTACCAGGACCACCCGCCGCGCGAGCAGTACCGGGCGACGCGGAAGGGCGAGGAGCTGTTCCCCGTCCTCCTCGCGCTCATGAACTGGGGCGACCGCTGGTACGCCGGTACGGCCGGCGCGCCCGCGCGCATCCACCACGAGTCCTGCGGCCAGGACACCCACGCCGTCGCCGCCTGCGCGCACTGCGGCGAGGAGCTGACCCCGCACAACACCGACCAGCTTCCCGGCCCCGGCGGGCGTATCGGCCCCGGCACCGAGGTCGTCGCCCAGCTGCTGCTCAAGCGCGCGACGCGCGGGGCGGAGGAGCGGCCGGCCGCCGGCTGACCGCTCCCGCTCGGCCGTACGGCTGAACGCGCCGTCGCGGCGCGGCGTGCCTCGGCCGCGCGACCGTCCCGGCCGCGAAGGATCGATAAGTCCGCTCATCGGACGATCGTGTTCGCGACCACGCCGGGCGGGCCCCCCGCCACGCCTCGCGGGTGCAGGTGTGAAGGGGATCCGGGTGTCCACCTATCTGTTCCGCCTCGGCACGTGGGCGTTCCGGCGGCGCCGCTGGGTCCTCGGGTTCTGGCTCCTGATCGCCGTCGGCGCGATCGTGGCCGCGACCGTCAGCGGCGGCCAGACCAACGACTCCTTCACCATCCCGGGAACCGAGTCGCAGGAGACCACCGACGTCCTGGAGCAGAAGCTCCCGGCCCTCGCCGGCGGCCAGACACAGGTGGTCTTCGCGGTGCCGAGCGGCGCGAACATCAACGACCAGAACTACCGCACGGGAATCGAGACCGCGCTCGCGCAGGTGCCGAAGGTTCCGCAGGTCGCCACCGTGTCCGACCCCTACACCGCGCAGGGCGTCTCGCCGGACGGCCGCGCCGCGCTCGCCTTCGTGCAGTACACGGCGCAGCCGGCCGACGTGAAGGACGCCAGCCTCGACGCGCTGGAGACCGCCCTCAAGCCCGCGCGCGACGCCGGGGTCCAGGTCGAGTACTCGGGCAGCGTGTTCCCCGGGTGGCGGATCACCCCGTCCGAGATCCCCGAGATCGTCGGCCTGGTCATCGCGTTCGTCATCCTGATGATCACCTTCGGCGTGGTCGTCGCGGCCGGCGTGCCGATCGCCACGGCCATCATCGGCGTGCTCATCTCGCTGATGGGCGTGACCGCGCTGGCCGCGGTCGTGAACATCGCGTCCGCGTCGACCACCGTCGCGATCATGCTCGGCCTGTCCTGCGGCATCGACTACGCGCTGTTCATCCTGTTCCGGCACCGCAACCAGCTGCTGCGCGGCATGCCGGTCGAGGACTCCGCGGCCCTCGCGGTCGGGACGGCGGGCAGCTCGGTCGTGTTCGCGGCGCTCACCGTGATCATCGCGCTGTGCGGCCTGTCGGTCGTGGGCATCCCGTTCCTGACCGTGATGGGGCTGTGCGCCGCCGCGGCCGTCGCCGTCGCCCTGCTCGTGGCGCTGACGCTGCTGCCCGCCATCCTCGGCTTCGCCGGCACCACGCTGACCTCGTTCGTCAGCACGCGGCTGCGGCCGGGCCACCACGAACAGGTCGCGAAGACCAGCGCGATGGAGCCCGAGCGGACGTTCGGCGCCCGCTGGTCGCGGTTCGTCGTGCGGCACCGCATCCCCGTGATGTGCGTCGGCATCGGGGTGCTGGTGCTGCTCGCGATCCCGGCCAAGGACATGGAGCTGGGGCTGCCCAGCGGCGCGTCCAAGCCCACCGACAACACGCAGCGCAAGGCGTACGACCTGACCAGCGAGCACTTCGGTCCGGGCTACAACGGGCCGCTGCTGGTCGTCGCCAACGCCGGTGTCTCGCAGGCGTCGGTGCAGCAGCTCACCGGCGCGCTCGCCAAGCAGGACGGCGTGGCGTCGGCGGCGCCGCTGGCGGCGACCGACCAGATCGCGGTCGTCCGCGTCATCCCGACCACCGGCCCCGACGACCCGGCCACCGCCGACCTGGTGCACCACATCCGCGACAACCGCGCCACGATTGAGGACGCCGTGGGGGCGCCGGTGCTGGTCGGCGGCAGCACGGCGTCCAACATCGACGTGTCGCAGAAACTCGCCGACGCGCTACCGGTGTTCCTCGCCGTCGTCGTCGGACTCGCCTTCATCCTGCTGACGTTCGCGTTCCGCACGATCCTCGTGCCGATCAAGTCGATCCTCGGGTTCCTGCTGTCGGTCGCGGCGGCGTTCGGCGCGACCGTCGCCCTGTTCCAGTGGGGTTGGGGCAAGAACCTCTTCGACATCACGCCGAGCGAGACGATCAGCTTCCTGCCGATCATCATGCTCGCGATCATCTTCGGACTGTCCAGCGACTACGAGGTGTTCGTGGTCTCGCGCATCAAGGAGGACTTCAGCTCCACCGACGACGCGCGCGGCGCCGTCGAGCGCGGGACGGCGCTGTCGGCCCGCGTGGTGACCGCCGCGGCGCTGATCATGTTCTCGATCTTCGTCGCGTTCATGTTCACCGACGACCCGACCATCAAGGCCATCGGCTTCAGCTTCGCGGCGGGCGTGTTCCTCGACGCGTTCATCGTGCGCCTGACGGTCGTGCCGGCGGTCATGGCGCTCGTCGGGCGCAGGCTCTGGTACCACCCGGAGTGGTACGAGAAGTACGTGCCCGACCCGGACATCGAGGGCAAGAAGCTCGAGGCACGCCTCGCGGGCGACGCGTCGCCGCCCGCGGGGGTCAGCCCTGCTCCGCCTCCACCTGGCGGTTCCAGTCGCGCTTGATGGCGCGCCAACCCTCGTCGTCCTTGCCCAGGCGCCAGTAGCCCGAGATCGACAGGCGGTCGCGCGGGACGCCGCGCTCGACGAGCAGCAGACGGCGCAGCTCCTTGACCGCGCCGGCCTCGCCGTGCACGAACGCGTGCGGGGTGCCGGACGGGAACTCCCAGGCGGTGAGCGCCTGGACGAGCGGCTCGCCGGGCTGCGCGGCACCGCGGTGGATCCACGTCACGTCGGCGTCGGCGGCGGTGTCGAGCTTCTGCTCGTCGTCCGCCCCGGAGACCTCGACGAAGACGAAGGCCCGCGTGCCGGAGGGGAGTTGCTCGAGCGATGCGGCGATCGCGGGCAACGCGCTCTCGTCACCGGCGAGCAGGTGCCAGTCGGCCTGCGGGTCGGGGGAGTAGCCGCCGCCCGGGCCGAGGAGGTGCGCGGTGTCGCCGGGCTGGACGCGCGCGGCCCACGGGCCGGCCAGGCCCTCGTCGCCGTGGTGCACGAGGTCGACGCTGAGCTCGCCCGCGACCGGGTCCCAGCGCCGCACCGTGTAGGTGCGCGGCCGGGGCCACTGCTCGCGGGGCAGCTCGGCGCGGATGCGGGAGATGTCGAACGGCTCCGGGTACACGGCGCCTTCGGCCGGGAACAGGAGCTTGACGTACGCGTCGGTGTAGGAGCCCGGGTCGAACCCGGCCAGGCCGGGGCCGCCGAGGACGACGCGGATCATGTGCGGGGTGATGCGCTCGACCCGGACGACCTCGGCGGTCGTGCCCTGCGGGCCGTCGCGGTCGGGACGGTCGGTGGAAGGTGTCGCCATGCGTGCGGGCGCCTTTCGAAGGGGGCGTTTTCGGGATGCGCGTCCTCGGGACGCGCGTTTTCGAGAGGCCGATGGAGCCGGCGCGCCGCGTCGGCTAAGGTGGCCGGTCTAAGAGGTACCAGATATTGAGGTACCTCAGCAATATTTATCGAGGGATGGCCGTGGACGAGAGCACCGCTGCGACGGACGCCGGCACACCCGACGCCGGACCGCCGGAGCCCGGCGACGTCGCCGACGCGTTCTTCGGCACCGCCAAACTGCTGCGCCGCCGCGCCAACGAGAGCATGCGCGCGGCGGGCGTCACCCTGTCCCGCGGCAAACTGCTCAAGGTCGTCGCGCACCGCGGCCCCTGCCGCATGGGCGGCATCGCCGAACGCCTCGGCATCGGCCCCCGCAGCGTCACCGAAGCCGTCGACGCCCTCGAACGCGACGGCCTCGTCACCCGCACCCCGGACCCCGCCGACCGCCGCGCCGTCCTGGTCTCCATCACCGACCGCGGCGCCGAGGTCCTCCGCGCCGCCGAGGAACCACGCCGCGAAGCGGTGCGCGGCATGTTCTCCACCCTGACCCCCGACGAGCGCGCGGAACTGCTCCGCCTCCTGGGGAAGGTCCGCTCCGCCGCGGCGGGCGAGGACGAGTGCTGCGGACGCGGCTGAGCGAGCGCCTGTGAACGCGGGCCGCACCGGACGAACCGCGTGGTGCGATCTGTGGACCACGCGTTCCACGCCGCGCCGGTCCAGGAGGTACCCCAGCGGGGTCTGGAAGAACACCGAGTGGCGGGCCTTCACCACGAACAGGGAGTCCTCGTCCGGTCGGATCGGCCGGACCAGGTCGCCGTACGGCCCCTCCAGGCACGTCCGCAGGAACTCGGCGTGGTCGGAGCGCCAGCGCCCGAAGTTGTCGTTGACGTAGACCACGTCGGCGTCCGAGCGCCGCGCTCTGCCGATGAGTCCGCTCATCGCCGGCAGGACGTCGCGGACCGACGCGAGGAGCCGCTCGGCGTCCTGGTGCTCGTACGTGTTGATCATGTCGATGACCGGGACGGCGGTGTTCGCCACGGTGGACCCCGTTCCGGACGGGAACGGGGCCCTGCCGTCCTCAGGGTTGCGGCGCCGATACCCACCGGACGGTTGAGCCACGCACGTCTGGCCGCTCACCGGCTCGACGTGGTCACTCCTCGCCCGGCGGCAGCCGCCAGTCGAAGACCTGGAACTCCCGCTCCCAGGCGCCGGACTCCGCCAGCGCGGCGGCGGCTTGCGGGGGTCGCAGCAGGGTGCGGTGGCGGAGGAGGTCGCGGCGTTCGTGCGAGGTCAGCAGGCGTTCTTCCGGGCTGAGGTTGCCCGGGTGGTTGCGGGGGAGGTCCGGGTCGCCGTCGATCGGGCGGTCGCCGGCGACGTTCAGGCGGTCGCCGGCCGTCGTGCGGTAGTCGAGGCGCAGGGCCGTCCGCCACTGCGAGTTGCCGCCCCAGCCCTGCGACAGGTCGACGGTCGGGCGGTGGCGGCGCCGGAAGCCCCAGTACAGGGGAGACCGGTCCGCGACGCCGCGCCCGGCGGACGCGGCTCCGGCCCGGACCCGCACTCCGGCCCGGGAGAACAGCAGGTCGCCGAGCATCAGGCCGGGCCACAGGGCCTCCGTGACCTCGATCGGGGCGTCCGGGTCGTCGGCCTGCTCGACGTCGACGATCTCGTGGAGGAACGGGTCGAAGGGGCCGTGGCTGTCGGACGGGGTCATGCCGAGGGCGGTGAACAGGGAGAGGTACTCGGGGTCCGCGAGTGTCAGGTTCGCGGTGTCCGCCTCGGCGACGTCCGCGTTGTGGGGCTGGCGGCCGAGGAGGAGGAGCTCGCTCACCCGGCTCAGGGCGTACAGCTCCTGGACCAGGGGAGGCGTGTCGTCGTCGTGGGGCCGGGCCCACCAGCCGCTGCACGCGGCCGCCGGGACGAGCCCGGCGCGGTAGTCGGCCCCGGCCCGGTGCAGCCACGGCGTGACGACGTCGGCGTAGGCCTCCGTGCCCTCGTACTCGAGCAGGTCTTGGTACAGCTCGCGTGCTCCCACCCCGCTGATCATGGTTGAAACCCTAGATGCCGAGAGCTTTAACCACCGTTTGCCCGGCTACCGGGTATGACCGCGCGGCTGCGATGCGTGGCCCGGTCCTGCGGAGCGTCGCCCCGTGGGGACGCCGCGTCGCGATGAGGTGACGCCCTGGTAGGCCGGTCGCTACGGCGCGTGAAAATCAATCAACTGCCGAGAAAGTTCGCAAAATCTCGGCCGGGCCCGGGGACTTGAGTTGACGGGCGACCGCCACTTAGCGTCCTGGCTCGTTGGCCTACCCGCCAACCCCTCTCCGCCGGAACGCCTAGTTCTGCCGCCGGCCGGGACGGGACAGCTGAGAAAGCAGCCACGGCAGAAGCGGGGGAACCAGGTGCAGTACCGCCGGTCCGGCCTTGCCGGGTCCGGCTTGGGGTGAAGCCGTGCCCGAAACCGTGTCAGCACACCGGTTTCGCGGGACGGCCGGGCAACTCCAGCCCGAATCCGACAGCTCACCTCGCAGGCGTAG
>NZ_JASAOI010000068.1 GCF_029953285.1 Yinghuangia seranimata | reverse complement strand
GATGGTTTTCCGGTGGTCATGGCGAAGAGGAAACGCCCGGTCCCATTCCGAACCCGGAAGCTAAGCTCTTCAGCGCCGATGGTACTGCACTCGAAGGGGTGTGGGAGAGTAGGACGCCGCCGGAATTTACTTGAAAGTAAGGGGTTCCACCGCTCGGTGGAACCCCTTACTTGTATTTCTGGACTTTTTCGCTGGGTCCCGCACAGGAGCCGGCCGATGGATCTTCGGGAGATGCCGCTCCCGGTGCGCCGGGTGCCTGGGAGTGCGGGACAATGGGGATCGCAGCCATGTCGGTGGCGCAGTGATCCATGATCCTTTAGGAGTCAATCCCATGTCCTATCCCTCTGAGGGGCGACCGCATCGCCGTTCCGGTGGCTCGCAGAACTCGGGGGGTGCCGGCCGACGCGGACCTGGTGCTGGCGGCGGTCGATTCTCGGGCGGCTCGGGTTCGGGTGGCTCGGGCGGTTCGGGTGGCGGCGAGCGCCGCCCGTACCAGCAGCGCGACGACCGCGGTGGCGAGCGTCGTTCGTTCGGTGGCGACCGTCCGCAGCGTCCGTCGTACGGGGACCGGGACCGTCAGGGTGGCGGCGGCGAGCGCCGTCCGTTCAACCGTGACCGTGATGACCGTCGCCCGTCCTACGGGGACCGTGGGCCGCGTCGTGAGGGCGATGACCGTCGTCCGCCGTTCAACCGGGATCGTGACGACCGCGGTGGCGAGCGTCGTCCGTACCAGCCGCGCGAGGACCGTGGTGGTGAGCGTCGCTCCTACCCGCCGCGTGACGACCGTCGTCCGTCCTACGGTGACCGCGGCCCGCGTCGCGAGGGCGGCGACGACCGCCGTCCCTCGTACGGCGACCGCGACCGGGACCGCCAGGGCGGCGGCGAGCGCCGTCCGTTCCAGCAGCGTGATGACCGTCGTCCGTCGTACGGCCAGCGTGATGACCGTGGTGGCGACCGCCGTCCCTCGTACGGGGACCGCGGTCCGCGTCGTGAAGGCGACGACCGCCGTCCCTCGTACGGCCAGCGTGACGACCGCGGTGGCGAGCGTCGTCCGTACCAGCCGCGCGAAGACCGTGGTGGTGAGCGCCGCTCCTACCCGCCGCGCGACGACCGCCGTCCCTCGTACGGGGACCGTGGGCCGCGTCGTGAGGGCGATGACCGTCGTCCGCCGTTCAACCGGGATCGTGACGACCGGGGTGGAGACCGCCGTCCGTCGTCCGGGCCGCGCGAAGACCGTGGTGGTGAGCGTCGCTCTTACCCGCCGCGCGATGACCGTCGTCCGTCCTACGGAGACCGTGGCCCGCGTCGCGAGGGCGGCGACGATCGCCGTCCCTCGTACGGCGACCGGGATGACCGGCGCCCGTCGTACGGCGACCGCGGCCCGCGTCGTGAGGCGCCGGGTGGCGGCGAGCGTCGTCCCTACCAGCAGCGTGATGACCGTCGCCCCTCGTTCGGGCAGCGTGATGACCGTGGTGGCGACCGTCGTCCCTCGTACGGGGACCGCGGTCCGCGTCGTGAAGGCGGCGACGACCGCCGTCCCTCGTACGGCCAGCGTGACGACCGGGGTGGAGACCGCCGTCCGTCGTCCGGGCCGCGCGAGGACCGCGGCGGCGAGCGCCGCTCCTACCCGCCGCGGGACGACCGCCGTCCCTCGTACGGCGACCGCGGCCCCCGCCGCGAAGGCGACGGAGGCGAGCGGCGTTCGTTCAACCGCGACCGGGACAACCGGCCGCGTGACGACCGGCGTCCGCCGTTCCGGGAGCGCGACTTCCGTGACCGCGACAGCGAGCGCGGTGGCGAGCGGGGCAACCGTCGTCCGTTCACGCACGACGAGCGGGAGCGTCGCGACCACGCGCCGGTCGACCGGCTGCCGATCCCGGAGGACGTGACCGGCGAAGAGCTGGACGCGGTCGCGCGCCGTGAGCTGATGAGTCTGCCGAAGACGCTGGCCGACGAGGTCGCGAAGAACCTGGTCATGGTCGGCCGGCTGGTCGACGAGGACGCGGAGCAGGCGTACCGGTACTCCCGGGTCGCGCTGCGGCTGGCGTCGCGTGTGGCGGCGGTGCGGGAGGCGGCGGGTATCGCCGCGTACATGACCGGGCGCTACAACGAGGCGCTGTCGGAGCTGCGTGCCGCGCGACGGATGACCGGTTCGGTGGAGCACTGGGCGGTCATGGCGGACTGCGAGCGCGGTCTGGGCCGTCCGGAGCGGGCGCTGCAGATGGCGGGCGCGCCCGAGGTCAAGGAGCTGGACAAGGCGACGCAGATCGAGCTGCGGATCGTGGCCGCGGGTGCGCGCCGCGACATGGGACAGCTCGACGCCGCGGTCGTCACGCTCCAGGTGCCGGAGCTCAACGCGACGATCAGCAAGGAGTGGACGGCGCGGCTGCGGTACGCGTACGCGGACGCGCTCCTCGAGGTCGGGCGTGAGGACGAGGCGCGCGAGTGGTTCGCGCGTGCGGCCGACGTCGACTCGGACGGTGCGACGGGTGCGGCGGACCGGCTCGCCGAGCTGGACGGGTCGGAGTTCGTCGACGCGTACGACGAGGAAGCCGATGACGACGACGTCGAGGTCGACGACGAGCTCGAGGACGAGCTGGACGACGAAGACGACGACGAAGACGACGAGCTGGTCGACGAGGATGACGAGGACGAGGACGACGCCGAGGTCGATGCTGACGCGTCGGACGACGGCGAGGTCGACGTCTTCGCGGACGACGACATGGATGACGACGACGACCTGCCGGCCGCTGAGTCCGACTCCGCGTCGGACGCCAAGCGCGACTGAGCGGTGATCTAGCAGTCAGGTGACAAGGGCCGCGGCCCGGTATCGGAGGTTCTCCGGTGCCGGGCCGCGGCCCTTTGTCGTTCCTCGAATCACTTCGTTCCTTGAGTCGCTTCGGTCGCTTCAGTCGCTGTGCCGGCGGCGGTAGCCCTGCCCGTCGAGCAGCCCGCACAGCGCGTCGACGGCCGCAGGGAAGCGGTGCTCGGAGGGTGCGGCGTATCCGATGAGCAGGCCTGCGGCGGAGCGGTCGGGGACGTACGTGGCCGGGTGGTGGAGTTCGCTGAGGCCGCGCAGGGCGATGCCCGCGTGATCGGCGGCGTCGAGGAGGGCCTGTTCGTCGGCGGCCCGTTGGTGGGCGGGGAGGGTCACCAGGGCGTGGAGTCCGGCGGGGACGCCGTGCGGGGTGAGGTCGGGGAAGGCGGCGAGGCGGTCCAGGAGGTGTTCGCGGCGGCGCCGGTAGCGCAGGCGGCAGGCGCGGATGTGGCGGTCGTAGGCGTGGGTGGTGATGAGTTCGGCGAGGACGAGTTGGCCGAGGGTCTCGGTGTAGCCGTCGGTTTCGGCCTTCGCCGCGACGACGCCGGGCACGAGGTGCGGCGGCAGGACGAGCCAGGCGAGGCGGAGTGCGGGCGCCAGGGACTTGGAGGCGGTGCCGCAGTAGGCGACGACGTCGGGGGCGATGCCTTGCAGGGCGCCGACGGGCTGCCTGTCGTAGCGGAACTCGCCGTCGTAGTCGTCCTCGACGATGAGGCTGCCGTGGGTGCGGGCCCAACCGGAGAGGGCTTGTCTTCGTTTTGGATGGAGAGGGACACCGGTCGGGTACTGGTGGGCGGGTGTCACGAAAGCGGCGTGCACCTGGCCGGTGAGGGCGTCGGGTCGGGCGCCCTGGTCGTCGACGGGGAGCGGGGCGGTGCGGAGGCCGGCGCGCTCGACGGTGGTGCGGAAGTGGTTGTGCCCGGGGTCCTCCCAGCCGGCGGTGTCGGCGCCGGCGGCTCGAAGGGCCTGCGCGAGGAGGGTGACGGACTGTTGGTAGCCGGTGGTGACGACGATGTGGTCGGGGGTGGTGCGGACGCCGCGGGTGCGTCCGAGGTAGTCGGCGAGTGCCGCGCGCAGCTCGGGGCGGCCCTGCGCGGAGCCGCAGTCGAGGACGTCCTCCGGTCGGCGCTGGGTGAGGACGCGGCGGGTGGCGGCGAGCCAGGCGCGGGTCGGGAAGGCGCTGATGTCGGGGAGGCCGGGCCGCAGCATGTGCGTGGGCTCGGGTGCGCCGGGGATGCCTGCCCCGGCGGCTGTCGGCGCGGGTGCCGTGCGTGGGGCGCGTGTGCCGGGTTGCTGTGCGGCGGCGGCGTGCGGTGGCGGCCCGGGCGTGGGGGCTACGCGGGTGCCGGAGCCGGGCCGGGTGATGAGGTGGCCTTCCTCGGCGAGCTGGTTGTAGGCGGCGGTGACGGTGCCGCGGGCCAGGCCGAGTTCGTGGGCGAGGGCGCGGGTCGAGGGCAGGCGGGTGCCGGGGGCGAGGCGGCCGTCGCGGACGGAGCGGCGCAGGGCGTCCTCGAGGGAGCTGCGTCGGGCGCCGCCCGACGCGACGTCGACGTGCAGGTCGATCGACGAACTGGACCAAACTTCTGGCATGGAACCGGATCTTACGACTGGTCCGGATGCTCTTTAGGTTGGTGTCCGGAGCCGGTACGCGACGTGGTGCCGGCGGGGTACAGCGAGGGGCTTGGGCCGTGATCGTGATCGCGCATGTCAGTGACGTCCACATCGACGCGGGGGAGCGCAGCGTCGCCCGCACCCGGGCGGTGTTCGACCACCTGGAGGCGCTGCCGTACGACCTCGACCTGGTGCTGGTGACGGGCGACATCGCCGACCACGCCGAGGGTGCGGAGTACACGCGTGCCCGCAAGGCGATGGCGTCGCGGCACCCGGTGCTGGTGTGCCCGGGGAACCACGACGACCGGGCGACGTTCCGTGAGTTCCTGCTGGACGAACCGGTGGGCTCGGCCGGCGCGGCGGTCGCGCCGGTCGACCAGGTGCACCGCACGGACCGGTTCGTCGTCGCGCCGTGCGATTCGTCGGTGCCGGGCGAGGACTACGGCCGGCTGGAGGCCGCGACGCTGACGTGGCTGGAGGGCGTGCTTGCGGACACACCGGAGGGTGTGCCGGTGCTGGTGGGCCTCCACCATCCGCCGGTCCCGCTGGCGGTGCCGTACGTCGACGGGATCCGGCTGCGGGAGACGGACGGGCTCGCGGAACTGGCGGGGCGGTACCCGGGCTTGGCCGCGTTCGTGTGCGGGCACGCGCATACGGCGGCCGCCACCACGTTCGCGGGGCGTCCGGTGCTGGTCGCCCCCGGTGTGGTGTCGACGGTGCTGCTGCCGTGGGAGACACCCGTCGGGTCCGAGGAGTACGTGTCGTTGGACGCGCCGCCCGGGCTCGCGTTCCACGTCGTCGACGACGAGGGCCGGGTGACGACGCACTACCGCACGGTCGACGTCGCCTAGCCGTCGGCGACCTGTGCAGGGTCACGCCCGCACGCGGACGTGACCGTTGGGTCGTCGCGGCCGGCTCCGCCGTAGGGGGTCGGGGTCGGCCGCGATGCTGTGGCGTGTCAGTGGGCGGCGGAGAAGCCCGTGCGCCAGGTGGGGAAGAGCGGCTGCCAGCCGAGGCCGCGGCGGGCGTACGTGTTGTCGGCGCCGCGCTGCCAGCCGATGCGGGTGCCGGGCGGGGCCGGCTCGGGCGCGGTCCCGCCGACCGCGTCGGCGAACACGGGCAGCCAGTCGCGGGCGGCGGCGGGCTCGTCGTCGACGATGTTGACGATGCCGGAGGGCCAGGCCAGGGCGGCGACGGCGGCCCGGGCGGCGTCCTCGACGTGCACGAACGAGTGGACGCCGTCGTCGGCGGCCAGCCCGGTGAGGAAGGTGCGCTCGGTGTCGTCGAGGGCCTCGCCGCGCAGCAGGCGGGCCGCGCCGCCGTCGGGGGCGAACCATGTGCCGGGGCCGTAGAGCGTGCCGTACCGGAGCACGACGTGCTGGGGGAGTTCGGCAGAGATGCTCTCCAGCGCGTGCGCGCTCGCGACCGTGCCCTCGCGCGGGGGCGCGGCATCCAGGTCGAGCGGGGTGCGCTCGTCGGCGGGGGTGTCGCCCGGGGCGTAGGTGAAGGCGATCGACTGGGCGACGATGCGCTGCACACCGGCGAGCAGCGCGGCGTCGACCAGGTTGCGGGTGCCCTCGCGGCGCAGTCGGCCGTGTTCGGCGGGCGTGCTGTTGTTCAGCGCGGTCAGCTGGTGGACGACCGCGTCCGGTGCGGCCTCGGCGACCGCCTTGCGCAGGGCGTCGGCGTCGAACGCGTCGACCCGCACGCCGTGCCCGCCGAGCGCGCGGACGGCTTCGACGCCGCGGTCGGTGCGGGACGTGCCGACGACCTCGTGGCCTTCCGTGATCAGCATCGGCACCATGAGTCGGCCGATCGCGCCGGTCGCTCCGGCCAGGAACACGCGCATGCGGCTCCCCTTTCCTTGCTCGCTGTTGCTTCCCCTACGGTCTTCGCGCCGGAGGGAAACGCGGCGCCGGGGCGGCGGATTCCCGGGATCGGGGCGACGTTTCGCCCCCGTGCTGCGAGGCGGGCCGATGGGGGTGCGGTGTCTCGCCGCCACGTCAGATCCGATCACATCCAGTGCTCAAGTAGTCACAAGTGATCAGGATAACCGGCCTTTGTGACCACTCGTCAGACGCGGCCCGTCAGTCGAGGGCGAGGCTGCGCAGCACCAGCCCCGTGGCCGGCTTGGGCCCGAAGGACGTCGACTTGCGGGGCATCCGCACACCCTGCTCGGCGAGTTCGCGGACGATGCCCTCGGTGACCGGGCGCAGCAGCAGCGCCGTGCCGTGGGTGCGCTGGGCCTCGCGTATCGCCGCGACCGCGTCGTGGTGGTACGTGATGTGCGTGGGGTCGTCGGGCACCCGCCACACGCGGTCGAGCAGCGCGGCGTGCAGCACGGTGGCGTCGAGGGCGCGCCACGCCGCCGGGCGGTCGTACGGCACGGCGTCGGCGAGCAGGTCCGGGTCGGGGTCGGTCAACAGGTGGAAGGCGCTGTCGCCGGTGAGCAGGTAGGCGGGGCCCTCGGCGCGCTCGAGCGTCCACAGCACGGACGGCCACGGGTCGTCGACGCGGCGGGCGAGGAACGCGCCGGACCCGGCGGGGCCGTGCGTGCGCAGCCCGTCCAGGGCGGCGTCGACCGACAGGCCCGGTACGACGCGGTGGATCGCGCCGACCTGCAGCGGGTAGCGGGCGGTGTCGACGAGCAGCACGAGGCCGCGGTCCCACGGGCCCGCGCCGCGGCCGAGGGCGTACGCGTCGTCGCGGAGCCTGCGGTAGCCGGCCCAGCGGTGGTGGCCGTCGGCGATGAGCGCGCGCCGGGTCCGCAGGTCGGCGTCGATCGCGGCGAGCTGGGCGGGGTCGGTGATGGCCCACAGCCGGTGCTCGGTGCCGTCGGGGGTGCGGGTGTCCAGCAGCGGCGGACCCGCGGCGGCCGCGCGGTCCACGGCGTCCGAGGCCGGTCCGTCGCCCGAGTAGGCGAGCAGGATCGGCTCGGGGTTGGCCTGGGTCGCGCGCATGAGCTCGGTGCGGTCGGCGACCGGGCCCGGCATGACGTCCTCGTGCGGCAGCACGGCCGGGTGCGGGTTGCGGGCGGCGGGGATGACGCCCGTGCCGTCGGCTCCGGGGTCGGGTGCGGCGCCTTCGGAGGCGGTGGCGGGCGTGTGGTCCGGGCCGCCGAGGGCCAGCGCGCCGATGAGGCCGCGCTGGTGCGCGGTCGCGGTGGTCTGCTCGTACACGTACAGGGCGGGCACCGGGTCGGGGCGCAGCACGCCCTCCGCCAGCCACGTGCGCAACGTGACGCCGGCGTGCGCGTACGGGCCCTCGGCGCCGCACGCGTCGGCGCGGGGCAGTACGACGCGCACGATGTTGTGCGGGTCGGCGTCCTCCAGCAGTCCGATGCCGCCGGGTTCGACGACGTCGTACGGGGGGGAGGTCACCAAGGCGAGGTCGCCGACCTTCGCGGGGTCGTAGCGCAGTCCCCGGAAAGGAGCCAGATCAAGCCCGTTCGTGTCGGCGTGGTCCATGACGGGCATGCTACGTCCATGATCGCGCGGGGGCCGCGCCTTTCGGCTCGGCGGGACCGCGCGCGGGTGGGACGGGGGCTCGGGGGCGGGTCCGCCCCGGTCCCCGGCGGGCACGGCACGGTCGCCGACGCGGCGGGACGGGAGCGGACGATGACGGGTGGGCCGCAGGGGCAGTTCGGGACTGGTGGCGCGGCGGGCGCGGACGCCGGGCCGGGAGACGGTGGGGGCGAGGGGCAGGGCGGCGGGGGCGGCGCGTCGGGCGGCGCGCCGCAGGGCGAGGTCTACGACTGGTACCGGCGCGGGATGGCGCTGCTCGACTCGGGGCATCCGGCGGCGGCCGCGCAGTTGCTGGCGCGGGCCGCGGACGGCGCGCCGGAGTCGCGCAGCGTGCGGGAGGCGCTCGGGCGGGCGCTGTTCGACGCGGGGCGGCACGGCGCCGCGCTCGCCGAGTTCCGGGCCGTCGCCGAGTCAGATCCGGCCGACGACTACGCGCAGTTCGGGTGGGGGCTGTCGGCGGCGCGGCTGGGTGACTTCGAGACCGCGGTCGAGCATTTGGCCCTGGCGGTGGCGATGCGGCCGGCGACCAAGCACTACCGTGTGGCGCTGACCCAGGCCCGCGCGACGTTGCGGGCCCGCGAAGGGGCCAGGCGGCCCGGGGACGGCGAGGCGGGAGGACGACCGGCGTGAGCAGCGGCACGGGCAGCGGCGCGGAGGCGGCGGAAGGCTCCACGGGGGCGGGCGGTTCCGAGGGCGCGGGCGCTCTGAGCGGTCCGGGCGCGGCGGACGCCGGGGCCTTCGCCGACGCGGAGGCAGGCGTCCGGGGGCCGGTGGTGCCGGTGCGCACGTACGACGTCGCGCTGCTCGACCTCGACGGTGTCGTCTACACCGGGCAGCAGGCCGTGCCGCACGCGCCGGACGCCCTCGCGGCGGCGCGTGAGGCCGGCATGACGCTGGCGTTCGTGACGAACAACGCCTCGCGTACGCCCGACACCGTCGCGGCGCACCTGACCCGGATCGGGGTGCCGGCCGAGGCGTCGGACGTCGTGACGTCGGCGCAGGCCGCCGCCCGGCTGGTCGCCGAACGCTTCCCGGCCGGCGCGCCG
This sequence comes from Yinghuangia seranimata, assembly GCF_029953285.1. Taxonomy (GTDB): domain Bacteria; phylum Actinomycetota; class Actinomycetes; order Streptomycetales; family Streptomycetaceae; genus Yinghuangia; species Yinghuangia seranimata. The sequence goes on along the minus strand of NZ_JASAOI010000068.1, from coordinate 86,040 downwards.
GTGCTGGCGGTCGGCGGCGAGGGCCTGGTCGCGGCGCTCCGCGAGCGCGGCCTCATGCCTGTGGTGTCGGCGGCGGACCGGCCGGTGGCGGTGGTGCAGGGCTTCGCGCCGTCGGTGGGCTGGGAGTTGCTGGCCGAGGCGTCGTACGCGGTCGGCGCCGGGGTGCCGTGGTTCGCGTCGAACGCCGACCTGACGATCCCGACCGAACGCGGCATCGCGCCCGGCAACGGCGCACTGGTCGGGGTCGTCCGCGCGGCGACCGGCGCCGAGCCGATCGTCGCGGGCAAGCCGGAACTGCCGCTCCACCGCGAGTCGATGCTCCGCACTGGAGCCCGCCGACCGTTGGTCGTGGGGGACCGCCTGGACACCGACATCGAGGGCGCGGTCGCCGGCGGCGTCGACAGCCTGCTCGTGCTCACCGGCGTGACCGACATCCCAGGTGCACTCGGCGCCGGCCCGGGCCTGAGGCCGACCTACATCGCGGCGGACCTCCGCGCACTCCTGCACGAGTTGCGGCGCCCCGAGCAGTCCCCGGACGGCGCCTGGACGTGCGGCGCCTGGACGGCCCGGATCGACGACGGCGAACTGGCGCTGGACCACCACGACGGCGCCGACGACGGCCTCGACGCCCTCCGCGCCGCCTGCGCAGCCATGTGGGCGGCGGCAGACACATCGACGGCCGTGGACTTCGAACACGCGGTAAAAACAGTCAAGGAAACGCTGGCCGCGGCGGCGTAGGCTCGCCTGCTCGCCTGCTCGCCTGCTCGCCTGCTCGCCTGCTCGCCTGCTCGCCTGCTCGCCTGCTCGCCTTGCCCGGATCGGCCGGGCGTACGGCATCCGCGGGCAAGTCAGCGTCAAGGTACGGACCGACGGGCCCCAGCGGCGGCTCGTGCCCGGCGCGGTGCTGGCCACCGCCCCGGCCTCCGGCCACCTGTTGTCGGGATGGTCGCGATATCCCGTCGCCGCCGCATGGGGCCGCGTGGGATGGTCGCGCGGTGGCGGACTGGGCGATGTATGTGATCGTCGGCGATGACGGGACGGTCGCGATGCACGAGTCGCGGTTCGGCGCGGTCGGCATCGACCTGGACCTGATGGCCGGACCTGACGTGGTCCTGCCGTTCGTCCGCGCGCAGAGCGCGTGCACGCACTGGCGCGACGACGTGTGGTGCGAGGCCGCGGCGCTGTTCGATCTGCGGCGGCGCGTCCTGCTGATGTTCGCGTGGGAGGGCCCCGTCACCCGGATGCCGCACCGCGCGGCGGCGTTCGAACTGCTGCGCGCCGCATGGCCGGGCTGGGAGGTGCGCTGCGGCCACGACGGCCCCGCCGACTTGCTGACGTACATGGGGCTCGACCCGGCGGTGGTGCGCGATCCCGACGCGTCCTGTTACGTCGGCTCGCCGGTGGACGCGGCGGAGCTCGCGGACTGGGAAGGCGACTGGGGCGGCGACGATTACCTGTGCGCGGTCACGGTCGGCGGGCGCTGTCATCTGCTCGTCTACGCGGATGACCATCCGATTGCCCTGGGCCCGGCCTTGCTCGACCAGCTCGCGGACGCCGAGGACCACGCGCCGTGCGACCGCGTCGTCGGTGCCGGGGTGCACGTCGACGCGGCGCGGCGGTGGGTGGGGTGGTGGTTGCTGGACGCCCAGGCCGGGGCGTACGACATGGCGTCGCGGTGGCCGGGGTGGACGGTCGAGTTCTGGGGCGACCGGTATGCCGAGCACGTTGCGGCCGCCGACGGCGTGTTCGTCCCGCGGTCGCCTGACCGGAGGCGTGCGCTGGTCGAAGTCCGCGACGAGGCCTTGAAGCACTGGGCGGAGCGGCGTGGGCAGCAGGTCGACGCGCTGGTGGAAGAGGTGCGCGCGAAGCGGCGGTTCCGCGTGCGGCGTGACCGCGAAGTTGTGGGTCTCACGCCCGTGCAGGCTGCGGCGGCAGCCGTGCTCGCGGCGTGGGAGAGCACGCGCGGGGTGTAGGCCGGGGCTACATCAGCTTGCGGAGCGTCAGCAGGTCCTTGATCGACGCCTCCAGCTTGACGCGCCCGCGGGCCCACGCCGAGGCGAAGTTGAGGTCGCCGTCGACGAGCGCGAGCAGGTCGTCGCTCGTGGTCTCTAGGCGGATCTGCGCCTTGCCGGCGGGCGGTTCGGTGGTGATGTCGTGCAGCGCGCCGTCGCGCAGTTGCCCGGAGAACGTGAGCTTCAGGTCGGTGACCCGGCAGGTGAGGCTGCGGTCGAGGCGTGCGGCCTTCCCCAGGTCGCCGTCGGCGCCGCCGAGCTTCGCGGAGAGGCGCTCCAGCGCGCTGCGGCATTCCTCGACGCTCGCCATAAGTGGAGGTGTCCTTTCCGGTCCCGGCCCGCTGCCGACCGTACCCCACCGCCCCGTTCGGGCGGTCACGGGCGGCTCGGGGCGCGCCGACGCTGTAGCGTCGAGACGGACGCCCCGCGCGAAGGCGGGTCGCCGTCGGCCCGAGTGAGCCCCAGGAGGCGCCGGAACATGCGTGACGCACTGCGCAGCTACCTGCAGATCGCGACTGGTCTGACCGAGATGACCGTGCAGCGGGTGACCGAGGCGGCCAAGCAACTCGTCGAGAAGGCCGGCGTCGACCTCGACCACGTTCCGGGACAGGTCGCGCAGCAGGCGCAGGCCGTGCCGCAGTACGTGCAGCAGGTCGCCGACGACCTGTTCACGACGGGGAAGGCGAACCGCGACCTGCTGGTGGGCGTCGTGCGCAGCGAGGTCGACAAGGCGATGGGGCGGCTGCGGCCGTGGGTCGACGACGTGCGGCGCGTGGACGACGACTTGGAGCGCGTCGAGCGGCGTGTGACCGACCTCGAGCACCGGCTCGCGCAGGCGTCCGCGCCCGCACGCCCGGCGCGTGCGCCGCGTGTGCAGGCGGTTCCGGTCGAGGACGACGAGGCCGTGCCGGTGCGGAAGTCGGGGGCGCGCGGCGGGGCTTCGGACGCGGGCGTGCGCGCCGGCTCGGCGCCGGAGGCGGACGCGCCGGTGGCGAAGCGCGCCGTGACCCCGGCCAAGGCGGCCAAGCGCGCGGCGGCGAAGAAGGCCCCCGCGAAGAAGACCGCCGCCCCGGGCTCGGGCACGCAGGACACCGCGAAGAAGACCGCCGCCCCCGGCTCCGGCACGCGGGCCACCGCGAAGAAGGCCCCGGCGCGGCGCCCTCAGCCGAAGCCGGACGCCGAGCCGAAGCCCGACGCCGACGCGTAGCCGCCCCGCCGGGCCCGGTCGCGCGGTGCGCCTGCGCGGGCCGGACGGCACGCGGCGGGATCCTGGACGGCGGACGGGCCGAGGCGCGGCAGCGCCGACGTGTGAGGAGAGCAAGTGAACGTGTGGGACGTGGCCCCGAAGCCGGGCCCCCCGGGCGGCCTGCGCCCGACCCCGCCCGCCGGGCCGACCGGGCCGTCGCCCGAGACTGCGGCAGACGCGGTGGACACGGCGGCCGAGCCCGAGCCGCACGAGGATATGGTCTTCGAGGGCGACCCGGGTGACCCCGCGGCGGTCGAGCCGCTGGACGTCGTCCCGCCCGAGCCGACCGGCGACGCCGGCGTCGACCAGGCCGTGGGCCGCCTCACCCAGACCGGCGTACTGGCGACCGACCAGCACGCCGAGGTCTACGAAGACGTCCACCGCGAACTCCGCGAGATCCTGACCGGCCTGGACCGCTGACGCGCGAGCTCGGACGAAGGTGGTCCGAGTGCGTGGTGTGAGCCCCCCTGCCCGCTCAACGTGCGGAGAGACGCGCCTCCCGGCTGGGGCCGGTTGTCACCCGGGCGTGTCCGTGCCCGGTGCCGTCGAAGTGGCTCTGCCCGGCGCCGGCGCGGCACCCGCGTACGACACCTCGGGGTGCGGGTGGACCCGGCCGAGTAGCCATCGGCACCTCGGACCGGCGCAGCGCGCTCGAACGCCCGCTGGAAGTCCCGGTGGCCGGTGAACCGCAGACGGCCGCACCAGGCCAGCCACGCCACGACCGGCGTGCCCTGTGCCCGTGCGGCCGGGCCCACACCCACTGCACCGCACGGTGGCGGACCGCCCGTGATGCCCGCGCCGCCCGGGTCGCGCCCCTGTAGCCGCACGCCGAGCACCACCCGGCGACGGACGGCCCGCCGTGCCTGCGCCGCCCGGTTGGCGGCGCCCGTCACGCCCGTGTACGAGGATGTATTCCGTTCGGTGCGCCCCCGCGCACCGTCGGACACTCGGACTACGGACAAGGCAGGCGGCACGTGGCACGACGCAGGCTCGACGCGGAGCTGGTGCGCAGGGGATTGGCGCGCTCGCGTGAGCATGCCGGGGAGCTGATCGCGGCCGGGCGGGTGTCGGTCGGTGGGGCGACCGCGACGAAGGCGGCGACGCAGGTGGAGACCAGTGCCGCGGTCGTCGTCAGCAAGGACGACTCCGATCCGGACTACGTGTCGCGCGGCGGCCACAAGCTGGCCGGGGCGCTGGCAGCGTTCGTGCCGCGCGGGCTGGTCGTGGAGGGCCGCCGGTGTGTGGACGCGGGCGCGTCGACGGGCGGGTTCACCGACGTGCTGCTGCGTGCCGGTGCCGCGCACGTGGTCGCGGTCGACGTGGGGTACGGCCAGCTGGCCTGGTCGCTGCAGAGCGACGACCGCGTCACGGTGAAGGACCGCACGAACGTGCGCGAGCTGACCCTCGAGCAGATCGACGGCGTTGCGGCGGACGTCGTCGTCGGCGACCTGTCCTTCATCTCGCTGGGCCTGGTTCTGCCGGCCCTGGTGCGCTGCTCCGCCGAGGACGCGGACCTCGTTCTGATGGTGAAGCCCCAGTTCGAGGTCGGCCGCGAGCGGCTCGGCTCCGGCGGTGTGGTCCGGGACGCCGCGCTGCGCGCCGAGGCGGTGCGTACCGTCGCCGCGCAGGCCGCCGAGCTGGGCCTGGGCGCGCTCGGGGTGGTCGCGAGCCCGCTGCCGGGCCCGTCCGGGAACGTCGAGTACTTCCTGTGGATGCGCCGGGGCGCCCCCGCGCTGGATCCCGCCGAGGTGGACCGCGCCGTCGAGGAGGGCCCGCAATGAGCGCCGGGCCGGGCTGCCGTCCCCGGCCGCCGCGCGATGACAGGGGTACGCGATACGGTCGCCCGATGCGGGTGTTCAGGGCATGGGCTCCGACAGCGGTGGTGACGGCGCGTCAGCGGGCCTTTCACGGTGGTGTTCCTCGCGGCCTCGGCCGCGTTCCTTCGAGCGCGGACGGGCGGGCGGCAGGCGTGGGCGAGGAGACGGCATGAGCGGCGGGAGCGGGCGTACGGTCCTGGTCGTCGCGCACACGGGCCGTCCCGCCGCGCTGCGCAGCGCCCGTCTGGTGGTCGAGCGGCTCGTCGCCGCGGGCCTGGTGGTGCGCGTCCTGGAGTCGGAGGCCGAGGAGCTGGCGCTGCCCGGCATCGAGGTCGTGGCGGCCGAGCCGGGCGCGGCGAAGGGCTGCGAGCTGGCCCTGGTGCTGGGCGGCGACGGCACGCTGCTGCGCGGCGCCGAGCTGGTGCGGGACGCGCGGGTGCCGATGCTGGGCGTCAACCTGGGCCGGGTCGGGTTCCTCGCGGAGGCCGAGCGGGAGGACCTGGGCGAGGTCGTCGAGCGGGTCGTGCGGTTCGACTACGAGGTCGAGGAGCGCATGACGATCGACATCGTGGTGCGCACCAACGGCGATGTCGTGCACACGAACTGGGCGCTGAACGAGGCGGCCGTGGAGAAGGCGTCGCGGGAGCGCATGCTGGAGCTGGTCACCGAGGTCGACGGGCGTCCCCTGTCGCGGTGGGGCGGCGACGGTGTGGTGTGCGCGACGCCGACCGGGTCGACGGCGTACGCGTTCTCGGCGGGCGGCCCGGTGGTGTGGCCGGAGGTCGAGGCGCTGCTGATGGTGCCGATCAGCGCGCACGCGCTGTTCGCGAAGCCGCTGGTGGTGTCGCCGCGTTCGGTGCTCGCGGTGGAGGTGCTGCCCGAGACGCCGAAGGGCGTCCTGTGGTGTGACGGCCGTCGCACGGTCGACCTGCCGCCGGGGGCTCGTGTGGAGGTGCGGCGCGGCGCGGTGCCGATCCGGTTGGCGCGCCTGCACGAGGCGCCGTTCACGAACCGGCTGGTGGCGAAGTTCGCGCTGCCGGTTCGCGGGTGGCGCGGGGGGCCGCACGATACCCCGGATTCCACCGAAGTACCCGACAGTTCCGATGTTTCCGCTGTTTCCCCGGACGGTGGCGTGCCGGGGACGAAGAACCCTTAGGGTCGTCGCCGTGCTGGAAGAGATGCGCATACAGGGCCTCGGTGTGATCGAGGACGCCGTGGTCGAGCTGGCCTCCGGGTTCACGGTGGTCACCGGTGAGACCGGGGCGGGCAAGACCATGGTGGTCACCGGGCTCGGGCTGTTGTTCGGCGGGCGCGCGGACGCGGGCCTGGTGCGGACCGGGCGGGGCCGCGCGGTCGTGGAGGGCCGGGTGCGGCTGACGGCCGACGCGCCGGCCGCCGTGCGGGCCGCGGACGCGGGCGCCGAGCTGGACGAGGACGCGCTGCTGCTCAGCCGCACGCTGTCGGCCGAGGGCCGCAGTCGCGCGCACGTGGGCGGGCGTTCCGCGCCGGTGGGTCTGCTCGCGGACCTGGCGGACGAGCTGATCGCGGTGCACGGGCAGACCGACCAGCAGCGGCTGCTGCGTCCCGCGCGGCAGCGCGCGTCGCTGGACCGGTACGCGGGGGAGTCGGTCGCGAAGCCGCTGGCCGCGTACGCGGGGGTGTACAAGCGGCTGCGGCAGGTCGTGGCCGAGCTGGAGACGATCACGACGCGGGCCCGGGAGCGGGCGCAGGAGGCGGACCTGCTGCGGTTCGGCCTCGGTGAGATCGAGCAGCTGGCGCCGCGCGCCGGCGAGGACGTCGAACTGGCCGCGGAGACCGAGCGGCTGGGGCACGCGGACGCGCTGCGCACGGCGGCGACGACCGGCCACGCGGCGCTGCTGTCCGACCCGGAGACGGGCGACGAGGCGCCGGACGCGGTGACGCTGATCGGGGCGGCGCGGCGTGCCGTCGAGGCGGTCGCGGAGCACGACCCGGCGCTGGCGGCGCTCGCGGAGCGGCTCGGCGAGGTCGGCTACCTGGTCTCGGACGTGGCGACCGAGCTGGCGTCGTACGCGGCGGGCGTGGACGCGGACCCGGTGCGTCTCGCGCTCGCGGAGGAGCGGCGGGCCGCGCTGGCCGGGCTCACCCGCAAGTACGGCGCCGACATCGCCGAGGTGCTGGCGTGGGCCGAGCGCAGTGCGCTGCGGCTCGGCGAGCTGGACGGCGACGACGACCGGGTCGGCGAACTGGCCGCGGAACGCGACGCGCTGCGCGCCGAGCTGGCCGACCTGGCCGCCGAGCTGTCCGCGGCCCGGCACGCCGCCGCCGACCGGTTCGGCGCCGCGGTGACCGGGGAGCTGGGCGCGCTGGCGATGCCGCACGCGCGGGTCAGCGTCGCGATCACCGGTGTCGACGACGCCGAGGGCCTGCCCGTCGGCGACCGCACGCTCGCCTACGGGCCGACCGGTGTCGACGACGTCGAGCTGCTGCTCGCCCCGCACCCGGGGGCGCCGCCGCGGCCGCTGAACAAGGGCGCGTCCGGCGGTGAGCTCAGCCGCGTCATGCTGGCCGTCGAGGTGGTGTTCGCGGGCGCGGACCCGGTGCCGACGTTCGTGTTCGACGAGGTCGACGCGGGTGTGGGCGGCAAGGCCGCGGTCGAGGTCGGCCGCCGGTTGGCGATGCTGGCGCGCAACGCGCAGGTCATCGTCGTCACGCACCTGCCGCAGGTGGCGGCGTTCGCCGACCGGCACCTGGTGGTGGAGAAGTCCAACGACGGCACGGTCACCCGCTCCGGCGTGGTCGCGCTCGACGACGACGCCCGGGTGCGTGAGCTTTCCCGCATGCTCGCCGGGCTCGAGGACTCCGAGCTGGGCCGGGCGCACGCCGAGGAACTGCTCGAGACCGCCGCGTCCGCGAAGGCCGTCAAGGCGGAGCGGGCCGACGTGAAGGGCCGGGCCGGCCGGGGCCGCTGACGGGGAAACAGCAGGTCGGCGGAGCCGTCGGCGGTGCGGGGGCACTCGTCGGCGCCGCCGTGCGTTGACCGACCGCGACCGTGGTGCGGCCGCCGGGGTCGGACCCCACCGCCAGCCGTGGTTCCCGATCCCGGGTCACGGGCTCATAACGGGTTGGGTACGACCCTGCACCGGCACTCGACGGCGTGTGCGACCACCGCCCGGCACCCGCACGTACCGCGCTGACCAGGACTGTTCCCATGGCAGGATGACCGCGATGAGGATTCCCGTGCTTCGCCGCCGCCGCATGCCCGAGTACCCGGGCATCTCCGGCGCGGCCAGGCTCGACAGACGCACCAAGAACCTCACCAAACGGCTCGAGCCAGGCGACATCGCGATCATCGACCACGTCGACCTCGACCGGGTTGCCGCCGAGGCGCTCGTCGCCTGCCGGCCGTCCGCCATCGTCAACGCCTCGGCCAGCATCAGCGGCCGCTACCCCAACCTCGGCCCCGAGATCATCGTCTCCGCCGGCATCCCCCTCCTCGACAACGTCGGCCAGGGCGTCATAGGGCGGCTGCCCGAAGGCGCGTTCGTCCGCATCGAGGACAACGTGATGTACAGCGAGGACGACCGGCCGGTCGCGATCGGCACCCTCCTCGACAAGGAGTCCGTGCGCGCCGCGATGGAGGAGGCCCGCGCGGGCCTGTCCGAGCAGATCGAGGCGTTCGCCGAGAACACCCTCAAGTACATCCGCGAGGAACGCGACCTGCTCCTCGACGGCGTCGGCGTCCCCGCGATCAAGACCCCCATGGACGGCCGCCAGGTCCTCATCGTGGTGCGCGGCTACCACTACCGCGAGGACATCGCCGCGCTGCGCCCGTACATCCGCGAGTACCGGCCCGTCATGATCGGCGTCGACGGCGGCGCGGACGCGCTCATCGAGGCCGGCTACCGGCCGAACATCATCATCGGCGACCTCGACTCCGTCTCCGACGAGGCGCTGCGCTGCGGCGCCGAGATCGTCGTCCACGCCTACCGCGACGGCCGCGCGCCCGGCATGGAGCGCCTGCGGGAACTCGGCCTCGACGGCGTCCCGTTCCCCGCGACCGGCACCAGCGAGGACATCGCGATGCTGCTCGCCGACGACAAGGGCGCCAACCTGATAGTCGCCGTCGGCACCCACGCCACCCTGGTCGAGTTCCTCGACAAAGGCCGGGCCGGCATGGCGTCCACGTTCCTGACGCGGCTGCGCGTCGGCGGCAAGCTCGTCGACGCCAAGGGCGTCAGCCGCCTGTACCGCAGCCGGATCTCCACCACGTCGCTGCTGGTGATGTGCCTGGCCGCCCTGGTCACCATCGCGGTGACCATCCGGGTGAGCCCGCTCGGCAAGGCCTACTACCACGTCTTCCGAGCGCAGTGGGACGCCTTCGTCTTCTGGCTTCAGGGAATCTTCAGTTGATCGACTTCCGGTACCACGTCGTCTCCATCATCGCGGTGTTCCTGGCCCTGTCGGTCGGCCTCGTGCTGGGCAGCTCGTTCCTGTCCGAGCTGGCGTCCAAGGACCTCGACAACAGGATCAAGGACCTGAACCGGAGCGCCGAGGGCCTGCGCCGCGACCTCACCACCGCGCGCGGCGAGAACGACCAGCTCAAGGGCTACATCGAGGCCACCAAGCCGCAGCTGGTCAAGGACCAGCTCAAGGGCCGCAGCGTCGTCCTGGTGACGCTGCCGGGCGCCGACTCGGACATCACCGACGAGACCGTCAAGACGCTGGAGGAGTCCGGCGCCACCGTCACCGGCACCGTCGCCGTCAAGAACGCGTGGACCGACGCCGCCAAGGAGACGGTGCTGCTGACCGCCGCGGGCGAGCAGGGCCAGACCGGCGGGACCTCGGGCGGCCAGAACGGCCAGAACGCGCAGACACCGAACGACCGCGCCTCCGCCGCGCTCGCGTCCGCGATCGTGCACCGGATGACCGGCGCCATCGGCACCGTGCCCCCCGGCGGCGCCGCGGCCGGCACCCCCGCAGGCACTCCCGCGACCGGCGCCCCGCCCGTCGGCGGCCAGCCCGCCGGCACCCCCGCGACCCCCGGCGGCACCCCCGTCGCCGGCACCACGGCGCCGACGACCCCCACCACCAACCCGGGCGCCGACACCTCCGCCGCGCTCGCCACCCTCACCCGGTTCAAGACCGCCGGGCTCGTCGACATCAAGGGCAACCCCGAGAAGGGCGCCACCCTCGCCGTCGTCATCGCCCCGGCCAGCCCCGTCGAGGGCAACGACCCCGCCCGCGTCAACAACGCCTACCTCGGACTGTCGCGCGCCCTCGACACCGCAGACGACGGTACGGTCATGGCCGGAGACCCCGGCTCGGCCCAGGACGGCGGCACCATCGCCGCCCTCCGCCGCGACGACCGCACCGCCAAGGCGGTGTCCTCCGTCGACAACGCCAACACCGACGAGGGACAGGTGTCCGTCGACTGGGCGCTCGTCGTCGAGGTCGCCGAAGGCAAGTCCGGCCAGTACGGCGTCGTCGGCGGCACCGACGGCTGGGTGCCGAAACTCCCCGACACCAAGACCGACGCCAAGTCGGAGAAGGCGGAGAAGACCTCGTGACCACCGCACGCCGCGCCCTGCGCACCGCCGCAGCCGCGGGCACGGCCGCCCGGTTCGCCTACACCCTGCTGCGCCGCTTCGGCCCCGGCGACGCCGCGCTGTGGGAACGCCGCAACCACCGCGGCGAGACCGTCACCCTGCTCGAAGGCCCCGCCGCCGCGCTCGGCACCGTGCTCGCCGCCGCCAGCGCGCCCGGCGTCCCCGCACGGCACCGCGCCGCCGCCGTCCTCGCCACCGCGGGTGCCGCCGGGTTCGGCACCTACGACGACCTGGCCGGCGCCACCGACCGGCGCGGTTTCAAAGGCCACCTCGGCGCCCTCGCCAAGGGCGAGGTGACCAGCGGCGCCGTCAAGATCCTCGGCATCGGCGCCACCGGCCTCGCCGCCGGCGCCCTGCTGCGCCGCGGCCCCGACGACACCGTCGTCGACAAGGTCCTCGCGGGCGTCGTCGTCGCGGGCGGCGCCAACGTCGTCAACCTGTTCGACCTGCGGCCCGGGCGCGCCGCCAAGGTCGCCGTGCTCGTCGGCGCGCCGTCCGTGCTGCGCGGCTCCCGCCTGGCCGCCGCGCCCGTCGGCGCCGCGGCCGCCCTGCTGCCCGAGGACCTCGGCGAGAAGGCCATGCTCGGCGACGCCGGCGCCAACGCGCTCGGCGCCGCGCTCGGTGTCGCCGCCGCGGCCCGCGCGGGCCGCCGCGGCCTCGTCGTCCGCGCCGCCGCGCTCACCGCGCTCACGCTCGCCAGCGAGAAGGTCAGCTTCACCAAGGTCATCGCCAGGACCCCGGCGCTCAACGCGATCGACATGCTCGGCCGCCGCCCGGTCGCCCCGCCGCGTGCCGCGCCCGACGACGCGGCGCCGGCCGCCGCGAAGGCCGCCGCCGCTGCGGGCGACGCGCGGACGGCGTCCTGACGTTCCGGCCGGTACGACGCTGTGGAAAGAGCGATGAACGCCCGGGTGTGCCTCACACCCGCCTCCGCCGGGGCCCGCGTGAAAGCCCTCGGCAGGTGCGGGACGCCTCGTCCGGCGCGCCGGGGCCCGACGGCCGGCGGAGCGCGGGCATGACGCCCCGTCAGGCCCCGCGGCCGGAGCGCTCCACGCCGGCGCCCGACGCGCCCGACTCGCCGGCCACGCCGTCAGCCGGGTCCGCGACGGGCGCCGCGGCCGCGCCGCCCCGGCGCCGCGGGCTCGGCAAGGGCCTGGCCGGGGCCGCCGTGCTCATCGCCGGGCTCACCGTCCTCGCCCGCGTCGCCGGGTTCGGCCGGCAGGTCGTCTTCAACGCCGCCGTCGGCCAGAACAACCTCGGCGACGCGTACACGACGGCCAACTACGTCCCCAACATCGTCTTCGACATCGTCGCCGGCGGGGCGCTCGCCGGACTCGTCGTCCCGCTCCTCGCCGGGCCGCTCGCCCGCGGCCGCGCCGACGAGTCCCGGCGCACCGCCTCCGCGCTGCTCACCTGGACCGTGCTCGTGCTGGTGCCCGTCACCGTCGCGGGGCTGGCCCTCGCGCGCCCGCTGATGGAACTCCTGCTGCGCGACAAGGCCGACACCCCCGGCATGCTCGACCTGGCCACCCGGTTCCTGGTCATGTTCCTGCCGCAGATCCTGCTGTACGGGCTCGCCGTCGTCTCCGCCGGAATACTCCAGGCCCACCACCGCTTCACCGCCGCCGCCGTCGCCCCGCTGCTCTCCAGCCTCGTCGTCGCCGGCGCCTACCTCGCCTTCGCCGCCGGCTACGACGGCACCGGCCAGGACGTCACCGCCGTCCCGCGCGGCAGCGAACTCGCCCTCGGCGTCGGCACCACAGCCGGCGTCCTCGCCCTCGCCCTGTGCACACTGGTCCCGCTGCGCGGCATCGGCCTCGGCCTGCGCCCCACGCTGCGGTTCCCGCCCGGCATCGCCGCCCGCGCCCGCGCGCTCGCCCTCGCCGGCGTCGCCACCCTCGTCGCGCAGCAGCTCGCCACCGTCGCCGTCCTCATGCTCGTCAACGCCTACGGGCCCGACGGCGGCGCGGTCACCTACCAGAACGCCTGGATGGTGTACGTCCTGCCGTACGCCGTCCTCGCCGTGCCCATCGCCACCAGCGCCTTCCCCCGCCTCAGCGCCGCCGCGCACGACGGAGACCACCCCGCGTTCGCGGCCACCGCCGCCGCGACCACCCGCGCCGTGCTGCTGGTGTGCGGGGCCGGGGCCGCGGTCCTGGCCGCCGCCGCGTACCCCGTCGGCGCGTTCTTCGCCCACCTCGGCGGCGGCCCGCACACCGCCGACCCCGCCGTCCTCGCCCGCGCCCTCGTCGCCTTCGCGCCCGGACTCGCCGGCTACGGCCTCGTCGCCCACCTCGGCCGCACCCTGTACGCCCGCGGCCACGGCCGTGCCTCCGCCGGGGCGGTCGTCGTCGGCTGGACGGCGGTCATCCTCACCGACGTCCTCCTCGTCCCGAACGTCGACGAAGGCTGGACCGTCGCGGCGCTCGGCCTCGGCAACACCGTCGGCATGACCGCCGCCGGCCTGCTCCTGGCCGCCGCCACCGCCCGCACCGCCGGCACCGCGGCCCTGTCCGGCGCGGGCCGCGCCGCACTCGGCGCCCTGGTCGCGGGCACCGCGGGCGGCGCCGCCGGAGCGGCCGTCGCCGCCGCGGCGGGAACGGGCGGAACCGCCTATACGTTGATCATCGGGGCGGCAGCCGCCATTGTGGGGGCCGTCGTCTTCGCCGCCGCGGCCTACCCGTTCGCCGGCGCCGACCTGCGGGCCATCCGACGAGGCCGGCCCGCACCCCACGGCCCGACCGAGGACGGCACCGACGAGGACCCGAGCGAAGGGGACACCGGCGAGCCGACCAGACGCCCACCACCCGACCCCGAAGCGCCCTGACCCGCCCGGGCCCCACCCGCCCGCCGCGTTCCGACCGAGCCCGACCGGGGACGCGCGAACGGACTCGACCCGCGCAACCCGGCGAGGTTCCCGCAACGCCCCCGACGACCGGGCACACTCGCCTCAGACACCCGCAAGGCACTCGAACACCACGCCCCCCGACCGCCGTTCCGCACAGGAGTCCCGCGAGCGCCTGACCGCCCGACGCTCCGTCCGCCGTACGACACGTCAGCCCCGTCGCCCGCCCCGTCTCCACCGTGATCCACCCGCCTCGCCCCGGCGCCCGGCCTCGTCGGGTCGGCCGTACCGTCCAGCCCCCGTCCAGGAAAGGAACCCCCGGTGACTGACGCCACCTCGCAGGAGCGCCGCAGCCGGCCCGCTCGGTTGCGGGCCGTGCTCGTTCTCGCCACGGCGACCGGTGGGGCGGGTGCGCATGTGCGGTCGCTCGCCGAAGGGCTGGTCGCGCGCGGGGTCGCGGTGACCGTCGCGGCCCCGGCGTCGACCGAGGAGCGGTTCGGGTTCACGGCGGCCGGGGCGCGGTTCGCCCCCGTCGAGATCGGGACCACGCCGCGCCCGTCGGACATGGCGGCGGCGCGTGCGGTGCGGGAGGCCGCCGCGGGCGCGCACGTCGTGCACGCGCACGGGCTGCGCGCCGGGCTGGTCGCGGCGAGCGCGCTCGGCCGCAGGAGGCCCGGACGGACGCCGCTCGTGCTCACCCTGCACAACGCGGTGCTGGCCACCGGCCCCAAGGGCGGCCTGGCGCATCTCATGGAAGGCCGCGCGGTGCGTGCCGCCGACGTGGTGCTGGGCGCGTCCGCGGACCTGGTGGACCGGGCCCGCAAGATCGGCGCGGCGGACGCCCGGCTCGGCCCCGTGGGCGCGCCGCCGCTGGACGCGCCCCGCCGGGACCGCGACGCGGTGCGGGCCGAACTCACCAGCGCCGACCGTCCGATCGTCCTCGCGATCGGGCGCCTCGCGCCGCAGAAGGACTACCCGCTGCTGCTCGACGCCGTCGAACGCTGGACCCAGCTCGGCTTGGACCCCGTCCCGATGCTCGCCGTCGCCGGCGACGGCCCGCTGCGTGACGAACTCCAGGCCCGCATCGACGCCGAGTACCTCCCGGTGCGGCTGCTGGGCCACCGCGACGACATCCCCGACCTGTTCGCCGCCGCCGACATCGCCGTGCTCTCCGCCCGCTGGGAGGCCCGTTCGCTGGTCGCCCAGGAGGCCCTGCGCATGGGCGTCCCGCTCATCGCCACCGCCGTCGGCGGCATCCCCGAACTCGTCGGCGACGCCGCGGTGCTGGTGCCGCACGGCGACCCCGACGCGCTCGCGGCCGCCGTCGCCGACCTGCTCGGCGACCCGAAGCGCCGCGAGTCCCTCGCCGAACTCGGCCGTGCCCAGGCCGAGTCCTGGCCGGACGAGCACGACACGGTCGAGCAGGTCCTGAGCGTGTACGAGGAACTCGGCCCCAGCTAGGGCCGGTCAGGGGACCACACCGGGGCCGCCCGGCCCGGTGCCCGCACGCCGGGCCGGGCGGCCGCTCCCACCCGCCGCGTCCGCGACGCGGCGTTCCCGGCCGGCGCCCGGAGCGCCGTGCTCGGCCCGAACGCGCGGGAAATCCGCCCGCACGCAACGGGTCGGGTGTTTCCCGCGTCCCACCGGTCAGGTGCCGTGCTCCGCGGCGCCGGCGGGCGGGGCGGGGAGACGGTGGTCGGTTGTGGCGCGGCGGCGGTGCGCGTTCGTCCTGCTGGTCCTGGGTGCGCTCGGCGCCGGGTCGATCCCGCTGTACGCGATGTCGCCGCCGAGGCAGTGCACAGGGGTCGCGTCCAGCTGCGTGGTGGCCGTCTACTCGCCCAACGGCATCATGGGCGAGTACGAGCTCGACGACGCCGCCGGCCTCAAGCAGTACTGGACGGTCACGCTGGTCGTGTGCTGCGTCAGCGCCCTGTGGTGGTACGCCCGTTCGGGTCACCTCCGGCGCGCACTCGCCCCCGTGGCGGTCGCGCTCGCGTGCGGCGGCACCGTCATGTACCGGACGGCCACCGGCTGGACGAACCGCGGGACCGGCTGGCGGGTGCACGACGAGCGGCTGCTCACGCTGTTCAACGGCGCCACCCCGTTCCTGGTCGCCGCACTCGCACTCGCGGTGCTCGCCGTCGCCGAACGCTCGCTGCTGTTGACGGTGTTCACAGCCGTTTTCTGGTGGGCGGCGTGGCGGCTGGCGACCCACGACGCCTACTACGCGCTGTCGCAACTCGGACTGCCCGTCGACGACCTGACCGACCCGCACGGGCTGCGCCAGTGCACCGCGATCGCGATCCTGTCGGGCATGCTGCTGCTGGGCGCGCTCGCCGCGTGGCTGGTGCCCTCCCGGTCCCGGGGGCAGCAGGCCGAGCCGGTGGCCGGCTAGCCGATGCCCTGCCGGTCCGGTTCGAGGGCGAACTCCCGTTCGGGTCCGTCCGGGTACGAGGCGCGCACGGCGTTGTGCAGGAGCTCCCGCTGGCGGCGCAGCGGCCCCGCCCGGTCCTCGGGCGCGATCAGCAGCAGGTCGTCGAGCGACGCCACGAGCCGCCGGGTGACCTGCGGCGCGCCGGCGCCGTACAAGCGGGTCTCGGTGTAGGCCAGGTCGACGACGTCCGCCCAGGTGGGCACGGCCTCGACGACCCGGACCCGGCCCTTGCGGTCGACGTGCACGCGCGTCCCCAGCGGCAGTTTCACCGCCATGCCGAGCAGCATGTGGATGCGGTCGAACGCGTGGACCGCGGTGGTCGGGTCGTTGACGGCGGGGGAGAGCGCCCGCGCCGCGATGTCCGACAACTGCCGGAACCCGTACGCGAAGTCCTGGTGCATGCTGCGCTCGGTGCCGAGGCGCAGCGCGCGGGCGACCGGGCCCGCGTCCGGGGCTGTGCCGCCATACACCTCGACCAGCGGGGTGCCGTCCGCCACGAAGTCCCCGACGCGCGGCACGATCCGCAGCACCGTGTCGTGGCCGCGGGCGATGCGGGTGAGCCGGTTGACGTCGACGTACCGCAGGACGCCGCCGAGCCCGTGGTACGGCACGACCGCGGTGGGCGGGCCGTCCGGCGGGTGCCCGTCGCGGCGTTCCAGGTACCACAGTTGCAGCGCGGTCTCCCCGGCGACCGTGGCGATGACGTAGGTGACCCGCATCATCCGCAGCGTGGTGTGCACGTAGACGACGAACAGCACCAGGGAGGCGATCACCAGCCCCATCGCGACGAACGACGAGACGAACGGCTGGGCCTCCTCGGCCGTCACGCGCCCCTTCTGCACGCGTAACGAGAACAGGAACGTGCACAGGAACAGCGCGAACGCCGCCTTGGCGACGCGGCTGCGCACGTACAGGCGGATGACGCGCGGGGTGAACCCGGACGCCATCTGCAGCGCCACGAGCGTGATGGAGAAGACCACGCCGACGAACGTGAGCATCGCCGAGCTGATCGTGCCGATGACCGCCGAGCCGGCGCCGCCGACGTTGTCGATGAACTCCAGCAGTCGGTTGTCCTCGGTGCGGACGGCCTCGTCGTACAGCTCCTGGTCGGCGGTCAGCGTGGCGGTCGCGAGGAAGTACCCGACGACGAGGCCGAGCAGCGGCGCGAACAGGAACGAGTCGCGCAGCCGCTCGCGGATGCTCGGGAACGGCCGGCGGCGCGGCGGGGCCGGGACCGACCGCCAGCCGGTCCCGGCGGTGTCGGAGGAGCCCGCGTCGCCGTCCGCCATGACCCCATTAGGTCACAGGAGTCCCATGCGTGCCTTTCCGGGCGCCGCGGATTACTCCGTCGGTGCGCAGCCGGCCGCCCGCCCGTCCGTCAGTGCGTCGCCGCCCCGTCGGCCGGGGCGGAGCCCTGTCGGCGGCGTTCGTCGTCCTGCTGGCGCAGCGCGGTCAGGCGCAGCGCGGTGTCGATCAGGGGCACGTGGCTGAACGCCTGCGGGAAGTTGCCGACCTGCCGCTGGAGCTTCGGGTCCCACTCCTCGGCGAGCAGGCCGAGGTCGTTGCGCAGTGCCAGGAGGCGTTCGAACAGTTCGCGGGCCTCGTCGACGCGGCCGATCATCGCCAGGTCGTCGGCGAGCCAGAACGAGCAGGCCAGGAAGGCGCCTTCGTCGCCGGGCAGGCCGTCGACGCCGACGCCCTCGCCGCGGGTGGGGTAGCGGCGCACGAAGCCGTCCTCGGTCAGCTCGTGCTGGATGGCCTCGATGGTGCCGACGACGCGCTTGTCGTCCGGCGGCAGGAACCCGACCTGGGGTATCAGCAGCAGGGAGGCGTCCAGTTCGATCGAACCGTAGTACTGGGTGAAGGTGTTGCGTTCGGCGTCGTAGCCGTAGTCGCACACCTCGCGGTGGATCTCGTCGCGGACGGTGCGCAGGTGCTCCAGCGGGCCGTCGGTGATGTGGTCGGCCTCGAGCATCTTGATGGTGCGGTCGACGGCGACCCACGCCATCACCTTGGAGTGCACGAAGTGCCGTCGCGGGCCGCGGACTTCCCAGATGCCCTCGTCGGGGTTGCGCCAGTGCGACTCGAGGAAGTCCATGAGGCGCAGCTGCAGCTGGTGGGCGTTGTCGTGGCCCTCCATGCCGGCGAGGCGGCCGTGGTGCAGGGCGTCGACGACCTCGCCGTAGACGTCCAGCTGGAACTGCTCGGCGGCGGCGTTGCCGATGCGTACGGGGCGGGAGTTCTCGTAGCCGGGCAGCCAGTCGGCCTCGTACTCGGTGAGCCGGCGCTCGCCGCCCACGCCGTACATGATCTGGAGGTTCT
This sequence comes from Yinghuangia seranimata, assembly GCF_029953285.1. Taxonomy (GTDB): domain Bacteria; phylum Actinomycetota; class Actinomycetes; order Streptomycetales; family Streptomycetaceae; genus Yinghuangia; species Yinghuangia seranimata. Next base: position 67,776 of record NZ_JASAOI010000068.1, on the reverse strand, counting down.
CGGGGTCGCCGGCGACGGCGCGCAGCAGCCACTCGCGCCACGCCTTCGCCTCTTCGAGGAAGCCGGTGCGGACCAGGGCGGACAGCGTCATGGCGGCGTCGCGCAGCCACGTGAAGCGGTAGTCCCAGTTGCGGACGCCGCCGAGGTCCTCGGGCAGCGAGGTGGTGGGGGCGGCGACGATGCCGCCGGTGGGGGCGTAGGTGAGCGCCTTGAGGGTGATGAGCGAGCGGACGACGGCGTCGCGCCAGGGGCCTTCGTAGGTGCAGCGGGCGACCCAGTCGAGCCAGAAGCGCTCGGTGTCCTCGAGGGCTTCCTCGGGCTCGGTGGTGAGCGGGGCGTCGACGTGGGAGGGCCACCAGCCCAGCACGAACGCGTGGCGCTCGCCGGGGCCGACGGTGACGTCGGCGTACGTGGTCAGTCCGCGGCCGTACGGCTCGGCCTTGGACTGCAGCCACACCGAGTCGGGGCCCGCGACGGCGACCGTGCGGCCGTCCTCGTGGCGGCGCACCCAGGGGACGACCTTGCCGTAGTGGAAGCGCATGCGTACTTCGGAGCGGACCGGGACGTTGCCGGATATGCCCTCGACGATGCGGACGATGGTGGGGGCGCCGATGAGCTCGTCGGACGGCGGCATGAAGTCGATCACGCGCACGGAGCCGCGCGGGGTGTCCCACTCGGACTCGAGGATCAGCGAGTCGCGGCGGTACGCGCGGCGGGTGGCCTGGCCGCCGGACAGCGGGGCGATCTTCCAGTACCCGTGGTCGTCGTTGCCGAGGAGCCCCGCGAAGACCGCGGGGGAGTCGAAACGGGGCAGGCACAGCCAGTCGAGGGACCCGTTGCGGGCCACCAGGGCCGCGGTCTGCATGTCCCCGATGAGGGCGTAGTCCTCGATGCGATTGCTCACGCGCGAAGTCCGTCCGTTGCTGGCTGGGATCGGTCGTCGATGCGGGTGCGGGCAGCGTTCCGGGTCGGCCGCGCGGCACCCGGCGGGCGTCGCGCGGGGAGGCCGGGACGACGCCGTACCGCCCCTCCGGCGGACGCTGCGAACCCGTGATCAGCATAGTCCCGAGAGGTAGGTTCCGGCGCCCGCTCCGTGACTCTGTGTTGCTCTCGTAAGGCGTTTCCTTGGCAAACGCCCGGTTTTCCAGCGCTTTATCACGGCCTTGGTTACGCTCCGAATTGGGCAGATCGTCCTGCGTGGTGACGGCGCCGCCTACGGGACGTTGTCGCCGCGCGCTGTTACTCTGGTCTCCCGTGGACTTCTAGGGACCGCTTCCGGCCCCGTCGAGAACCCTCGGCGGTGCGGAGTCTCCCCGTCGAATTCCCTCCTCGAATCACGACCCCACGGGAGCCCCTCCTTGGCAGTGCCCCAGACGCCCGGCAGTCCGACGCACGGCGCGCGTTCGACCCGTACCCGGCCGACCAAGCACCTCTTCGTCACCGGCGGAGTCGCCTCCTCGCTCGGCAAGGGGCTCACGGCATCCAGCCTCGGCGCGCTGCTCAAGGCGCGCGGCCTGCGGGTGACGATGCAGAAGCTCGACCCGTACCTGAACGTGGACCCGGGCACCATGAACCCGTTCCAGCACGGCGAGGTGTTCGTCACCAACGACGGCGCCGAGACCGACCTGGACATCGGCCACTACGAGCGCTTCCTCGACGAGGACCTGCACGGCTCGGCGAACGTCACCACCGGCCAGGTGTACTCCTCGGTCATCGCCAAGGAGCGGCGCGGCGAGTACCTGGGCGACACCGTCCAGGTCATCCCGCACATCACCAACGAGATCAAGTCGCGCATCCGGCACATGGCCGCGCCCGACGTCGACATCGTCATCACCGAGGTCGGCGGCACGGTCGGCGACATCGAGTCGCTGCCGTTCCTCGAGTCGGTGCGGCAGATCCGCCACGAGGTCGGCCGCGACAACGTGTTCTTCCTGCACGTGTCACTGCTGCCGTACATCGGCCCGTCCGGCGAGCTGAAGACGAAGCCGACGCAGCACTCCGTCGCCGCGCTGCGCTCGATCGGCATCCAGCCCGACGCGATCGTGCTGCGCGCCGACCGCGCCGTCCCCGCCGACATCAAGCGCAAGATCTCGCTGATGTGCGACGTCGACGAGGAGGCCGTGGTCGCCGCGATCGACGCGCCGTCCATCTACGACATCCCCAAGGTGCTGCACGCCGAGGGGCTGGACGCGTACGTCGTGCGCCGGCTCGGCCTGAACTTCCGTGACGTCGACTGGTCGACGTGGGACGACCTGCTGCGCCGCGTGCACCAGCCTGAGCGCGAGGTCACCGTCGCGCTGGTCGGCAAGTACATCGACCTGCCCGACGCGTACCTGTCGGTCACCGAGGCCATCCGCGCGGGCGGCTTCGCGAACAACGTGCGCGCCAAGATCAAGTGGGTCACCTCCGACAACACCGCGACCCCGGAGGCCGCCGCGCGCGAGCTGGCCGACGTCGACGCGGTGCTCATCCCCGGCGGCTTCGGCGACCGAGGCGTCGAGGGCAAGGTCCAGGCGATCAAGTACGCCCGCGAGAACCGCATCCCGACGCTCGGGATCTGCCTCGGCCTGCAGTGCATGGTCATCGAGTCGGCCCGCTCGCTGGCCGGCCTCGAGGGCGCCAACTCGCTCGAGTTCGACGAGCAGACCGCGCACCCCGTGGTGTCCACCATGGCCGACCAGCTCGACATCGTCGCGGGCCAGGGCGACATGGGCGGCACCATGCGGCTCGGCGAGTACGAGGCGCGGTTCGCCGAGGGCTCGATCGCGGCCGAGGTGTACGGCGACGACCACAGCCTCGAGCGGCACCGCCACCGGTACGAGGTCAACAACGCGTACCGCAAGCAGCTGGAGGCCACCGGCATGGTGTTCTCCGGCCTGTCGCCCGACGGGCGCCTGGTGGAGTACGTCGAGCTGCCGCGCGACGTGCACCCCTACTTCATCGCGACGCAGGCGCACCCCGAGCTCAAGTCGCGCCCGACCCGCCCGCACCCGCTGTTCGCGGGCCTCGTGGCGGCCGCGGTACGCCGGGTGGCCGGCGAGGACCGCGCGGCGGCGGAGGTCGCGGGATAGCCCTCGGCAGCGCGTGAGCACCACCCCCCGCGGGGGCGGTCCCGCTTTTTTCGTCGATTTGACGAAAACGGGGCCGCCCCCGCGGCGTTCTCCACTACGTTGAGGCCATGAACGTCGACGAACGCCCCGCCCGGTTCGAGACCCGGTTCCAGGACACCCCCGAGGAATGGCGGGTCACCGAGACCGCCACCCCGTACCAAGGCCGCGTCACCGCGATGCGCACCGAGGTCGTGACGATGCCCGACGGGGCCTTCGCGCGCCGCGACTACCTGGTCCACCCCGGCGCCGTCGGCGTCATCGCGCTCGACGAGCGCGACCGCGTCCTCGTGCTGCGCCAGTACCGGCACCCCGTGCGGCACAAGCTGTGGGAGGTCCCGGCCGGACTGCTCGACGTACCCGGCGAGCCGCCGCTCGGCGCCGCGCAGCGCGAGCTGTACGAGGAGGCCCACCACAAGGCCGACGACTGGCGCGTCCTCGTCGACTACTACAACACCCCCGGCTCCTCCAGCGAGGCGATCCGCGTGTTCCTCGCCCGCGGCCTGAGCGAGGCGACCGGCGAACGCTACGAGGCGCACGGCGAGGAACTCGACCTCGAACTGGACTGGGCGCCGCTCGACGACCTGATCGCCCTCGTGCTCGCCGGCGAACTGCACAACCCGACACTCGTCGCGGGCGTCCTGGCCGTCCACGCCGCCCGCACCACCGCCACCGGCCTCGACGGACTCCGCCCCGCTGACGCCCCCTGGCCCGCCCGGCCGTTCTGACGCCGCGGCGGTCGAGACGACCGCTTCGCGCGGTCCACCCTCGGCTCCCGTGCGTCGATACGCGTCCTGAGCGCACGGTTCGCTACCCTGCGCGCAGGGACAGTCGGGGGCGGGGAGCAGGGGGTCGTCGGCAGTGATTCAGGCTGGTGAGTCCACCGCGGCGGCCGGGGCGCCCGGCGCCGGCGGTGCCTCCGTGCCCGCGCCCCGCGCCGCGGACGACCCCGGGATCCCCACCCTCCGCCTCGGGCCCGCGCAACTACCCCCCGCGCCCGACCAGTTCGTCGGGCGGGACGACGAACTGCGCACGCTCTACGGCTGGGTGACCGGACCCGGCGCCGCGGTGCCCGTCCAGGGCGTCGCGGCCCGGGCCTCGCTGCTGCCGCCCGACCGCGTCGTGGCGATCTCCGGCCCGCCCGGCATCGGCCGCAGCTCGCTCGCCGTGCTGCTCGCCCACCGGCTCGCCCCGCACTTCCCCGACGGCGTGCTGTACGCCCGCCTGACCGGCCCGCGCGGCGAGACCACCGCGCCCGCCGACGTGCTCGAGGCGTTCCTGCACGCGCTCGGCGACCACGACACCCCGCCCGGCGGCGAGGACCGCTCGCAGCGGTTCCGCGAACTGCTGGACGACCGCCGCATACTCGTCCTCCTCGAGGACCTCACCGGCACCGCGCAGCTGCGGCCCTTACTGCCCGAGAGCCCCACCGCGCTGGTCGTCGTCACCACCGTCAGCCCGCTCACCGGCCTCGGCCGGGCCGCCGTCGTGCGCGCCTGCGCGCTCGACGTCCTCGACACCGCGGCCGCCGCCGAGCTCCTCGGCTCGCTCGCCGGCCAGACCCGCGTCGCGTGCGACCCGCGCGCCGCCGACGACCTGCTGTCGCTGTGCGACTACCACCCCGCCGCCCTCAAGCTCGCCGGAGCGTGGCTGCGCGCCCGCCCCCGCTACGCGCTCGCCGACGTCGCCCGGCGGCTCCGCGCCGAACGACTGCGCCTGCAGGGCACCTGCGACGACGCCGAACTGGCGCTGCGCGCCTGCTTCGCGCTCGTGCACCGCGAGCTCGTGCCGTCGGCCGCCCGCCTGCTGCGGCTCCTCGCGCTCGTGCCCGGCCGCGAGTTCGGCCCGGACGCGGCCGCCGCGCTCGCCGACTGCGGGCCCGACGCCGCCGCCCGCTCGCTCGCCGAGCTGTGCGAGCTGCACCTGCTGGAACCCGGCGGGGCGCCCGGCCGCTTCCGGTTCCACGAACTGCTGCGCGGCTACGTCCAGGAGTGCCTCGACGCCGAGGAGCGCCCCGGCGAGCGCCGCACCGCCCGCGTGCGCCTCCTCGACCGGTACGTGCGGCTCGCCCGCGCCGCCGAGCACACCCTGGCCGGGCGCGGCGCCGCGGTCCCCGCCGACGTCCGCTTCGAGTCCCCGGCGCAGGCCCGCGCCTGGGTGCGCGAGGAACGCCCCGAGCTGCTCGCCGCCGCGCGCGTCGCCGCCGCGGCCGGCCTCGACGGCCCCACCCGCAGGCTCGTCGCGGTCCTGACCCGGCTGCTGGACCGCCGCGCGCACTGGCGCGACGTCCGCGAACTGCACGAGCTCGCGCTGTCCACCGCGCGCCGGCACGGCTCGGGCCGCCAGGAGGCCGTCGCGCTGCTCAACCTCGGCAACCTGCACGTCGCCCGGGCCGAGCTCGAACAGGCGCTCGCCTGCTACCGCGCCGCCCTCGAGGTGTCCCGGTCCATCGCCGACCCCGCCGGCGAGGGCCGCGCCATGGTCAACCTCGGGAACGCGTACGCCGACCTCGGCGACCTCCAGCGCGCCGCCGACTGGTACGACCGCGCCCTGCTGCTGCGCCGCACCACCGGCGACAGCGTCGGCCAGGCCCGCGTGCTGTCCCACCTCGGCCGCCTGCACGCCCGCATGGGCCGCTTCGAACAGGCGCTGCGCGACCACCGCGCCGCCCTCGGCGTGCGGCGCAGGCTCGACGACCACGCCGAGGTGGGGCGCGTGCTGTCCGACATCGGCGAGTGCCTGGGGGACGCGGGCCGCACCCGCGAGGCCCTCACCGTCTACCGGGACGCGCTGGAGGCGTTCCGCGCGGCGGGCGACGAGCGGCTCGAGGCGCTCACCCTGCTGCGCACCGCCGACCTCCTGGAGGACACCGGCGACCTGCGCGAGGCCCGCTCCCGGCGCCGCCAGGCGCTCGCCCTGCTGGCCGACGCGCCGCAGGCCGACGCGGTGCGCCGGATGCTAGAGGCGGACGCCTCGGGGCCCGGACGGGGCGCGGGAGCCGAGGCCGCCGCGTCCGGGGACGGCGCGCCGCCACCCGCCCGGCGGGACTGAGGGGGCACGGCGCCGGGTACCTGCCTTTCAGCAGCTCGAAAGCTCCCAACCTGGGAAAGCAAAACAGTCTGCTGGCTTCACTGGCACTTTGTAAGGTTGGCAAGGCGTTAGAGCCGCATTAAGCTAAGTCTGCCTCGGAGACGTGGTGGTGCGCGCCAGCCTGCCCACGGGTTGCCCGACGGCGTCTTAACCCTCTGTACGAGTAAGGACGTGGATAGCCGTGAAGGTCGGCATTCCCAGCGAGGTCAAGAACCACGAGTACCGCGTGGCGATCACCCCGGCCGGCGTGCACGAGCTCGTGCGCAACGGCCACGAGGTCTTCATCCAGAAGGACGCCGGACTCGGCTCCTCCATCCCCAACGAGGAGTACGTCGCGGCCGGCGCGACCATCCTCGACACCGCCGACGCGGTGTGGGAGACCGGCGAGCTGATCCTCAAGGTCAAGGAGCCCATCGCCGAGGAGTACGGTCGGCTCCGCAAGGACCAGACCCTCTTCACCTACCTCCACCTGGCCGCGTCGCGTGAGTGCACCGACGCGCTGATGGCCGCGGGCACCACCTCGATCGCGTACGAGACGGTGCAGCTCCCCTCGGGTGCGCTGCCCCTGCTCGCGCCGATGTCGGAGGTCGCCGGCCGCCTCGCGCCGCAGGTGGGCTCGTACCACCTGATGCGTCAGGGCGGCGGCCGCGGCACCCTCATGGGTGGCGTGTCCGGCGTGTACGCGGCCAAGGTCGTCGTCATCGGCGCCGGCGTGTCCGGCCTCAACTCGGCCGCGATCGCGCTCGGCATGCAGGCCGAGGTGCTGCTGCTCGACCGCAACATCGAGACGCTGCGCCAGGCCGACCGCATCTACCAGGGCCACCTGCAGACGGTCACCTCGAACGCGTACGAGATCGAGCGCGCCGTGCTGGACGCCGACCTCGTCATCGGCGCCGTGCTGGTGCCGGGCGCCAAGGCCCCGAAGCTCATCACCAACGAGCTCGTGTCGCGCATGAAGCCGGGCTCCGTGCTCGTCGACATCGCGATCGACCAGGGTGGCTGCTTCGAGGACTCGCGTCCGACCACGCACGACAACCCGGTCTACAAGGTCCACAACTCGATCTTCTACTGCGTCGCCAACATGCCCGGCGCCGTGCCGCACACGTCGACGTTCGCGCTGACCAACGCGACGATGCCGTACATCGTCGCGCTCGCGAACAAGGGCTGGCGCAAGGCGTGCCAGGACGACGCGGCGCTCGCGCTCGGCCTGAGCACCCACGAGGGCCAGCTGACCAACGCGGCGGTCGCCGAGGCCCACGGCCTCGGCCACGTCGAGACGGCGGAGCTGCTGGCCTGACGCGCCCCCTGACGGCGGCCGGCCCGACCTGACCCTCCCGCACGCGCGACAACGACGTCGCGCCCGGCGGCGGGTACGAGGCGGCCGTCTCACGGCGCGTCGAAGCACGGTGTGATGCCGGACCCCACAACGGCGTGGGGTCCGGCATCACGCGTTTCCGGGGGCAGGCACGCCAGACTGGCCGCCATGAACGGCGAGAACCACGGGGCGGGGAACGGGGACGGTCGGGCGACCGCGTCGGACGGAACGGACGCGACGGGACCGCACGACGGCGCGTCGCGCACGGACGACGCCGAGGGCGCGGGGGGTGCGCAGAGCGCCGGCGAGGCGAAGAGCGCAGCCACGCACACGCCCACGCCCACCTCCACGCCCAAGCACCCGTCCACGCCCGCGCACACGCCTACGCCTGCGCCCAGGTCTACGCCCGGGTCGACGCCCGCATCCGCGTCCACGCCTGCGTTCACGTCCGCATCCGCGCCCGCGTCCGCGAGCGGGCTCGGTCGGGGTGTGCGGGCGTATCTGGACCACCTGTCCGTTGAACGCGGGTTGTCGGCGCATACCGTTGCGGCGTATCGGCGGGACCTGGGGCGATATCTAGCCGTTCTGGCCGAGGTCGGACGGTCGGATCCGGGGGACGTGGGGACCGCGGATGTCACCGCGTACGTCGGGACGTTGCGCACGGGGGACGCGCACGGGCCCGCGCTCGCCGACGCGTCCGCGGCGCGGGCCGTCGTCGCGGTGCGTGGGTTCCACCGGTTCTGCCTGCGTGAGGGCCTGGTGGCCCGGGACGTCGCGGGCGAAGTGCCGCCGCCCGCACCGCCGCTGCGGCTCCCCAAGGCCGTTCCGCTGGAGCGTGTGGAGGCGCTGCTGGCCGCCGCGTCGGCCGCCGATCCTCCGTTCGGCGCGCGGGACCGCGCGCTGCTCGAACTCCTCTACGGGACCGGCGCGCGGGTGTCCGAGGCGGTGGGGCTGGATGTCGACGATGTCGATCTGGCGTCACGTACGGTGGTGCTCGCCGGCAAGGGCGGCAAACAGCGTGTGGTGCCCGTCGGTTCGTACGCCGCGGAGGCGGTCTCCGACTACCTCGCCCGGTCCCGATCGGAATTGATCGGTAACGGTCGCGGTGGCGCCGCACTGTTCCTCAACGCTCGCGGCGGTCGGCTTACCCGGCAAAGCGGTTGGACCGTACTGCGATCCGCCGCGCGGCGGGCCGGACTCGGGGACGACATGTCGCCGCACACCCTGCGGCACTCGTTCGCGACACACCTGTTGGACGGCGGCGCCGATGTCCGAGTTGTCCAAGAACTGTTGGGACACGCCTCGGTGACGACCACTCAGGTCTACACCCTGGTCACGATTGATCGACTTCGCGAGGTCTACGCAGCTTCCCACCCGCGGGCCCTTGACTGAACCGGTGCGATGTTGCATGGGTCGGGCGGTTCGCCTTGCTGCGACCATGCGACACGCCATAGAGTCGCGAACCGTCAGTACGGATCGTCACGCTGACGAAGCAAGAAATGGCCTGGTCGGCAAGGAGGTAAGACGACTTGTGAATGAGTCGACATTTGCTCCCGGGGGTGCCCAGCCAGCGTCGGCCCAGGCCCCCCGTGGGTCGGTTCAGGGAACCGGGGCGGGAACCCCGGGCCCTGCCGCGGAGCAGCAGGGGACGCGCGACGCCGCGCCTCCGTCGACGGCCGACCATGCGGGTGCAGCTGGAGCCCCGGCCGGGGCCGAGGCGGACGAGTACGCGTACGACATGTACTACTACGACGACGAGCTGCGCTACGCCGAGGAGTTGCGCGGCGGGCCCTTCGACCCGGACGCCGACTACGAGCCCGACCCGGAGTACGCCGCCACCCTGGCGCCCGACGCCGCGACCCAGCGCCGCGAGCGCGTCGGTCCCACCGGCCGCCCGCTGCCCTACTTCCCGGTCCCGGGCCCGGTCGGCGAGCACGGCCCCGCCAAGATCATCGCGATGTGCAACCAGAAGGGCGGCGTCGGCAAGACCACGTCGACCATCAACCTGGGCGCCGCGCTCGCGGAGTACGGACGGCGCGTCCTCCTCGTGGACTTCGACCCGCAGGGCGCCCTCTCGGTCGGCCTCGGCGTCAACCCGATGGAGCTCGAACTCACCGTCTACAACCTGCTGATGGAGTCGCACCTCAGCGCGGACGACGTCCTGCTGAAGACCATCATCCCGGGCATGGACCTGCTGCCGAGCAACATCGACCTGTCCGCCGCCGAGGTCCAGTTGGTCACCGAAGTGGCCCGCGAGACAACGCTCGCGCGCGCGATCCGTCCGCTCGTGCAGGACTACGACTACATCATCATCGACTGCCAGCCGTCCCTCGGCCTGCTGACCGTCAACGCGCTCACCGCCGCCGACAGCGTGATCGTGCCGCTGGAGTGCGAGTTCTTCGCGCTGCGCGGCGTCGCGCTGCTCACCGAGACGATCGAGAAGGTGCACGAGCGCCTCAACCCGAACCTCGTCCTCGACGGCATCCTGGCGACGATGTACGACGTCCGCACCGTGCACGGCCGCGAGGTACTCGCCCGCGTCGTCGAGGCGTTCGGCGAGCAGGTCTTCCACACCGTCATCGGACGCACCGTCCGGTTCCCCGAGACCACCGTCGCGGGCGAACCGATCACGACGTACGCGTCCAACTCGGTGGGCGCCGCCGCATACCGTCAGCTTGCGAGGGAGGTGCTCGCCCGGTGCCGCGCCGAGTGAGTCTTCCGGGCGCCGACGAGCTGTTCCGCACCACCGGGGGCGCCGGACTGCCCGCGCGCCCGCAGGCCGCGGAGCCGGCGGGCGCCGACGGCGCGGCGGCCGGCGGAGCGTCGGGCGTCCCGGGCGCGGTGTCCGGAAACGGCAACGGCCACGCACGTGCCGTCCCCGGCCCCGCCAACGGCGGCGACGCCGAGGCCGAGCACAGCGGACCGCACAACACCGGCCACGACGCCGCCGGTTCGACCGGTCCCGGCGACGAACAGGCCGCGGTCATCGCCCAGGCCCACCAGGAGTCCCGGCTCGCCGCCGAGCGCGCCGCCGCCGGGATGCTCGAGCAGCGCACCGCCGTGCCCGCGCCCGCGCGCGAACCCGCCGGCGGCGCGGCCACGGCACGCCCCGCCGCCGCCCCCCGGCGCGGCCGCGTGCAGCGCCGCCCCAGCGGGCGGGAACGGCACGACGAGAAGATCACCGTGTACGTGTCGGCCGAGGAACTCATGGACCTCGAACACGCCCGGCTCACGCTCCGCGGCGACTTCGGGCTCGCGGTGGACCGCGGTCGGATAGTGCGCGAGGCCATCGCGGTCGTCCTCGCCGACCTGGAGGCCCGCGGCGAAGCGAGCATCCTGGTGCGGCGGTTGCGCGGCGGACCGGGGCCGGGCGCGGCACCGGGGCACTGACAGGGCGCCGACGGCGCTCCGGCGGGGCTCTGGACGGCCTCCGACCGGGTGACGGTACGGCCGACGGCCGGGCTGTTGACCGGATCATCGCGACACGGCGACGAGCGGGGCGGATCCGCTGCCGAGACACTCGGCGCGCGGACCCGCCCCGGCCGAGTTTCCGGGCACGGGTCGTGTCCCGTTCGGCCGCGGTCCACTTGTCGGGCGACGGGTTCCGGAGGAAAATCCGTTCCTCTCCGGCGGGGCGACTCGTCCGGTACGTCCCCGCCCAGCACCATGGACCCCGATGCCCACCGCGAACTCCGTACCGCCCGCCCGCCGCGCCCTCGGACGCGGACCGGGGGCCGAGCCGACGGCACCTCCGGCCGGACCGGACGAGCCGGTCGAGCCGACGGAGGCCGTCGAGACGGCCGCGGAAGCGGCTGAGCGGGCGGAACCGGTCGTCGAGGCGGTGGAGCCGGAGCCGGAGGCCGGGGCGGCGGAACCCGCCGAGGTGCCCGAGGCGGCTGCGGAAGCCGTCCAGGAGTCCGCCGTGGTCGCCGTGGTGGACGCCGGACCCGTCGGGCCGACGGCAGCGACGCCGGGCGCCGAGTCCGAGCACAAAGGATTCGCCGTCCGGCTCGACAACTTCGAGGGCCCCTTCGACCTGCTGCTCGGCCTGATCGCCAAGCACAAGCTCGACGTGACCGAGGTGTCGCTGTCGAAGGTCACCGACGAGTTCATCGCGTACATCCGCGCGCAGGGGCCCGACTGGGACCTCGGCGTCGCCACCGAGTTCCTCGTCGTCGCCGCCACACTCCTCGACCTCAAGGCCGCACGGCTGCTGCCCGCCGCCGAGGTCGAGGACGAAGAGGACCTCGCCCTCCTGGAGGCCCGCGACCTGCTGTTCGCGCGACTGCTGCAATACCGTGCGTACAAGGAGATCGCGTCGATCTTCGAGGACCGCTGGGCGAAGGAAGGCCGCCGCTACCCGCGCTCCGTCCCGCTCGAGGAGCGGTACACGGGGCTGCTGCCCGAGATCGTCATCAAGATGGACCTCGACAAGTTCGCGCGCCTGGCCGCGCGCGCGATGACGCCGAAGGAACCCAAGCTCGTCTCGATCGAGCACATCCACGTGCAGCGGGTCAGCGTCCGCGAGCAGTCCGCGATCGTCGTCGAACGGCTCCGCCGGCACGGGGCTTTGACGTTCCGTGCGCTCACGGACGACTGCCCCGACAACCTGCACGTCATCGCGCGGTTCCTGTGCCTGCTGGAGCTGTTCCGCGAGGCCGCCGTCGGGTTCGACCAGGTCGAGGCGCTCGGCGAACTGCACGTGCGGTGGACCGGCGGCGACACCGACGCACCCGAGGTGGGCGCGGAGTTCGACGAGGCGGACGGCACCGCGCCCGCGCCGGACGGACCCGAGGCCTCGGCGGAACCCGAAGAACAGCGCGACGACGTGGAGGAACCGGTATGAGCGACGACGGGTTCTGGATCGAACCGCCCGACGACCCGCCGCCCACCCCCGCGTCGCCCCCACGCCCGGACCCGACGGGCACGGACACCGCCGCGCTGCCCATACCGCGTGAGAACGCGGACACCGACGAGCCCGAAATCGAACACAGCCACGCCCGCGACCCGGAGGCGGCGGCCTGGCCGGAAGCGGACGCCCTCCCCGAGCCCCGAGCAGAGGCCCACGGGACGATCGGCGCGCATCGCCCCGACGAGAACCCCACCGACGTCGAAGCCGACCCGGCCGGGGGCTCCGCCGATGCCGCGGCGTCGGACGAGGGCGAGGCGACCGACGAGACCGCCGGCGCCCAGGGGAACGAAGCCGCTGCCGAGAGTGCGGCCGCCGACGCGGTTCCCGGCTCCGACACGGGCGAGGACGCCGGCCACAGCGAAGCTGTGACGGCTGCGCCGGCGCCTGACGCGGCCGCAGATGTGGACGACGGCCGCCGCGACACCGAGGCGGAGCCCGACCCGCAGGCCGCAGCCAATGCTCCGCGCCCCGACCGGCACGACGCTGCCCCCTCGGGCATGCACGCCAGCGGGGGCGCAGGCGTGCATCATGCGCCTCGGGCGGGCGGCGACGAAGCGGCCGCCGGTACCGCCGGCGCTGCGCGCGGCGATGCCGAGCCCATGAACGGCAGAGCTTCCCCGGTCACGGGTGCTCACGGCGCGAGCGCGAACGAATCCGTCGCCGACGCTGCGCGCGGCGACGAGGAGGCCACCACCGGCGTTGCCGGATCCAGCACAGACATGCAGGCGGGCGGGCGCGAAGCCTCTACCGAGGCCGTCGAGACCTCTGCGGGCGAGGCCGCTGTCGACGATGCGGCGGGCGCCGCCGCCGGCGCGGCGGCCGGTTCCGGTGACGCCGCCGGCGCTGCGGCTGAGGCGGCCGTCGATGTGGTGGCCGACTCCGGCGCGGTCGTCAGCGCCGTCGGGGATCCCTCGTTCCTCAAGCCGCAGCTCGAGGCCGTCCTCATGGTCGTCGAGAACCCTGTTCCGGACATCGTGCTCGCGCAGGTCCTCGAGCAGCCCACCGAGACCGTGCTGTCGGCGCTGCGGGAGTTGTCGGCCGAGTACACCGCGCAGGGGCGGGGGTTCGATCTGCGTCAGGTGGCGGGTGGCTGGCGGTTCTACACGCGGCCCGAGCACGCCGAAGCCGTGGAGAAGTTCGTCCTCGACGGGCAGCAGTCGAAGCTGACGCAGGCCGCGTTGGAGACGCTCGCCGTCGTCGCGTACCGGCAGCCGGTCAGTCGGAGCCGGATCTCGGCGGTGCGCGGGGTCAACTGCGACGGCGTCATGCGGACGCTGCTCGCGCGTGGGCTCGTCGAGGAGTACGGGACGGAGCCGGAAACCGGGGCGTTCCTCTACCGCACGACGGACTTCTTCCTCGAGCGCATGGGCCTGGGGAGCCTCGACGAGTTGCCCGAGTTGGCGCCGTTCCTGCCCGACGTCGAGGCGCTGGAGGCGGAGACCGAGGGCGAGCTCGGCGGGTTCCCGTTGCGCTCGCCGGGCCCGGTGGCGCCGCTGGAGGCCGGAACCGGGGATACTGGTGGGGAAGACCCCGCGGCGGCGGACGCCGAGGAGCCCGACGACGGCGCTCCCGCAGACCCCGCCCCCGCGGCCGACGACCCCACCGACACCGGTCACGACCCCGTTCCCGCGCCGCGGGCGACGGCGGAGGAGACCGGTCAGACGACTACGGACGATTGATGGCTGGCACAGGCAGGCAGGGCTCCGGCCGAGGAAACTACCGCGGCGCGGGCAACAACCGCGACGAGCGCTCGGGCGCCCCGCGGGGCGGCCGCGGCGCCGGTGGTGAGGGTCGCGGCGCGGGGTCCGGACGGGGCGCCTCGGGCGGTGGCCGGGGTTCCGGCGGCCAGGGCGGCGGCTACGGCGGCGGGTCCCGTTCGGGCGGCCAGGGCGGCGGCTACGGCCAGGGCCAGGGTTCCGGCGGCGGGCGCGGCAAGGGGCAGGGCACGGGGACCGGGCGTCCGGACCGGCGTCCGACGGTCGTGCGCGAGCAGCCGCGTACGCCGCGCGAGGCCCAGGAGGGCGTCCGCCTGCAGAAGGTCATGGCGCAGGCCGGCATCGGCAGCCGCCGCGCGTGCGAAGAGCTGATCGAGATGGGCCGCGTCGAGGTCGACGGCCAGGTCGTCCGCGAGCAGGGCCTGCGGGTCGACCCGGCGAAGGCCGAGATCAAGGTCGACGGCCTGCGCATCCCGACGTCCAGCGGCGAGGTCTACATCGCGCTGAACAAGCCCGCGGGCGTTGTGTCGACCATGTTCGACCCGGAGGGCCGCCCGACGCTGGCGGAGTACATCACCGACCACGAGCAGCGCCTGTTCCACGTCGGCCGCCTCGACACCGAGACCGAGGGCCTGATCCTGCTCACCAACCACGGTGAGCTGTCGAACCGCCTGACGCACCCGAGCTACGAGGTCCGCAAGACGTACCTCGCGCAGATCCAGGGCCCGATCCCGCGCGACCTGGGCAAGCGCCTCAAGGAAGGCGTCGAGCTCGACGACGGTCTGGCGCGCGCCGACAGCTTCCGCATCATCGACCAGCTCGGCAAGACCTACATGGTCGAGGTCGTGCTGCACGAGGGCCGCAAGCACATCGTCCGGCGCATGCTGGCCGAGCTGGGCTTCCCCGTCGAGCGCCTGGTGCGCACGAAGTTCGGCCCGATCCAACTCGGCGACCAGCGCCCGGGCCGCACCCGGCGGCTGTCGAACGAGGAGATCGGCCTGCTGTTCCGCGAGGTCGGCCTCTGATTAACCCGCAAGGGTGATTGCGCGGTGACTGCCTGACATGCATGTTCCGAACGGCGAGAGTAACGGCGATCAGGACAACCGGATGGAGGGGGTCATGAGCGTTGCGTACAGCCCATTGGATGAACTGCGCGCGCCGGAATGGACGTTGGAGCAGGCGCTCGCATTGCCGGCACGGACGAGTCACCGCGTCGAACTCGTCGACGGGATGCTGCTGATGTCGCCGAATCCGGCGCTGCCGCATCAGCGCGCCTCGCGGCGACTCGCCAGTCGGCTCGAGGCGGCCCAAGCCGACGCCGGGGCGCCGTTCGAGGTTCTGGAAGCGATCAACGTGATCGCGCCGTGCGGGTTGCTGATCCCGGACATCGTGGTCGCGGACGAAGCCGCGGCCGCCGAAGCCGGCGTGTCCCTTGCGGCGGAACATGTGGTCATGGTTGTGGAGATCGCGTCGACGAACCGCAGCACGGACACGGTGCTCAAGCCCAAGCTCTACGCCGACGCGGGCGTGCGGTGGTACTGGCGGGTCGAGCTGGAGCCGACGCCTCGCCTCACCATGACCGAACTGGACCGTGGGCACTACGAGACCCGGTGTGTCGTGGACGCCGGTGACGTGGCTCGGGCCGAGCACCCGTTTCCGGTCAAGATCGACCCCGCCGATCTGGTGCGTGCTCGTAGCTGACCGGCGCCGAGCCCCCTCGCCTGGTCGGCGAAGGGGCTCGGTCGTGGTCGGGGTCGTCAGGCGCTGAGGCGAACCAGCATCTTGCCGGTGTTGGCGCCGCGCATCATGTCGCGGAACGCGGTCGGGGCGTTCTCGAGGCCTTCGACGACGGTCTCCTTCGTGCGCAGGGAGCCGTCGGCCAGCCATTCGGCGGCCTTGCCGATCCACTCGGGGAACCGGGCGAGGTGGTTGGTGATGAGCATGCCACGGAGGGTGATCTCCTGGCCGGCCGCGTAGTACAGGTTGTTCGGGCCCGTGGCGGGCTCGGTCGCGTTGTACTGGCTGATCGCGCCGACCAGGGCGATCCGGCCGCCGTGCCGCATCGCGCCGATCGCGGCCTGGAGGTGGCCGCCGCCGACGTTGTCGAGGTAGACGTCGATGCCGTCGGGGGCGGCGTCGGCGAGTTGGGCGGCGAGGTCGCCCGCGCGGTGGTCCAGGGCCGCGTCGTAGCCGAAGTCGGCGGTGAGCGCGGCGGCCTTGGCGGGGCCGCCGGCCGAGCCGATGACGGTGCGGGCGCCCAGCTTGCGGGCGATCTGTCCGGCGACGCTGCCGACGGCGCCCGCGGCAGCGGAGACGAACACGACGTCGCCCTCGCGGACCGGCGCGGTGTCGGTGAGCGCGACGTAGGCGGTGAGCCCCGTGGCGCCGAGCACGCCGAGGTACGCCTGCTCGGGGACGAGGGTCGTGTCGACGACGGTCGCGGTGGCGCCGTCCACGACGGCGTGTTCGCGCCAGCCGAGGAAGTGCACGACCGTCGCCCCGACCGGGATGTCCGCGGCGCGGGAGGCGACGACCTCACCGAGGGCGCTGCCGTCGAGCGGGGCGTCCAGGGCGAACGGCGGCATGTAGGACGGGACGTCGTTCATGCGGCCGCGCATGTACGGGTCGACCGACATCCACCGGTTGCGCACCAGCACCTGGCCGTCGGCGAGTTCGGGCAGCGGAGCGGTGGCGAGCGCGAACGCGTCGGCGGTGGGCTCACCCGTGGGGCGGGCGGCGAGGTGGATCTCGCGGGTGTGGGTGGGGAGGACGCTCTTGTCGGCGGGGGCCGGGGCGGTGCTGGTCACGGGGGCTCCTCGGTGGTGCGCATGGCGGGTTGATTCCGGTCGCCGGTCCGCCTGTTCGGGCGGTGGTCGGCGCGACGAGGACCACGGTGGACGGGGCCGCGCACGGTCGGCTCACGGTTCGCGCACGACCGGGCGGGCGGCTCCGCGTCGGCGCTGGTCACGGCCGGGTTAGCGTGGGCGGATGCGTTTCGAGGTGCTGGGCCCGCTGCGGGTGTGGACGGACGACGGGCGTCCCGTCAACGTCCCCGAGGCCAAGGTGCGGCTGCTGCTCGCCGACCTGCTGGTGCACGCCGGAACGCCGGTGTCCGTCGACCGGCTCGCCGACGACCTGTGGGGCGGCCCCGGCGAGGCCGTGCCCGGCAACCCCGGCAACACGCTGCAGACCAAGGTGTCGCAGCTGCGCCGGGTCTTCGAACAGGCCGAACCGGGCGTCGGGCGCGGCCTGGTGGCCTACCTGCCGGCCGGCTACCAGCTGCGCGTCGCCGACGAGGCCGTCGACGCCGGGCGGTTCGCGGCCCTGCTGGGACGCGCGCGGGGGACCGGTGACGCGCGGGCGCGCGTCGCGTTGCTGACGGACGCTCTGGCGCTGTGGCGCGGCCCGGCGTTCGCCGAGTTCCAGGACCCGGGGTTCGCGCGTGCCGCGGCCGCGCGGCTGGAGGAGCAGCGGTTGTCCGCCGTCGAGGAACGCGCCGAACTGCGGCTCGGGCTCGGCGAACACCACCTCGTCGCCGACGAACTCGCCGACGTCGTAGCTGCGCACCCGCTGCGCGAACGCCTGCGGGCCGCACACGTCACCGCGCTCTATCGGGCGGGGCGGCAGGCTGACGCGCTCGCCTCGTACGAGGACCTCCGCGAACGGCTCGCCGACGAGCTCGGTCTCGACCCGGGGGCGGAACTCGCCGCCCTGCGGCAGGCGATCCTCCAACAGGACGTCTCTCTGGCCCCGGTGGCGGCCCCCTCCACCGCCGAGCCGTCGCCGACAGTGGGCAACTTGCCCGCCGCGCGCGGCCCGCTGATCGGACGCGAGGCCGACGTCGAACGCGCGGCCGCGTTGCTGGCCGAGCACCGCCTGGTGACGCTGACCGGGCCCGGAGGCGTAGGCAAGACCCGCCTGGCGCTGGCGACTGCGGTGCGTGTCGCGGACCGGTTCCCCGACGGCACGTGGCTCGTCGAACTCGCGGCCGTGCGGGGCGGGGTCGCGGAGGCGGTCGCGGCGGCACTCGGGGTGCGGGAGGAGGGCGGGGCGGTCGCGGCGGCGGCGGTGGACGAGGGGGCGACGGGCGAAGGGGCTGCCGGGGGCTTCACCGGGCCTGGGGAACGCCTGGACGTAGCGGTCACGGCACGTGCGGGCGGCGGCGTTGTAGGGGCTGGTCCCGGGGCGGTGAACGAAGAGGCTGCCGGGGGCTCCACCGGGTCCGAGGCGCGCTTGGACGTTGCCGGCGCGGCTGATGTGGACGGCGGCGTTGCGGGGGCTGCCATCGGGACTGTGGAGGGCCACGGGCAGGGGGCGTCCGCCCGTTCCGACGTGAACGGTTCACGCGGTACCGGGTTCGTCGGAGAGCGGGTGCCGGTCGATCCCGTCGCGGTGCGGCTCGCGGCCGTACTGCGGTCCCGGCGGCTGTTGCTCGTCCTCGACAACTGCGAGCACGTCGTCGACGAGGCCGCCGCGCTCGCCGACCGGCTGCTGCGGCACGGGGCCGACCTGCGCGTCCTGGCGACCAGCCGGGAGCCGCTCGCGCTCGACGGCGAGGCGGTGTCGCCGGTGGCGCCGCTGGCGGAGGCGGAGGCCGTACGCCTGTTCGTCGCACGGGCCGAGGCCGCCGCGCCCGGGTTCGCGCCCGACGCGGGCGAGCGGGAGCTGGTCGCGGGGCTGTGCCGG
Source organism: Yinghuangia seranimata (assembly GCF_029953285.1). Taxonomy (GTDB): domain Bacteria; phylum Actinomycetota; class Actinomycetes; order Streptomycetales; family Streptomycetaceae; genus Yinghuangia; species Yinghuangia seranimata. Next base: position 48,951 of record NZ_JASAOI010000068.1, on the reverse strand, counting down.
CGTCTCGACCACCTGCCGCTCGCACTCGAACTCGCCGCCGCGCGCGTACGGGTGCTCGGCGTGCGCGGGCTCGCCGACCGGCTCGACGACCGTTTCCGGCTGCTCGCGGCGGGACGGCGGGACGCCCCGGCGCGGCAACGCACCCTGCGGGCCGTCATCGACTGGAGCTGGGAGCCGCTGAACGGGCCCGAACGCGCTGTGCTCCGGCGGCTCGCGGTGTTCGCGAACGGGGCGACGCTGGAGGCCGTCGAGGCCGTGTGCCGGGCGTCCGACGAGCCCGCGGTGGACGTGCTCGACGTGGTCGCGCGGCTCGTCGACCGTTCGCTGGTCACGGTCGTGGAGGGCGACGCGGGCGTGCGTTACCGGCTGCTCGAGTCCGTCGCCGCGTACGGGCTCGAACGGCTGGCCGAGGCGGGGGAGTCCGACGAGGTCCGGGACCGGCACATGGCGTACGCCGTCACCCTCGCGGAACGCGCTGACGCACACCTGTACGGCCACGACCAGCGCACCTGGCTGCGCACCCTCGACGCCGAGGCCGCCGACCTACGCGCCGCACTCGACCGGGCCGTCACCCGAGGCGCCGCCGACGAGGCGCTCAGGCTGGTCGCGGCCCAGTCCTGGTACTGGCTGCTGCGCGGCCGCCTGACCGAGGCACGGCGGGCACTGCGCCTGGCACTGGCGGTGCCGGGCGGCCCGACGCAGGCCTACGCGGACGCCCGCGCGCGCTTGGCGGCGTTCGCGCTGTTCGCGGGGGAGCGGGAGCTTGCCGACGAGGCGGTGGTGGATGACGGCGGCGGTCGGTGGGCCGGTTCGACCGCTGCCAGTGGCCTTGCGCACGCGGACCGGGCCGCAGGTGGTCCGGTGATGCCCGCGCAGGGTGAGGCGGGAAGCCGTTCGGCAGTAGCCGACGTGCGCGTCGCCGGCGAAAGACGGCCTGAGGACGACGCGGTGACGGTCAGCGGCGATGGGTGGCGCGATGGAACGACCGCGGGGGGCCGCGGACCGGAGCACCTGTCGGCGGCGAGCCGCGCGGGCGCTGAGGGCGGTCCTGGTGTGCCGTCGGAGGACAGGGCCGAAACCACGTGGTCGCCGACCGACCGAGGCGGCCTCGCGCACGGGGGCGGTGCCACAGGTGGGCCGGTGGTACCCGCGAGCAGAGACGGCTCCGGGGCTCTGCCCGCACTCGGCGCGGGCGCGACTGCTCGCGGGACGGCCGGGCCCGCCGGCGGTGCCGATGTGGTCGAACCGGCCTTCGCGTCGGAGGTGGGGGACGCCGCCACGACGCCCGGCGACCGGGCCGCATGGCTGCTTGCGTTCGCACGGTCGGGGTTCGGGAGTGCCGCTGAGGTCGGCGGCGAACTGGCCCGGCTCATCGCGGCGTTCGAGGCGTCGGGGGATCGGTGGGGGCGTGCGGCTGCGCTCGTGACGCGGGCCACGCAGGCGATGTACCGGGGGGACCTGGTCGGGTTGCGCCGGGACGCCGCGGACAGTGCCGCGCTGTTCGACGCGCTCGGCGACCGTTGGGGCCGCGTGCGGGCCGGTGAACTCCTCGGCGTGCTGGCCGAGATCGGCGGGGACTACGCCGAGGCGGCGCGGCTGCTGCGGGCCGGGCTGCGCGGGGCCGAGGAGTTGGACCTGCCCACGGACGCGGCGTTCCATCTCGGACGGCTCGGCCGGATCGCGTTGTTGACCGGGGACCTCGCGGGCGCCGACGTGTTCCACGAGCGGGCCCGCGCGATGGCCGTCGAGCAGTCGCACGAGACGGCGCGGCAGTTCGCCGAGCTCGGCCTCGCGCTCGCGGCGCGGCGCCGGGGCGACCTGGAGGCGGCCGAGCGGTGGCTGCTGCCGTGGCTGGCCTGGAACCGCCGCCTGGAGGTCGCCGCGGGGGAGGCGCTGGTGCTGGCCGAGCTGGGGTTCGTCGCCGAGCAGCGCCGCGACCTGGCCGCCGCCGAGGCCCGGCACCGCGAGGGGCTCGCGGCGGCGCGGCGTACCGGCGATCCGCGTGCGCTCGCGTTGGCGCTCGAGGGCCTCGCGGGCGCCGCGGCCGCAGCGGGGGACGGCGTCCGCGCGGCGCCGCTCCTGGGTGCGGCGGCCGCCTTGCGAGAGTCGGCCGGGACGCCGCTGCCGCCCGCCGAGCGCGTCGACGTCGACCGTGCGACGGCAGCGGCGCGGGCCGTGCTGGGCGCGGACGGGTTCGCGGCGTACGAGGCGAAAGGTCGGCGCGGCGCGGAGGCCGGTCCCCTGTCCGTGATCGACGTTTTCCTATCATGATCGGATGTCTGCGAAGAATGCCCGAGAGTCATCGGATGCGTCGGATATGTCGGACTCGTCGGGCGGCGGCGGTCCGGTAGGCCGGACCGACGCACCGGGCCCGACCGCCGCCCCCGTCGCCCCGACCGCACCCGGCGGGCACGCCGACGGCACCGGGCACATCGCCGAACGCCCCGGCCCCGGCCGCCAGGACGTCCGCACCTCGGCCCGCCTCTGGCACGGACTCACCGCGCTCGTCGGCATCACCGGCCTGGTCGTCCAGCTCGTGCTCAGCGCACGCGGCGGGTCGGCCTTCGCCTCCGACAACGCCGCCGTGCGCGTCCTGCGCTACTTCAGCTACTTCACGATCCAGAGCAACATCCTGGTCGCCGTCACCGCAGTGCAGCTCACGCTGCGGCCCGACCGCGACGGACCGCTGTGGCGCGTCCTGCGGCTCACCGCGTTGGTCTGCATCACCACCACCGGCATCGTGTACACGACCGTCCTCGCCGGCATCGTCGAACTCCATGGTGCAGGCCTGCTCGCCGACCGGCTGCTGCACTACGCGGTGCCGTTCCTCGCGGTGCTCGGCTGGGTGCTGTTCGGGCCGCGGCCGCGCGTCGAGCGGGCGACTCCCGTCAAGATCCTGGCCTTTCCCGTGCTGTGGGCGGCGTACACGCTGGTCCACGGCGCGGTCACCGACTGGTACCCGTACCCGTTCACCGACGTCGGCGAGCACGGATACGTCACCGTCGTACGGAACATCGTCCTCGTGGGCGTGCTCATCGTGCTGCTGGGCACGGCGTTCCGGTTCGGCGACCGCGCACTGCCCGTCGTGCCCGACCGGCGGCGACGCCCGCGGTGAACACACTCGGCGAGCCTGCTGCGGCACCGCCCGCAGGCTGCTAGAACGTAGCCAGGACACGGCACGGGCCCGCCGCCGCGGGAGCGGACGGGGCGGGCCGTTCGGGGATGCTTGGGGGGTGGCGTGGCGGCGGACGCGGGTGGTGCACTGCTCGACCGGATCGTCTACCGGTGGCAGGAACGCGACTTGCTGGGACGGCGCGGGCTCGGGCCCGCGGCGACCACGCTGCCCGCGGACCGGCTGCCGCAGTGGGCCGACGGGCTGGCCGAGTACGTCGGCATGGACGTCGACGTCGAGACCGGCCCGTACACGAGCGTGTGCTGGGCCCGCACCGCGGCCGGACCGGCCCTGATACACCGCGAGTTCGCGCTGCACGGGCGCGACAACACGCCGGGCAACGTCGCCCACGCCCTGCTCGACCCCGGGCGCGCGCTCGGGCCGCATGTGGTGCTCGCGCTCGGCATGTTCGACTGGGCGACCGACGGGCCGGCCCTCGCCGACCCCGAATCCGGGCCCGGTCTCGAACGCATCGCCGCGGGCCGCCTCGTCGCCGTCGCCCACGAACGGGCCGACGCGATGCGGGCCGCCGCCCGCGACCGGCGCGCCGTCCTCGAACAGGTCACCGCCGCGCTCCTCGCCCGACCGCGCGCCGGCCTGTCGCTGCTCCGCGCCGACGCCGGGCCCGACCCGGCGCCGCTGCTGTGGGGCGTCTTCGACCTGGTGAGCCATCTGGTGCGCGGCAGTTGGAGCTTCTCGACGTACGAGACCGCCGACGACGCGAACCGGCCCCGCTTCGTGGTCGTCCCGCGCTGGCCCGACGGGCGGGCGACCCGAGGGCGGGTGCGGCTCGGCGCGGCCGAACTCGACACCGGCGCGTGCGCGGAGGCGGCCCGGCTGCTCGTGGACTTCTACGTCGAACGGCCGTGGGACCAGACCCGCCAACTCCTGCGCGGCCTGCGCACGATCGCCGAACTCGGACCGGACGCCAAGGCCGACGCCATCAAGGACGCCATCGCCGGCGCGCCACCGGCCCCGGCAGGCGCGGGCGTTCCGGTGAACCTGCGGAAGGACCCGCGCAGGACGCACGAGGCCCACGCGGCCCAGGCGGCGGTCCGCGCGGCGGCGGGCCGACTGGGCGGCGAGACTCCGTCCGACTGGGACGAGTTGGTGCGCGGCGACGGGCAGCCGGCCGCAGGGACAGAGCAGTTCGCCGACGGGGGCGCCCGCCCGGCGGCGTCCGTCGCGCCCGTCGCGGCCGTCGCTCCGCCTCGGGTGGAGCGGCCTCAAGGCCGCGGCGCCGGGCAGCCGGACCAACGGTTCCTCGACGCGGAGGGGGTCGCGAACGCGCCTGCAGCGCAGGGCGGCGGGGCCGCGGGCGAGAACGACGGCGTCGGACGGCGTGCCGGTGTGGCGGCCGAATCCGGGCGACCCGTCGCCGCAGGCGCGGCCGTTGCTCCGCCCCGGGTCGAGCGGCCGCGCGGGCCCGCGCCCGTCCAGCCCGAAACGCGGTACCTGCCCGTCGCGCTGCCCGTGCCCGAACGGGCCCGGGGCGGAGGCGAGTCCGTGCCGCCGATGGCCGCGCGGCCCGCGGCGCCGCCCGCCGCGCCGGGCGCGTTCGGGGCCGCACCGCCGGCGCCGCCCGTACCGCCGCCTTCCGCTCCGCCCGCTCCTCCCGTCCAGTTCGGGGCCGCGCCGCCCCCGGCGGTCGCCGAACCCGCGCCGCGGGACTGGAACCACGCCGCGTGGGCCGCGGACGGAGTCGACGAACACTCGTTCCGTTCGCTCGCGGACGCCGCGCGCGTGCTGTCCGGCGGAGCTGCGGGCGCCGACGACGAGGTGCGGCGGCTGGTGTCGCAGGCCTCGCTCGTCGCGGTCGCGGTCGCCTTGGAACGGGCCGAAGAGCCCTTGCTGCCTGCGCTGTTGGGGCGGCTCGGCGAACTCGTCGTGGCCGCGGTGGGCGGAGCGTCCGCGCTGCCGTCGCCGCGGGACCAGGCGTACCTCGAACGCGCGCTCGCGGCCCTCGACGGACCGCTGCGCACGCTCGACCGCAGCGGTGTGGCACGCCATCAGATCGCCTCGATCATCGGACAGTTCGCCGCATTTGTCCTCGACGGGTGCCAGACTGGCAACACAGCCGAGCAGCTCGCGCTGGTCGTCCGCAACCTCGACACGGTGCCCGGCACCTACCGGCCCTACCAGCAGGAACTCATCCGCGCCGTGGTGGCACACGGCCTCGGCGCACGGTTCTACGAGGAGATCGGGCGGCTGTGGGCCGCCAGCCGGTCCCTTCTCCCCACTCCGGCGGACTCCATATAGAGGGGTAGTCATGGAGGGCTCCACCCGCGCGACGACGACCCGCCAGCCGCTGCACCAGATCGTCTACCGGTGGCAGCGCCAAGACCTGTTCGGACGCAAGGGCCTCGGCCCGGCCGCGACCTCCCTGCCGGTCGCGGACCTCGCGCGGCTGGGGCCCGACCTGGCCGACTCCGTCGCCGCCGAGTTCGGCGGCGACGGGGCCCCGCTGACCAGCACCTCGCTGGTGCACGTCGACGCGTACGCGGCCGTCGTGCACCGCGTGGCCGCCGAGTTCGAACAGGGCCGGCTCGGCAACAACGCCCACGTCCTGCTCGGCACCCGCGCCGCGCTCACCCCGCACGCGGTGCTGGCCCTCGACGGCTGGTCGTGGCGCGCGGGGCAGCCCGCGCTCGGCGAGATCCCGGTGGGGCGCCGGCTGGCCCGCGTCCCGGCGAAGATCCTCGACGACGCGCTCACCGAACGGGCGTTCGCGCTCCGCGACGCGGCCCGCGAACAGGGCGACGCGCTGGCGGTCGTGCTCGCCGCGGTGCTGCGCCGCCCGACGATGGGGTTCTCGCTGCGTACCGCCGACACGGGCGGCGACCCGGTGGGGCTGCTGTGGGGGCTCTTCGACCTGATCACTGTGCCGCTGCCGGGGCCGCTCACGTTCTCCACGTACGAGACCGCCGACGACACGGGGCGGCCCCGGTTCGTGGTCGTGCCGCGCTGGCCGTCGCGGCTGTGGAGCGGCCGCCACCGCATCGACCCCGACGCCGAGGCGCGGACCGACGTGTTCCGGGTGGCCGCCGACCTCATGGTGCGCCGGTACGCCGACAGCGACTGGGACACGATGTACCCGCTGCTGACCGGGCTGCAGTCGGTGCGCGGCATGCCGCCGTACGACCGCGCCGTCGAGATCCGCGACCGGTTCGCGGCCGCGTCGGGCACGACGGCCGGCTGGTCGGGCGGCATCGCGACGGACGCGGCGCTCGCGGCTGAGGCCGTCGACCGGGTGCACGAGGCCGTCGAGTCCGGCTTCGACACGACGCCGGACGAGCCCGCCGACGACGACGGACCGGTGGATCCGCTGGAGCGGACGGCGAGACTGCGCGCGGCCGGGCTCGTGCGGGCGCCCGAGCCGCTCCGGGTCGGCCCGACGGCGTTCGACGACCTGGAATGGGACGAGGCGGAGGCCGAGGCGTACGCGGAGCGGGGCGGCGGGCGTGGGGACGAGTCGTCGACGTTCGCGTTCTTCGACAAGCGGGTGGGGGACGACGAGGGCGGGGCGGTAGGGCCGGAGCCGGAGCCGGGGCCGGGGCCGGGACGGGGGCCGGAACCGGGACGGGGACCGGGCGACGGCGCGGCGAGTGGCGACGAGACCGGCCCGGACGGCGGGCGGGGCCCACTGCCACGCCAGGACGGGGCACGTGACGCTGACGTCGGCCGCGGGGTGGAGCCCGCACCCGAGTCCGACCTCACGGAGGCCACCGGTCTCCATACGGCAGCTGTGCCGGCCTTCGACGACGACGCCCTGAGCGGCGAACCGGAGGCCTTCCCCCGGCGCTCCGCGCCTGCCGCGCAGACCGTCGGCGCCGCGCTCCCGGACCGTCCCGACGCGCCGCCGCCCAGCGCGGGGACCGCCGAACACGAGCGCTGGAAGCACAGGGGCGTCTACGACGAGGACATCGACGCCCTCAAGTTCGCCGCCGACCAGGTCGCCGACGGGGGAGCCGAGCGCGCGGTGGCGTTCGTCGAGGACATCGTCGCGCTGGCCGCCGCGCTGGAGCTGGCCGACATACGGCTCATGCCGTACGTCGTCGAGCACCTGCCGCGGCGCCTCGACGACGCGCCGCGCTGGTCCCAACGCGAGCGGCACGCCGTGCGGCACACGCTGCTGTACCCCGTCCGGTACGGCGACCGGCTGGTCGAGGCGGGCGTCGACCCCCAGGCCGTCCGACACCTGTTCGAACGCGTGGTGCGGGTCGTGCTGACGCTGGAGAAGGACCCGGCCAAACCGCTGCGGATCCTCGCCCAGGACATGGTCAGCGACCGGCGCAGGCTCGCCCCGTACCCGGTCCTCGACGACGTGCTGCGGCATTCGGCGTGGGACGAGGTGTACTACCAGGAGATCGGACGGCGCTGGCTCGAGCTCAACCCGTTCGCGGAGGGGGAGCCGGCGGCGGAAGGCTGACGGGCCCGCGCTGGGCGCCCGGGAGCCGGGGGCGAGTGTGGCGGCCTCGGACCGGAGCGTTTGCGGTCCCGCACGGCCGACGCTCGGCAGCCCAGCCAGCCAAGCCCGACCCTTCCCAGGCCAGCCCAGCCCAGCCCCGTCCACCCGGCTCAACCCCCCCGGCTCAACCCCCCGGCTCAACCCCCCGGCTCAACCCGGCCAGCCAGGCCCAACCGTGCTCGCCCCGCCCGTCCGGTCCTGCCCGGCGCGCCGCTGCGTTCGGCATGTGGGCGGTGGCCCGGCCGTTCGGGGTCGGGCGGATAGCCTGGGGACGACGGCGCCCCAGTGTGTCGTGCCGCCCCCGCATTCCGCCGGATGCCGCCCGGACCAGGCCGGTCCCGATGTGGCCTCCCCGCTGCAACGGAGCTCGTCATGCGTACCGCCGCCGTGGTCGGCACCGGCCTCATCGGGACCTCGGTCGCGCTCGCGCTCACCGCGCGCGGGACCACCGTGTACCTGCGTGACGCGGACCCCACCGCCGCCCGCACCGCGGCCGCGCTCGGCGCCGGGCTGGACGAGGCGCCCCCCGCGCCCGTCGACCTCGCCGTGCTCGCCGTTCCGCCGGCGCGCATCGCGGCGACGCTCAAGGAGTGCCAGGACGCGGGCCTCGCGCACAGCTACACCGACGTCGGCAGCGTCAAGGAGCAGCCGCTGCGCGACATAGAAGCGCTCGGCTGCGACGTCACCCGCTACATCGGCGGCCACCCGCTCGCCGGCCGCGAACGCTCCGGACCGCTGGCCGCGCGCGCCGACCTGTTCGACGGCCGCCCGTGGGTGCTCACGCCCGCGCGCGACACCGACACCGAGACGCTCAACCGCGCGCTGGAGATGGTCGCGCTGTGCCGGGCCGTCCCGGTGGTGATGGAGCCTCGCGCCCACGACCACGCCGTGGCGCTCGTCTCGCACGCGCCGCACCTGGTGTCCGCGCTCATGGCCGCCCGGCTCGAGGACGCCGCCGACACCGCGACCCGGCTCGCCGGACAGGGCGTCCGCGACGTCACCCGCATCGCCGGCTCCGACCCGCGGCTGTGGCTCGAGATCCTCGGCGCCAACGCCACGGCCGTCGCCGACGTGCTGGCCGGCCTCGCCGACGACCTCAACGACACCGTCACCGCCCTGCGCGCCCTCGCCGCCGAGGACGAGGCCAAGCGCCAGGTCGGCAGCGAAGGCATCAACGGCATCCTCCGGCGCGGCAACGCCGGCCACGCCCGGATCCCCGGCAAGCACGGCGCCCCCGCCGCGCGGTACGAGGCCATCCCAGTCGTGGTGGGCGACCAGCCGGGCGAACTGGCACGGCTGTTCGCCGACGTCGGCAGCTCCGGCGTCAACATCGAGGACATCAGCATCGACCACTCGCCGGGCCGCCCGGCGGGCCTCGTCGAACTCAGCGTCGACCCGGCGGCGGCCGACGGCCTCGTGGTGGACCTGCGGCGCAAGGGGTGGAACGTCCAGCGCTGAACGCCCCCGGCGCGGGCGGGCCCCAGGCGAAGCCGACGTGCGGCCCCGTCGGTGGAGGCCCGCCTCGGCGCGAGGCCGCCCTCGGGACGCGGTCGGCAGCCGGCGTGCCGTTGCGGTTCGGCGGGACGGCTGCTGGGGCCGACTGGGATCGGGCGTCGTGCGGCCGCGGCACCTGCCGAGACTGACCACACGCGAGTGCGACGGAAGGGGATTCCGCCGCACACGCATTCGGCTGCGCGACATGCCGCGCACGCGAATGGTGGCTGGTGACCGTCGCGTCGGCCGTGGCGACGCCGCCGACCGCGGCGAGGGCGCGGAAAACGGTTCGGCCGCGCAACACCGTGTGCCGCGCGATCGTTTGCCGCGGTGGCCTCGGCGCCGGCCCGGCTGTGGTCCGCCCGGAGCCCGGTGTGTTGCGCGCGCCTGGGCGACGACGCGGCCGAACTGCTGCCGGCCGTTCGCGCGCGGCGGCACCCGGACCGGCCCGTTGCTGTGACCCTGGCGCGGCGCTAGCAGTCGCCGTCGGCAGCCCGGTGCATTCCGAGGGCCTCGCCGCACGCGCAGCGCGCCGTCAGTTCGGCGGTCAGGCACACGGCCGAACGGCTGCTCGCCCTTCGCGTGCGGCGGCACCCGGGCCCGCCCGCCGCGGTGGCCTCGGCGAGCGCCTAGCAGTCGCCGCCAGGGAGCCTGGTGGGTTCCGCGCGTCTCGTCGCCGACGCGGCCGAACGGCGCCCCGCCCTTCGCGCGCGACTGCACCTGGACCGGCCGGTCGCCGTGGCCCTGGCGCGGGGCGAGCAGCTGCCGTCGGGAGCCGGGCGCGTTCCGAGGGCTTCGCCGTGCAAAGTGCGCCGTGAGGTCGGCGGCCAGGCACACGGCTGAACGGCTGCCCGCTGGACGCGCGCGGCGGCACCCGGATCCGCCCGCCGCCATGGCCTCGGCGGGCGTCCAGCAGTCGCCGTCCGGGAGCGCGGTGCGTTCCGCGCGTCTCGTCGACGATGCGGCTCAACGACTGCCCGCCGCGCACGTGTGACGGCACCTGGAAGCGCGCTCCGCCCGTCCCGGCGCATCCGGCGCACCTGCAACTCGGGTCGTCGAAAGCGGTCGTGGCGTCCGCCGTTTCGCAGAGCGCCACCCCTGCGCCACCCCGCCGAAACTGCCAACCCCTCCGGGGCTTCTGGCAGTCTGGACGGGTGACGCTGTCCACCACCGACTCGCTCGCGGTGTACCTCGCTTCGCTCTCCGCACCCGACCTCGCGCACATCGTCACCACCACTCCGACGGTGCCCGAGTTCCCGCGGCCGACCACCTTGCGTCACCTCGCCGTGTGCCTGGCGGACCCCGAAACCGCCCTGTTGGGCTGCTCGTTCCTCAGTCGCGGCGAACTCCAGCTCCTCGAAGTGCTGTGGGCCGTCGCTGAAGAGCGGCCACCCGGCGGTGCGGCGCGCATCGGGCGGGAGGCCGGTCCGCGGCTCGACGACGACCCCGTTGTGGTCGTCGACCCCGACGCGCTCCTCAGTCTCGTCGGCGGCGCGCACCACGCCGAGGTCCACGAACTCGCCCCCGCACTGGACGCGTTGACTGCTCGCGTGCTGGCCTGGCCCGAGGACGGTCGGATCCGCCTGCACCCCGGATCGGCGTCGGTGTTCCCGCTGCCGCTCGGGCTCGGCGCACCCGCGTACGGCCTGCTGCTCGGCCAGCGGCCCGAGGAACTCCAGGCCATCGTCCGAGAGTTGGGCGGCCTCCCGGCGGGCCGCAAGGACGACAACGCGGCCCTCGCCGCGCGGCTGCTGGCCGACCCCGACGTGGTGCGGCGCGTCGCGTCCCGCCTCGATCCGCCGGCCCGCGCCGCGCTCGAGGAGCTGACCGAGGTCGGCATCCGCCGCGACCCCAGCGCCGACTGGGGCTACTACCGGCGTCGGGCGGCGAACCCGGCGAACGTCGACGGCTACGCCCGGCTGCGCCGCCGCGGCCTGCTGCTGCCGACCGGCGACGGCTGGGAGATGATGCCGCGCGAGGTCGCGCTGGCGCTGCGCGGCGACGACTACCGCGTTCCGTTCGAGGCGCGGCCGCCGGACGTTCCGACCGCGCCCGTCGACCGGGCGGCGGTGCTCGGGGCCTCCGCCGCGGCCGCCGCGGCCGCGCTCGACCAGGCGACCCGCCTGCTGCACACCTGCGCGGTGAGCCCGCCCCAACTGCTCAAGAGCGGCGGCGTCGGCGTACGGGAGCTGCGCCGCCTGACCCGCGAACTGGCCTGCGACGAGGCCGCGGTACGGCTGTGGCTGCACGTCGTCGAGTCGGCGGGGCTGGTGGTCGCCGACCAGGAACGCGGACAGGTCCTGCCGACCCGCACGTACGACGAGTGGCTCGACAACGAACCGGCCGCGCGGCTGCTGGCGTTGGTCCGAGGCTGGGTGACGATGCCGGACGCCCCGACGCTGGACGTCCTGAACTCCACGGCCACGCCGCCCGCACACACCCCCGCCGCGAGCCCGCTCCTCGAGACGGTATCCACCACCCCGCCGAAATCCCGCCCCCCGGCCCCGCTTTCCGGCACCTCACGGCACGGCGGCCTGGCCCTCGTCGCCCGCGGCGCCCTCCTCCGAACCCTGGGAACCCAGAACCCCGACCGCGCAGTCACCGACACCACGGCACTGGCCCGCTGCGTGGCCTGGATCTGCCCAACCCCCTTCCGCCAAGGCCTCGACGAGATCGTCGCCGACCCGGACCCCCACCACCCCCCGGACCCACCACACCGAGAACTCGTCGCCACCGTCCCCGTCCCCGCCCGCCACCCCCTCTCCGACGAACGGACCGGCCCGACGCTGCCAGGCCGTGCTGACCGCGGTGCCTCGAACATGGCGCCGGCTGCGGCGAAGGGCGTTGAGGGAGAGGCGGACGAAACCGGTTCAGGCGCTCTGCGGCTTGCCGACCGCGACGCCCCGCGCGGGGCGGGCGACGCGGAGGCCGGGGCAGTGGAGGGCGGTCCCGGCGGTCTGCCGGCGCCGACGGCCGTTGATGCCGACGATGCCGCAGCGGTCGGTGCCCCCTCGGCACAGCAGGGCGAGGGCTTGGCAGGCGAAGGCGGTTCACGTGGCGCGCCGCCCGATGGCCGCGACGCTGCGCGCGGGGCGGGCGACGCGGAGACCGGGGTGGCGGAGCGCTGTTCGAGCGCCTTGTCGACGCCGACGGGCCTCGACGACGGCGGAGCGTCAGCTCCCCCCGCCTCCTCCCCGACGGTCGCCCGCGGCGCTTCGCGCGCGGCCGCTATTGCGACGGGCCTAACAGGCGCGCCTTCGGGCGACTCCACCGCTACGGAGCCCGATCCGGCCGTCCCACCGATCGCCCGCGACGCTGCGCGCGGGGCGGCAACGGAGGCTGAGGCAGCGGAAGGTGCTCCCAGCGGTCCGTCGGCACCGGCGGGAGGCCGCGACGCGCAGTACGCTGCGCCTCTGATCGCGGCCTCGGCGCACTTGGCTCCCGACGATGGCGATGGCGCAGCGCCCGGTGCCCCCTCCGCGTCGGTCGACCGCCACGCTTCGCGCGCGGCCCCTGCTGCGGCTGGTCTACCGGGTACGCCTGCAGGTCGGCCCACAGCTGCGGCGTCCGACCTGGCCGGTTCGTCGGTCGGCCGCGACGCCGCGCGTGCGGCGTCCGGCTCTGCTGATTCCGTTGCTTCGGAACCCGGTTCGGTCCCCGCCTCCGGCATCGGGGGCGACGCTGGGGCGTCGGGTGCGGGCCGCTCGTCGGAGGTGCCCTCGACTGCGGGGGATTCGGCGGCTGGGTCGGTCGACCTGCTGCGGCTTGGGGCCGATCTCTCTCTCACCGCGCCCTGTGACTGCCCCGACTGTCGCGACGCCGCTGAGGAGCTTGAGTATGCGTATCGCGGGCGGTTCGACGCTGTCGCGTTCACCGTGGCGGCGTTGGCTGAGGCGACGGCGTTGGGGTTGGTGGCCGACGGGGCGTTGACGGCGCTTGGGGGTGGGGTCGCCGTTCAGCACAGTGCGGCGGCGTTGTTGGCAGCCGCTGAGGAGTTGTTGCCTCCCGCGGTGCGGCGGGCGCGGTTTCAGGCGGATTTGACGGTGGTTGTCGCGGGGGCGCCTGCCGTGGAGTTGGCGCGGTTGTTGAACGGGTGTGCGAACGCCGAGACGCAGGGCCGGGCGCGGGTGTGGCGGTTCGGGGAGGCGTCGGTGCGGCGGCATTTGGATGCCGGGGGGACCGCAGCCGGGTTGTTGGCGGAGTTGGCGGAGGTGGCCGTCGGGGAGTTGCCGCAGCCGTTGGAGTACCTGATCCACGCGGTGGGCCGCCGGTACGGTCGGGTGCGCGCGGCGCCCGCGGCGTGTGTGGTCTATTCCGACGACGAGGCCCTCGTCACGGAGTTGCTGCACCACCGGGCGTTGTCCGCGCTGCGGTTGCGGCGGATCGCGCCGACGGTGCTGTTGTCGGCGGAGCCGTTGGAGGCTTCGGTCGCGGCGATGCGGCGGGCGGGGTACGCGCCGGCCGCGGAGACGGAGACGGGGAGCGCGCTGGTGGAGCGGCCCGCCGAGTTCCGGGCGGAGTCGTCGGAGCGGCAGGGGAGTTGGCCCGTCGCGCTGCCGATGCCGGAGGACCTGTCGAAGGACTGGCAGGAGTGGGCGGCGGAGTTGCTGGAGCGGGCGGCGCGGCCGGCGCCGGTGCTGCCGGCGAAGGCGGCGCGGCTGCGGGAGGCGGCGCCGTTGCTGGGGCCGGAGGACTGTCTGGTGCTGGCGGACGCGTTGGACCGCGGCAGCGCCGTGCGGGTGGCCGCGACGGCGTACAACGGCGAGCCGTTGACCAGCACGGTCGCGCACCTGGCGATGGCGGGCGACAGCCTGTACATGCGGCCGCCGAACGGCCGTCCGGCGTTGCTGCCTTTCCGTCTGGAGACGCTGTGGATGGTGCTGCCGGGCGAGGACCCGGGATGATCCGCCGCGGCTACGCGGGCTTGATGTTGTGGTTCAGGTGGAAGACGTTCTGCGGGTCGTACTGCGCCTTGACGGCGCCCAGGCGCGCGTAGTTGTCCGGGCCTCCGAAGCCGGCGATCAGGCGGTCCCGGCCCTCGTCGCCGATGAAGTTGAGGTAGACGTTGCCGCTCGCCCACGGCTGCATGTCGGCGCGTACCGACCGCACCCACTGGATGCAGCGTTCGTCGTCGGCGGCGTCCTCCCACAGCCCGAACGGGTGGACGGCGAACGGCGAGGCGCGCCACGGCATCGGGTAGTCGGCCGCGTTGCGCGCCATGGCGCCGCCCTGCGGGAACACCACGTGCTGGCAGCCGGAGGGCACCGGCATGCTGCCGGCCCGGGCGCAGAACCGGTCGATGGCCTCGTCGGGGAGCCCGTCGAGGTATTCGGCGGACCAGTAGTTCCGCATGCCGGGCGGGTCGTCGAGCATCGACTGGAACATCTGGTACGGCACGGGCGCCACCATGGCGCCGTTGGGTGCCATGGCCATCAGCGGTCCGGCGAGGTCCTGCACCGCCTCGACGGGGCCGGCGTACGTGATGAGCGCGCCGCACGCGAGCTGTCCCTGCAGCTCCGGGGGCACGAAGTCCTCCGGCGGGCCGGTCATGAAGATGCAGCCGCCGCCGCACTCGTCGGGTGCGTCCATGATGAAGTCGCGGTAGGTGCGGGCGACTTCGGGCCCGGCGTCGGGTTCGTACAGGAACATCGCGACGGAGAAGTCCGGGAGCGGGAAGAGGCGCATCGTGAACGCGGTGACGACGCCGAAGTTGCCGCCGCCGCCGTGCAGCGCCCAGAACAGTTCGGGCTCGTGGTCGGCGTCGGCGGTGAGGATCTGCCCGTCGGCGGTGACCATTTCGACGGCGAGCATGTTGTCGCACGCGAGCCCGTACTTGCGTTCGAGCCAGCCGGAGCCGCCGCCGAGGGTGAAGCCGCCGACGCCGGTGGTGGAGACGCGGCCGCCGGTGGTGGCCAGGCCGTGGGCGGTCGTGGCGGTGTCCAGGTCGGCCATCGTCGCGCCGCCGCCGACCCTCGCGGTGCGGGCGTCGGGGTCGACCGTGACCTTGTTCATACGCCGCAGGTCCAGGACGACGCCGCCCTCGGACAGCGCGTTGCCGAGGACGCCGTGCCCGCCGCCGCGCACCGAGACCTCCAGGCCCATGCTCCGCGCCGCGGCGAGGGCCTGGACGACGTCGGCGGTGTCGGCGCACTGCGCGATGAGGCCTGGGTGTTTGTCCACGGACCCGTTGTAGACGGCCCGGGCGTCGTCGTAGCCCCGGTCGGAGGGCAGCAGGACGTCGCCGGAGAATGCGCCGCGCAGCGTGGTGAGCGCCGCGGCGTCGAGGCCGAGGGTGGTCATGGCGTGGCCCTTCGGGTGATCCCCGAGCCGCCCCGAGCGGGGCCGTCGCACCGGAGGGCGCCAGGGCGCAGTCGGCGAACGCGCCGGGCGGGCCTGACCCGTCCGGGGGCGTCCTCGGCACGGCGGCACTTCCCACGGTAGACCCCCTCGGGGCGGAGGTCAGCCCGGGGACGGCCGCCCGTCCGGTTCAGCCGGCGGGCGCCGGGTCGCTCGGGGTGCGCCCGTAGATGGAGCGGCCGACGACGACGGTCAGGGTGTCCAGCAGGCCGGGCGGGACGGGGTCGGTGCCGGACGGCCCGATGGCGTCGGACAGCGCCTGGGTGAGCAGCCGCACCATGAGCGCGCCGAGGTCGGCGGCGGGCGGGCCGTCGGGGGCGAGGCCGGCGGCGCGGTCGCGGTCGATGCGGGCGGTGGCGTTGGCGGCGAGCCGGCCGAGCATGCGGTCGCGGCACTCCAGCAGCGCGCCGGTGGCGTCCTCGCGCAGCACGACCTTGAGCAGCGGGCCGTGCGCGCTCCACAGCGCGGCGAGCCCGGCGAGGGAGGCGTGCAGTTCCTCGCGGCTGCCGCCGGGGCTGGTCAGCCAGCTGTCCGCGACGTCCATGATCGCGTCGCCGACCGGGTCGAGCAGGGCCTCGAAGACAGCCTGCTTGCTCGCAAAGTAGAAGTAAAAAGTCGGGCGGGAGATGCCGGCTCCGGAGACCAGGTCGTCGACCGTGATGCGCTCCAGCGGCTTGTCGGCCAGCAGCCCCCTCGCGGTCCGCAGGATCGCCTGTTCCCGCAGGTCGCCCTTGCTCGGACCGCGCCTGCGGCCGCCTGCCCGCTCGTGCACTTCCTGCTGCTCCATGGCCGCCATTGTCCCGTCTCCGCGGGGGTGTCCGCGGTCGGCCCGATTCGCGCTCTCGACGCATCATCGGGAATACTCAACACACAGTTGAGTTTATCCCTGCCGTACCGCCGTCAACCGGACGTCCCTCGAAGCAAGGACTTCGCCCGTGCCTGCCACCGCAGCTACAGCGCCCGCGAGCGCCACCCGCGCCCCGCACAGCGGCGTCCTGATCGCCGCACTGTCGTTCGCCGCCATGGTCGGCGCGATGCTCCAGACCCTCGTCGTCCCCGTCCTCAGCACCATCGGCGCCCGCCTCGACGCCGACGCCGGCGCCGTCTCGTGGGTGCTGACCGCCAACCTGCTCGCCGCCGCCGTCATGACGCCGCTGTTCGGCAAGACCGGCGACCTCTACGGCAAGAAGCGCATGCTGCTCGTCGCGCTCGGCATGATCCTGGCCGGATCGCTGCTCGCCGCCGTGACGACGTCGCTGCCGCTGCTGATCGTCGCCCGCGTCCTGCAGGGCGCGTGGGGCGGCCTGTTCCCCGTGGCGCTCGGCGCGCTCCGCGACGAACTGCCGCCGAACAAGCTCACCGGCGCGATGGCCATGGTCTCCGGCATGATCGGCATCGGCGGCGGCATCGGCCTGGTGCTCACCGGCCTGCTGACCAACCACCACGGCGACTACCACCGGGTGTTCTGGGCCGCGTTCGTCCTGACCGCGCTCGCCGCGGCCGCCGTGCTGTTCGTCGTCCCGCGCCGTGAGCCCACGCAGAAGGGCCGCATCGACTGGGCCGGCGCCGGACTGCTCGGCGCCGCGCTCGTGACGCTGCTGCTGCCCGTCTCGCAGGGCAACACGTGGGGCTGGACGTCGGTCCGCACGATCGGGCTGTTCGTCGTCTCCGCGGCGCTGTTCGCCGCCTGGGCCACCGTGGAGCGGCGCGTCGCCGACCCCATGGTCGACATGAAGGTGTTCGTCAAGCGCCCCGTCGCGTTCACGAACCTCGCGGGCGTGCTGGTCGGCGTGAACATGTTCGTCGGCTTCCTCGCCGTCTCGCAGTTCGTGCAGATGCCCGAGCGGGTCGCCGGCTACGGCTTCACCGCCTCCGTCCTGTCGGCGTCCACCGTGTACCTGCTGCCGGGCGCGCTGTCCGCGATCATCGCGGCCCCGGTCGGCGGCCTGCTGGTGCGCCGCTTCGGCGGCCGCCACGCGCTCGCCGTCGCCGGCGCGATCAGCCTCGTCGCGTACGTCTTCGTCGCGTTCGCGCACGACAAGAGCTGGCACCTGATCGTGGTGGCCGTCGCCGTCCAGTCGTCGGTCGCGATCGCCTACGCCGCGATGCCCGCGCTGATCATCGCCGAGGTCCCCGTCGAGCAGACCGGCATCGCCAACAGCGTCAACGCCATCGCCCGCTCCGTCGGCAGTTCGCTCGCCAGCGCGATCGTCACCTCCCTCCTCACCAGCCACCTCATCGCCGGACTGCCGGTCAAGGTCCCCACCGAGGGCGCCTTCACCGCCTCCTTCGTGGTCGGCGCGATCGCCGGCGGCCTGGTCCTCCTCGTCGCCCTGGTCGGCCTGCCCCGGCACCGCACCCGCACCATCGCCGCCCACGCCGTCCCCACCCCCGCCGAGACCCCGGCCGACGCCCGCGCCTGACCCCTGCCGGGCCGTCCCGGCCCCCCGGAACCGTCCCGTCCGGCCGCCCCTGGGCCCTCCCCGGGGGCGGCCGACGGATTCGGGGATGATCGGGCCCTCCCGTTCCCGGTACCCTCGATGGGACACCCCCCCCAGAACATCGAAGGGTCATCGACCGTGGAAGCACGCACGCCGCTCGCGACGATCGTGGTCGCGGTCGACGGACCGTCCGGTTCCGGCAAGTCCAGCGTCTCCAGGGCGGTCGCCCAGGCGCTCGGGCTGCGCTACCTCGACACCGGCGCCATGTACCGCGCCGTGACGTGGTGGATGCTCGGGAACGGCGTGGACGTGCACGACGCCGCCGCCGTCGCGGCGGCCGCCGACAAGCCGGACATCGTGTCGGGCACCGACCCGGCCGGGCCGACCATCACCGTCGACGGCGTCGACGTCGCCGGCCCCATCCGCGGCCCCGAGGTCACCGCCGCGGTCAGCGCGGTCAGCGCGGTCCCCGAGATCCGCACCCGCCTGGTCGCCCTCCAGCGCGCCGCGATCGGCGAAGGCGGCATGGTCGTCGAAGGCCGCGACATCGGCACCGTCGTCACCCCCGACGCCGCCCTCAAGGTCTACCTCACCGCCTCAGAGGCGGCCCGCGCCGCGCGCCGCAACGCCGAGCACAACGACCCGCGCACCGACGTCGCCGCCACCCAGGCCGACCTCGCCCGCCGGGACGCCCTCGACTCGGGACGCGTCACCGCCCCGCTGTCGATGGCCGCCGACGGCGTGCTCGTCGACACCACCGAGATGGACCGCGACCAGGTCGTCGCCCACCTGCTCGGCCTCGTCGAGGACCGCCTGCGGTGAGCCGGGGGACGACGCCGCTGCCCGCGCCGCGCGGCACGGCGGACCCGGCGCGCCGGCCCCGGTGGCCGGTGCCCGCCGACATCACCAAGCCGCCGCTGTCCGGCGCCGCGCACTGGATCGGTGTCCCGCTGCTGCGGTCGTTCTGGCGGATCCGCTCACTCGGCACCCACCACGTGCCGCTCGGCGGCCCGGTCATCCTGGCCGGCAACCACACCAACTTCGCGGACGGCCCGCTGCTGTACGCGTTCAGCCCGCGCCCCGTGCACTTCTGGATCAAGCAGGAGATGTTCACCGGCGTGCTCGACCCGGTGCTGCGCGGCATCGGCCACATCCCCGTCAGCCGCGGCAGCGCCGACCGGGGAATGATCATGTCGTCCCTGAAGGTTCTCCAGGCGGGCAACGCGCTCGGCGTGTTCCCCGAGGGCACCCGCGGCGCGGGCGACTTCGCCGAGGTGCACAACGGTCTCGCGTACCTCGCGATGCGCTCCGGCGCGCCGATCGTGCCGGTCGCCTGCCTGGGCACCGGCGAGCGCGGCGCGTCCATCGGGTCGCTGCCCGCGTTCCGCGCGAAGATCGACGTCGTGTACGGCAAGCCGTTCCTGCCCGCGCCCGACACCGGCAAGCGCTCCCGGCGCGCCGTCACGGACGCGTCGGAGCGCATCGTCGAACGACTGACCGCACACTTGCACGAGGCCGAGCGTCTCACCGGCCGGGCCGCGAAGGTCCCGGCCGGCGCCGACGCCCGCGCCTGAGATCACCACCGAACACTGAGGACGCATCCCATGCAGCACGACGCCGGATCCGGCGCTTCCGCCGACGAGACGCCGGGGTTCATCGACACCGCCGCGTGGGAGGCCGACTTCGACCCCGACGAGTGGGTGGACGCCGGCGGCGACCTGCTCGGCGGCGGCGAGGAGGAGGCCGAGGCGCACGCCGCCATGCCGGTCCTCGCCGTCGTGGGCCGCCCCAACGTCGGCAAGTCCACGCTCGTCAACCGCATCATCGGCCGCCGCCAGGCCGTCGTCGAGGACACCCCGGGCGTCACCCGCGACCGCGTCAAGTACGACGCCGACTGGAACGGCCGCCGCTTCACCGTCGTCGACACCGGCGGCTGGGAGAAGGACGTCGCGGGCATCGACCTGTCCGTCGCCCTCCAGGCCGAGTTCGCCATCGACAACGCCGACGCGATCCTCTTCGTCGTCGACGCCACGGTCGGCGCCACCGACACCGACGAGGCCGTCGTCAAGCTGCTGCGCCGCTCCGGCAAGCCGGTCGTGCTGGCCGCCAACAAGGTCGACAACCTCGGCCAGGAGTCCGACGCGGCGATGCTCTGGTCGCTCGGCCTCGGCATGCCGTATCCCGTCTCGGCCGTGCACGGCCGCGGCAGCGGCGACCTCCTCGACGCCGTCCTCGAGGTGCTGCCGGAGGCCCCCGCGCAGCGGTTCGGCGTGGGCGTCGGCGGGCCGCGCCGCGTCGCGCTGCTCGGCCGCCCCAACGTCGGCAAGTCCTCGATGCTGAACAAGCTCGCGGGCGAGAACCGCGTGGTCGTCGACCCGATGGCCGGCACCACCCGCGACCCTGTCGACGAGATGATCGAACTCGGCGGCAAGACCTGGAAGTTCGTCGACACGGCGGGCATCCGGCGGCGCGTCCACCTCACGCACGGCGCGGACTTCTACGCGTCGCTGCGCACCACGGCCGCCCTCGAGAAGGCCGAGGTCGCGGTCATCCTCATCGACGGCAGCGAGCGGCTGGCCGAGCAGGACACCCGCATCATCTCGCTCGCCATCGAGTCCGGCCGGGCGATCGTCATCGCCTACAACAAGTGGGACCTCCTCGACGAGGAGCGCCGCTACTACCTCGAGCGCGAGATCGAGCAGGACCTCGTGCAGGTCCAGTGGGCGCCGCGCGTCAACGTGTCCGCCAAGACCGGGCGGCACATGGAGAAGCTCGTCCCCGCGATCGAGACCGCCCTGGACAGCTGGGAGAAGCGCATCCCCACCGGGCGCCTCAACGCGTTCCTCGGCCAGATCGTCGCCGCCCACCCGCACCCCGTGCGCGGCGGCAAGCAGCCCCGCATCCTGTTCGGCACCCAGGCCGGCACCAAGCCGCCGCGCTTCGTGCTGTTCACCTCCGGCTTCCTGGAGGCGGGCTACCGGCGGTTCGTCGAGCGCCGGCTGCGCGAGGAGTTCGGGTTCCCCGGCACCCCGATCGAGATCCGCATGAAGGTCCGCGAGAAGCGGTCCCGCAAGGCCAAGTAGTAGCCCGCGCCCTACGCCCGCCGCCGCGCACGCGGCCGTCAGGCAGACGCTCGACAGGCCCGGCTCCGCTCTCGCGGGGCCGGGCCTGTCGTCGTCCGGGGCGGCTCGTCGCCGGGGCCGGGCGCAGGGCCGGGGCGCGGGCCGGGGGGCTCGGCCGGGCGCCGGGTCACAGCGGCATGTGCTGCATCTGCTGGCCGCCCGGCGTGCCGGACGCCTGCGCCTGCGCGTGCGGCGCCTGGTTCGCCTGGTAGCCCGCCACCGGCATCAGCGCCAGCCCCGAGCGGCCCGCCGACGGGCCGCGGCCGTCGGACTGCCGGCCGTACTGGTCGTACGCGGGCTGCTGCTGCGGCGAAGCGCCCTGCGACGCCGGCTGCGGGGGCGTGTTGTACCCACCCGACGCGCCGTACCCCGACGGGCCGTACGGCACGCCGTACGCGCCCGGCCCCGGCTGGAACGCGGGCACCGACAGCGGACCGGACACCCCGAAGGAGGCCGGGCCGTACGCCGCCTGCATGCCGGTCGACGCGGACTGGTAGCCCTCCCCGTAGCGGTCCCCGGGCACCGCCCGGAACATCCGCTGCCACTCCTCCATCAGCTTGTCGAAGATCGGTGTGGCCGAGCCTCCGCTCAGAGCGGGCCGCGTGCCGGGGGCGTTGGGGTGGACGGAGTCGTCGAAGCTGTACACGAATGGTCCAACGACGGACCCTCCGCAGCGATGCGCCCTATTACCCCGTCAAGCCGGAAATTTGACCCGAAAGCGCGGTCAGCCGCGCGGGACGTGGACGTTCGCGACGACGTCCACCATTGCGGACGTCACGGTCGCCAGGTCCTCGGCGGTCATCACGTACGGCGGCATGACGTAGAGGAGCTTGCCGAACGGCCGCACCCACACCCCGCGTTCGACGAACGCCGGCTGCACGACGGCCATGTCGACCGGGTCGTCCAGCTCGATGACGCCGATCGCGCCGAGCACGCGCACGTCCGCGACGCCGGGCAGTCCGCGGGCGGGTGCCAGGCCCGCCTCCAGGCCCTCCGCGAGCCCGGCGACGCGCTCCCGCCACGGGCCCGAGACGAGCAGGTCGACGCTCGCCGTCGCGACGGCGGCCGCCAGTGGGTTGCCCATGAACGTCGGTCCGTGCATGAACGCGCCGTGCGCGCGGCTGATCGTCTCGGCGATCTCCTCCGTGCACAGCGTCGCGGCCATCGTCATGTAGCCGCCGGTCAGCGCCTTGCCCAGGCACATGATGTCCGGGGCGATCCCCGCGTGGTCGCACGCGAACAGCTCGCCGCTGCGGCCGAAGCCCGTGGCGATCTCGTCCGCGATCAGCAGCACGCCGAACTCGTCGCACAGCTCCCGCACCCGGCGCAGGTAGGCCGGCGGGTAGAAGCGCATGCCGCCCGCGCCCTGCACGACGGGCTCCAGGACGACCGCGGCCACCTCGTCGCGGTGCTTGGCCAGCAGCTCCGCGAGGTCGGCCGTGTCGGCGTCCGCAAGCGGCTTGGTGAAACCGGCCGGGGGCAGTGGCGCGAACAGGTGCTCGGGAAGCACGCCCGACCACAACTGGTGCATGCCGCCGACCGGGTCGCACACCGACATGGCCCCGAACGTGTCGCCGTGGTAGCCGCCGCGCACCGTCACCAGGCGCGTGCGGCCGCGCTGCCCGCGCGCCTGCTGGAACTGCAGCGCCATCTTCAACGCGACCTCGACCGACACCGAGCCCGAGTCGGCCAGGAACACCCGCTGCAGCGGCTCCGGCGTCAACTCGACGAGTCGGCGGGCCAGTTCGACGGCGGGCGGATGCGTGAGGCCGCCGAACATGACGTGCGCCATGCGGTCGACCTGCGAACGCACCGCGGCGTTGAGGACCGGGTGGTTGTAGCCGTGGATCGCCGACCACCACGACGCCATGCCGTCCACCAGCTCACGGCCGTCCGCGAGCCGTAGCCGCACCCCCTCCGCCGACACCACCGGGAACAGGGGGGCGTCGCCGAGCGAGCCCGCGTAGGGGTGCCACAGGTGCTGACGGTCGTACGCCACGAGCTCGTCGCCGTCGTACCGGCGGGCGGCCGCGACGGGGGACAGGGACATGGGGGAGGTGTCACCGTTCATCGGACCGACGCTAGCAGCCGGCCGATCAGCGCCCGCGTCACCCGCGCCCGCGCAGCGCGGCGTGGGGCGGGAAGGATATGGGGTCGGTCACGCGCGGCCCTGACCTGCGCACATGGCGAGCGGCGGCGGGCGATGCGCGGAACGCACGCCCGGGCGAGGCCCCGTCGCACAAACACGCGGGAGCGTGCGCCTCACCCGGCGCACGCTCCCCGCAACACGTGTGGTGTGGTCCTGGTTACACCCCGGTCAGCGGGACTGAGCCGGCCACCAGCAGGCCGCGGCGGCCGGCCTCGCGCAGCGCGGCGCCCAGCTCGTCGTTGCCGGTGTGGATGCCGATCGTGCCGACCGGCGCGGCGAACAGCAGCACGACGCCGTTGGCCCGCGCGGCCATCAGCCAGGCCTCCGGAACCTCGGCGGGGACCTGGGCCTGCCACCACGCCTCGGTGCGGCCGCTCATGCCCGGGAAGAGAACCGCCGTGAGGAAGCCGCCGTCGAGTGCGACGGACCAGCCGCTCAGCAGCGGCGGCAGCGTCATGTCCGGCGTCGCGATCGGGCTGAACCCGCGCTCGGCCAGCAGCGACAGGAACTCGTCGCGCGCGCCCTGCGTCCCCGGACGGGACACCGCGGCGCCCGGCTCGACGACCAGCGCGGCGTAGGTGATGCCGTCGCACACCATCATGCTGCCGGTGATCGAGATCGGCACCGGGCCGCCCGGGATCACGGTCGGCGTGGGGACGTTGGTCGGGTCGCCCTGCTGCGCGGCGATCAGCGGCTCGACCGCGGCGTCCGACACGGGGATGACCTGCGACGGGATGCAGCGGGCGTGCGCGAACGCGAGGACGGCCGTCTCCTGCGCCAGGTACAGCAGCGCGCTGGTCTCCTCGACGGTGGTGTCGCCGCCGCCCCGGCACGAGGCGCACGCGTACGTCTGCGGTCCGGTCTCCCCGGACACCAGGCGGAAGGCCTCGTCGTCGCCGATCTCGGCGCGTACCTCGGGGCTGACGTCCAGCAAACGTGACACGGGTGGCTCCTCGCTGCGGGTGATAGGGAGAGATGTCGCCGCGCGACGTTACCGGTCCGTCACGTTGGGTGACAGACGATGCCAGGGAACGTCACTCGTATGAGCGGAACCGGCCCGGGCGTGTCGTGCTCCGTACGGGGGATTTCGGGTTTGGCCGACTGTTTCGCCCGACATGTGTTCGACCCGGGGCCGTGGCGCGCGCCGGCCGCAGGAGCGCGCGATCCGCGGCCGGGCCGCCGGATCCGCAGGCGCGGAACAGCGTTTCGCGAGAGCACACGGTGTTCCGTCACCCGCTCGGACGCGCCATCGGCGAGGCCGACAACACGTACGGGCCGCTGGCCCGAGGCCGCTCCGGCGTGGCCTCAGCCGGTCTTCCACGCCGCGTCGGGGGCGGGCGCGCATCCGATGCCCGCCGCGACCGCGCCGTTCACGAACGCGTGGAAGAGCTGCTCGGTCGGCACGTTCCACGCGGCGGCCGGCAGCCCGTCGTGCCGGGCGAGCCGGTAGGCGTCGTTGCACGCGGGGCCGTTCACGGCCGGCTGGGTGCCGTTGACCGCGGCGATCACGGTGCCGGGCGGCATCGCGGTCGCGACGCGGCTGCCGCGCGGCGGCGGGGGAGTGACCTCCGGCGCCACCGGCAGGCGTTCGGTCAGCCGCGGCCGTTCGCCGGGGATCTCGGCGGACGGCGCGACGTAGCCGTGCGCCACGGTGAAGGAGAACGCGCGCACACCGTCGAGGTACAGGTCGCACGTCTCCACGTAGGCGTGCGGCACCGGCGTCCGCGCGGCGCTCCACCGTCCGCGCTGCGTGCCCTGCGCGACCGCGCCGAGCGCCGCCGGGTCGACGAGGCCGCACACCGGCTGGTCGCTCAGCGGCTGGGGGGCCTGCGCGCGCACCACCGGGTCGGGGTCGCCGGGCGCGGGATCCATCTCGCACTCGGCACGGGTGTTCATCTGGGCGGCGAGGCGCGCGACGAGCCGGGCGAGCTCGTCGCGGTGGTCGCTGTTGGACGCGCCGAGCAGGCGGGCGCGGACGATCACGGGCACCTTGGCGGGCTTGCCGTTCTCGTCGGTGAAGCCGAGCACGCAGTCGGGGGTGACCCAGGCGTCGTCGGGGCCGGCCATGCCGACCAGGCCGCGGCCGCTGAGCGGGGCGGAGGCCGCGCCGGTGGAGCCGGCCAGCTGGACGAGCTCCGAGCCGGCCATGTTCGGCAGGTTGACCGAGCCGACGAAGGTGGCGCCGCCGGAGCTGACCTCGCAGCGCAGCAGCGGGTACTTGGGGAGCGGCTTCTGTTCCTCGCGGACGACGGGGCTGCCGGGGGGCAGCAGCGCGGTCACGTCGGAGGTGGGCAGCATTCCGGCGCACACGCTGGCGGGCGGCGCCTCGGCCTTCGTCGTGCCGCCGACGCCGCACGCGCCGAGCAGCGCGGCGGCGGCGAGCGCCGCGGCCGTGGCCCGGAACGCGCGGAGGGGCCGATGGGGCCGGGGCTGCCTGGACACAAGCCGGAAGCTTAATCGGCCGGATCGGCTGCGGCTGGAGCCGTCAGCGTTCGCGGCGCCTGCTGATCATCCATCCGGTGAACGCGCCGACCGCGAACGTGCCGATGAGCACGATCCACATCGGCGCCTCGACGGTCGGGATCCAGAAGCGGACCGACGCCGAGCCGGTGTTGGCCAGCACGAACCACAGGGTCAGGATCCCGACGGCGATCGCGATCCAGGTCGTGTTGCTGATCTGCGAGAGGAAACCGCCGCTTCCTCCGCTCTTGCTGGTGTTTGACATGTTTTCAGGTTAGGACGCGCCGGCCCGGCGCGCGGCGCGCCGCGTTACGGCATCTCCGTGAAAGCACGCGAATGCCAAGGATCGTTAAAGTTGCCTAGCGCAACTAATGTGTCGTACATTCTTCTCCATGGGTGAACCGATGAGCCACCGCAAGATCATGGAGGCGCTGTCCGGGCTGCTGCTCGGCATGTTCGTGGCGATCCTGTCGTCGACGATCACGAGCAACGCGCTGCCGCGCATCATTGCGGACCTCGGCGGCGGCCAGTCGGCCTACACCTGGGTGGTCACCGCGACGCTGCTCGCGATGACCTGCACCACGCCCATCTGGGGCAAGCTCTCCGACCTGTTCAGCAAGAAGCTGCTCGTCCAGCTGTCGCTCGTCATCTATGTGACCGGGTCGATGCTCGCCGGGCTCGCCCAGAGCGCCGGGATGCTGATCGCCTGCCGCGTCGTGCAGGGCATCGGCGTCGGCGGTCTCACCGCCCTCGCGCAGGTGATCATGGCGGCGATGATCCCGCCGCGCGAACGCGGCCGCTACAGCGGCTACCTCGGCGTCACCTACGCCCTGGCCACCGTCGCGGGCCCGCTGATCGGCGGCGTCATCGTCGACACCCCGGGGCTCGGCTGGCGCGGCTGCTTCTACGTCGGCGTGCCGTTCGCCGTCGCGGCGCTGGTCATCCTGCAGAAGACCCTCGACCTCCCGGTTGTGAAGCGCGCCGACGTCAAGATCGACTACGCGGGGGCGACGCTCATCAGCGGCGGTGTCGCGCTGCTGCTGGTCTGGGTCACGCTGGCCGGCGACAAGTACGCGTGGATGTCGTGGCAGACCGCGGTGCTCACCGGCGGCGCCGCGCTGCTGCTCGCGCTCGCCGTCCTCGTCGAGGGGCGCGCCGCCGAACCGGTCATCCCCATGTGGCTGTTCCGCGACCGCACCATCGTGCTGGCGGTGCTGGGCAGCCTCGCGGTCGGGCTCGTCATGCTGGGCTCGACGACGTTCCTCAGCCAGTACTTCCAGATCGCGCGCGGCAAGTCCCCGACGGTGTCCGGCCTGATGACGATGCCGCTCATCCTCGGCCTCGCGATCACCTCGACCCTCGTCGGCCGGGCGATCACCGCGACCGGGCGCTGGAAGCGCTACCTCGTCGCGGGCGCGGTCGCGCTCACCGTCGGGCTCGTGCTCATGGGCACGACCCGCTTCGACACGAACCTGATCGTGCTGTCCGCGTTCATGTTCCTGGTCGGCGTGGGCGTCGGCGCGCTCCAGCAGAACCTGATCCTCGCCGTGCAGAACGCCGTCCCGGCGAGGGAGCTCGGCGCGGCCAGCTCCACCGTGGCGTTCTTCCGCAGCCTCGGCGGCGCGGTCGGCGTGTCCGTCCTCGGCGCGGTGATGGCGCACCGCGTGAAGGACTACCTGGCCGAGGGCGGCCTCGGCGGCGGCCGGGACGGCAGCGGCGGCATCCCCGACGCCCGCCACCTCCCGCCGGGCGTGCGCGAGGTCGTCGAGGGCGCCTACGGCCACGCGATCGGCGACATCTTCCTGGTCGCCGCGCCGTTCGGGCTGATGGCCCTGTTGTGCGTGCTGCTGATCAAGGAGAAGCCGCTCCAGACCGCCAAGCAGGTCGTCGCGGCCGCGCCCCGGCCCGCCGAGGCCGCCGCGGACGCCCCCGTCGCGCGCTGACCGCGCGCCCCGCAGACCCCCGCCCGGCCGCAAGCCCCCACGCGGTCGGGCGGGCCCGAACGCGACGGCGTCCGGCGTGGTCGTCGCCGCGCCCCGCCCCGCGTCTCCTGGGGCTCAGTGCGGGGCCGCCTCCATGTCGGGGAGCGGGTACGGGAACTTCACGCCGACGCCGCCGTCGACGGTCAGGACCTGGCCGGAGACGTAGCGGGACAGGTCGCCGGTGAGGAACAGCAGCGGCCCCGCGATGTCGGCGGGCCGCGCGACGTCGCGCAGCGGCGCGTTGGCGGCGTTGGCGGCGCGGCCCGGGTCGCCGAGGTAGGCGGAGACGCGCGGGGTCCACACGACGCCGGGGGCGACCGCGTTCACGCGGACGCCGGACGGGCCGAGCTCGACGGACGCCGAGCGCACCAGCGACATCAGGGCGGCCTTGGCGGCGCCGTACGCGGCGTGCATGGGCGCGCCGGTCAGCCCGGAGACGGACGCGACGAACGTGATGGCGCCGCCGCCGTTGCGGGCCATGTGGGCGCCGCCGTACTGCAGCGCGAGCAGCGCGTGGCGCAGCACGACGTTCTGGTGCCAGTCCCAGTCCTCGTCGGTGACCGACAGCAGGTCCTGGTACTTGCTCATGCCGATGATGTCGACGAGGGCGTGGACGCGGCCGAGCCGCTCCTCGGCGGTGCGCCACAGCTCGGCGACGGCTTCGCGGGAGGTGGCGTCGCCGGCCCAGGCGTGGCCGTCGACCTCCTTGGCGACGTCGTCGGCGAGGTCGGGGTCGAGGTCGACGGCGAGGACCTTCGCGCCGGCCTGCGCGAGGGCGTGCGTGGCCTGGCGCCCGATGCCCTGCCCCGCGCCGAGGACGACGACGCCCTTGCCGTCGAGGCGCAGGCGCCCGGGGTAGTCGGGGACTTCGGTGTCGTCGGTGCGCGTCATGCGTCAGGACTATCTGACGGAACGTCAAGGAGCAAGGGGGTGCGCGGCCCGGGGCTTGTCGCACGCCGGGCGCACGGTGCAGGCTGTGGCATTGTTTGACTGAAGCAATGACATTTCCGAAGGGTGAGGGGCCGGCATGGGCGAGCAGATGGGCCACGGCGTCAAGCAGCGCGACAAGGTGCGCATGACCGACGAGGAGGTCGAGGCGTTCCTCAACGAGCGCCACTCGATGACCATGTCGACGCTCAACGCCGACGGCAGCATCCACTCCATCGGCATGTGGTACGGGTTCCTCGAGGGCGAGATCGGCCTGGAGAGCAAGGCCAAGGCCCAGAAGATCCTGAACCTGCGCCGCAACCCGAACATCACGCTGCTGGTCGAGGAGGGCGACTACTACGAGGAGCTGCGCGGCGTGTCGATCGTCGGCACCGCGGAGATCGTCGAGGACCCGGACCGCATCTGGGAGCTGGGCGTCAGCGTCTTCAGCCGCTACTCGATGCCGTACACCGAGGCCCTGCGCCCGGCGGTCGAGATGATGCTCAACAAGCGCGTGGTCATCAAGGTCACGCCGAAGAAGATCGTCACGTGGGACCACCGCAAGCTCGGCCTGCCGTCCACGCGTCCCCCGCAGCAGTAGGCGGGTGAGACGGGGCGGGCCCCGGTGTCCCGCCTCGGGCCCGCCCCATCGCGCGAAAAGCTAAGGACTCCTGTCTTTTCCTTTGACCTTGACAAGGATATTGTCGGGTCATCAGGATCGGCGGGCCCGGCCCCTCCCGCCCGGAGCCCGTACAGATAGGGGAACCCAGTGCCCATCGGATACACCCCGGAACACCGCACGTTCGCCGACTCCGTCGCCGGATTCGCGCGCCGCCACGCACCCGTCGAGGCGACCCGCGCCGACCTGGACGCACTGTCGGCGGGCAGCGTCCCCGCGTTCTGGGACGCGCTGGTGGCCGAGGGCGTGCCCGCCGTGCACCTCCCCGAGGAGTTCGACGGCGCCGGAGCCGGCCTCCTCGACCTCGCCGTCGCCCTGGAGGAGTCCGGGCGCGCGCTGCTCCCCGGGCCGCTGCTGCCCACGGTGGTCACCAGCGCGGTCCTCGCCCGCTACGCCGGACCCGAGGCCGGCAAGGCGCTGCTGCCGGCCTTCGCCGAGGGGGCCACCGGCGCCGTCGCCGTCACCGCCGGACTGACCGCGCACGCGACCGCCGCCGGCTGGGAGGTCAACGGCGCGACCGGCCCGGTGCCCGGCGCCGCGAACGCCCGCCACCTGCTGCTCGGCGCCCGCGACGGGTCCCGCGAACTGTGGTTCGTCGTCACCCCCGCGGAGACCGACGCCGTCGCCGTCGAACCGCTCACCGGCGTCGACCTCGCCCGCGGCGCCGGCCGCGTCAAGGCGCACGCCCTCGAGGTCGCCTCCGCGCAGGTGCTCACCGGCGTCGACACCGAGAAGGTGCGCCGCCTGGCCGCCGTCCTCGCCTCCGCGGAAGCCGTCGGCGTCGCCCGCTGGTGCTTCGAGACCGCCGTCGAGTACGTCAAGATCCGCGAGCAGTTCGGCCGTGCCGTCGGCTCGTTCCAGGCCGTCAAGCACAAGGCCGCCAACCTCTTCACCCGCCTCCAGGTGATGACCGCCGCCGCGTGGGACGCCGCCCGCGCCGCCGACGAGACCGGCCCCGGCGCCGAGGCCCAGCTCGAACTCGCCGCCGCCGAAGCCGCCGTCACCTGCCTCCCGGCCGCCCGCGAGATCGCCCTCGACTGCATCACGATGCTCGGCGGCATCGGCTTCACGTGGGAACACGACATCAACTTCTACTGGCGCCGCGCCGTGTTCCTCGGCCAGCTCCTCGGCCCCGCCGGCACCTGGGCCGAACTGCTCGGCCGCCGCGCGCTGGAGAGCCTGTCCGGCGGCCCCGAGCGCCGCTTCGACCTCGAACTCGACGGCTCCCTCGACGCCTTCCGCGCCGAGGTCGCCGCGAACCTCGCGCGCGCCGCCGAACTCGACGAGCCCGCCCGCCGGCACTTCCTCGCCGACGAGTGCGGCTACGTCTCCCCGCACTACCCCAAGCCGTACGGCGTCGGCGCCGACCCGGCCCGGCAGATCGTCATCCAGCAGGAGTTCGCCGCCGCGGGGCTGACCCAGCCCTCCACCATCATCGGCGAGTTCGCGCTCCCGACGATCATGGCGCACGGCACCGACGCGCAGAAGGACCGCTTCGTCCCCGCCACCCTGCGCGGCGACATCGTGTGGTGCCAGCTGTTCAGCGAGCCCGGCGCCGGCTCCGACCTCGCCTCGCTCAGCACCCGCGCCGAGAAGGTCGACGGCGGCTGGCGCATCAGCGGCCAGAAGGTGTGGAACTCCAAGGCCCACGAAGCCCACTTCGGCATCTGCCTCGCCCGCACCGACCAGGACGTGCCCAAGCACAAGGGCATCACCTACTTCATCGTCGACATGAGCACCTCCGGCATCGACGTGCGGCCGCTCAAGCAGACCAACGGCCAGTCCGAGTTCAACGAGGTCTTCCTCGCGGACGTGTTCGTGCCCGACGACATGGTCGTCGGCGACGTCAACGGCGGCTGGGCCATCACCCGCACCACGCTCGCCAACGAGCGCGTCATGATCGCCGGCGGACCCGGCATGGCCGCGTACGGCAAGCTGCTCCGCGACATCGGAGCCGCGGCCGGCACCGGCGGAGCCGCCGCCGTCCCGGCCGCCACGCTCGGCCGGCTCGGCGCGTTCGCCGCCGAGAACTGGGCGCTGCGCGCCCTCACCCTGCGCTCCACCCTCCAGCAGCTGTCCGGGCTCAACCCGGGCGCCGCGTCCAGCGTCCTCAAGCTCGCCGTCACCGAGCACCAGCGCGCCGTCGTCACCGCGCGCCTGGACCGCGCCGCCGAGGCCGGCCTGGCCGCCGAGGGCGCCGCGGAGGAACTCGTCACCGCCTACCTGTCCATCCCCGCGGTGCTGCTCGGCGGCGGCACCCGCGAGATCCAGCTCAACGTGGTCGCCGAACGCATCCTCGGACTGCCCCGCGGGTGACACCGCGCCGCCGCGAGGCGGCTGACAACACCGTCAACAGGCAGCCCGGCGACCGAGCCAGAGATCCGGCACCGGCCGGCGAAAGGACGCGCATGCCCGCCCCGCTCGACGAGTTCCCGGTCCACCAGACCCCGCTGTCCATCGCGCGCGTGGCCAGCAGCGACCGCAACTTCTACGACCGCTACTACTTCAACGGCCACGACCGCACCGGCGACGTCTTCCTGATCACCGGCTTCGGGGTCTACCCGAACCTCGGCGTCAAGGACGCGTTCGTCACCGTCGGCCGCGGCAGCCGGCACACCACCGTCCGGCTGTCCGACGCGTTCGACGCGGCCACCGACGACCGGCTCAACCCGGCCGTCGGCGGCTACCGCATCGAGGTCAAGGAGCCGCTCAACGAGCTGCGCGTGGTCAGCGAGACCGCCGAGCACGGGATCGCCATGGACCTCACGTGGCGCGGCAGCTTCCCCGCGATCGACGAGGAGCCGCACGTCCTGCGCCGCGACGGCCGCGTCATCCTCGACGCGCAGCGCTTCGCGCAGCTCGGCACCTGGGAGGGCACCCTCGTCGTCGAGGGCACCGAGTACACCGTCACCCCCGACACCTGGGTCGGCTCCCGCGACCGCTCGTGGGGCATCCGCCCCAGCGGCGAGGCCGAGCCGGGCGGGCGCGCCGCCGCCGAGCGCGACCCGTCCGGCGGCATGTGGTGGACGTACGTGCCGCTGCGCTTCGACGACTTCGCGATCGTCGTCATCGTGCAGGAGGAGCCCGACGGCACCCGCACCCTCAACCAGGCCACCCGCGTGTGGCCCGCGGAGACCGGCCGCCGCCCCGAGCAGCTCGGCTGGCCCGAGTTCGACATCGAGTACGCGTCCGGCACCCGCATGCCCGTGCGCGCCACGCTCCGCATGAAGGACCTGTCCGGCAAGCCCGTCGTCGTCGACGTCGAACCGCTCGGCCACATCGCGCTCAACTGCGGCCCCGGCTACGGCATGGACCCGACCTGGACGCACGGCCAGTGGCGCGGCCGCGACTGGGCCGAGTCCGTCGTCGTCGACCTCGCCGAGGACGAAGCCGCCGCCGGACGCGCCAAGTTCAGCCTGCTCGACCACGTCGCCCGCGCCACCTGCGACGGCGCCGAGGGCTGGGGGCTGTTCGAACACGGCGTCCTCGGCCGCCACGACCCCTCCGGCTTCGCCGACTTCCTCGCCGTCGCGCCCTGACGCGCCCTGAGCCCACCGGTCCGCCGCACCGCCCGGCGAACCGTCCGCCGCACCGTCCACGCACCACGAACATCCACGAGGGACCCCGGGGTCCCGGGAGGTAACCGTGCACATCGCCTACACCCCCGAGCAGGAAGAACTGCGCCGGGAACTCCGCGAGTACTTCGCCGGGATCATGACGCCCGAGGTCCGCGAACAGCAGGCCGCGGGCGAGACCACGCTCGCCGGCCGGGACGGCGCGTACTGGAAGATCGCCAACCGGATGGGCAAGGACGGCTGGCTCGGCATCGGCTGGCCCAAGGAGTACGGCGGCCAGGACCGCTCCATGATGGAGCAGCTCATCTTCACCGACGAGGCCACCCTCGCCGGCGCCGCCGTGCCGTTCCTCACCATCAACACCGTCGGCCCGACGCTGATGGAGTACGGCACGCAGGAGCAGCGGGACTTCTTCCTCCCGAAGATCCTCTCCGGCGAGATGCACTTCTCCATCGGCTACTCCGAGCCCGAGGCGGGCACCGACCTCGCCCACCTGCGCACCCGCGCGGTGCGCGACGGCGACGAGTTCGTGGTCAACGGCTCGAAGATGTGGATCTCGCTCATCCACGTCGCCGACTACGTGTGGCTCGCCGCGCGCACCAACCCGGACGTCAAGGCGCACCAGGGCCTCACCATCTTCCTGGTGCCGACGGACACCCCCGGCCTGTCGTGGAGCGAGGTCAAGACGCTCGGCGGACAGACCGTCAGCCAGCTGACCTTCGAGGACATGCGCGTCCCCGCGTCCGCGGTGGTCGGCGAGGTCGACGGCGGCTGGGCGCTGATGACCGGCCAGCTCAACCGCGAGCGCGTGGCGCTGTGTTCGGCGGCCGGCGTCCAGCTGGCGCTGCACGAGACCCGCCGCTGGGCCGAGTCGACGCTGCTGCCCGACGGCAGCCGCGTCATCGACCAGGAGCAGGTGCAGCTCAACCTCGGCCGCGTCCAGGCCAAGGTCGAGTACCTCAAGCTCATCAACTGGAAGATCGCGTGGGCGGTCGACCACGGCAAGAAGGTCGGCCCGGCGGACGCGTCCGCCACCAAGATCTTCGGCACCGAGTTCTCCACCGAGGCCTACCGGCTGCTCATGGAGTGCTTCGGCGAGGACGCGTACCTGACGCCCGACGCGCCCGGCGTCGTCCTGCGCGGCCGCATCGAGAAGATGTACCGCTCGGCGCTGATCCTCACCTTCGGCGGCGGCACCAACGAGATCCAGCGCGACATGATCGCCATGTTCGGGCTGCGCATGCCGCGCCCGCCGCGCTGACCCCCGCCCACCGCCATCCGTCCACGCGAGAACTGAGGGATTTCGAAATGGACTTCGCGTACACCGAAGAGCAGCAGGAGCTGGTGGGTCTCGTCCAGCAGATCCTCGGCGAGCGGGTCAAGCACGAGACGCTGACCGCGCTCGAGGCGAAGGTCACCGGCGAGGGCGCGCCGCGCTTCGACCGCGACCTGTGGCAGGAGCTGGCCAAGGCCAACATCCTGGGCATCTCGCTGCCCGAGGAGTTCGGCGGCTCGGGCCTCGGCGTCCTCGAGCAGGTGCTCGTCCTCGAGCAGGTCGGCAGCACGCTCGCCCCCGTGCCCGTCTACCCGTCGATCGCGGTCGCCGCGGCCGCGATCGCCGAGCACGGCACCGCCGAGCAGAAGGCCGCATGGCTGCCCGGCGCCGTCTCCGGCGAGAAGATCCTCACCGCGGCGCTCGCCGAGCGCCTCGTCCGGGACGCCGCCGCCCCGCGCCTGACCACCGCCGAACGCGCCGACGGCGGCTGGCGGCTCACCGGCCAGAAGACCGGCGTGCCGGTCGCCACCGTCGCGGACGTCATCCTGGTCCCGGCCGCCACCCCGGACGGCGTCGGGATCTTCCTGGTCGACCCCGCCGCGGCCGGCGTCACCGTCACGCCGCAGCAGACCACCGCCAAGGAGATCGCCGGCGAACTGGTGCTGGACGGCGTGCTCGTCGGCGACGACGCGCTGCTGGGCGGCGCCGTCGACAGCGCCGTCGCGGTGTGGCTCCGCGACCGCGCCACGCTCGCGCTGTGCGCGCTGCAGCTGGGCGTGTGCGAGCGCGCCATGCGCGAGGCCGCCGCGTACACGACCACCCGCGTGCAGTTCAAGCGCCCGGTCGGCTCGTTCCAGGCGGTCGGCCACCGGCTCGCGGACTGCTACATCGACGTCGAGGCGATCCGGCTCACCACGTGGCAGGCCGCCTGGCAGGTCGGCGCCGGCATCGACGCGTCCGAGGCGGTCGCCACCGCGAAGTTCTGGGCGTCCGAGGCCGGACACCGCGTCGCGCACGCGGTCGTCCACGTCCACGGCGGCATGGGCATCGCCGAAGAGCACTTCGTGCACCGCTACTTCGTGCACGCCAAGCAGATCGAGTTCTCGCTCGGCGGCGCCAACGAGCAGGCCCTGCGCATCGGTGCCGGCTTCGCGGCGCGCCCCGCGGGGGAGTACGTCTGATCCCCGGCACACCGGCCGCCGGGCGCTCGGCCCGGCGCCGGCCGTGCGGGCAAGCGGGGTGAGACGGCACGGGCCCGGCCGCGTGACAGTTGCGGCCGGGCCCTGGTGCTGTCCGGAACTACTCCTGGTGTACGGGCTGTTCGCCGCGGACGCGGGAGGTCAACTCCTGGCCGGCGGTGATCGTCACGATGACCAGCACCACGACGTTGAACACGGCGTCGCGGTGGTCGGCGATCACCTGCCCGGTATCGCTGAAAGCCCACCACGACGTCGACAGGCACATCCACAGCACGCACACCAGCAGCGACGGGTCGGACCTGCGGCGCAGGA
Organism: Yinghuangia seranimata; assembly: GCF_029953285.1. GTDB lineage: Bacteria > Actinomycetota > Actinomycetes > Streptomycetales > Streptomycetaceae > Yinghuangia > Yinghuangia seranimata. The sequence continues at coordinate 13,338 of NZ_JASAOI010000068.1, read as the reverse complement.
ACCCGGCGGCCATGAAGAACGCGAGCCCCAGGAACGGCAGGGTCAGCATCGACGCCGCCTGCAGGTGTGACTTGACGCCGTAGTCGAAGCTGTAGACGTTGAAGCCGAGCGCGCTGCTCAGTGCCGCCACGTACGCCCAGCCGATCGTCAGGCTCAGGCGGGCCGACCACAGCAGGGCCAACAGTGAGGCGGCAAGCGCGACTTCGGCGGTGGTCACCAGGCCTGGAGTGCCGTCGGCGAACTGCATGGCCACATTGATGTAGGCGAGCAGGAAAGCGAGGCCCAGCACCGCCGCCGCACCCGCCTCGGTGGGGCGGAACCGCACCGTCCACGGCGACCGTGCGGCGGGTGCGGGGGCTGTCCCCGGCTCCGGCTGCGGGTAACCATGCGGCGCGGCGTGGACGTTGCCCGGCCCGCTCGGCACGCCCGGAGCGGCGAAGCCCTGCGGCGGCACTGAAGGCCTCGGCGCGGCATCGGCCTGGTTCGGCGGCGCGGGCGGCGCGGTCGGCGGCCCGGACGGAGGCGGCATCGCCGCCCCGGTCGCGGGGGCGGGCACGGGCGTGCCGAACGAACCCAACACGGACCGTGCCGCGGGGCGCGGCCCGGCGAGCGCCGTCGGCTGCGCGTACGGCGGTACCGGGTCCGGGACTTCGGCGGCCACGCTCACCGCGCGCTGCGCCGACTCCAGGGCCGAGCGCAGCGCGGAGGCGTCCGCGTACCGCTGCTGCGGCGTCTTGGCGAGCGCGTACAGGACCACCGCGTCCACCTGCCCCGGCACCTCGGCCCGGAGGGTGGACGGCGGCGCCGGTGGCTTGGTCAGGTGCTGGTTCATCACGGCGAACGGCGAGTCGCCGGCGAACGGCGGCCGCCCGACCAGGAGTTCGTAGAGCAGACAGCCCAGCGAGTAGACGTCGGTGCGGCCGTCGACCGCCGCGCCGTCGATCTGCTCGGGGGAGAGGTACGCGGGCGTGCCGACCATCAGCCCCGTCGCGGTCAGCCGCGTCGTCGTCTCGGCGAGCGCCTTCGCGATGCCGAAGTCGAGCACCTTCACCGCGCCCGACGGCGTCAGCATCACGTTCGACGGCTTGATGTCGCGGTGGATCAGCCCCAGCCCGTGGCTGTGCACGAGCGTGTCCGCGATGTCGCGGGCCACCGCCACCGCGCGGTCGACCGGCATCGGGCCGCCCTCGCGCAGCACGTCCCCGAGCGTGCGGCCGGGGACGAACTCCATGACCAGGAACGGCGTCGGCTCGGGGCCGCCGACGTCCTCGCCCACGTCGTACAGCGTCGCCACACCCTGGTGCGACAACGCGGCGACGGTGCGCGCCTCGCGGCGGAACCGCTGGCGGAACTCCTCGTGCCGGGTCAGCTCGGCAGGCAGCACCTTGACGGCGATCGTGCGGCCGAGTTCGCGGTCGGTGCCCTTCCACACCTCCCCCATCCCGCCGCGGCCCACCAGTTCGTGCAGTTCGTATCGTCCCGCGAGAACGCGCATGGGTGCGTCGCCACCTCTCAGTTCGCGGACGGCAGCCGACGGCGCGCGGCGGCCTCCTGCACGATACAAACGATCACCAGGCCCGCCAGCGTCAGCCACCCCGTGCGCACCGCCGCGGCCGACGACCAGGAGCCGCACGAGAACGCCGTGAGCATCCCGGCGACCCAGAACACCGCGGCGTAGAGCGCGGACGAGGAACGGCTGCGCAGGAACGCGCCGAGAGCGAACAGCGTGATGAGCATCAGCGGCAGCGCGACGGCGGCGTAGCGGCTGGTCAGGTCGCCCACCTCCCAACCCATTTGGCGCCCGTAGGTGTCCCGGGGGAAGTCCTCGTAGTCGCGGGACGCCGAATGCGTGAAGGCGAACATCGCGCCGGTGAGGACGGCAGTCGGCATCCAGGCGATGAGCGCCGCGATGCGGGCCGACCACAGCAGCGCGACCGGTGCGAGGACCGCGGCGGCGAGCGTCAGATAGTTGTGGCCGTTGAAGCCGTCGGCGTCGACGCTGAAGTACGTCAGCGGGATCAGTCCGATCCCGAACAGCGCCACCATTCCGTCGGCGGTGACGCGGAAGCGGACCGCCCACCGGCCGCCGGTGCCGGGCCGCACCTGCATGCCGGGCGGGACGATCCGGGTCGCGGCGTGCGCGGTCGGGCTGTACGGGGGAGCGGGGATCGCCGCGCCGGTCGTGCCGGAGGGCACCTGGTCGTGCAGCGTCGGGCGGGGCGGCGGCACGGCGGACGTCGCCGGGGCGGGCGTCGCGGGCTCCCCGCGCGGGCGCGGCGGCGCGGGCGCCGCGGTCGCGGTGGCGGTCTGCCAGGGGCCGTCGGCCCCGTGGCCGGACGGTGGGGGCGGGGTGGCCGGGGCGGCGGTGGCCGGTGCGGGGGTCGGCGGCGGCGCCGCGGCGGTGGCCGGGGTGGTGGCCGGGGTGGTCACGGCGGCGGTGCCGCCCCGCAGTTCGGCCTGCACGTCCTCCAGCGCGCCGCGCAGCTGCGCCGCGGTGTCGTACCGCTCCTCGGGACGCTTGGCGAGCAGCCGCAGGGTGACGGCGTCGACGAACTCCGGTACCTGGGGCCGCAGTCCGGACGGTGCCGGGGCGCCCTTCATCAGGTGCTGGTTCATCACGACGAACGGCGAGTCCCCGGTGAACGGCGGCCTGCCGGTAAGCAGTTCGTACAGCACGCAGCCCAGCGAGTACAGGTCCGAGCGGCCGTCGACGGACACGCCGTCGATCTGCTCGGGGGAGAGGTAGGCGGGCGTGCCGACCGTCATGCCGGTCGCGGTCAGGCGCGTCGTGGTCTCGGCGAGCGCCTTGGCGATGCCGAAGTCGAGGACCTTCACGCCGCCCGCGGCGGTCAGCATCACGTTGGACGGCTTGATGTCGCGGTGCACGAGGCCGTGCCCGTGGCTGTGCACGAGCGTGTCGGCGATGTCGCGGGCGACGGCCACGGCGCGGGCGACCGGCAGCGGGCCGTCGCGCAGGACGTCGGCGAGGGTGCGGCCGTCGACGTACTCCATGACCAGGAACGGGGTGGCCTCGGGGCCGCCGGTGTCCTCGCCCACGTCGTACAGCGTGGCGACGCCCTGGTGGGACAGCGCCGCGACGGTGCGGGCCTCGCGTCGGAACCGGGTGCGGAACTCCTCGTGGCGGGTCAGCTCCGCCGGCAGCACCTTGACGGCGACGGTGCGACCGAGCTCGCGGTCGGCGCCCTTCCACACCTCGCCCATGCCGCCTCTGCCGACCAGTTCCTGCAGTTCGTAGCGCTCCGCGAGAACGCGCATGCGATCGACCCCCAAGATGTGGACCCCGAGCGGAAGATACCGAAGCGGGGGGTGGTCCGAACCCTCTTCGGGCACATCGCGGGGACATCCCTCGACGCGGTGCGCCGCCGCCCATAAAGTGACTCAGTCAAGCAATCGACGGCGACGGACAAGCGACCGCGACGCGCAAGAACAACGCACGTACAACGCAGGTACAAAGAGGAGGACCCGTGGACGCGGACGTCATCGTCGTCGGCGGCGGCACCAGCGGGGCGGTGCTCGCCGCGCGGCTGTCCGAGCGCGCGGACCGGCGCGTCCTGCTGCTCGAACAGGGGCCCGACGACACCGCGTACGACGCGAGCGTGCTGCGCCCCGCCGCGGCCGGCGACGTGTGGGCGGGCACGCCCTTCGCCCGGCCCTACCCGATGACCGCGTCCGCAGAGCGCACCGTCCAGATGGTGCGCGGCCGCGTCCTCGGCGGCACCTCCGCCGTCAACTACCTCGCCACGCTGCGCGGCCAGCCCGCCGACTACGACGCGTGGGCCGCGCGCGGCCTCCCCGGCTGGGGCTGGCCCGACATCCTCGCGACGTTCCGCGCGATGGAGACCGACGTCGACTTCGGCGCGACCGCGCTCCACGGCGACGCCGGGCCGCTGCGCGTGCGGCGCTCGCCCGAGCATGAACGCAACGAGGCGCACCGGGCGTTCCTGGCCGGCGTCCGCGAACTCGGCGTGCCGTGGTCCGAGGACATCAACGACCCGCGCCGGCTGCCCGGGGTCGGGATCTTCCCGCTCACCGTCACCGAGAACGCCGAAGGCACCGTCGAACGCCTCACGGTCAGCCGCGCCTACCTGACCGACGCCGTGCGGGCCCGGCCCAACCTGACCGTGCTCACCGGCGTCACCGCGGCCCGCGTCGACGTCGAGGACGGCCGCGCGACACGTGTCGTCGCCGCCGACGGCCGCGCCTGGGCCGCGCCCGAGATCGTCGTCGCGTGCGGCGCCACCGGCAGCCCGGCCCTCCTACAGCGCTCCGGCATCGGACCCAAGGACCTCCTCGACGCGCTCGGCATCCCCGTGGTCGCCGACCTGCCGGGCGTCGGCGCGAACCTCCAGGACCACCTCGGCATAGCCCTCCTCTACCGGCACCCGGGCGGCACCCCGCTGCGCGGCGGGCCGGTCCAGCCGGTGTGGGTCGGGCGGACGCCGGACGCCTCGTCCGTCGACTTCCACGTCCTCGCCCTGCCGATCGGCGAACCGGGGCCGGACGGGACGCACTTCTCCCTCGTGCCGTTCCTCCTCGACGTCACCGGCCGCGGCCGCGTCGACGCCACCGGCACCGACCCCGAGGCCGAACCCGCCGTCACCATGCCCCGGCCCACCGCGCACGACCTCGCCCGGCTCGACTGGCTCCTCGACCGCATCGCCGCCCTCGAAGAGACCGCCGCCTTCACCGCCCTCGGCGTCGAACGCGTCCACCCCGCATCCGACCTACGCGCCCCGAACGCCGCCACCACCCTCGCCGACGGCGGCCTCATCAGCTACGGCCACCTGGGCGGCACCTGCGCCATGGGCCCCGACGGCGACCCCCAAGCCGTCCTCGACCCCCGCTGCCGCGTCCGCGGCATCAAGGGCCTCCGCGTCGTCGACGCCTCCACCATGCCGGTCCTCCCAGCAGGCAACACCTACCTAGGCTGCGCAATGCTCGCCGAACGCGCCGCCCGCCTCATCTGACGCGGAACGTGACGGAGGGGGCGGGTCAGCCGAGAACGAGCGACTCGTCCCCGAAGTCCGCGACGATCTTCAACGTGCCGCCCAGCGCCGCGACGTAGGCGGCAAGCGTGTCGACTTCGCTGCGCGACAGTCGGCCGCGCTCGATGTCGGAGACCCGTGACTGCGAGATCCCCATCCGCTGGGCCAGCTCCACCTGCGTGGTCTTCTGCCGCTTGCGCACCTCGGCGAGCCGGTACGCGCGAACCTCCGCGCGCAGCTCTTCCGCCCGGCGCTCGATCTCGACCTGATCCTCGGCGTCGAAGAGCTCGTCCTTGAGCTCGTCCCAGGACGCCGCCTCGGGAGTCGCCCTAGTCACCTCGCGCATGGGTCCCATCCTTTCCGAAAAATCGTGCGCCGTGGATCGCACCCCTCGGTCACTACCCCTCGCGTGCCGCCAGATGAGCCTCGTACACCAACTCGGCCAAGGGGATCGCCTCGGCGTACCAACCGCTCCACTGCCCCGATTTGTCGCCCGCGACGAGCACCACCGCATTACGGTCGGGGTCGAAGATGAACAACAGGCGTACTTCGCTCGATCCCGAGGAACCCGGCCGGAGTTCCTTGAGATGGCTGAGGGAGGAGCCGCGAACGGTGTCCACCAGCGGCCTGCCGAGTGCGGGCCCCTCTTCCGAGAGGACGGTCAGGGCCGCGCCGACCTGCTGCGCCGTCGACCGGTCCGTCTTGCGTAACTCCCGCAGCCACGACAGCGCAGGTTCCAGAACGATGATCCGCCAGGCCACAGACTGCCCTCGTCTCTCGACGTACCATGTATGCACTATATAACGCATGCATGGTATTCGGTCAGTGGGTGTTCTCGGTCGGGCGGAGGTTCTTCGGGATCTGGGTCCAGGCGAGGGCGGCGGCTGCTGCCGGGAGGGTGGCGGCGATCAGGAAGGTCGGGGTCATTCCGGCGGTGAAGGCCTTGGCGGCGGTGTCGAGGAGGGCGGTGCCGGCCGGGCCGGTGAGGGCGGTTGCGGCGTGGGCGGCTTCGCCGACGGAGTCGCGGGCGGCGGCGGTGACGTCGGCCGGGAGGTTGGTGCGGTACAGCGCCGCGGCCAGGCTGCCGAGGATGGCCACGCCCATCGCGGCGCCGAGTTCGTAGCAGGTCTCCTCGATCGCGGCGGCGCCGCCGACGTCCCGGGTCGGGGTCGCGGCCATGAGCGTGACCGAGGCCACGGTCGTTGCGACGCCCGCGCCGGTGCCGAGCATGGCGAGGGACAGTGCGACGCCCGGGTAGCCGAGGGTGCCGGTGTGGTCGACGATCCACGGCAGGGCAAGCGCGCCGGCCATCAGCAGCAGGGCGAGGCCGAGGATGTGCCGGATCGCGAACCGGTGCATGAGGGTTGGTGCGACCATCGACGCCGCGACCAGGGCGAGCGGGGCGGGGAGGAGGCGGATGCCGGCCTCCAGCGGGGTGTAGCCCTGCGCGTACTGGAACCACTGCGTCGTGAGGAACAGCACGGCGCCCATCGCGATCATGCTCAGGAACAGCGTCGAGGCCGCGATGCTGAACGGCCGGCTCGCGAACAGCCGCACTTGGAGCAGCGGGTGCGCGATGCGCAGCTGGCGGCGGACGAACACGGTGAGTGTGATTGCCGCGAGGGTGAGCAGCAGCCACGGCAGCGGGTCGCCCACGCCGGACTTGCCGAGCTGTTTGATGCCGCCCGCGAGGGCGAGCATGCCGACGACCGACTGGCCGACGCCGAGCCAGTCCCAGCGGCCACGGGCCGGGCCGCGCGACTCCGGCAGCAGCCACCAGCCGAAGCCGATCACCGCGAGCGCGACGGGGATGTTCAGAAGGAAGGCCGACTGCCAGCCGTTCCGTTCCACGAGCAGGCCGCCGACCACGGGGCCGAGCGCCATGCCGCCGCCGAAGACGGCCGCCCAGATCGCGTACGCGAGGGCCCGTTCGCGCGCGTCGGTGAAGACCGCCCGCAGCAGCGACAGCGTCGACGGCATGATCGCCGCGCCGCCGACGCCGAGCAGCGCGCGGGCCGCGACGACCTGCCACGCCGCGGTCGCGAAGGCCGCGGCCAGCGATGCGGCGGCGAACACCGCGAAGCCGATCAGCAGCAGCCGCTTGCGGCCCCACCGGTCGCCGAGCGCGCCCGCGGTGACCAGGAGGCCGGACAGCGCGAGGGCGTACGCGTCGATGATCCACAGCTGCTGGACGGAGCCCGGCTGCAGATCGGCGACCAGCGACGGGAAGGCGACGTTCAAGATCGTCGTGTCCATCGCGATGAGCAGCAGGCTGCCCGCGAGGATGGCCAGCACGATCCAGCGCCGGGGGTCGGGGGTGACGGCGGGGGTGCGGGTGACGCTTTCGGTCTTCATATGAGACAAGAGTGTCTCATATGAGGGCATTATGTGCCGAATTTGGACATCTTGGGGGTGGGGTCCGGGGCAGGCTGGGCGTGCCCGGGCGCGGGGCTTGCCGGGCCCGCCCCGACACGCCCCCGGGCGCGCCGGTGGCCCGGGACCGCACGGGTCCCGGGCCACCGGGCGACGTCCTCGCGCGCACGCGCGCCGGGCGCTGCCACGCCCGTCCGGGCTACGGCAGGACGACGGTCTTGAACTCGACCAGCGCGTCCAGCCCCTCCGGGCCGAGCTCGCGGCCCAGGCCGGACTGCTTGTAGCCGCCGAACGGCGCGCCGAAGTCCATGGCGACCCACGAGTTGACCGACATGGTGCCGGTCTCGATGCGGCGCGCGACCTCGGTGGCGGCCTCGACGTCCTCGCTCCACACGCCGCCGGACAGGCCGTACGGCGAGTCGTTGGCGATGCGGACCGCGTCGTCGACGTCCTCGTACGCGATGACGGCGAGCACCGGGCCGAAGATCTCCTCCTGCGCGATCGTCATGTCGTTGGTGACGTCCGCGAAGACGGTCGGTTCGACGAACCAGCCCTTGTCCAGGCCCTCGGGACGGCCGCCGCCGACGACCACGCGGGCGCCCTCGGCCTTGCCCTTCTCGATGTAGCCGAGGACGCGGTCGCGCTGCCGCTCGGACACCAGCGGGCCGATCGCGTTGCCCTTGACCAGCGCGTCGCCGACCGTCATCGCGCCGACGTGCTCGGCGAGCTTGGCGACCACCTCGTCGTAGCGGCTGCGCGGCGCGAGCACGCGGGTCTGCGCGACGCAGGCCTGGCCGTTGTTGTTGAGCGAGCCCGGGAGCAGGCCCGGGACCGCCTTGTCGAGGTCGGCGTCCTCGAGGAGGATGCACGCCGACTTGCCGCCGAGCTCCAGGGTGACCGGGCGCAGGCGCTCGCCGCACAGCGCGCCGATGCGGCGGCCGGCGGCGGTCGAGCCGGTGAACGACACCTTGTCGATGTCCGGGTGCACGACCAGCTTCTCGCTGACCTCGCGGTCCGCGACCACGATGTTCAGGACGCCGGCCGGCACGCCCGCCTCGATGGCGACCTCGGCCAGCAGGTAGGCGTCCAGCGCGGTCTCAGGGGACGGCTTGAGGACGACCGTGCAGCCGGCCGCGAGCGCGGGCGCGAGCTTGAGCACGGTCACGAACAGCGGCACGTTCCACGGCACGATGGCCGCGACCACGCCGACCGGCTCGCGGCGCACCAGCGTCTTGAAGATGGCGCCCTGGCGCTGCTCCTCGAACGGGTATTCGTTGACCAGCTTGGCGTAGTAGTCCAGCACCATCGTCGAGCTGAACACCTGGACGCCGATCGAGTTGTCGATCGGACAGCCGGTCTCCTGCGCGATGATCTCGGCGAACTCCTGCAGGCGCGCCATGACGCCGGCCGACAGCGCGGCGATGACCTTGCCGCGCTCCTCGGGGGTGGAGGTGCGCCACGGCCCCTCGTCGAACGCCTTGCGGGCGGCGGCGACGGCGGCGTTCACGTCCTCCTCGGTGCCCGCCGGGACGCGCCCGATGACCTCTTCGGTCGAGGCGTTGTGCACGTCGAACGTGCCCGTGCCCGCGGGGGCGACCCACTCGCCGCCGATGAACACCTTGTCGTGTACGCGCATCCCGAAACTCCCGTGATTCCATGGCCGAACGCAGCTCTGGCGCCGGACGTACCGGACCCAAGCCTCCGGCTATGTTTTTGACCTTGTCAAGGGTATGTTGCCTGGAACTGATTCAAGAACCTGTTCCAGTTCCACCGTGTTCCGCCGTGGGGGCGCCGCATGACCACCAGCCCGACGTTCAACCTGGCCGACCTGTTCGAGGTCGTCGTCGACGCCGTGCCCGACCGTGCCGCACTCATCGCGGGGGACACCCGGCTCACCTACCGCGAGCTAGACGAGCGCGCCAACCGCGTCGCGCACCACCTGGTCGGCAGCGGCGTCAAGCCCGGTGACTTCGTCGGCGTCCACGCGTGGAACCGCGCCGAGTGGATCGAGACGATGATCGGTGTGCACAAGGCGCGCGCCGTCCCGATCAACATCAACTACCGGTACGTCGAGGCCGAGCTGCGCTACCTCTTCGACAACTCCGGCATGGTGGCCCTCGTCGTCGAACGCGCCTTCGCCGGAACGGTCGCCGGCCTCGCGCCCGACTTCCCCGCGCTCGAGCACGTGCTCGTCCTCGAGGACGGCACCGACGCCGCCGAGACGGTGCCCGGCTCGGTGTCGTACGAGGACGCCCTCGCCGCCGCGTCCCCCGCCCGCGGCTTCGGCCCGCGCAGCGGCGACGACCTCTACGGCCTCTACACCGGCGGCACCACCGGCATGCCCAAGTGCGTGCTGTGGCGCAGCGAGGACATCTTCTTCGCCGCGCTCCAGGCCGGCCGCGCCGGGAAGCCGAAGGTCGAGGAGCCGGCCGAGCTGGCCGCCGACGCCCTCGCCTCGGCCGGGCACGTGATGATGGGCCTCGCGCCGATGATGCACGGCGGCGGCCAGTGGTCCATGTGGAACACGTTCTACATGGGCAACACGTACCTGCTGTGGACCGGCCGCCGCTTCGAGCCCGACACCGTCATGGCGCTCGTCGAGAAGGAGAAGGTCCTCTCGCTCGCCGTCGTCGGCGACGGCATGGCCCGGCCCCTCGCCGACTGGTACGAGGAGCACAAGGGCAAGTACGACCTGTCCTCCCTCATGGCGGTCAGCAACGGTGGCGCGCCCATGAGCGCCCCCGTCCGCAAGCAGCTCGAAAGCGTCGCCGGCCTGTTCGTCATCGACAGCTTCGGCGCCTCCGAGACCGGCGCCGCCGCCCGCCAGGCCGGCGCCCCCGACGGCGCCACCCGCTTCGCGTCGTCCAAGACCACCACCGTCCTCGACGACGACCTCAAGCCCGTCGAACCGGGATCGGGCAAGGTCGGGCGGCTCGCCGTCAGCGGGCACATCCCCCTCGGCTACCACGGCGACGACGAGAAGACCCGCGCCACGTTCCTCGTCGACGGCGAAGGCCGCCGCTGGGTCCTGCCCGGCGACTTCGCCCTCATCGAGGCCGACGGCACCCTCACCCTGCTCGGCCGCGGCAGCGCCACCATCAACACCGGCGGCGAGAAGGTCTTCCCCGACGAGGTCGAGGCCGCCCTCAAGTCGCACCCCGACGTGTTCGACGCCGTCGTCGTCGGCGTCCCCGACCCGCGGTTCGGCCAGCGCGTCACCGCGCTGATCGTCCCGCGCGAAGGCTCCGCCCCGACGTTCGCCGACGTCAGCGGGCACGCCCGCACCCTGATCGCCGGCTACAAGGTGCCCAAGGAGATCCACTTCGTGGACGGCATCGAGCGCACGGCGGCCGGCAAGGTCGACCTGCGGGCGGCCAAGGCCCGCGCCGAGGAACTCTCCAACGGCAGCTGACCCCCGCCCGACCCGGGCCCGCCGCACGCCGGACCACCGGCCGAGCGGCGGGCCCGCGGCGTTTTCCGCACCGGTGGCCGGAACACGACCGCGACCCCCGCCGGGGATTCGGCAAACCTTCGTGGCCCGGTCTGGCGAATTCCTGTTATCCCCGCGCCCCGCGCGGGTCTCCTTGGTGTCGGCCCCTTAACGTGGCCGTCCCGAGCGAGAAAGCAGAGGCGCGTGGACGACGACTTCGAGACCGAGACGCACACCCCCTACCCGGCCCCGACCGGGCGCGCCCGGCACCGGGCCGGCGGCGGTGGCGGACGGCGACGGGCCGGGGGACACCGCAGGCGGCGCGGCGGACGCACCGGCGTCGTCATCGCCGCAGCCGCGCTCACCGTCACGGCCGTGGGCGGCGCGGTCGCCGGCGGCGTCTTCGGCGGGGACGGCGCGGCCCCCGCCGGCGCCGACGCGCGACCCGGCACGTCCGCACCCGACACCGCCTCCGTCGACTCCAGCGGCCGCCCCCCGGGCGTGGCCGCCGACATCCCCGTCAACGCCAGCCCCATACCCAGTACGCCCGGCGCCCCCGGACAGCCCGGCACCGGGGCCACGCCCAGCGCGAGCACCGCCGCCGCGACCACGGCGGCACCCACCACACCCGCCGCGAGCCCCACCACCACCACCCGGCCCGCCGCGTCCACCACCACGGCCGCGCCGACCACCCGCAGCGCCACACCCCGCAAGCCCCCCGCGGCGCCCGGCACCCCCACCGGCACCGCCGCCGACTACGCCCGGCAGGTCGTCGACCTCGTCAACGTCCAGCGCGCCAACAACGGCTGCGCCCCGCTCACCGCCAACACCAAGCTCCAGACCGCCGCCCAGGGGCACAGCGACGACATGGTCGCCCGCAACTACTTCGCCCACAACAGCCCCGAAGGCTCCAGCGCCGGCGACCGCATCAACGCCACCGGCTACCAATGGAGCACCTGGGGCGAGAACATCGCCATGGGCCAGCGCACCCCCGCCGAGGTCATGGACGCCTGGATGAACAGCCCCGGACACCGGGCCAACATCCTCAACTGCTCCTTCACCGAGATCGGCGTCGGCGTCAACCTCGCCTCCGGCAGCCCGTACTGGACCCAGAACTTCGCCGCACCGCGCTGACCCGCGGGCGGGTACGCGGGTTGCCCCCCAACCCGCGTACCCGCGAAGATCCAGCACCCCGCCCCACACCGACGGAACCCCCACACCGACGGAACCCCCCCGCACAACGGAGGCCCCCGAAACCCCATGCGCGCCGACCGCACCCCACGCGACGCCCGCCACACCGCCGACCGCACCCCCGGCGGCACGGCACTCGTCATCGCCGCGCAGTCCGGCGACAGGCGGGCCCGCGAGGACCTGGCCGCCGCGTGGCTCCCCCTCGTCTACAACGTCGTCGGCCGCGCCCTCGGCGGCCACCCCGACGTCGACGACGTCGTCCAGGAGACGATGCTCCGCGCCGTCGACAACCTCCCCGCGCTGCGCGACCCCGCGGCGTTCCGGTCCTGGCTCGTCGCCATCGCCATGAACCAGGTCCGCACCCGAGCCGCCCTGCGCCGCGAAGCCGCCGTCCCGGGCCTCGACGACGCCTGGGACCTCCCCGACCCCGGCGGCGACTTCGTCGACCTGACGATCCTCCGCCTCGGCCTCTCCGGCCAGCGCCGCGAAGTCGCCGAAGCCACCCGCTGGCTCGACGAGGACGACCGCGCCCTGCTCGCCCTGTGGTGGCTCGAAGCCTCCGGTGACCTGACCCGCCCCGAACTCGCCGAAGCCCTCGGCGTCACACCGCAACACGCGGCCGTGCGGGTGCAGCGCATGAAGGAACAGCTGTCCGCGGCCCGCGTCGTCGTCCGCGCCCTCGGCGTGACACCGCGCTGCGCCGAGATAGAGACCATGACCCGCACCTGGGACGGCCACCCGGCCGCCATCTGGCGCAAACGCATAGCCCGCCACGCCCGAGGCTGCACGGCCTGCGGCGGCCACTGGACCGAACTGATACCGGCGGAAGGACTGCTGGCGAGCATGCCCCTGCTGCTCCCGGCGGGCTGGAGCGCGGCAGCCGGAGGAGCGGGAACCCTCGGCGCGGCAGCGGCGGGCGGAGCAGCGGGGGCGCACGCGGCGGGCAGCGCGATCGCGGCGGGAACGGGAGCGGGAACGGGGGCAACGGTCGCGGGAGCGGCGGGAACAGGTGCCGCAGCCGGTTCGGGAGCCGCGATATCCGGGGCCACGGCAGGCTCAGGTGCCGCCACGGCGGCGGGCGCGCACGCGGGCGGCGTCGCGGCCGGGGCAACCGGCGTCGGCGGCGCGAGCACGGCAGGCGGCGTGGCAGGCGCACACGCGGCCGGTGCGGCGGCCGGTTCGGGTGCCGCCGCATCCGGCGCGGCGGCGGGCTCGGGTACGGCTGCGGCAGCGGGCGCGCACGCGGGAGGCGTCGCGGCCGGGGCAACCGGCGTCGGCGGCGCGAGCACGGCAGGCGGCGTGGCAGGCGCCCACGCCGCAGGAGCCGCAGCCGGGACC
>NZ_JASAOI010000067.1 GCF_029953285.1 Yinghuangia seranimata | reverse complement strand
CGCCGCCGCCTACCACGTGCGCCCACGACCTCAGCGACCAACGTGTCGGCCTGCCCGTCCCGCAGCACGACGCAGGCGGCAGCGCGGCGATCAGGGTCGACGGGATCCACGGGCGGTACGACACGAACAGTCCGCCGGAGAACGGGCCGCCCGGAGACGACCAGAGGTGCTCGGGGCCCGCCCCGGCCGACGGACGACGGCCGACGCGACACCGCCCACCCCGCCCTACCCCCGCTCCAGCTCCGCCAGTTGCTCCACCGCCGACGCGCGGACCTGCGCCGGCATGTCCGGTGTCGCCAGCACCAACTCCGCGAGCGAGCGCAGCAGCGTCACCTCGCGGGTGCGGTACGCCAGCTTGGCGTCCAGGAAGCGGTGCCCGACCAGCTCCGCGACGTCCTCGCGCACGGCCGGCTCCAGCCACGCCGTCGCGACCAGCGCGAACAGGGCCGCGTCGCTCACCCAGTCCTCGGGCCCGAACGCCAGGTCGACCAGCACCGACCGGCGCACCGAACCGGCCCACGGCTCGTCCGGCCGGTGGTGCGCGATCCCCAGGCACGCCCAGATCTGCACCAGCCTTACCCACAAAGCGGGTTCGTGCCGCGCGAAGGTGGTGCCCAGCTCACTGTCGTCCGGCGCGGGCGGGTGCACGAGCACGCCGAGCAGGTCCTCCAGCGCACAGCCGGCCAGCAGCACCGCCCGGTCGTACGCGAGCGCCGGGTGCGGCCACGAGGGCTCCGCGATCGCCCGCACCGCCTCGGCGACCGCGGGGTCCGGTGGCCCGGGCACGGCCCGCGCCTCGACGTCGCCGGGCGCGTACGACCACACCGCGCACCGCCCCTGCCGCAACGGCACCCGCAGGTCCGGCTCCGGCACCGACTGCACGCTCAGCCCGAAGCGCGGGAAGACGCCCCGCACCGCGAGTAGCGCGCTGGGCGGCTCCAGGGCGCTGAGCGATATCGAGATGTCGGCGTCGCCGGGCTCGACCTGGTCCAGCAGCTGCCGCAGCGTGTTCGTCAACGCCTCGGTGGGGTACGGCACATGCCGCAGCCACGCGCCCGAGCACGCCCGCGCGATCAGCTCGTGCGCGTAGCCGTGGTCGGGGTGTTCCCGCAGGTGGTCGACGAGCGCGACCAGGTGCGCGATGTCGCGGTCGCGGGCCCACCGCACGCCGTGTGCGGCCGGAGCCGCCTTCGGATGGTGCGGGTCGACCGCCAGCGCGCGCTGGATCCAGCCCAGCGCTTCGTCGAACCGGCCCTGTGCGGCGATGAGTTCGCCGAGGTCGACGTGCAGGTCGAGGTCCTCGGGGTGGTCGCGCAGCACCGCCGCCCACAGCTTCTCGGTGTCGGCGGTGCGCCCGACCCGCCGCCACGCGTTGCCGAGCATGATCGCGGCCTCGAGCGACCGGTCGCGGGTCCACGCGCGGAACGCCCAGTCGACGGCCTCGTCGAGCGCGTCGAGCCGCCGCATGAACGACGAGCCCGCCCAGAGCAGGAAGCCGTGCCCGGGATGCGCCTCCACCATCAGCCGCGCGACGTCCGCGAACGGCGCCAGCGCGGCCGACTGCGCGTCGTCGACCGGGTCGCCGAGCAGCTGGACCATGCCGAGGAGCGTGCGGGCGAGTCCGTCCGGGTCGAGGCGGCCGACGATGCCGGGGCCCAGCCACACCGCGGAGGCGCCCCACGGGCGGTGCGGCTCGTGCGCGGCGACCTGCGCCAGCGTGCCCAGGGCCCGGTCGAAGTCGCCCGCCGCGGCCTGCAGATGGGCGAGCGCGGCGGCGCTGCCCGCGAACATGCCGCCCTGTTCGTCCGGGCCGTAGAGCCCGAGGCCGCCGTCGTCCCTGCGCGCGGCCAGCGCGCAGAGCAGCTCGTGCGCCTCGGGCAGCCGCGGTTCGCAGAACAACGCGTTCGCGACGTGCACCGCCGCGTGCGAGACCTCACCGTCGGCGAGCGCGAGCCGGGCCATGGCCAGCTCGCCGTGTGCTTCCTGTGTCGAGTCGCCGACGCCTTCGGCCGCACGCCCGAAATCGCCGCGTCGGCCTTCGTGTGGTGCCACGGTGGTACGCCCCCGCCCCGCCTTGTCTTTTCCTGTGCCGAACCCTTCCAAGGGCTGAAGATCGACACTAATGGAGTAGACCGGTCGTCGTCGGCGGCGGCAAGACGACGTTCACATGTCGGAACGCACGGCGGCCACCACGGGGTCCGCCGGGGCGGCGACGACCGCCGCGAGCCCGTCCGCCGGGACGGTTTTCGGCAGCACGACCGTGTCCCGCAACGCGGGAGGCTCCCCCGCCCCGCCCGGGCCGGCCGCGTCCGGCGCCGGGCCGGTCGACCCGCGCACCACCAGCTCGGGCCGGTAGACCAGTTCGGTGCGTGGCGCGCGCCCGCCGCCGATCTCGTCGAGCAACGCGCGCACCGCCGCCGCGCCCATCGGCGCGACCGCCTGCCGCACCGTGGTCAGCGGCGGATCCGTGAACGCGACCAGCGGCGAGTCGTCGTAGCCGACCACCGACACGTCGCCCGGCACCGTCATCCCGCGCTCACGCACGGCGCGGATCACGCCGAGCGCCATCAGGTCGCTGCCGCACACGATCGCCGTCGCGCCCCGGTCCAGCAGCGCGCCCGCGGCGGCCTGGCCGCCCTCGACCGAGAACAGCGAGCGCTCGATCCACGGCTCGGCGTCCGCGATCCCGAACGTCTCGGCGAGGCCGCGCCGGAACCCGGCGATCTTGCGGGCCGTCGGCACATAGCGCTCGGGCCCGACCGCGAGGCCGATGCGGCGGTGCCGCAGCGACGCGAGGTGCCGTATCGCGAGCTCGACCGCGACCGACTCGTCGCTGGAGATGAACGGCGCGTCGATGCCCTCGGCCCAGCCGTTGACGAACACGACCGGAAGGCCGCGCTCGACCAGCCGCACGTACCGCGACAGGTCCGCGCCGGAGTCGGAGTGCAGCCCGGAGACGAAGATGATCCCGGACACTCCGCGTTCGAGCAGCAGCTCGGTGTAGTCGTCCTCGGTCGCGCCGCCCGGTGTCTGCGTGCACAGCACCGGCGTGTAGCCGTGGTGCGCCAGCGCCCGCTCGATGACCTGCGCGAACGCCGGAAAGATCGGGTTGTCCAGCTCGGGCAGCATCAGCCCGACCAGGCCCGCGCTGCGCCGCCGCAGCCGGGCGGGCCGCTCGTACCCCAGCACGTCGAGCGCGGTGAGCACCGCGCGCCTGGTGTCCTCGGCGACTCCGGGGCGGCTGTTGAGCACGCGGCTCACGGTCGCCTCGCTGACCCCCGCCTGGGCGGCGATGTCCGCCAGCCGTGTCTTCATGGCCGACCAGCGTAGTTGACGGTTTCTGCAGGATCCGTCACGGCCTTGCATCCGGTGCAAATCCTTGCAGCAGCGGCCTCGCACCGCCGCCGGCCGGGCCGTTTCGCGCGGCCCCGCGCAGCGGGGTCTGGCCAGACACCGGAATGTCCGGGTACGGTGTCCCTCTGGTCCGGTCAAATGGACTAGACCATTCGCCCTCCACTCGGATCGTCCGGCACGTTCCTGCCGGTGAAGGGGACATCACCATGGCTTCGGTCAGCTACCGCACCGCCACGTGCACCTACAAGGGTGCCGAGCGCCCCAGCGTCAACGCCCTCGACCTGGAGATCGCCGACGGCGAGTTCCTCGTCCTCGTCGGCCCCTCCGGCTGCGGCAAGTCCACGTCGCTCCGCATGCTCGCGGGCCTCGAAGAGGTCACCGACGGCTCCATCCACATCGGGAACCGCGACGTCACCTACCTCGAGCCGAAGGACCGGGACATCGCGATGGTGTTCCAGAACTACGCGCTCTACCCGCACATGACGGTCGCGGACAACATGGGCTTCGCGCTCAAGATCGCGGGCGTCGACAAGGAGACCCGGCGCGCCAAGGTCGAAGAGGCCGCCAAGATCCTCGACCTCACCGAGTACCTCGACCGCAAGCCCAAGGCGCTCTCCGGCGGCCAGCGGCAGCGCGTCGCGATGGGCCGCGCGATCGTCCGCGAGCCCCAGGTCTTCCTCATGGACGAGCCGCTGTCGAACCTCGACGCCAAGCTCCGCGTGCAGACCCGCACCCAGATCGCGTCGCTGCAGCGCCGCCTCGGCATCACGACCGTGTACGTCACGCACGACCAGGTCGAGGCCATGACCATGGGCGACCGCGTCGCCGTGCTCAAGGACGGCCTCCTCCAGCAGGTCGACACCCCGCGCAACATGTACGACCGCCCCGCGAACGTCTTCGTCGCCGGCTTCATCGGCTCGCCCGCCATGAACCTGCTCGAGGTCGACCTCACCGAGGACGGCGTCCGGTTCGGCGACGCGGTCGTGCCGGTCTCCCGCGAGGCCCGCGAGAGCGCCGTCGCCGAGGGCGCCCGCAAGGTGATCCTGGGCGTCCGCCCCGAGCACCTCGTGGTCCGCACCGCCGACGCGCTGGAGAAGACCGGCAACGGCCTCCCCGTCGTCGTGGACGTCGTCGAGGAGCTCGGCTCCGACGCGTACGTCTACGGCACCGCCAAGATCGACGGCGAGCACAAGAGCCTCGTCGTGCGCGTCTCCGGCCGCAAGGTGCCGAACAAGGGCGAGACGCTGCACGTCGTCGCGCAGGCGGGCGAGACCCACCTGTTCTCCACGAAGACGGACCTGCGCCTGGCCGACTGACGCCCGTGCGTTCGTACGGCCCCACCGTCTGAGGGTTCGGTGGGGCCGTACGCGTATCCGGCCGTGCCCCTGTCACCGCGAAGCGGCAGACTGCGGACATGGAACGCATGAGCCCGGACGAGGTCCTCGCCTTCCTCACCGCAGGCCCGCGCACGGGAAAGCTGGCCACCGTGCGGCCCGACGGGCGCCCGCACGTCACCCCGATCTGGTTCGACGTCGACGAACTGGACGGCACCGCGATCGAGATCGTCTTCAACACCGCGGAGACGTCGGTCAAGGGCCGCAACCTGCTCAACGACCCGCGGCTCAGCCTGTGCGTCGACGACGACCGGCCGCCGTTCAGTTATGTGGTCATCGAGGGCGAGGCCCGCATGATCGACGACTCCGCCGAGCTGAGGGCCTGGGCCACCCGCATCGGCGGCCGCTACATGGGCGCCGACCGGGCCGTCGAGTACGGCGAACGCAACGGCGTGCCCGGCGAGTTGCTGGTCCGCGTGCACATCCACCACGTGGTGGCGCACAAGGGTGTCTCGGACTGACCTTCGCGCCGGAGAACCGTCTGCGTCGTCGCGTCGTCGCATCGTCGCGTTCGCATCGTCGCCTCGTCCGGCATTCGTCGCCGCGTGGTCGCGGCGCCTGCTCCGCTACTACCTGAGTACCTGGGTGACCCCGGTGCTTCCCCCGCCCCCGGTCACCCGCTTCGGCGTCCATCATCCAGCCCCCCGATCACCCCCCCAGCAGTCCGCCGAGCGGCGATCCGCCCGAAGAGCCACCGGTGCCGCCGGCCGCCGGTTTGGTCGTGGCCTTCGGCGGGCTCGCGGGTTGCGCGGGCGGCGGGTTGCCGCCGTCGGCCGCTGAGCCGCGGGGCGCCGGCTGGGCGCCCGACGTGGCCGGCTTGGCGGTGCTGCCGCCACTGGCCTTCGGCGACGCCGACGCACTCGGCGACGCGCCCTTCGTGCCGCTCGGCGAGGCGCTCGCGGACGGCGACGCCGACGCCGCGCTCGGCGCCGCGGGTGGCACCGGAACCGAGGCCGGCGCCACACCGGCGGCCGGCGGGCCGGTCACCGTGGTCTCCGGGGTGTCCGCCCCCGGCAGCGACGTGTCCGGCGCCGTCGAGTGCCCGAACACCGCGCCGGCCAGCAGCGTCAGCCCGACGCCCAGCCCGGCGATGATCGACCCGTAGCCGAGCTTGCGGCGCCGAGCCCGCACCGGGAGCGTCAGCGGCCCGCGCCACGTGCGCAGCGAGAGCCAGCAGTCGACCGAGTACATCGGCGCGCCCGCGAGTGCGAGCGGGCTCCACGCGGCGAGGAACACGATGTACGCGGCGTGGTACGGCGACGAGCTCACACCGACCGCGATCAGCACGCCCAGCGACAGCAGCATGCCGATCATGCCCATGAACCGCGTCCACAGCCCCAGCAGCGCCCCGACACCCGCGACCACCTGGCCGAACGCGAACAGCAGCCCCGCCGAGATGGCGTGCTGCGACGCCAGGTTCATCACCGACGGGAACAGGCTGCCGTCGTGCAGCACGTGGATGCGGTGCGCGAACGAGCCGGGGGCGTCCGGGTCGAGGAACGCCGGGTCGTACAGCTTGCGCAGGCCCTCCAGCAGGAACGCGGCGCCCAGGAACACGCGCAGCGGCAGCAGGAACATGCCGGGTTGCAGGGGCGCGCGCCGCCCCGCCGCGGCGCCGGGCCCCGGCTTCGCGGCCGCCGAGCGCGCCGCGGCCTTCCGCGCGGACGCCCGTGCGGCGTCCTTGCGGGCGGCGGTGCGCGCCGACACCCGCGGCGCGGCCCTGCCGGCGCCCGGTTCGGTGACCGCGGGGGTCGCGCCGACGGGCGCATCCATGTCGGGGGTGATGCGCGGGAGTTCGGCGGTGACGGCGAGCGGGTCGGCCGACCCGGCACGGCGCGGGCCCGGCACCTGCGGGTCCCGCGCGGTGGGCGGCGGGCCGATCACCACCCGGAGGCTGCGGGTGGTCGCGGACACCGCCGCGGGGTCGCCGGCGTCACGCACGAGGGTCGCCCCGAAGTCCGCGGGCCCCCCGCCGGTCGGCGTCAGCCGGTCCTGATCACGCTGGCCACCACCGGAGTAGCCGTCCGATCTGGTCTCCACACACCACTAACAGCCGATCCGGGCGGGAGGATGCGGGTATCCGACCATCTATCTTCGAGCCCGCCTCCCCACCCCCGAGGCCGGGACGACCGACACGCCGCAAGGAATCACCCGAACGAGAGCGGCATTCGCCCCTGCGGAGGCGCCGACGAGGGCCGCTCGAAAAGGCCGGCCCGGGCCGCCACCGAAGCGCGGAGCAGTCGGATCGCCCCCCGGCGCCGGACCGTGTCCGGAGATCGGCTGCGGCGCCGGAGTCCACGCGGCGCGTGTCCGGGCACCCGGGTGGACGCCGTTCGGGGTCGGCCTGTCGCACGGCATGCTGCGCCACGCCTGGGCCCGCGGCCGCCTCCCCGTCGTGCGCGGGGGCCGGACCACGGCCCCCCACCCGGGGGGTACAGCAGGAACGGCCCGCGCAACCGCGCGAGCCGTCCACAGCACCGGTGTTCTCGTCCTACGATCAGCGCGGCCACCGCGCCGGCGGTCAGCGCCGTTGACGGGCCACCGCGTAGAGCACGATGCCCGCCGCGACGCCCGCGTTCAGGGACCCGTTGCCGGCGGCCATCGGGATCGCCACCGCGCCGGCGGTCAGCGCCGTTGGCGGGCCACCTCCGGTCAGCGACGCTGGCGCGCCACCTCGTAGAGCACGATGCCCGTGGCGACGCCCGCGTTCAGGGACTCGTTGCCGGCGGCCATCGGGATCGCCACCGTCTCGTCGCAGGTCTCGCCGACCAGGCGGGACAGTCCCTTGCCCTCGGAGCCGACCACGATCACCAGCGGCTCCTCCGCCGTGCGCAGGTCGCCGAGCTCGACGCCGCCGTCGGCCGCGAGGCCGACCACGAACAGGCCCTGCTTCTGGTACGACTCGAGCACCTGCCGCACGTTGGCCGCGCGCGCGACCGGCACGCGCGCCGCGGCGCCCGCCGAGGTCTTCCACGCGCCCGCGGTCATGCCCGCCGCGCGCCGCTCCGGCACGACGACGCCGTGCGCGCCGAACGCCGCCGCGGAGCGGATGACCGCGCCCAGGTTCCGCGGGTCGGTGATGCCGTCGAGCACCACGATCAGCGGCACCTCTCCGTTCTCGTGGGCCACCTCGACCAGGTCGTCCGGGTGCGCGTACTCGTACGCCGGGATCTGCAGCGCGAGCCCCTGGTGGTGCCCGCCCTCGGTGAGCCGGTCCAGCTCGGGGCGCGGGGCCTCCAGCAGCGGGATCGACAGCTCGTTCGCGAACTTGAGGGCCTCACGCACGCGGTCGTCGGAGTCGATGTACTGCGCGACGTACATGGCGCTCGCCGGAATGCCCGCACGCAGCGCCTCGACGACCGAGTTGCGGCCGTACACGAGCTCCGCGGTGCCCTTGCCGCCGCGCCCGCGCGCGACGCCGGTGCGACCGCCGGGCTTCGCGGCCCGCTTGGCCGCGGCGTTGGCGGCGCGCTGCTTCGCGTGCCCCTTGCGCATCTCGGCCGGCGGCGTCGGGCCCTTGCCGCGCAGCGCACGGCGGCTGTGCCCGCCGGTGCCGACCTGGGGCCCCTTCTTGCTCCCCGGGTTGCGCTTGTTGCGGCGCTGGCTGTTGCCGGCCATGTCGTGACGTCCCTTCGATGTACTCGTCTCGCACGTACAACCGTACGGCGGGGCGCGGGGCCCGGCCGCCCGAGGGCTGTCCTGGGCCGGCGCCGGGCGCGCGGCCGGTCGTACGCGAACCGCCGTGAGGCGGCGACTGGTGGAAAGACCCGGCCCCGGGTCGGGCCCGGGGCCGGAACAGATCAAACGGTGCGGGCTACTGCTGGTTGTGCCGCTCCAGCGTCCAGCGCGGCCCCTGCGGGGTGTCCTCGACCGCGACGCCGGCCGCGTGCAGCCGGTCCCGCACGGCGTCGGCCGCCGCGTAGTCCTTGCGGGCGCGCGCCGCCTGCCGCTGCTCGAGCGCGAGATGGACCAGCGAGTCGACGACGTGCCGCAGGTCCTCGGTGCGGTCGCCGGCCGAGCCCGACACCCACGGCTCGCCCAGCGGGTCCATGCCGAGCACCCCGAGCATCGCGCGCAGCGAGCCCAGGTGGGCCGCGACGGCGTCCTTGTCGCCGGCCGCCAGCGCGGTGTTGCCGTCCCGCACGGTGTTGTGCACGACGGCCATCGCCTGCGGCACGCCCAGGTCGTCGTCCATCGCTTCGGCGAACGCGGCGGGCACCTCGGCGGCCGGCCCGACCGGACCGGCCAGCTCGACCGCCCGCTCGATGAACCCCTCGATCCGCGCGAAGGAGGTCGCGGCCTCCTGCAGCGCGTCCGGGCTGTACTCGATCATCGACCGGTAGTGCGGCGAGGCCAGGTAGTAGCGCAGCACGATCGCCGGCCACTTCTTGACCATCTCGGACACGAGCACCGAGTTGCCGAGCGACTTGCTCATCTTCTCGCCGCTCATGGTGACCCAGGCGTTGTGCATCCAGTAGTTGGCGAAGCCGTCGCCCGCCGCCTTGGACTGCGCGATCTCGTTCTCGTGGTGCGGGAACACCAGGTCGAGGCCGCCGCCGTGGATGTCGAAGCGCTCGCCGAGGTAGCGGTGCGCCATCGCGGAGCACTCGAGGTGCCAGCCGGGACGGCCGCGGCCCCACGGCGTCTCCCACGACGGCTCGCCGGGCTGTGCGGCCTTCCACAGCGCGAAGTCGCGCTGGTCGCGCTTGGCGCCGCGGCCGGTGTCGCCCGGGTCGCGCATGGCGTCCAGGCGCTGGCCGCTGAGCGCGCCGTACTCGGGGAACGAGTGCACGTCGAAGTAGACGTCGCCGTCGGACGGGTAGGCGTGCCCGGTGGTGATGAGCCGCTGCATCAGCTCGATCATCTCCGGCACGTGCCCGGTCGCCCGCGGTTCGACGGTCGGGGGCAAGCAGCCGAGCGCGTCGTACGCCTCGTTGAACGCGCGCTCGTTCGGGTAGCCGATGCGCCACCACGGCACGCCGGCTTCCTCGCCCTTCTTGATGATCTTGTCGTCGATGTCCGTGACGTTGCGGCAGAACACGACGTCGTAGCCCTTGTACGCCAGCCAGCGCCGCAGCACATCGAAGTTCAGGTACGAACGAACGTGCCCGATGTGCGGCGGCGCCTGAACGGTGGCACCGCACAGGTAGATCGAGACGGTGCCCTCGACGAGCGGCACGAAGTCGCGGACCGTGCGGGTGCTGGTGTCGTATAGGCGCATGCTCACCCTGCGAGTTTACGGGGTGGCAGGGCGGGGAAGCTCCCGGATTCAGCCCCGGGTCACGATCCGGTCCGGCGCGATCCTGACGATGACGCGCTCGTTGTCCGGGTTGCCCTCGCGGAACGGCTTCCCGTCGTAGCGGTGCGACAGCTCCTGGATGAGCTCCGGCGCCCCCGCGTCCTCGAGCGTCGCGGTGCCCCTGACCTCGACGTACCGGTACGGGTCGGACGCCGGGTAGACCAGCAGCGTCACGCGCGGGTCCGCCACGATGTTGAGGTGCTTGCGGCGGCCCTTGACCGTCGAGACGAGCACGTCGTCCCCGTCGGTCTTCAACCACACGACGGAAAGCTGCGGCCGTCCGTCCGGCTGGATCGTCGCCATCGTCGCGAAGTTCGGCGCGTCGATCAGCGCGCGCGCTGCGTCGGTCAGCTTGTCGGCCATGTCGGTGTCCTCTTCCCTCATCCGCCGGTACGTACGACCAACGCGGTGGCGATCGCCGCTAGTCCCTCGGCCCGCCCGGTGAGTCCGAGCCCGTCCGTCGTCGTCGCGGACACCGACACCGGCGCCCCGGCCGCCGCCGCGAGCGCCGCCTCGGCCTCGGCCCGGCGCGGCCCGATCTTCGGCCGTACGCCGATCACCTGCACCGCGATGTTGCCGATCTCGAAGCCGGCCGCGCGCACCAGCCGCGCCGCCTCGGTCAGCAGCACCGCGCCCGAGGCACCCGCGTACTCGGGCCGCGAGGTGCCGAAGTGCGCGCCCAGGTCGCCGATCCCGGCCGCCGAGAACAGCGCGTCGCACGCCGCGTGCGCGGCCACGTCGCCGTCGGAGTGCCCGGCGAGCCCGGTCTGCCCGGGCCAGTGCAGCCCGGCGCACCACAGGTCGCGGCCCTCCTCGAACGGGTGGACGTCCACCCCGATCCCGGTGCGCGGCAGGGGGAACCCGGTTCCGGGGGCAGTGGTCCGCCCGGAGACTTGCTCAGACAACGGTGTGCTCCGCATCGACGTCCACGTCCGCCGCCGCCTCGGCGCGCCGGCGGTTCAACAGTGCCTCGGCCAGCAGCAGGTCGAACGGCCGGGTGACCTTGAAGGCGTCCTCGGAGCCGGGGACCACGGCGACCGTGACGCCCATGCGCTCCACCATCCCCGCGTCGTCGGTCGAGTCGCCGCCCGCCGACCGCGCGTGCGCGGCCGCGAGCACGTCACGCCGGAAGCCCTGGGGGGTCTGCACCGCGCGCAGCGACGCCCGGTCGACGGTGCGGACGACGTGCTCCGCCCCGTCCGCGTCGGCGACCTCTTTCACGGTGTCCACCACCGGAAGCGCCGGCACCACCGCGCCGGCACCCGCCTCGACGGCCTCGACGACCGCCTCGACGACCGACACGGGAACGAACGGCCGCGCCGCGTCGTGGACGAGCACCACCGGGCAGTCGGCGTCCAGGGCGGCCAGCGCGCGGCCGACCGACTCCTGCCGGGTCACTCCGCCCGCCACCACCGTGACCGGCGCGTCGGATCCGAGTTCGCGGGCCAGCAGGGCGCGTACGCCGTCGACGTCGTCCCGCGGTGCCGCCACGACGGCCGCGCCGACCGCGGGCGCGGCCAGCAGCGCGCGCAGCGCGTGCACCAGCATCGGCACGTCGCCGAGCTCTCGCAGCGCCTTGGGCAGCCCGCCGCCGAGGCGCAGACCCAGCCCCGCCGCGGGCACCAGAACAGCAGCTCTCACCGAGATCCCTCACACCCGGCACGTTCACCCGATCGGGTGGCGCGCGTACGCGAGCGCGCACGCTTGTGCGCGCCCGGTCCGAAGGTACCGGGACGCAACCGTGTGTATGCGCTCGTGGGCCGGGGAAGGTGCCCGGCGGGACGCCGGCAGGCACGCGCATCCGTGGGCGCGGACCACCGCCGGCTGTTGTCCGCCGCCGCGCGCACCGGGCTCGTGCCCGGCGCGCGCCGACGGACCGGGCCGCGTGAGCCCGGGAAACGGCCGTGCCGGACCTGCCGGTCAGCACCGACGGGTCGAACGGTCGCCAGGCCGGTGCGGACGGGGAACGGGCGACGTATCGTCGCCCGGGTCATCACCCGATTGGGTGAGACCCCCGATTCCGCCCGGCGCTACGCGGTCAGGAGGCCAGAACCTCGTCGAGGATCGCCTCGGCCTTGTCTTCGTTGGTGTTCTCCGCGAGCGCCAGCTCGCTCACCAGGATCTGCCGAGCCTTCGCCAGCATCCGCTTCTCGCCGGCCGACAGGCCGCGGTCACGCTCCCGGCGCCAAAGGTCGCGCACGACCTCGGCAACCTTGATAACGTCACCGGAAGCGAGCTTCTCCAGGTTCGCCTTGTAGCGTCGCGACCAGTTCGTCGGCTCCTCGGTGTGCGGAGCCCGCAGCACCTCGAAGACGCGATCGAGGCCGTCCTGGCCCACCACGTCGCGCACGCCGACGAACTCCGCGTTGTCAGCGGGGACTCGTACCGTGAGGTCGCCCTGGGCTACCTTCAGCACCAGGTAGATCTTGTCCTCGCCCTTGATGGTGCGAGTCTCGATCGCCTCGATGAGCGCGGCCCCGTGATGGGGGTAGACCACCGTGTCGCCAACCTTGAACGTCATGTGACAGGTACCCCTTCCGTGGCTTTCTAGGGTAACACGGGTCACGCCCCGCCTGAATGGCGTTTCCGCAGGTCAGGGCCTTAGTCGGGGCTTGACAACGGCCCCGCGGACGTGCTTGTCCCAGCCCTCGCACGCATACAGGGTGATCCATAAACCGGGCAAAACGGTCAACTTGTCCCGGTGTTCATTCGAACACAGAAGCGACTATCGGCGTTCCTGGACACACCGCCCGGACCCATCTGTTTTTGGACAGCAGCGCGGAGCCCGGGGGTGTCGCGGGATCGCCCGTCCCGGTGACCGGTCAGAGCCGCGTACAAGTGGCCCTTGAGGCGTGAGTAGGCTGTCGCCGGTCCCCACGACCGGGAACCGCTGAGCCTGCCAAAGGACCCAAGGAGATACGCCCGCCGTGAGCCGCAGCATCCGCAGCCGTCGACAGGCCGCCGTCGCCGCAACCCTCGCCCTCGCGCTGGCCCCCCTGGCGGCCGCGTGCTCCAGCGGTACGGACGCGGCGACCAGCAAGGTCAAGCCGGACACCGCGAACACCACGATCGGCAACCTCAAGGTCCAGAACCTCACCCTGGTCACCGGCGAGGAGGGCACCGGCCTGGTGGCTCTCGGCGGCGCGTTCATCAACGACGGCGACAAGCCCGAGACGCTGACCAAGGTCTCCGTCGAAGGCGCCCCGGCCCCGGCCGAGCTGGCCTCCTCCGCGGGCACCGGCCCGATCACCATCCCGGCGCACAGCGCGGTCTACCTGACCGGCGGCAAGGACCGCGTCGTGGTGAAGAACGCGACCGAGATCGCGCCCGGCACCTCCCACAAGGTGACGCTCGGCTTCAGCACGGTCGGCGAGACCACGCTGTCGGTGACCGTGCACACCCCCGAGGACTACTTCAAGCAGCTGAAGCCCGAGGCCCCGACGAGCGCCCCGGCCACCACCGCTGCCCCGACCACCGCCGCCCCGTCGTCGAGCGCGCCGGCCGCGGCCACCACCACCGGCTCCGCGACCGGCCAGCCGTCGGGCACCCCGAACGCCACCGGTTCGGCCACCACGACGTCGGCCGCCACCGGCAAGGCGTCGGGCACGCCGACCACGAACGGCTGACCCGCCGCTCCAACGCCCAGAGCCCGCCCCGGACTTCCGGAGGCGGGCTCGTGCGTTTCCTGGGCCCTCTTCGGTCCTCTTCGGCCATCTGCGGCCTTCTGCAGCCCTCTGACGGCCTCTCAGCCCCCCACACAACGCCGACGGGCGCGGTGCCGTCGGAACGGGACCGCGCCCGTCAGGGGGCACGCACGTCGCCGAGGCGCCGGCCGGATCGCCCTACCGACCCTGCCGACGCCTCGGCGAACGCGTCTGTCAGGGCTCGAACTTGTAGCCCAGGCCGCGCACGGTGACCAGGTAGCGCGGGGCGCCCGGGTCCGGCTCGATCTTGGCGCGCAGCCGCTTCACGTGGACGTCGAGCGTCTTGGTGTCGCCGACGTAGCCGGCGCCCCACACGCGGTCGATCAGCTGCATGCGGGTGAGCACGCGGCCCGCGTTGCGCAGCAGCAGCTCGAGCAGGTCGAACTCCTTGAGCGGAAGCTCGACCTTCACGCCGTCCACGGTGACCCGGTGCCGGTCGACGTCCATGCGGACCGGGCCGGCCTCCAGCGCGGTCGGCTCGATCTCCTGCGGCTCGCCCTGCCGGCGCAGCACCGCGCGGATGCGCGCGACCAGCTCGCGCGACGAGAACGGCTTGGTGACGTAGTCGTCGGCGCCGATCTCGAGGCCGACCACCTTGTCGACCTCGCTGTCCTTGGCGGTCACCATGATGACCGGCACGTTGGACTTGGCGCGCAGCCGCCGGCACACCTCGGTGCCGGGCAGGCCGGGCAGCATCAGGTCGAGGAGCACCAGGTCGGCGCCGCCCTGGTCGAACTGCTCGAGCGCGTCGGGCCCGGTGACCGCCACGGCGACCTCGAAACCCTCCTTGCGCAGCAGGAACGCCAGCGGGTCGCTGAAGGACTCCTCGTCCTCGACGACGAGCACACGGGTCATCCGGAACCCTCCCGGGAGTTGTACGACGCGGCCAGATCGGTCGATCCATTCGGCGCGGACGGTGCGCCGGGCCTGGTCGGCGTGGATGCCGCGTCCGAGGCGCCGCCCCGGTCGTCGGCGGGCAGGAGCGGCAGCACCAGGGTGAACGTGGTTCCCACGCCCTCCAGGCTGCGCACGGTGACCTCTCCCCCGTGTCCGGCCACGATGTGTTTCACGATCGACAGCCCGAGCCCGGTCCCCCCGGTGGCCCGCGAGCGCGCCGGGTCGACCCGGTAGAAGCGCTCGAAGATCCGGTCCAGGTCGCGGTGCGGGATGCCGATGCCCTGGTCGGACACCGCCAGGACGGCCTTGCGCCCGGTCACGCGCACGTCGATGTCGACGCGGGTGCGCTCGGGGCTGTAGTTGACGGCGTTCTCGACGAGGTTGCCGAGCGCCATGACGAGCTGGTTGTGGTCGCCGGGGATCACCAGGCCGGGGTCGCCGCCGACCGCCAGGGTGATCTGCTTGGCCTGCGCCACCTGGCGGCACCGGTCGACCGCCTCGGCGACGAGTTCGTCGACCGGGACGGGCGCGATGTCCTGCAGCGGGTGGTCGTTCTGCACCCGGGACAGGTCGATGAGCTCCTGCACGAGGTTGGTCAGCCGTGCGGACTCCACCTGCATGCGGCCGGAGAACCGGCGCACCGCCTCGGGGTCGTCGCTGGCGTCCAGGACCGCCTCGGCCAGCAGCGACAGCGCGCCGACCGGGGTCTTGAGCTCGTGGCTGACGTTCGCGACGAAGTCGCGGCGCACCGCGTCGACGCGGCGGGCCTCGGTGCGGTCCTCGACCAGGAGCAGGACCAGCCGGGAGCCGAGCGGCGCGACGCGCGCCGACACCTCCAGCTCCTGGCCGTCGCGGCGGGCGAGCAGCAGGTCCCGTTGCCTTATCTCGCCGTCGCGCCGGGTCTCCCGGGCCATCCGCAGCAGCTCGTCGGGCACCAGCTGGTCGCCGCGGACCAGGCCGAAGGTGTACGCGGCCGAGCTGGCCTTCACGACGGCGTCGTGCTCGTCGAGGACGACGGCCGACGAACGCAGGACGGACAGCACGATGGCCACGCCGGGCGGCAGCACGGCGCCCGTGGGCTTCGCCGCGCTCCCGGTGCCCTGGGCGCGTTCGCTCCACCGGAACGCCAAGGTCCCGGCAACGCCGACGGCCAACCCGGAGAGGGCGGCTACGGCCGCCGCGGCCACGTTCACGTCCACAGAACCCAGGGTAAAGCTGCCCCGAACGGGTGAACCCACTCCGGGTACCGCCGACCGGATGACTTCATCGACTGTTCACCGATCGGCCGTACCCGGTTCAGACCGAACAGATCTTGCGCAGATGTGGGCGGACGTGCGCATTGGTCGGTTGTGCCCGTTGACGGGTAGATGCGATACGGGTTGACTCGGATACGGACGGTGCGCAGTACGGGGTGCCCGCCGCATGGTCCGAACAGGTGAACGGAGGTCGTTCATGCCCGAACCGGTGATTGAGACCCAGCGCCGACTGATCAGCGTCACGGACGTCACGCCCGCCCCGCCGACGCGCACCGCGTCGCACCGGCCCGGGGGCGCCCCGGCGCCCGGGTGCAGCTGCCCGTCGTCGTGCGGCTGCGGCTGCAAGTCCGGGTCGTCCTGCAACTGCGGCGGCAGCTGCCGCGGCTGACCGCCCGCCGCCCCCGCCGGGCGCATAAAAGGACACAGGGGGCGCCCACCCTTCCGTGACGGGCGCCCCCTGTGCACGTCCTCGCGGACGCGTACGGCTGCGTGTGTGCGGCGGTGTCGACCGCCTACTCCCTTGTTACTTGCGGCCCTGGTTCTTGACCGCCTCGATGGCCGCGGCGGCGGCCTCCGGGTCGAGGTAGCGGCCGCCGTGGACGACCGGGCGCAGGTCGGAGTCCAGCTCGTAGAGCAGCGGGATGCCGGTCGGGATGTTCAGGCCGGCGATCGCGTCGTCCGAGATGCCGTCGAGGTGCTTGACCAGCGCGCGGAGCGAGTTGCCGTGCGCGGCCACCAGCACGGTGTTGCCGGCCTCGAGGTCCGGGACGATCGCGTCGTACCAGTACGGCAGCATGCGCTCGACGACGTCCTTGAGGCACTCGGTGCGCGGCCGGATCTCGTTCGGCAGGCCCGCGTAACGCGGGTCGTCGACCTGCGAGAACGCGTCGTCGTCGGCGAGCGGCGGGGGCGGGGTGTCGTACGAGCGGCGCCACAGCATGAACTGCTCCTCGCCGAACTCGGCGAGCGTCGCGGCCTTGTCCTTGCCCTGCAGCGCGCCGTAGTGGCGCTCGTTGAGCCGCCACGAACGGCGCACCGGGATCCAGTGCCGGTCGGCGGCGTCGAGCGCGAGCTGCGCGGTGCGGATCGCCCGGCGCTGCAGCGACGTGTGCAGGACGTCGGGCAGCACGCCCGCGTCGGTGAGCAGCCGGCCGCCGCGGGCGGCCTCCTTCTCACCGGTCTCGGTCAGGTCGACGTCGACCCATCCGGTGAAGAGACCCTTGAGGTTCCAGTCGCTCTCACCGTGGCGGAGGAGCACGAGCTTGTATGCGGTGTCGGCCATGGGCCCGAGCGTAATGGAGGCCCGCCGGGCGCTTCGGCCCGGTCCGAACCTGTCCGTACCGGGCGAATGCCGCCCGTCCTACGGCGCCGGCTCGGCGTCCTTCTCCTCGTCACGGGCGATGAGGTGCGCGAACGCGTCCAGGTTGCGGGTGGACTCGCCGCGCTCGGTCCGCCAGCGCCACTCGCGCCGGATCGACGTCGCGAAGCCGAGCTCGAGCAACGTGTTGAAGCTCTCGTCGGCGGTCTCCAGCACGACGCCGAGCAGCCGGTCGACCTCCTCGGCCGTGACGGCGTGCAGCGGAAGCCGCCCGGTGAGGTACACGTCGCCGAGCTTGTCGACGGAGAACGCGACGCCGTACAGCCGCACGTTGCGGGCCAGCATCCAGCGGTAGAACGCCGCGTGGTTCTCGTCCGGGCGGCGCACCACGAACGCGTTGACCGACAGCGTGTGCCGGCCCACGCGCAGCGCGCACGTCGTCTTGAGCTTGCGCTCGCCCGGCAGCGTCACGACGAACGTGGTCTCGTCGGGCCGCTCCCACGTGACCTCGGCGTCGTCGAGGGCGAGCCGGATCGCCTCGGCGGCCCGCGCCCGGGTCTGCTCCACGGTGTGCCCTCTCGGCCGTGCTGTCGGTCGTACCGTCACGCGCAAGTGCCGTGCGACGGCCCCACGTTATCGGGCGGCGAGACTCGAGACGCGGCCCGCGTCGGCGATGGTCTGCGCGTACACGTCGGCCATCGACGCGGCCGCGGCCGCCCACCCGAAGTTGGCCGCGTGCCGCACGGCACCCCGCGCGTACTCCTCGCGCAGCCGCGGCGCGCGGATGAGCCGGGCGATCGCCTCCGCGTAGTCCGCCGGGTCGTGGCCGTCGACGAGGATCCCCGACACGCCGTCGCGTACCGCCGTCGGCAGCCCGCCGACCGCGGCGGCCACGACGGGGGTGCCGCACGCCTGCGCCTCGATCGCGACCAGGCCGAAGGACTCGTTGTACGAGGGGACGACCGCCACGGTCGCGGCGCGGTACCAGTCGGCGAGGACGTCCTGCGGGACGGGCGTGCGGAACCGCACGACGTCCTGGACGCCGAGGGACGCGGCCAGCTTGTGCAGGTGCTCGGGCGCGGCCAGTCCGGTGCCGCTCGGGCCGCCGACGACCGCGACGACCAGGTCTTCGCGCAGGCTCGGCTGGGCGCGCAGCAGATGAGCAGTGGCGTGCAGCAGCACGTCCGGCGCCTTGAGCGGCTGGATGCGGCCGGCGAACAGGATGACGGTCGCGTCGACCGGCAGCCCCACGCGGCGGCGCGCCTCGGCGGCGTCGCCGGGCCGGAAGGTGTCCAGGTCGACGCCGGGGTTCACGACGGCGACCTGGTCGGGCGCGGCGTCGTACAGCCCGACGAGCTGGTCGGCCTCCTCGACGGTGTTCGCCACGAGCCGGTCGGCCGCCTCGACCACCTGGCTCTCGCCGATCACGCGCGCCGACGGCTCGGGCGAGTCGGTCGCGGCGAGCGACGCGTTCTTCACCTTGGCCATGGTGTGCATGGTGTGCACCAGCGGCACGCCCCAGCGCTCCTTGGCCAGCCAACCGACCTGGCCGGACAGCCAGTAGTGCGAGTGCACCAGGTCGTAGTAGCCGGGTTCGCGCATCGCCTCGGTGCGCAGCACGCCCGAGGTGAAGGCGCACAGCTGCGACGGAAGGTCCTCCTTGGAGAGCCCTTCGAAGGGCCCCGCGGTCACGTGGCGCACCAGGACTCCGGGCGCCATCTCGACGACGGGCGGCAGGTCCCGGCGGGTGGCGCGGGTGAATATCTCCACCTCGACGCCGAGCGCCGCGAGCCGCTTGGACATCTCGACGATGTACACGTTCATGCCGCCCGCGTCGCCCGTCCCGGGCTGGTGCAGCGGCGAGGTGTGGACGCTGAGAGTCGCGATCCTGCGTGGCGCCCCCCGGCGGCCGGCCAGGGTGTGCTTGCGCGCCCCGGATACGACCGCTCGCGGCACGTGGTGACTCACGCGTAAACCTCCTAGGCCAGCCGCTGCCGCGCGCGGAGGACCCGCGCGCGGCAGTAGAAATTGGGGCGACAACACCCCCAGTCAAGTGATAACCGATCGACCCTGTCGCCGGATTCCCGTCCGCGATGTGAGGTAGCCCGGTCACAGCGTGCTCACGGACGGTCACGGTCGGGCGGGTACCGTACGCCGGCGTCGGGTTCGCCCGTCAGCCGCGTGGTGCCACGGCCGCCCAATCGACGGTGACCTCGCCGCCGCGGGCGCGGGACGGGGTGGTGCGCACGGGCCAGTCGGCGGCCAGCGCGGCCACGGCCGCGGCCCAGCGCTGGCGGGCGCCCAGGGCGCCGAGGGGCGCGTAGGTGTCCCAGGCGCGGTCGAAGGCGGCCAGGAACGCGTGGACGGGTTCGCCCGGGACGTTGCGGTGGATCAGCGCCTTAGGGAGCCGTTCGGCGAGCGCCGACGGGCGCTCCAGGGCGGCGAGGCGGGCCGCCAGGGTCAGGGAGCGGGGCCGCGCGTCCGGGCCGACCGCCAGCCAGGCGGCGAGGCGGCCGGGTTCGTCGCAGGTGCCCTCGACCAGCAGGCCTCCGGGGGCGAGCCGCGCGCACATGACGGACCACGCGTGCGCGACGTCGTCCTCTCCGTACTGCCGCAGCACGTTGAACGCCCGCACGAGCGCGGGCCGGCGGCCCGGCACCGGCACCTCGAACCCGCCGCGCACGAACGACAGGCCCGGCTCCTCGTACGGCCGCGCGGCCGCGACCCGCTCCGGGTCGATCTCGATCCCGACCATCTCGACGTCGGGGCGCACGCCCCGCAGCCGGCGCAGGAACTCGAGCGTGGTCACCGGGGAGGCGCCGTAGCCGAGGTCGACCACCAGCGGGTCGTCGGCGGCGCGCAGCAGCCGCGCGTGCTCGGCGGCGATCCAGCGGTCGACGCGGCGGAGCCGGTTCGGGTTCGTGGTGCCGCGGGTGATGACGCCGGTCGGCTTCCCGGCGGTCCGGTGCGGCCGGGGCGCGCCTCCGGACCCTCCGCCTCTGACCGCCATGCCCCGATTTTAGGCGGGTGTCGGCCGCCGCCCGGCGCGGGGTCCGCGGGGCTCCGACAAGATCCCGATCTGACTGTTCGTCACATCAGTGTGCCAATGAACTCGGTGGTAACCGGGAATTCTTTCTGCGCGCCCCTGCCCTTTGCCGCCGGAACATGCGAGGATCCCACGCTGGAACCGGTTCTCAAGAGCCACCTCCGTCCTCTTGAGAACCGGTTCCGTCGCATCGAGCGCCCGGAAGGGTCTAGGGGATGGCGAACGTGGGGGGAACGTCGAGCCGTTGGGCCCGCG
The DNA here is from genome assembly GCF_029953285.1 of Yinghuangia seranimata. Classification (GTDB taxonomy): domain Bacteria; phylum Actinomycetota; class Actinomycetes; order Streptomycetales; family Streptomycetaceae; genus Yinghuangia; species Yinghuangia seranimata. Next base: position 32,837 of record NZ_JASAOI010000067.1, on the reverse strand, counting down.
CCGCGGCGGCGTGCGGCGTCGCGCTCTTGTGTGCCGCGCTGTTCACCGGTCAGGCGGTCGCCGCACCCGGTGACCCGACGCCGCCGCTGATCGCCTTCAATCTGGCCGACGTGCAGACCCGGCTCCAGGATCTGTACCGCCAGGCCGAGCAGGCCACCGAGCGCTACAACGCCACCAACGAGCGCCGCACCGCGCAGCAGGTCAAGGTCAACGACGTGCGCGCCGGCATCGCGTGGACGCAGCAGCAGATCGACCAGAACCGCGACGAGGTCGGCCGCATAGCGCGGCTGCAGTACACCACCCGCGGCGTCGACCCGGTGCTGTCCCTGATGCTCTCATCCGACCCGGCCGAGTTCCTGCGCCAGGCGCCCACGTTCGCGCGCATCAGCCAGGTCCAGGCCGACACGATCGAGCGCCAGAAGCAGGCCGAGCGCCAGCTCAAGAACATGCAGAAGAGCGAGGACGCGCAGCTCGCCGAGAACGCGCGCCTCGAGAAGGAGTCGGAGAAGGCCAAGACCGACATCCAGACCAAGGTCTCCGAGGCCGAGGCGCTCGTCGCCACGCTCACCCCCGAACAGCTGGTCCAGCTCCAGCAGTTGGAGGCCCAGGTAGCGGAGGCCGGGCAGGCGCAGCTGCAGCAGTACGGCATCCTCGCCAAGCCCGACCAGCTCACCACCAAGGCCGCCGAGCAGGCCATCAGGTTCGCGCTGAGCAAGCTCGGCAAGCCGTACATCTGGGGCGGCACCGGCCCGGACGGCTACGACTGCTCCGGACTCACGTCGCAGGCCTGGCTGTTCGCGGGCGTCCAGATCCCGCGCACCTCGCAGGAGCAGTGGGCGCGGCTGCCGCGCGTGCCGGTCGCCGACATGCGGCCCGGCGACCTGATCGTCTATTTCGGCGACGCGAGCCACATCGCGATGTACGTCGGCAACGGCCTGATCATCCACGCACCGCGCCCCGGCCGGACGATCACCATCGCGCAGGCCGGCTCGATGCCGATCCTCGGCGTCGTCCGCCCCGACGGCGGCGCGGGCACCGTGCAGTCCCCGGCCGTCCCGAACCTGCCGCCGGTGCCGGGCACGCCCCCGCCGACCACCCCGCCGCCGACGACGCCTCCGCCGGCCACGACGGACCCCGGCACCACCTCGCCGCCGCCCACGACCACCACGCCGACCACGCCCGGCGGCGGGACCACCACCCCCGGCGGCGGGACGACGTCACCCGGCGGCGGTACGACGACCCCGGGCGGCGGGACCACCACCCCCGGCGGCGGCACGACCACGCCGGGCGGCAGCGGCACCCCGACCCCCACCCCGACGCCGACCAAGCCGACGGGCACCGGTTCGGGCGGCACCACCAACACACCGGCGACGACACCGCCGCAGTCGAGCCCGACGGACTCGCCCAAGGCCGGCACCCAGACCACGACCGGCGGAAGCTGAGCCGCCGCGCCAGGCCGCACACGAACGGCCGGACCGCCCTCGGGGGGTGGTCCGGCCGTTCGGTCGTTCTCGGTGTCCTACCAGGGGCCGTAGGGGCCCATCGTGCCGCCGCGCCGGCCGTTGCCGACCTGCTTGAGCGCCGGCCGCACGTCGACCAGGTACACGATCGCCGCGACCAGCGAGGCGATCGAGATGAAGCTCAGCAGGCCGCCGAAGAAGAAGTCGAAGGCGACGGAGATCCCCAGGATCGCCACCCAGAAGACCTTCTTCTGTTTGTCCGCGGCCCGGTAGGCGTCCTCGCGGCGGGTCACCGCGTCGACGAAGCAGAACAGCTTCATCAGCATCAGGCCCATGAAGAGCACCCATGTGACGCTCCCGAACGCGGCCAACAGGGCACCTGAGGCCATCGTCTGCTCGGGCATCGCTCCTCCTCGCCGTTCACGGTCCCGCGGCTTCCGGTCCCGCAAGTCTCGCACGCACGCGGCGGCCGCGGGACTCCATACATCCCCGCGGCCGCCGCATGGAAACCCGTGCCCGGCGCCCGGCCGGGCCCACCGCTACTCGGCGGGCGGCGGCGTGGCCTTCTTGGCGGCGCGCTTCGCGGCGGGCTTCGGCTTCGGGGCCGGCTTGGCCTCCGCGGCCGCGGGCTCGGCGGCCGGCTCCGCGACGGGCTCGGGGACCGGCTCGGCCGCCGGCTCCTCGGCGGCGGGCGACTCCGCCTGCTCCTTGTGCGTGAGCCGGTCGACGACCTTGTGGCCGCGCACCGCGAGCTCCTCGTAGATCTCACGCAGCCGGTCCGCATAGTCACCGGCCTTGCCGTACTGGACCTTCGCGAAGTCCTGCGCCTTGCCCGGCAGCGTGTCCCGGGCGTCCTTGCCGGCCTCGCTCAGCGCCGAGAACGTCGACGTGGCCCGCTTCTGCACCTCGGTCGCCGCGCCGGCGACCTTCTCCCGGATGACCTTCGGGTCGGTCGGCACGTCGGGGCGCTCGAACTTCGGCATCTCGAACTTCGGGACCTCGAACTTCGGGACCTCGAACTTCGGCAGGTCGATCTTCGGCACCTCGAACTTCGGCCGTTCGAAGGTGACGCCGGAGAGCCGGTCCGGCACCTCGCGGATCTTCTCGACCGCGAGGTCGCCGGCGCCGACCACGGCGTACAGCGGTGTGGCGTCGGTCAGGGTCTTACGGATGTCCGTGGCGATCGCCATGGTGGTTCCTCACTCCCCATCGGGGTTGTCGTGAAGTGTCTCGGCACGCGGTACGACGACGGCCGAAGCGTCGTACTCCCCGTGCCCGTTGGCCTTCGCCTCGGGCGTGGCCCCAGGCGTTTCCCCACCCTCGGCGGTCAGCGCGTTCTCCTTGCGGAAGGCCTCGTAGATCTCCAGCAGGACGCGCTTCTGCCGCTCGTTGATCGCGGTGTCGTCGAGGATCGCGCTCTGCACCTCGCGCACCTCGTGCGGCCGCTCCTCGAGGATCCCCGCCTGGACGTACAGCGTCTCCGCCGAAATCCGCAGCGCCTTCGCGATCTGCTGCAGGATCTCCGCGCTGGGCTTGCGCAGCCCGCGCTCGATCTGGCTCAGATACGGATTCGACACCCCCGCCGCATCCGCCAGCTGCCGCAACGAGTACTGCGCGTTGCGACGTTGCTCGCGGATGTACTCCCCGAGGGAACCCATGTTGAGACCGGCCATGCCCCCAGCGTGCCGCGTCGTGCTAACTATTGCAAGCAACCTGCTTGCGAGAGTTACGCAACACACAGGACACACGGCACGCGGCGGCGGCCGCGGGCGCCGCCGACCGGGGATGTTCCTCGCCGCGCGGGCACCCCGCGACGGGGCATAGCCACTTTTTTGTGGGTACTTGTCGGTGCCGGCGGGGGCGGAGAGGCTGGTCGCAAGCGGCCGGGAGGCCACCGGGGTTCCGGTGCGAGGGGAGCACGAGGGGAGGGGACGGTGCGTCAGGACGCGTCGCGGGCGGCGGCCAGGCGGTCGAGGCGGCGGTGGCCCCAGTCGGAGATCGGGGCCAGGGCGTCGGAGAGGTCGCGGCCGAACGGGGTCAGCGAGTACTCGGTCTTGAGCGGCAGCGTGTCGTACACCTCGCGGTGCACCTCACAGTCTGCCGTCACCGTCCTCGGACTGGGCCCGATGGGTCGCGCGCTGGCCGGCGCGTTCCTGGCCGCCGGGGTGCGCACGACGGTGTGGAACCGTACGCCGGGACGCGACGGCGACCTCACCGAGCGCGGCGTGCACGCCGCCGCGTCCGCCGCCGAGGCCGTCGCGGCGAGCCCGCTCACCGTGGTCTGCGTCGTCAACTACGACGCCTCCGACGCGGTTCTGCGCACCGACGCCGTCACCACCGCGCTCAAGGGCCGCACCGTGGTCAACCTGACCGCCGACACCCCCGACCGGGCGCGGGACACCGCCGCGTGGGCCGCCGACCACGGGGTCCGCTACCTGGACGGCGCGATCATGACCCCCGCCCCGACCATCGGCACGCCGCAGGGCGTCTTCATCCACAGCGGCCCCGCCGAGCTGTACGCCGAACACCGTGCGGTGCTCGACGCGTTGGGCGGCACCCACACCCACCTGGGCGAGGACCCGGGCCGGGCCGCCGCGTACGACATCGCGCTGCTCGACGTCTTCTGGACGTCGATGGCCGGCTACGCGCACGCGCTCGCGATCGCGAAGGCGGAGGGCGTCACCGCGCGCGAGCTCGCCCCGTTCGCTCAGGGCATCGGGGCGATCCTGCCGCCGCTGTTCGAGGAGTTCGCCGAGGACTTCGACAACGGCACCTACTCCGGCGCGATCAACCCGCTGACGTCGGCGGTGTCGTCGCTGGCGCACATCGTGCACGCGTCCGAGTCGCACGGCATCAACGCGAGCGTCATGCGCGCGGCCGAAGGCCTCGCCCGACGCACCGTCGCGCTCGGCCACGGGGCGGACGGCTTCATCCGGGTCGCGGAGGTCCTGGGCCGGCGCTGACCACCGGCGCCGCGCCCGTCGCAGGAGCTGCGCGGCTGAGCCCGCCGACCGACCTTGACGGTTCCCTCTTGTGCTCATAGGCACAAGAGGGAACCATGGCTGACATGGAAGAACACTCGGCGACCGCGTCCGACGCGTGCACAGGCGTCGACCGGCAGGACTGCGAAGTGCGGCAGATCCTCGACCGCGTCGCCGACAAGTGGTCGCTGCTCGTGATCGCCCTGCTCGACGAACAGACGCTGCGCTTCACCGAGTTGCGCCGCAAGATCGACGGCATCAGCCAGCGCATGCTCACCGTGACGCTGCGCCAGCTCGAGCGCGACGGGCTCGTCGAGCGCACCGTGTACGCCGTCGTCCCGCCGCGCGTCGACTACACGCTCACGCCGCTCGGCGCCACGCTGCACGACCCCATCCGCGCCCTGGTCGCCTGGACGGAAGCGCACCAGAACGAGATCGCCGCGGCGCGCGCCGCCTACGACGCGCGCGAGGCGACCGAGGGACTGCCGCAGGCCTGACGGGCCGGGCTACGCGGCGAACGCCGCCCGGATCGCGCCCACCTGGACACCGCCGCCGAGCAGCGGCACCTCCGCGATCTCGTCCAGCACCGGCGCGTCCACGCCCAGCCGCCGCAGCGCGGCCGCGAGTATCGGCCCCAGGACGCGTACGCCGCCGTCGTCGACCTTGAACGCCAGCGCCCGCCCGTCCGGAAGCGCGACGCCCTGCACGCCCTCCGCGCCCATCTTCGCGATCAGCCCGGGGACGCCGCGCATCACCAGTGTGTCGACACGACCCGTCCCCGCGACGTACTCCGGGTACGCCTGCATCGCCGCCGCCACCCGCCGCTGCGGGCTGCCCGCGCACGTGCTCACCATCGAACGGAACAGCCGCGCCAGCCCCGTCAGGCTGATCGCCGGCACCGGCGCACCGCAGCCGTCGACGCCCAGGTGCGCGACCCGCTCGTCCGCGAGCTCCTCGATCGTGCGCAGCACCAGCTGCTGCAGCGGATGAGCCGGGGCGAGGTACGTCTCGGTGTCCCAGCCGTTCGCGACACACGCCGCCAGCCACCCGGCGTGCTTGCCCGAGCAGTTCATCACCAGCGGGTCCGGCGCCTTGCCGCCGCGCAGGTAGTCCTCGAACGCCTGCTCGCCGAACGGGAACTGCGCCGGCGTACGCAGCGCCGCCGGGTCCAGGCCCGCGGCGGCGAGGATCTTGCGCACCCCGTCCAGGTGAAAACCTTCACCCGAATGGCTCGCCGCCGCCAGGGCCAAAAGCTCACCGTCGAGGTCGACGCCCGCCCGCAGCGTGGCCACCGCCTGCGCGGGCTTGGTCGTCGAACGCGGGAACACCGGCCGCGTGACGTCGCCCATCGAGAACGCGACCGAGCCGTCGGCGTCCAGCGCGACCAGCGCGCCGCGGTGCCGGCCCTCGACGAAGCCGGAGCGGACGACCTCGGCCAGCACCGGTTCGACGGCATCGACGGACGCGGGTATCGCGCCCGGCACGGAGGACGGGGACGGGACGGTCATAGTGGCGTGCTTCCTCGGGTCGACACAGGCAGGGCCGGACCGCGCCCCGCCGGGGCACGGACGAGGCCGGGACCGCCGCCCCGTCGCACCGCCCGGGGATCTCACCCCCGGCCGCCGCGCCCTCCCGGCCGCCCATCAGCGCCCGGAGAGCAGGTCGTCGACCCTGGCCTCCCCTTCACGGTACCTGCGCGCGATCTCCGCCCCACAACGGTCGGCCTCCCGCTGCAGCTCCTGGCGCAGCGCGGACACCTCGTGCTCATAGCCGGTCAGGCCCTCCAGGGCGCGGCGCAGCGCGGCGTCGCCCAGCGCCGGGAGGTCGGACAGCTCGACGTCCGCGAGCATCCGCTCGATCGTGGTCCGGTACCGCGACGTGCGCGGCGGATGCACCGTCACGTGCCGCGCCCCGCGCGCGGGCGCCGGCGGCTCCGACAGGATCTCCGACAGCTTCGCCATCACCGGCGCGGGCCCACCGAACGGCGCCGCCGACGCCGGATCCGCCCGGCGCGCCAGCTCGGCGCGCAGGATGTCGATCCGCCCCTGCAGCAGCCGCCGCAGGTACGACAGGTCGCTCTCCTCGCGCTGCGCCTCCCGCCGCATACGGCGTACCGCGTCCATGTCCAGCGACCGCACGTCCGCGACCGGCGCGGACACCGGAGGCACCGCGTCACCGGCCGGCTCGGGCGCGGGCCCGCCGGGCTCCCGCCCCGCCGACGGCGGGACGTCCTCCGGTGGCGCCGGTCGGCCTTCCGGACCACGCGCGGGCGGCTTCAGCGGATCTGCCATGGCACGCATCGTGCCACGGCGACCGTGATGACGCGTGCCGTACAGGGGCGAATCGCCCCGGACGGGTCCCCGCCACCCCGACGAGCCACCGGGCCCGCTCGGGGGCGCGGTCCCGGCCGTTTCGGAAGCTCGTCAGAATGGGCTCATGCGAGCAGTCGTGCAGCGGGTGTCCGAAGCGTCGGTGACCGTCGGCGGGGAGGTCGTCGGGTCGATCCTCGGGCCGGGGCTCTGTGTCCTGGTCGGAGTGACGCACGACGACACCACCGAGCACGCGAAGCGGCTCGCCGCCAAGCTCTGGAGCGTCAGGATCCTCGACGGGGAGAAGTCCTGCTCCGACCTGGCCGCGCCGCTCCTCGTCATCAGTCAGTTCACGCTGTACGGGGACGCCCGCAAGGGCCGCCGCCCCACCTGGAACGCGGCCGCGCCCGGGGACGTCGCCGAGCCGCTGGTGGCGGCGGTCGTCGCGGAGCTGCGGGCGCTCGGGGCGCACGTCGAGACGGGTTCGTTCGGCGCCGACATGAAGGTCGCGCTCGTCAACGACGGGCCGATCACCCTCGTCATCGACATCTGACCGCTGGGCCGACCGGGGGGATATCCCCCTGTGGGGAACCGCCGCGGCGACGGACAATGGGAGCCGAAGACCTTCCGAGGGGGTTCGACATGTCCAACCGCGGCCCTTACATCGCCGTCGGCGTCATCCTGGCCGTCATCGCGTTCTTCGTGCTCCCCGGCTGGGTGGGCTGGCTGGTCATCGGCGCGCTCATCGGCATCCCCGTCGTCGCGTGGCTGACGCTCGACCGCAGCCAGCGTCGCAGGATCCGCAACATGCACAACCGCCGCCTGCCCTGACGGCGGTTTCCGGGGCGGCGCGTGTCGCGCACGCCCCGGACCGGTCCCCGCCCTCAGGCCGGGACGACCACCTCTTGGGTCGCGGGGACGCCGTCCGCGGTGAGCACCGCGTCGACGGCCGTGTTCCGCTTGATCAGCGCGAGCGCCACGGTGCCGAGCTCGTAGTGCCGCGCCGAGCTGGTCACGAACCCGATCTGGCGGCCGTCGAGTTCCACCGGTGAGCCGGTGGCGGGCAGCTTCTCCTCGGTGCCGTCGAGGTGCAGGAACACCAGGCGGCGCGGCGGCCGGCCCAGGTTGTGCACGCGCGCGACCGTCTCCTGGCCGCGGTAGCAGCCCTTGTTGAGGTGCACGGCGGTCTCCAGCCAGCCCACCTCGTGCACGATCGTGCGGTGGTCGGTCTCGTTGCCGACGCGCGGGCGGTACGCCGCGACGCGCAGCGCCTCGTACGCCCACATCCCCGCCGGGTCGGCGTGCCCGGCCCCGTAGTCGGCGAGGCGCTCGCGCGGCAGGAACAGCTCGCGCCCGTCGGCGGTGACGCGGACCTGGACGTCCGCGAGCGGCCCGTCGGCGGCGGGCGCCTCGGGGACCGGCTCGAACACCACCGCGTACGCGTCCGTCAGGTCCTCGACCTCGACGCGCAGCAGGAACCGCATCCTGTCCAGGAACGCCACCAGCGCGGGCGCCGTGCCCGGTTCGACGTGCGCCCACAGCGCCTCGCCGTCGTCCACCGCGTACAGCGCGTGCTCGATGTGGCCGTGCGGGCTGAGCACCAGCGTGACCGTCGCCTCGCCGGGCTTGAGCTCGGTGAGGTGCTGGGTCGTCAGCGAGTGCAGCCAGGACAACCGGTCGGGTCCGGAGACGCGCACGACGCCGCGGTGGGACAGGTCGACGAAGCCCTGGCCGGCGGCGAGTCGGCGCTGTTCGCGGAGCGGGTCGCCGTAGTGCGCGGCGACGCCTTCGTCCGGCGCCTCGGCGGCGACGGCACCGGGCAGGGAGAGCAGGGGACTTGTGGCTGCCATGACGTCCAGCTTAGGTACCGGGCGCGGCGGACGGCGGAGCGGCCGGTGTGGCGCTCGTCCCGTCCGCGCCGTCGGCGGCCGCGCGCGCCGCCGTGCAGTCGCCGCAGCGCCCGAAGATCGCGAAGTGCCGCAGGTCGATGTCGAAGCCGAAACGCGACTCGACGGTCTCGGCGAGCGGCTCGGCGAGACCGAGCTCGACCTCGGTGACCCGTTCGCAGTCGCGGCACACCAGGTGGAGGTGGTCGCTGCTGCCGGCCGGGTGGTAGGTCGGCGCGCCGTGCCCGAGGTGGGTGTGCTTGACGAGGTCGAGCTGTTCGAGTAGTTCGAGGGTCCGGTAGACCGTCGAGATGTTGATGCCGCTCGCCGTCTTGTGGATCTCGGTGAGGATCTCGTCGGGGGTCGCGTGACCGAGCGTGTCCACCGCTTCCAGCACGAGCTGGCGCTGCGGCGTCAGCCGGTAGCCCTTGTCCCGCAGCTCGCGCTTCCAGTCGATCGTCACCGTTGAATTCTAGGCACCCCCGGAAGATTGCGGATTCGCACGTGTGAGCGGCTCGGCGGGGCCACAATGCCCCTCGTGGACGACGACGAGCGGGCGAGCGGCGGTGACCGGGCGTACGGCGGGGACCACGCCGCGTACGTCGACCGGGCGTTCGCGGATCCTCCGGGCCCCCGTGACCCCGGCCCGGGCGCCGGGCTGAACATCTTCGACACGTCGCCCGAGCCGGACGGCGATGCCGACGGCGCCGGCGACGGCGGACCCGGCGGGCCGGGAACCGAGGGCGACACGCCCCCCGAGCACGGCCGCCGCAAGCGCCGGCAGCGCCGTCGGCTGCGCACGATCCTGCTGACCACGATCGCGACGATGACCGCCTTGGTGGTACTCGCCGCCGTGGGCGTGTGGTGGGTCATCGACCACTACGCGAGCAAGGTCGACCGCATCGAGAACGCCTTCCCCAAGCTCCCGCTCGACCAGCAGCCGCCGCGCGGCAAGGGCACCAACTTCGTGCTGGTGGGCCTCGACTCGCGGTCGGACATGCCGACGACCGGGCGGAACGCGAAGGGCCCGCTGTGGCAGGAGGGCATGCAGCGCAGCGACGCGACGATGCTGCTGCACCTGTCGGCCGACCGGAAGTCGGCGTACGTCGTGTCCGTGCCGCGCGACGCGTGGGTGGCGATACCGGGACGCGGCGACGCCAAGATCAACGCGGCGTTCTCGTGGGGCGGGCCGCCGCTGCTGATCGACACGGTGCAGCGGCTCACCGACATCCGCGTCGACCACTTCGCGGCGATCGACTGGACCGGCTTCAAGGGCCTGACCGACGCGCTCGGCGGCGTCGACGTCGAGGTCGCGCACGACATCCCGGCGGAGAACGACGCCCGCGCCTGGACCGCGGGCAAGCACCACATGAACGGCGCCGACGCGCTCATGTACGTGCGCGAGCGCAAGGGCCTGCCGCGCGGCGACCTCGACCGCGTCGCGCGCCAGCAGAACTTCATGCGGGCGATCATGCAGAAGCTGCTGACCGGCGGTTCGCTGAAGGACCCGCTCGGCCTGCCGAAGCTCCTGGACGCGGTCACCGCCTCGATCAGCGTCGACGACCGCATGTCCAACGGCGACCTGCGGGACCTGGTGTGGAGCCTGCGGGACATCCGCGGCGACGACGTGCGGTTCATGACCGCGCCGGTGTCCGAGCTGAAGAACATCAACGGACAGGACGCGGTCATCCTCGCGCCCGAGAAGTCGGCGTTCCTGTGGACCAACATGCGCGCCGACACGCTCGACATCTACACCCGCCGGTATCCCAACGACGGGCTGTCGGACGTCGTCTCGTAGCCCGCGCCGGGCCCGGACCACGGACGACGACCGGGCGGCCACGGCCGCCCGGTGACCACTACTCGGCGGCGATCGCCGCGTCGACCCGCTTGAGCTGCGCGGACACGTGGGCCTGCATCGGCTGCCCCATCGCGGCCATGTCGTAGGCGTACATCAGCTCGCCCTTGACCAGGCCGTACAGCCGGTGGCCCGCGCTGTACTCCTTGGCGTCGACCGTGCGCGCGACCACGTCGGTGCGCATCTCGACCCGGCCGTTGTCGGTCTCGCCGAGCCAGATCTCCACGATGCCGGTCGGGTGCGCGAGGGTGACCTCGACGCTGCCGTCGAGCTTCGACTTCCAGTAGCCGGTCTCCGTCGCAAGCGGGCGGACCCGGTTGCCGTCGTCGTCGAGCAGCCACGTGCGCGACGTGTAGGCGAGGAAGGGCCGGCCGTCCTGCGTGAAGGTGACCTGCTGACCGAAGCGGAACGCCTCGATCGTCGGGTAGTCGCCGACTCCGGCGCCTTCCCAGGTGCCGAGCAGAAAGGCGAGCGGGACGACGTCGGGGTGCATGTCGTCCGGAATTTCGATCATGTCATCCGGCCTGGTACGGGAACGGGTTTCGAGGCCCGAGCCTACCTGGCTGGGATCAGCTCTGGCCCTTGAACAGCTTCGCCACGGTGAGCCCGGAGAACCACACGACCATGATGGCCACCAGGACCAGCAGCGCGATGAAGAAGACGTGCACCTTGGTGCTCCTCGGACGAAGTGCCGCGCGTGAGCCGCGCGCAGGGCGAATCGCGATCAGTGTACGGCGCGGCACCCGCCCGGATCCGGTCAGGGTGCCGTACTTCACCCTGCTCGCCGCGGCGTCACCCGCAAGGCGCGGACCGGCGGGCCGTCCGCATTAGCGTGTCGCGCATGAAGCGATCTCTCGTACTGAAGGTGACGGCGGGCCTCGACTCGCCCGAGCGCTGCTCGCAGGCGTTCACGGTGGCCGCGGTCGCGCTCGCCGGCGGCGTCGACGTGTCGCTGTGGCTCACCGGCGAGTCGGCGTGGTTCGCGCTCCCGGGCCGCGCGGCCGAGTTCACCCTTCCGGAGGCCGCGCCGCTGACCGACCTCCTCGACGCGGTCCTGGCCGGCGGCAAGGTCACCCTGTGCACGCAGTGCGCGGCCCGGCGCGGCATCACCGGCGCCGACGTCATCGAAGGAGTGCGCATCGCGGGCGCGCAGGTCTTCGTCCAGGAGGCGATGGCGGACGACGCGCAGGCCCTCGTCTACTGACACCGGCCGCACACGTCCTATTCGTCGAACCACCGCTCCCCCGGATCGCGGCGATTGGCGATGATCGCCGCGACCGGCGGGATCACCATGGCCACCGCGCTCATGGCGACCGCGGCCGGAATGGACACAAAGCGGATGACGCCCCATGAGAGCACGAACAACGTCAGGCACGTGCCCATGAGCGCGAAGTAAATCCGCTTACGCCTACGCACAACTCCACGGTACGCCGCGGCATAAACAACCCCCTTGACGCCGACAACCGGGCGGCTGGTGAAATGTGTCGTCGCATTGTCGATCGGGGGGACAAGCCACCTTGGCGCGCATATCGAGACGGTCTCTGGCGGCCGTCTGCTCTACGGCGTTCGTCGCAACGCTGGTGACAGGAACCGCGGCTTCGGCCGATCCAACCCCGCCGCCCGGCACCGGAGGCGTCGTCGACACGCCGTCCACCGCGCCGGCGCGCGTGTCGGCGGCCGAGGGCGGCCCGGCAGGCACCACGCACGTGACCGCCGGCGCGGCGCCGGGCCTGCTGATCGGCGGCACGGACAGCGCCCCCGGCCGGGGGCCCGAAGGACTCGTCTACGACAACACCGGCCGCGTGCTCTACCGGGCCGGGGACACGACCGGAACAACTGTCGTCGCGTTCAAGGGCTCGCCGGTTCTCGCGGACCGCAGCCCGTACGGCGGCTGGCGGCTCACGAACACGCATGGTGAGCAGGTCGGTCGCGTACCTGCGCCGTACCTCAACACCGCCGACCACCTGTCCACCGACACCCAGGGCACCAAGGCGCTGATCACCGGCAGCGCTTGGGCGACCGTCGACCTCAGCGCGACCGGCGGAGCGAAGGACGCCAAGGTCCTCGCGGGCGTCGTCCGCGAAGTGGAGCTCAGCTCGGGCAAGACGTTGTTCGAATGGAACTCCCTGGGCAGCGAGACCGCGCGGGTGCCCGTCCAGGACAGCCTGACCCCCGCCGCGGCCGACTACCTCGGCGTCAACGCCGCCTCCTACGCACCCGACGGAACCATCCTCGTCTCGGGCGGCGGCACCGGATCCGTCTACAAGCTCGCCCAGGCCACCGGGACGTTCGACTGGATCCTGGGCGGCAAACGCGACCAGTTCGGCCTGGCGGGCACGTCCGCCGCGCCCGCGCACCCGATCGACGCGCGGATGGACGAGAACGGCGCGCTGAGCTTCCTCGACGCCGGCAACGGCGGTTCGGGGGCGCGTTCGGTCACGTACGCGGTCGACGGCAACGCGAAGAAGGCCCAGCGGACGTGGAACTGGGCACCCGCCACCCCGGTGACGGGACTGCTCACCGGCGGCAACCAGGTGCTGCCCAACGGGAACCGGCTGCTCACCTTCGGCGAGCAGGGCAAGGTCGTCGAGGTCGCCGCCGACGGCGACGTCGTCTTCGAGAACCAGGCGGCGGCCGGCGTGCACGTCAGCCGCACCGAACGGGTCACGTGGAAGACCGCACCGACCGAGGAGCCCTACCTGGGCTACGACGGCCTGGCGCGGCTCGACAGCAAGACCGCCACGATGCGGCTGCGGTGGAACGGCCAGACCGAACTGGTGTCGTGGCAGGTCCGGTCCGGGCAGGACAAGGACCACCTCGACAAGGTGTTCACCCTGCCCGCGGTCGACACCGCGGTGAATCTGGAGATCCCGCTCGCGCCGTCGGACGCCGCGTTCACCGTGACCGGACTCGACAAGGACGGCGCGTCGCTGCCGGTCGGTACGACACCTGTCACGTACCTCGACGTCCTCTCGGGCGGAGTCGCTCGGCTCGCGGACCCGGCGTCCATGGGCGTCGCCACGTCGTTCCCGTACCGCATAGGCGAGGGGTGGGTGCGCGACTACACACAGGGCCTCGCCTACACGACCGGCGGAACCGCCCCCACGGGCGAGGTGTCCGCGATCGCGGGCGCAGTGGCGACCGAGTACCGCAAGTACGGCGGCCCGGACGGTTTCCTCGGCCCTCCGGTCGCAACGATGCGCGTCCACCCCGACGGCGGAAGGTCGGTCAAGCTGCGCAACTTCGCGTACATCGCGTGGTCTCCGGCGACCGGGGCGCACCTCATCGCGAGCGTCATGTCCCAGTCGTGGGACACCTACTGGAACTCGCACATGGGCCTGCCAGGCGTGATCTCTGGAGATCCGACGACGTTCATCGGCTACCCGAAGGGTGAGCAGCAGAGCGACCCGTACGGGACCGGCTGCTACCAGGAGTTCACCAAGGCGACCATGTACGCCAAGGGCTGCAGCCTGGTCAACGGGAACAGGGCGTTCCCGGTCTTCGAACCCGTGCTGGGCAAGTGGAACAGCATGAAGGAGGAAGGCCGGCGTGTCCTCGGATACCCGAACTTCGCGCCGTACCAGGGGGGAATGGACTTCGAACGCGGCATCATCACGTACTCGGACGAGACCGGTGCACACGCCGTCTTCGGCGGCATCCTGGCGGTGGCCTGGAAGGGCGACAACGTATTCATCGGCGCCCCGACCACCGACGAACTCCCGGCGGGAGACGGCATAGGCCGAGTGCAGCACTTCCAGCACGCGTCCATCTACTGGTCTCCCTCGTCGGGTGCCGGAACCGTGCACGGCGGCATCCGCGACAAGTGGCTGGCGCTCGGCGGCGTCCGGAGCTTCCTGGGCTACCCGACGAGCGGCGAGGTGTACGTCGGCTTCGACCCCATCGCCACCTTCAACCAGTTCCAACGCGGCGTGGTCTTCTGGACGGCAGGCACCGGCGCGCACGAAGTGCACGGCGGCATCTGGGCGCTCTGGAGCCACACGCCGGCGGAACAGGCCTACTACGGCTACCCGACGACGGACGAAATGCCGACGCCCGACGGCCGCGGCGCGTACCAGCTCTTCGAGCGCAGCGGGATGTACTGGACGCCGCAGACCGGCGCCCACGAGGTGCACGGCGGCATCCGCGACGCGTGGGTCGCCGCCGGCGCCGAACGCGGGCGGCTGGGCTACCCGACGTCGAACGAGTACAGCCCGGCAGACGGGCTGCGCCGCAGCGACTTCGAGCACGGGTACATCGAATGGAGCGCGGCCACCGGGCAGACGAGGACCGTCGTCCGGTAAGCATTCCGCGATCCGGAATCGGAACCGAACGCCGAAGGCCCGGCCATTTGCCGGGCCTTCGGCACGCACGGCCATATGTCGACTCATCAGCCGTCCGGAATCCCTTTTCGCGGCCGGAAAGTGACTCTGCGTCGGGCGGTGACTCCGGTCGGAATTCCCGCTTGACGCGACCAACCGTCAGGCTGCTCAATGGGGCTGCCAACTACTGGGGGGAGTAGCGAACACCCGTGTCCAGTCCTGTGAGAAGGACCCTCGCCGGGGTCTGCTCGGCGGCCGTTCTGTCGTCCTGTGTCGTCGTAGGTATCTCCGGCACGGCTTCGGCAACACCCGCATATCCGGTACCCGCGACGTTCGCGGCGGCCGCGCCGAGCACCCCGGGCGCCCCGTTCACCGCACCGCAGACGATCACTCCGCCGCCGCCCGCCGGGAGCCCGCAGGCCGGGCTGATGGTCACGCCGGTCGCGACCAAGGTGTCCGGCGCTGTGGCCCCCGGCCTGCTCTTCGCCGGCAACGCGCGCAGCGACTTCGCCGCAACCACCGGCCAGATCTACGACAACATCGGCCGCACGCTGTACGGCCGCGGCGGCGGCGACGGCACGCGGGGCCCGGCGGTGATCACGTACCTCGGAAAACCCGCGATCGCCCTGCCCGGCGGCTCCGGTTGGACCGTCCACGACGCGGCCTGGAAGACGCTCCGGACGATCACGCTGACCGGCATCGTGCCCGGTGAGGGGTACATCCGCACCAACGGGGACGGCACCAAGGCCCTGCTGACGTTCCTGCGCACCGCCACCGCCGACCTGACGCCGTACGGCGGCGCCAAGGCCGGTTCGGTGGTGGAAGGCGTCGTCCGCGAGATCGACCTGTCCACCGGCGCCACCACCTTCGAGTGGTCGTCGCTGGCGGCGGGCCCCGGCCAGGTTCCGCTCGCGGACAGCCGGGTCGCCATCGCACAGGGCGTCAACTACACCGGCCTCAACGGCGCTTCGTACGACACCGACGGCAACGTCCTCGTGTCGGCCGCCGGAACCGGCTCCGTGTACAAGATCGACCGTGCCACCGGCGGCTTCACCTGGATCCTCGGCGGCAAGCGCAACCAGTTCGCGTTCACCGGCTCCGACGCCGAGCCCACCCGGCCGATCGACGTCACGCGCGACGGCTCCGGGCGTCTCGCGTTCCTGGACGACAGCGCGGCGAAGTCGGCGCGGTCGGTCGCCTACACGCTCGACGAGAACGCCAAGTCGGCCGCGCTCGACTGGCGGTGGGCACCGCAGGACGCCGTGTCGGACGTCAGGACCGGCGGCAACCAGGTACTCCCCAACGGGAACCGGCTCATCACGTTCGGCGCCAAGGGCGCCGTCGTCGAGGTCACCCCGAACGGCACCGTCGTCTTCGAGAGCCAGATCCCGGCGGGCACGGCGGTCACGCGGACGCAGCGTGCCGAGTGGACGTCGACCGGCAATTCAGAGGTCAACCTCTCCGCCCAGACGGTGTACACCGGCGGGAAGATCCCGCTGTACGCCTCCTGGAACGGCGCCACGGAACTGGTCTCGTGGCAGGTGTCGGTCGGTCCGGACAAGGACCACCTGACGCCGTCGTTCACGACCCCCGCGACCCGCCTGGAGACGCGGTTCGAGGCGCCGTTCGCGCCGAGTGACGTCGGCTACGCGGTGACCGCGCTCGACAAGGACGGCAAGCCGATCCCGGGCGGCACGTCGACGTTCCGCTTCGTCGACGAGATCATCAAGGCGGTCAGCCAGCTCCCCGACCCGTCGGTTATGGGCACCCCGTTGGGCCTGCCCACGTACACAGGCACGCTCTGGGTCCGTGACTTCAGCACCGGCGTCGGGGTCTACAACCCGCAGCGGGGCACCGTCAGCCTGGTCTACGGACCGCTCGCCGATGCCTACAAGGCCGCGGGTGGGCCGGCGGGCCCGTACGGAGCGCCGCTCGAGTCGATGAAGACCTACGCCGACGGGGGCTCCTCCGTCGTGCTGGGCGACTACTCCGTGCTGGTCTGGTCTGCGGCAACCGGCGCCCACCGCGTCGTCGGACCGATGGCGTACGCGTGGCGCGCGTACGCCTCGCCCGCGACGGAGATCGGCTATCCGACCGCGGAAGGGGGAACCGACCCGGCCGGGACGGGTTGCCTCCAGACGTTCACGCTCGCGCGCCTGTATGCGCCCACCTGCGACGCTGCCGTGGCATTCCCCGTGTCCGGCCCGATCGGCGCCAAGTGGGACACCCTGCGACAGTGGTTCGGGTACCCCGTGGACGGCCCGGAGAAGGTCAACGGCAACACCGTGCAGCGGTTCGCACGCGGCACGATCGTCCAGACCCAGGCGGGCGACGTCCGGTGGGTGTTCGGCGGCATCAACGACCAGTGGCAGCAGCAAGGCGGCCCGACCGGGTTCCTCGGCCTGCCGACGACCGACGAGCTGCCGGTCGGCGACGGAGTCGGCCGCGTCTCGCAGTTCGAGCACGGATCGGTCTACTGGTCGCCGAACAGCGGTGTCGGCGAGGTGCACGGGGAACTCCGCGACCGCTGGCTGCAACTGGGCGGCCCGACGAGCTTCCTCGGCTACCCGGTCGGCACGCAGCGGGTCATGGGCGGGAGCGCGGCGGGCGGACTCATCGCCTCGTTCCAGCGCGGCTCGCTCGTGTGGAACCAGGCGACCGGTATTCACGAAGTGCACGGCGGGATCTTCAGCCGCTGGGGCGGCACGACGGACCTCGGATTCTGGGTCGGCTTCCCGCTGACCGACGAGATGGCGGCGGGTGACGGCCGAGGCCGCTACCAGGTGTTCCAGAACGCCTCGATCTTCTGGACCCCGGAGAACGGCGCGTACATCATCCACGGCGGTATCAACGACAAGTGGGCCTCGCAGAACTGGAACTCCGGACCGCTCGGCTACCCGATCAGCGACGAGGAGAGGGCAGGGACCGGGAGGCTCCAGCGCTTCGAGCACGGCGTGATCGTCTGGGGCCCGTACACCGGTACGCACATCCTCCCGCCGGGCTTCGACTACACGGATCAATTGAACATGGGCATGCCGACCAGCGACGTGGCCGTCGCCGGAAACGGCGCGGAGTACGTGCTGTACGAGCGGGGCGCGGTGTACACGAACGTGTACGCGAGCCCCCGGTTCACCATCCCGGTATTCGGCGGCGTGTGGGCCAAGTACCAGTCCCTCGGCGCGCACAACAGCTGCCTCGGAACGCCGACGTCGCACGAGTACGACACGAGCCCGGCCGGCGCACGGGGCCAGCAGTTCACCACGGGCACGATCACCTGGTACCCGGACGGCTCCACCGTCGCCAAGTGCTTCAACGGCAAGACCTACTGACAGTGCACGACAGTTCGACCCGAAGGCCCGGCCGCCCGCCGGGCCTTCGGCAATCCGCGGGGAAGGAACACCCTTGAGCAACTCCATAAGACGGGCCCTGGCCGGGGCCTGCTCGACGGCCGTTCTGACGACGTGTGTCGTCGTCGGCGTGTCCGGCACGGCGACAGCGGCCTCGCCCGTGCCCCCCACGTTCTCGAACGGCAGGCCGCCCGCGGCCGCGTCGGGAACACCGGCGGTCCTGCCGCAGGCGATCACGCCGCCGCCGAGCCCCGGCTCCCCGTGGCAGTACGGATTCCCGCTGACGCCGATCGCGACACGCGTCACCGACGGCGTTGCACCCGGACTCCTGTTGGGGGGCAACAGCGCGTCCGGCAAGATCCCCGAAGCGTCGTTCATCTACGACAACAGCGGCCGCATCGTCTACAGCTCCGACCTGCGGAACCTCACGCGCATCACCTATCTCGGAAAGCCCGCGCTGGCGGTCCCGAGCTGGGACCGCTGGTCCGTCATCGACAGCGACGACAACGACCTCCGGGAGATCTACACCCCCGGCATCGTGCGGGAGCGGTCCGCGATCAGCACCAACGCCGACGGCACCAAAGCGCTGATCACGTTCCAGCGGCCCGCGACCGTCGACCTGACCACGTTCGGCGGGGCGAAGAACGGCAGCGTGCTCGAAAGCGTCGTGCGCGAGGTCGACCTCGCCACCGGCGCGACGACGTACGAGTGGGCGTCGCTCAAGGCCGGTCCCGGACAGGTGCCGCTCGGCGACAGCCTCGGCACCATCACGTCCGGCGTGGACTACGTCGGCCTCAACGCCGCGTCCTACGACAAGAACGGCGACATCCTCGCGTCCGCGTCCGGTACCGGCTCGGTCTACAAGCTCGACCGCGCGACCGGCGGCTTCACGTGGATCCTCGGCGGCAAGCGCAACGAGTTCACGTTCGCCGGCACCGACGCCGCGCCGACGCGCCCGATCGACGCGACCGTCGACGCGACCGGCCGGCTCTCCTTCCTCGACGACAGCGCCTCGAAGTCGGCGCGCTCGGTGGCCTACACGCTCGACGAGAGCGCCAAGACCGCCTCGCTCGACTGGCGTTGGACTCCCGACGACCCGGTCCAGGACGTCGGCACGGGCGGCAACCAGGTGCTCCCCAACGGAAACCGGCTCGTCACGTTCGGCGCCAAGGGCGCCGTCGCCGAGGTGACGCCCGGCGGCACCGTCGTGTTCGAGAGCCAGCTCCCCGCGGGCGTCCCGGCGGCACGCGCTCAGCGCGTCTCGTGGACGTCGACCAGCCCGTACTTCTTCGTCAACGCCTCCGCCACGGCGGACGGCAAGGTGCGCGGCGCGGCGATCTGGAACGGCGCGCCCGGCGTCGCCGCGTGGCGGATTTCCGCCGGCCCCGACAAGGACCACCTGACCCCGCTGGCGACGGTCCCGTCCGCCGGCGTCGGCACCCCGTTCGAGGCGCCCCTGCCTCCGACGGCCATGGGATGGGTGGTGACTGCGCTCGACGGCGCCGGCAACCCGCTCCCTCATGGATCGTCGCCGTTCTCGTACACCGACGTAGTCACCCAGTTCGTCGCCGCCCTTCCGGATCCGAGCGTGATGGGGACGCCGACCGGATTCATGACCCCGCTGAACGGCGGGCAGTTCCGCGACTTCACCAAGGGCTTCGGCTACTACAGCCCCGCGAACGGGGGCAGCGCGGCCGCCCTCGTCTATGGGCCGCTCGCCGACGAGTACCGGGCGCGGGGTGGAGCCACGGGTCCGCTCGGGGCGCCCCGCAGCACGATGACCGTGTACCCCGACGGCGGTTCCTCGGTGGTCGTCGCCGACGGATCAATGCTCATCCGCACGCCGGCGAACACGACGTACCTGCTCAAGCGCGGCTTCGCGTACGGATGGTTGACGTCGAAGAACCCGGTGGCCGAGTTCGGCTACCCGGTGGCCGAGCCGGTCGCCGACCCGTCCGGGACCGGCTGCACGCAGGACTTCGCGCTCACCCGGCTCTACGCGGCGACCTGTGACTCGCCCAACGCGTTCCCGATCTCCCCCGCGGTCTACGCCAAGTGGCAGCAGGTCAAGTCCGCGGTCGGCTACCCGACCAGTGCCGCGGGAACCGTCAACGGCGCGACCGTGCAGCAGTTCGAGCGCGGTGCGGTGACGGTGGCTCCGAACGGCGACGTGCACGTCGTCTTCGGCGGCATCTACCAGGAGTGGCAGGCCAACGGCGGCGCCTATGGCTTCCTCGGCCTCCCGACGACCGACGAGCTCAACGTCGGCGACGGCGTCGGCCGCGTCTCGCAGTTCGAGCGCGGCTCGATCTACTGGAGCCCCGGCAGTGGGGCTCACGAGGTCCACGGCGGCATCCGCACGAAGTGGCTCCAGCTCGGCGGCCCGACGGGCTTCCTCGGCTATCCCACGGACACCGAGCACGACCTCCAGGGCGTCCCCGGTTCCGCCCGGACGACCTCGTTCCAACGCGGGCTCGTCGTGTGGACCGCTGACACGGGCGCGCACGAGATGCACGGGGCGATCCTGGAGACCTGGCGGAACGGCATCTACGGCTACAACGGGGCGATCTGGCTCGGCTTCCCCATGACCGACGAGATCGTCACGGGGAGCGGCCGGGGCACCTACCAGCTCTACCAGCGCGGCGCGGTCTTCTGGAGCCCGAACACCGGGGCGAGCATCATTCGCGGCGCGATGGCCGACAAGTGGGCGTCGCAGAACTGGGATTCGGGCTGGCTCGGCTTCCCGCGCGGGCACGAGTGGCCGCTGAACGGCCATCCCGGGGTCCAGGTGCAGCATTTCGAGCACGGGGTCATCTACTGGAGTGCCGACCTCGGCGCGCGGATGGTGCCGGACAACGAGCTCAACCCGGCGATCTGGGCGGAGCCCAACCTGGGCCTGCCGATCGCCGACGTCCGGGTGACCGCCGACGGACAGGGCCAGGTCGTGGTGGCCGAGCGCGGCGCCATCTACATGTCGTACGCGCGGGGAATCCCGTTCCAGGTCTACGGCGGTGTCTGGGCCAAGTACCAGTCGATGGGCGCCGACCAGAGCTGCCTCGGCGTGCCGGCCGGGTGGGAATCGAACACCTACGACAAGGGCCTTCCGGCGGGCAGCCGGTATCAGACGTTCACGTGGGGCCGCATCGTCTGGAACTCGGCGACCGGGGTGGCCGAGGCCAAGTGCGGGAGCGCCAGAAACAACTGACCCCCTGTACCCGTCGTGAGGGGCGGCACCCGTTCGGGTGCCGCCCCTCACGGCGTTCTGCGCCCTCGGTCGGGTCAGTGGCTGATCCCCGACAGGTTCAGGCCGACCACGCCCGCCAGGATGAGGGCGATCGACACGAGCTTGAGGACCGACGAGGACTCGTCGTAGAGCCAGATGCCCATGAGTGCCGTGCCGGCCGCGCCGATGCCCGTCCACACGGCGTACGCGGGTCCGACGTCCAGCGTCTTGAGCGACAGCGTGAGCAGGCCGAAGCTGCTGATCGCGCAGGCCGCGAAGCCGATGGTGGGCCACAGCCGGGAGAAGCCGTGGCTGGCCTTGAGCAGCAGCGCGAAGCCGGTCTCGAGGATGCCGGCGATGATGACGAGCACCCAGGCCATCAACCGATCCGTTCTGCCGACAATGTGTTGGTCACAACGGCGATCTTGCCCGACCGGCGCGCCGACTACACGGCTTCCGCGCCGGGGGACGGCGAAGGGCGGCGCCCCTCGCCCTTTCGGGGGAGGAACGCCGCCCTTCGCGTCAGCGCGGCCGTCGCGGGGCCGGGCACCGTGGGTGTACGTCCGGAGGAGACCCGGTGGCCCGCGGCGGTCGCGCCGTCAAGTGACCCGAGGAACGCCCGAGGGTCAGACCGCGATCTCGACCTCGGCCACGCCGCCCTTTTCGGCGACGATGGCGCGGTCGACGGTCGCACCGGGGACCAGGGCCCGCACGGTCCAGGTGCCCGGGGCGGCGAAGAACCGGAACTGGCCGGTCGCCGAGGTGGGGACCTCCGCCGTGAAGTCGCCGCCCGCGTCCAGGAGACGGACGTAGCCGCTGATCGGCTGCCCGCCCTTGGTCACGGAACCCTGGATGATCGTCTCGTTCGCCACGTCAACTCCTGCCAGATCCGGCCCGCCGGCCTTCGCGCCGCACATGTTCTTGCTCCCTTACCTGAATGCCGCGCTTGTGCTTACTTGCCGGAGCCGAGCTCGATCGGAACGCCGACCAGCGCGCCGTACTCGGTCCACGAACCGTCGTAGTTGCGCACGTTCGCCTGGTCCAGCAGCTCGTGCAGGACGAACCAGGTGTGCGCCGAACGCTCGCCGATACGGCAGTACGCGATGGTGTCCTTGGACAGGTCCACGCCCTCGCCCTCGTACAGCGCCTTCAGCTCCTCGTCGGACTTGAAGGTGCCGTCGTCGTTGGCGGCCTTCGACCACGGGATGTTCTTCGCGGTCGGGACGTGGCCGGCCTTCTGCGACTGCTCCTGCGGCAGGTGCGCGGGGGCGAGCAGCTTGCCGGAGAACTCGTCGGGCGAACGCACGTCGACGAGGTTCGTGGTGCCGATCGCGGCGAGGACGTCGTCGCGCCAGGCGCGGATCGAGGTGTCCTGGGCCTGCGCGACGTAGGTGGTGGCGGCGCGCTCGGGCACCTCCACGACCAGCTCGCGGGAGTCGAGCTCCCACTTCTTGCGGCCGCCGTCGAGCAGCTTGACGTCGCCGTGGCCGTACAGCTTGAAGTACCAGTACGCGTACGACGCGAACCAGTTGTTGTTGCCGCCGTACAGGACGACGGTGTCGTCGTTGGAGATGCCCTTGGCGGACAGCAGCGCGCCGAACGCCTCCTGGTCCACGAAGTCGCGCTTGACCGGGTCCTGCAGGTCCTTGCGCCAGTCGATGCGGACCGCGCCGCGGATGTGGTTCTTCTCGTACGCGGCGGTGTCCTCGTCGACCTCGACCAGGACGACCTTCGGGTTGTCGAGGTTGGCCTCGACCCAGGCGGCGTCTACGAGGACGTCGGAGCGGCTCATTGTTTAC
This sequence comes from Yinghuangia seranimata, assembly GCF_029953285.1. Lineage (GTDB taxonomy): Bacteria > Actinomycetota > Actinomycetes > Streptomycetales > Streptomycetaceae > Yinghuangia > Yinghuangia seranimata. The sequence continues at coordinate 9,658 of NZ_JASAOI010000067.1, read as the reverse complement.
CTCCGGTGTGTGGGCAGCCGCACGGAGGCGGCAGGCCCATGGGGCTCTGCACGGATGGAAGAGAAGTCGGGGGGAAGCGCTTCGCGACGCGCTGCGCCGGCCGGGGCGCGCCGGTCCGGCGGGGCCGGTGGCTGGCGCGGGCGTGCGGCGGGCGGGGTCCGGGTCGGGTGGTGGGGCCGTGCGCCGCGGCGTCCCGCTTAGGCTCGCGGTGGGAACCGCGGCGTGCGGGGCGCTCGGGGGCTGGCCGCCGAGGTCATGCGGAAAGGGCCGCCGACCTGTGCGCCCGGATGCGCGTCAGCGCGGGCAACACAGGCAGGTCGCGGTGCGGCACAGGTCCACTGCGCGCCGCTTGGTGAGGTCTGCCTGTCGCTTCACGTTCACGATCGTAGGGACGTATGACCGGCAATGTCATGCCCGTGTCATATTTCGAGACGCAAATGCCCGCATGTTGAGATGCGATGCAGGCTCACGGGGATTTCGTTGCGGTTTGCCCGATATCTCCACGCAGCAGCGTAGTGCCTTGACCCACGACGGTCACCATGAAGCGGACGATCTCCCCGGACCGGATGCTCGTCGCGCCGGGGACCAGCACGTCCGACGAACCTTCGTAGCCCTCGTCGGGCACCACCCACGAGGACGCCGTCTCCTGGCGGCCCTTGGTGCCGTACACGTCGAGCTGGCAGCGCGTGCCCGGGGCGACCCCCGAGAGCTTCATCTGGATCGTCGTCCCCCACTCGACCTCGCGGTACTCGACCGTCGCGACGGCGGCCGAGCGCGGGTCGGTCAGCTTCACCGTGCGGGCGCCGGGCGCCGGCGGAACCTGCGGGGCCGCGCCGGTGGACGCGGACGCGCTCACCGACGGGGAGGCGGGCGGCAGGGCGGTCGTCTTGCCGCCGTCGTCGCCGCCGAACACCCAGCCGAGCGAAGCCACCGCGATCGCGGCGGCGGCCGCCGCGGCGAGCAGCACCGTGCGGCGCCGCCGCTCCCGGCGCACCCGCACCGCGGCGGCCTCGAACAGCCGCTCGGGCGGCGGAGCCGCGACCATCCCGCTCGCCTCCGCCTCGGCGGGCGTCAGGCGGGCCAGGAAGACCGGCAGCACGGCGAGTTCCTCGTACTCCGCACGGCAGTCGGGGCACACCGCGACGTGCGAGCGCACCCAGTGCGTCTCGGTCTCGTCGAGCGAGCCGAGCACATACGCGCCGAGGTCCAGGCGCAGCGCGCCGCAGACCTGCTTGGCCGGATCGAGGTCCTCGGAGGCCGGGGAATCCGGCGTGAGTGACGCGATCCGCACAGGGCCGGCGGGAGGTGCCGGGTCGGCGGACGGCGCGGAGCGCGGGTCGGGCGGGGAAGCGGAAGGCTGCGTGGACACGGTCTCGGAGAGGGGGGCTGGCGGCGCGACGGCCGGTACGGGGGGCGGAGCGGGTGCGGTGACCGGGAATGCGGCCTCAGGCTCGGGCTCGGACGTCGGCGGTACGGCGTCGCCGGATCCGTGCCCGGGCGGTGCGGGTGAGCGCGTGGCGGGCGCCGGGACCCCGAGGGGCGGGACGTCCGGCGTCGCGGCGTCGGGCACCTCGTCCGCCGCCGCAGTGCCGGGCGGCGGGGCGAGCGGCCGGGCCGGCACGAACGCCGGGGTTGTCGGCAGCGGCGCGGGCGCCGTCCGCGGCGGACCCGACGGGTACGGCGGCACGGGCGCGAACGCGGGCGGCTCGGCCGCGCGGTCGCCGCGGGCAGGCCCGGGCTCGCGCGGTACGGCGGTGGTCTCGTCCGCCGTCGCGTCGGCGCCCGGCGGCCCGTCGGGCACCGAGGACGCGCCAGGCCCGTCGACACCGGGCCCGTCGACACCGGTCACGGCACCAACCCCCGTTCCTCCAGGGCGACACGCAGCGCGCGCAGCGCGTAGTACGTCCGCGATTTAACGGTGCCCTCGGGCACCCCGAGCACTTTGGCGGCCTCGGCGACCGAGTGGCCGCGGTAGTACGTCTCGAGCAGCACCGCGCGGTGCTCGGGGCTCAGCGTGCCGAGGGCCTCGGCCACCTCCCACGACAGCAGCGCGCGGTCGAACTCGTCCTCGGCGCGCTCGTCGGCCACCCCGATCAGCGGCGCGTCCCCGGTCTCTGGAGGGCGCGCGCGTCGGGCCCGGCCGCCGTCGATCACCAGGTTCCGCGCGACCGTGCACAGCCACCCGCGCACCGGCCCGCGCGACGGGTCCAGCGCCTCCGGGTGCCGCCACGCACGCAGCAGCGTCTCCTGGACGACGTCCTCGGCCCACGAGCGGTCGCCGGCCGTCAGGCGCAGCGTGTAGCCCAGCAACGGGCCCGCGTGCTCCAGATACAGCGCACGGATCACCGCTTCGTCCGCCGTGGGCAGCCCTCTTGAAGCGGCCTCGGCCCGCAGCGGCACGGCCGCTTCCCCGCGCGGCTCAGCCGGTAACGGCACCACGGCACCTGCCCTCCGCCCTGACGGCGGTGTGGCGTCCCCCAGCCGAGGTGACCCAACCATAGGCAACACCCCCGCGACGCCCGTTTCCCCGGTCACATCCCCAGCACGAACGCGCGGCTGCTCCGGTTCATCCCGCCCCCCGGATCCGAACCGGCGGCGTCTCCACCCCATGACGGAATCCTCCCGCGATCTTCCGCCTGCCACCAGAGGAATCGCCGCGACGGGCGGGCGAGTTGACGGGAATTCCGCACCCGCCACGCCAACCGGTCCGATTTTCGGACGACCGAGCGGGCGAGGTGGGCGGCGGAAGCGCCGGACGCGGCACACGATGAGGCGACGGCCACCTACGGAACGGCCGTTGCCAGGCGACTCCGTTGGGCGACCGGCCAAGCCGACGCCGCCAGCAGGTCCGAACGGTCGTACAGCGGCGTCGACTCCGCCCATGGGGACCACCCTGACGCTCCAGCGGCATGCGCCTGCGGCGTCAACCGCGTGCCGACGTCAGGGTGCAGCAAGCGCCTGGCGGTCCCGCGTTCGAGTACGCCGGGGAGGCGATCCGCGCCTCGCCACCGGTGCCCGACCGCCGCGACGGGTCGTCATGTCGCGGTGTGGCCGCACGTTGCCGGCAAGCGGGACGGCCTCGCTGTTCAGCCCGTCGGTCGAGGCTCGGGGCCGTCGCCGCCGCCCGCGCCGCTCCAGCATGACGCCGCGGGCAGCGTGCGCCCACGGCCTCAACGGCACACCGGGGTCAGGGTGCAAGCGCCGGGCGGTCCGGCGCCGGGCAGTCGCAGGGCGGCGCGGCCGCACGCTGGGGGCACGCGGGACGGGCGCCCTGTTCAGCCCGTTGCCGCGCCTCACAGCCGTTCGCCTCGCAGCCGTTGCCCGACCGCGCGGCGCCGGATCGTCACAGCGCGGCGGGGCCGCACGGTGCGGGCGTGCGGCCACGGCCTCGCTGTTCAGGCCGTCGGGCGGGGCTCGGGGCCGTTGCCTCGTTGGGGGTTCAGCCGATGGCCACCCGGCCCAGGAGGTAGACCGCCGGGGCGGCCAGGGCCACGGGGAGGGCTACGCCTGCCGTCATGTGGACGAACTTCGACGGGTGGTCGTAGCCCGCCGTGCGGCGACCCATGAGGGCCAGGAGGCCGGCGGCGGTGCCCAGGGCGAGGCCTGGGGTGCCCAGGCCGAAGGCGCCGCCGGCCGCGAAGCCGACGGCCGCCGCGGCGGCCAGGCCTCCGGTTTCGCCGATCACGCCCGGGAGCGGGAGGGCCGCGACGAGCACGGCGAGCGCCGCCGCGGCGACGCCTACGACCACCACCGCGCCGTCGCGGACGTCCGGGCCCTCGACGCGTGCCGCCAGCACGTACAGCACGTCGAGCACGGTCAGCAGGGCCGCCGTCGCGGTCACGGTCAGCGCGGACATCAGCTCCGGGCGTCCGTCGCGGCGCGCCAGTTGCTGCAGCAGCGCGACGCCCAGCACGACGGCCATGACGCCCGGAAGCGTCCGCAGCGCGTCGTCGCCCGCGTTCAGCACCACCGCGTCGGCCGCGAGGCCCGCCAGCGCCGCGAGCGCGATGCCCTGCCGGGCCGGCCACATGCCGTGCAGCCGGAACCACCCGGCCGCGGTCAGCACCTGGAGGACCGCGACGCCGACCGCCGCACCGGCGCCGCCGACCAGCGCGCCCGCGGCGACCACGGCCGCGACGCCGCCGGTGAGCAGCGCCGGGACCAGCCCGGGCGGGTGCCAGATCGGCACACGGCGCGCGGCACGTTCGGCCGCGGTCCCGGCCGGTTCCGCGCGGCGCGGTTCGGGGACGGTCGGGAGTTGGTCGTGCCCGTCGTGCCCGTCGTGCCCCGCGTCCCCTTCGTGCCCCTCGTACCGGTCGAACCGGTCGTACTCGTCGTCGAGGCCGGCAAAGCCGTCGGGCCCCGCGGGCTGCGCGGTGTCGACGTCCGCGTAGTCGGTGTAGTCCGCCGCGTAGGCCGTGGCGCCGCCCTCGTCGTAGGCGGGCTCGTACGTCGGCCCCGGCGGGTATCCGCCCGGGCCCGGCGCGGGCTCGCCGTACCCGCCCGCGTATCCCTCGGCCGGGTGGCCCGACGGCGCGGGCGGGGCGTACTCCGGCGCGTACGCCTGCGGCTGCTCCGGACCGGCGTACGCCTGGGGGTACCCGTCGCCGGGCGCGCCTCCGTACGCGTCGGAGTAGCCCGCGGCGTACCCGTCGGGGGCCGCGCCCCCGCCGTACTGCCCCTCCTGCGGGTAGCCCCCGTAGTCGGGCCCGTACCCCGGCTGCCCGTACTGCTGCTGCTCCGGCACGCCCCAGTCCCCGTACCCCGGTGCGTCGGGCCGAGGCCCGTGCGCGCCGCCGCTCATCCGCCGGCGAAAGGCGGCAGGACCTCGACGGTGCCGCCCTCGGTCAGCTCCACCGTCGCGTGGTCGCGCTTGCCCACCGGGTCGCCGTCCACGATGAACGAGGCGTTCCCGACCACGGGCGTGAACCGCGGGGACGTGGCGTGCCGTTCCCTCGCCGCGCGCAGCGCCTCGGCCAGGGTCGGCGCGTCGTACGGCTCTTCGCCGGTACCCGCCGCCTCCTTGGCCGCGGCCCAGTACCGCATCGTGCCGACCGCCATCACGCCCACTTCCGTTCGCTGCTCGTCGCGCCCCTCGGTCGCGCGACTCCAGAGTGCCCCATCATCGCGCCCGCGCACGCCGGATCCGAACCCCGTAACAGCGCAAAGGCCCCAGGGGTCACGTACGACGCTTCGAAGCCCGTTCCGCCCACTCCCCGATCCGCTTGACCAGCTCGGGGCCGACGGCGTTCTCCGCATGCCCGAGGCCGGGCTCGATCCACAGCTCCTTGGGCTCGCGGGCGGCCGCGTACAGCTGCTCGGGGTGGTCGACGGGGAAGTACGCGTCGCGGTCGCCGTGGACGATGAGCAGCGGCGTCGGCGCGATCCGCCCGACCACGTCCTTCGGCGCCTCCGGGACCGGGTTCCACCGGCGCCCGGAGACCCGGGTCCTGAGCACGGCGCGGGTCACGAGGCGGCCGATCGGGTGGTCGATGGCGAAGTGGATCCGGCGCATGGGCGGCGTGCCCCGGTAGTACCAGCGCGCGGGAGCGCTCACCGCGACGACCGCGTCGACCGGCGCGTGGTCCTCGCGCAGGGCCGCGTGCCGCACCACGACCGAGCCGCCCATCGAGAAGCCCACCGTGACGATCCGCCGGTAGCCCAGCTCGCGGGCCCAGCGCACCGCCGCGTCCAGGTCGAGGACCTCGCGGTCGCCGACGGTGCTGCTGCCGCCCGACGCGCCGTGGCCGCGGAAGTCGAACGCCACCACGCCGCCGTACGCGCGCAGCTCGGAAACGACCGCCCCGACCCGCGGCAGACGCCACGATCCGGTGAACCCGTGCGCGACCACGAACGCCAGATCACGCCCGCCTTCCCCGGTACCGTCCGCATGGTGGACGGCGCTGAGCGTTACTCCATCCGCGCTGAGCAGCGCATGGTGATCAAACAGGTCGGTTTGCGTGGTGGCGGCCGTCCGCGATGCGGGACGATCGACAGCACCATCGGAAAGCCACGGCATGTCGGCTATCCTGACTGGCGAGTCCACTGGGGTGGAAACGGTCGTGTTAAATCACGCGGCCGGGCTGGAAGGTGCCGACCTGATGTCTCCGGACCAGTTCACACCACCCCGACGGGCTCGACATGAGGATCCGGGCGACGACGCCCCGGGTCCTTTCGTGTTTTCGTGGAGGTGAAGATGCGGCGCAGGCCCGGACCCACAACGTCCTTGGCGCGCCCGCACACCCGCCACCGAACAGGTGCGGCGCCGCGTGTCCGCACCGGGCGAGGGGAGCCCAGTTGAGTGCCCTGCTGCTGCTCACGAACGCGCTCCAGCCGTCGGCCGAGGTGCTGCCCGCGCTCGGCCTGCTGCTGCACCAGGTCCGGGTCGCGCCCGCGGAGGCGTCCGCGCTGGTCGACGCACCACCGGCCGACGTGATCCTGGTCGACGGCCGCCGCGACCTCCCACAGGTCCGCAGCCTGTGCCGGGTGCTGCGCACCACCGGGGTCGGGTGCCCGCTCATCCTGGTGACCACCGAGGGCGGCCTGGCCGCGCTCACCGCGGACTGGGGCGTCGACGACGTGCTGCTGGACACCGCGGGGCCCGCCGAGGTCGAGGCGCGGCTGCGCCTGGCGATCGGCAGGCTGCAGGCCGCGCAGGGCGCCGAGGACGAGCCGACCGAGATCCGCAACGGCGACCTCACGATCGACGAGGCCACCTACAGCGCGAAGCTGCGCGGCCGTGTGCTCGACCTCACGTTCAAGGAGTTCGAGCTCCTCAAGTACCTCGCGCAGCACCCGGGCCGGGTCTTCACCCGCGCGCAGCTGCTGCAGGAGGTGTGGGGTTACGACTACTTCGGCGGCACCCGTACGGTGGACGTCCACGTCCGGCGGCTGCGTGCGAAGCTCGGCCCCGAGCACGAGTCGCTGATCGGCACCGTCCGCAACGTCGGCTACCGGTTCGTGGTTCCGGACCGCGGCAGCGACCCGGAGGCGCGCGGAACCACCGTTTCGGTGGCGGAAGCGGTGTCGGAGCAGGCATCCTGAGCCGTTCCGGGCGATTTTCGGCCTGGGAGCGGCTTTCAGGAAACTCCCAGGAACAGATTCGGTCACGCATTTCCACACGAGCGGGGACACAGCGGATATGAGCGGAGGGCGCCGTCCCTACAATGGTGGGGTGCCCAAGGTGACCCGCGACGACGTTGCCCGCCTCGCGGGGACGTCGACCGCGGTGGTCAGCTATGTGGTGAACAACGGACCGCGGCCTGTCGCCCCTGCGACGCGTGAGCGCGTCCTCGCCGCGATAGAACAACTCGGCTACCGCCCCGACAGCGTCGCGCAGGCGATGGCCAGCCGCCGCACCAACCTCATCGGTCTGGTGCTGCCCGACGCACGGCAGCCGTTCTTCGCGGAGCTCGCGCACACCGTCGAGAAGGCCGCGTTCGACAAGGGCCGGCTGGTCCTGATCGGCAACTCCGACTACGAGGACGACCGCGAACTGCACTACGTGCGGGCCTTCCTCGGCATGCAGGTCTCCGGGCTGGTGCTGGTCAGCCAGGGCCCGTCCGAGCGCGCCGCCGCCGAGATCGCGACGCGCGACGTCCGCGTCGTCCTGATGCACCGTCAGCCCAACGCGCTCAGCGGCGACGCCGTCGTGCTCGACGACGTCCAGGGCGCGTACCTCGCGACCCGGCACCTGGTCGAGGCGCACGGGCTCACGCGCGTGCACTGCCTCGGCGGCCCGCCGTCCACGCCCGACCTCGGCGACCCGGTCACCGACCACGTCACCGGCTGGCGGCGCGCGATGGACGAGTCCGGGCTGCCGACCCACGGGCTGCTGCGCGGCGCCCCGTTCAACCGCTTCGGCGCCTACGGCGTCGCCCGCGAGCTGCTCGCCGAACCCGACCGGCCCACCGCGCTGTTCTGTTCGACGGACGACCAGGCGATAGGCGTCCTGCGCGCGGCCCGCGAGCTCGGCCTTCGGGTGCCGGAGGACCTCGTCGTCGTCGGCTTCGACGACATCGCCGAGGCCGCGTTCGCGGACGTCCCGCTCACCACCGTGGCGGCCGACCGCGCGGCGATGGCCGAGGCCGCGGTCGAACTCGCCCTGGAACGCGAGCCGGCGGCCCCCGGCGAGGTCCGGGTCCGCAGCTTCCCGGCCCGCCTGGTGGTGCGCCGCAGCTGTGGCTGCTGACCCGAAACCCGGCCCCAAAAATCTGGTTTCGCCCGGCAGTTCCGATTCGGCCCGCATCTCTCGCACCGCAGCGCGCCACGATTGCTAGTGTCCGTCCCTGATTCCGTTTAACAGGGTTCACGGGGAGGGCAACACCGATGGCGAACCCGTCGTACTATCCGCCGGGCGCGATGACCGGCCATGCGCCGCAAGGGTCGCCAGAACCGCCGCGCAACGCCCGGGGCGAGACGCCGATCGAGACCGAGCGGCGCTGGCTGGGCAACATCACGGCCGCCGTGCTTCCGATCTTCCTGGCCGGCAAGCTGCTCAAGCCGAAGTACCGCAACGGACGGCCGGATCCGCTGATGGAGCGGTTCGCGCGTATCCGCGCGTGGCTCGGTCTGTCGATCGTCATCACGGTGTTCGTGTACGCGATCTTCAAGAAGAACAAGGCGGCGAAGTCGTCGGGGATGCCCGCCGTGACCCCCACCGGTGCGAGCGGGTCGATCCCGAGCCTGCCGGGCGCGAACGCCTTCGCCACGTCGGCGCCGACCGGACTCCCGACCGGCATGCCGACGTTTCCGACCAACTTCCCCACGAAGTTCCCGACGGGCGGTGCGGGGCTGCCGACGAACTTCACCATGCCGGCCGTCCCGGGCTCGGGCGCGGGGGCGGCCACTCCGGGGACGGGCAGCGGGGCGACGAGCGGTGTCGCGTCCACCAACACCGAGGGCGAGATCCGCGACGCGGTGAACCAGCTCGCGTCCGCGATCGTCCACCGCATCGTCCTGGCGCCGATCGCGTGCGCGATCGGCATAGTCGTGATCGGTGCGGTGCTGGTGATGCTGGCGCACCCGCACGCGCGGCAGAACACGCTGCGCCAGCTCGGCCACCCGATCCGGGTGCTGCTGCTGTTCATCACGATCCCGGCCGCGTCGTTCGGCCTCTGGTACGGCTTGCACCGGGCCGCCGGGCTGCGGGGCAAGGCGTATCCGCTCAACACCGACGGCACCCAGCTGCAGCTGATCCTCTCGTGGGCGGCCGCGGCGGTCGCGTTGTGGGGCGTCCTGTTCTCCATCGGCGCGCTGTGGCAGATCACCAAGAACCTGTTCGCGGCGATCGACGGCCACCCGCTGCTGCCCGCGCTGCTGGCGATGTGGCTGGCGTGGACGCTGACGATCAACGACCTTTCGCTCAACCTCGGCGGCGACATCGCGCAGATCAGCGGCGGCGAGGAGACGGTGCCGGACAACCTGAAGACCGCGGTGGCGGTCCTCGGCTCGGTCGTCATCACGGCACTGTCGTTGTGGGAGATCTCGCGGCTGTACAAGTGGAACGGCATCAACCACCGCAGCGGCCCGCACGGGCACTTCCACGGGCACCAGCCGAACTGACGCGCCGAGGGTGCACAACACGAAGGAGGGGCGGGGGGGGGGGGGCGGGGGGGGGGCCCCCCCCCCCGGGGGCGGGGCCCCCCCCGCCCCCCGC
>NZ_JASAOI010000066.1 GCF_029953285.1 Yinghuangia seranimata | reverse complement strand
GCCCCCCCCCCGACCCCCGCCGCCGCCCCCCCACCCCCCCCGGGCGGGCCCCCCCCCCCCCCCCCCCCCCCCGCCCCTCCTTCGTGTTCCGCCTACGCGCTACCCGAGCGCGATGACCCGGTAGTTCTTGAGGCCCGCCGTCGCGTTCTCGAGCTTCGGCGCGATCTCCTTCATCGAGTCCGAGTCCTTCTGGGACGTCGAGTCACCGACGTAGAAGAGCTTGCCGCCGTGCTCGTACGGCGTGGACGCCTGCATCTGCGACGCGCCGTACGCCGCCACACCCGGGAACTCCTTGAGGTGGGTTATCGTCCCGTCCTGCGCGGAGAACTTGACCAGGTGGATCGGCTTGAAGGACCCCGTCCCACCCGTCGCCAGCGCGAGCACGTCGCCGTTGTCGTCGACACGCAACGGGCGCAGCTGGCCCTGTGTGGTGAGCTTGAAGACCTTGAGGCCGGTCGCGACCGTCTTCGTCCACAGCTCCTGGCCGGTGGCCCGGTCATAGGCCGTCATCTGGTTGGCCGACACGCCTCCCGCGCCGAACGACGCCGACATGTCGCTGCCGGGCACGTAGATGTGCTTGTCGTCGGCGAGGACCGGCGTGGCGCCGCTCACGGAGGACATGAAGCCGCCCGGCGCCGAGACGACCGGGTGGTTCTTGTCGATCTTGAAGGCGGCCTTGCCCTGCGCGTCCAGGACCGTGATGACGGTGTTCCCCTGGACCGAGTTGCCCTCCATGACCATCACGGGCGAGGTGCCGATCACCTGGGTTCCGTAGCCGGACACGGGTCCGGTGCCCTTGTACTCGGTCGTCCACTTGGCCTTGCCGGTCGCCGGGTCGATCTCGGCCACGTTGTACACGCCGCGGCACGAGGCCGTGACGACCATGCCCTTGCCGCCGTACACCTTCTGCGACGAGCAGCCGGCCGGGAACACGGTCTTGACGTTCCACGTCGGCTTGCCGTCGGCGACCTGGTACGCCTGACCGCCGTACACCACGACGCCGCCGGACAGCGGGAGGTCGACCTCCTCGGTGCCGATGCCCGCCAGTCCCTTCGCCGGGCTGACCGGGGACGACCAGATCTTCTTGCCGGTCGTCACGTCAACGGCCTCCATCGACGTGCAGCCGTCCTTGGGGCCGAACGCGACGATCGCCGTCTTGTCGTCGAACTGCGGCGCCGCCATGCACACCAGAGACGCGTCGCCCGAACCCGACTTGTACTCCCAGGCGACCTTGCCGGTGTCCATGTTGTAGGCGACGATCCGGTTCGACTCGGTGACCACGATGTTGTCGCCGGAGAACCATGTGCCGGGCGTGATCGACGCGTTCGCGGCCGGGTCCGGCGCGGGGCCGTCCCGGCCGTCCATGATCGACCACTGCACGGTGCCCTTGGCCAGCGCCTCGCCGAGACCGTCGTTCTTGTCCTTGGTCGCCTGCTTGATCGCCCCGGCCGTCGCCGACGCCGCGATGAGCAGGCACACGACGGCGACCGGGATCAGCAGCGAGCGCTTGCGCTTCCCGGGGCGCTGTGCACGCGGCGGCCCCAGGTGCATGTCCCGTCGCTCCGCGTCCGTCGGCAGCGGGCCGGTCGGCACCGGCGGCGCGGCGGCCTGGCGGCCGCGCGGCGGCGGGACCGCGCCGGGCGGAGGCATCTGGCCCGGGGGCGGGTACCCGGCCGGAGCCCCGGGCGGCGGAAAGGCCCCGGGCCCGCCCGGAGGCGGGAAGGCGCCACTGTTCGCCGGGCCCGACGGCGGCGGCATGTTCGCGGGCGAGAACGCCTGCCCCGGCGGCGGGTTCGCACCCGGCGGAACCGGCCCGCCCGTCTGCGGACCGCTCGGCGGCGGCATGTTCCCGGGCGGCGGCTGGCCCCACGGCGCGTACGCGTTGCCCGGCCCGGCGGGCGCGCCGGCGTACCCGCCGCCGCCCCCGCCCGACCACTGCGGCTGCGGCTGGGACTGCGGCGGCACGTACGGCGGCTGCGCCGACTGCGGGGGCACGTACGGAGGTTGCGCGGACTGCGGCGGCGTGTACGGCTGCTGCTGTGCCTGGCCGGGCGGCGGACCGTACGACGACGGGCCGCTCTGCGGAGGCGGACCGTACGAGGACGGGCCGCTCTGCGGCGGCGGACCGTACGAGGACGGGCCGCTCTGCGGCGGCGGACCGTACGACGACGGCGCACCCTGCGGCGGACCGAACGACGGTGCCCCCTGCTGCGGCTGGCTGGCGGGCGGCGGGGCGAAGGACGGCGGCTGCTGCCCCTGCTGCGGCTGCTGCCCCTGCTGCCCTTGCTGCCGACGAGGGTTGTTCGGGTCCTCGTTGTCGTCCGGGATCTGGAACGACGGCGGAGTCGTCACGCGCCACCCCCCGCGACCGACGCGCCGGGAACGAGCGGCGCGGTCACGCCCATGCCCTTCGGGGCCGGGAGTTCCTTCAGATCGTCCGTGCCGGTGAAACCCGTCTCCTTCACCATGTTGTCGCCCCACAGCACGTAGAACACGAAGACCGACACCACCGCGGCGACGATGAGGAACCCGACGGCCCCCACCAGGAGCTTCCTGGGCGCGGCCGGGCCGCTGTACGGCGGGGGAGGAGGCGCGGCACCCCAGGGCTGCTGTTGGGGTATGCCGCCGTGCGGTCCTGTCGGAGGCGCGTACGACATTGGTCATTCCTGTTCGACGTGGGGGGCTGGTCGGCGGGTACTCGCAAGCCTCGACACGCTACCGGCATCGCGGCCCTTCCCGTTGAAGTCGATTGGCCATACTGGCAGTTGCTGCCCAGGTTCGCCAATATTGCGGTGATTTGCCGGGCAGGACGAGGGAAAACCCCAGGCCGGAACGGGGGATGGCGCGCACCGCCTCGCCGTCGGGCACCGGCGTGCGCCGTACGGTTGGGGCATGGTGCACGAGGAGACCCACTCTGAAACCGGCCAGGCGGCCGACCCCGCGTCCGGCTCGTCGGAGGCGACGTACGTCGAGGGCGTGGACCGCGCGGACGCCGCGGACGTCGTCGCCGTCCTCGCCCTCGCCGAGGAGGCCGCCCGCGTCGACGGCGCGTCGCCGCTGTCCGAGCAGACCCGGCTCGAGCTGCGGCACGGCGCGCCCGGCACGCGGGAGCTGCTGCTGCGCCGCGCCGACGGCACCGTCGCCGGGTACGCGCACCTCGACCTCTCCGACCCGCACGACGGCCCGTCCGGCGAGCTCGTGGTCGCCCCCGCCGACCGCGGCCGCGGCGACGGCCGGAAACTGGTCGGCGCGCTGTGGGAGGAGGCCCGGCACCGCGACGCGACCGGCAGGCTCCGGGTGTGGGCGCACGGCAAGCAGCCCGCCGCCGAGCACCTGGCGGCCGAGTTCGGTTTCACGGCGTTCCGCGAGCTGTGGCAGATGCGCCGCGCGACCGACCTCGCCGTGCCGGAGACCCCGCCGCCGCCCGGCGTGACGATCCGGACCTTCGTGCCGGGCCGCGACGACGAGGCGTGGCTCGCGATCAACGCCAAGGCGTTCGCGCACCACCCCGAGCAGGGCGCCTGGACGCTGGACGACCTGCGCCGCCGCATCGCCGAGCCGTGGTTCGACCCGGCCGGATTCTTCCTCGCCGAGGACGCGTCGGGCCGGCTGGTCGGCTTCCACTGGACCAAGGTCCACCCGGCCACCGCCGACGAGGGCGCGCTCGGCGAGGTGTACGTCGTCGGCGTCGACCCGGCCGCCCAGGGCGGCGGCCTCGGCAAGGTGCTGACCGCCGTGGGCCTGCGCCACCTCGCCCAGACCGAGGCCGACGGCGGCCCGCTGGCGGAGGTGCTGCTGTATGTGGACGCCGACAACGAAGCCGCGGTCAGCGTCTATACGCGTCTCGGCTTCCGCGTGCATACGGTGGATGTGATGTACCGGAAGCAGGAGGACTGACCGGACCGCGCCCGCACGGCCGCGGACCCCGAAAACACCCACGCACTGCCCCCGCCGGACGGGCCGACGCCCGACCGGAAAGCGCAGCGGGACGGCTCTCCGGTTTCCGGGGAGTCGTTTCCTTTTTACCGTGGAGACACCGAGCCGAGGGAGGATCATCAGATGACCGCCGATCTGCCCGCCTCCGCTCGACCCCGCCACCTCTCCCCCGTCCCCGACGACGGGGAAACGAATCCGGTCGGCCCGGCGGTCGCGGTCGTCTCAGCCGACTCGGGGCCCTCCGACCTGCCCAAGGACCGGTTCCTGGACCGCGAGGCCAGCTGGCTCGCGTTCAACGAGCGGGTGCTCGAGCTCGCCGAGGACCCCGAGACACCGCTGCTCGAGCGGGCCCGGTTCCTCGCGATCTTCGCGTCCAACCTGGACGAGTTCTTCATGGTCCGGGTCGCCGGCCTCAAGCGCCGCATCGCCACCGGCATGGCCGTGCGCGCGGCCAGCGGCCTGCAGCCGCGCGAGGTCCTGGAGAACATCTGGACCCGCTCCCGCTCGCTGATGGCGCGGCACGCCACCTGCTTCCACAACGACGTGCTGCCGTCGCTCGCCGACGCCGACATCGAGATCCTGCGCTGGGACGACCTGACCGAGGGCGAGCACCAGTCGCTGTACACGCTCTTCCGCGAGCGGATCTTCCCGGTCCTCACCCCGCTGGCCGTCGACCCCGCGCACCCCTTCCCCTATATCTCGGGGCTGTCGCTCAACCTCGCGGTCGTCGTCCGCAACCCGCGCTCCGGCAACCAGCACTTCGCGCGCGTGAAGGTGCCGCCGCTGCTGGCCCGCTTCGTCGAGGTCTCCCCCGCGCGGTTCGTCCCGCTCGAGGACGTCATCGCGGCGCACCTGGGCGACCTGTTCCCCGGCATGGAGATCATCGGCCGGCACACCTTCCGCGTCACCCGCAACGAGGACCTGGAGGTCGAGGAGGACGACGCCGAGAACCTCCTCCAGGCCCTCGAGCGCGAACTGATGCGCCGCCGCTTCGGCCCTCCCGTGCGCCTGGAGGTCGAGGAGAGCATCGACCCGATGGTCCTCGACCTACTGGTCCGCGAGCTCGGCATCGCCGAGAAGGAGGTCTACCCGCTGCCCGGCCCGCTCGACCTGACCGGGCTGCACGCGATCGCCGACCTCGACCGGCCCGAGCTCAAGTACCGCAAGTTCGTCGCCGGCACGCACCGCGACCTCGCCGAGGTCGAGACCGCGCACTCGGCGGACGTGTTCTCCGCGATGCGCAAGCGCGACGTCCTGGTGCACCACCCGTACGACTCGTTCGCGACCTCCGTGCAGGCCTTCCTCGAACAGGCCGCCGCCGACCCGCACGTGCTGGCCATCAAGCAGACGCTGTACCGCACCTCCGGCGACTCGCCGATCGTCGACGCGCTCATCGACGCCGCCGAGTCCGGCAAGCAGGTCCTCGTGCTCGTCGAGCTGAAGGCGCGCTTCGACGAGAGCAACAACATCGAGTGGGCGCGCAAGCTCGAGCAGGCCGGCTGCCACGTCGTCCACGGCGTCATCGGGCTCAAGACGCACTGCAAGCTGTCGCTCGTCGTCCGGCAGGAAGGCGACACGCTGCGCCGCTACTGCCACATAGGAACCGGCAACTACAACCCGAAGACCGCGCGGCTGTACGAGGACATGGGCCTGCTGACGGTCGACCCGCAGGTCGGCGAGGACCTGTCGAACCTGTTCAACCGGCTGTCCGGCTACTCGCGCGCCCAGACCTTCCGCCGGCTCCTCGTCGCGCCGCACTCGCTGCGCAACGGGCTGGTCGAACGCATAGACCGCGAGGTGGCCAACCACGAGCAGGGGCTGCCGGCGCACATCCGCCTCAAGTCGAACTCGATCGTCGACGAGACCGTGATCGACGCCCTGTACCGCGCGTCGCAGGCCGGCGTGCCCGTCGACCTGTGGATCCGCGGCATCTGCGCGATCCGCCCCGGGGTTCGGGGGCTGTCGGAGAACATCCGCGTCCGCAGCGTCCTCGGCCGCTTCCTCGAACACTCGCGCGTGTGGGTCTTCGCCAACGGCGGCGAGCCCGAGGTGTGGATCGGATCCGCGGATCTCATGCACCGAAACCTTGACCGCCGGGTGGAGGCCGCGGTACGCCTGAGCGGCCGACACCGGGACCAGATCGCCGAATTCGTCGAACTCGGCATGAGCGACGAGACCGCTTCGTGGCACCTCGGCCCCGATGGGACGTGGACGCGGCACGCCACGGCCCCCGACGGCGCCGTGCTGCGCGACGTACAGGACCACCTCATCGAGCTGAGGAGGCGACGGCGTGGGCCGGAGTGAGCGGCGTACCGAAACCGGCACGGACCCGGAGGACGCGGTGCCCGACCCGCACCTCCCCCGCCAACGCGGAGACTCCACCCCCGCGCCCACCCCACCTCGCCCGAAGCCCCCCACCAAACCCCGCAAACCCGGCAAGCCCAATCCCACCGACCGCAAGCCGAAGCGCCGCAAGCAGCCCCCCGGCGAGCCTGCCCCGTCACCGGCACCGGCCGGCGGCCACGTGGACGGGGTGGTCGAACCCGACGGCGAGTCGGCGCGTGTCGCAGCACCCGCCGAGCAGTCGGCGGACAGCCCGCAGGCCCGCAGCCGCGCCGACGCCGAGGCACCCGCCGCGGCGCCCGCACCTGCTCCTGCTCCTGCCGCATCGGCCGACAGCGGCAGCTCCGGGAAGGGCCGCAAGCGGGCCCCGGGCAAGGTCACCACGTCTGTAGCGTCGGCCGAGGGCTCGGTGCACGGTGCGAAGGCTGCGGCCGGCAAGCGGGGCAAGACCTCGCGCAGCGGCAGCTCCCCGGTGCGGACCGCGCGGGATGTGTTGCTCGATCATCTGCGGGGTGAGGTGTCCGCCTTCATGGCCGAGGTGCCTCGGGTGCGGGAGCACGGGGAGGATTCGGCGCATCAGATGCGGGTGGCGGCTCGTCGGATGCGGAGTGCGCTGCGGACCTGCCAGCCGTTGCTCGAGCCGGAGGCGGCGCAGGCGCTGGCCGTGGATCTGCGGTGGGCCGCGGACTGTCTGGCCGGGGAGCGGGACAACGAGGTGCTGCTCGAGCGCCTGGTCGGCGCGTTGGAGCAGTTGCCGGTGCGGTCGGGGACGCCTCGGGCGCGGTCGGCGGTGGAGCGGCGGTTGCGGGGCGGGCTCGCCGCGGGGCACACCACCGCGTTGCGGGCACTCGACTCGGCGGACTTCGCGACGCTGGTCGACCGGCTCGCCGAGCCTGAGCTGGGGCTCGGGTTCACCGCCGAGGCCGACGGGCCCGCTGCCGTGGTCGTGCCCGCGTTGGCCGCGAAGACGTTCCGCAGGCTGGCCCGCGGCGCGGCCGGGCTGCCGCTCGCCGAGGCGGCCGTCCCCTATGCCCACCCCGTCCCGTTGTCCGGCGAGGACGACGAGGCCTGGCACCGCGTCCGGATCCTCGGCAAGCGGGCCCGCTACGCCGCCGACATGTGCGTCCCGGAGTTCGGCGCGCCGGCGAAGTCGCTGGCCAAGCGCATGAAGGAGGTCACCGAGTCGCTCGGCACGCACCAGGACGCCGCGCTCGCCGCCGAGGTCGCGCGCGAGCTCGCCCTGTCGCCGCGTATCGGCGGTGCGGCCGCGTTCGTGCTCGGCGAGCTGTTCACGGTGCAGCGGTTCGCGGTCGCCGAGGCGCGTCTGACCTTCGCGACGGTGTGGCCGACGCTTCGGGACCGGCTCGACGAGGTGGAGCGGTGGGGCGACTGAGCGGTATGAGCCGGTTCGGCGGCGACCCGTCCGACGAGGCGGCGCGTACGCCGGTGCGCGCCGCGGGCGCCGTGCTGTGGCGTCCCGCCGACAACCCGCACGGCTACGAGCTGGCGCTCGTCCACAGACCCCGTTACGACGACTGGTCGCTGCCGAAGGGCAAGATCGAGCCCGGCGAGCACGCCGCCATGGCCGCGGTGCGCGAGGTGTACGAGGAGACCGGCTTCGTCGCCGCGCTCGGCCGTGAGCTCGGGGTGCAGTCGTACGCCGTCGGCGAGCGCCTGAAGCTGGTCCGCTACTGGGCGGCCGAGGCACGCGCCGGGCGGTTCCTGGCCAACCGCGAGGTGGACCGGCTGGTGTGGCTGCCGCCCGACGAGGTCGGCACGCTCATGTCGTACCGCCGGGACGCCAAGCTGACCGCCGAGCTGACCGCGGTGCCGTTCGCGACGGCGCCGGTGATCGTGCTGCGGCACTGCGGCGCGGTGGCGCGCGCGGCGCACCGGGACGCCGACGCGGACCGGCCGCTGACCGCCGCGGGGCGGGCGCAGGCCGACCGGTTGGGCGAGGTGCTGGCCGCGTACGGTCCGGCGGCGGTGCTCAGTTCGCCGTCGCTGCGCTGCCTGGAGTCGGTCGACCCGTACTGCATCCGGGCGGGCGTCGCCGTCGAGGTGGTGCCGGCGCTGTCGGAGGAGGGGCACGCGGAGCAGCCGGGTGCCGCGGCGGAGCTGATCAAGGTGCTGGTCGCCGAGGGCGGCCCGGTGATCGTGTGCACGCACCGCCCGGTGCTGCCCGCGCTGCTCGGCGCGGTGGGGCACGCGGCGCAGCCCGGGAGGGCGTCGGACGAGCTCCTGCTGCCCGGTGAGTTCGTCGCGCTGCACGTCGACGGGGGCGCGGTGGCGGCCGTCGATCGTCACGCCCCGTATCCGACGGAGGGGTGACCACCGTCCGGTCGCGCCGCGGTCAAGAAACGGACACAGCGGGCGGAACGGAAGCCTCAACGACTGTGAACACAGGATGAACACCGCCCAAAAACGCTGGTAAACGCCCTGATCAGCGCGTCGCGCCCGAGCCGCGCGGCGGCGAAACCGGGCCCGTCGCGTGAACCCTGATGGCCTGCCTGTGTTCACGCTCGGTTCACTTTCCCCCGTCGTTTGCTTCACACGTGCGACCTAACGTCGGCATCGACGGTGACCACCGTGGTCATCGCGAGGCTCTTGAAGCAATCGGAAGGAACAGCCGTGACCACTCGGCCCCGACTCGCTCGGCGCAGCGCCGCCTTCGCCGCGATAGCCGTCGCCGGCGCGCTCACGCTCACCGCCTGCGGCTCCGACGACAACAGCGACAAGCCGGCGTCGGGCGAGACGACGAACGCCGCCAACCCGCCTGGTGGCTCTTCCTCCGCCGCAGCTCCGGCCAAGCTCGACTGCCCGACCGGCACCCTGCAGGGCGCCGGCTCCAGCGCGCAGAAGAACGCGATGGACGAGTGGGTCAAGGCCTTCCAGCAGAAGTGCTCGGGCGCCAAGGTCGAGTACAACGGCAACGGTTCCGGCGCGGGCCGCCAGGCGTTCTTCGACTCGCAGGTCGCGTTCGCCGGCTCCGACGCGTCGATCGCGGACGCGGACGTCGCCAAGGGCACCGCCGCGTGCAAGGGCACCCCGGCGATCAACCTCCCGATGGTGACCGGCCCGATCGCGGTCGCGTACAACGTCTCGGGCGTCAAGGACCTGGTCCTGGACGCGAAGACGATCGCCGGCATCTTCGCCGGCCAGATCAAGACCTGGGACGCCGCCGAGATCAAGGCGCTGAACCCGAAGGCGACGCTGCCCAGCACGCCGATCCAGGCCGTGCACCGCTCGGACAAGTCCGGCACCACCGAGAACTTCACCAAGTACCTCAAGGCCGCCGGCGGCGACGCGTGGGCCGCGGCCCCGTCGCAGGACTGGCCGAGCCAGGAGGGCCAGAGCGCCAAGGGCAGCGACGGTGTCGCGAACGTCGTGAAGACGACCGCGGGCGCCATCGGCTACATGGAGGGCTCCTTCGCGGAGAACGCCGGCCTGGGCGTCGCGCAGATCAACACCGGTGCCGCCGCGCCGGTCAAGCTCACCCCCGAGGCGGCCGGCAAGGCCGTCTCCGCGGCCAAGATCACCGGCACGGGCAACGACCTGAAGCTGCAGCTCGACTACGCGACCAAGGCCGAGGGTGCCTACCCGATCGTCCTGGTGACCTACGAGATCGCGTGCGAGAAGGGCACCCCGGCGGACAAGCTCCCGCTGGTGAAGTCCTTCCTGACCTACACCTCGAGCGAGGAGGGCCAGTCGATCCTCGCGAAGAACGGCTACGCGCCGCTCCCCGCCGAGATCGCCACCAAGGTCCGCACCGCGGTCGCCGCCCTGTCCTGATCCGGCACCAGCCCTGATCGACAGCCACGGAGAAGAGATGTCCACCTCCATCACGCCGGAGTCGCGCGACAACGCCCAGCGCGACTCCGGCAGCCGCCGGAGCCCCAAGGCCGACCAGGCCCACGGCGCCGACGCGAAGCCCAACAAGACCCAGGTACGGCTCGGCGACAGGGTGTTCCTCGGCCTGTCGCGCGGCGCGGGCATCACGCTGCTGGTCATCATGGCCGGCATCGCGGTGTTCCTCGTCGTCAAGGCGCTGGACGCGCTAGGCGACAACAACGGGAACTTCCTGACCGACTCGACCTGGGTCACCGACGGCAGCAAGCCCGCCTTCGGTGTCGCGGGTCTGGTCGGTGGCACGGTCATCAGCGCCGGAATCGCGATGCTCATCGCGGTCCCGGTGGCGGTGGGGGTGGCTCTCTTCATCACGCACTACGCGCCCCGGCGCGTGGCGCAGACCCTGGGGTACATCGTCGACCTGCTGGCGGCGGTCCCCTCGGTCGTCTTCGGCCTGTGGGGCCTGGTGTTCCTCTCGCCGAAGCTGCTCGGCCTGCACACCTGGCTGAGCGACTACCTCGGCTGGATCCCGATCTTCGACAAGGACGAGACGGGAACCACCGCCCGCACGCTGTTCACCTGCGGCATCATCCTGGCGATCATGGTCCTCCCGATCATCGCCGCGGTGACCCGCGAGGTCTTCCTCCAGGTGCCGCGCGCCCACGAGGAGGCCGCGCTCGCGCTCGGCGCGACGCGCTGGGAGATGATCCGCACCGCGGTGCTCCCGTTCGGCAAGCCGGGCATCATCAGCGCCTCGATGCTCGGCCTCGGCCGTGCGCTGGGCGAGACCATCGCGGTCGCGATGGTGCTGTCCAGCAGCCAGGAGTTCACGTACAAGATCCTGGACCCTGGCGGGAACACGATCGCCGCGAACATCGCGAACCAGTTCGCCGAGTCGAACGACCTGGGCCGGGGGGCGCTCATCGCCTCCGGCCTCGTGCTGTTCGTGCTCACCCTGCTGGTGAACGGTGCCGCGCGCGTCGTCATCAACCGCCACAAGGAGTTCTCGGGGGCGAACGCATGAGCATCGTCAAGACGGACACCGCCGCGCCCCCCGCGGAGCCCAAGCCGCTCCAGCTGACCCGCCGCAGCATGCCCACGTGGATTCCGTGGGCGGTGGCCGTGGCCGCCGTCGGCGTCGGCCTGCTCACCAAGGCCGTGCAGGGCAACTGGGCGCTCGGCGGCTTCTTCGCCGGCCTGTTCTACGTCGTCGTGGTCAGCTTGGCCTCGTGGCAGATCGAGGACCGCCGCCGCGCGAGCGACCGCCTGGCCACCAGCATCGTGTACTCCGCGTTCGTGGTCGCGGTCGTCCCGCTGGTGTCGATCCTCTGGTACACGGTCCAGCAGGGCTGGGAGAAGCTCTCCCCCGAGTTCCTCAGCCACTCGATGAACGGCGTCGGCCCGCGCGACGACAAGGGCGGCATCTACCACGCCATCATCGGCACGCTGGAGCAGGTCGGCCTGGCCGGACTGATCGCCGTCCCGCTCGGCCTACTGACCGCGATCTACCTCGTCGAGTACGGCCGTGGCCGGCTCGCGCGCACGATCACCTTCTTCGTCGACGTCATGACGGGTGTCCCGTCGATCGTCGCGGGCCTGTTCGTCTACGCGTTCTGGATCCTCGCGCTCGGCTTCGAGGCGTCCGGCTTCGCCGGCTCGCTGGCCCTCGCGATCCTGATGCTGCCGACGGTGGTGCGGTCCGCCGAGGAGATGCTGAAGCTCGTCCCGAACGAACTGCGCGAGGCGAGCCTGGCGCTCGGTGTGCCGAAGTGGCGCACCGTCCTCAAGGTGGTCCTGCCGACCGCGATCGGCGGCATCATCACGGGCGTCATGCTCTCGATCGCCCGCGTCATCGGCGAGACGGCGCCGCTGCTGCTGCTCGTCGGCCTGTCGCAGTCGATCAACACCGACCCGTTCTCGGGGTGGCAGAGCTCGATCCCGCTGTTCGTGTTCGACCAGAACCACAGCGGCAGCCGGTTCGCCCCCGACCGCGCGTGGGCCGCGGCGCTCACGCTCATCATCATCGTGATGCTCCTCAACCTCGTCGCGCGTCTGATCGCGCGGTGGAAGGCCCCGAAGGCAGGGCGATGACCGTGGCGACCACCCGAATCCCCGAACCGCGACAGAAGACACCGACCCCGGGCACCGGTGCCCGTGACGAGGCAGGCATGACCAAGCGCATCGAAATCTCCGGACTCAACGCCTACTACGGCAGCCACCTGGCCGTCGAGGACATCTCGATGACCATCGAGCCCCGGACGGTCACGGCGTTCATCGGCCCCTCCGGCTGCGGCAAGTCGACCTTCATCCGCACCCTGAACCGCATGCACGAGCTCATCCCGGGCGCCCGGGTCGAGGGCTCGGTGCAGCTGGACGGCCAGGACCTGTACGGTCCGACGGTCGACCCGGTCGCGGTGCGCCGCACGGTCGGCATGGTGTTCCAGCGCCCGAACCCGTTCCCGACGATGTCGATCTACGACAACGTCGCGGCGGGCCTGCGCCTGAACGGCATCAAGAAGAAGGGCGACCTCGACGCCATCGTCGAGCGCTCGCTGCGCGGCGCGAACCTGTGGAACGAGGTCAAGGACCGCCTCAACAAGCCCGGTTCCGGGCTGTCCGGCGGCCAGCAGCAGCGGCTGTGCATCGCCCGCGCGATCGCCGTCGAGCCGCAGGTGCTGCTCATGGACGAGCCGTGCTCGGCGCTCGACCCGATCTCCACGCTCGCGATCGAGGACCTGATCGCGCTGCTCAAGGAGCGGTACACGATCGTCATCGTCACGCACAACATGCAGCAGGCGGCCCGCGTCAGCGACCGCACCGCCTTCTTCAACCTGGCCGGCCCGGGCCTGCCCGGCAAGCTGGTGGAGATCGGCGACACCGAGAAGATCTTCTCGGCGCCCGAGGTCGAGGCGACCGCCGACTACATCGCCGGCCGCTTCGGCTGATCCGGCCGGCACCGAGGACGGCGGCCGGTTTTGGCGCACGACGTGCGAGAGGGCGGTTCCCCGCGGATGCTCCGCGGGGAACCGCCCTCTCGCGTCGTGCCGGGCCTGCGTCCGGCCGTGTCCCGCCCGCTCCGTGCGACGTCGCGGCCGGCGGACGGCTTACAGGAAGATCAGCGCCAGGATGCCGTACGAGGCGGCCGAGACGAGCGCGGCGGCCGGAATGGTCAGCACCCAGGCGCTGACGATGTTGCCGGCCACACCCCAACGGACCGCGGACAGGCGCTTGGTCGCGCCGGCGCCGAGGATCGACGAGGTGATGGTGTGCGTCGTCGAGACCGGGGCCTGGTAGACGAACGCCGTGGTGTACAGGACGCCGGCGGCGGTCGCCTCTGCGGCGAAGCCGCGCGGCGGGTCGAGCTCGATGATGCGGCGGCCGAGGGTGCGCATGATGCGCCAGCCGCCCGCGTAGGTGCCCGCGCTGATCGCGCACGCCGCAGCGACGGTCACCCAGATCGGCACGTCGTAGTCGGTCTGGTAGCCCCCGACCACCAGCGCCATGACGATCAGACCCATGGTCTTCTGCGCGTCCTGGAGGCCGTGGCCGAAGGCCATGCCGGCCGCCGAGACGGTCTGCGCGACGCGGAAGCCGCGGGTCACCTTGTGCGGGTTGCGGCGCCGGAACGCCCACAGGATCGCGACCATGAGCAGGTACGCCACGGTGAAGCCGATGATCGGCGAGACGATCATCGGAATGACCACCTTGTCGACGACACCGCTCCAGTACACGGTCTGCGCCCCCGCGAGCGCCGCACCGACCAGGCCGCCGATGAGGGCGTGCGTGGAGGACGACGGCAGGCCGAGCCGCCATGTGATGAGGTTCCAGGCGATCGCGCCGAACAACGCGGCCGCCACGATCACCAGGCCTTGGTCGCCCTGGGGTGCGGCGATGATGCCTTTGCCGACCGTTTTCGCGACCTGTTCACCCGCGAACGCGCCGGCCAGGTTCATGACGGCGGCCATCGCCAGCGCGGCCCGGGGCGTGAGCGCCCGGGTCGACACCGAGGTGGCTATGGCGTTGGCCGCGTCGTGGAACCCGTTGGTGTAGTCGAACGCCAGCGCGATCACGACGATCGCGATGGTCGCCAACAGGACGAGATCCACCGGTCAGGACTCCTTGACCGTGATGGTCTCGATGGTGTTCGCGACGTGCTCGAAACCGTCGGCGGCCTCTTCGAGGGCGTCGACGATCCCCTTGAGCTTGAGCACCGTCAGCGCGTCGTACTTGCCGCTGAACAGGTGCGCGAGCAGCTTGCGGTGGATCTGGTCGGCCTGGTTCTCCAGCCGGTTGACCTCGATCCAGTACTCGGTCAGGTCTTTCATGGTGCGCAGCCGCGGCATGACCTCGGCGGTCAGCTCCGCGGCCCGCACCAGCACCTCGATCTGGTCCGCGACCTGGGCCGGGAGCTCGTCGAGCTGGTACAGCACGACGAGGTCGACGGCCTCGTCCATGTAATCCATGATGTCGTCGAGCTGCGAGGCCAGGGTGTAGATGTCCTCGCGGTCGAACGGCGTGATGAACGACGAGTTGAGCTGGCGCATGATCGCGTGGGTCGCGTCATCGCCGGCGTGCTCGGCAGCCCGCATCCGTTCGGCGATCTCCGGTCGTGCGGAGACGTCGGCGCCGAGCAGCTCGGTCAGGAGCTTGGATCCGGTGACGAGGTTGTCCGCCGATGTGGCGAACATGTCGTAGAAGCTCGTCTCCCTGGGGGTCAGACGCAATCGCACAGAGATCTCCGGGATGAGGAATGCGGTCCTGACGATGCTAGGCGCTTGTCACCGCGGGTTCACAAACCAGGGGGACGCGACACCTCACGCCTGGTACCCGGGCGT
Organism: Yinghuangia seranimata; assembly: GCF_029953285.1. Lineage (GTDB taxonomy): Bacteria > Actinomycetota > Actinomycetes > Streptomycetales > Streptomycetaceae > Yinghuangia > Yinghuangia seranimata. The sequence goes on along the minus strand of NZ_JASAOI010000066.1, from coordinate 28,700 downwards.
GACAGGGTGCACGCGCGCCACCACCAAGAGGCATCCGGGCGACGTGCGCCGGCAACCGGAATCGGCCGCTCCCGTGCGGCGGACGGGCGGTGCGGGGGAAGATAAGGGGACGTACCGTCGTCCGGGCCACCGGGTTCCCGCACCTTGCGCGATGTTGCGGAAGTCACACTGCGGGCCCGGGGCGGGAGCGTGCCTCAGAAGCGCGCACCGCTTGCCGAAAATACCCCCCGGGGGTAAGTTTGCGGTATGGACACCACAGCGGTCGACACCCAGGGCAAGGAGCAGGCGGCCGGGCACACCCACGCGGGGCACGGCTACAGCCCGCGCAAGGACGAGCATCTCAAGCGGCTCCGCCGCATCGAGGGCCAGGTGCGCGGGCTGCAGCGCATGGTGACCGAGGACGAGTACTGCATCGACGTGCTCACGCAGGTCTCCGCCGCGACCAAGGCGCTGCAGGCCTTCGCGCTCAGCATGCTCGAGGAGCACCTGGCGCACTGCGTCGCGCACGCCGTCGAGCAGGGCGGGCCCGAGGCGGACGCGAAGGTCAAGGAGGCCTCGCAGGCGATCGCGCGCCTCGTCAGGTCCTGAACCGCGCCGCACGGACGGCGCGCGACGGGTCGGCCCGCGGGTCGGCCGGCGTCAGGTACGCCGGCCCGGCCCGTCGGGGCACTCGGACCACGCGGCCGCCGCGGGGCGGGCCGCCTGACGTGCGGCGCCCAGACCCAGCACCGCGTCGATCTCCGCGGCGGACAACGGGCCTTCGCTCTGCGACGCCGCGATGATCAGCTCGCCGTAGAGCTCGATCTCGTCGAAGATCACGAGGTCGTGCACGCGCACATCAGAGAATGGCGTCACCCACACCACCTCCTCGAATCGGCGTAGACGAGCGGGCGCGTCCGCCCGTCCGGGCGTACCAAGCCTAGGGTCGCGGCCCGCCCGGGCGCATGACACGCATGGGCCATTTGCGCACCGCCCGCCCCCGGGGGTGCGCCCGCTCACGGGGCGGCGCGCCACCGGCGCACGGGGTGGTCCGGACCATTACGCCATACGCCCCACGCGGGCACCGGCCCGGCGGGGCGCACGAAATGCGGTCGGGAGCCGCTCAGGGCTTGCGTCCGGTCGGGGACGCGGACGACGACGGGGGCGCCGCCGCGGCCGGCGGCTTCTGCGCGGACGGCGCGACGTACAGGTCCTCGGGACGCGGCTGCTGCACCTGCACCGGCACCCCGAAGTCGTACAGCTCGGCCGCCGAAACCACCTTCGCCGTCTGGCCCTTGGCGTCCTTGCCGGCCGGGGCGCCGCCCGGCGCGAGGTTGAACTCCTCCTGCACCTTGCGCAGCCGGCCCTGGTCGTCCAGGTACACCTCGAACGGAATCGTGGTGCTGGAGAAGCTCTTCAGCGCGGCCGCGAGCGGCGCGCGGCGGTTCTCCGGGGTCGCGTCGTGCGCCTTGCGGATGTCGAGGGTGCCCTTGAAGTGCCGCACCTGCGCGTCACCGAGCTTCTCCACGCCGATCTGCCGCACGTCGTCGTTCACACCGCGCAGTATTTCGAACGACGTGGTCGGGTCGGCGCTGCCGCCGCTGATGAGGTTGCCGTCGGCGAGGCCGTTCGCGTCGATCCGCACCCACTTGTCGGCGGGGATGCCCGGCGACGCGTTCTTCATGTACAGCGCCTCGGGCGTCACGATCTCCTGCAACGGGCCGGTCAGCCCCGAGTCCTTCGGGACCTCCAGGCTCACCGTGCCGACCCTGCGGCTGTAGTCGAACAGCCCCTCGCCGTTGAGCGTCACGCTCCGGCCGCCGGACTCCATCGTCATCGTCGTCTTCGTACGCGAACTGCCGGCGGCGATCGTGGTGGCCGTCGCGGCCCGCACCGCGGCCACCGCCTCCGGCGACCCGGCGGCGGCCGGTTCTGCACCGCCGCCTCCCCCGCCGCCACAGCCGGTCAGCCCCAGTGCGCCCACGCAGACGCCGGTCAGCACGATCCGGACCTTCATCCCACGACTCCCGATGACGGAAAACCTGCTCGGACCCGTACGGCCGCGCGGGCGCGCGCACGACGGGCGCGACACCGCTCGACCGGGAGAACGAGCGGGAGGTGCCGGGGTCACGGGTGCGCGGGCGGAATCTCCTCGGATTCCCCGGCGTCGTCCGCGCTGTCGTCCGGCTGCAGCCGCCGGGACCACGCGAGGTGACGTTCCATCAACCGGCCTGTCTCCGCCGGGTCGCACGCCTCGACGGCGTCGAGGATCTCGTGGTGCTCCTCCGCCGCCGGGCCGACCTCGCCGCGCTCGACCATCGCGCGCAGCCGGTACAGCCGTGCCTGGGACCGTAGTTCGACGACCATGCGGACCAGGCGCTGGTTCCCCGACAGCTCCAACAGACAGGCGTGGAACCGCTGGTCGGCGTCCACGTAGGCGAGCACGTCGCCGCGCTTGACCGCGTTGACGATGTCGTCGGCGAGCCCGCGCAGCATCGGCATCGCGTCGGCGACGCCGGTCCTGGCCAGCTCCACGACCGTCGGGATCTCCAGGAGGCAGCGCAGCCGGTGGATCTCGTCGGCGTCGTGGGCGGACAGCGCCCGGACCCGAAAGCCCTTGTTGCGCACGGGCTCCACGAGTCCGTCCTTGGCGAGGTCGAGCAGCGCCTCGCGCACGGGGGTCGCCGACACGCCGAACCGCACGGCCAGTCCCGGCGCCGAATACACCACGCCGGGCCGCATCTCGCCGGCCACCAGAGCGGACCGGATCGCCCGCGCGACCTGCTCGCGCAGGCTCAGCCGCGCCCCGAGCCGGGCCGCGTCACCCGCCGGGTCGGCACCGTCGCCGGTGTCCGCATCGCCCATGTCCTCAAAGTCCCTCCGTGACACGGCGCGCCACCCCCGCCGCAGGGCCGCACGGTCCCCCGTGCCGGCCGGCGTCCCCACCAGACCGTAACCGAAGCGGCACCCTCGGCGCAGCTCAGGGGCCGCGGGTGACGTGCGGCAACAGGGGCGTGAGGGGGCATACGCCGCGCACCGCGCGAACGGGGACGGTCGACGCGCGCCTGCTCCGGCGTCAGGAGGGAAGCGGCGTCACGACGCCCGGCGACGCCTCGCGGCCGTCGCCGCGGCGGCGGCGCCCACCGCGAACAGGCCGACGCCGCCCGCCAGATAGGGCCACGTCGGGGTGTCGCTCCCGGTGTGCGCGAGGCTCGCCGGAGCCGGTACGGCACGACCGGTCGCGGGGGCCGGGGCGGTCGTCGGTGCCGCGGGCGCCGACGTCGCGGGGAGGGCGCGCGAGGTCGGGTGCGCGGGGCAGGGCTTGTCGCCCAGGGTCACGTTGACCGGCACCGGGCCCTGCGGGAGGAGATGGACGTCCAGCGCGACGGCGTGGCCCGGCAGTTGCTCGCCGATGCCGATCCAGCCGAGCGGGCCGAGGTCGACCTTGCGCAGCCCGGTCGTCTTGGCCTCGACGCCGAGGGTGTCGAGCGCGCGGACGGCGGCGGCGGTCAGTGCGCCGGGCTCGCCGCAGGTCGGCTGCAGCAGTTGCAGGTCGACGACGTGGCTCAGCGCGGCCTGGATCTGGTCGGTGCTCGGCGGCTGCGGGGTGGCGGCGGTCGCCTGTGCGTGGCCCGTGGCGGCCAGGCTCAGGACGGCGGCGGCGAAGAGCGGTGCGAACAGGCGGACGGGCACTGAGACAACGGACTCGGGCACGGTGGAACCCCTCGGGAGGACGGCAGGCGGAAGCCGTCCGGCACTGCGCGGAGGGGTGACGCATCGGATGTGATGATCCGATCACCGGACGCGGCGAGTCTGACAGGAACGACCCGCGCTCCGGGGCGGAACCGGACTGTTTGCCCCGACCGGATGAATGTGCGACCCGCGCGTCAGGCCGCCGCGCGGGCCGTCACCAGCGGCCGGAGCACAGTCCCTTCGGCCTTCCGCACGACCGGAATCAGCCCCCGCAGCGCGAGCGGCGACAGCGCGAGCGCGACCAGCGCCCCGAGCGCGAACCCGCCCAGCACGTCCGTCGGATAGTGCACGCCGACGTACAGCCGGCAGAAGCCCTGCAGGACCGCGATCAGTGCGGCGACCGCGCCCAGCCGCCGGTCGACGAGCAGCAGCGCGACCGCGATCGCCATGGTCAGCAGCGCGTGGTCGGACGCGAAGGACGGATCGTCCTTGCCCTCGACCAGCACGGTGATGTCCGCGTGCGTCACGAACGGCCGGGGCCGGTCGACCAGGTCACGCAGCGGCATGTTGGCGAGCTCGGCGATCAGCGCCGCGAGCGGCGCCCACAGCACGCCCGCGACCGCCACGTCGTTGTCCGGCCGCCGGCGGGCCCGGAACCACGCGATGCCGAGCACCACGCCGAGCGCCGCCAGGAGCCCGTACTCCCCCAGGAACTCCATGAACCCGTTGGCCCACGTGGTGTGGTCGGCGAGGCCGTTCACACCGCGCAGGACGTCGAGGTCGGCGTTGTCGCCCGAAGCCAGGGGCACCGGGGCGGCGTCGGTCACGGCGGCCGGCACGGCGTGCAGCGTCACGTGGGGTTACCTCCCGAGAAGAACGTCCTTGAAGATCACGTTCGGGAGGTCTGTGCGGTTCCCTCCCGAACCTGTGGTCAGGCGCTCTTCTCGTACGCCGCGACGACCTCTTCGGTCGGCCCGTCCATCTTGATGATCCCCTTGTCGAGCCATATCGTCCGCTCGCACGTGTCGCGGATCGACTTCATGCCGTGGCTCACGAGGAAGACGGTGCCCGCCTCTTCGCGCAGTTCGCGGATGCGCGCCTCGCTGCGCAGCTGGAACGCGCGGTCGCCGGTGGCCAGCGCCTCGTCGATCATCAGCACGTCGTGCGACTTGGCGGCGGCGATGGAGAACCGGAGCCGGGCCGCCATGCCGGACGAGTACGTCCGCATCGGCAGCTTGGTGAAGTCCTTGCCGTTGTAGTCGTCCATGCCGGAGAACGCCGCGATGTCGCCGTAGCGCGCCGCGACCTCCTGCTTGGTCATGCCCATCGCGAGGCAGCCGAGCACGATGTTCCGCTCGCCGGTCAGGTCGTTCATCATCGCCGCGTTGACGCCGAGCAGCGACGGCTGGCCGTCCGTGTAGATCTTCCCCTGGGTCGGCGGCAGCAGGCCCGCGATGCAGCGCAGCAGCGTGCTCTTGCCCGAGCCGTTGCGCCCGATCAGGCCGATCGCCTCGCCGCGGCGGGCGACGAAGCTGACGCCGCGCACCGCGTGGACCTCGGTGACGCCGGCCGCCTTCTTGCGGGTGAGCAGACGGGAGAACGCGGACGTGGCGCTGCCCTTGCCGGACGACGCGCCGTGCACGCGGTAGACGAGGTGGACGTCGTCGACGACCACGGTGGGGGCGACGTTGCGATCAGCCACGGCCGTACTTCTCCTCCGCCTGCCAGAACCACACGTAGCCGCCGATGCCGATCACCAGCGCCCAGCCGACGCCGAGTGCCCACGTGTGCATGGGAATCTTGTGGTGGCTCTCCACGAGCGCGTCCCGGGCCAGCTCGATGTAGACGGCCGCCGGGTTGGCCTCCAGCATCCACCGCACCGCTTCCGGCGCCTTCCTGGTGAACACGGAGATGCTGTAGAACACGCCGCTGACGTACAGCCAGGTGCGCAGCAGGAACGGCATGAGCTGCTTCATGTCGGTGACCTGCGCGCCGATCCGCGCGACGATCATGCTCAGCCCCGTGTTGAACACGAACTGCAGCGCCAGCGCCGGGATGATGAGCAGCCACTTGAGCGTGACCGGCTCGCCGGTGCCCAGCACGATGCCGCACAGCACGAGCATCGAGATCAGCAGCTGTTGGAGCTGGACGACGGTGAACGAGATCGGCAGGCACGCGCGCGGGAAGTGCAGCGCGCGGATCAGCGGCAGCTGGTCGCTGATCGACCGGGTGCCGGCCAGCACCGCGCTCTGCGTGAACGTGAAGATGAAGATGCCGGTGACCAGGAAGGCGATGTAGTTGTGGACGCCCTTGTCGCTCTTCAGCATCAGGCCGAAGACCAGGTAGTAGATCGCCGCGTTGAACAGCGGGGTGAGGATCTGCCACAGCTGGCCCAGCTGCGCCGTCGCATAGGCGGCGCGCGTCTTCGCGTTCGCGAAGGCCACGATGAAGTGGCGGCGCTGCCACAGCTGGCGGGTGTACGGCACCAGCCCGGGGCGCGCGCCGCTGACGCTCAGCCCGTACCGGGCAGCGAGGTCCTTGAGCGCGAGCTCGCCTTCGTCGTCGGCCGCGTGCCCTCCCGGCGGGAGGGTGTCGGCGTGCGCGCTATTGGCCACATTGACACTTTCTCATCAGTGGGTTGCCTGGTTCACCAGCCACGGGCCGCCGGGGCGGCCACCGGTCACACGACCGGCGGTCTCCCGAGCCTCGTCATCCGCCATACGGTCCGCCACGCCATCGGGTGGCGCGGTCCGCACGGCTCCCTCCACCCTTCCCGGAAGCCGTCCGCCCACGCGCGCAGGCCGGCGCGCGACGAGCCGCGGGCCACCGTGAGCACCGCCCACGACCCGAGGTAGACGGGGACCAGCGGCCACGGCAGGTTGCGGCGCGCGAGCCACACCCGGTTGCGTGCGTTCATGCGGTGGTAGACCGCGTGCCGCGCGGGCGAGGTGGCGGGGTGGGTGAGCACGATGTCGGCGCGGTAGTCGAGCGACCAGCCGTGGTCGAGCGCGCGCCACGCGAGGTCGGTCTCCTCGTGCGCGTAGAAGAAGTCGTCGGGCAGGCCGCCGGCTTCCGCCATCACGTCGGCGCGTATGGCGCACGCGCCGCCGAGGAACGTGGTCACCGGGCCCGAGCGGGTCGGGTCGCCGGCCCGCAGCCGCGGCACGTGCCGGCGCTGCGTGGTCTGCGTCTCCGGGTCGACGATGCGGAAGCTGACGATGCCGAGCCGCGGGTCGGCGGTGAACGCGGCGCGCAGCAGCTCGGCGACGCCGGGGTCGGGCAGGTCGCCGTCGTCGTCCAGGAACAGCACGACGTCGACGTCCAGTGCCGCCGCGCCGACGTTGCGGCCCGCGGGTATACCGACGTTCTCGGGCAGCCCGATGGTGCGCACCCGGCCGTCGGCCGTCGCGACGTCCGGCACGGGGCCGCCGTTGGCGACGACCACGACGTCGATCGGGTCGCCGTGCTGTCCCGCGACCGAGGCCAGCAGCGCGGCCAGCGGCTCGGGGCGGTCGCCCATGGTCAGCACGACCGCGCCCAGGCGCGGGCCGCGGGCCTTGGGGGCGGTGCCGTCCGACGCGGGGACGCCCGGTGCCGGGGCCGTCACTTGAGCCTGCTCGAGAGGAGGATGCTCGCCAGGTGCAGCACGGTCTGCAGGACCGCGACGGCCGCGAGGACGGCGACGGCGACGCGGCTGAACACCAGGTCGCCGTGCCACGCGTCGAGCAGCCCGGCGGCGAGGAGCAGCAGCGACGCCTCGACGCCGCCGACCAGCCGGTGGAACTTGAGCGACGCGGCGACCTTGCGCGCCGTCGCGGCGCCGGACGAGCGCGGCACGGACGCGGAGTCCTGTACCGGCGGCAGCCCGGAGCGGGCGCGCGAGACGTCCACGAGGTCCGTCTCGGACTTGATGAGGATGGCGCCGAGCGCCGCGATCGCGCCGAGGAACGCCCAGCCGCCGAGCCGGCCGTCGCCCGCGACGTCCGACGCGTGCAGGCCGGCGCCGACCAGCAGCGCGGCCTCCGACAGGTAGTGGCCCACCCGGTCCAGGTAGACGCCGGTGACCGAGGTCTGCCGGCGCCAGCGGGCCACCTCGCCGTCGACGCAGTCGAGCAGCAGGTAGACCTGGATGAGGATCGCGGCCAGCAGCGGGCCGGCCAGGCCCGGCAGCGCCAGGACCGCGCCCGCGCCGACACCGGCGACGATCATGAGGTAGGTCAGCTGGTTGGGCGTGATGCGCGTGCCCACCAGGTGCCGGGTCAGCTGCAGCGAGATCCGCCGCATGTAGAGGCGCCCGGCCCAGTGTTCGCCGCTGCGGCGGTCGAGCAACCCCGCGGGGTGGCAGACCGCGCGCAGTTCAGCCGCTGTAGGTGTTGACATAGTCCGCCGCCGCGTCCCTGAGGGCGTCACGCCCCAGATTGAGGTGTTCGAGGATGGTGTACCGCCCGGGGCGGGTGCTCGGAGCGTACTCAAGAACGTCCACGAACTCATCCGCGCTCAACCCGAGTTGCTCGGGCAGTACGGGCAGTTTGTGGCGGTCGAGGCAGGCTATCAGACGGTCCGTCAGGTCCCGGTCGCCGCGCAGGTAGGTCGCGAACGCCCCGCCGAGCCCGACCTGTTCGCCGTGCAGACCGTCGCGCTCGGGGAACTTCAGGTCGATGGCGTGCGAGATCTCGTGGCAGGCCCCGCTGCACGGGCGCGAGGTGCCGGCCACGGACATCGCCAGGCCGGACAGCACCAGGCCCTCGGCGAGCGCCACGAGGAACGCGTCGTCGTCCGCGGTGTCCGGCCGGTAGAGCAGCGCTTCCGCCGCCGTACGGGCGAACGCGGCCGCCAGGCCGTCGACTTCCTCGCCCGTCTCGCGCGCCGAGAGCTCCCAGTCCGCGACCGAGCACAGGTTGGACAGCGCCTCACCGATGCCGGAGCGGACGAACCGCTGCGGCGCCTCGCGGATCAGGTCGAGGTCGACGACCAGCGCGATGGGGGTCGGCACGCCGTACGAGCCGCGGCCCGCGTCGTTGTCGAGGCTGGCGACCGGCGACGCGATGCCGTCGTGCGCGAGGTTGGTGGCGACCGCGACGACCGGCAGCCCGACCCGGGCCGCCGCGTACTTCGTCGCGTCGAGCACGCGCCCGCCGCCCACGCCGACCACCGCGTCGTAGCTGCCCGCACGCATGCGGTCCGCCAGGTCCACCGCCGCCGAGAGGCTGCCGCCGGTCACGGAGTACCAGTCGGCGTCCGGCAGCTGCGGCGCGAAGCGCTCGCGCATGCGTGACCCGGAGCCCTCGCTGACCACCATCGCCAGCCGCCCGGACGTCGAGATCCGGGCGTCGGCGAGCAGCGTGGTCAGGTCGTCCAACGCACCGGCACGGATGTCGACCGTCAGCGGCGCGGGGACCAGGCGGGTCAGTACCGGCATGCTATCTCCCGGGCCTTCATCAGGTCCTCGGTCGTGTCGATCTCGGTCCAGACCGCGCCGCCGATCGACTGGACGTCGATCCGCAGGCCGCGGTCGGCCATCTCCTGGTAGCCGTCCTCGTAGTACAGGTTCGGGTCGCGCCGCCACGTGGTCTCCAGCGCGTCGACCAGCGCGGCCGCGGAACGGCCCTCGATCAGCGTGACGCCGATGTACTCGCCGACCGCTTCGGCGGGCTCCATCAGCTTGGTGATGCGTGCGACGCCGCCCTCGGCGGACAGCCGCACCTTCATCTCCTCCTCGGCCAGCGGCTTGGCGTCGTCCAACGCCAGGATGATGCCCTTGGCGTCGTCGCGCGCGGCGAGCAGCGCCTCCTGGACGGTGACCGGGTGGAGCGTGTCGCCGTTGGCGAGCAGCACGCCCTCGGCCAGGTAGTCGCGTGCGCACCAGAGGGAGTAGGCGTTGTTCCACTCCTCGGCCTTGTCGTTGTCGACGAGGTGGAGCTTGACGCCGTACGCCCGTTCGAGGGAGGCCTTGCGCTCGCGGACCGCGTCGCCGCAGTAGCCGACGACTATCGCGGCCTCGGTCAGCCCGACCTTCGCGTAGTTCTCCAGGGTGAAGTCCACGACGGACCGCTCGTCGCGCACCGGGACGAGCGCCTTCGGGAGGGTGTCGGTCCACGGCCGGAGCCGTCGACCGGCTCCCGCGGCGAGGATCAGACCGATCATCGTGGTTCTCCTGTTCGGGTGGGCGGCCCGTCGGTCCCGAGCGGGTGCCCCGTACGCACACCGGCTACCACGTCCGGACCGGCCGAATGGTTGCTCTGGTCCTGCTGCGCGGCCGGGACGACGTCGTCGAGGTCCGGCCGGGCCCCCCGTACCCAGAACGCGACGCTCTCGCCGACGACCAGGACGGCCGCCGCGATCGCGAACACCGCGATCCCGGTGCGCGACGCGCCGGAGCCGGCGGTCGCGAGCGCGGCCATGAGGAGGACCCTTCCCTCGTGGCCGCCGATACTCCAGACGATCGCGCGCGGTGGCGCCGGATGGCCGCCACGCAGGCGATAGACGGTGTCGTAGTGATGGTAGGCGATCACCGCCACCAGCCCGAATGCCGCGGAGAGCGCTTCCGGGGCGACCCGGGCTGTGAGCGTGATCACAGTGGTGTACTCGGCCGCACGGAGTACGGGCGGCACCAGCCAGTCCAGTCGGCCGACCAGCGGACGGGCGACGACGGCGCCCGCTGTGAGCACGTACGCGCCGGCGGCGACCAGCATGACGGCGCCCGAGTCGGCGAGCAGGCACAGCGCCGCGGTCGCCGCGGCGAGCGGCACCAGCCAGGGCGCGCCGCCGCCGGGCGGGCGCAGCCGGGAGGTCAGCCACGCGAGCGGCCCGGAGTCGGACAGGTCGAACAGCACCGAGGCGACCGCCGGGTCCTGCGGGCGGCGGCGCGGCAGCGAGCGCAGCACGCGGCCGGCCGTCGTGTAGCAGGCGGCGAGGCCGCAGCCGACCAGCAGCGCGACGAACACGACGCGGGGGCGGGTGGTCGCGGTCAGGACCGCGATCAGGGCCCAGCGTTCGCCGATCGGCAGGATGATCATGCGGCGCGCCCAGACCGTCCAGCCGACGCTGTCGAGGCGCCCGGACAGCCGTGCGCCCGCGCCCTCCTCCTCGCCGTCCTCGCCGCCCCCGCCGCCCCCGCCGTCACCGCGTGTCTCGTTGAACGCGAAGTCGACGATGTGGCGGGTGGTCTGCAAGGCCATCGCGGCGACCGCGAGCAGCCATACGTCGTCGCCGTCGCGGGCGGCCCCGAAGGCCAGGCCCGCGTAGACGGCGTACTCCTTCACCCGGTCGAACGTCGCGTCGAGCCACGAGCCGATCCGCGAGTAGTCGACCGTGTAGCGCGCCAACTGGCCGTCGGTGCAGTCGAGGACGAACGAGAAGTACAGGGCCAGCGCGGCGCCGATGTAGCCGGCGCGGGTGCCGGTCGCCGCGCCCGCGGCGCCCGCGAGGGCGACCAGCAGGGAGGCGACGGTGACCTGGTTGGGCGTCAGGCCGCGGCCGGCGCACCAGCGCGCGACGTACCGCGACCAGGTGCTGACGAAGAACGTGGTGAAGAAGCCGTCGCGGGCCTTGACCGCCGAGGTCAGCCGGACGGCCTCCTCGTCGACGGCGGCCGTGCGGGCCAGCGCGGCGTCCCGCTCGGCGGCGGTCGCGGGCACCTCGGCGACCAGCACGCCCGGGTCGGGCTCGCGCAGCGGGGTGCCGGTCGCCGCGAGGCGGGCGGCCAGGTCGTCGACGGTGCCGGGCGCCCCGGCGGCGACGCGGGCCAGGGCCTCGCGGGCGTCGCCCTCGACGACCAGCACGCCGGGCAGCCGCACGGCGGTGAAGCGGGTGTCCTTGACCGCGATGCGCAGCAGGTGGCGGTGCCCGACGAACCGGGCGTCGACCAGGGCCACCCGGTCGCCGGGGGCCTCGGCGAGCGCGCGCGGCAGGTCCGCGGCGGGCACGGCGACGGTCGGGCAGCCCAGTGCGGCGAGGTCGGCGGCGGGACCCGCCGGCGGCGCTTCACGTGGAGCACCGGTGGGCGGGGGCGTGACGACCAAGGCGGTCGACAGGACGGTCGACAGGGCGTCCATCACTCCCTATGCATGTCGCCACGAGCGGGCGGGACGGGGGATCCCCCTGCTGTCACGTGCCGCAGAGGACACGCAAGGTTAGCCGATCACCCCCGTCCGCACACTGGCCGGATACGTGCGATCACCGACCCCGGAAAACGGGTGGCGTGCGGGCAGCGCGTTCGAACACGGGAGCTGGCGGGAGGCGGGCGGGCGGCTAGAGTCGGGGCCGTTCCCCTGACCTTCATCCTTGGGAGGTAGCGAGCGGTGTCCGGGCCTTCGGCCGGCGAGGCCACACCCGATGTCACGGTGGTGGTCGTCGTCTACAACGACGCGGAGCGTCTCCCGACCGCGGTGCGTTCGGTCCTCGACCAGACCCTCGACAGCGTCGAGGTGCTGATCGTCGACGACCACAGTCCGGACGACTCGTACGCCGTGGCGCGCCGGCTCGCCGAGGCGCACCCGGGCCGGGTGCGCGCGCTCCAGCTGCCGGAGAACAGCGGCAGCGGCGGCGGACCGCGGAACGCCGGCATCGAGGCCGCGCGCGGCCGCTACCTGATGTTCCTGGACAGCGACGACCGGCTCGACCGGCACGCCTGCATGAGCATGCTGGACGCCGCCGAGGAGACCGGCGCCGACCTGGTGTCGGCGCGTGTCGTCCGTGTGCACGTCGACAAGCGCAACAAGATCACCGAGTGGCACCCGTGGCTGTACGAGACCAGCCGCGTCCTCGACTCCGTCCTCGAGGAGCCCGACCTGGTGGTCTGGGACACCCTGTCGACCAACAAGTGCTACCGCCGCGACTTCCTGCTCGGCAAGGAGCTGCGCTACCCGACCGGCGTCTTCTACGAGGACCTGCTGTTCGCGGCGGAGGCGTGGCTGGCCGCCGAGCGCATCGCGATCATCCCGAACATCGTCTACTACTGGAACGTCGCGACCCGCACCGACCGCCCGTCGGTCACCAACCGGCGCCACGAGATCGGCAACCTGCTCGACCGCATGGAGATCCACCGGCGGATCGACGCGGTCTTCGCCCGGTACGGCAGCCACGAGCTCAAGGTCCGCAAGGACATCAAGTTCCTCAAGCACGACCTCGTGCTGCACCTGCGCGACCTGCCGCACCGCGACACCGACTACCGGGAGCGGTTCGCGGACGCCGTCGGGGCGTACCTCGAGCAGCTGGAGCCCGAGGCGTACGAGGCCGCCGGGCGCATGCGCGCTGTGTGCGCGCTGCTGACCGCGCGGCACGACTGGGACAACCTGCTGCCCGCCGCGGACAGCCTCATGAACGTCGACCGGGTCCCGGCGGTGCCGGTCCACAAGGTGACCGTTCCGCTGCACGTCGAGGGCGACCGCGTCTACTGGTGCGCCGAACACCTCGACACCGAGCGCGGACGTGAACTGCTCGACGTGACCGAACTGGGCTTCCAGACCCGGACGTTGCCCAAGCTGTGGCCGGGCAACCGGCTGACCAAGCTGGGTGTCGAGGGCGAGCGCATCGTGTTCGGCGGCAGCGTCGTCAACACGCTCGGGCGCATCCCCCGGGACGCCAAGCTGTCCGCGGTGCTGGAGATCCGGCCGCGCCGCGGGCTGCTGCGCGGGCGCGGCGTCGAGGTGCCGGTCGACGTGCTGCGGCACACCGGCGAGGCCGTCGAGTGGGAGGCCGGCGTCGAGCTGGGCCGACGCGTCCACCCCGTCGGCGTCGTCGACAAGGTGTGGGACGTCCGGCTGCGGCTCAAGGTCGGCGACCAGAAGGTCGTCACCGGACTGACCATGGGCGACGTGTCGCTGGACGGGGTGCGCGTGCCCGTCCTGCCGCTCACCGGCCCGATCTCCGCCGACCGGTTCCAGGCGGTCGGCGGGCCGCGCGGCGAGCTGGAGATCTGGCTCGACCAGGAGTCCGCCGCCGCCCGCCGCACGCACGAGTTCGTGCACGACTTCGTGCACTCGCCGCGCGGCGAGGCCACGGTGCGCCGCGCGGTCGCCGCGCGTGGCCTCGCGCACAAGCTCACCGGGCCCAAGAGCAAGGCCAAGGTCTACGCGAACGTCTTCATGAAGCTGCCGGTCCGCCAGGGCACGGTGGTCTTCGAGAGCCACATGGGCAAGCAGTACAGCGACAGCCCGAAGTACATCTACGAGGAAATGCGCCGCGCCGGCGTGAAGTTCGAGGCGATCTGGTCGTACAGCGGCAAGCCCGACGGCTTCCCGAAGGACGCCAAGCTCGTCAAGCGCGGCTCGTGGGAGTACTACCGCGCGCTCGCGCAGGCCGAGTTCTGGATCGACAACCAGGGCTTCCCGCGCGACGTCCTCAAGCGCCCCGAGACCACGTACATCCAGACGTGGCACGGCTCCGCGCTCAAGCAGATGGGCGACGACCAGCCCGCCGAGAAGCGGCGCACGCAGGCGCAGCGCGCCGCCACGCGCCGCATGCTCGACCGGTTCGACTACTTCGTGGTGCGGTCGCGGCACGACGTGGACACCCTGGTGCGCGCGTTCAACCTGCGCGCCGAGGTACTGCCGGTCGGCTACCCGCGCAACGACGCGCTGGTCGACGGCGGCGCGGCGCTCGCCGAGCAGCTCGCCGCGCTGCGCACCCGGCTCGGGCTGGCCGACGGCCGCCGCGTGCTGCTGTACGCCCCGACGTTCCGTCAGGACGGGGCCGACGTCGCGGACTTCGAGATGCCGTTCGACCTCGACCGGTTCGGCCGCGAGTTCGGCTCCGAGTGGGTGCTGCTGGTGCGCACGCACTACCTCAACGAGTTCACCGTCCCGCCGGGGGCCGCGGACTTCGTGCGCAACGTGTCGAACATCCACGACATCACGCAGCTGCTGCTGCTCGCCGACGGACTGGTCACCGACTATTCGTCGGTCATGTTCGACTACGCGCTGCTCGACCGGCCGATGTTCTTCTACGCCTACGACTTCGACGCCTACACGCGGCAGGAGCGCGGCGCGTACTTCGACCTGCGCGAGCACGCGCCGGGCCCGTTCGTCGAGGACGAGGAGGGGCTGTTCGCGGCGCTGCGCGGCTTCGACGCGAGCCGCTCCGAGTACGCCGACGCGCGCGGCGCGTTCGTGAAGAGGTTCGGCGAGTACGACACCGGCACCGCGGCCAGGGCGGTCGTGGAGCGGTTCTTCGGCGGCAAGGGCACGACGGGAGGCGCGCGGTGAAGACGACGCACGCACGGGACATCTTCATCGTCTGCAACAGCGTCGACGAGCTCGGCGGACTGACCCGGTGGGCCGACCACATCGCGCGGCTGTTCGTCGCGTCCGGGCACCGCGTGGAGCTCATCGGCATCACGCCGGCCACCACGCGCGCCGGCTACCGCGACGTTCCGTACCGCACGCGCACGCTGTACACCGAGCACCCGCCGCCCGGGTGGCGGCCTCGGCGGCCGTGGCAGCACGCCAACGTCAAGGCGCGGATCCGCCAGCACCGGCGCGACACGGGGATGCGCGCGGCCGCCGACCAGTTGTCGGAGGTGTTCCGCGCGGCGCCGTCCGACGCGGTGATCATCGTCGCGCAGGTGTGGGCGATGGAGTGGGTCGCGCTCGCCGACACCGCCGGGCTTCCGGTCGTCGCGATGTCCCACGAGTCGTACGAGGCCTCCCGGGCCTCCAGCCGCTACGGCCGCGTGAAGCGCTACTACTCGCGCGCCGACCGGCTGCTGCTGCTGACCCACGAGGACGCCGACGCGTGGGCGGTCGACCACATGACCAACGTCGGCTACATGCCCAACCCCCTGCCGCTCGTCGTCGACGAACCCGCCGACGGCACCGAGAAGACCGTCGTCAGCCTCGGCCGGCTCTCCTACGAGAAGGGCTACGACCTTCTCCTGGAGGCGTGGGCCGACGTCGCGCCCAAGCACCCCGACTGGACGCTGCGCCTCCACGGCACGGGCGACGAGGAGGCCGCGCTGCGCGCGCAGGCCGAGACGCTCGGGATCGCCGGAAGCGTCGACTTTGCGGGGCAGACCTCCGACATCGAGGGCGCGCTCAAGAAGGCCTCGGTGTTCGCGCTGGCGTCCCGTGCCGAGGGCTTCCCGCTGTCGCTCCTGGAGGCCATGGCGTGCGGGCTGCCGTGCGTCGCGTTCGACTGCGCCCCGGGGGTCCGCGAGATCATCCGGGACGGCACCGACGGCCTGCTCGCCGTCACCGGCAACACCCGGCAGTTCGCCGACCAGCTCGACCGGCTGCTCGGCGACCCGGAGCTGCGCGCCACACTCGGCGCCCGGGCCCGCAAGGACGCCGAGCGGTTCTCGCCGGACGCCGTGCTGGCCCGCTGGGAGCACGTGTTCCAGCTCGTGCACCGCTGAGCCCCGCCGCCTTACGGCGAACGCCCCGTCCCCGCCTGCTCGGCGGGGACGGGGCGTTCGGCGTTACGGGGTCGGACGCGTTCAGCAGCGCGCCGCTTCCGCGGCCTGCGGCGGCGTGAACACCCCGGCCGCGACCGGCTTGAAGTCGTACGTGCAGGTCCCGACCGCGCTGAAGTACAGCTCCAGGTTCAGGTCCGGGCGCTCCTGGCGGAGCTTCTGCACGGTGGCGAACGTGACGGGGTCGTCGGTCAGCACACGCAGCGGTTTGCCGTACCCGATGATCAGGTCACGCAGGTCCTTCGGCTCCGCCTCGGCGCCCATGCTCGGCCACGACGGCCACGAGGCGCCGTAGTTGCGGCTCAGCGCGCCGGTCCACTGGTTGCCGAAGTAGTTCGACTGCCACTTCGCGCCCTCGGGGTTGCGGCTCACCTGGATCATGTTGGCGCGGTTGTCGGCGTGCGCCGCCTTGCGTGCCTTGATGCCCGCGAGGATGACGTCGGCCGGGTCCTTGTGCAGCATCTTGCCCTTGAGGTACGCCGCACCCCAGCTCAGCTCGCCCGGCGGCTTGCGGAACACCGGCCGGTCCGGGCCGGCGGTCAGCAGCAGCGCCGCGAACAGGGAGGCGGACAGCGCCCCGGCCGTCCAGATGTTCATCACCGGGCGGCGGCGCTGCGCGCTCGCGGAGAGCGACCAGTCACGGGTGACGAACGGCGACGCCGCGAGGGCGACGACCGCCACCACGATCAGCTGGTGCAGCACCTTCTCGTAGTAGTAGGTCGTCTTGTGCAGCGCCCACGTCTGGTACGCGAACATGCCGAACGCGCCGACCGAGCAGAGTGCGAGCCACACCCCGGCGTTACGCCGCACCGGGTTCCGCCACGCGGAACGCGACAGGAACCCGAGTCCGGCGACCAGCAGCAGGAGGAACAGCAGGTGCCGGTTCACGGGGCTGATGCCGCCGGTGGAGTTGAGCTCCTCCGCGGAGCCGTAGCCGTTCAGGTAGTTGACCACCGGCGTGACCGCGGTCAGCACGACGGTGAGGACGGCGAGCACGCCGGTCCACACCGGCGTGGTCAGCAGCGTCGCGCGGCGCGTGATCATCCAGACCAGCGCCATCAGGCCGCACACCGGCAGGAACAGGTAGTAGGTGAACGACACGGCCGTCAGCAGCGCGGCCAGCACCAGCAGTTGCTCACGATGCCGGGACAGCGGCCGGACCAGCACCGCCATCGTCATCGCGAGCAGGCCGAGTCCGACGAACTCGCTCATGAAGCCGCGCAGGAACATCGCGGTCCCGTCGCCCCAGAACAGCAGGCCCACGACCGCGACGGCGACCGGGAGCCAGCGCCACACCAGCACGGTCGGACCGGCCACCCAGCGGATCGCCCACAGCAGCGCCAGGCACAGGAAGACCACGGCGGCGACGTAGAACCACATGAAGTGGTGGAGCGCCGTCGTCGTCGAACCGTCCGCCGTGCTGGAGCGCACGAAGTTGTCCAGCACGGCCATGTTCATGTGCGCGCCCTGCGGATACGCGACCAGGTTGATCTTGACCTCGGTCGCGGTCCCGGCCTTGTCCATCCACGGGAAGCCGCCGTGCGTGCGGATCGTGTCGTAGAGGAAGAAGTGCCGGGCCAGGTCCTCGCCGGACACGATCAGCGCGAACTTCCCGCTGAACGAGCGGACCAGGAAGGGCCACGCCATCGCCGCCGCGAAGCCCGCGGCACCGCCCACCACCCACAGGTCGGACAGCGAGCCGAGGCCCGGGACCTCCGGGCGCCGCCCGGTGAATCCGGAGATCGCCACCAGGACGGTCAGCCCGAGACCGCCGATCGCCACCGGGTGGATGCCCCACGGCCACACCGAGAAGAGCAGGCCTCCGACGCACGTCACGCCGAACAGCAGGGCCAGCGCGATCATCAGCCGGTCGAGCACCGTGCGGCCGCTGCGCAGCAGGGACGCGGTACCCGCCAGGACGAGCACGGGCACGATGACCGCGACACCGGCGAGGTACGCGAGGAACGGAACCAGCCACGCGGCGGCGAGCGCCCCGGCCAGCAGCGGATACCGCCGGCCGCGTGACGCTCGGTCGGGTGCCGGGCCGCCGCCGGCGACGGCGGACGCGGGGGTCTGGGAAATCGTCACGTGCTCCTCGATCGCTTCGGGTCCGAGGGGTGGTCGTCCGCCGAGGGGGCGCCCGCCGCCGGGCGGCCGCGCCGGCGCTCACCGGCTTTCCGGCCGCCCCGCGCGAGGTGCGGCCGATGCGGAACCCTGCGGGATCCCGCGGAATCCTATCGCGCGCCCCTGCGCCGCCCGCCTTCGCGGGGCGGCGTCCACCGCAGGTCAGCCCACTGGTTGGAAGTCCCAGCGCTGTGCCGCGGCGTCGCCGCGCGGTTGCAGCGTGACCGCGCCGCCCGGGCCTCCCGCGGTCAGCGCAAGGTCGGTGCGCGCGGGCACGACGAGGTAGCCGCTGTCCGCCGCGCCGTGCAGCCGCATCGCCTGATAGGGCTCGACCGCACAGGTGTTCTGCTTCACCGGGCCGCCCGCCTTCTCGTCCGCCTCGGCGACCTCCAGGCACGCGGTGCCGCCCGCGCCCCCCGCGGCGAGCGCCCAGCCGCGGCGCATGGCGCGCAGCTCGAAGCGGTTGTCGGGGCCGTCCGCGCCGGGCGCGCGGGTGGCCGCCGCGCCGCCGGCCGGCAGCACGAGCTCCTGCCCGGTGCCGCGGTTCACGACCCGGTAGGTGCGGCCGATGACCGGGACCGGCCGGGCCCAGCCGTCGACCGGCGCGGGCATGGGGATGACCAGGTCGCCCCACCACGCCGCGTCGGACAGGTACATGCGCTTGAGCCACGGGTCGTACGCCTTGTTCTTGGCGGCGTCCGGGTCGTGCTCGGTGTACTTGTGGAACAGCGCGCGCTTGGCCGCGGCCTGCTCCTTCGTCAGGTTGTCCTTCTCGCTGTCGATCGTGTAGTCGCGGTGGTAGACGACGTTCGGCGCGCCGGCCCACCGTTCGGTCGCCAGCATCACCAGGCGCGACACCGCGATGTGGTCCTGGTGGAAGCCCGCCTCGACGTCGGGCTTGCCGTGCAGGTCGGCGACCGGGTCGAGGGTGTTGACGACGCCGGGGCGGAACTCCTCGACGACCGCGCGCAGGAACGCCACCAGCGAGGTGCGGTCGACGGTCTGCTCGGGGAAGGTGTCGCCGGGCCGGGTCTGGATCGGCATGTTCTCGGCGTAGAGGTACCACAGCCGCTTGGCGCCGGGCGGGGTCTTGCGGAAGCCGTCCGGGATGCGCGTCTCCAGGACCGACAGCCGGTCGCCGAGCGTCCACAGCGTCGCCTGGACTCCGGCGGCGGTGTACGGCTGCGGGCGCCACCCGGCCGGGTCGGCGCCGATCGCCATCGCGTACGCCTGCCGGATGCCCTCCTCGCGGTCCTTCATGTACTTCGGGTAGTCCTCGTAGTCCGAGGCGTTGAAGTACAAGGACCGCACGTGCGCGCCCGACTGGAGGTCGCGCACCAGCTGCGGGCTGATGAACAGCAGGTCGTCGTCGTGGTGGGCGACGACGTTGAGCACCTTGTCGGCCGACCGCGCGGGGTCGGGCGAGGGGACGGTGAACGGCGGGTCGCCGCCACCGCCGTCGTCGGAGCAGCCGGACGCGAGCGCGCCGGCCAGCGGTACCGCCGCGAGCGCCGCCAGCACCTGGCGCCGGGACGGCGCGTTGTCGGGTACCGCCACCAAACAGCCCTTCTCCCGGGGTGGCGGGCGCCGCGAGCGCCCGCCGGGAATGCCGAAAACTGCCACGAAAGCGTACCTACCGGCACGTTCGGCGCCGCGGCACGCGGCGCCCACACGCTCCTGACAGCGCCCGGACAGCGCACAGGGCGGGCGCGCGGTGTGCGCACCCGCCCTGTGCGGCGGTCACCGGCGGTTGAGCGCCAGCAGAAGCGTGATGAAGGCCCGGCCCAGGTAGATCATCGCCTTGACCGGCGACTGGCTCGGCGTGCCGCCCGCACGCGGGCGCATGGCGACCGGAACCTGCTCGATCTTGTAGCCCAGACGGATGACGCGGACCGTGGTCTCGACCGTGTCGCCGAGGTACTCCACCGGGTACCAGCCGGCGAACAGCTCGATCAGGTCGCGGTTGCACGCGCGGAAGCCCGAGGTCGTGTCGGTCAGCTTGCGCTTCGCGAGACGCGACAGCACGAACGACAGCATCACCATCGACCACTTGCGCGGCCCGCGGACCTTGTAGTCGCCCTCACCCGCGAAACGCGCGCCGATCACCAGCGCGGACTCGTCGAGCCGGTCCACGAGCTTGGGGAGGTAACGGGGGTCGTGCTGGCCGTCCGCGTCGATCTGGACGGCCACGTCGTAGCCGTGCTGCTTCGCGTAGAGGTAGCCCAGGCGCATCGCGCCGCCGACGCCGAGGTTGTACGGCAGACGGGTGACGATCGCACCGGCGTTGCGGGCTATCTCCGAAGTGTTGTCCATGGAGCCGTCGTCGACGACCAGCACGTCCACCTCGGGGAGGACGTCGCGGATCTCGCGGACGGTCGCGTCTATCGACTCCGACTCTTCCCACGCCGGGACGATGACGAGGACGCGCTTTCCGTTAATCATGGCTGGGTTCCCGCTCTTCGCGCTTCGCGAGCTCGGTGCGTATCAGGGCGACCTCTTCCGCAAGCGTGCGCGTCTCCTCCTCGAGCCGGCTCGACTCCCAGCTGAGGTGGACGCACACGAGCAGCAGGAACACGAAACCGGAGAACAGCAGAAGGCTGATACCGGTCGCGACGCCGACCTTGCTCGCGAGATCGTCCAGCGCGTGCGGGAAGAAGGCGAGCGGCAGCACCAGCACGCCGACGGCCATCCACAGGACGGCGTATTTCTCGCGCAGCTGACGACGGCGCAGCAGCTCGAAAATGACGGCCAACACGAGAACGCCAGTGATGGCGGTCAGGACAGTGAGTCTCATCACATACTCGATATCAGGGGCTCAGACCCTGGGACCTGTGCCCGGGCCGCTGGCTGTCCCCGTCGCCCCGCGCGCCCCGCGGGGTGGGAGGTTCCGTGGTCCGCCTTTACCGAATGCTCGGGAGGGACGGAACCAAACCTGGGGACAAGGTGGACAGATCCCCCCGGGAAGTCCGGATCATTCACAACCCGGCGTCCAGGGCGGACGCGACAGCCGTGGTTCACGGAAACCACGAACACGAAGGCCACGCCGACACTTGCGGCACGATAGTTTCGGTTCCGAGCCGACGTCGTCAAGGGCATGCCCCGGGCGCCGGACGACCGACCGACGCACCGTTCAAGCGTCATGCCGACATGGTCGCACACCGTGGGAATCCGCACACGGCGGGCGGTCGCGGCCCGGCTACCGCCCGGCAACACCTTTGTCACCGTTCAGCCACCGCTCGCCCGGCCGTCATCCCTGCGCAGGCTCGCGTCGCCCCGGAGACGGTATTCTCAAGCGGTGAACTTCACCGACTATGACCTGATCGTGGTGGGGTCCGGCTTCTTCGGGCTGACCGTCGCGGAGCGTACCGCCAGCGAACTGGACAAAAAGGTACTCATCCTGGAACGCCGGGACCATCTCGGTGGAAACGCGCATTCCGAGGCGGAGCCGGAGACCGGCATCGAGGTGCACCGCTACGGTGCGCACCTCTTCCACACCTCGAACCGCCGAGTGTGGGAGTACGTCAACAAGTTCACCGCATTCACGGGATATCAGCACCGGGTTTTCTCGATATTCGAGGGCCGCGTCTACCCCATGCCGGTCAACCTCGCGACCATCTGCGAGTTCTTCGGCCGCGCGATGAGCCCCGACGAGGCCCGCGAGCTGGTCGCGACGCAGGCCGCGGAGATCTCCGGCGCGGACGCCGCGAACTTCGAGGAGAAGGCGATCTCGCTGGTCGGCCGCCCGCTGTACGAGGCGTTCTTCCGCGGGTACACCGCCAAGCAGTGGCAAACCGACCCGAAGCAGCTGCCCGCCGAGACGATCACCCGTCTGCCGGTGCGGTACAACTTCGACAACCGGTACTTCAACGACACCTATGAGGGCCTCCCGGTCGACGGCTACGCCGCCTGGCTGGAGCGCATGGCGGACCACCCGAACATCGACGTCCACCTGAACGTCGACTACTTCGAGGTCCGCAGCGAGCTGCCCGAGGGCGTCCCGGTCGTCTACACCGGCCCCCTGGACCGCTACTTCGACTTCGCCGAAGGCGAACTGGGCTGGCGCACGCTCGACTTCGAGCAGGAAGTCCTCCCGGTCGGCGACTTCCAGGGCACCTCGGTGATGAACTACGCGGACGAGAAGGTCCCGTACACCCGGATCCACGAGTTCCGGCACTTCCACCCCGAGCGCGACTACCCCGAGGACAAGACGGTCGTCGTGCGCGAGTACTCCCGCTTCGCCGAGGAAGGCGACGAGCCGTACTACCCCATCAACACTCCCGAAGACAGGGAGAAGCTGGTCAAGTACCGTGAACTCGCGAAGCGCGAGACGGTGACCCGCGGGGTGCTCTTCGGCGGCCGGCTCGGCACGTACCAGTACCTCGACATGCACATGGCCATCGGGTCCGCGCTCAGCATGTACGACAACAAGATCGCGCCGTACTTCACCGACGGCACCCCGTTGTCCGACTGAGCTGTCCGGCTGAACCCCGACCCCGGGATGCGTTCGTCGCGGACCGGTGACTCCAGAAAGGCGTCGCGCACCATGCCGACCATCGACATCATGCTGCCGTACTACGGGGACGTTGGCCTGATGCAGGCCACCGTGCGAAGCATCATCGCGCAGACCGACCCCGACTGGCGGCTGACTGTCGTTGACGACGGCTACCCCGACGAGAGCATCCCGGGTTGGTTCGAGTCCCTCCAGGACAAGCGGATCCGGTACTTCCGCAACGAGACCAACCTCGGTGCGAACCGGAACTACCAGAAGTGCGTCGGCATGGCCGAGTACGACCTGACGGTCATCATGGGCGCCGACGACCTCATGCTGCCGAAGTACGTCGCGGCGGTGAAGGCCGCGTACAACGCGTTCCCGACGGTCGGCATGATCCAGCCGGGCGTCCAGGTCATCGACGGTGAGGACAAGCCGTCGAAGAACCTGATCGACTCCACCAAGCGGCGCCTGTACGCGCCGAAGGTGCACGGCCGGCGCGTCATGGGCGGCGAGGACCTCGCGCTCAGCCTGCTGCGCGGCAACTGGCTGTACTTCCCGTCGCTCGCGTGGCGTACCGACGCCATCAAGGAGGTCGGCTTCCGGGAGGGCCTCGACGTCGTGCAGGACCTCGCGCTCGTGATGGACCTCATCATGCGCGGCGAGGACATGGTCATCGACGAGACGGTGTGCTTCCAGTACCGCCGTCACGCGGCGAGCGACTCGTCGTGGCGCGCGATGGCCGGCACCCGGTTCATCGAGGAGCGCAACTACTTCGTGCAGATCGCCGACGAGGTCGACGCGCTCGGCTGGAGCCGTGCCGGCCGGGCCGCGCGGCACCACGTCTCGTCCCGCCTGCACGCCCTCACCCGGCTGCCCGCCGCGGCGAAGAGCAAGCACAAGGAAGGCGTCCGGAACCTCTCCCGGCACACCTTCGGCCCGAGCAAGCACATCGCCGAGTAGGTCGGGCCAGCGCCCGACCCGCACGACGAACACGCCGACCGGCTCCGGCCGGTCGGCACCGCCTCAACCGTCTCGGCCGAGCGTCGGCCCGCCTTCGTGAAGTGAGTCCTCGGGCATGCGCCGCTTCCTGAATTCGTCCACACGGCTCGCCGTGGGACTGATCCTGATCGGCGCCGCGGGGTACTACCTGCTCGCGTTGGCGGGCCGCACGCTCAGCGCCGAGAGCGCGAGCGCGGTGGCGTCGCTGTACCTGATGGCCAACATCGTCGGCCCGGGCATCGCGATCCCCGTCGAGCAGGAGACCAACCGGGCGATCAGCGAGGCCCGCGCGTGGGGCTTCGAGCAGTCCCCGATCATCCGGCACATGAGCCGGCTGGCCGGGCTGCTCATGCTCGTCGCGGGCGTCGTCGTCTGCGCCGTCTCCCCCGTGCTGGTGGCCGGCCCGCTGCACGGCTCGTGGGGGCTGCTCGCGTCGCTGCTGGTCTGCGTCGTGTCGTTCGGCACGCTGGCCGTGGCGCGCGGCGTGCTCGCGGGCCGCCGGCAGTACCGCGGCTACGCGCTCACGCTGATCCTCGAGGGCGCCACCCGTTTGGCCCCGCTGGCCGCGCTCGGCGTGGCCGGGATCTCCAACGCCGTCCTCTACTGCATGGTGTTCGCCTTCGGCGGCGCGTTCGCGCTGATCGGCGGCTGCCTGGCGCTCTGGCGGCCGGGCACCGACGGCGCCGACGAACCCGCGGAGGCGCCCACGGGCGGCGCCCGCCCGCCGGTGCCGACGCTGAAGGTGCTCGGCGTCGGTCTGCTGCAGCTCCTCGGCGCGTCGCTGCTCATGCAGACGATGGCGAACGTCGCGCCCATCATCGTCAACACGCGCCTGCACGACAACGCGGAGCTGGCCGCCGCGGTCGCCCAGGCGTTCGTGCTCACCCGCATCCCGCTGTTCCTGTTCAGCCCGCTGCAGTCGATGCTGATGCCGTCGCTCGTCGACAGCGTCACGCGGCACGACCGGGCGGCCGTGCGCTCCCGCGTCACCACCGTCATGCTCGTGCTCGTCGGCATCGGCGCGCTCGGCGTGGTCGGGTCCGCGGCGCTCGGCCCGACCGTGCTGCGGGTGTTCTTCGGCGCCGACGCCGACGTCTCGCGGACCGCGCTCGCCGCGCTCGCGGTCGGCACCGTCGGGCTCATGGTCATGCAGGTCCTGCAGCCCGCGCTGGTGGCGGCGCACCGGCACCGCTGGGTGACGTGGTCGTGGACCGCGGGCACCGCCGGAATGTTCGCACTGCTCTTCATCCCCGGCGACGCGGTCTTCTGGGCGGTCACCGCCCAGATCGTCGGCCCCGCGCTGGCCATCGTGGTCGCCGCCACCGGACTGGTGCTCTACCTGCGCGAACCCGCCCCTGGCGAGGGCGCGGAAGCCGCCGGCGACCGCTCACGGACGGCCCAGGGAACCGGCGCCGGCACCGCCGAATCGGTGGGCGCGCAGTCGGCGGTCTCGGCGGTTCGGCGCACCGAACCGTAGGATCGCTCAGATGAAGTGGCTAGTCACCGGCGGAGCCGGCTACATCGGGGCCCATGTGGTGCGGGCGATGCTCGCCTCGGGCGAGTCGGCGGTCGTCCTCGACGACCTGTCGACCGGCACCAGGTCGCGGGTGCCCGACGAGGTCCCGCTGGTCGTCGGCACCATCCTCGACCGCGCGCTGCTCGACGACGTGCTCGCCGAGCACCGGCCCGACGGCATCGTGCACATCGCCGGCAAGAAGCAGGTCGGCGAGTCGATGGCGCGGCCGCTCTACTACTACGAGCAGAACGTCGAGGGGCTGCGCATACTGCTGGCCGCCGCCGTCGACGCCGGCGTCTCGCGCTTCGTGTTCTCCTCCAGCGCCGCGGTGTACGGCATGCCGGACACCGACCTGGTGGACGAGGACTACCCGAGCGTGCCGCTCAGCCCGTACGGCCAGACCAAGCTGGCCGGCGAGTGGCTGATCCGCACCACCGCGGAGGCGCACGGGATCGCGTACGCGTCGCTGCGCTACTTCAACGTGGCCGGCGCGGCCGCCCCCGAGCTCGCCGACGAGGGCGTCTTCAACCTGATCCCCATGGTGCTCGAACGGCTCACCGCCGACGAGCCGCCACGCGTGTTCGGCGCCGACTACGCGACGCCCGACGGCACCTGCGTGCGCGACTACATCCACGTCGCGGACCTCGCCGACGCGCACGTCGTCGCGGCGCGCCGCCTGGCGACCGACCCGAAGACCGCGCTGACCCTCAACGTCGGGCGCGGCACCGGGACTTCCGTGCGCGAGGTGATCGACCTGGTGGCCCGGGTCACCGGCCGCACCGACCTGCCGCCCGTCGTGGTCGACCGGCGGCCCGGCGACCCGGCCTGCGTGGTCGGGCGCACCGACCGCATCGCGCACGAGCTGGGCTGGACGGCGCGCTACGACATCGAGGACATGGTGTCCTCGGCGTGGGAGGGCTGGCAGCGCCGGCACTGAGCCGGGCGCCGCGGCCGCTTCGCGGTACGACGACGAAGGCGGGGCGGACCTCCTCGGTCCGCCCCGCCTTCTGTCGTCTTCGCGCCCGGGGCTCGTGCCTTCCGGGGCCGGGTCAGGCGCCGCGCAGGCGCGGGGCCAGCTCCTTCTCCACGTACTCGAGCAGCCAGGACGAGAAGTCCGGGCCGAGGTCGTCGCGTTCGCACGCCAGCTTGACGATGGTGCGCAGGTAGTCGCTGCGGTCGCCGGTGTCGTAGCGGCGGCCGCGGAACAGCACGCCGTGCACCGGGCCGCCGGAACCGGTCGCGGCGAGCTGGCGCAGCGCGTCGGTCAGCTGGATCTCGCCGCGGCCGTCGGCGCGGGTCTCGGCGAGCACGTCGAAGATCTGCGGCGCGAGCACGTAGCGGCCGATGACGGCGAGGTTGCTCGGCGCCTCCTCGGCCTTGGGCTTCTCGACCAGGTCGACGATGCGGACCAGGTCGTCCTCGTCGGTCAGGTTCACGGCGGCGCAGCCGTACTGGTGGATGTGCGCGGGGTCGACCTCCATGAGCGCGACCACGCTGCCGCCGTACTGCTGCTGGACGTCGAGCATGCGCGACAGCAACGGGTCGCGCTCGTCCATCAGGTCGTCGCCGAGCAGGACGGCGAACGCGTTGTCGCCGACGTGGGCGCGCGCACACAGCACGGCGTGGCCGAGGCCCAGCGGGTCGCCCTGGCGTACGTAGTGCATCGCGCACAGTTCGCTCGACGCCCGCACCCGCGCCAGGCGGTCCTCGTCGCCGCGCTCGGCGAGCAGCAGCTCCAGCTCGTGGGCGCGGTCGAAGTGGTCTTCCAGGGCACGCTTGTTGCGGCCGGTCACCATCAGGACGTCGCGCAGTCCGGCGGCGACGGCCTCTTCGACGACGTACTGGATGGCGGGCTTGTCGACGACCGGCAGCATCTCCTTCGGCGTGGCCTTGGTCGCCGGAAGGAATCGCGTGCCGAGACCGGCCGCGGGTATGACCGCCTTGGTGGCGCGGGGACGGGAGGGAGACATCCGGCAATGCTACTTATTCCCGGTGCCCGACCCACAGTCGGTTCGAAAACTGGAACGGCCCCGTCGCGGCGGGTCCTCGGGAGCTGTGCGGAAAGGGGCGCGGGGGCAAAGCGCCCCGAATATGGGCGATGTGGGACGACGGGCGGGCGAGAATCGTGCCCGTGAACCCGCCTCCCGGCACCCGGCGCTTCCTCGTCGGCACGGTACTGGTCGCGCTGTTGGTCGCGGCGGCGACCGTCGTGGTCGTGCGCCCGCACCTGCGTCCGACGCGGCCGGCGCGCGACGTCGTGCCGCTCGCGGAACTCGGTGCCGGGGCGGCGGCGGTGCCGGGGACCGCGTTACAGGTCGTCGCGCACCAGGACGACGACCTCTACTTCATGAACCCGGACGTCGAGCGCGGCATCGCCTCGGGCGCGGGCTCGGTCACGGTGTATCTGACGGCGGGCGAGTCGGACGGGCGCAACGGCCCCGGCGCGCGGCCCGACACGAACGCCTACGCGGCCGCCCGCAACAACGGCGCGCGCGCCGCGTACGCCGTGATGGCGACCGGCGACCGCGCATCGGCGTGGCGCCGGCAGAGCGTTCGCCTGCGGGACGGCGCGGTCGCGGAACTCGACACGCTCGTCGCGGCGCCGCGCGTGCGCCTCGTCTTCCTCGACACCGGTAAAGGGGAGAAGGCCCTCGCGGGGCGGGCGCGGTTGCGGACGCTCTGGAGCGGGCGGCACGACCGGCTCGTGACGCTGGTGCCGGACGGCAGCCGCGCCGGCGGACCGTACTCCTATACAAGGGCGGGGCTGATCGGGTCGCTGGTCGACCTGCTCCGCGCGGTGCGTCCGACCGTGGTGCGCACGCTCGACCCGGATCCGGACCTCCAGGAACACGACGCCGCGCACCCGCAACACGCGGACTTCGGGGACCACTCGGACCACCAAGACCACACGGCGGCGGCGCTCTTCGCGTGGGAGGCGCTGCGCGAGTACGCCGGGCCCGGCGGCGGGCGGCACGTGTCGGTGACCGCGTACCGCGGCTACTACAACGAGCGGTGGCCGGCGAACCTCGGGCCCGGCGCGCTGGCGGCGAAGCGCGGTCCGCTGGACGCGTACGGGTGGGCGGACGGGGTGAACTACTGCGGGGACAAAGCCGGTTGCGGCGACCGCAAGATCGGCGGGCGGGCCATGGACGGGCCGTGGCCGCGCAGCACGACCTACCGCTATCCGGCGGCCGGGCCGTGGCTCGCGGCCGAACCCGACGGGCGGCTGACCGCGTGGGCGGTGCTCGACGGCGGGATCGCCCGGTGGCGCGAGTCGGCGCCGGGCAGCGGCACATGGCGGCGGCCCGAGGTGTTCCCCGGCCCCGGGGGCGGCGTGCTCGCGCCCGGGCTCGGGCTGGCGCGTACCGCCGACGGCCACATGCACGTGTTCGCGCTGCGGATCGCGCCCGGCGGCGCCGGGCGGCGGCAGCGGACCGACGTCGTGTCCGCGGTGGAGTCCGGGCCGGGCGGCGCGCTCGGGGGCTGGT
>NZ_JASAOI010000065.1 GCF_029953285.1 Yinghuangia seranimata | reverse complement strand
GGGCCGCCCACGTGCGGGTCGCCGCCGGTCGTCGCGGGCTCGTGTGCGGGGTCTCTGTCGGGCTCCGGCGTCCCGCCGGCCCCCATCTCGCGCTCAGACACGCGGGCAACCTACTGGATGACGCCGACCTCCCGTCAGCCGACGCCCCGTCAGCCGACGTCCGCCTGACGGAGTTCGGCCAGCAATTCGGTCTGGCCGACCAGCAGCTCGGTGAGGATGCGGCGCGCGGCGCGCAGCAGCTCGGCCACGTCGCCGCCCGCGAGCGCGTAGCTGACGGTGTTGCCGTCGCGGATCGACACGACGATCCCCGAGCGGCGCAGCACCGCCAGCTGCTGGGACAGGTTGGACGGCTCGATGTCGATCTCGTTCAGCAGGTCCCGCACCGGCACGGGCCCGTTCTGCAGCAGTTCGAGCACGCGGATGCGCACCGGGTGTCCCAGCATGCGGAAGAACTCGGCTTTGGCCTGGTACAGGGGGACTTGCATACGGCAAACGCTCCCGCTGGCTTCGACGGCTGTGCGTCGATTCTTCCGCTTCCGGGGTCCGCCCGCCCCGCAGGGCAAGCCATCACGATGTCGGGAATTGAAGAAGTCTTCAATCGCAGGGCGTGCGGAGCCCCGGAAGCCGGGTCACGTCAGACTTCCAGCTCGGCCTCGATGCGCTTGAGCTGATGGCGGGCCATGGCCAGGTTGGCCGAGTTCTTGTCGAGCGCGAGGTACAGGAACAGCCCCGCCTTGCCGCGGCCGCGCAGCAGCCGCAGCAGGTGGTACTGCTTCCCGAGGGTGATCAGCACGTCCTCGATCTCGTCCTTCATGCCGAGGAGTTCCATGGTGCGCACCTTGGCCCGGATGACGTCGGTGTTGCCCGCCGAGGCGACGCCCAGGTCCAGTTCCTTGCCGCCGCCCATGGTGCCGAGCGGCATCCCGCTGGTGTAGTCGACGAGCGCCACCCCCAGGCAGCCGTCGATCGAGGTCAGGGCCTCTTTGAGCATGGTCTCGACATTGCTCATCTGCGCTGCGCTCCTTTTCCGTCCGGATATCTCGTCCGATGGTCGGTGCGACGCGGAGGGCCTTCGCCCCACCGGTCGCTGCGGACGCTACGCAGCCGCGTCGTCACGCCAGACGAGAATCCGCGACCTCGGGACCGGGCCGCCCGCGACCGGTACGATCCGCGCCCGCGAGGCCCTGCGCGCATGTCCATCAACCGCGCCCCGCCCGGGTGTTGCTCAACTACGATGGGCGATATGGGTGGTGGGGGGCGGCCGGTGGGCGGCGCGACCGCGCCCGACGGGCCGCCGGACCCCGCGCGGGTCGTGCAGCTCTGGGTCGAGCACGCCGACGGCAAAGGCGACTTCGGATCGGGATACGCCGTCGGCGGCCGGGCCGTGCTGACCGCGTGGCACGTCGTGAAGCGTGCCGTCGCGCCCGGCGACGGTGCCGGTGAGGGTGGCCGCCGAGGTTCGGTGCTCCAGGTGCGTTCCGCGTCCGCACCGAGCGGATCGCCGTACGTGCCCGCCCGCGTGGTGTGGTTCGGCGAGGCGTACGACGTCGCGCTGCTGGAGGCGGACGACGCGCTCGTGCCGGACCCCGTGCCCGAGGTCCCGTGGGGACGCCTGGAGGGCCCGGCCCCCGTGTCCTGCACCGCGGTCGGCTTCCCGGCCCGCGCCGCGGCGGGGCGGCTCCGCGACACCGACCAACTCATCGGCGAGGTCGCGCCGTTGGCCCTGCACAAGGCCCACCGGATCGCCGTCGACGCCCACGGCGCCGGAGGCGGGCACGAGTCGTGGGGCGGGTTCTCGGGCTCGGCGCTGTTCGCCGCGGGCGCCATGGTCGGCGTGGTCCTCAAGGTGTCGAAGGTGGCCGCCTACGGTGGCCGCCGGCTGACCGCCCATCCCATCGAACAACTTTGGAGGGAAGGGGAGTTCCGCGAAGCCGCCGCCCGGATGGGGCTGCACGGAACCCTGGTGCCCGTGCACGGCGGGACCGGGTGGAACCCGCTCGGCGTCCCGACGCGGCAGGACTTCGTCGAAGCGGTGTCGGAAGGCGTCCGGCTGGCCGGGCTCGCGCGGATCCCCGACCGAGCACGTGCCACTCTGCTCGCCCGAGTGCGCGAGGACTGGCTCCACGACTCCCTGGAGCGGTCGTTCCTCGACACCGTCCCCCTCGACGTCTCGTGCCGCCTCCGGCGCGACCTCGCCACGCACGCCTGGGCCCGCGACGACGGGTGGGCCGCCCCGCCGGAGCCCCCCGGACCGCCGCTCACCGCCGACGAGGTCTACCGCAGCTACCTCGTCCCGCCCGACCGCAGGCGCCTGCTCATCGTCGGCGCCCCCGGCGCGGGCAAGACGACCCTGCTGCTCGCCCTGGCGGACCGCCTTGTCGACGCCGCCTACCCCGACCGCGGCGCCGTGGTTCCGCTGCCGCTGCTGCTCCAGGACTGGCGCGATTCCGAAACGCCGTTCGCCGACTGGCTGGTCGAAGAGATCGGCAGCCACTACGGCGTCCTGCGCGCCGACGCCGTTGCATGGCTCTCCAGCGGCGGCCTGTTCCTCATGCTCGACGGACTCGACGAACTCCCGGCGGTACGGCGCCGGGACGCCCGAGCCCAGATCGCGGCCTTCTTCGCGGACCCGGCGTACAGCGCCGTCGGCATCGTCGTCACCTGCCGCGAAGAGGAGTACCGCGACGGTCCGCCGCTCAAGGTGCGCCACGCCGTGGCGGTCGAACCGCTCGACCGCGACACCGTGCTGCGCCGATTATCGGAGTCCCCGGACGACTTCACCGCGCTGCGCGACGCCGTGCGCGACGACGACGTACTCGCCGAGATCCTCACCACGCCGCTCATGCTGGGCATCGCGGCTAGCGCGCTCCGCGACGCCGACCCGGACACCCTGCCGCGCGGCACCGCCGACGAACGCCGTGCCCACCTCTACCACCGCTATCTCGAACAACTCATGCTGCGCCCACGCGGACTGCTCCCCGGTGTCGGGCGCGCGACGGCTGTGACGACCCTGGCCGCCGTGCGCGGCCTTGTGCCGCTGGCCCGCCTGATGGCGGCCCGCGGCGAAGGCGTCTTCTACCCGGACTGGATCACCCCGACCTGGATCGACGACGGCTACGCCGCGCGTCCGCCATGGCGGCCGAGTGCGGGGGAACGGGCGCGCACCGTCATGGCGATGGCCGTTCCCCTGCTGATGTTCGCCCTTGTGGCGGCACCGCTGTTCACCGCCGCCGGCCTGCTCGCGATGGGGGACGACGGGACCCGGTTCGCGGCGGCCGGCACGCTCGCGTTCGCGCTCGGCCGCGGCTTCGAGGTGCTGCCCGAACCGGCCTGGGCGCGCTGGACCTGGTCGTGGCGCGCGGCGGGCCGGGGCGCCCTCCAGGCGGTCGCGCTGACGCTGGGGATACTCGCGGTCGCCGCGCTGGTGCTCGGCTCGATCGCGAACGACATGATCGCCTTCTGGGTCATCGCCGGCGCGGCCACCGGCACCGCCGTCCTGCTCACGCTGCTGCTGAACGCCGAAGCGCGCAGCGGCAGTCGGGTGCGCCTGCTGCTCGTCCTCGCGCTCGGCGCCGCGGTGGGCGGGACGGTCGGCGGCGTCGACACCCCCTGGTCGCACGCCCTCGACCTGGAAACGCTCGCGCGGGGCTGGCCGGAGCTCGACGAGTACTTCGGCCAAGCTTTCGGCGCGCTGCCGGACGGGCTCTTCGACGGCACGAACGTCGGGCTGGTCGCAGGCGTCGTCGGCGCGTTCGTCGGCGGCTGGGCCGGCGGCGTCACGTTCGGCTTCACGTACGGTCTGATGGGGGCGCTACCCGGCACGCTCGTGTGCGGGACCGCGTTCGCCCTGGTGCACGGGATGGTGCCGGACCGCGAATCGCCCCCCGCCTCACCGTCGTCCGCGCTCCACGCCTCCGGGCGGGTGTCGCTGCTGGTCTGCGCGGCGTTCGCGGGCGGGGCCGGTGTCGCGTCGGCCGCGGTCGGGTGGCTCGGCGGGCCGCTCGCCGGGACGGCTGCCGTGGCGCTGGCGGCGTTCGCGCTGCTCGTCGGCAGCGGTCCGGCGCGGACCTGGCTGACGTACTGGTCGACGCGCTGGTCGCTGGCGGCACGTGGCGTGCTGCCGTGGCGGCTGGCACGCTTCCTCGACGACGCGTCCGAGCGCGCGCTCCTGACCCGTGTGGGCGGCGGATACCGCTTCGTGCACACGGAGTTCCGGGACTTCGTCGCGGGGCTCGACGAGCGGGACGCGGCGGCCGTCGGGCCCGACGGGGTGGTCACCGTCCGCGACGCGCCCGCGTGGCAGGGCGGGGCCTCCCGACCCGGCGGCGGAGAAGCGGCCGACGCGGCGGTGCTGCGCCGCTGGTGGGGCATGTCGGCGCCGAGCCGGGCACTGGGCCGCATCGGCTCGGCGGCGATCGCGGCGACCCGGACCCGCCCGGCGCGGTTGCTCGGCCGCGCGCTGCGCGCTGTCGGGACGGCGCTGCTGTGGGTCGCCGCGCGTGCCTGGCCGGCGGTCGTCGGTGGCTGGTTCGCCGCCGGGCTGGTCGCCTGGGCCACCGGCTGGGACGACATGTCGTTCCCGCTCATCGGCGGGTGCGTGCTCGCTGTCGGACTCCTTGAAGCCGTATGGGTGTTCGGCCTGCGTCCGGCGGGCCGGAGGCGGCTGGGGCGCGCGGTCGGCCTGGTCTTCGACTGGATGATCGGGAAGCCGCTCAAGGGGCTCGACGCCTGGCTCCAAAGGCATCCGCACGTCCGTGCGGCCGTCGGGTGGAGCGCCGTCGGCACCGCGGCCGGATTCTTCGTCAGCCGGATCATCGCGGACCTGCCCGGCACCGGCCCGGAGGTGGACGCCGCCGCGGGCTGGCTGCTCTCCGGCGCGGGCGGCGCGGGGACCCTCGTCTTCGTCCTCTTCCGCCGCGGCGTCCTCAAGTAACCCTGTGCAACGGCCGTTCAATTCTGGAACGCGGTTATTCAATCGCCCTGTTCGCCCCGATCCGGCAGCATGGACCCACCGCCTGCCAAGCCGTTGGAGGGGACACATGTCGGCGAAGGCGACCCCGACCGCCGCCGGTAAATCCAAACGCAAGCCCGCCGTGCTGCTCGCGCTGCGCTACTACGGCCGCGAGCTGAAGCGCAGCCGCAAGTTCTCCGTGCCCGCCCTGCTGCTTCCCGCGCTCGGGAACGTGTGCCTGTTCTACGTCGCACCGCTGATCGTCGGCGCCCTGGTCGGCCACCTGGCCGCGGGCGGCGAATCGGTCGTCAAGTACGTGGCGCTGTTCGCCGGCGTGAGCCTGCTCGCCGAACTGCTGTGGCGCATCGGCATCCACTGCCTCAACCGCACCGACGGCCGCGGCATAGAGAACCTCTACGTCGTCGGAATGGACGAACTGCTGGCCAAGGACGCCGCGTTCTTCCACGAGAACTTCGCCGGATCACTGACCAAGCGGGTCCTCAGCTTCGCGTCGCGCTACGAGGAGTTCGTCGACACCCTCGCGTTCTCCGTCGTCGCGAACATCATCCCGCTGCTGTTCGCGTCCGTCGTGCTGTGGCACTACGACCCCGTGCTCGTCGCCGTCCTCGTCGGCCTGATCGTGGTCTCGGGATGCGTGATCGCACCGCTCATCCGACGCCGCCAGCAGCTCGTCGACAAGCGCGAGGCCGCGTACGCCCGCCTGTCCGGGCACGTCGCCGACAGTCTCGCGAACATGGACACTGTCCGCGCGTTCGCCGCCGAGGAGCAGGAGGCCGCCGAGCACCGCACCCGGGTCGTCGAGAGCCGCAGGGCCGCGGTGCGTTCCTGGGACTACGCCAACCTGCGGATCGACACGATCGTCGCCCCGCTGTCGGTGGCGGCGAACTCGCTCGGCCTGCTGCTCGCCGTCACCTTGCGCGGCGGGCTCGGCGTCGAGGCGATCGTCGTCGCGTTCACCTACTACACCAACGCCACGCGCATCATGTTCGAGTTCAACCAGGTCTACCGGCGCATCGAGAGCTCGCTGACCGAGGCCGCGCAGTTCACCGAACTGCTCCTCGAGGCCCCGACGGTGACCGACCCCGCGGTGCCGGAACCGCTGCGCCCGGCCGCCGCCGACGTGCGGTTCCGCGACGTGACGTTCGGCTACCCGGGCGGCAAGCCGCTGTTCAGCAACCTCGAGCTGGACGTGCCCAGCGGGTCGAAGCTCGGCCTCGTCGGGCGGTCCGGCGGCGGAAAGAGCACGCTGACCCGGCTGCTGCTGCGCTTCATGGACGTCAGCGACGGGCGGATCACGATCGGCGGCCAGGACATCGCCAAGCTCCGCCAGGCCGACCTGCGCAGCATGATCGCGTACGTCCCGCAGGACCCCGCGATGTTCCACCGCACCCTGCGCGACAACATCGCGTTCGCCCGCCCCGACGCCTCGGAGAAGGAGATCCGCGCCGCCGCGGAGGCCGCGCACGTCACCGAGTTCGCGGACGGGTTGCCCGACGGCTTCGACACCCTGGTCGGCGAACGCGGCGTCAAGCTCTCGGGCGGCCAGCGCCAGCGCGTCGCACTCGCCCGCGCCATCCTGCGCGACGCGCCGATCCTGCTCCTCGACGAGGCGACCAGCGCGCTCGACTCGGAGAGCGAACTGCTCGTGCAACAGGCCCTGTGGGAGCTGATGGACGGCCGCACCGCGCTCGTGGTCGCGCACCGGCTGAGCACCGTGGCGCGCATGGACCAGCTGGTCGTGCTCGACCAGGGCGAGATCGTCGAGAAGGGCACGCACGGCGAACTGCTGGCGCTCGGCGGGACGTACTCCCGACTGTGGCGCCACCAGTCGGGCGGCTTCCTGGACGGCGAGACGGACGCGGCACCCGGTGCCGTCAGAACCGCGCGCCCAGCGTGACGCCCAGACGGAACCAGTGCTCGGCGGGGGCGTCGAGGCGCATCGTGGCGGCGCCCTCGACGCCGAGCACGCCGACGCCGCCGCTCTGGTACCCCCACCTGTAGCCCGCCGAGAGCCCTCCGCTGAGGTACGCGCCGGTCGGGTCGGATCCCCCGAACGCCTCGTGGACGACGCCGCTCTCACCGAAACCGCCCCAGGTGAAGCCGCCGCTCGACGGATGGTTGGTGTGCGCGATCCCGAACCGCACGCCTGCGAGCAGTGCCGCGCGCTTCTCCGCGACCAACAGCTGGCCGTGGGCGCTGAGCAGGACGTTCAGTTCCCGGAGGCGGTCCTGTGACAGGGCGATCCCCGCGCCGACGTCGAAGTTGAAGGAACCGCCCGCGTACGTCGAGTAGCCGGCGCCGACACTGATGTCGAACGCGGCCACCTGCGGGCGTGCGAGCTCCCGTAGTTCGGCGCGGCAGGGCCAGCCGTTCTGGACCGCGACCGCGTTGAGGAACGCGGTCGCGAAGCTGTAATGCCGCCGGTGCAGCAGCGACAGGTCGCCGAACACGCCCTGCCGGTTCATGTAGGACCAGTCGTCCCCGAACACGCGCGCCGGGTTGGCGTTGGTCGCCGGGTCCTGAAGGGACTTCTCCGGTTCGAGGTACTCGTCACCGGCCCGCAGGGCCAGGTGCCCGGCCTCGTGCCGCCAGGTCCGGACGTCGTCGCCGTAGAGCACGGCGCTGCCGGAGTGCCCGCCGGCCAGGGTCGGGTAGACGAACGACCGCCCGCGAAGATGGCTGACCGCGATGTCGTAGTCCGGAGTGCCGCCGCCCCTGATGACCTGCACCCTGATCGGCATGTGCTTTCCCACGCAAGGCGTCTTTCCGCCGGTGGGGCAGCCCGACCACTCGACGGTGTACCACTGGCTGAAGAAGGTCTCCAGCTCCCTGGTGAAACCGTCGCCGACACGGCTGATGAGGTTGGCGTCCGTGGTGTCGGCGGGGACGAGACCCGGCTCGAGGTATTTCAGTTCACCCTTCCGGGCGCCGCGCACGTTGACCTTGATCGGGACGATCACCTCACAGGTCGAGGGATCCCAGGTGACGTTCATGGCCGCGTCGTGAAGGTGCGTCACCTTCTTGCCGTGGAGCTCTCGCTCGGCGTCCTCGGCGGTGGCGAACGTGGTGCGCCTGACCTCGCCCTCCCAGGTGCCGAACGCGCCGGGGTGCGGAGGGGATTTCTCGTCGAGTGTGTCGACGGTGACCGCGGTGCCTTCCCGTGGCGACCGCGCGATCACGCTGACCCCCGAGCGGGCGGTCGGCGCCACGTGGGCCCGTCCGCCGTCGAGCACCGCCGACGCCGCGTGGTCGGCCGCGCGTTCGGACGCCTCGGCGGGGTCGGAGACCCGCCACGCGCCGCCCGGCCGGTGGTCGCCCTGGCCGCGCTGCTGGATGACATGGCTCAGCTCGTGGACGAGCAGGCGCATGCCCGGCCGCGTCCCGGGCGCGAACTGCCGCTCCCCGAAGGCGATGTCGCGGCCGCTGGTCCACGCCCTCGCGCCGAGCGCCCGGGCCGAGGCCGC
Organism: Yinghuangia seranimata; assembly: GCF_029953285.1. Classification (GTDB taxonomy): domain Bacteria; phylum Actinomycetota; class Actinomycetes; order Streptomycetales; family Streptomycetaceae; genus Yinghuangia; species Yinghuangia seranimata. Next base: position 91,594 of record NZ_JASAOI010000065.1, on the reverse strand, counting down.
GGCCTCGTGGCCGGTGTGCAGGCGTACGTCGCCGAGGTCGGTGCCGAACCGCGGTTCCAGCGCGCGGCGCAGCGGGTCGGCGAGCGGGGCCGGGCTGGACGCGTGCAGCATCCCCAGCGGATCGGCGGCCTGTTCGGGTGCCCGCCTTGCTTGCGTGTTCGTGGCGCCGCCGTGGCACGAGCACCGGCTGCCGCACGCGCACGGCCCGTTCTTCTGCTTGGTGTTCTCGGCGGTCCGCGCGGAGGGGGCCTGGGCGTAGCTGGCTGCCATCTCGTCATGGTCACATCGGGATCAAGCGGGCGACAAGGGATTCACTCGGATGGATTAGTACTTGCCGGTCATGATCCGTGGTGCAATTGAGGGGCAATTGTCACTGATCCGACCGTCCGGCGGTGCGGCACCGCGGCGGTCGGCACGGGGGAGCTGATGCGCATGTCTGCGGTACGCCTTTGCCTGCTCGGGGGATTCCGGCTGACCCGCGACGGAGGGCCGGACCCGCGCGTGACGACGGGCCCGGGGCGCCGGCTGCTCGCCTACCTCGGCATCCACGGCCGGGTGCCGCGCGCGGAACTGGCCGGAGTGCTCTGGCCGGACGCGAGCGAGGCGCACGCCATGGGGAGCTTGCGGACCGCGTTATGGCGGCTGCACCGGCTGCCCGGACCGCTCGTCACCTGCGAACCGGAAGTCCTGGCGCTGAACGAGTCCGTTGTGGTCGACGTGCGGGACCTGGTCGAGAGCGCGCTGCTGCTCGCGGGCGCCGACGGGCTCACGCGGACGCAGATCGAGGCTCCTTACGCGGTCGACGAGCACGGCGGCCGGGTGCTGGCGGGCGGCGAGCTGCTGCCCGGCTGGTACGACGAGTGGGTGCTGCACGAGCGGGAGCGGCTGCGGCAGTTGCGGCTCCACGCGCTGGAGGGGCTGTCGGCGCGACTGGTCGGGCAGGGCCGGTTCACGGCCGCGCTGGAGGCCGCGTTCGCTTCGGTGCGGCTCGAGCCGCTGCGGGAGAGCGCGCACCGCGCGGTGATCGCCGTGCACGTCGCCGAGGGGAACATGTGCGAGGCGGTGCGCCACTACGAGGCGTACCGGGCCTTGCTGGGCCGGGAGTTGGGGGTGGCACCGAGCGCGCGCCTGGCCGCGATGGTGCCGGCGGGCGCGCTCGCGGCGGTCTCGCTGCCGATTCCACCCGCTCGGACGAACCGGAGTGATGTCGGTGTGACGGCTGGGTGACGGCGGGCGGGAAAAACTGGGGCCTCCAATCGTCCGGTCGCTTCCCGGCGGGAGCACACATGCCAGTTCAGCCCCTGCACCCGGGTGTCTACATCCAGGAACAACGCTCCGGCGTCCACACGATCACGGGCCAGTCCACCTCGGTCACCGCGTTCGTCGGAGCCGCTCGGCAGGGCGTGACGAACACCCCGGTGTCCGTCCGCTCCCTCGCCGAGTACGTGCGCGTGTTCGGCCCACCTCTGGATGCGCTCCGGCCGATGGGCCACGCCGTCGGCCACTTCTTCGCCAACGGCGGCTCCCAGGCCCTCGTCGTGCGCGTCGCGGGGCGTGACTCGGGCGGCACCGCGGCCGCGCCCGCCACCGCGACGCTGTCGGGCGCGGGCGGCTCGGCGGTCAAGCTGGCCGCCCGCAGCCCCGGCACGTGGGCCAACCGCCTCGGAAACGCCGGGCTGGAGGCCGAGGTGCACTACGGCACCTCGCCCAACCCGGGCGACCAGTTCACCCTCGTCGTGCGCCAGCGCGGGCAGGACCCGCGCACGGGCGCGACCGTGCTGGTGGCCGAGGAGACCTACGCGGGCCTGTCGATGGCCCCGCACCACCCGCGCTACGTGCTGACCGCGCTCGCCGACTCGCAGCTGGTCACCGCGGAGGTCACGCCGCCGGGCACCGCCCCCACCGGGCAGGCCACCTCGGTCTCGGCCAAACTCCCGGCCGCGACCGTGCAGATGAGCACGGCCAACGGCACGCTCCGCGTCGCGGTCGACTACGCGCCACCGACCGACCTGGTCATCGCGACCAACGCCACCCCCGCCGCCAAGAGCCTCGACGACATCGTGACGGCGATCGACACCGCCGCCGCCTCGGCCGGGCTGTCCGTCGACGCGTCGCACGACACCGACCACATCACGCTGACCACCACCGGCCCCGGCGGCCCCGGCCGCGCCGTGACCGTGCTGATCGCGCCGAGCGGAGACGCGGGGCAGTCACTCGGCCTGGGCCTGTCGAACCATGGCACCGAGGTCTCCGGCGCCGCCGTGCTCCGGCCCACCGAGACGGGTGCGCCCGTCCCGTTCACCGGAGGCACGGACGGCATCGTCGCAGCCGACGACGTGGTCCCGCAGAACGGCAAAGGCGGCATCTACGCGCTCGACGTCCTCGACTTCCCGCGCTTCAACCTGCTGTGCCTGCCCGACGTGCCGATCAGCGGGCCCGACGAGTCGACTCCGTTCCGGTCGCAGCAACTGTCGAAGGCCCTCGAGTACTGCCGCAAGCAGCACGCCTTCCTCCTCGCCGACACACCGCCGAACTGGCTCTCCGGAAGCAACGAGACCAACCCCGGCACCGGGGTGCTGGGCGGAGAGACCGGCGCGCACGGCGCGGTGTACTACCCGCGCATCACCGTCACCGAGTCGGCCCCGGGCGGCGGCACCACCACGCTGTCGCTGCCGACCTGCGGCGCGGTCGCCGGCATCATGGCGCGCACCGACGCCAACCGCGGTGTCTGGAAGGCCCCGGCCGGCCTGACCGACGCCGGGATCAACGGCATCTCCGGCCTGTCCACGCACACCGACGACGACGTGTCGGACGTGCTCAACCCGAAGGGCGTCAACGTCCTGCGGGTCTTCCCCGGCGCGGGGAGCGTGCTGTGGGGCGCGCGCACCCTGGCCGGCTCGGACGTCCTGGGGTCCGAGTTCAAGTACATCCCGGTGCGGCGGCTCACCGACTACATCGAGACGTCCCTGTTCCTCGGCACCCAGTTCGCCGTGTTCGAGCCCAACGACCCGGACCTCTGGGCACAGCTGCGGCTCGCCGTCGGCACCTTCATGCGGAGCCTGTTCCGGGCCGGCGCCTTCCAGCGCAGCACGAGCGGCGCCGAGTCCGACAGCTACTTCGTGATCTGCGACGACACGGTCAACCCGCAGTCCGAGATCGACCTCGGCAAGGTGAACGTCGTCATCGGCTTCGCGCCGCTCAAGCCGGCGGAGTTCGTGGTGCTCACCATCACCCAGATCTCCCGCCTGGAGGCGTGACATGGCCCAGTTCACCGTCAACGCGACGCGGTTCGACCCGTACAAGAGCTTCATGTTCCGGGTGAAGTGGGACGGCCAGTACGTGGCGGGCCTGTCCAAGATGGGCGCGCTCAAGCGGTCCACCGCCGCCGTGACGCACCGGGACGGCGCCGACCCGTCCCACGACCGCAAGAGCCCCGGGGTCACCAAGTACGACGCCGTCATGCTGGAGCGCGGCCTCACCCACGACCCCGAGTTCGAGAAGTGGGCCAACCTCGCGCACTCGCTCGAACGACCGCAGTCGCTCGCGAACTTCCGCAAGGACCTCATCGTCGACCTGTTCAACGAGTCCGGGCAGAAGGTCATCTCCTACAAGCTGTTCCGCTGCTGGGTCTCCGAGTACCAGGCGCTGCCCGCGCTCGACGCGGCGAGCGCGGCCGTCGCCATCGAGTCCATCAAGATCGAACTGGAGGGCTGGGAACGCGACACCTCGGTCACCGAGCCCAAGGAGCAGTGACCCATGGCGGCGACCACGCCGCCCGCGACCGCGCCGCCCACCGCGACCACGGTGCTCGGCGCCATGCGCGGGCGGCACAGCGAGATGGAACAGGTCGCGGCCCTGCTGGCCGCCGTCGGCCGCGACCCGGCAGACACCTCACTGGGGGAGGCGGACCGCGTGCTGCTCGGCCTGCACCGCACCCTGTGCGGCGACGACGTCCGGCTCGTGCTGCACTGCGGCGACTGCGGCGCCGACAACGAGGTCCGGCTCGCCGCCGACGAACTCCCGGCCCCCGCGCCGCGCTGCGCCGTGCGCGGGACCGGCGGGCTCCGCGAACCGTGTGTCGCCGACCTCCTCGGCCTGCCCGACGACCCCGAGGAGGCCACCGCCGCGCTGCTCGACCGGTGCACCGTCGGCGTGCCCGCGCAGCGGCCGCGCCCGACCGACCTGGAACTCGTCGACGACTCGCTGTCCGGGACGATGGACTGCGCCTGCCCCGACTGCGGCACCACAGCGTCCTGGAGCGTCGACGTCCAGGCGCTCGCGCTGCGCGGCCTCGGCCGCGCCCTCGACCGACTCGACGAGGACGTGCACCTCATCGCGTCCGCCTACCACTGGGAGCTCGCGGCCATCGAAGCGCTGCCCGACGCGCGAAGGCGGCGCTTCGCGGACCTCATCGCCGAAGGACGGCGGCCGTGACCGCCATCGCGGGCCGCGGTGGCGCGGTGAACTCCGGTGCGGCGCACGGGGGAGGGCCCGGCGGGACAGGCGACGCGGGGCACCGCGCGGCGGCCTCGACAACCGGGGCGACCCCCGGCGCGGCGGGCGCAGGTGCGCGGATGCTGGCGCGTGCGGCGCGTCCCGCGTCGGGCACCGCGTGGAGCGGCGATCCGTTCGCCGAGTCGGCCGTGGCGACAGGGTCGGCGGGGCCGCGGATCGAGGCACAGCTAACGGGCCCTAGCGATCGAGGGCCCACACCCCGAACGACAGCGCACACCGGGTCGACCGCGCCCGTTTCCGCTCCGGAGGGGCCGAGGGATCCGCACATCGCCGACGACCCGGCGACTGGTTCGTTGCTGACCGAACTGGATGCGCCGTGGCGGAACCCCGTGGTGGCGGCGGGCGGTTCGGTGCGGCGTCCCCGCGTGCGCGCGACCAGTGTGCCGAGCGGTGCGGAGCACGCGACCGGCGCGATGGTAGAGGCGTACGGCGGGGCCGCCCGCGAACTCGCCGCGTGGGCCTGGCCGGACGAGCGGAGCGGCGGTGCCGACGCGCGTCCGGCGTCGGGTCGTGGTGGCGACGTGGTCCCGGCACACGCGGGCGAGAGTGGTGGCGCGGACGGGGGCGGGCCCGGAGGGGCGTCGGCGGCCGGGTGGTCGCCTGCCGAACAGGCCGTTGCCGCACCGTCCGTGGCTCGCAGGGTCGAGCCCGACCGCCCCGCGGGCGGCAGCGCGGCCGAGGCGTACCTCGCCCGCGTGGCGGCACTCGTCGACCGGCAGCGGTCCGATGCCGTGCCCGGTCTCCCGGCCGCGTCGGAACGCGCACCGAGCCCGACCGCGGCGGCGGTGCCGGGCCGGCCGCCCGCACCGGGCCCGACAGCCGCGCCGGGCCGAGGTGGCGCCGAGCAGGCGCCCGCCCCTGCGGCGAACGCCGCGACACCCGTCGTGCGCATCGACCAGATCTCGATCGTCACCCCCGCCGCCCCGGCACCCGCGCCGGACCCGATGGCGTCCATCGCGGGCCTCCGTCGGCCCGTTGAACGTCGGGCGGGGGTGCGGCGATGACGACCAGCGCGCTCGGCGTCCAGGTCGTCGACGAGACGCTCAAAGCCATCACCGTCAGGGGACTCGCCGACGCGGGGGTGAACCCGCCTCCGGGCATTACCTTCGGGCCGCTCGACCGCACCACCGACGGGGCGCGGCTCAACTGGTTCCTGTACCGCGCGGTGCCGAACGCGGCGTACCGGAACATGGAGCCGCCCGCGGCGCGCACCCGCACCTCGCGCGGCGCGCCGCCGCTCGCCATGGAGCTGCACTACTTCCTGACCAGCTACCCCGGCGCGCTGACCGACACCGGCGACCAGGACCAACTCGCCCACATCGCCCTGGCGTCCGTGATGCGCTCGCTGCACGAGCACACCACCGTCGGGCCCGGCTCGCCGTTCCTGCCGCAGCCCGTGCCGCGCCTGCACGAGCCGTTGCGGATCGTCTGGGAGCCGCTCGACCTCGACACCCTGACCAAGGTGTGGACCGCGGCGTCGCAATCGCTGCGGCTCTCCGTCGGCTACGTGGTGTCGCCGGTGTTCATCGAGCCCCAGGTCACGCATGTGGTCGGGCCGCCGGTGCGCACCGTGGGCGTCCACGTGCTGCCGAGCGCGGGGGCCCGGCTGACCGATGCCGTCCCGCCCCGGGTCGGCGGGCCCGCGACGACGACGGTGCGGCTGTCCGGGGCGACCGCCGCCACGCGGCTGATGCTGGCCGCCGAGCCCGGCGACCCGGCACCGGCGCCGTCCGACGGGTGGCCGATGACCGTGGTCTCCACCGGGCCCGGGGCCAGCGTGCTGCGGCTGCCGCGCAACGACCTCATGCCGGGCGTGCGGCGGCTGTTCGCGGCCACGCCGGTCGACGGGCTGCCGCCGAGTGCGACGGCCTGCACCGACTCCATCGCGCTGACCGTGGAGCCGATCGTGCTGTCGGCCTCGGGCCCGGTGCGCGCGGGTGCGTCCGCGACCGTCACCACCGCGCACTGCGACGACGACACGCTGGTGTTCGTCGACGGAACGGCCGTACAGGCCACGGCCGTCACGCCGGTGTCGGTCACGTTCCCGGTGCCGGCGGACAGGACGGGCGACCGTGCTCTGGCGCTGCGTTCGCGCGGTGTCACCGGGCCGCCGACCACGGTGACGGTGACGCCGTGAACGGGAGCGGCCACGTGCTGAGCGGCAGCCGCCGCGAGACGACCACCGGCACGAGTGAGGCGGTTCCGGCGGGCCCGCTCGACACCGGGCTCGACGCGCTCAAGCTCGCCCTTACCGGGTACCTGACCGCGCTCGACGCCCAGTGGCGCGAACTCGGCCCGGGCCCCGGCGCCGTGGTCGCCGCTGCGGGTGTGCGGCGCGTCGTCGGCGCGGAGGAGGCGGCGCGGTTCGCGGAGTTGACCGCGTGGCAGGCGGCCGCGCGGTCGGACGAGTCTTCGGCGCGGATTGTGGAGCGGACGGAGCCGCAGGCGTCGTGGCACGACGACCACTTGGTGCGCATCGCCGCGGCGCTCGGCCTCGACGACGGCGAGCGTGTGACCGTGGCCGCCGCGTGGTGGGCGGAGACCGAGCCGCAGTTCGCGGTCGCGTTGGGCTGTGCTCACGACGACGCCGCGCGGCGTTACGCGTCGGCGGGTCTCCTGCGACTGCTGCTGGCGCCGTACGGTCTGCGGCTCCCGGCCGCGTGGGAGGACGGCGACCGGCTGGTCCGCGGCGGCGTGCTGGCGCCGGGTGCGGGCTGCGACGGCCCGTTGCGGCTGACCCCGACCGCGCGGCGGATCCTGGCCGGATGCCCCGAGGCGGACGTGTGCCCGACGGAGGCACCTCCGGCACGGCACGACGAAGTGCGCTTGCGGCTGGCGGAGTTCCTCTCGGCGCCGAGCGCGGTGTCGCCCGGCGTGAGCGGGCCGGTGCCGCAGGCGGCGCCCGCGGCGGCTGGACGTGGCGTGGTGGAGCCGCACGCGTCCCGACCGGGCCTCGCGCAGAGGCTCGCGACGACCGCCCCCGCAGCCGCACCGCTCGGCGGCCCGATCGCGGCACACGCCGTCGCCGAACCGGACCTCACAGCCGCATCGGGCGCGAAGGCGGCTGATGCACCGGATCCCGCTCGTGGCACCGCGCCCGCCGCCATCGCCGAGGCGGACCTCGTGGCCCTGCCGGGCGCGAAAGCGGCCGATGCGCCGGATCCCGCTCGTGGCACCGCAGTTGCCGCTCACTCAACACCGTCGTTCGCTGCGCCCGCCGCCGTCGCCGAGGCGGACTCGGTGGCCCTGTCGGGCGCGAAAGCGGCTGATGTGCCGGATCCCGTTCGTGGCACCGCGGTTGCCGTTCACTCGGAACCGTCGTTCGCTGCGCCCGCCGCCGTCGCCGGGGCGGACCTCGTGGCCCTGTCAGGCGCGAAGGCGGCTGACGCGCCGGATACCCGCCCCGGCGGCGCGGCGGGCGCGGGTTTGCCGCGTGTGCTCGCCGTGCCTGCCCTCGGTGCCGTACTGCTGCGAGGCCCGGCCGATGCCGGGATCGCCGCGCTCGCCTACGCGGCCGTGCGGGCCGCCGGGCGGATTCCGGTCGCGGACGGGCGGTCGCGGGCGGAACTCTCCTTGCTGGCCCGGACCGGTGCGGGTGTGCCGGTGGTGCCTGCGGCGGCGCTCGGTGAGCTCGGGTGGCGGGAGGGCGACGGGCCGCTGGTCGCCGTCGGCGCGCCCGGTGACGCGGCGGTCGGTGCGTTCGCCGTCGACATCGCCGCCGCCGATCCGGCGCAGCGGGCCGCGCATTGGCGGACCCGGCTGCGGGAGGCGGGCTTCTCCGACCGTCAGGCGCGGGCGCAGGGGCGGGAGTTGGCGGCGCGGCTGGCGTTCGGCGAGGAGGGGATCGACGCCGTCGTCGAGGCGTTGCGTGCGCAGCGGCGTTGGTCGCCGGGGCCGCCGCGGGCGGCGGATGTGTGGCCCGCGGTGCGGCGTACCGCGCGGCACGCGCTGCACCGGCTCGCGGCGCCGGTCGTCCCGGCGTTCACGCTCGACGACCTGGTGCTGGCGGAGGACGTGCGGGCGCAGTTGGAGGAGGTGGTGGCGCACGTCCGGCTGGCGCCGCTGGTGTTCGACGACTGGGGGTTCCGGCGGCGGATGCCGCGCGGGCAGGGCGTCGCCGCGTTGTTCTCGGGGCCGCCCGGGACCGGGAAGACCATGGCCGCCGAAGCCGTCGCGGGCGCGTTGGAGCAGGACCTGTACCGCGTCGACCTGTCGGCGGTGGTGTCGAAGTACATCGGGGAGACCGAGAAGAACCTCGCCGCGGCGTTCGACGAGGCCGAAAACGCCGCGGCCGTGCTGTTCTTCGACGAGTGCGAGGGGTTGTTCGGCAAGCGCACCGAGCAGCGGGACGCGCACGACCGGTGGGCCAACCTCGAGGTGGACTTCCTGTTGCAGCGCGTCGAGTCGTTCACCGGTCTGGTGGTGCTGGCGACGAACAAGCGGGCCGCGTTGGACGAGGCGTTCCTGCGCCGCCTGAGGTTCTCGGTCCGGTTCGACGTGCCGGGCGTGGCGGCGCGGGTCGAGTTGTGGCGGCGGTGTCTTCCGGACCGGGTGCCGCGTGAGGGGTTGGACGCGGAGGCGTTGGCGCGTCGTGAGCTGGCCGGCGGGTCGATCGCGAACGCGGCGCTGGCCGCGGCGTTCCTGGCCGCCCGGGAGGGCGGGGTGGTCGGCCCGGCGCAGGTGGCGACGGCGCTGCGTCGCGAATACGACAAGCTCGGCAAGGCCTGGACGGAGGCGCCATGACGGGTGGAGGCGCGGACGGTCTGCGGTTGACCGTCCCGGTGACGGCGGCTCCCGCGGCGCATCTGCTGCGCGGGGCGATCGCGGACGCGGTGGCGGGGCGCGGGGTCGGGAACGGTCCGGAGGCGCAGGTGGCCCGGGCGGTGGCGCGTGCGGTGTCGGCGGCGCGGGCGGAGGCGGCGCGGTGACTCTGCTCCGGGGCATGTTGATCTCGTACCAGGACGCGTTCACGGGCGCGCTGCCGACGCTGGTGACGTTCCAGTACAACCCGACGGAGGTGACGCGGGTCTTCGGCAGCGAGCGCACGCCGGGCCGGGAGCAGCCGGGCGGGCAGCCGCGGACGGTGGCGAGCGCGCCGCAGGAGAAGTACTCGCTGAAGCTCGAACTCGACGCCACGGACGGGCTGGAGCGTGAGGCGCCGATCACGATGGCGGCGGGGATCTCGCCGCGGATCGCCGCGCTGGAGATGCTGATGCAGCCGGTCGGCGGGTCGATTCTGGGTGCGGCGGTGGCGTCGTTGCTGGGGCAGGGCGCGAAGGGGCAGGCGATTCCGCCGTTGAAGGTGCCGTTCGTGCTGTTCGCGTGGGGGCCGCAGCGCATCACGCCGGTGCGGGTCGAGGCGTTGACGGTCCGGGAGACGGCGTTCGACGCGCTGCTGAATCCGCTGCACGCGACGGCGGAGATCTCGTTCACCGTGCTGCGCAAGGCCGACGTGCCCAAAGACGACAAGGTCATGGTGATGGCCGCGGCGTACTACCAGGTGCTGCGTGAGACCAAGGCGGTGCTGGCGCCGTTGCAGGCCATCGAGATGGGAGGGTAGCCGTGGCAGGGTTCGACGCTTCTTCGCGGTACGCGGGCTCGCCGGTCGTCAGGGTTCCGTTGCCGGACGGCACGGTGCGGGCGATGACGACGCCGCGCACGGTGCCGGCGCCCGGTGCGGTGGGTCCGGGTCCGCGTTACCAGGTGCGTGCGGGCGACCGTTTGGACCTGTTGGCGCACGCGGTGTACGCGGATTCGACGCAGTGGTGGCGGTTGGCGGACGCCAATCCGTTCGCGGACGCGTGCGTGTTGGAGGAGCCCGGGCGGATCATGCGCCTGCCGCAGGCCCCGGGTGCGGGGGGCTGACATGGCTGTGACGCATCTGTTCCTGGAGCTGGGCGGCCGCGAGGTGGGTGCCGAGGAGCTGGCGTCCGTCGCCGAACTGAGTGTCGAGGAGGCGACGTACGAGGCGGACGCGCTGACGATGACGGTCGCGCTCGCGCCGACGGACGCGGGCGAGTGGACCGGGCTGCTGGACGCGGTGGCGGCGCCGAAGGCGCGGATCGTGGCCGAGTTCACGCGGGGTGCCGGGAGCTACCGGTTCGACGGGGTGGCGGCCGAGGCGGAGTGGAAGATCGACGCGGAGGGCGGTTCGCGGCTGACCGTGAAGGCGGTCGACCGGTCGTTGGAGATGGACGCGGTGGAGAAGGTCACCGCGTGGCCGGGCTCGGCCGACAGTGTGATCGCGCAGGCGGTGTTCGCGTCGTACGGCATGGCGACGGAGGTCGACGACACGCCGGCCGGGCCCGATCCGGACGTGCACGTGGCGTTCCAGCGCGGCACGGACTGGGCGTTCCTGAGGGCGTTGGCCGACAAGTGGGGCTTCGCCGTGTACCTGGAGTCGTCGGGGGACAAGGTGGTGGGGCACTTCCACGCCGTGGACCCGCTGGCGCCGCCGCAGACCGTGCTGGCGCTGGGGTTCGGGGACGACGCGCACGAGGCGACGGTGACGGCGAAGCTGGCGACGGGGCACCGGGTGGAGGCGGTGCGGGTGCCGCCGCTGTCGACGGCCGCGGTGGCGGGCGGCGACGCGGGCACCGACCAGGCGCAGGGCGCGCTTTCGCTGGGCGGGCTGACGACGGTGCTGCTGGCGCCGGAGGACGTGTGGGGTGAGGCGGACGCGGGACCGGCCGCGCGGTCGCTGGCGTTGCGGTCGGCGTACGCGGTGACGCTGACGACGACGGTCGACACGGACACCACGGGCGTGCTGCTGCGGGCGCGCCGCCCGGTGCTGGTGAAGGGGCTGGGGAACGTGCTGTCGGGGCGCTACCTGGTGGACAAGGTGCGGCATGTGGTGTCGCCGGACCGGCACATGCAGGAGCTGACGCTGGTGCGCAACGCGTTGGGGACCACGGGCGACGAGCCGTGGGGCGGCGGGCTCGCCGGTCTCGTGGGGCTGGGGGTGTGAGCGGCGGTGGAGCGTTTCCACGGCCGGTATCCGGCCGTCGTGGTCGACAACGAGGATCCGAAGAAGCTGTGCCGGCTGCGGGTGAAGGTGCCGGAGGTGCTGGGCGAGCAGACGACGGGGTGGTGCCTGGCCAGTTCGCCGTACGCGGGCCCGGGCGTCGGGCTTGCCGTGGTGCCGCCGAAGGACGCGCTGGTGTTCGTCGAGTGGCCGGCCGGTGACGTGGGCCGGGTGCCGGTCTGGTCGGGCGCGGCGTGGGCGCAGGGCGACGGTGTGCCGGGCGCGGGGCCGAAGGCGGTGGTGCTGGTGACGCCGGCCGGGAACAGGGTCGAGCTGCTCGACGAGTCGGGCGGTGAGGCGGTGAAGGTGACGGCGGCGTCGGGTGCCTCGGTCACGTTGGACGCGTCGGGCGCGGTGATCGCGTTCGGCAGCCAGAAGATCGCGATGACGGGGTCGGGGATCTCGTTCAACGACGGTGCGCTGGAGGTGCGTTGATGCCGGGGTTCGTGCTGCACCAGGGCGTGACGATCACCTGTCCGCACGGCGGCAGCGGGACGTTGGTGCCGTCGGTCGCGAACGTCACGGTGGACCGCAAGCCGGTCGCGGTGGAGGGCGACACCACCACGGTCGCGGGCTGCGGGTTCAACGTGGCGGGGGCGCCGTCGCCGTGTGTGCAGGTGCGGTGGATGCTGCCCGCGACCCGGCTGACGGCGGGCGGTCACCCGCTGCTGCTGTCCAGTTCGGTGGGGTTGTGCGTCAACGTGGGCGGGGCGCCGCAGGGCACCGCGGTCGTGTCGGGCTACCAGACCAAGGTGCGTGGCGTATGACGACGCCGTCCCAGCCGGCCCGGCACCCGTACCGGCTGACCCCGGCGCGTCTGCTGGCGACGGGCGACGAGGCCGGGCACGTGGCCGACATGGTGCGGCTCGTGCTGTTGACCGGTCCGTGGGAGCGGGTGCACCGGCCTGACTTCGGCGCCGGCCTCGGCAGCGCGACGGTGTTCGAGCCGTTGGGTGAGGCGCTGCCCGGGATCGTGGAGATGCGGGTGCGCGGCTCGCTCGAGGAGGCGTTGGGCGACCGCGTCGAGCTGTTGGAGGTGCGGGCCGACGCGGAGGCGGAGGCCACCATCGCCGCCACCGTGGTGTACCGGCTCAAGGCCACCGGGGAGACCGGTTCGGTGGCGCTGCGGGTGGAGGGCTGATGGACACGACCGGCCTTCCGCAGCCGACCTGCCCGCCGCTGCACCGGCCCGCGATGCTGCTCACGCCGGGCGCGGGGGTGCACGGGCTGCGTGCGGCGGGGGCGCGCGTGGTGGGTGGTGCGCGCGTGTTGGACGTGTGGCTGTTCACCGATCCGCCGCCCGAGCTGGCGGATCCCGCGCGGTGGACGCTGACACCGGCGCCGGGCGGTGCCGCGGTCACGGTGACCGCCGCGGCGGTGGTGCCCGCGTCGGCGGGCGAAAGCGCCCATCTGGAGCTGATGTTGGACGGCCGCCCGGACACCGGGCGGTACCGGCTGACCGTCCTGCCCGCGCCGACCACGCCGTTCGACCCGCTGCGCGCCCATCTGCCGGTGCGGCTGCGGCCGGAGTGCCCCGACCTGGCGGACTGTTTCGCCGACGAGGAGCCGCCGCCGGTGCCGGGCGCCTCGCCGGTGCACGACTACCTGGCGCGCGACTGGCGTTCGCTGCGTGCCGCGCTGCTGGAGTTCCACCGGCGGGAGAACCCGGACGCCGATCTGTCGATCGCCGATCCGTCGATCACGCTGCTCGAACTGTTCGCGCATCTCGGCGACCTGCTGCACTACCGGCTCGACCGGGTGGCGACCGAGGCGTATCTGGAGACGGCGCGGCGGCGGACCTCGGTGCGGCGGCATGCGCGGCTGGTCGACTACACGCTGGCCGAGGCCGCGTCGGCGACGACGTACGTCGTGCTGCAGTGCCGTCCCGCGATCAACCCGATGCCGGTCAATCCGGGCCTGGTGGCCGCCGTGGAGGCGGGCGCCCGCTCGGGGTTCACACTCGAGGAGTACTGCCTGGTACGGCCTCCGCTCGGGGAGATCGCGGTCTACGACTGGCGCGAGGACCTGTGCTGCCTGCCCGCCGGGTCGACCGAGTGCGTGCTGGTGCGGCCGCGCCCCGCCGACTCGCTGGGCGACGCGTGGCTGGTGCCGGGGGACCGGATCGTCTTCGAGGCGGTCGACCCCGAGGACGCCGCGCACCACCTCGCGTGGGCGCACCGCAAGCCGGGTGTCGACTGGCCGGCCGGTCCCCTCGCCGCACCCCACTACCGTTCCCCGGTGCCGTTCATTCCGGCGACCGTGGTGACGCTCGTCGAGGTCGCCCCGTTCAGCGATCCGCTCGCGGGACCCGATCTGGTGCTGACCCGGGTGCGGTGGCGCACCGAGGATGCGCTCCCGGTGTCCTACCCGGTGGGCATCGACACCAGCACGGGTGTGCCGGCCGTGGTCGTGGCGCGGGGCAACGTGGTGCCCGCGCACCACGGGCGCCTGGTGAACGGGCCGCCCGGCGCGGTCGTCGAGGCGGACGGCTCCGGCGGCTATCTGCTCACCGCGGCCGGCACTCCGGCCGAGGGCGGGCCCGGGGTGGCGCGCCGCCCGGACGGCACGCCGTACCGGATGGACATCCGCGTGTACCTGCCGTCGGGGGACGTGGTCGGCGCGGACTGGGTCGACTCGCTGCTGACCCTGGACGCGCCGGTGCGGCTCGCGGCCGTCCTGGAGACCGAGGACGACGCGCCGCCGCTGCTGCGCTTCCGGACCGGGGCGGTGGGCCTCGCGCCGCCGCTCGGCAGCCGGGTCGCCGCGGCGTACGAGGTCGGCGGCGGCACTGCCGGGAACATCCCCGCGGGCGCGCTGCACGTCGTCGAGGACAACGTTTCGCCGCCCGGACTGCCGCCACGGTGGCGCGAGGTGCCCGGGCTCAAGGCCCGCAACCCGGTGCCCGGGACCGGCGGAACCGACCCGGCCCCGCTGGACGCGGCGCGCCGGGACGCGCCGCAGGCGTACAGCGCGCTGCCGCGCCGCGCCGTGACCGTCGCCGACTACGCGGCGGCGGCCGCGGCCGTGCCGGGTGTGCTGCGCGCGGTCGCGCAGCGCGGCTGGTCGGGGTCGTGGCAGGTGGTGCGCGCGGTGGTGGAGACGCCGGAGGACGTCGACGGGAATCCGGAGTACCTGCCGCAGGTGCAGGCCGCGTTGGACGACGTGCGGATGCTCGGCACCGAGGCGGCGGCGGTCCCCGGCACGCCGGTGGGGCTGTTTGTCGCGCTCGACGTGTGCGCGGCGCCCGGCCACGACGCGGAGCAGGTGCGGCGGAGCATCCTCGCCCGGCTGCGGCCGGGCACGGCGGCGCATCCGGGCCTGTTCCACCCGTCGCGGCTCGAACTGGGCACCGCCGTCTACGTGTCGGCGGTCGTGGCGGCCGCCGCGGGCGTGCCGGGCGTCGACGCCGTGGAGGTGCGCGAGGCCCGTCGGCTGAGCGACCCGCCGGGGACGCTCCACCAGGTGTTGCGCGTCGGCCCCACCCAGGTGCCGGTGCTCGACGACGACCCCTCCCGGCCCGGGCGGGGGCGGCTCGACGTGCGGGTACGAGGCGGTGGCGCATGACGTGCAAGCCCGAGCAGCCCTGCGGCAACACGGGTCCCGAGCTCGCGGTGACACCGCCGCCGCCCGGGCTGGAGCGGCTGGTCCGCAAGCTCGGCGGCTTCGAGGACTTCGCGGCCGCGCTGCTGCGGGAGACCGCGCGCACGCCGGTCGACGGCAGGCCCGGCGTGACGCTGGGGCGGCTGTGGGACCTGCCGGGCGACCCGGAGGCGGTGCGGCTGGCCAGGCTGTGGGCGTATGTGGCCGAAGGCGTCGCGGCGTACAGCGAGTTGACGGCGGGCGAGTCCTACCTCGGCACCGCCGCGGACTGGACGGACCTGCGCCGGCTGGCGGCGCTGACCGGCTTCCGGCCGCGGCCGCGTGTCGCGTCGCAGGGCTGGGTGCGGGTGGACACCGACAAGGGCGCCTCGCCGCTGGTCCCGGCGGGAACCCGGGTGCAGGCGCCCGCCGTTCCCGGGCGAGAGGCGCAGCTCTTCGAGACCGTCGCCGACACCCGGCTGCGCGCCGACTGGGCGGGGCTCACCGCGATGCCGGTGCCGCGCCGGCAGCGGCCGACCGGGCGCAGCCTGCGGTTCCTCGCCGACCCCGGGTACCGCACCGGGGACCATGTGCTGCTGGTGCTGGGCAAGACCCCGCCGGGACTGCCGGTCCCGCCGCTCGGGGCCGACTGGTACCTGTTCTGGTACTGGTGGTGGGTCGTCTACTTCCGCCCGGTGCCCCAGTCGACGCCGGTCGCCGTGCTGCAGGTGACCGGGCGCACCGAGGAACTCGGCACGGTCACCATCACGTTCGACCGCGAACTGGACTCGATCATCAAGCCGGGCAACGAGGCGGAAGACGCCTACTTCGCGTACCGCATCAAGGCGCAGGCCGGCGGGGGGCGGCGGCTCACGGACGTGCTTGCGCTGTCCGGAACCACCCCGACGAAGGTCCCCCTGGTGACCAACACGTATCGCATGTATGGCACCGATGACGCATATGACGGCGACGGGCACTACCTGATCCTGGACGCGTCGCTGGCCGGTGTGTCCCCGGGTGAGCAGGTCGCGATCGTCGACTGGCGGGCCCAGGGCGGCGGTTGCGACGTGTTGAAGATCGGTGAGAACCGGCTGGAGGACTGGGAGACCGCGCCGGGTACGCGGGTGCGGACCTCGCGGCTGGTGTTCGCGGACGGCAAGGAGTCGGCGGTGGTGCGCAACGCCGCCGGCGGCGAGGCGCCTTCGGTCACCGCGTACGTGGTCGAGCGCCAGGTCGTCGCCGCGTCCTACGAGCTGCCCGACACCGCGGACCAGCCGCGGGTGCGGGTGTTCCCCGCGCCCGAGGCCGGGCACGTGCCCGCGCACATCGCGATCAAGTGCGGTGCGGGGGACGCGGACTGGAAGGTCTTCGGGTGCGCTCCGGCGGACGCGGCGATCCAGGAGCAGGTGCTGCTCGGTCCCGACGGCGTGCCGCACCCGCGCGGCCTGATCCTGGACCTCGACGCGGCGCCCGCCGGGATGGGCCGGTACGGGCCCGCCACCGGCAACCTGGTGCCGGTGCGGCACGGCGCGACCACCGCGGGGGTGCTCGGTTCGGGCGACGCGGCGGCCGGCGGGCAGCGGATGGCCGTGCCGCAGGGCCCGGTCGCGTACGACCTGGCGCCGGACGGCAGCGTGGTGCCGACCCTGGAGGTGCGGGTCGACGGTGTCGCGTGGAGCGAGGTGCCGACGCTGTTCGGGGCGCCCGGCGGGGGCAGCGCGGCCGCGCAGGTCTACACGCCGGTGCTCGACGCCGACGGCGGGATCACCGTGGTGTTCGGCGACGGCGCCTCGGGCGCGCGGCTGCCCACCGGCGCGGGCAACGTCGTCCAGCGGCACCGCACGGGCGGCGGCACCGCGGGCGAACTCCGGTCGGGCGACATCAGCATGCTCATCGGCAGCATCCCCGGCGTCAAAGGCGTGCACGGCGCGGGCAACACCACCGGCGGCGCCGACCAGGACGACGAGCGGCGGCTGCGCCGTCTCGTGCCCGGCCGGGCACGCGTGGTGGGACGCGCGGTCTCGCGCGGGGACCTGGTCGACCTCGCGCTGGCGTACCCGGGGGTGAGCCACGCCGCGGCGTGGCGCGGGGCGGGGCCGCCGGGGTGCGCGTGTGCGGGCAGCGGCGAGCACCTGGCGTTCCTGCGGGTCGGCCCGGACGGCCCGCGCGCTCCCGAGCCCGTCGAGATCGGGCAGCTCACGGCGTACCTGACGGGGCGGCGGGACGCGGAGGTGCCGCTGTGCGTCGCGGCGGGCACGGTCACCGCGCTGACGGTCGCGGCCGGCGTGGTCGTCGACCCGCGCCGCGTGCCCGCCGACGTGCTGGCCGCGGTCGCCGCCGAAGTCACCCGCGCGGACGGGCCGTTGGACCCGCTGCGGCGCGGCCTCGGGGTGCCGCTGGACCGGTCGGACGTGGTGGCGGTCGTGCACCGCGTCCCCGGCGTGATCGGGCTGCCCGTGCTCACGCTGACCGGCGGCACGCAGGCGGCGGCCGACCGGGCCGTCGGCCGCGTCCCCGCCGCCCGCTACGAACTGCTGGTGCTCCGGCTGCCGCCGGGGCAGGTCACGGAGGTGGGCCGTGAGTTCGCGTGACGTCGCCGGAATGCTGCCGCCCGCGCTGCTCGACCCGCCGGGCGGCCCGGGGGAGTCCGGGCCCGCGCTCATGCGGGCGTTCATGGCCGCCGTCAGCGGCCAGTACGACCAACTCGCCGCCGACGTCGACCAGTTGTGGCAGGACCTGTTCATCGAGAGCTGCGACGCGTGGGCGGTGCCCTACATCGCCGAACTCCTCGGGCTGCCGGCGGACGCCGAGCGGCTGGAGGTCGCGTACGCGATCGCGCTGCGCCGCCGCAAGGGCACGCCGGCCGCGCTGGAGGACTTCGCCTACGTCGTCACCGGCCTGACCGCGCGCGTCGTGGAGGGCTGGCAGGTCACCACCTGGGCGCAGCGGCTGGGGCATCCGCCGCCGCCGCGCGCCGCGTCGTTCGCGCTGTCGGGGACGGGCGTGTTCCGGTTGGGCACGCCGTTCGAGCGGGCGCGGCGCGCCTTCACCCCGTCGGGGCGGTGGTCGCCGCGGGCCGCGACGGCGATCGTGTGGCCGTGGCAGGTGCGCACGCTGGTCGACACGCAGGCGGCGCCGCTGCCCGAGGCGCGGCGGTACGCGCTGCACCCGCAGGGCGCGGACGCGCCGCCGTACCTGCTGCCGCGCCCGGCCCGGCTGGCCACGGGCGAGGGCCACGACGCGGCGACCCGGACCGGTGACGAGGCGGACGCGCCGGTGCGGGCGACGTACCGCGTGCTGCAGGCGCTGGCCGGGCCGGGGGAGATCACGCACGCCGGGTCGCTGAAGGTCGCGGCGTCGCACCCGTTGGCGGACCGGGCGGGGGCGGCGACCCCGCCGCTGCTGCGGGTCCGGGTGGGGCCGGGCGACCCGGTGCCGTGGGACAAGCTGCGGTTCGGGGCGCTGCCCCGTGGTGCGGCGGCGCCGTTCCCGCCGGCGTCCGACGAGGTCCTCGTCGACCTGACGCGGGGTCATATCGAGCTGGGTGCGGGGCTGTCCGGGGTGCCGCGGGTCACGTGGCACCGGCCGGTGGCGGGTCTGCTGGGCGCGCTGGCGTCCGCGGCGGACGCCGACGCTCGGGCCCGCGTCGCGGTGACGGTGAACCCGCAGGCCGGCGGCGTGGGCGGGATCGCGGCCACGCTGGATGAGGCGTTCGCGCGGGCCCGGCAGCTGGCGGCCGCGCTGGACCCGGCGCTGTCGCGGCCCGGCGTGCCCGACGTGGAGATCCGGCTGGCGACGTCCGACCGGCTCGCGGCGCCCGCGGCCCAGGAGTTCACGGCGACCGTGCCGAACTGGCGGATCGTCGCGCCGCCGCTGACCACCCCCACGGTCGTCGGCACGCTGCGCCTGGACCTGGGCGGTGCCTGCGTGGAGCTGGCGGGGTTCCGGCTCGCGGGCGACCTCGAGCTCGGCGCGCACCTGACCGGTGTCGCGCTGGAGGGCCTGACCATGGACCCGGGCGCCGGGTCGGTGCTGGTCGACCCGAACGCGTGGGAGCTGGCGTTCGCGGCGCGGCGCAGCGTGCTGGGGCCGGTGCGCGCCGATCTGGGCGCGCTGCCGCTGGAGTTCACCGACTGCGTCGTCGACGGGCGGCGCGACCGGCTGCGGGCGTGCGCGGGGGACCCGCCGGGCCCTGCCGCGGCGCCGGCCGACGCGGTGGCGGCGGCGTCCCGGTTCGGCCCGGCGATCGTCGCCGACGCCTGCACGTTCTCCGGGCCGGTGCGGGTGGACGCCGCGTCGGCGCGCGACACGGTCTTCGCCGACGGCGTCGACGTCGTGCAGCAGCAGGACGGCTGCCTGCGCAACTGCCACCTGGGCCCGGAGCTGACGACGCCGGCCCGGCACCCGACGACGTACCACTGCGACACCGGGCAGCCGCCCCGGTTCGTGTCGACCGGGTTCGAGGCGGCCGGCTACTACTGCCTCGCGCTCGACCCGGAGCAGCCGCTGCTGTCGGCGGCGGGCGACGGCGGGGAGGTCGGCGCGTACCACCGGGCCCGGCGCGGTGCGCGGATCCGGCGGCTGCGGCGCCGGGTCGAGGAGTTCGTGCCGCTCGGGCTGCGCGCCCGGGTCGAGGTCGCGGACTGGGAAGAGGGCTGAGCCCGCCGGACGGGCCTCGGGCCCGTCCGGCGGACTGCGGCGACGGCGGTGACTGCGGTGACGGAACACGGAGGGCGGACGCATGACGGGCGACTACACGAAGGTGCCGCTGCGCGCGGGCGAGCGCTGGACGGGCGCGCGCATGCAGCAGGGCCGGGTGCTGCTCGACCACGAGTGGAACCTCAACCTGGACGCGACGTCGCGGGACGCGCGGGCGCTGGCCGGGGCGGTGATCGGGCCGTCCGGGGTGCCGGCCGGCTCCGACGCGTTCGACGTGTACGTGCAGGCCGGGACGCCGAACGACCTGCTGGTGCAGGGCGGCACGCTGTGGGTGGACGGCATGGCGGCCGTCGCGCCCGGGCTGTTCCGGTACAGCGAGCAGGAAGGCGTGCCGGCGCTGCCGACGGGCCGGGCCCTCGTCTACCTGGACGTCTTCCCCGAACACCTGCAGCCCGCCGAGGCGTGGGCCGACCTGGTCGACCCGGCGCTCGACCCGGTCGACTCGGCGGCGCGGACCCGGGTGGGCTGGCGGCTGCGGGTCGGACCGGCGCCGACCGGCGACTGCGAGGACGCCCTGGCGGCGCTGCAGTTGCGGGACATCTCCAACGGCTGGCTGACGATCGGGCGCAGCGGGCCGGTGGTGGCCGCCGACCCGTGCGCGCCGCCGGGCGACCCGCTGGAGGTGGTGCCGGACGGGCTGTTCCGTGTCGAGGTGCTGGACACCGGCGACGTGGCGCACGCGCGGTTCGCGTGGTCGGCGGACGACGGGGCGTCGGCGGTGCGGATCCTCCAGGTGGTCGGCGCGACCGTGACCCTTCCGCCGTCGCCGTCGGTCAAGTTCGCCAAGGGCGACCTGGTCGAGGTGTCGTGGCTGGCGCGGCGCGCGGACCGGCTCGACCACGGGCCGCTGTACACGGTCGCCGACACGCAGGGCACCGGCAGCGGGCAGAAGATCGTGTTGGACTCGGCGGTGCGCGCCCCCGCGGGGGCGGCCGGGCTGGTGCTGCGGCGTTGGGACGGCCAGGCGGTGGGTGCGCCGACGCCGGTGCACGCGCTGCTGCACGGCGTCGACCTGGGCCTGTTCTTCGTCGGCACCGACTACGTGGGCGGCAGCACCGACGTCGACCTGCGGACCCGCGCCTACTACCTGGCGGGGGACTGGTGGGGGGCGGCACTGCGCGCCGGGTCGGGCGTCGGCATCGAGCAGCGGACGGAGGCGCCGCCGGACGGCATCGAGCACCGGGCGGCGCCGCTCGCGCTGGTGCACCTGGACGACGGCGACGCGTACCGCGAGCACGACTGCCGGGCGCCGTTCCTGCCGTTGACCGAGCTCAGCCGGGCGTCCACGTGCACGGTCACGGCGTTCCCCGGCGACGACCTGCAGAAGGCGGTCGATCGGCTGCCGTACGACGGCGGCGAACTGTGCCTGGCTGCCGGGCAGTTCACACTCGACGCACCGGTGGTGCTCAGCGGGATGCGGCGCGTGGTGGTGACCGGTGTGGGGCCGGCCACGGTGCTGACCACGTCGCACGAGACGGCGCTGCGGTTCGAGAAGTGCAGCGAGGTCGAGGTGCGGATGCTGCGCGCGGAGGGCGGCGCCGGGACCGCCGGGGAGCCGTCGCTGAACGGGGCGCTGACGTTCGTCGGCTGCACCGACGTCCGCGTCGTCGACTGCGACCTGTGCTGCCCCGGGGGCGACACGCTGCGGCAGACCTGCGTGACGGTGCGCGCGGACGCGACGCACGCGGCGCAGCCCGAGCGTGTCCACATCGCGAACAATCGCTGCCAGGTGGGGGAATGGCAGGCCGGCATCCTGATCGCGGACGCGGACGAGGCCACCGTCACCGGCAACGAGGTCCGCACCCCGCTCCCGCCGACGCCGCCCGACCTGTGGCGCGGCACGCTGCCGGCGACCCTGCGCCGGCTGCTCGACCACGGGGTGCCGGCGGTGACGCCCCCGGAGGGTCCCGTACCCGAACCGCCGGACGTCGTCCGCCCGGTGCCGCCCGGCGGGGGACGCCCGCCGCACCTGCCGACCGCGGGGGTCGCGGACCTGCTGCGGTCCGTCGACCGCACCGCCATCGACGCGGCCAAGAGCCCGCAGGAACGCCGCCGCGCGGTCCGCGACGCCGTGCGCGACCTGCTGGAACCGGGCCCGGGGCAGCCGGCCCCGGACGGGACCGCGCCCGGTGGGCGGCCCCCGCTGCCGCGCGACCTGGTCCGCGTCCTCGACGGCCTGCGCGCCGCCTACGCGGTCTCCGGCATGGTCGGCATCGAGGTCGTCGGGCGGCGCGCGTACACGGTGCGGATCACCGGCAACCTCGTCGACGGCGTCGTGCGCGGCATCCACGTCGGCACGTCCGACGCCAAGGCCGCCGGCGGCGGCCACACCGACCGCCGGCACAGCTCGGCCCCGCTGATCTCGGCGCGCGAGGTCGTGATCACCGGCAACGTCGTGCACTCCCGCGTCCCGTGGCAGCTCCAGCTCCAGCGCCACGCGATCTACGTCGGAAACGCCGACTCCGTCCACATCAGCGACACGACCGCCACCCTGTGGACGCCAGGGGCCCCGACGATCATTCCGCTCGGCATCACGCGCCAGGGCTGGGACGTCGAGGCGATCCGGCTGTTCGGCCAGTACGGCAGCTACGTCCGCGTCCGCGACTCCAACCTGAGCGACTTCTCCGTCGGCGTCCGCATGCGCCCGATCAACCCGCCGGACGAGTCCGACCGCGAGCACATCCTGTGGATGGTCTCGGAGACCCTGGCCCGCTATGCGTCCGTTCCGGTGGACGCTCCATACGCTTTGGTGCAAAACGCCGTCATCGGTTGGTAACCCGGCAATCACTCCCGTATCATGAAACCGTGCTTCGGCACTACGCTGTGGTAGCTCCTTCGGGAGAGGTTCGACTCCTCCCAGCCGAAGCCGCACACGAGCCCCTAGGCCCCGACCGGCCCGGGGGCTCGCGGCGTTCCTGAACGTCCAACACCCCTGACCGAAACCGCGGCCGCCCGGACTGGTCGCTGCAACGGGACGCGCCCGCGGCGACGACGGTGCGCCTGCCGTCGGGCACGAAGGTCTCGGACATCGCCGAAACCGTGGCGCTGCGCACGGTGTTCGGGGCGGACCCGGGTTCGACGATGACTCCCGGCCGCGAGGCGGTCAGCGCTCCTCGACCCGTCCCAGCACCGGCTTCACGTCGACGATCGGCGTTCCGTCGAGTGCCTCCAAACCCCGGACACGGAAACGGAGTCCGTCGACCGCGAGGATCTGCACGCGGTGCAGTCCCACCGGGTTGGGGCGGTCGGGGGAGCGGGTGCTGAAGACGCCGGTCGGGGTGCGGGTCAGGTCGCCGCGGGGGTGGACGGTCAGGACGTCGCGGTCGGCGCGGTCGAACCAGGTGAGCAGCAGGACTTCGGTGCCGGGCGCGAGGTCGCGCAGGCCTTCGGCGACCTCCGGCCGGAACACGAGGACGGCGTCCGGCGCGCCCTCGTCGCCCTGCCGGGGCGCGGCGGCGCGGTCGGTCAGCGGTGACTCGACACGGCCGATCGGCTCGACGGCGAATCCGGCAGGGGACACGGCGGCCTCCGTTTCGGGGGAGTTGTTCATGGCGGCCGACGATGCCACACCGCCCGGTCCGCTCCGAACCACAGGGCCCGGAAGGCAATGAACGACGTGCGGCGGGAAGTCCCCCTACGAGCCTCCCGCCGCACGCCGTCCCCCGTTGCCCCCGCGGGCCCCTCGGTGAACGAGGGGCCCACGGGGCCGTTTCTCAGCAGCAGCGCGCCAGCGGGCCTTCCTCCCGACGCCTGGTGCGCCACAGCTCGTATTCGCGGCGGGTCGGCGCCGGCGCCCCGGGGTGCTCGCGGGCGTGTCGGCGGCAGTGCCGCTCGTAGTCGGCGTCGCCGGAGATCTCCCGTACGTACCAGCGCACTCCGGCGACGGCCCGCCGCCAGCGCGCCGCCACGCGGCCGGTCACGTGCGGCCCGGCGTGCCGCCCGCGCCCACGAGTTCGCCCGCCCGCGGGTCGTCGGCCAGGGTGCCGATGCGGGACTCGACGTACGGCGTCTCGGTCGTCGGCAGCGACCCGGCCCGCACCGCCTTGAGGCAGATCCAGGCGGCGTTGAGCATGACGACGGCGACGAGGATGAGGAACACCGAGATCAGCACGCCGTCGACCGTGCTGTTGAGCACGACCGTGTGCATGTCGTCCATGTTCTTCGCGGGGCCGAGCACCTTGCCCGCGTCGATGGCGTCCTGGTACTTGTCGCGCTGCGCGAAGAACCCGATGCGCGGGTCGTCCGAGAAGATCTTCTGCCAGCCCGCGGTGTAGGTGACGGCGACGTCCCAGGCGAGCGGGACGGCGGTGACCCACGCCCAGCGCAGCCGCCCGCTCTTGACCAGGACGGTCGTGGCGACGGTCAGCGCGACGGCGGCCAGCAGCTGGTTCGCGATGCCGAACAGCGGGAACAGCTGGTTGATGCCGCCGAGCGGGTCGGTGGCGCCCGCGTAGAGGAAGTAGCCCCAGCCGGCGACGACGAGGGCGCTGGTGATCCAGATGCCCGGCTTCCAGGTGACCCGGCCGATCGGCTTCCAGACGTTGCCGAGCATGTCCTGGAGCATGAACCGGCCGACGCGGGTGCCGGCGTCGATCGTGGTGAGGATGAACAGCGCCTCGAACATGATCGCGAAGTGGTACCAGAACGCCTTGCCGCCGAGTCCGCCGAACGCGTCGGAGAAGATCTGCGACATGCCGACCGCGAGCGTGGGCGCGCCGCCGGAGCGGGCGATGAGGGTCTTCTCCTGGACGGCGTTCGCCGCCGACTGCAGCGTCTCGGGGCTGATGGTGAACCCGAAGCCGGCGACCGCGTGCGACGCGCTGGCCGCCGTGCTCCCGAGCACGCCCGCGGGGGCGTTCATCGCGTAGTACAGGCCCGGGTCGATGACGCACGCGGCGACCAGCGCCATGATCGCCACGAACGACTCCATCAGCATCGCGCCGTAGCCGATGAGCGGGACCTGCGACTCCTTCTCGATCAGCTTGGGCGTGGTGCCGGACGCGACCAGCGCGTGGAAGCCGGACAGCGCCCCGCACGCGATGGTGATGAACAGGAACGGGAACATCGAGCCGGCGAACACCGGTCCGGTGGAGGAGTCGGCGAACTTGCTGACGGCGTCCACCTTGATGGTCGGCGCGGACACCAGCACGCCGACGGCGAGCAGCACGATGGTGCCGACCTTCATGAACGTCGACAGGTAGTCGCGCGGCGCGAGCAGCGTCCACACCGGCAGGACGGACGCCACGAAGCCGTAGCCGACCAGGCAGAACACCAGCGTCTCGGGGCTCCACGTGAACGCGTCCGCGAGGCTGGAGCTCTCCACCCAGTGCCCGCCGATGATGGCGAGCAGCAGCAGCGCGACGCCGATGACGGTGGTCTCCACGACCCGGCCCGGGCGCATGAACCGCAGGTACATCCCCATGAAGAGGGCGATCGGCACGGTCATCGTGACGGAGAACGTGCCCCACGGGGAGTGCGCCAGCGCGTTGACGACGACCAGGCCCAGCACCGCCAGCAGGATGATCATGATGGCGAACACCGCGATCAGCGCCGCGAACCCGCCGACCTTGCCGATCTCGTCGCGGGCCATCTGCCCGAGGCTCTTGCCGTCCCGGCGCATGGACAGGAACAGCACCACCATGTCCTGCACGGCGCCCGCGAAGACCACGCCGACGATGATCCAGATCGTGCCGGGCAGGTAGCCCATCTGCGCCGACAGCACCGGGCCGACCAGCGGTCCGGCGCCCGCGATGGCCGCGAAGTGGTGGCCGAACAGCACGCGCTTGTCGGTCGGCTGGAAGTCGACGCCGTCCTCGAGCCGCTCGCCGGGCGTCGCGCGGGTGTCGTCGACGCGCAGCACGCGCCGCGCGATGAAGCGGGCGTAGAAGCGGTACGCGACGGCGTACGACGCGACCGCCGCGAAGATGAGCCACACCGCCGAGATCTCCTCGCCGCGGGCGAGCGCGACCACCGCCCAGGCGATCGCACCGGCCACCGCGACGGCGGACCAGGTCAGCACCGATCTGAGGTTCGCGCGCGGGGCGCGGGTGCCGGTTTCGGGCATGCGGGACTCCTTGGAGGGTGGGGGCGGGCCGTGCCCGGGTGCGCCGGGCGTGCGGCATCGCCACACGTCCGTGAGGGTGTTGGTGGTGGTGTTCCGGTGGCGTCCCCGGGGGGCGAGGACGCCACCGGCGGTCGGTGGGCGGCGGTGCGTGCGTCAGGTCTCGTACGCGGACCGGGGCCTCAGCAGCCAGTAGGCGGCGGCCATGGCCACGGTGCACACCGGTATCCAGGCGAACTGGTACCAGTAGAAGAACGGGACGCCGCCCAGCTCGGGGCCGCCCCGTGCGTAGGACGGCACCCACAGCAGCGCGGCCACGGGCAGGGCCAGGCACAGCCCGGCGGTGATCCGCCGGAGCCGGAGGCGGGCGGGGCCGCCGCCGGATGACCGGTCTCCGCCTCGCATGCGCACCTCCTGCCGCCGTGTCGTACCGCGTCTCGCTCTCTCGCTCGCCCACTTCCGGGTTCACCGGATCCGAGGCGTATGCCTGGTGTTCGCGGAGTGCCGGGGTTCTCCGGATGTGTCCGCTATGTACCAGGCGGCGCGGGCTGTCCGTCCGCGCGTTCTGTGGAAGAGTTGCGCGGCCCCCCGATTCGGATGACAGCGGATCCGGAGAATCCCAAGAAATTTTTCGAGCGTGTTCCAAAGCGACCCCCGACGGGACGGTGACCGATGATCGACGGCGTGACGGCCGCGGCCTGCCTGTCCGTCGTCGGCGGCGCCTCGCTGCTCGCCGTCACCGCGCGGCGCCTGCACCGCAGCGACGCGCTGCCCTCGCTCACCGGCTGGGCGCTGGCCGACCGGCGGCTCGGCCCGGTGTGGACGTGGTTCCTGCTCGGCGGCACGATCTTCACCGCCTACACCTTCACCGCCGTGCCCGGCCTCATCTACGGCGAGGGCGCCTCGGCGTTCTTCGCCCTGCCGTACACCGTGATTGTGTGCCCCATGGCGTTCCTGCTGCTGCCGCGACTGTGGATGGTCGCGCGGCGGCACGGGTACGTCACCGTCGCCGACTTCGTGAAGGGCCGGTACGGCTCCGCGCCGCTCGCCCTGGTCGTCGCCCTCACCGGCATCCTCGCGACCATGCCCTACCTCGCGCTGCAACTCCTCGGCATCCGCGCGGTGCTGGTCGCCGGCGGCATGTACCCCGGCGGCGCGTACGGCGACCTGGCGATGATCGCGCTGTTCGCCGGCCTCGCGTTGGCGACCTACCGGCACGGGCTGCGCGCCCCCACGGTGATCTCCGCGATGAAGGGCGCCGCGATCTTCTGCTCGGCCGTCGCCGCCTTCGCGCTCGTCCTCGCCAAGCTCGGCGGACCCGGAAAGGTGTTCGATGAGGCCGGGCGGCACCTCGCCGCGCGCGGCACCGGCACCGGCAACGCCTCGCTGCTGCTGACCCAGCAGCAGCAGTCCGGCTTCGCGACCCTCGCCCTCGGCTCGGCGCTCGCGCTCCTGCTCTACCCGCACGTCCTGACCGCGGCGTTCGCCGCCTCGGGCCCGGACACCCTGCGGCGGGTCAGCATCGCGCTGCCCGCGTGGACCGCCGTGCTCGGCCTGTTCGGGATCCTCGGCGTCGCCGCGATGGCGGCCGACGTCCGTACGCCGCGCGGCAACGCCGAGGCGGCCGTCCCGATGCTCGTCGACCACCTGATGCCGTCCGCGCTCGCCGGGCTGGTCTTCGGCGCCATCACCGTCGGCGCGCTGGTGCCCGCCGCCGTGATGTCGATCGCGGCCGCGACCTCCTTCGCGCGCAACGTGTACGTCGAGTACATCCACCCGACGGCCACCCCCAAGCGGCAGATGCGGGTCGCCCGCGTCGTGTCCCTCATCGCCAAGGTCGGCGCGATCGCGTTCGTGTTCGGGCTGCGCGACCAGGCCGCCATCAACCTGCAACTGCTCGGCGGCATCTGGATCCTGCAGACGCTGCCCGCCGTCCTGATAGGGCTGTTCACCCGCCGGCTGCACCACCGTGCGCTGCTCACCGGGTGGGCGGCCGGCATGGCGGTCGGTACCGTTCTCGCGGTGCGCGAGGGCTTCTCGCCGGTCGTTCCGCTCGACCTCGCGGGGCACGGCGTGCAGGTGTACGCGGGCGTCGTCGCCGTGGCCGTGAACCTGGTCGTAACGGTGACAACCAGCCCGTTCTTCGACAGAATCGGCGCACCCCGCGGTCGCGACACCACCGAACTGCCCGACCGCCTGACCCTCGGACGCCCCCAGGGAGGAGAAGCGAGCCGGCCATGAAACGGACGCGAGCGAACGCCGACGTCATGCCGTCGCCCGGCCACGGCCCAAGGCCCGAGCCCGCCGCGGACCGGCCGCTCTCCGACGGAGCGCCCTTCGCCGCGCCGAACGCGCCCGAGGCCGCCCCCGCCGTTCCGTCCGCGGCGTCGGTCGTCCCGCTGGCGGCCGCCGACGCGGACCCCGAGCGCGAGGCCCTCGTCGCCCGGCTGTTCGACAGCCACTACACCTCGATGCTGCGGCTCGCGGCGCTGCTCGGCGCCGAGGACCCGGAGAACATCGCCGCCGAGGCGTTCTACGAGATCTACCGCAAGTGGCGGAAACTCCGTAAGCCGGACGCCGCCGAGGCCTACCTGCGCTCGGTCGTCTGCAACCTGACCCGCATGCAGATACGCCGCGTCCAGGTCGCCCGCAAGCACACCGCGGACGCCCCCGGCGACCCGGTCGCCTCCGCCGAGACCGCCGCCCTGCTCCGCGACGACCAGCACGCCCTGATCGCGGCCCTGCGCGCGCTGCCCGCCCGGCAGCGCGAGGCGCTGGTGCTGCGGCACTGGATGGGACTGAAGGAGAGCGAGATCGCCGCGACCATGGGCATCTCGACCGGCTCGGTGAAGACCCACACCTCCCGTGGACTCGCCGCGCTCACCCAGGTCATGGAGGTCCGCCGATGAGCGAGCCGCCCACCACCGAACGCCTGCTCCAGGAAGCCCTGGAGACCCTCGCCGCCGAAGTGCGGCCGGCCCCGGACGCCTACCGCACCGCCCGCGGCGACTGGCTGCGCCGCGAACGCCGCCGCCGGATGGTCCTCGCGATCGCCATCACCGTGGTGTTCGCGCTGGCCACCCTGATCGGCCTGTGGGTGCTCAACCAGACGCCGTCCGACCCCGGCGTGATCTTCGACGACACCCCGGTCCCCAGCGCGGCCGCCCCGTTCCCGGGGCCCGCCGCGCCATAGCCCGGAGCCTGTTCCGCCGCGGCGGAAACCACCGCGCGGCTGTCGGTCCGGACTGGGATCATCGGCGCGTGCCGAACGCCACGACGACCACCACGACCGCCGTCCGAGCCTTCCCCGACCACGTGCCGGGGGAGTTCGAGACGCACGTCACCTTCCGCTGCGCCGACGCGCACTTCGACGCGTTGGCCGCGTGGGGGACCGCCCGCGGGACCGGGGTCACGCACATCGTGCTCGACCGCGGGCAGAGCGTCTCGCAGCCCATGCTGACGCTCCGCGCCACCACCACGCTGGCCGCGGCCCGCGACGCGGCGGCCGAACTCGTCGGCGCGGCACGGGCGGACGGCTTCCATCCGGTGCGGGTCAAGGTCGAGGCCGCGCCGTGGCACGAGGGGGTGCCGGCCACCGACGCCGAAGGCGCCGAGCTGGGGCCCGCGCACTACTTCGAGCACCACGTCAAACTGCTGCTGGACACCGGCTTCGACGCGGCCGCGCACGCCGCCCTGGCCGCGCTGGTGGCACCGCACGCCGCGCACCTGTCGCACAACGCGCGGCGGCGCCGCGACGACGGGCGCCACGAGCGGTTCGTCACGCAGCGCCGCCGCGCCGTCGGCGACCGCAGTGCGGCGCGCGCCCTCGACGACCTGGTCGCCGCGCTCACCCGCGCGGGCCACCGGGTCCTCTCGGTGGAGCGGGAGTTCGTGGTGTTCGACGACGACGAGACGCTCGACGACGGCTGGATCATCGAAAAGAGAGGCGACCGCGCGCAATGACCGACATGGCCGAAGAGCAGCACCCCGGCACCTGGGAGGACATCGGGTGGGGGCCGTGGCCGGAGACGGCCGTCGTCCCGCAGGAGCCGCTCGACGACGACATGCGCAACGACAGCGGACTCCCGGCCTCGCTGTCCGTGGTGCGCGGCGAAGGCATCGTGCAGCGGCCGGTCTTCGAACCCGCCCTGCAGCACTACTCGAAGGCCATGCGCGCGGGCGAACCCCAGTTCGCGTCCGAGGAGTTGGCCGCGCGCTGGCACGAGGCGCGCCGCGACGCGCTCGACCACGTCCTGGCCGCGCTGGCCGGCTCGCCGTGGGCCGAACACCTCGTGCTGCGCGGCAGCGTGCTGCTGAAGGCGTGGTACGGCGCGGCCGCCCGCGAGCCCGGCGACCTCGACTTCGTCGTGCTGCCCGCGACCTGGGGCATCAGCGAGCCGCGCACCGAGCGCATGCTGGACGACCTGGCCGCCGCGGCGCAGACCGCCGCCGAGGCCGTCTCGGACACAAGCGGCGTTCGCATCGACGCCGCCGGCGCCGCGCGCGACGAGATCTGGACCTACGACCGCGTCCCCGGCCGCCGCATGGTGCTCCCGTGGCACGCCGACGGGCTGCCGTCCGGCAGCGTCCAGCTCGACTTCGTCTTCAACGAAGAGCTGCCCGCCGCACCGGAGTTCACCACCGTCCCGAGCCGGCACACGCCCGAGGGCCACCGCATCCTCGCCGCGACGCCCGAGCTGTCGCTGGCGTGGAAGCTGCTGTGGCTGGTCTCCGACACCTACCCGCAGGGCAAGGACCTGTACGACGCCGTGCTGCTCGCCGAGGCGGTGCCGCTGCGCGCCTCGCTGCTACTCGAGACGCTGGTCACCGCCGACCCGGACTGGGCCGGGCGGCGCATCGACGCGGACTTCCTCGAAGGCGTCGGCATCGACGCGGAGGAGTTCGGCAAGGAGCACCCGGAGCACGGCGACGAGGTCGACGCGCTCATGGCCCGGCTGACCGCCGCGCTCGCGCCCACGTACGCCGAGAGCGCCGCCGTCCCGCCGGCCGACGGCTACACCTGGCGCGCCCGGCTGCTCGCGCCGCGCGTCGAGCGCTGCCGTGAGATCGCCGGCGCCGACGGCATGGACGCCGTCTTCGAGTTCCTCCAGCAGCACGGCTTCGCCCTGGCCGAGGGCATCGTGGCGGCCCGCGAGGTGCTGGGCGCCGAGCGGTGCAGCGTCGAGGACGCGGCGGCGACGTACGCCGAGTGGTGGAACCGCACCAGCCCGGGCTACGCGCGCTGGCAGTGCGGCCCGGACCAGGTGACGCAGGCGGTCGAGAAGGTGAACGAGCCGGTCTGACCGGTGCCCGCGGGGCGGGCGGGGGAGTTTCAGGCGAGGCGTTGTCCGTGGGGGAGCTGATGGGGAGCGGAATGGACGAGATCGACACGGAACTGGTGGGCATCGTGCTCGGGGCCGCCAAGCGGGACGTCTCGGCGGCGCTGATCGCGCGCCTGGGGGCGGAGTTCAAGGAGAGCGCGAAGAAAGCGCGCAAGGGCGGGACGTCGCCGATGGACGCGATCCTGGACAGGCTCGCCCGGCAGGCGGCCGCACAGCGCGCCGCCGAGCGCGCGGACGAAGCCTCCGGCGGACACGGCGCGACGAAGGCCGAAGCGCGCCCGCGCGTCATCGCCGACCTCCCGCCCGCCCCTCCCCGACCGGAGGCCCTCTCGCCCGCGGACCTCGCCGGCCGCGCCGACCTGACCGCCGACGAGCTGCGGACGCTCCTCGACCTCGACGAACCCGCCGTCGACGCACGGCTCTTCGTCAACCCGGCCGTGCCGGACGAGGAACGCGTACGAATGGTCGCCGGGATCCGCCGCGACGGCGGCACGGGCCCCGTCGGGGCGCCGCTGCTCGACCTGCTGTGGAGCGCGGACATCCGCCGGCTCACGAAGTGGCTGCCGTTCTGCGTGGCGTCCGGCGACCTGAAGGTCGCCACCGCAGTCGTCAGCCGACTCGAACTCCGCACCGAAGCAGGCCGGTTGCGGATCGCGGTCGCCGTGTGGGAGCGCGGCGGCCCCGACGCGGCCCGGCGGCTGCGCTCCGCCGCGGGCTTCCCCGACGACACCGACGCGCTGCTCGGCGAGGCCCTCGACGCGGCCGACGGCCTGGCGCTGCTGCGTGCCCGCCTGGCCGAGGAGGCGGACCCCGCGGCGCTGCTCGACCACCTGCTGCACCTGGTCGACCCGGCCTGGCGCGAGGTCCAGGACCTCACGCGCGAGGGCACCGTACTGCCGTGGGACGCGCTCGTCGCGGCGCACGAACGCGGCGAGGTGACACGACCGCTGTACCAGACGCTCGCCTGGCACGCGGACTGCCCGCGCCCGCTGCTGCTCGGCATGCTGGGCGCCGAGCTGTCCCTCGACGACTCCGAACTCGCCGTCGCGGACGCCCTGCTGGTCCGCGGCGCGGTGTCCCCGGACGACGTGCTGACCCTGGCCCGCCCCGCCGCGAACGCCCTGCTCGTCCTCGCGGGCACCGACCACCGTGACCGCCGGGCCCGCTGGCACGCCGACACCCCGCGCGCCGACCTGCCCGCCCTGTTCGCCGCCGCCCTCGGCACCGACACCGAGGCCTGGGCCGTCGCGATGCGCCTGCTCCCGGACTTCGCCGGCAGCGTCCCCGAACTCCTGTCCACCGCCTCGGCGACGGTCGCCGGTCCGCCCGCAGGCTGACCGGCGCGGTGTGCCGCCGGGACGGGGTCGGCGCCCCCGTCCCGGGCAGACCCTAGACTGCGCCGCGTCATCCGAACGGCGCCGCCCACCTGCGGCGCATCCGAACACGGCAGCGGGGCAGACGACATGAGCATCCACGACCACCTGGCGGAACTCGGCGGTCTCGCCGTGCGGCCGTTCCTCGACTTCGACGTGATCGACGGCTGGGACGAGGACGACGACCGGGACGAGCGGTTCAAGGAGCTGTTCGCCGGGCTGCCGGACGCCGGCGCGGTGGCGTGGAAGGTCGGCACGTACTTCGACGCCGAGATCGACTTCGCCGAGGCGTTCTCGATGTTCCTGGACGCCGTCGACACCACGCGGGTGCGTGCGCTCGTCCTCGGCTACTGGGACACGGACATCCTCGACGACGCCGATCCCGTCGTCCCGCTGCTCGTGGAGCACGCCGACCGGTTCCCGGCGCTGCGGCACCTGTTCATCGGCGACATCGTCATGGAGGAGCACGAGATCTCGTGGATCCCGCCGGAGGACCTCACGGCGCTGCTCGCGGTCTACCCGGACCTCGAGGAGGTCGGACTGCGGTTCGGGCGGCGGAACTTCCGGGAGCCGCAGAGGATCCTGACGCCGCTGCGCCACGAACGCCTGCGTCGGCTGGTGCTGCAGACCGGCGGCATGCCCGCGGAGGTCGTGCGGGCGGTCGGGGCGTGTGACCTCCCGGCCGTGGAGGAGCTCGAACTGTGGCTCGGCGTCGAGGAGTACGGCGGCGACGCCACGGCCGCGGACCTCGCCGAGCTGCTGTCCGGCTCCCGCCTCCCGGCGCTGCGCCACCTCGGGCTCATGAACAGCGAGATCCAGGACGACGTGTGCGCCGCCGTCGCCGGCGCGGCCGTCGTCGCGCGGCTGACGTCGCTGGACCTGTCGATGGGCACGCTGTCGGACACCGGCGTCGAGGCGCTGCTCGCCGGACAGCCGCTGACCCATCTTCAGCGGTTGTCGCTGCGCCACCACTTCGTGAGCGAGGAGGCGGCGGAGCGGGTGCACCGCACGCTCGTTCCGGCCGGCGTCCAGGTGGACCTGTCCGACCGGCAGACCCCGTGGGACGATGCGGAAACGCCGGAGGCCGGCCGCTACACCGAGGTCGCCGAGTAGCCGGACGGCCGGGTGGTCACGTGGCCGCGTGGCCCGGTGGCCGCGCGGCCGCTCAGCGGTCGGCGTACGGGTCGGCGATCCCCCGCAACCGCGTGAAGATGTCCCGCTGTTGGGCCGCAGTTCAGCGCACGGCGTACGTGAGGTCGGTGACGGCGGCGAGGAAGTCCTCGGCGTCGAAGACCTCTCCCGGCGCGCGGACCCCGGTGGCCGTACCGTGCGGCGCGGTGCGGCTGTCCAGGACGCGCGCCACGGCCTCCGCGACCAGGGGGGCCGTGACGGCGTAGATGTCACGGCCGGTCGCGGAGGCGGCGCGGCGTTCGGCGCCCCGGCGCACCACGACGTCGACGAGGAAGGTCTGCGCGGAGCGGCCGTCCTCGTCGACCGCGGTGGGCGGCGGGGTGCCGGCGTCGCGCAGGTCGGACAGCGGCGCGTCGTTCATGTACGCGCGGACCTCGGGGGCCTTCAGGTGCCGCGAGATGACGATCTGGTCGGCCGTGCCCAGCGCGCGCACCGGCTGGGTGCCGGCCTCGCCGGGGAACTCCCAGTCCAGCGCGTCGGTCTGGTGGTCGTCGAAGGGCACCAGTTCGCCGCCGCTGACCGTCACCCGGTGGCCCGCGCTGCGCGCGCCCGCCTTGCGGGTGCCCTCCGTCGGGTGCCAGCTGTCCAGCGCGAACGCCACCGAGATCTCGTCGGCCGCGGCCCAGTCGCCCATCGCGAGGGTGGCCAGCAGGTCGGGGAGCGCGCCGAAGAAGCCGAGCGCCGGGAGGAACAGCAGCCCGCTGTCCGCGAGTCGGTCGCGGTAGGTCTCGAACGTGCGGCGGGTCACCGGCTGTTCGCCGGTGATGTCGATGTAGTGGACGCCGGCGCGCAGCGCGGCCTCGATCAGCGGCGGGGTGGTGTCGCCGAAGGGGCCTGCGGCGTTCACCACCAGCGAGGTTCCGGCGAGGAGCGCGTCCAGCGAGGCCGGGTCGTCGACCGAGGCGACGTGGACGCGGGCGTACGGGTGCGCCTCCGCCAGCGCCCGCATCCGCTCCGGGTCGCGTCCGCCGAGCGCGAGGCCGAAGCCGCGCCGGTGCAGCGTGTCGACGAGGAAGCGGGCGGTGTGTCCGTACGCGCCGAACAGGGCGACGGTGTGCCGCGGGGCGCCGGTGTTCGCGCCGCTGTTCGTGTCTGCGTTCATGTCTGCGTTCATGTCTGTGTTCGTGTCTGTGTTCATGTCATCGATCTTCGGCTCGGCGCCCCGCCGGGACGAGTGTCGCAACCGACGGCATGCGTACACTTTCGGACATGACCCTGGTGGCGATGCCCGTGTACGACGGCGCGATGCTCTTCGAGGCGAGCATCGCCGGGGAGGTCTTCGGCATGCCCCGGCCGCACCTCGCCGACCCGTGGTACGACTTCGCGGTGTGCGGCCCGCCCGGCGCCCGGCTCGGCTGGCTGAGCGTCGACGCGCCGCACGGGCTCGACCGGCTGGCCCGCGCCGACACGGTGATCGTCCCGTCCTGCGACGACATCGAGGCCGGCCCGCCCGCCGACCTGCTCGACGCGTTGCGCGCGGCCCACGCGCGCGGCGCCCGCATCGCGTCGCTCTGCACCGGCTCCTTCGTCCTCGCCGCCGCCGGCCTGCTCGACGGACGGCGCGCCACCACGCACTGGATGCACGCCGACCGGCTCGCCGAGCGCTACCCGAAGGTGCGCGTCGACGCCGACGTCCTCTACACCGACGACGGCCGGATCCTGACCGCCGCCGGAAAAGCCGCCGCCATGGACCTCAGCCTGCACCTGGTGCGCCTCGACCACGGCACCGCCGTCGCCAACGCGCTCGCCCGCACCCTGGTCGTACCGCCGCACCGCGAGGGCGGCCAGGCGCAGTTCATCGCCGCCCCCGTCCCGAAGCACACCGGCGACGGAATCGCCGACCTCCAGCACTGGGCGCTCGACCGGCTGCACGAACCGCTCACCGTCCAAGACCTCGCCGACCGGGCCGGCATGAGCACCCGCCACCTGACCCGGCACTTCCACCAGAGCACCGGCGTGACCCCGCTGCGGTGGCTGCACGCGCAGCGCATCCGGCGCGCGCAGGAGCTGCTGGAGACCACCGACACCGCCGTCGAACGCATCGCCGCGCGCACCGGCATGGGCACCGCCACCACGCTGCGCCGCCACTTCCACCGGGCGGTCGGCGTCCCGCCGGACACCTACCGGCGGACCTTCCGGGGGCGGGACGCGTCGTAACCCGCCCCGCCCCCGGGGCAGGTCAGGTCACTCCACGGTCACGCTCTTGGCGAGGTTCCGCGGCCGGTCGACGTCGCGGCCCAGGGCGAGCGCCGCGTGGTACGCGAACAGCTGCAGCGGGATGTTCAGCAGCACCGCGTCCAGCACCGGCTCGCTCTTCGGCACGACCACCGTGTGCTCCGCCAACGCGGGGTCGATCTCGCGGTGCGCGACCGCGAGCACCCGCCCGGCCCGCGTGCGGATCTCGCCGAGCGTGGTGAGGTTCTTGTCGAACAGCTCGTCGTCCGGCACGACGGCCACGGTCGGCAGCTCCGGCCCGATCAGTGCCAGCGGGCCGTGCTTGAGCTCGCTCGCCGGGTACGCCTCGGC
The DNA here is from genome assembly GCF_029953285.1 of Yinghuangia seranimata. Taxonomy (GTDB): domain Bacteria; phylum Actinomycetota; class Actinomycetes; order Streptomycetales; family Streptomycetaceae; genus Yinghuangia; species Yinghuangia seranimata. The sequence goes on along the minus strand of NZ_JASAOI010000065.1, from coordinate 55,264 downwards.
GTGGATGTAGCTGATCTCCTTGAGCTTCTGCGCGGCCTCGCGCGCCACGGGGAACCCGCGCACCCGGCCGATGAACATCATCGAGCCGCTCTTGGCGTGCTCCGACGCGTACTCGGCGGCCAGCGCCGCGATCCGCTCCTCCTGCGCGAGGATCTCCCGGATCTGCCCGGGCAGCGCGTCCAACGCCTCCACCAGCCGCCCGCCCGCCGCCGGCGACAGGTCCTGGATGCGGCCGAAGTGCAGCGCCAGCAGGGCGAACGCCACGATCGTCGAGGTGAACGCCTTCGTCGACGCCACCGACACCTCGGGGCCCGCGTGCAGGTACACGCCGCCGTCGCACTCGCGCGCGATGGCGCTGCCCACGGAGTTGACCACGCCCAGCACCCGGCCGCCCTTGCGCTTGACCTCCTTCACGGCGGCCAGCGTGTCGTACGTCTCCCCGGACTGGCTCACCGCGATGTACAGCGTGTCCGACTCGATCACCGGGTTGCGGTAGCGGAACTCCGAGGCGGGCTCGCTGCTCGCCGGCATCCGGGCCAGGTCCTCGATCAGCTGCGCGCCGATCTCCCCCGCGTAGTACGCCGATCCGCAGCCCAGGATCTTGATCCGGCGCACCTCGCGCAGCTCGCGCGCGCCCAGGTTCAGGCCGCCCAGGTGCGCGGTGGCGAACCGGCGGTCGAGGCGGCCGCGCAGCGTGCGCTCGACCGCGTCGGGCTGCTCGTGGATCTCCTTCGCGAGGAAGTGCGCGTGCCCGGCGGTGTCGAACTCGACGACCTCCATGTCGACCTCGGACGGCGTGCGATGCGTGGCGCGGGCCTCCTCGTTGAACGTCCGGTAGCCGGACGCCCGCACGACCGCCAGCTCGCCGTCCTCCAGGTGCACCACCTGGCGGGTGTACGCGACGAACGCGGTGACGTCGGACGCGACGAACATCTCCTTCTCGCCGACCCCGAGCACCAGCGGGCTGCCGTTGCGGGCCACCACGACCACGCCCGGCTCGCTGACGTCGACGACGGCGATCCCGTACGTCCCCACCACGCGGCGCAGTGTCGACCTGACGGCCTCCTCCAGGCCGGCCCCGCGCTCCGCGTACTGCGCGACCAGGTGCGCCAGCACCTCGGTGTCCGTCTGCGAGCGGAACTCGACGCCGTCGGCGGCCAGCGCGGCGCGCAGCTCGTCGGCGTTCTCGATGACGCCGTTGTGCACGACCGCGATGCGCTCGGCGGTGTCGGTGTGCGGGTGCGCGTTGACGTCGTTCGGCTCGCCGTGGGTCGCCCAGCGCGTGTGCCCGATGCCGGACGTGCCCTTGAACCGCGCGGGCAGGCTCGCGGCGAGCTCGGCGACGCGCAGCTTGGCCTTGTGCACCTTGAGCGCCCCGGAGCGGGTCACCACCGCGACGCCGGCCGAGTCGTAGCCGCGGTACTCGAGGCGTTGCAGCCCCTCGAGCAGGACGGGCGCGGCGTCCTGCGGTCCTACGTACGCGACGATTCCACACATGCGGCGGCTCCTTAGCCGTAGACGATGCGGCGCAGCTGACGCGTCGTGAACTCCGGCGCGGCGACCCGGCGCAGCTCCAGCTCGGCGCCCACCCTGGGGAAGATCTCCTCGTTGGTGAGGCCTTGGCGCTGCAGCTCGCGGTGCCTGCGGCGGACGAAGTCGACGGCGTCCTCGGCGAAGTAGGCCAGCACGTCCGCCACGACGCGCGCCGCCTCCCCGGGCGTGAGCGGACCGTGTCGGCTGAGATGGTCGATCAGGTCCTCGAACGGATGGGAAGCGTTGGCCACGAGCGTCGACAGTAGAGATCGAGGTGCCGCGAAGCCAAGGTTCCTGCCCGGAATCGGGCACGAACCGGCGGGACGGAGCGGATGGTCGCGGACCGCAAAACGAAGTAATGCGTGCATACGTGACGAACGGGCAGCGTGCGGGGGACGATCCCCGGCGCCCGCGGGACCTTGGGCTCCATCGGTGCGTGGGCGGCGGCGGGTAGTCCTGATGCAGGACGAAAAATCGCATCCGACCCGGAGAACGCCCCATGTCGAAGCGGCGGTACACCACATACCTCCCCGGCGCGCCACCCGCCAGCAAGGCGTGTTGGGCGCTCCCGGCCACCCCGGAGGGGGCCAGACGCGGCCGACGGCTGCTCGGCGAGTGCCTGAACCGGTGGCGCGTGGGCCCGCACACGGTCGCCGACGCCGAGATCATCGCCGCCGAGTACCTCGCCAACGCCGCGCTGCACAGCGGCAGCCGCACCCCGCACGGCATGGTCCTGAGCGTCCACACCGGACACCGGGACGCCGGCCCCTACCTGCGCGTCGAGGTCGCCGACCGCGGCACGTGGAAGCCGCCCGCGCCGCGGCTCGAGCCCGACCACCGCGCGGAGAGCGGCCGCGGCGTCGCCATGGTCGCCCACCTGGCGAGCGACTACGGCCTCCTGCACCAGCCCGCCGAGGGCACCCGCGCCTGGGCCGAACTGCCGTTGTAGCCGACGCGTCAGGACGGCTCGCCGGCGCGCTGGCCCAGCGTCACGTCGACCGTGTGCTCCGTGCCGCCCCGGGTGTAGGTCAGCTTCACCTGGTCGCCCGGCTTGTGGCTCCACACCTCGCTGAGCAGGCTGCGGTAGTCGGCGACCGGCTGCCCGTCGATCTTCGTGACGACGTCGCCGGACTGGAGGCCCGCCTTCGCCGCGGGACCGCTGACCGGCGCCTGGCCGTCCGAGCCGCCGCCCGCGACGCGGGCGCCCGCGCCCTGGTACGACGCGTCCGGCAGCACGCCGAGCTGCGCGTACGTCGCGTGCCCGTCCTGGATGAGCTGGTCGGCCACCCACTTGGCCTGGTTGATCGGGATCGCGAAGCCGAGGCCGATGCTGCCGGGCTGGCCGCCGCTCTGCGCGCCGCCGGAACCGCCGTTGTCGGTCGACTGGATCGCCGAGTTCACGCCGATGACCCGGCCCTGCGCGTCCAGCAGCGGGCCGCCGGAGTTGCCCGGGTTGAGCGGGGCGTCCGTCTGCAGAGCGTTCATGTACGACTGCTGCCCGTCGCCGCCCGACGCCACCGGCCGGTTCTTGGCGCTGATGATGCCGCTGGTGACGGTGTTGTCCAGCCCGAACGGCGCGCCGATCGCCACCGCCGCGTCGCCGACCGCGACGCTGTCGCTGTCGCCGAGTGCCAGCGGCTGCAGGTTCTTGACGCCCTCGACCTTGACCACCGCGAGGTCGTAGCCGGGCGCCGTGCCGACGACCGTGCCGGTCACCGTGGTGCCGTCCGAGAAGATCACCTGCACCTTGCCTCCGGCGGCGGCTCCGGACACCACGTGGTTGTTGGTGAGGATGTTGCCGTCCTTGTCGAGCACGAAGCCCGCGCCGGTGCTCTCGCCGCCCTGCTGCTGGACCTTGATCGTGACCGTGCCGGGGATCGTCCTGGCCGCGATGCCCGCGACCGAGTCCGGCGCCCGGCTCCCGGCCGCCGCCTGGTCGGCCTTGTTCGCGCCGGACCCGCCCCCGGCCGTGGCGGAGGACGACGACGACGACCCGTCCCGGTCGATCGCCCACCCGGCGATCCCGCCGCCGACCCCGCCGGCCAGCAACGCGGCCGCGGCCACGGCGGCGACCAGCGGCGTGACACCGCGCCGCCGCGCGGTACCCGGCGGCGCCGGTGCCGGGGCGGCTCCGGGTAGAGCCCATCCGGCTCCGGGCTGCGGCCGCCCCTCGGCGGGAGCCTCGCCCGCGCCGGGCGGCGGGGGCGTGGGGCCGCCCCACGTCGCGCCAGGCGGTGCGGGCGGCACCGGCGGCGGCGTCTCGGGCCGCGGCGGCGGGCCCTGCGGGGGCTCGGCCCCGCCGTACCCCTGCCGCCCCGCCTCGTTCCCGCCGCCCGCGTCGGTCTCGTGGTTCTGCATGGTCGTCCTCCTGGACTCGGTGTTGTGACCTCTTGCCTTCACCCTCCTCTACGCCCGGTTTAGTCCCGGTTAGTAAGGATTCCGTCAGTGTCGGCCGGGCCACCGCCCTCCCGCCCCCGGCCGCGGGGACCTCCGTCCCGCCCGCGACGGCCGAAGGTCCGCCGGATCGGCGCCGAAGGGACCTTGTGGCCGCGCTGTGCGCCGTCCGGGTGACCGGTGGTCGGGTCGTCGGTGCCAACGGGAAGCAGCCTGGTGAACGCCGTCGTTGGGGGAGCCTTGCCGAAGAACGCCGAGCCCGGGGGCAGCAGCGGTCCGCAGCCCGCGCCGGAAGACGGCACGGCGCGGCGGAACGCCGCCGGACCCGCCGGACCCGCCGGACCCGCCGGCACCGACGGCTTCGCGCTCGTGCGTATGGCCGCCGCGACGGCCGTGCTCGTCGACCACGCCGTGCCGCTCACCGGCAACGGCCTCGGACTGCTGCCCCAGGAGTGGCTCGGCATCAACCTCGGCGCATGGGCGGTGTCGGCGTTCATGGCGATCAGCGGCTACTTCGTCTGCCGGAGCTGGGAGCGCGACCCGTCGGTGTGGCGCTACCTCGTGCGCCGGTTCCTGCGCATCTATCCGGCGCTCGTGGTCCTGCTCCTGCTCACCGTGTTCGCGCTCGGCCCGTGGGTGACGTCGCTGCCCGTCGGCGCGTACTTCGCGCACCCGCTCACGTGGGACTACCTCACCGACAACCTCATGGTCTTCCCGACGGCGTACTTCCTGCCCGGGGTCTTCGAGGGCAGCCCGAACGTCGGCGCGGTGAACGGGTCGCTGTGGAGCCTGCCCGTCGAGGTGTTCGGCTACGGGCTCGTCGTCGTGCTCGGTGTCGTCGGCGGCCTGCGGCACCGCTGGATGACCGTGGCCGCGGCGCTCCTGTGCTCGACGGCGCTCGCGCGCTTCATGACGGACCAGTGGAATCCGGGGCCGTCCCTGCTGCTCATGCCGACGAAGGCGCTGCTGCAGATGGTGCCGATCTACCTGTACGGCATGGCGCTGTACCTGTACCGCGACAGGGTCCGTCTCTCGTGGTGGGGCGTCGCGGCCTGCGTCGGCGTCGAGGTGGTCTTCTTCGGCAGCCCGCTCGTCGAGGTCACGCGCGGGGTCACGCTCGCGTACCTCCCGCTGGCGGCCGGCGCCCTGCTGCCGCGGCGGATCCCGCTGCCGGCCACGGTCGGGCTGGCCAGCTACGGCGTCTACCTGTACGGCTTCCCGGTCGAGCAGCTGCTGGTCTGGTACGGCGTGCGCGACATGTACCTGCTGATGCTGCTCGCGACCGTCGTCACCCTCCCGCTCGCGATGCTGTCCTGGCGGCTGGTGGAGCGGCCCGCCATGGAGTTCCGGTCCGTGCTCTTCCGCCGGGCCCGCGTGTGGCGGGCCCGGTCACGGGGTGAGCGCGCGGACGGTCAGCCGGCCGCGGGCCTCGGCACCGCGCCCGTCGAACCGCGCACGACCAGCTCGGGGCGGTAGACGAACTCGGAGCGCGGCGCCGGTATGCCGTTCAGCTCGTCGAGGAGCGCCCGCACCGCGGCGAGGCCCATGTCGCGGACCGGCTGCCGGATCGTGGTCAGCGGCGGGCAGGTGTACGCCATCAGCGGCGAGTCGTCGAAGCCCACGACGGAGAGGTCGTGCGGAACGGCCAGCCCGCGCTCGCGCGCCGCGTCCATCGCGCCGAGCGCCATCAGGTCGCTGCCGCAGACCAGCGCCGTGGCGCCGCGGTCGAGCAGCGAGCGGGCCGCGGCCGCGCCGCCCTCGAAGGAGAACAGCGTGTTCTCGACGAGCAGTTCCGACTCGCCGACACCGGCGAGGTCGGCCATCGCGCGCGTGAAGCCCTCGATCTTGCGGATGACCGGCGTGAAGCGCCGCGGCCCCGACAGCAGGCCGATGCGCTGGTGCCCCAGCTCGACCAGGTGGGACACCGCCAGGCGCATCGCCAGCCGGTCGTCGCAGGAGATGAACGGTGCGTCGACGCCTTCCGCGTAGCCGTTGATCATGACCGCCGGCACGCCCTGCCCGGTGACCTTGGCGTACCGCTCGACGCCCGCGGTGGTGTCGGCGTGCATGCCGGAGACATAGATGATGCCGACCACGCCGCGCTCGAGCAGCAGGTCGGTGAAGTCGTCCTCGGTGGTGCCGCCGGGGGTCTGCGTGCACAGCACCGCGGTGAACTCGCGCTGCGTCAGCGACCGCTCGATGACCTGCGCGAAGGCGGGGAAGATCGGGTTGTCCAGCTCGGGCGTGATGAGCCCGACCAGCCCGGCGCTGCGCCGCCGCAGCCGGGTGGGCCGCTCGTACCCGAGCAGGTCCAGCGCGGCCAGCACCGACTGCCGGGTCGCGGCGGAGACCCCGGGCTTGCCGTTGAGCACCCGGCTGACCGTCGCCTCGCTCACACCGGCATGAGTGGCGATGTCGGAGAGGCGTGCGGTCATGGGTGAAGACTGTAGTGGAGGCCGGGCGGCGCTGGGCATGATGCGGTCCTCGAAGGCAAGGCCGGGCGGCGCGGATTTCCGGCGGATTTCCGGCCGCCCGGCCCAACGGGGTTGAGCGGTACGGGCAGTGACGTCAGGTCAGACAGTCTCGCCTAGGAGTGCCTGTAGGTGCTTACGGGTGCGGTACCGAGCACCACACGGCCGTCGCCGCGGCCAGCACCAGGGCGCCGTCCTCGACGTCGACGGGCCCGCTCGCCAGCAGCACGTCGCCGTACGCCGGAAGCCGCACCGCGGCGTCCGAGGTGTTGACCGCGCACACGAACCCGGTGCCGCGCGCGAAGACCAGGCAGCCCTCGGGCGCGTCGAGCCAGCGCAGCGTCGTCCGGTCGCCGAGCGCCGCCAGCTCGCGCCGCAGCCGCAGCGCGCGCCGGTACAGCGACAGCGTCGAGTCGGGGTCGCCGGCCTGCGCCTCGACGGTCAGGTCGCGCCACGAGGCCGGCATCGGCAGCCACGTGTCGCTCGAGCCCGGCGCCCCGAACCCGAACGGCGGCTCCTGCCCGCCCCACGGGATCGGCACGCGGCAGCCGTCGCGGCCGCGCTCCGTGTGCCCGGACCGCTCCCACTGCGGGTCCTGGAGCACCTCGTCGGGCAGGTCGGTCACCTCGGGCAGGCCGAGTTCGTCGCCCTGGTAGATGTACGCCGACCCGGGCAGCGCCAGCATCAGCAGCGCCGCCGCACGGGCCCGGGCCAGGCCGAGCGCGCCGCCGCCGTACCGGGTCACGTGCCGGGTGACGTCGTGGTTCGACAGCACCCACGTGGCCGGGGCGTCCACCGGCGCGAGTCCTGCGACGGTGGCGTCGACGACCTCGCGCAGCGCGCCGGCCTCGAAGTCGGCGCTCAGGTAGTGGAAGTTGAACGCCTGGTGCAGCTCGTCGCCGCGCAGGTAGCGGGCGAGCCGCTCCGCCGACGGCACCCACGCCTCGGCGACGCCGATGCGGTCGCCGTCGAACGAGTCGAGCAGCGCCCGCCATTCGCGGTAGACCTCGTGCACCTCGTCGCGGTCGAAGTAGGGGAGCGCCTCGCTGCCGAGCAGCGCGATCTGCCCACTGCGGCCGATGTCGGCGAGCGCGGGGTCCTTGAACATGCCGTGCGCGACGTCGACGCGGAAGCCGTCGACGCCGAGCCGCAGCCAGAACGTGAGGATGTCCAGGAACTCGGCGCGCACCTCGGCGTTGTGCCAGTTCAGGTCCGGCTGTTCGGGCGCGAACAGGTGCAGGTACCACTCGCCGGAGTCGGGGCGCTCGCGCGTCCACGCGGCACCGCCGAACACGGACTCCCAGTCGTTGGGCGGGAGTTCGCCGTCGGTGCCGCGGCCGGGGCGGAACATGTAGCGGTCGCGGGCGGCGGAGCCGGGCTCGGCGGCGAGCGCCTCGCGGAACCACGCGTGCCGGTCGGAGGTGTGGTTCGGGACGATGTCGACGATGACCCGCAGGCCGAGCGCGTGGGCTTCGCGCACGAGCGCGTCGATGTCGCCGAGCGTGCCGAACGACGGGTCCACCGCGCGGTAGTCGGCCACGTCGTAGCCGCCGTCCGCCATCGGCGACTCGTAGAACGGGGTGATCCACAGCGCGTCGACGCCGAGGCTGTGCAGGTACGGCAGCCGGGTCCGGATGCCGAGCAGGTCGCCGACGCCGTCGCCGTTGCCGTCGGCGAAGCTGCGGACGTAGACCTGGTAGATGACCGCGTCGCGCCACCAGCGGTCGGCCGTGCGTTCGGCCGCTTCGAGGTGCCGGGATTGACGCAGCGTCAGAGGGGCTTCCATGTGCTTCCTCGGGTCGGGGGCGTGCTCAGGACTTGGTGCTGCCGGCGGTCAGGCCGGAGACCAGGTGCCGTTGGACGAAGAAGAACAGCGCGGCGGCGGGCAGCGTGATCAGGACCGAGGCGGCCGTCATCATGCCCCACTCGCTCTTGAACTGGCCGATCCACGTGCCCATGCCGACCGGCAGCGTGTAGTGCGCGTCGTCGGACATGAGCGTGCGGGCGAACGCGATCTCCGCCCACGCGGTCAGGAACGTGTAGAAGCCGGTGACCGCCAGGCCGGGCTTGGCGAGCGGCAGGACGAGCCGCCAGAACGTGCCGAACGGGGTGAGCCCGTCGACGCGCCCGGCCTCGTCGATCTCCCTGGGGATCGTGTCGAAGTAGCCCTTGAGCATCCATGCGCAGAACGGCACCGCCACCGTGCAGTTCACCAGGATCAGCGCGCCGTACGTGTTGGTCATGTGCAGCTTGGTCAGGATCGTGTAGACGGGCACGATGAGCACCGCGACCGGGAACATCTGGGTGACCAGGAAGGTCCACATCAGCGCGCGGTGGCCGGGGAACCGCAGCCGGGACACCGCGTAGCCGGCGCTCGCCGAGATGAACACGCCGACGACGGTGGTCCCGACCGACACGACGGCGGAGTTGAGGAACCAGGTGGTGAACGAGCTGTCGCCGAGCACCTTGGTGTAGTTGTCGAGCGACAGGCCGCTGAAGTCGCCGGTGCGCTGCCAGTGGTCGTCCGGCTTGAGCGACGTCAGCGCGACCCACACGACGGGGAAGACCGCGATGAGGCTCGCGCATATGAGCGTCGCGTGCAGGGCTATGGACGCGCCGCGGGAGCGGTGGCCCCACGCCTTGGGGCGCTTGGCGGCCGCGCGCGGCGCGGCCGCTTCGGCGTTTGCGGGGGCGGTGTCCCGGGTCGTAGGCGTCAAGGTGCTCATGCCGCGGCCTCCTGCCGGCGGTCCAGCGTGCGTCGGTAGGCGGTCGCGATGACCAGCAGCATGGAGAGGATGATCGTTCCGTACGTGGCGGCCATCGCGTAGTCGCGCACGTTCGCGAACCCGAGCTTGTAGGCGTAGGTGACCAGCAGTTCGCTGGACCCGAACGGGCCGCCCTCGGTCACCAGGTAGATGACGCCGAACTGGTTGAACGTCCAGATGATGCCGAGCAGCACGACCGTCGAGCTGACCGGCCGCAGGCCCGGCAGGGTCACGTGCCGGAACCGCTGCCAGGCGGTCGCGCCGTCGAGCGCCGCCGCCTCGTACTGCTCCTTCGGGATCGCCTGGAGCCCGCCGAGCAGCGCCACCATGACGAACGGCACGCCGACCCACACGTTCACCATGATCACCGCGAGCTTGGCGGTGGTCGGCTGGCCCAGCCAGTCGACGCCGCCGATGCCGACGCCCTCGAGGACCGCGTTGATCACGCCGTTGTCCTTGTTGAGCATCAGCCGCCACGCGAACGCCGACACGAACACCGGCACGGCCCACGGCACCACGAGCAGCACCCGGTACAGGCCCGACATCCGCATCGGCCGGTTGAGCAGCATCGCGAGGCCGAGGCCCAGCGAGTAGTGCAGGGCGACGCACGCGACGGTCCACGTCAGCGTCCACGTCAGCCGGGCGTAGAACTCCCCGTCCGCGCCGCTGAGGACGTCGATGTAGTTGTCCAGGCCGACGAACGTGAAGCTGGCCGGGATGTGGTTGACGCCGATCGTGCGCCCCATGTTGGCCTCGTTGATGTCCGTCAACGAGTAGTAGAGGCCCTGCACGAGCGGATAGACGACGATCACGCCGAGCACCAGCACGACGGGGGCGATCATCGCCCACGCGTACCAGCGCTCGTCGTACGACCTGCGCAGCTTGGAAATCATGGGGTCCTGCCGGGGCCATGCCGGGCGGGGTCCTGGCCCCCGCCCGGCGGCGGAATTGCGAACTGATGGGATCCGCGGGCTAGTTGAAGCCGGGCAGGATCTTCTTGGCGGCCTTCGCGGTGTCGTCGAGACCCGACTTCACCGAGGCCTGGCCGCTGTAGATCTTCTCCATGCTGTCGTCCAGCGGGTCGAACAGGTCGCTGGCCTGGGGCAGGGCGATGCGCGGCCGGGACGCGTCCAGCACCGTGCGGAACTGGGTGATCTGCGTGTCGCCGGCGATCGCGGGCTGGCTGTAGACCGACGCGCGGGTGGGCAGCACGTGGTTCTTCTGCGCCGCGTAGCCCTGGCTCTCGGCGTTGGTGAGGAACTGGACGAACAGGTACGACGCGTCCAGGTGCTTGGAGCCCGCGTAGACCACGAGGTTGTGGCCGCCGGTCGGCGAGCCGTTCTTGCCGGAGCTGCCGGCCGGGACCGGCGCGATGCCCAGGTTGCCCGGGGTCGAGAACGCGGAGCCCTTCAGGTCGTCCGCGACGGACCACGGCCCGTTGATCAGCATCGCGACCTTGCCGTCCTTGAACAGGTTCTGCATGTTCGTGTAGGCGTCCTTGGTCACGTCGGTGACCGCCGCGCCCGAGTCCAGCAGGTCCTTGCCGATGGAGACGCCCGCGACGGCCTTGTCGTCGTTGACGGTCACCTTCTTGGCGTTCATGTCGACGAGGTCACCGCCCTCGCCGTAGATCAGCGGCAGCGCGTAGTAGCCCTGGGCCTTCATGAAGACGCCGGACGCGCCGGTCTTCTCCTTCACCGCGAGCGCCGCGGCCTTGACCTCGGCCCAGGTGGTCGGCGGCTTGGCCACGCCGGCCTTGGCCAGCAGGTCCTTGTTGTAGAGCAGCGCGAGCGCGTCGGTCACCATCGGCGCGCCGTAGGTCTTGCCCTTGTACTGCGTGCTCGCGTACCCGCCGGGGAGGAAGTCCTCCTTGGCGTTCAGCGCGGGGGTGCCGTCGAGCGGCTGGAGGTAGCCGAGCTCGGCGAACGAGGGGGTCCAGCCGACGTCGGCGCGGAGCACGTCCGGCGCGCCGCTGTTGCCCTGCGCGGCGGTCTTGAACTTGTCGCGCGCGTCGTCGAACGGGATGTTCTCGTACTTGACCTTGATCTTGGGGTACTGCGCCTCGAACTTCGCTATCAGCTCCTTGTACGCCGGAGCCTCGCTCGTCGAGTCGGACGTGTCCCACCACGTGACCGTGCCGGAGACCGCCGCCGGGTCCTGGGCGGCGGCGCCCTGCGGGGTCGTCGAAGTGGTGTCGCCGCCGTCGTCACCGCACGCGGTGAGCGTCAGGGCGAGCGCCGCGGCGGCCACGGCCGCGGACAAGCTCCGTCGCATCTGCACTCCTCGGGAAAGGCGTCCGCGCGCGGGGGGTGCGCGGAGCAACACGGCCGGAGGGCATCGACCTGACCGAGCCCTGCCTGACCGCCGGAGAGGAATGCAACCACACGCGTCGGCACGCATGGAAGATGTTGCGCGGACTTTCTGCAAGAACTTGCAGAGCGTTTCAATCCGCGTCACCACGGCCTGGCAGGGCTACCGGGCCCCGCCATAGCCGTGCAAAAACGGACGAACACTCCGTCCGCATGAAGAAAGGTGAATATTACGCCGACTCGCGCCGGACCAGATGCGTCGGAAGCACCACCGGCTCCGCCGGCAGCCCCTGCAGCACCCGGTCGAGCAGCAGCCGCGTCATCCGCCGGCCCTGCTCCGGCACCGGCTGGTGCACCGTGGTCAGCGGCGGCGCCGACCACAGCGCCGCCTCCACGTCGTCGAACCCGACCACCGCGACGTCGTCCGGCACCCGCCGCCCCGACTCGCGCAGCACCCCCACCGCCGCCGCGGCCATCAGGTCGGACGCCGCGAACACCGCGTCCAGATCCGGGGCGGCCCGCAACAGCTCCCGCATCGCCGCCGCCCCCGACTCCCGCGTGAAGTCACCGTGCGCGACCAGCGGCTCACCCTCGACCGACGCCAGGTAGCCGGCCAGCCGGTCGACGCCCGCGCACATGTCCTGCGGCCCGGCGATCGACGCGACCCGCCGCCGCCCGGAACCGTGCAGGTAGCGGGTGGCCAGCGAGGCCCCGCCGACGTTGTCGGCGTCCACGTACGTGATCCCCTCGTCCGCCCCCAGCGGCCGCCCGCCCACCACCACCGGCACGCCCGCCGCCAGCAGCCGGCGCGGCAGCGTCGCGTCGCCGTGCAGCGACACCAGCAGCGCCCCGTCCACGTGGCCGCCGCGCAGGTAGCGCTCCAGGCGCTCCTGGTCGGCGTCCGTGCGCACCATCATCAGCACCAGCTGCGTGTCCGTGCCCGACAGCTCCTCGCTCACCGACCGCACGATCCCGGTCAGGTACGGGTCGCCGAACAGGTGCGTCTCCGGTTCCTGCACCACCAGCGCCACCGAGTCCGTGCGGCGCGTCACCAACGTGCGCGCCGCCCGGTTGGGCACGTAGCCGGTGCTCGCGATCGCCGCCTCGACCGCCTCCCGCACCTGCGGGCTGACCTTCGGCGAGTTGTTGATGACCCGGGACACCGTCGCGCGTGAGACCCCGGCGACCGCGGCGACCGTCTCCAGGGTCGGCTGGTCAGTCACGTTGCGGTTCCCCGATTCCGTCGCGGCCGCGGTGCGCGGCGATCACCGATGCGTACCAGCGGGCGCTGTCCTTGAGCGTACGGCGCCCGGAGGCGAAGTCCACGCGCACGATCCCGAACCGCTTCGCGTAGCCGTACGCCCACTCGAAATTGTCCAGCAGCGACCACACGAAGTAGCCCCGGACCTCGGCGCCCGCGCCGATCGCGCGGCGGACCGCGGCCAGGTGGGCGGCGATGTACGCCTGCCGGCGCGGGTCGGCGACCCGGCCGTCCGGGTCCGGCGCGTCCTCGTACGCGGCGCCGTTCTCGGTCACCATCAGCGGCAGGCCGGGCGCCTCGGCGTGCAGCCGCATGAGCACGTCGTACAGGCCGTCCGGGTCGACCGGCCAGTCCATCGCGGTGCGCGGACCCGGCGCGTGCAGGAACCGCACGTCCTCGCACGCCGGCCACGGCGAGAACGCGCTCGCGCCGTGCCCGTCGTTGCGCGCCTCGCCGGGCGCGGCACCGCCCGCGACCACGGTCGGCGTGTAGTAGTTGACGCCCATCGCGTCGATCGGGCGGGAGATCGCCGCGAGGTCGCCGTCCCGGACGAACGACCAGTCCGTGACGGACGCCGTGTCCCGCAGCACGTCCTCGGGGTAGCGGCCGCGCAGCACGGGGTCGAGGAAGATCCGGTTGGCCAGCCCGTCCACGCGCCGCGCCGCGTCGGTGTCGAGCGGGTCGGCGGACGCCGCGCGCACCGCGGCCGGGTTGAGCACCAGCGACACGGACCGGTCGGCGGGCAGCACGGCGCGCAGCGCGGCGACCGCCTCGCCGTGCGCGAGCAGCAGGTGGTGGTGCGCGGTCAGCGCGGCGGCCGGGTCGGTGACGCCGGGCGCGTGGACGCCGGAGGCGTGGCCGAGGAAGGCCGCGCACCACGGCTCGTTCAGCGTCGTCCACAGCCGGACCCGGTCGCCGAGCCGCTCGCCGACGACGCGCGCGTAGTCGGCGAACCGGGTGGCGGTGTCGCGGTTCGTCCAGCCGCCCGCGTCCTGGAGGTACTGCGGCAGGTCCCAGTGGTACAGGGTGAGCGCGGGGGCGACCCCGGCGTCCAGCAGCGCGTCCACCAGCCGGTCGTAGAACGCGAGTCCGCGCGGCTCGACCCGGCCGTCGGCGGCCGGGACGATCCGCGACCACGCCACCGAGAAGCGGTACGCGCCCAGCCCCAACCCGGCCATGAGCGCCACGTCTTCGCGGTAGCGCGCGTAGTGGTCGGCGGCCGTGTCCCCGGTGTCGCCGTCGTGCACCCGGCCGGGGGTGTGGCTGAAGGTGTCCCAGATCGACGGGGTACGCCCGTCCGCCGCGACCGCGCCCTCGATCTGGTACGCGGCGGTGGCCGCGCCCCACACGAAGCCGGGTGGGAAGTCCGCGCCGAGGTCGGGTGATGTGGCGTCGTCGGTCGCAGTGCGCACGCGAAGTCCTTCTCTGTACAAGTGAGTTGATGTGAGGGAGCGGGGTGGGGGTCAGCCCTTGACGGCGCCCTGCATGATGCCGCCGACGATCTGACGGCCGAGCAGCCCGAAGACCACGAGCACCGGCAGCGTGCCGAGCACCGTGCCGGCGAGGATCACCGACTGGTCGGGCACGTGGCCGCCGCCGAGCGAGTTGATGGCGACCTGCACCGTCGGGTTGTCCTGCGACAGCGCGATGATCGGCCAGAAGAAGTCGTTCCAGGTCGACATGAAGGTGAGCAGCGCGAGCACCGCCATCGCGGGGCGCGCGACCGGGAGCACGACGCTCCAGAAGATCCGGAAGTACGAGGCTCCGTCGACCCGCCCGGCCTCGACGAGTTCGTCGGGCAGCGCCTCGGCGAGGTACTGCCGCATGAAGAACACGCCGAACGCGGTCACCAGGGTCGGCAGGATCACCGACTGGAGCTGGTTCGCCCAGTGCAGCTTGGCCATCATCATGTAGAGCGGGATGAGGCCCAGTTGCGGCGGGATCATCATCGTGCCGACGGTGAACGACAGCAGCGCCCCACGGCCGCGGAACCGCAGCTTGGCGAACGCGAATCCGGCCAGCGTGCACGCGAGGACCGTGCCGAGCGCGACCGTTCCCGACACGATCGTCGAGTTCACCAGCGCCTTGCCGATGTTCGCCTGGTCGGCCGCCTTGCCGAAGCTGTCGGTGTGCCCGCCGGGCAGGAACGGCGGCGGCACCTCGTTGATCTCGCTGTTGGTGTGGGTGGCCGCGATGATCGACCAGTAGAAGGGGAAGGCCGAGACGAGTGTCGCGACGACGAGGATCGCGTACGCGACGGGTCCCGGCTTGTCGTGCGAGCGCAGCCGTTTCCTCTGGGACACGCCGGTCACCCCTTCCGCGCCCGGTAGCGGACGACCGCCGCGTTGACGCCCACCACGAGCGCGATGAGCAGGAACAGCAGCCACGCGATCGCGGCGGCCTTGCCGAGCGAGAAGTACTGCCAGCCGGACTGGTACATGTACAGGCCGGTCGTCTGGTACTGGCGCGACGCGCCGCCGTTCATGCCGCTCGTGCCGCCTTGCAGCAGCAGCGGCTCGCCGAAGATCTGCAGCGCGCCGATCGTGGAGACGATGATGGTGAAGACGATCGTGGGGCGTAGTCCCGGCAGCGTCACGTGCCGGAACTGCCGCCAGCGGTTGGCCCCGTCGAGCATCGCCGACTCGTAGCGGTCGTGCGGGATCGCCTGCATCGCGGCCAGGTAGATCAGCGCGTTGTAGCCGGTCCAGCGCCACGTCACGATCGTCGAAATGGCGATCTGCGACGGCCACTTGTCGTTGAACCAGTCGATCGGGTCGACGCCGAACAGGCCCAGGAACCAGTTGAGCATCCCGTAGTCGCGGCCGAACAGGCCCGCGAAGACCAGCGTCGCGGCGGCCACCGAGGTGGCGTACGGCATGAGCATCGCGACGCGGAAGAACGTCCGTCCGCGCAGTTTGTAGTTGAGCAGGTGCGCGAGCCCGAGCGCGAGGCACAGCTGCGGGACCGTGGAGATGACGCCGATCGTGAAGGTGTTCTTCAGGGAGTTCCAGAAGAACTCGTCCTGGAGCAGCGTCGTGTAGTTGTCGAAGCCGACCCAGGTCATCGCGTCCGGCTTCTGGAGGCGGACCCGGTGCAGCGACACGTACCCGGTGTAGATCAGCGGGAACAGCCCGAAGGCGGCGAACAGGACGAGGAACGGGGCGATGAAGGCGTACGGCGCGGCCTTGGTGCCGCGCCGCCGCCACAGCTGACCACGCGTCAGCAGTCGTGCGGGGGAGATGGCGGCCATGTCAGCCCAGGGCCGCCTTCACCGACGCCTTCGCGTCCTTCCACGCGTCGTCCGGCTTGACGCCCTGCGCCTCCACGGAGTTGAGCGCGTTCTGGATGCTGACCTTCACGTCGTTGTCGCGCACGCCGAGGGTCTGCACCGGCATCTTCTGCGCGGCCTGGCTGAAGATCTGGCCGATCGGAGCGTTGTTGAAGTACGCGTCCGTCGTGCCCGCGACCTGGGATATCGCGCCGGTGCGGGACGGGAACGAGCCGCGCTTCTCGAAGAGCTTGGCCTGCTGCTCCTTGGCGGTCAGCCAGGTCAGCAGCTCGTAGGCCTCCTTGGCGTGCTTCGCGCCCTTGGGGATCGCCAGGTACGAGCCGCCCCAGTTGCCGGTCGCGCCCGGTGCCGCCGCGACGTCCCACTTGCCCTTCGTGGCGTCGCCGGCCTTCTCCTTGATGTAGCCGATCATCCACGACGGGCAGGAGATGGTGGCGAACCCGCCCTTGGCGAAGGCCTGGTCCCAGTCGGTCTGGAACTGCACGAGCTTGGCGCTCAGGCCGTCCTGCGCGGCGCGCGCCGCCGTGTCGAACGCGGCCTTGACGGACGGGTTCTGATCGTAGATCAGCTTGCCGGAGGCGTCGTAGTAGAAGGTCTGCTGCTGGCCGATCATGGCGTTGTACATGCCGGTGACGCTGTCCATGTACGCCGAGCCCTTGGGGGCCTTGGCGGCGAACTGCCGTCCCACGTCCAGGTATCCGTCCCACGTCGACCAGCGCTGCGCGAGCTCGTTGCGGTCGGTCGGGAGGCCGGCCTGCTGGAACAGGTCCGAGCGGTAGCAGATCGCCATCGGGCCGATGTCGGTGCCGAGGCCCAGCACCTTGCCGTCCTTGGTGGTGGCGGCCTTGGCCTTCCAGTCCAGGTACTCGCTCGTCTGAGACTGCGCGCCGAGGGTGTTCAGGTCGAGCCACTTGTCGGCCTGGTTGCTGACCACGTCGACGATGCGGCCGACCTCGACGCCCTGGATGTCGTCCAGGTCCCCGCCGCCGCCGAGCCGGGTCTGGAGGGCGGGCCAGTAGACCTCCTCCTTCTGCGTGGCGTTCTGCTTGATCTTGATGTTCGGGTGCAGGGCCTCGTACTCCTTGTACAGCCCGGCCTCCTCGAACCCGAACGAGCCGAACAGGCCGACGGAGAGCGTGACCTGCCCGCCGCCCGACGGGCCGCCGGAGCCGTTGTCGGAGTCGTCGTCGGAGCCGCAGGCGGTGAGGACGGAGCCGGCGAGCACCGCACAGCACAGTGCGGCGAGCGCTCTGGAACGGGGGTTGGGCGTGCGCATGGAACCTCCTGGAGACGGATCAGGGGGTGCGAAGGGCGTGGGCGTGCTCCGTGCCGGCGCGGTGCGGGAGCTGCGGGGAACCGATGTGTGAGAGCGCTCTCACAACCGCGACGTGAAGGAGAGTGGCGCGCATCGGCGGAGCTGTCAAGAGCCCGCAACGCCCCGGCAACACGTGCGTCTTGGGCGGGGCAGGGGCGATTTCCGGCCACCGGGCGGCCGCCTGCGGGCGGGCATGGCGAAGCACCCGCCGGCCTGTCGCCGGCGGGTGCTTCGTGGTGCTATGTGGGTGTGCTGTCGGTCAGCGGTTCGGCGGGCGGCGCCACGCGCCGGGGGCGAACGGGTCCGCCGCCGGGTCGCCCAGCAGCCCCCAGAACCGGTCCGCCGCGCCCGGCGGCAACACCGGTTCGCCCTCCGGCTTCTCGGCCGGCGGCGGGAACTCGGCGGTCAACGCGTCCAACGCCTCCGAGATCCGGCGGCGGCGCGTGCCCAGGACCTCACAGATCCCCGACAGCTGCGCCGACCAGCGCCCTTGCGCCAGCCCGGCCGCGAGGAGGCGGGCGAGTTCGTCCGACGCCCCGGAGACGTCGACCAGGTCGCGGTGCGACAGGCCGCCGAACGTGCGGACCAGGGCCTCGGTGCGCCGCTCGTCCGCGCGCCAGCAGTTGGTCCGTTCCATGCGCGCCCACGTCGCCTCGGACATGCCGACTTTCCGCCCCGCCTCGGCCCGCGTCAGGCCGGTGCGGATGCGCACCAGTTGGAGCGTCGTCGGCGCGGCGCCGAGCAGGCGTTCCACCGGGACGGCCAGGGTGCGGGCGAGTCCGATCAGTTCGTGCTCGTCGGGGGCGGCGGTGCCGGCCTCCCATGCACGCACGTCGGTCGGAAATACGTTCACGCCGTACGACGCGAGGGATGCCGCAACACGTTCGGGCGTCAAGGCCATGACGGCGCGCGCGGTGCGGGCCGCCGCGGGATCGAACGGCGGCGGGCTGCCGGGGTCTGAGGGCTGGGTCACGGCGTAACAGCCTAGGGCCGACGATTTCGTTACGGAACGCGGGACGGCGTTTCGCCGACGTGCGTACGGGTTCGGGACGTACCCTGCTGCATTGAGCGACGCTCCGGCCGCGGCCGGGCGACACGGGGACCGAAAGGTGTATAAGGGTGGGCGAATTGGACAAGACCGGCTACCCGGAGCGCGAGGTGCGGTCATGAGCGCGGCACGCGGGGCACGGAGCGGGCGCGACCGGCTCGCGGCGGTGCCGGCGCTGTCGTCGGAGGTCATCGAGGCGGCGCTGTACCGCGCGGCCGAGGGCGACTTCGCGGCGCAGGCGACCACGTACATCCTCACCGAAGAGGGAACGTTCGTGCGGCGCGCGGACCTGTACGCGGTGTGCCTGGACTGGTCCGACGACGGCAGATACGCGTCCGTGCAGTGGCACACACTGCGCGACCTGGTCGACCGTCCCGGGTACGAGTTCGCGGACGGCGCCCTGCGTACCATCCTGCTGCTCTGCTGCGCGCTGCACGACGACGGCCCCGCGCCGCTGTCCGCGCTGTCGTCGCTGGACACCGCGAACGCGCGGGTCGTGTCGGTCGGCATCCACATCGCGACCGGCCGGTTGCCGCTGAGCCAGGCGCTCGGCGGCGGCGACCACTGACGACCTCCGCCCACGCCCTCCGCCCCGCCCTCGAAAGCCCGTACCGGGTACACCGTTCCGGGACGCGAAACGGCCGATAGACTCGGGGGTCGGGCAGCGGAGGGCGTGAGGAGAGGTGCGTGGACGGGCGGCGGTCGGGAGCTCCTGAGGTCGACGAGGCCGCGAGCCGGTCGATCGCGGCCGTGGAACGGGCCATGGACGTGTTGCTGCTGTTCGGCCGCAGCGGCCGCCCCGACCTCGGCATCACCGAGATCGCGCAGGAACTCGGCCTGACCAAGGCCGCCGTGCACCGCATCCTGACCGCGCTGCGCACCCGGCGCCTGGTCAGCGCCGATCCGACCACGCGGCGGTACGCCCTCGGCCCCGCCGCCGTGGCGCTCGGCCGCGCCTACCTGGCCCGCACCGACCTGCGCCTGCTGGCGGCGCCGGAGTTGCGCCGCCTCGCCGACGAGTGCGGCGAGACGGCGACCCTGTCCGTGCGCCGCGGCGACACCAGGCTGTACGTCGACCAGGTGGTGCCCGCACAGGAGTTGCGCATCGAGGTCGCGCTCGGCACGCCGTACCCACTGCACGCCGGCGCCTCTTCCAAAGTCATGCTCGCGTTCCTCCGGGACGCCGAGGTCGACGACTACCTGGCCGCGCGCGACCTCGAAGCGCTCACCCCGAAAACCGTCACCGACCCGGTGAGGCTGCGCCGCGAGCTGGCCGCGATCCGCAAACGCGGCTACGCGACGTCGTCGGGCGAACGCCAGGACGGCGCCGCCGCGGTGGCCGCGCCGGTCCTCGACCACGACGGCGTCATGATCGCCTCGCTGAGCGTCTCCGGACCGCAGACCCGTTTCCGCGGGCGGCTCGTGGAGTGCGCCCCCTTCGTGGTCGAGGCCGCGGCCCGGCTCTCGGCCGAGTTCGGGTACGGGGCCACCGGAGCCTGAGCCCTGCCCGAGCCGGGTCAGCCGATGCGCGGGCAGAGCGCGTCGGCCGAACCGGCGTACAGCGTCAGCGACTTGTAGCCGTCGGCGGCGATGTCGAGGGTGTACAGCCCGTCGAGCGTGTAGAAGCCGCGGGCGAGTGTGCCGCTGTCCGCGGCGAAGCCGACCAGCACCGGCCCGGCCACGTACCAGCGTTGCGAGCGGTCCGGGTGGATCTCGATGACGGCGTGGCCGCTCGCGTCGGCGTCGTACGAGGCGCCGGTGTCGGTGTCGGTGAGGCGGACGACCAGGGCGCCGCGGTACTCGACGACCTTGGTGCCGTCCGCGGCGGTGGCGAGCAGGCGCTTCTCCACGTGGTCGACCACGGGTTCGCCGTGGACGGGGAAGTCGCAGCGCGCACCAGCTGGTTGGGTCCACGGCGCGGACGGAGCGGGCTCCCACGGGCCGACCCCGGTCGTGGTGGCGGGCGCGGTCTCCGCGGCCGATGCGGGGGCGGCGAAGGCGAGGCTCGTGGCGATACCGGCCAGCGTGAGAGCGAGTTTCACGGGGTTCTCCAGGTGAGGAGGCGTCGGATGAGGTCCGGGGCGGCCCCGCACGGCGTTCGCGGGGCCTCCGGCAACCTTTCCTCCGCCCGCTGACCACTTTCTGACCACGCGTCGGGTGACGGCGTAGCGTGAGGGGCCATGGAGTTCCGGCTGCTGGGCGCGTTCGATGCGAGTGTCGCTGGGGAGCGCGTGTCGGTCGGCAGCCGCCGGCAGGAACGCTGTGTGCTCGCCGTACTGCTGCTCGAGACCGGGCACGTCGTGCCGACCGCGCGGCTGATCGACCTGTTGTGGGACGGCGCGCCGCCCGCGTCCGCGCGGACCACGCTGCACACGTACATCGGCCGGCTGCGCGCCCGGCTCGCCCCGCACGGTCTGGTGATCGGTACCCGGCACGACGGCTATACCGTGGCGCGCGGCGAACACGTCGTCGACGCAGAGGAGTTCCTCGACCTGGTCGGCGAGGCCGCGGTGACCGGCGATCCGGGGGAGCAGGTGCGCTGCCTCGACCGGGCGCTGGCGCTGTGGCGCGGCCCGCTGCTGGCGGACCTCGCCGACGACCGGCTGCGCGGTCGGCTCGGCGGTCGGTTGGCCGAATTCCGCCTGTCCGCGCTGGAGCAGCGCGCCGAGGCGCAGCTGACGATGGGCCTGCACGATCGGGTGCTGGCCGACCTGACCCCGCTGGCCCATGAAGTCCCGTATCGCGAACGGCTGGTCGTGGCGCAGATGACCGCGCTGTACCGGGCGGGGCGCGCGGCGGAGGCGCTGGAGCTCTTCCGGCACACCCGCAAGGTGCTGGTCGGCGAACTCGGCATCGACCCGGGCCCCGCGCTGACCACGTTGCACGACCGCATCCTGCACGGCGACCCGCGCCTGGACCGTCCGCCCGCGCCCGTCTACGCGGTGCGGGTCGGGGACGAATGGCTGCCGTGGAGCACCAGCGGCCATCCGGCCCTGGAGTTCTGCAACACGTACGCCGGCTGGTCGCGCGCCGGGACGCCGCGACCCGGCTCCGACTGGCTGCGCCGCTACTCCGCGCTCGCCGTATGGGCCGGTCACCTCGACCTGATCGACGAGCCGCTGGTCGAACGCCTGCTGGAGCAGGCCCGCGCCGACCCCGCCGGGGCCGACGAAGCGCTGGCCGAGGCGCGGGAGTTCCGAGACCACCTGTACGCCTGCCTGACCGACGTCCACGACACCCGCGCGTTCAACGCGGTCGCGGCCGTCGTCCACGAGGCCGCCCGCACCGCGGTGTTCACGCGCGGGGACGACGGCCTCGGGCACTGGCGCATGCCACCCGGCGGAGGGCTGCGCCTGCCGGTGCGCGCGGTCGCCCGCGGCGCGGCGGAGCTCCTGGCCGATCCGCGCCGCTTCACGATCCGCGCCTGCCCGAGCCCCGACTGCGGGTGGCTGTTCCTGGACGCGAGCGGTCGGCGGCGCTGGTGCAGCCTCGCGACGTGCGGCGGCCATCCCGGAGGGTGAGCCCGGCCCACTCGCATATCCCGCAACATTGACGACCGTCATGTGATCGGCATAGCGTGTCGGTATGACGCAGCGCACCTATCGCATCGGCCAGATCGTCCCGAGTTCGAACGTCACGATGGAGACGGAGATCCCGGCGATCCTCCGGGCGCGTGAGACCGTCGCGCCCGAGCGGTTCACCTTCCACTCCAGCCGCATGCGCATGACGCACGTGACGCCCGAGCAGCTCAAGGCGATGGACGCCGACTCGGACCGGTGCGCCCTGGAGCTGTCCGACGCGCACGTGGACGTGCTCGGCTACGCGTGCCTGGTGGCGATCATGAGCATGGGGCTGGGCTACCACCGCGAGTCCGAGACGCGCCTGCACGCCCGCACGGTGGAGAACGGCGCCCCGGCCCCGGTCGTGACCAGCGCGGGCGCGCTCGTCCACGGCCTGAACGTGCTCGGCGCGAAGAAGGTCGCGCTGGTCGCGCCGTACATGCAGCCGCTGACCCGCACCGTGGTGGAGTACCTGCAGCACGAGGGTGTCGAGGTGCTCGACTACACGGCGCTGGAGATCCCGAACAACCTCGACGTCGCGGCGCACGACCCGCTGAGGCTGCCGGGCATCGCCGCCGCGCTGGACTACTCGGACGCCGACGCGGTGGTGCTGTCGGCGTGCGTGCAGATGCCGTCGCTGGCCGCGGTGGAGGAGGCCGAGCAGAAGCTGGGCAAGCCGGTCGTGTCCGCGGCGATCTGCACGGCGCACCAGATGCTGCGCTCGCTGGGGCTGCCCGCGGTCGCGCCGGGAGCGGGCACACTGCTGTCGGGGCGGTACGCCGAGGCGGGGTGACCGGTCGGTAGGATCGCCGCCGAACCTGGCAGGAAAGGCGATCATGACGGAGAGCAGGCCGAGCTCGCTCATCAACACGGTCTACGGTGCGTTCGTCCGCCGCCTCGGCGGCTGGATCTCGATCGCGGACCTCATCACGTTGATGGCCGAACTGGACGTCGACGGCCCCGCGGTGCGCTCCGCCATCTCCCGCCTGAAGAAGCGCGGAACGCTGGTCGCCGAACGCCGCTCGGGCACCGGTTACCGGCTCGCCCCCGAGGTGGTGCCGGTGTTCGACGAGGGCGACCGCCGGATCTTCGACCGCCTCGAGCCCGCGGCGCTCGAGGACGGCTGGGTCGTGGCGGTGTTCTCCGTCCCCGAGAGCGAACGCGCCGCCCGGCACCAGCTGCGCTCCCGCCTGACCTGGCTCGGCTTCGGCAACGCGTCACCGGGCGTCTGGGTCGCGCCGGCCCGCCTGCTCGACGACGCACGCAGCATGCTCGAACGCGTCGGCCTGTCGTCCTACGTTCACCTGTTCGCCGGGGGCTACGAGGCGTTCGCGGACCTCTCGGACACGGTCGGCGCGTGGTGGGACTTCGAGGCGATCGAAAAGCAGTACGCCCAGTTCACCGACGCCTACGGCGGCATCGCCGCGGACCTGGGCACCGGCGACGAGGTCGACCCCCTCGACGCCTTCCGCAACTACGTCCCGATGCTCACCCAATGGCGACGCCTGCCCTACCTCGACCCGGGCCTGCCCGCCGAACTCCTGCCCGCCGACTGGAACGCCGTAGAGGCCCGCCGCGTCTTCGCGGACCTGCACGCGCTCCTGGCCGAACCCAGCCTGACGCACGTGCGGGCGGTGACGGGGCTGGAGGAACAGTAGGGGCACCGGCGATGCAGCTTCCTGCGGCCGCGCTCCGAGCTTCCGCCGTCGCCCGTATCCGTAACCCCCCGTGCCGTCCGCGCGTCGGCCCTGCCCGCGCTCCCGCTCCCGCGCCCCCAGCGCCCGCCCGCTGGCCCAGTCAGCCGCTCGTCAGCGTGCCCGGTCGCAGCGCTGCTCCCGCCCGTGCGCTCCGGGCGCTCGTGCCCACGGACGCGTTCCGTGTGCCTGGGGCCTGTGCTCCTGCCGTCCGCCGGGACCATGTCCCACGCCCCGCAGTTCGCGCCCTGCGCCCCCGCCGGCTGCGTTCGGGGTGTCTGGGGCCTGTGCTCCTGCCGTCCGCCGGGACCATGTCCCACGCCCCACCTTCCGCCGCAGCGCCGCTCGCGCGTTCGCCTCCGCTCTCGTGCGCTCCTGCCCACAGGCCGATCCGTCGCCCGAGCCCCGCCTTTCCGCTGGCGGTGCCCTCTCGCGGCTTCGCGCGGAGTGCTGGCGCACTCCGTCCGTTCCTGCGCGGAGCGCTCGTGCCCACGGACCCGTTGCTCGCGGCCACACATTCCGCAGGCCGCGCCGGGGCGGTCTCGCCTTGTGGCGCCGCTCTCGCGCTCCACGCTCGCACCCCCACTTTGCGCCCCCCTGCGCCCGCGTCTTGAGCTCGTGCCGCCGGATCCGTGGCCGACGCCCCCGCGATCCGCCTGCAGCGTCTCGCGCGTTCCGTTCGTGGCCCGTTCGTTCGCGCCCTGCGCCCCCGCCGGCTGACCGACCCGTCGTCCACGCCTCCCTGCCGCTCGTGCGCCGTGCTCGCGCGTTCGGGGTGTCTGGGGCCTGTGCTCCTGCCATCCGCCGAGACCGTGTCCCACGCCCCGCCTTCCGCCGCAGCGCCGCTCGCGCGTTCGCCTCCGCTCTCGTGCGCTCCTGCCCACAGGCCGATCCGTCGCCCGGGCCCCGCCTTCCCGCTGGCGGTGCCCTCTCGCGGCTTCGCGCGGAGTGCCGGCACACTCCGTCCGTCCCTGCGCGGAGCGCCACTGCGGGCAGGCGCGCCCACGTGTGCAGTAATTCTGGCGGTCGTCAGAATCTCGCGGTATCGTGCGGGATTGCTGGCTCGATTAAGCGGCCGGTATCGCACCGGAAGGGGTAGCACATGTCCGCAGCCGAGAACGACGTCGCAGGCGCGCCCGTCGTCGAGACCTCCGGCGGCGCGTTGCGCGGTACCCGTGAGGACGGGCTCGCCGTCTTCCGGGGGGTCCCGTACGCCGCCCCGCCCGTCGGTGAGCTGCGGTTCCGGTCGGCTCGGCCGCACCCCGGCTGGGCCGGTGTGCGCGACGCCTCCGCATACGGCCCGAGCGCCCCGCAGCCCGTCGGGCACCCCGTGCTCGGCGACCACGGCCGTCCGCCGTTCGACGAGGACTGCCTCACCCTCAACGTCTGGACCCCCGCCCCCGACGGCGCCCGCCGGCCCGTGCTCGTCTGGATCCACGGCGGCGGCTTCCTCTCCGGATCCGGCACGCTGCCGTACTACGCCGGCGACACGTTCGCGCGCGACGGCGACCTGGTCGTCGTCACCATCTCGTACCGCATCGGCGCCCTCGGCTACCTCTACCTCGGCGACGAGGACTCCACGAACGTCTGGCTGACCGACCAGCTCGCCGCGTTGCGCTGGGTGCACGAGAACATCGCGGCGTTCGGCGGCGATCCGGACAACGTCACCGTGGCGGGTCAGTCCGGCGGCGCGTTCTCCACCGCGGCGTTGGCCGTCCACCCCGAAGGCGGCCCGTTGTTCCGCCGCATGATCCTGCAGAGCCCGCCGTTCGGGCTCACGCTGCCCACGCCGGACGAATCCCTGGCCACCACCGAGCTGTTCGTCCGCGCCGCGGACGCCGGCAGCGTCGAAAAGCTGCGCGAACTGCCGTACGAGCGGCTGATCGAGGCCACCTTCGGCATGTTCGCGGCCCCGGCGCCGTGGGCGACCTGGCGCGTGCCGTTCCTGCCGGTCGCCGACGGCCGGCTGCTCGTCGGGAACCCGTTGGACACGCTGGTCGGCGGCGCCGCGGCGACCACCGACCTCATGCTCGGCTGGACCCGCGACGAGGCCACCTTCGCGCTCGTGCTCGAACCGCAGTACGCCGACCCGGACCCGGCCCTGGTCCGCGAACGCTTCGCCGGCGCGTTCGGCGAACGGGCCGACGCCGCCTACGCGCACTACACCGAGACCACGAGCGGCGGCCTCGGCGCGGTGGTCACCGACCTCCTCGGCGACGAACTGTTCCGCATCCCGTGCTCGACCCTCGCCGAAGCCCGCGCCACCGCCGAAAACCCCGCCTGGGTCTACCAGTTCGACTACGCGACCCCCGCCTACGACGGACGCCTCGGCGCGACCCACTGCCTCGAACTCCCGTTCACCTTCCACAACGCCGACCGCTGGTCCCAGGCACCCTTCCTGGCCGGCGCCGACCCCAAGACCGTGGCCGACCTCGGCGCCGCGATGCACCGGGCCTGGATCGCCTTCGTCCGCACCGGCGACCCGTCAGCGCCCGGCGACACCGGCCTCCCGGACTGGCCCCGCTACACCACCGACGGCCGAACGACGATGCGCTTCGACGCCACCAGCCACGCCGCCCCCGACGAACTCGGCGACCGCCGAGCCCTGTTCGGCGTCTGACCGAAATGGCGAACCGCCCGTGCCCCTGCGGATCTCCCACAGGGGCACGGGCCGTTCCCCGGCCACCACCACCCTCGCGGTCAGAGCCGCCCGCACACCGCCGCTACGCGCTCCCGCAGCGCGTCCGCGAGGTCGAGGTCGAGACCTTCGGAGACCCGCTCCAGCAGCTGCGCGAGCACCACCGTTTCGGCGACGCGCCCCGCCGCGCTGTCCAGAACCGGGAACTCCCTGCGGACGCGCGCCGCGACGTCCGGGTGCAGCAGTGCGTACGTGTGGAGCATCGCCGCGTCGAAGCCGACCGGGGCCAGGCCCCAGGCCTCCCAGTCGACGATGTGCGGGCCGTGCCGGGTCACGCTCGCCCAGTGCAGGTCGCCGTGCGCGGGCACCATGCCGCCGATCCGCGGCGCGGCGACGCCGACGAACCGCGGCACCGCCCGGTCCACCCAGTCCTGACGCACCGTCACCCGCTCGGTGCGGGCCCGGCCCACCGTCTCCAGCGCGCTGCGCAGCGTCGACCACCACCGCGGGCCGGGGTCGAATCCCTCGGGCGCGCGGGCCGACGCCGAGCACACCGGCTCGTCGACGTACGCGATCAGCTCCGCCCGGAACGCCGCACCGCCCTCGGCCCAGTCGAACAGGTTCAGCAGCGCGGGCCGTACCCCGGCCAGGTCCCCGAACGCCTTTTCGGCGGCCTCGTTCCCCTCCCACAGCCGGCCCCGCGCACCGGACGCGGACGCCTCCAACACCCGCAGCCACGCGGCCCGCCGCCCGTACCGCACCCTCCGGGACACCATCCGGGACGAGAATCCCCACACGACCTCGCCGTCCGACACCACACCCAGCACGTCGGCGGCCTGGTCGAGGGCATCGAGAACGCGGAGCGGGTCCGCGCCTTCCCCCGGCGACGAATACATCCGTAGCCCCCCTTCCCCTGGCGCCAGGCTACGGGTCGGCGGCGGATTGGCAACCCAGGTTCACCCGTAAGGATGCGGACCACCCGCGACCGCGCCGTGAGCTTCGTCGCCCGCCACCTCCAACGAACGCGCGGCGCACGGATCGTCAGGGCTTCGAGTTCACCGCAACTCATGTGACCTTTACCGCTGTTCGTCATTGAACAGTCGGAATGATCCGCTCCGTACCCGACGTCGAAGCGCCACCGTGCAGTGCGGTGGCCGCGGTACTGGGGGGTCCAGTCATGAACATCAAGAGGATGGCGGCAGGCGTGTCCGCGCTCGCCGCGTTGGGGATCGCCGTTGCGGGGCCTGCGGTTTCGGCCGGGGCGGCGGCGGACGGGACGGGCACCGACGCCGCCTACTTCGCTGTGAGCCTCAACGGAGGCAACGAGGTTCCCACGCCCGGCGGTCCCGCAGCGGGCGACAAGGACGGCACCGCCGTCGCCTACCTTCAGGTGAGCGGCGACGAGATCCGGTTCGCCGCCGCCTTCAAGGGGATCGCCGCGCCCGCGACCGGCACGATCCAGGCGGGGGCGAAGGGGGAGAACGGGGCGGTCGAGGTCACGCTGTTCACCGCCCCGGCGTACGGGAACAACGGCACGGCCACCGGGACCGTCCGCGTCAAGGACGCCCAGTTCCTCGCCGACCTGAAGGCGAACCCGCGCGCGTTCCACCTCGACATCGCCACACCGGAGTTCCCCGGCGGCGCGGTGCGCGGGCAGGTCAACGGCATCAGGAGCACGCTGGACATGGACCACGCGCTCCAGCGCGACACCAAGGCGTCGGTGACCCAGGGCGTGCAGATCTACGCCTGCACCGTGCAGCCGGACGGCTCGTTCGCGTTCACGCAGGACAACGTGCGGGCCACGCTCGACAACGGCATCTCGCACTTCTTCGCGAACCCCGGCCCCGCCGGCCCGCCCGAGTGGCTGGCGCGGGACCGGAGCGCGGTCACCGGCAAGGTGCTGGCCCGCACGCCGAACGGCACGGGCAACATCGCGGAGTTGGACCTCGCCGCGACGCAGGCCGGGCGCCCGTTCGGCCTCCTGGCCGGCACGGACGAGATCCTGCGCCTGAACACCGTGGGCGGCGTCGCCCCGTCCGGCCCGTGCGACCCGGCCGCGCAGGCGCGCGTCGAGGTGCCGTACCGCGCGGACTACGTGTTCCTCGACTCGACGCAGCCGATCGTCTGACGAACGCGGCGGCGGGCCGGTCCAGCCAGGGCCGGTCCGCCGCCGTCGCGTAGCGGCTACCCGCGCCGGGCCTCCAGCGCGTCGAGGATCAGGTCGAGGCCGTACGCGAATTCGGCCGTGTGGTCGTAGCCCGGCTTCAGCGCGTGCTCGACGATCATCTCCGTGAGGTACGGGAACTCGTCGGCGGGCAGGGCCGCGAGGATTCCGTCGGCGACCTCCGCGACCTCGTCCGTCGAGGTCAGCGGCAGGTTCTGCTCCTGGAGCACGTACCCGCCGACGTAGCTGTCGATGAGTGAGACGGCGTGTGCGGCCGTCCGGAGACCGAACCCCGCCTCCCGCAAGACCCCCAGCACGGCGTCGTGGTGCCGCAGCGTCGCCGGCCCCGGGTTGCGGCGCGAGTCCATCAGGCCCAGCGCCCAACTGTGCCGCGACAGCACCGCACGCGCGGAGTTCGCCCGCGCGCGGATCGCGTCCCGCCAGTCCTCCCGCCCGGCGTCAGGCAGTTCGATCGCCGCGAACACCACGTCCACCACGCCGTCGAGGACCGCGTCCTTGTTCGGCACGTGCCGGTACAGCGACATCGCCTCGACGCCCAGCTCCTGCGCGACCTTCCGCATCGAGATGGCGTCGACGCCGCCGCGGTCCGCGACCCGGACCGCGGCGTCCAACACACGTTCCCTGCTGAGCGGTCGGCGGGGCGGGGGAGAGGGCGGCACGCGAGCTCCTGACCGTGAGGGTGTTGACAGGCTTACACCCGTAAGCAAGCCTTGCAAGCGTACCCCGGCTTACGCCTGTAAGGCCCGAACGGTTGGGTCGGTGCGCCGGCCGGCACAGGAGCCAGGAAGGAAGCCACGCATGCCGATGCCGCTCTGGTGGGGCCACGTCAACAAGCGCGTCTTCAACCCGCGTGAGATCAGAAACGGCCGCCGCCCCGTCCTGATCCACGTCGGCCGGACCTCCGGCACGACGTACCGCACCCCGCTCGACGCCCACCCCGTCGACGGCGGCTACCTGTTCATACTCGTGTACGGCTCCGGCTCCGACTGGGTACGCAATATCCTCGCCTCCGGCACCGCGCGACTCCGGGTCGACGGACAGGAACTCGACCTCACCGCCCCACGCCTCGTCGACAGGGCCGAGGCCTTCCAGGCACTCCCGAATCATGTGCCCCGCCCGCCCAAGGTGCTCCGCATCACGGAGTTCCTCCGCATGGACCGCTTGTGAGGAGACCGGATTGACGTCGCCGTCGATGCTGCTCGAGGCGGCACCCGAGGCCATGCGCCCCCGACTGTTCGACCGCCTCGGGCCCGCGCTGCAGACCGCGGTCCTCGGCGACTTCCGCACCCCGGACGCCGTGGTCTCGGCGCACGTCGCGGCCAACGGCACCCGCGAGCAGCAGGCGGCCCTCGGCCGCAACCGGCGCGCCCATCCGGACACGATCTACGCACTCGCCGCGAAGGCCGACGTCCAGGTCGCCGTGGCGGTGCTCAGCAACCCGTACGCCCCGCGAGAAGCGCACAAGGCGGCCGCGAGGGTGGTGCCCCAGTACCTGATCCCGCGCAAGGGCGAGCCCAGCGGGCCCTACAGCCCGACAAAGCGGTTGATGCTGGCCATCGAATGCGACGACCCGGACCTGACCGTGGCCGCGCTCGCCGTGCTCCCGTTTCCGGGCGCCAAACGGACCAGCCCCGCGATCGCCCTCCGGGGCTGCCTGGGCCTGCGCCGCATCGTCGGGCCCGATGTGGCGCGCGGCGCGACCGCCCGGTTCCTGACCAGGCCCATACCCGAGCCGGTGCGCGTGGTCCTGGCCGACCCGACCGACCTGCGCCGTCTGGAGCGGACGTATGAACGCAGCTGTGGCACCCAGGGGTTCATCCGGATGCTGCGTGGCCGAAGGAAGGTGACCCAGGATGTCCTCGAGCGCTGGCCGCACACCCCGCTGGACTGGTCGCAGATCATGGACGCCGACCGCGCCGAGCCGTTCCAGCGCGAAGCGGTGACGTACCTGTCGAGGCAGGCCGGCTGCCCCGACCTCATCCGCGACCGCCGGGAGGGACGCCCCGACGATCAGGAAGCCCGCACGCACCTCGCAGGCCTCACCGCCGCGCGCCTCGGCGACGACATCGAGGCCTGGGCGGTCGCCCTCGCCCTGGCCGGGGACTTCGCCGGCACGACCCCCGAACTCCTCGACACCGCGGTCGCGGTCGTCGGAGGCCGGGCGGCCCCGTACTAGCCCTGCCGGGAGTCGACCAGCCCCGCCGGGTGGTCCGAGGTGGCCACCGGGATCGGTCCGGCCTCGCGGCGGGCCGCCTCGGCCCGCGCGACGGGGCCGCGCAGGCGGAAGATCGCGAAGAGCCCCACCGCCTCCAGGACGAACACCGAGGAGAACGCGATCCGGTAGTCGTCGCCCGTCGCGTCGAGGAGGACGCCGACCGTCAGGAGCGTCGTCATCGAGGCGACGAAGCCGCCCATGTTGACGATTCCCGAGGCCGTTCCCTGCCGCTCGGGCGGGTTGGCGGGGCGCCCGAAGTCGAAGCCGATCATCGAGGCCGGCCCGCACGCGCCGAGCACCAGGCACAGCACGACCAGCAGCCACATCGGCGCGATGCCGCCCGGGTAGAAGATCGTGGCCGCCCACGCCGTGGCCGTGGTGAGGACGGTCCCCAACGCGATCGGCAGCCGCGCGGCCTGGTGCCGGGCGATGACCTGTCCGAACACGAAGCCGAGCACCATGCTCGACAGCACGATGACGGTGAGCAGCCCGCCGGCCGTGCCGCGCGTGTGGCCCTGCGACTCGACGAGGAACGGCATTCCCCACAGCAGCAGGAACACCATCGCCGGGAACTGCGTCGTGAAGTGCGTCCACAGCCCGAGCCGCGTTCCCGGTTCGGCCCACGACTCGGCGATCTGCCGCCGCACGTAGGCGGCTCCGCGGTGCGCCACCGCCGGCACCTCGTACCCCTCGGGGTGGTCCTTCAGGAACAGCTGGACGAGCACGAACACGACCGCCCCCGCCGCCGCGCTCCCCGCGAACACCGCCGTCCAGCCGGCCTCGTGGAGCAGCCGGGAGAGCACGAGCGTCGAGATGAGGTTGCCCGCCTGCCCGATGAGCGCGGCGAGTTGCGCGACGAGCGGCCCGCGCCGCGCCGGGAACCAGCGCGTTCCGAGCCGCAGCACGCTGATGAAGGTCATCGCGTCGCCGCACCCCAGCAGCGCGCGCGACGCGAGGGCCATGCCGTACGACGTCGAGAACGCGAAGCCCAACTGCCCGACCGTGAACAGGACGATGCCCATGGTCAGCATGCGCTTGGTGCCGAGCCGGTCGACGAGGAGGCCGACGGGTATCTGCATGCCGGCGTACACCAGCAGCTGGAGGATGGAGAACGTCGACAGCGCCGACGCGTTGACGTCGAACCGGTCGGCGGCGTCGAGTCCCGCGACGCCCAGCGAGGTCCGGAAGATGACCGCCACGAAGTACACGGCGACGCCGACCGACCAGACGGCGACCGCGCGCCGCCCGCCGGGGGGATCCGTCGGCCGGACGGGGGAGGCGGCCGGTGTGTGTGTCTGCGTCATGTCAGCGCACCTCGCCGCGGATGATCTCGGGCAGCCGCCCGACGTGACGGTGGACGGCCGCGACGGCCGCGTCGGCGTCGCCGCCGCGCAATGCCTCGAGGATCTCGGCGTGGTCGGTGAGCGACCGTGCGACCCGCTCGGCACCCGCGTGCATGACGGCGACGACCATCCGCACCTGGCGGTCGCGGAGCTGGTCGTAGAGCCGGGCCAGGATCTCGTTGCCGGCGCTGCGCACGATCGCGGCGTGGAAGCACCGGTCGGTGACGGCCGCCTCGGCGAACTCGCCGGCGGCGACCTGCGCGCGCTGCTGGTCGAGCAGTTCGGTCAGCCGGGCGATGAGTTCGGGCGACGCGGGGACGGCCTTGCGTGCCGCGTGCGCCTCCACGAGCTGCCGGGTCTCGACGACGTCCGCCACCTCCTGCGCGGACACCGGCAGGACGAGCGCGCCCTTCTTCGGGTACAGCCGCAGCAGCCCCTCGGCCTCGAGCCGCAGCAGCGCCTCGCGGACGGGCGTGCGCGACACCCCGGCGGCCTCGGCGAGCTCGCCCTCGGTGAGCAGCGTGCCGCCCTCGTAGCGGCGTTCGAGGACGCCGAGCTTGACGTGCTGGTACACGCGGTCGGCGGCGGGCGGTGGTTTGGCGGGGGACGGGACGGCGGCCATGCGCACAAGATAGATACAACATGGATGCGTGGGGAGGGTCGTCCATACTGCGGACGCACCAAGGGATTTGCCGCCCGGCAAACGCCAACAAAACGGACGAAACAACCATGCGAAAAGGGCGGCCGGACCCTCAGGCCCGACCGCCCCCGCTACCTCACACCCCCGTCACACCCGCATCGGACGCGGCTCAGACCGCCGGCTGCGCGTCCGCCATCTCCCGCAGCTCCTTCTTCAGAATCTTGTCGAGCGTCCCGGTCGGGAACGCGTCGACGAAGTACACCGCCCGCGGCACCTTGAAGTCCGACAGCTTGGCGCGGCACAGCTCCACGACCGCCTTCTCCAGCTCGGCCGCCTCCGGCGCCGCCGCGTTGCGGATCACGAACGCCACGACCACCTCGTCCAGGAAGTCGTGCTTCTTGCCGACGACCGCCACCGAGCCGACCCCGGGCACGGTGAGGATCAGGTCCTCGACCTCGCGCGCCGACACGTTCTCGCCGCCGACCTTCAGCAGGTCCTTGTCGCGCTCCCGGTAGAAGACGTTGCCGCCCTCGCCCAGCGCCACCATGTCGCCGGTCTTGAACCAGTCGCCCTCGAACGCCTTCTCGGTCGCCTCGGCGTTGCCGTAGTACTCCAGGAAGAACTGCACGCCGCGCTCGCCGTGCAGCCACAGCTCGCCCTGCTCGCCGACGCCGCACTCCTCGCCGGTGTCGCGGTCGACGATCTTGAACCCGTAGCCCGGCGCCGGCCGGCCCATCGACTTGGCCGGCAGGTGCTCGGACGGCTTGCCGGTGATGGCGTGGATGACCGTCTCGGTCATGCCGTACGCGCCGTACACCTTCAGCCCGAGCATCTTGTCCAGCATGGTGTTGACCATCCCGAACACGCCCACCCGCAGCTTCGACTCGGGCCGGTCCTTGGCCGCGAGCGTGCCCATCGCGAAGGGCATCAGCGAGATGTGCGTGATCCCGTTGCGGACCACGACGTCCCAGAAGCGGCTCGTCGACCACTTCGGCATGAGCACCGCGGTCGCGCCGACGCCCAGCACCGAGAACATCGACCAGCTCTGCGCGTTGACGTGGAACAGCGGCAGGTAGATCAGGTAGCGGTCGTCCGGCCCCAGGTCGATGCTGCGCGGCCCGGAGCGGCTGGCCCACACGGCGTTGGCGTGCGTGTGCACGACGCCCTTGGGGCGGCTGGTGGTGCCGGACGTGAACATGATCCCGAACGGCAGCAGCGGCTCGATCGGGCGGCCGGGGTACGCGTCGGCGTCGCCGTACAGCTCGGCGAACGGCACGGCGCCCTCGGGCAGCGCGGCCGCGTCGTCCGCCCCGATGACCGCCGTCCAGCGCAGGTCGGCGCCCGACTCGGCGATCAGGTCGAGGAAGCGCGGCTGCGTGATCGCGGTGGTGCAGTGCGTGTGCTCGGCGAAGTACGCCAGCTCGCTCGCGGTCGCGTGCGTGTTGGTGGTCACCGCGACGGCGCCGACGGTGGCGCAGGCCAGCCAGGCGACGAGCATCTCGGGGCAGTTGTCGGCGTGCACGAGGACCTTGTCCTCGCGGCCGACGCCGCGTGCGTGCAGGCCCGCCGCGACGCGCAGCGTGTCGGCGAGCAGCTCGGCGTACGTCCAGGTGCGCCGCTCGCCCTCGGCCGGCTCCCATACGAGCGCCGGGTGCTCGGGCCGGTGCTCGGCCCAGTGCCGCAGCAGCCAGGGGATGTCCTGTCCGTGGACCTGGTGGCCCCAGTTACCGGAGGTGAGCCCGTTGAGTGCGGCCGCCATCGCGTTCCCCTCGACATTCCGCGCGCGCTGCGACGCGTGCGCGGGCGCTTTCGGGCGCACTCGCGTGCACCCCGCATCGCGGGAACGATAGGCGCCAGTTTTTGACAGTGTCAAGGATGTGGGCGGGAGGCGGACCGCACACGGGACACCGCCCGTATCCATCGAAAGTCGGAGAGGCGGCTGCACCGAAAGATCCCGCCGGCCCCAACCGCCGCGCGATGCCCCGGCACACCCGTGCACCGGAGAGTAGAGGACAACGGCGGCCGACCGGTCGCCGGGAACGTCCGGGCCCGGTCCCGCGGGCCCGGGCAGGCTTGAGGAGGGTGCGCGTGTTCGTCGCGTTGCGGGATCTGCGGTCGGCCCGAGGGCGGTTCGCGCTCATGACCGTCGTCGTGGTGCTCATCACGACGCTGGTCGTGCTGCTGTCGGGGCTCACCGCGGGCCTCGGCCGCGAGAACACCTCCGCCGTCGACGGGCTCCACGCCGACAAGCTGGCGTTCTCCGCCTCCGCGGGCGTGTCCTTCTCCTCCTCCACCGTCAAGGAGGACGCCTGGAAGGGATGGGCCGCGCAGCCCGGCGTGCGCGACGCGTCCCCCCTCGGCATCGCGATGACCCGGCTCGGCGCCGGCGAGCGCACGGCCGGAGGCGCCGCCTTCGGCATCGACCCGGCGGGGCCGCTCGCGCCCGGCGGGGCCCGGCCGACACCCGGCGGCGTCGTCCTGTCCCAGGACCTCGCCGACGAGCTCCACGTACGCGCGGGCGACACCGTCGCACTCGGCCCGGCCGGGAACATGCGCGTCGACGCCGTCGTCCCCGGCGCGTCGTACAGCCACGCGCCCGTCGTCTGGACGACCCTCGACGACTGGCAGCCCCTCACCCCGGGCCCGCGCGCGTCGGGCGCGAAGCAGGCCACCGTCGTCGCGCTCGACCTCGGCAAGGGCGCCGACATCGGCGCGGGCGACGCGGCCCTGCACACCGAGACCGTCTCCAAGGCGGACGCCCGCAAGGGCATCGGCTCCTACACCTCGGAGAACGGCTCGCTGCAGCTGATGCGCGGCTTCCTCTTCGTCATCTCGGCACTGGTGGTCGGCGCGTTCTTCACCGTTTGGACGGTGCAGCGTTCCGGCGACATCGCCGTCCTCAAGGCCCTCGGCGCCTCGACCGGCTACCTGCTGCGCGACGCGCTCGGCCAGGCCCTCGTCGTCCTCACCGCGGGGACGGCACTCGGCACCGCCATCGCCGCGGCGGCGGGACGGGTCGCCGAAGGGACCGTGCCGTTCGTCCTGGACGCCGGGACGACCGTGCTGCCAGCCGCCGTCATGGTCGTCCTCGGCCTGGTGGGCGCCGCACTCGCGGTACGCCGTGTCACCGCCGTCGACCCGCTGACCGCACTGGGGAGCGCCCGATGAACGAGGTGGAGCGGATGGAGCGTGCGGAGCGGGTGGACGGGCTGGACGGGGTGGAGCGGGCGAAGCAGGAGGAGCAGGTGGGCAGCGTGGACCGGGTGAACATCATGAGCCAGACGCACCAGGTAAGCCGGGAGAGCCAGGCGAACCAGGCGAACCAGGGGAGCCAGGAGAGCCAGGAGAGCCAGGCGAGCCAGGCGAACCAGGGGAGCCAGAGGATCCAGGGGAGCCAGGACGACCGTGCGGGCCTGCGCCTCACCAACGTCACCCTCACCTACCCCGACGGCGACCGGCGGCTGACCGCCCTCGACCGCGTCTCCGTCACCGTCGCGGGCGGCGAACTGGCCGCCGTCGTCGGGCCGTCCGGATCCGGGAAGTCCAGCCTGCTGGCCGTCGCCGCGACGCTGGTGACGCCGGACTCGGGCACCGTCGAGATCGCGGGGGCACCCGTAGACGGCCTGAAGCCGGGTCGGCGGGCCGAACTGCGCCGCACCCGGCTGGGCATCGTCTTCCAACAGCCCAACCTGCTGCCGTCGCTCACCGCCCTGGAGCAACTCCAGGTGATGGCCCACCTGGACGGCCGCTCACCCCGCGCCGCGGCCGCCAAGGCCCGCGAACTCCTGGACGCCGTAGGCCTGTCGGAGCAGGCGCGACGACGCCCGCACCAGCTGTCCGGCGGCCAGAGGCAGCGCATCAACATCGCCCGGGCACTGATGAACGACCCCGCCGTCCTGCTCGTCGACGAGCCGACCAGCGCCCTCGACCACGAACGCGGAGCAGCGGTAGTGGAGTTGCTCGCCCGCCTCACACGGGAGCGCGGGACGGCGACCGTGATGGTGACCCACGACCGCAGCCAACTGGTCTACGCCGACGCGGCGTACGCCATGACCGACGGCCGCCTGGCGGTCCTGAACGAGGCCGCGGCCGCCTGAGCTCGGTCGGGCCCGCCGGCCGCCCGGCGGTGCGGCGAACGGGCTTCGCGGAACCGGCGCGTCCGCGCCGCCGGCCGGGGCCTTGGCCGGCACGTCCGGCCGGTGCCCGGGCACGTACAGGTGCGACCTGGGCGCCGGGCCGACGGGCGAGGTCATCCGCGAAACCCCCCTGGCCTCAGGCGGGTTCGGCACGGGCGAAGCCGACCGGGACCGGGCGGTCGGTGACGATGCGGGTGTCGAGGAACTCCCACCAGTCGTCCTGGCTGACCCGTTCGTCCTCCCAGGTGCTGCCGGCCTTCAGGTTCGCGAGCGCCGAGCGGTAGGCGCCCCAGGCCGCTCGTCCTCGAACGCCGCCCAGCTCTCCAGGACGTAGACCTCGCCGATCACGCTGTAGTACCAGCGCACTTCGCGCCCCATGGGGAGGTCCTGAACCAGCGCTCGCGCTCCTCGAGCCAGGACCAGAAGGCCTTCTGGTTGCGCCGGGCCCGTTCCGTCATCCGCATGCGGTACACGAGGTAGTTCACCGGCCGGCCTCCGTCGCGACGAGGGTGTTCCGCCGCTCGCATGCTACGCCGCGAAACGGTGTTTCTCGATATGGAACAGGCTTGCGGCGTGGAGGAGTCGGTGACCGGTCACGCCCCTACGACCGGCGGCGCGGCTTCCCGCGCTTCGGCGCCGCCTTCGCGCCGCCCGAGCCCGAGCGTCCACCACC
Source organism: Yinghuangia seranimata (assembly GCF_029953285.1). Classification (GTDB taxonomy): domain Bacteria; phylum Actinomycetota; class Actinomycetes; order Streptomycetales; family Streptomycetaceae; genus Yinghuangia; species Yinghuangia seranimata. Next base: position 17,795 of record NZ_JASAOI010000065.1, on the reverse strand, counting down.
CTTGCCGGACGATCCCGCGCCCGGCTTGCGGCCCGCCGAGCTCTTACCCGAGCCCGACCCGGATCCCGAGCGCGCTCCCGAACCCGCCCCCGACCGCTGCCCCGCCCCGGACGACGCCCGGCCCGCGCCGCCCTTGTCCTTCGCCTGCGGCGCCGTCGCCTGCCGGCCGCGCGAGCTGTTGACCGTCCGTCCGCGCACGATCCCGATGAACTCCTCCACCAGGTCCGTCGTCTTCGCCTCCGGCCAGGACAGCGCCACACGCGAAGCGGGCGCGTCGAGCACCGGCCGGTAGGTCAGGTCCTTACGGTGGTGCAGCCGGGCCAGCGACTGCGGCACGACCAGCACGCCGACCCCCGCCGCGACCAGCTCGACCGCGTCGGCCGTCGTCGCCGGACGCTCGACCGCGGGTCGACCAGGCGGCTCGTCCCACCCGAGCGTGTCGTCGAGGGGGTGCAGCACGAGCTCGTCGGAGAGGTCGTTCGTCGTCACCTCGTCGACGGCCGTCACGACGTGGTCCTTCGGAACGATGACCACGGTCGTCTCCGTGTACAGCGGGATCGCGCTCAGATCGGTGCCGTCCACCGGCAGCCGCAGCAGCGCCGCGTCGGCGCCCCCGCCGCGCAGCGTCGCCATCGCGTCGCCGGGCTCGACGGCGACCAGGTCGAGCGGGACGTCCGGCAGGCGCTCGTGCCAGACCCGAGCCCATTTCGCGGGCGTCACGCCAGGGACGTACGCGAGCCGGAAGGACGAGGGGGCATCCGCGCTGATCACCCCGCCAGGCTACCGGCCAGGATCAGAGGTGCCGCGCACGCTCGATACCCTTGACCCCATGACGTCGCACAAGACCGCCCAGACGATGAAGCCCGCGACCGCGGCGAAGAAGCTGGGCGTGTACCTCGAGGCCACCCCCGCCGAGTTCCAGGAGGGTGTCGTCACCCGCGACGAGCTCAACGCGCTCCAGACCGACCCCCCGCAGTGGCTCCGCGACCTCCGCCGCACCGGCCCCCACCCCCGCCCCGTCGTGGCCACCAAGCTCGGCATCTCCATCTCGGGCCTGGCCCGCGGCGGCGTCACCGAGGCTCTGACCAGCGACGAGATCGAAGCCATCAAGGCCGAAGACCCGGAATGGCTCCGCCGCGAACGCGAAACCCAGGCCGACGTCCGCCGCGAAACCGCCCGCCTGAAGGACCGCGACGCCGAACGCGCCGCGAAGCCCGAACGCGCCGCAAAGCCCAGCCGAGGCCGCCGCTCCTGACCGCGCGGCCTGACCTGACCACCTGACCGCGTGGTGGTGCGGGTGCCCGGCCACCCGGCCGGAGGCGACCGCGGCCCGGTGCCCCGAGACCGCGTGCCCGTCGGGGCTTCGCCCGGCTGCGTCAGCCGGGCCGTCCCCGGTGGGCACCAGAATCGCCGCCATGCCGCTCTGCGACCACCTCTCCGCCGTCGACGACCAGGCTGCCGTCGAGGTCCTCCAGACTCCGGGCGGCCCGGAGCAGGGGGACTTCGACGTGGTCCTCCTCAAGAACATCGACCCGGTCCTCGCGATCGCCCAGCTCGAAGCCGCCGTGACGGCTTGCGGCTACGAGGAGGCGAGCGCACGTCCTCGCTGCGGGCGGTTCCGGGCGTCGGTGCCTGACTGCGTGGGCGCGAGACGACCTGACCATGTGGCGGGCTGGCGACACGGTTCGCCGGCTGGTCGTGCCCCTGCGGCGTGACCGGTTCACCGTGTGACGGCTGGCCGCGTGGCGGACGGCCGACGGGGCCGGGGCAACTGCGTGCGCGTGCCCTCGCGGCGCGGCTGCGTGATCGGATGACGCCGATCCAGGTCGGCGCCTCCCGCCTCGCTCACCCGGCGTTCTCGCGGGTCGGCCCTTGCGGGACTGGCGAGGTCCGGGTTCCGGTGCTCCGGTCGGAGGTGGCTCGCCCGGCGCGTCCACGGGCCCGGCGGGTCCTGCGGTCTGCCTGGACGTTCACGTCGAGCCGTCCCGTGGTCTGCCCAGGCCCCGCCTGCCCAGCCCGTCGTGCGGTCTGCGTGAGCCTGTTTGTTCAGCCCGTCCGGTGGGCCTGCCTGAGCCTGCTCGGCGGGACCGCCCCGCAGCCTGCCGAAGGCCGTCCTTTCGGCCTGCCCCGCACTCTGCCAAGGCCTGCCTCTTTCGGCCCCCCGCGCCGTCCTGTCGCAGGCCGCCCTTTCGGTCGGTGCCGCGGGTCGCCCCTGGTCCCGCCAACCCCGTTCGGCCGGCTCGTCAGGCCGTCGTTCCCGCTGCCCTGTCCAAGGGGCTGGGCTCGGTGTCGGCGTCCACCGTGACGACCCTCCACCACGGCTGCTCCGGGAGCTTTTCCGCGCCCGGTTCGAAGGGCTCGCCGGGGCGGGGGAGGGCGATACGGGCTCCTGCGGTGCGGGCTGCGGCGAGCGTTCCTTCGCCGGGGGCCGCCCAGGGGTGGAGGGCCAGGTTGAAGGTCGCCCAGTGGATCGGGAGGAGAGGGCCCGCGTCCGGGCCGCCCTGGAGGTCGAGGTGGGTGCGGACGCCCTCGTCGGGGGTCATGTGGATGTCCGGCCAGTACTCGCTGTACGCGCCGATCTGGATCATCGTGGCGTCGAACGGCCCGTGAGCAGTCCCGATGTCCGCGAAGCCCGGGAAGTACCCGGTGTCGCCGCTGTGGAAGACGCGGTGCTCCGGGCCGCGGACGACCCATGAGGCCCACAGCGTGTGCTGGGGCCCGCGGAAGCCGCGGCCGCAGAAGTGGCGGGCGGGGGTGGCGGTCAGGGTGAGGCCTTCGACCGTCGTCGACTCGTGCCAGTCGAGCTCCCGCAGCCGGTCGGCCGGCACGCCCCAGTGCTCCAGGTGCGCGCCGACGCCCAGCGGGACGGCGAAGACGGTGTCGGTGCCGACCAGCTCCTTGATCGTGGGCATGTCGAGGTGGTCGTAGTGGTCGTGCGAGATCACCACGACGTCGACGGGCCCGAGCGCGGCGAGCGGCAGGGGCACCGGGTGCAGGCGGCGCGGGCCCACGAACGGGAACGGGGAGCAGCGTTCGCCCCACACCGGGTCGAACAGCACGCGGCGCCCGTCGAGCTCGGCGAGCACGCTGGAGTGGCCCGTCCAGGTCAGCCGCAGTCCGGTGGTCGGCGGCTTCGCGAGGTCGGCGTACGTCGTCGGGTGCACCGGCACCACGCCGGCGGGCGCGCGGTGGGCCCGGTCCTCGGCGCGGAAGTACGCCCGGGCGAACTCCCGCATCGAGCCGCTCGGCTCGGTGCGTGCCGGCACGGGGTTCTGGAACGACCCGTCGGCGAAGTTCGGCGAGCTGCGGATCCGGGCCAGCCGCGCGCCCGTCGGTTCCGCTCCGAAGGCGTCGGGTCGCAGCGCGCGGAGGCCGGAGGGGATCAGGGAACGTGGCACGGCGTCTCCCGGTGAGCGGTCTGTGCCCGCTGTGCGCGGACTTCTGACACTACCTGGCGCTGCGGGGCCGCCTGGTGTCCCAACAGGTGTCGGATGTGCTCGCCGTGTGCCGGATTCCGAGCGGCCCGTCCGGGGTCACCCCCCCACGCCCGGCGGCCTGCGTGGCACCATCGGTGGATGGACGCTACGGGGGAGCACGACACGGTGGCGGCGACGCCGCTCGGCGAGGTCCGCCTGCGGGGCGGGTCCGACGGTCGACTGACGGCCGAACTCGCGGAGTTCCACTGCATCAACGGGCGCGGCTTCGGCGGTTGGACGGCCTCCCTGGCGGCCGCCGCGGCGGCCAGGTCGGCGGGCGGCAAACAGCTGCGCAGCCTGCACACGGTGTTCTCGCGTGCCGCGGTTGCCGGCGAACTATCCTTTGACGTCGAGACGTTGGCCAACGGCCGGACGGCGTCCGCCTTCCAGGTGACGGTCCGCCAGGGTGGCGAGGCGGTGCTCGCCGCGTCGGCCTGGTTCGCCGACCCGGAGCTGTTCGGCGGGCCGGGCGCCGCCGACCCGGGCGCCGCCGGCGAGGCCGGGCTTCCGCTCGGGCCCGCGGCGTACCCGCGCCTGTCCTGGGTCGAGAAAGTCGCCGAGTGCCTGGGCGGGTTCGCCGAGTACGCCGTGGACTACGCCGAGACCTACGAGGAGTTCGAGGGCGCCTTCCGCGACGGCGGCGACTCGGTCGCGCTGTGGATCTGCCCCGCCGACCCCGACGTGCTCCGCCCCGACGCCCCCTCGACCCCCGGCCTCGCCGAACGCCTCACCGACATCATGCAGTTGGACGCGCACCTGATGGACGCCGCCCTCCGCGGCCGCCCCGGTGACGGCATGGTCAGCCTCGACCTGGCCGCGACGTGGTACGCCCCCGCCCGCGTCCCCGCGGCCACCCTCCTGGAAGCCCGCGGCCGAACCCAGGGCCTGCTCGCCTCCACGTGGGGCACGCTCACCGACGCGACCGGCGTGCTGAGGGCGAGCGGGACGAGCCAGTGCCGGGTGTACCCGGGGGCTGGGTCGCCGGGCGGTTCCGCCTGAGGGGCACACGGTCGGCACAGTTCAGGCATCGATGAAATGCCGGTCCCATCGTCGAATCCCTACGCGAACACCGCCCCCGCCGTGGCCAGCAGCTCAGGCAATGTGCCTGTGAACTCCGGCAACAGCCGCACCGCCACCGCCCAGGCGTCCGCGTCGTCCCCGACCGTCCCGCGTATGTGCTCGTCGACGACCGCGCGGGCCGCCGTGTGGCCGTCGGGGAAGACCGGTGCCAGCTGCTCGACGGCGGTGAGCAACTGATGGGCGGGGTGGGCACGTTCGACGAACTCGTGGAACGTCAGCACGCCCCGGGCCAGGGCGTCGACGTACCACCCGTGCTCCGTCCACGACCACGTCACCTCGACGGGGTGCCCGAGCGCGGCCACGGCGTGGGCGTGTGAGCGGCCCGCGAGCTCGGCGGCCAGGTCGGCGTCCGCCTTCGAGGCGGCCAGGCTGAGTTCGTCGGGGCAGTTCCCGTGCCGGACGAGGTGCGCCAAGACCTCGACCGGCAGCGGCCGTTCGGCGTGCGCCGCAATCGCCGCCGGCCAGAACGACGGGGGCGGGTACCGGCGTGCCGTGTCGGGCGAACGGCGCATCGCGGCGATCAGCTCCGCGGGGTCCTCGTGCCGACGCACCTCGGCCCGCAGCCGCGCCATGCCGCCCAGCCCACGCGGCACCTGGCGCAGCAACCGTCCGGCCTCGGTGTCCGGCGGCAACGCCCGCAGCAGCCGCGGGTCGAACAGCGCGCCGCGTCCCCAGGCCTCCCACAGGCCGAGCAGACCCCTCAGCACTCCCGCGGTGCCGAGGCTGTCGGCGCGTTGTTCGAGTGCGGTCCGGATGAACGACGCGTGATGCCCGTGGACGGCCTCCAGGCAGCCGTCGCCCAGCCGTAGGCGCAGCCACCCTCGGTTGTCGGCGGGCAGCCGCACACGCGGCTTGGCCTCCAGCCGCGTGGCCCGGAACACGGCGTGCTGGGTCTCTGCGTCCCGTCGGGCCGACAGCAGCGCGGCGTTCACCTGCGGGTCGTGCCTCGCGAGCAACTCACGCACGGCCGCCCTGTCGTGGTCCATGCGGTGCATGAGGTCCCACACGAGCGACGGCTCGCGGCGCAGCAGCGTGAAGGTGAGGTGGGTCGGCAGCATTTCGTGCACCGGGAGGAAATCGTCGAGCGCGCTGCGGGGCAGCACCGCGAGGACGGCGTCCGCCGCGTCGGGGGAGAGCCGCCCGATCAGGCCGAGCGGGGTCAGGGAGTTCCATCGGTGAAAGTCTGAGGGGCTGTTGACAGTGTTCACACGCGGATCGCCGGTTGCCGTAGCGGCACGACGGGTGTCGTACGCCAGCCGCGCGGTCGCGTTGCCCGCGGCGGCGCATAGCTCAGGGAACGTGCCCGGGTAGCCCGGGGCGTGCCGGATCAGCCAGGCCCAGGCGTCGGCGTCGGGGCCGGGCAGCAGTTGGGCCGCCTCGTCGAGGACGCGTCCGAACGGTGCGAACGGCTGGTCGTAGATGCTCGGCCGCGTGTGCCGCGCCACGGTGCTGAGCGCGTGCCAGCCGGGCCGGCCCTCGAACGCGACCTGGCGCGGCGTCACGGACCCGCGCTGCACGGCGATCAGGAACGCGGACGGCGAGTCCGGCCGGGGATGGTGCGCGAACCTGCCCTCCGGCACGAGCGCGAGCGCCGCCGAACCGGGGCAGTCCGCGCGGGCGACGAGCGCGCGGACGACGTCCTTGGGCAGTGCCGTGCGACCGTGCTCACGGACGATCAGGTCCCACTCGGCACCCGAGACCTGCGGCAGGTCGTGAACCGACGCCTGCACACGCGGAGTTCGCAGCCACGGCACCAGCCCCGTCCCGCGCGTGCGCGGAGCGGCGACGGCCTGGCCGGACGACCGCAGATCGGGAACGTCCGGCGGACGAGGCTCCTGGGGCACGGCCTCGGGGCCGAGCCGCTCCCGCACACGCGCGGCGGTCGCGGGCGAGGCGTACCGCAGCAGGAACGCACCTGCCGAGACCGAGCTGTTCACCGGAGCCGCCATCCCGTCGACGCTACTGCCCGGCGGCGCACGAGACGGCGCCGACGCCCGACCGCGACCCGTGAGACGCGTTACTCAGCCGCGTCTCAGCCGGATCAGGACCTCGCCGCGGAGGCCGCCGTCGCGAACAGTTCCGGCAGCGTGCCGACGAACTCCGGCAGCAGCATCACCGCCACGGCCCACGCCTCCGCGTCGTCGCCCAGCGCGGCGCGCGCGTGCTCGGCGACGACGGCCTCCAAGGCCTCGGCGTAGGACTCCGGAAGCACGCCGGACAGCGCCCCCGTCGCCTCCACCGCCCGCGTCGCCGGATGGGCACGTTCGACGAACTCCCGGACGGAGACCACGTCGTCGGCCAGGGCATTGCCGATCCAGTCGCCGATCCCGCCGCGCCCGGCGTTGGCCCACCGCGGCGGCGGTCCGAGCGGTTCCGCGAGTGCGGCGAGCGCGTACTCCCGCGACCGGCCCGCGAGTTCGACTGCCAGGTCGCCGTCCGTCCGGACGGCGTCCCGGACGAGTTCCGCGGGACAGTCCGGGTGCCGGGCCAGGGCGGCGAGGAGGCGCCGGCGCAGCGGTTCGTCGGCGTGGGCCGTCACCGCCGCGGGCCAGAACGCCGCCGGGAGGTACCCGCCGGCCATCGCCGGGTGCTCGCGGACCGCGGCCACCAGGGCGTCCGGCTGTTCGAGGCGCTCCACCTCGGCCCGCAGCCGGGCCAGGCCGTCGGCTGCGTTGCAGGCCCAGTGCAAGGCCCGCCACGTGGCGGGGGTACCGCGCAGCAGCGACCGCAGCCGCGGGTCGAGCAGCGCGCCCCGGCCCTGCGCCTCCCACAGGCTGAGCAACCCCCTCAGCACGGCCGCAGGGCTCAGGTCGTGCGTACCGCGGCGCAGCACGGTGCGGAGGAACGCCACGTGGTGGCCGTACACCGCCTCCGGGCAGCCGTCCCGGTACTGCAAGTTCAGCCAGCCGCGGGAGTGCGGCGTCAGCCGCACGCGGGGCGACGCGTCACGTCGGGACGCGGCGAACACGGCGTGCCGTGTCGCGGCGTCCTTCGACTCGGCCAGCAGCGCGGCGTTGATGTGCCGGTCGTGCCTGGCGAGTAGCACGGCCTCCGTGTCCCGGTCGGGGATCATGCGGCGGACGAGGCCGCGCGCGTCGAGCTCCGGGTCCCGCATCAGCGTGAGGACGAGGTGGCCGGGCAGCGGTTCGTTCACCCGCCTGAGCTGGGCGCACACGTCGGACGGCAGGACCGCAAGCACGGCGGCCGCGTCCTCCGGCGGAAGGCGGCCCAGCAGCCCCAGCGGGGACATGCGGCCCCAGCGCTGCGGGTTGCGGCGCGGGTCGGCGGGGTCCGGCGGATCGGACCACACGAGGGACGCGCCGTCGACAGCCCCCGCGTCGGCCCTACCGGGGTCGGCGGCCCGTGCGGCCTCCGCGCACAACTCGGGGAACGTCCCCGGGTAGTTCGGCGCGTGGCGCACCAGCCACGCCCATGCCGCAGGGTCGGGGCCCGGCAGCATCCGCGCCGCTTCGTCCACGATGCGGTCGAGCGGTGCGAAGCGGGGCTGGTCGTACGCGGGGCGCGCGACCCTTGCCACGGTGCCGAGCGCACGCCACGCGGGCCTGCCCTCGAAGGCGAGTTGACGGGCGGTCAGGAGGCGCCGGTCCAAAGCGACGCTGAACGCCCTGCCATGACGTGCCGTGACGCTGAACGGCGACTCGGTGGCCAGCACGAGGACGGCGTCCCGCGGGCAGTCGGGGTGCACGACCAGCTGGCGGGCGACCTCGTCGTCGAACGCGCTGCGCAGGTGTTCCTCGGCGACCAAGTCCCAGTCGGCGCGGGCGTATCCGTCGAGCGCCGTGCTGTCCACCCGCCCCTTGGGGTTCCGCAGGCGCACGGCCAACGGGGTACCGTCCGGATCCGGCCCCACCGCCCCGCCCGACACCGCCGCCGCCCCGTCCGACGCCGCCGCCGCGCTGCGCGCGGAGGCCCCGCCGGAGGAACCGTCGGCCCCGGACCCGGCCTCAGCGGCACCGACCGACAACCCGAGCCGGACACGGGCCCGTTCAGCCGTCGCCGCGTCCGCGTGCCCGAGCAGCAGCTCCGCCACGGACACCGGACCGCCCCCGTCGATCTTCACCCGAACGACGGTACCGGCCATGCCACGGCCGCCGCCGGACCCGGCGGCACCGCCGACCAGGCGCGGGGCGGGTGCGTGCCGATCACGCGGCGGTGCCGCGGCTTGCGGCCGACCATGGAAGCAGGGCCGTTCGCGATGTCGACGGCAGCTGTTTCACGGTTCGGTCCGGTCAGCGGATCCCGTGCCCGCCGCCGGTCGCCGTGGCGCGCGTCGGCGCGATACCGCATCCCGCCGGCTCGCGTTGTTCGCGTTCGACCAATCTCCTTTGGCTCTCGCCTAGTTCGTCCCGAATCCCTACCCTGGATCGGGCGCTGGGGGCCGGGGCGCGCCGCTCGCCGGGGGGTGCCGTGTCGAGGTTGGTCGGGGAACTCGCTCTCGTGCTGGCCGGGTGGATCGCGGCCGGGTGTGTCGTGTTGGTGCTGCTCTACGGGTTGGTCAGGCTGCGCGGCCGCGCCGACGGGCCGGCCGTCGCGCCCGAGGCGGTGCTCGGGCTGGACGTCCTGCACGCCGCAGGGATCGTCGGCGGAACGCCGCTCGTCGACCGGGTCGCCGTCTGCCTGCTGGACCGCGACCAGCTCGTGCACCTGTCCCGCGACGGGACGTTGACCGCGACCGTCGCCGCCACCCGAACCCCGCCCGGACACCCGGTCTGCGCGGCGCTGCTGGACGCCGTCGAACGCGCCGGGGGCGGCTGCCGGTTCGGCAAGGCCGTCGCGGCGCCGGGCTACCGGCGGGCGCGGGCCCGGCACGAGGCCGGGCTCAAGCGCCGGTTCCGCGGCAACGGTTGGACGGCGGTCGCGTCCGGCGGAGTTGTGTTCGGTGCGGTCGCGGGCGCGATGGCGCACGGCGTACGGGTGTTCCTCGCGGACGGGCCCGAGGCCGGAACCTCCGTGCCTTTTGTCGCGGGCCTGGCGGCGTGGAATGTCGTCGCGCTTGCGGCCGGCCTGGGTGTGCTCTCACGCGTATCGGCCCGCCTGCCGCGGGGGATGGCGCGCGGGATGCCGCCCGAGGTGACGGTGTGGGCGGTGCGTACCGTCGAAGCCGAGGCGTCGTTCGAACTCGATGAACTGGCACCGGGGTTCCGGCTGGGCCGGAAACCGGGCGGGCACCGTGCCGCGGTACGGGGGCCGGTCGCCGACATCGACCTGACGTGCGGCGGGGGAGGCCCCGCGACGACCCGGCGCCCACGCGGCCGGGGCAAGCACGCGTGACCGGTCACGCCCGCTCCGTCGCGCCACCGGTCACATGCGGCCCGTTGACGCGGCGCTCACGCCTCCCGCGACCACGACCCGAGCACCATCAGCGTCTTCGTCCCCGTCACGTTCCCCGACCGCCGCAGAGTGTCGATGACCTCCTGAAGGTGGGCGATGTCGCGCACCCGCACCTGGATGAGCGCGTCCGGGTCGCCCGCGATCGTGAAGACCGCCTGGACCTCCGGCACGCCGGTGGTCGTGCGCATGATCTCCTGCACGGTCGTGCTTCCCGCGTAGCGCAGCTCGGTGAAGGCCTCGATGCCCCAGCCGAGCTTCGCGTGGTCGACCTGCACGGTGAACCCGGTGATGACACCGATGTCACGCAGCCGATCGACGCGCCGCTTCACAGCCGCGACGGACAGGCCCACCTCGGTGGCCATCTCGGAGAAGGTGCGGCGGCCGTCCTCGCGCAGCAGGCGCAGCAGCTCGTGGTCGGTGGCGTCGACGTCGGCCATGGCGGGACACCTCGTTTTTCGGGGGTCAGGGTGCAAATAATTGATGATATCCCGCGCAGCCTGTTGAGATCTTTGCGTCTTTGTGGCGATTTCCCGCGAGGTACTTGCGTGGCATCGGGCTCGGTTGGTGTCCTAGCGCCGACCCACCCCGCCCGTTTCTCCGCCGGAGGACCCCGTGCGCATCGACCGCTCCGCCGTGTCGCTGGACGACAAGTACACGGCCGCCGACGGCCGTGTGCTGATCTCCGGCATCCAGGCCCTCGTCCGGCTCACCCTGGAGCAGCGCCGCCTCGACACCGCACGAGGCCTGGACACGCGTGTGTACGTGTCCGGCTACCAGGGCTCCCCGCTCGGCGGCGTCGACCTCGAGATGGGCCGTGCCGCCAAGCACCTCGACCCGGCCGGCGTGGTCTTCCAGGCCGGCCTCAACGAGGAGCTCGCCGCCACCGCCGTCGCGGGCACGCAGCTGCTCGACCAGGTCCCGGGCCGCCGCCACGACGGCGTCGTCGGCTTCTGGTACGGCAAGAACCCCGGCCTGGACCGCGCCGCCGACGCGATCCGGCACGCGATGCTGGCCGGCACCGCCCCGCTCGGCGGCGCGGTGGCGTGGATCGGCGACGACCCGGGCAGCAAGTCCTCCACCGTCCCGAGCTCGTGCGAGCCCATGGCGGCGAGCCTGGCGATGCCGCTGCTCGCCCCCGGCTCGGTGGCCGAGATCATCGAGTACGGCCTGCACGCCGTCGGGATGTCCCGCGCCAGCGGCCTGTGGACCGGCCTCAAGATCGTCGCGGACATCGCGGACGCGTCCGGCACCGTCGAGCTCAGCGGCCTGTCCCGCGACGTCCCCGAGCCGGCCCGCACCCCGCGCGGCCCCGCCCCCACGCTGGTCGGCCCCGCGTCGCTCGACGCCGAGTACGACATGCTGACCCGCCGCCTGGACAGGGCGCGCGCGTACGCCGCCACCGTCGGCCTCAACCGCGTCACGTTCACCACGCCCGGCGCGAAGCTGGGCATCCTGGCCTCCGGCACGCAGTACGCCGTCGTCCAGCGCGCGCTGCACAACCTCGGCATCGGCGAGGCCGAGCTGGCCGCGCTCGGGCTGCGCCTGATCAAGCTCGGCATGCCGTTCCCGCTGGCCGACGCCGAGCTCGCCGGGCTGACCGAGGGCCTCGACGAGGTGCTGGTCGTCGAGGACAAGGTCGGCTTCCTCGAGGGCCGCCTCAAGGAGGCGCTGTACCGGCGCCCCGACGCCCCGCGCGTCGTCGGCCGCCGCGACGAGGGCGGCCGCGTGCTGCTGACCCAGCGCGGCACCCTCGGCGCCGAGGACGTCGCCATCGCGCTCGCCTCCCGCATCGGCGCCGACCGCCTCCCGCACACCGCCGCCGCCCACGTCGAGGCCGTGACGCCCAAGCCCAAGCGGCCCGCGCGCATCGCGCTGCCGATGGCCGCGCCGCGCACGCCGTACTTCTGCTCCGGCTGCCCGCACAACACCTCGACCCGCACCTCCGACGACACCCTCGTCGGCGTCGGCATCGGCTGCCACGCGATGATCGCGCTGGACGGCAAGGGCCGCGGCAACCGCGTCGGCCTCACCCAGATGGGCGGCGAGGGCACGCAGTGGTTCGGCCTCGCGCCGTTCACCGCCGACAAGCACTTCGTGCAGAACCTCGGCGACGGCACCTTCCACCACTCCGGCTCGCTCGCGGTCCGCGCCGCCGTAGCCGCGGGCGTCACCATGACGTACAAGCTGCTCTACAACGACGCCGTCGCCATGACCGGCGGCCAGCGCCCCGAAGGCAAGCTGAACATCCCGGACCTGACCCGCTGGATGGCCATCGAGGGCGTGCGCCGCGTCGTCATCACCACCGATGAGCCCGCCGCCTACCGGGGCATCGCGCTCGACCCCGTCGCGACCGTCCGGCACCGCGACGACCTCGCCGACGTGGAACGCGAACTGGCCGGTGTCGAAGGCGTCACCGTCCTCATCCACGACGACCGCTGCGCCGCCGAGGAGCGCCGCCTGCGCAAGCGCGGCGAACTCCCCACGCCCGCCGAGAAGGTCGTCGTCAACGAGCGCGTCTGCGAGGGCTGCGGCGACTGCGGCGACAAGTCCACGTGCCTGTCGGTGCAGCCCGTGGACACCGAGTTCGGCCGCAAGACGCGCATCCACCAGGCTTCCTGCAACAGCGACTTCAGCTGCCTCAAGGGCGACTGCCCGTCGTTCCTCCTCGTCGAGCCCGGCACCCGCAAGCGCCGCGAGGTCCCCGCGCTGCCCGTCGAACTCGCTCAGCCCGCACAGCGCTTCGCGTACGACGACGAGATCCTGGTCCGCATGCCCGGCATCGGCGGCACCGGCGTCGTGACCGTCTCGGCCATCCTCCAGATGGCCGCGCACCTCGACGGGCTGCACACCGCGGGCCTCGACCAGACCGGCCTCGCGCAGAAGGGCGGACCGGTCGTCAGCGACCTGCGCATCGGCCGCAAGCCCGTCGACGGCGCGCTGCGCGCCTCGCGCGGCACCGCCGACGTCCTGCTCGGCTTCGACCTGCTCGGCGCCGCCGCGGACGGCAACCTGTCCACCGTGCGCGCCGGACACACCGTCGCCATCGTCAACACCGCGATCGTGCCGACCGCCGCCATGGTCACCAACCAGCTCGCGGTGCCCGACTCGCCGGACGACTGCGTCGCCCGCATCGAGACCGCCACCCGCGCCACCGGTGCGCTGTCCGCGGACAACCGCTACCTCGACGCCCTCGCCCTCTCGCAGGCCCTGTTCGACGACCACATGCCCGCCAACATGCTGCTCATCGGCGCCGCGTTCCAGCACGGCTGCCTGCCGGTCAGCGCGGAGGCCGTCGAACAAGCCATCCGCCTCAACCGGGCCGCCGTCGACAAGAACCTCGCCGCGTTCCACTGGGGCCGCGCCGCCGTCCAGGACCCCGAGGCCGTGCGCGCCGCCGTCGCCGCACCGGTCCGCGCGACCGTCGAGGTCGACCCCGAGTCCTACGCGCTCGCCGACCGATCCGCCCTCGGCGAGGCCCTGCGCGACGTGCTCGCCACCCGCATCGCCGATCTCACCGGGTTCCAGAACGGCACCTACGCCCGCAGCTACGCCGAGGACGTCCGCCGCGTCACCGCCGCCGCGGCCGCACGCGTCGGCACCGAGGCCGGCGAGCGCATCGGCGTCGCCTACGCCAAGGGCCTGCACAAGCTCATGGCCTACAAGGACGAGTACGAAGTCGCCCGCCTCCACCTCGACACCGTCGAAAAGGCCCGGCGCGAGGACGAGTTCGGCGCGGACGCGGACGTCTCCGTACTCCTCCACCCGCCCGCGCTGCGCGCCCTCGGCATGAAGCGCAAGATCCGGCTGCGCCGCACCGCCGTCCCCGCGTTCCGCGCCCTGCACGCCGCACGCGGCCTGCGCGGCACCCGGTTCGACGTGTTCGGCTATGCCAAGGTCCGCCGCGTCGAGCGCGAACTCGTCGCCGAGTACCGGACGATGATGCGGGACGCACTGTCCGCGCTCCGCGACGACACCGTCGGCGCCGTCACCGACTTCGCCGAACTGCCCGACCTGGTGCGCGGATACGAGGACATCAAGCTCGCCCGCGTCGACGAGTACCGCGCACGCGCCGCGGCCGCGCTCGCCGAACTGGCCGAACCCGCCTCCCGTCGCGCAACGGTCGCCGCGAACCCGACGGCCTGAAATCATCGAGCCCGGGACGGCGACCCCGTCCCGGGCTCATTCGTGCGCCAACCGCTCCCGCCGGGCCACCCGCCCGGCCCACGCTCCGAGGAGACCCCTCAGTGGCCGTCGTCGACCGCCTCCTGCCCACCGAGGAATCCCGCGACCTGCTCGCCCTCACCCAGGCGATCGCGGACAAGGAACTCGCCCCCATCGCGGCCCGGCACGAACGCGAAGAGACCTACCCGGAAGGGCTGTTCACGCTGCTCGGCCAGACCGGCCTGCTCGGCCTGCCCTACCCCGAGGAATACGGGGGCGGCGGCCAGCCCTACGAGGTCTACCTCCAGGTCGTCGAGGAACTCGCCGCCCGCTGGGCGGCGATCGCCGTCGCGACCAGCGTCCACACCCTCGCGTGCTTCCCGCTCTACACGTACGGCACCCAGGACCAGCGCGAACGCTGGCTGCCGCGCATGCTCGAGGGCGAGTGGATCGGCGGCTACAGCCTGTCCGAACCGCACGCCGGCTCCGACGCCGCCGCGCTCACCTGCAAGGCCAACAAGACCTCCGACGGCTACGAGATCGTCGGCACCAAGGCGTGGATCACCCACGGCGGCAAGGCCGACTTCTACTCGCTGTTCGCACGCACCGGCGAAGGCAGCCGCGGCATCTCGTGCTTCCTCGCCCCGGGCAGCCACGACAACCTGACCTTCGGCCGGCCCGAGGACAAGATGGGCCTGCACGCGGTCCCGACGACCACCGCGCACTACGACGGCGTCCCCCTCGACGAGGACCGCCTCATCGGCGACGAGGGCCAGGGCCTCTCCATCGCCTTCAGCGCCCTCGACTCCGGCCGCCTCGGCATCGCCGCCTGTGCCACCGGCCTCGCCCAGGCCGCGCTCGACGTCGCCGTCGACTACGCCAACCAGCGCACCACCTTCGGCCGCCGCATCGTCGACCACCAGGGCCTCGGCTTCCTCCTCGCCGACATGGCCGCCGCCGTCGACTCCGCCCGCGCCACCTACCTCGACGCCGCCCGCCGCCGCGACGCCGGCCGCCCCTACAGCCGCCACGCCTCCGTCGCCAAACTCGTCGCCACCGACGCCGCCATGAAGGTCACCACCGACGCCGTCCAGGTCCTCGGCGGCGCCGGCTACACCCGCGAGTTCCCGGTGGAGCGCTACATGCGCGAAGCCAAGATCATGCAGATCTTCGAAGGCACCAACCAGATCCAACGCCTCGTCATCAGCCGCCAGTTCGCCAAGGCCTAGCCGCCACCACGCACTATTGTCCGATCATGCGCCCGCCCCTGTGGACGACTCCCGACGCCCACCCGGCAACCTTGCTACACATCGCAATGGGAACCGCGCCCGCGGTGACATAAACACACCGCGGGCGCGGCCCCCGCGCGACCCGAAGGCGCCCACGTCGGCGGCAGCGTCCTGCGACGAGTGTCCCCAACGCTCCTGCAGCGCTTCCTGGATGCGCCGAACGAGGACGGTATGCCGGTTCGGTCAGCAGCGGTTCGGTCAGCAGTCCGCCTCGGCGGCTGCGTCGTTGAGTCTGCCGAGCTCAGCCGCCCAGCCCCTTGAGCGCCGCCTCATATGCGCCGGCCTGTGTCGGCGAAAGCGTCTGCGTGATCCGGAGTAGGTACGACCCGCTGATGTAGTCGTACTCACGCATGACCGTGGCTTGGATGTCCTTGGTCAAGGCCTGGATGTAGTCGGCGCGGGCTTGGGCGCTCTTGTGGTCGGGCCACACCTCGACGCCTCCGCCGCGGGAGATGTCGCCCTTGGTGTCGAGGGCGTTGCTCAGGTCGACTCGGGTGTCGACGAACCCGACTTTCGACGTGTACTTCCCGGGGCGGCCGAGCTGGTGGTTCGGGTCGGTGTCCTCGTCGAACACTGTGACCTCGCCAAGGGGCAGGCCTGCTGCTTTGAGGGTGGAAGCGACCTGTGCGGCGGTCATCTTGCCGGGAGCTGCTGCGCTGCCGTGGCTGCCGCTGCTGCATCCGCCGGCCAGTAGCGCGGCGGCAGACGTGAGCGCGCCGATGCGCAGGGCTGTCCCCACAGCCATCACCCCCCACGGTGTAGGCGTCCGACCGTACTCCGGGCGGGTGGTGGCGAGGGCTGGGTTCCATGAAACCGATTCGTCGTGTGCGGACGGGAATACGTCGTCCCCTGCGGCTGCGGTCGCGGACCTGGGGTGAGGTAAACACATCGCGGGCGTGGCGTCCGCTGGTTAGGCTGATCATGGTTCAGGTGCGTAGCTGATCCTTACTTCCTTTCAAAGGGAATACGCGGGTTCGAATCCCGTCGCCGGCTTGGCCGGTGTCGTCTAGCGGCCTAGGACGTCTTCGGTGTGGATCGGCGGTTTTTGACCTCTGAACGACGACCACCGCGCGCCGCCCGGGCAAGGGGCGGCGATGGTGGCCGGGTCGCTGGTGCTCGGGCGGCCGTTTTCGACGTGGCCGGCGAGGCGGCGGGTGAAGGTGTCGTCCTGCCAGCAGGCGACGGTCAGGTCGTACCAGCCGTTGCTCTTGTTCAGGCGGGCGGTGTGGGTGGCGCGGGCGCCCGGGCGGAGGCGGTAGGAGTCGCGGTTGCCGCCCTGGTTGTTGTTGTCGCCCTGGCTGTTGTCGTTGCCGTTCCCGTTGCGGTGGCCGTAGGCGTCGGTGACGGTCAGGTCGATGGTGCGGGTGCTCTCGTTGACGAGGGTGACCTCGACCAGCTGGTGGTCGCCGTTGTGGCGGGCGGTCACGTCGGCGACGAGGACGCCGGCCTTGCCCTTGGCCTGGCGCATGAAGCCGTTGGGGCCGTGCACGCTGAAGTCGTAGAGGCCGTTCGGGTCCGCCGAGACGTCCCACGTGCCGGACAGCGTGCGCCGGGGCTCGACCGTGTAGGTCCACGGGCCGGCCGCGTGCGTCGTCGAGGTGACCAGGAACGTCGCGCCCGCCTGGCCGCGGTTGTCGAAGTCGAGGCGCAGGCGCCCGTCCGCGCCGGCGTGCGCGTCGGCCGCGAGGTCGTACGGCAGCGCGCGGGCCGGACGCAGGCCGCGCTCCTGCTTCGGCAGCGCGCCGACGGCCGGCGGCACCGGCACGAAGTCGGGGTGCCGGTCGTGGTCGGCCGGGACGTACGTCGACGTGCTGGGCAGCTTCGGCACCTTGTGCTCGGTGTGCCCGAAGTCGAACGCGTTGGTCAGGTCGCCGCACACCGCGCGCCGCCACGGCGAGATGTTGGGCTCCTGCACGCCGAACCGCTTCTCGATGAACCGCACGATCGAGGTGTGGTCGAACGTCTCGGAGCACACCCAGCCGCCCGTGCTCCACGGCGACACGACCAGCATCGGCACGCGCTGCCCGAGGCCGTACTGCCCGGCGATCGCGCCGCCCTGTCCGGCGTAGAACTCGCCGGTGGTGGCGACGGTGGACGCGCCCTGCTGCGGCGTCGCGGCGGCGAACGGCGGCACGACGTGGTCGAAGAAGCCGTCGTTCTCGTCGTACGTGATGAGCAGCGCGGTCTTGCTCCACACGTCGGGATTGGCGGTCAGCGCGTCGAGCACCTGAGCCGTGTACCAGGCACCCCAGTTGACCGGCCAGTTCGGGTGCTCGGTGAACGCCTCGGGCGCCACGATCCAGGAGACCTGCGGGAGCCGGTTCGCCTTGACGTCGGCGCGCAGGATGTCGAAGAAGCCTTCGCCGGCCTTGCTGTTGGTGCCGGTGCGGGCCTTGTCGTACAGCGGGTTGCCGGGGGCGGCGGTGCGGTACTGGTT
>NZ_JASAOI010000064.1 GCF_029953285.1 Yinghuangia seranimata | reverse complement strand
CGCGCGAGACCGGGCCGACCGGCCGGGTGGACGGCCCCGGCGGCCCAGGCGGCCCAGGCGGCCCAGGCGGCCCCGGCGGCCCCGGCGGCCCCGGCGGCTCCGGCGGCCCCGGTGGTCCCGGCGGCACCGACGTTCCCGACCGGCTCAACGGCGGAGGCGGCGGCGGCGCGGACCAGGACACACGCCCGCCCGACACCCGTCCGCCCGGCACCTCCGCCCCCGGCACCTCCTCCCCCGGCACCTCCTCCCCGGGTACCGGGTCGCCCACCCGGCAGGCCACCGCGGCACTCATCAGCGCGCTGCTGACCGGGGCGGCCGACGCCCGCGCCTATCCCGTCGCGGCCGCGCTGCTCGACCTTCCCGAACAGGGCCGCTACACCGTCGCCGCCGTCGAACCGGCCACACCCGGACCCGGGCCGAGCCCGAGCCTGGGTCTCAACCTGGGGAACGGCGCCAACGGAACCCACCCGGCGGAACGCCGCCCGCCCGCCTCGCTGCCCGGCTTCCCCGACGGGGTCCGGGTGCTGCGTGACCGGGTCCACGTGATCGTCGCGCTGGGCGCCCTGACCGTGGCCGACCTGGCGGCGGGCTTGAGCCTCCCGCCCGGCATCCGCGTCGGCCTGAGCACCGTCGTCACCGGCCTCGGCGCCCTGCCCCGCGCCCGCGTGCTGGCCGAACGGGCCCTGCGGGTGAGCCCCGACGAGCCCGTCGCCCTGCTCGACGACAACCTGCCGGCGGCGATGATCGCCGACAGCCCCGACCTCGCGGCGGCCCTCGTCGACCGGGCACTCGGCCCCGTCCTCGAACTCCCGCCCGGCGACCGCGACTCGCTGCTGACGACCCTGCGCGCCTGGCTCGAGTCGGGCGGCTCGACGCGGCGCGCCGGGAACCGGCTGTTCTACCACCCGAACACGGTCCTGAACCGGCTCCGCCGCTACGAACAACTGACGGGTCGGGTGCTCAGCGACCCGGTGACGATCGTCGAACTGAGCCTGGCCCTGGCCGCACACGAGAGAGGACTCGCGGCGGGGTAGTGGACGGATGCGCGACGGGGCGAGCCGGCGATCGGTCCGCAGTGGCCCGAGCGTCGGCTTCGACCACGCGGGCGTCGACCACCGAGCGCCTACGCTCCGCGCCGCTCGCCCCGCGCCGCGAACTCCCCACGACCTGCCGCGTATGCGCACCGCAGGGGTTGGTCAGCCGTGCCGTCCAAGCAACGGGGCAGCACGGCGGCCGACGCACACGTCCCCACGCCGGCGCCCCGTCGTCGTGAGTCGCACCCCCCTACGAACCCGAAGCACGCCGTCCACCCCACCCCGCTCGACCAACAGGCCCCGGCCTGCTGCGGCGTTCGTGTGAAACCGCTCCGCCGTCCGGGTGGTGGTGATTGCGGCGCGCCCGGGGCACGCTCTTGGCTCTGCGGGGAAGGGCGGTACTCGCCACGGGAGTTACCGAGTCACCGCGGAACGCCTCTGCGTGTCCCCAGGCCGCCCTCGGGACCTGCTGGGAGGCAGCCATGCGCACCCCTACCTCCGCGACCTCACTCCCGCGACGGCTCGTCGGAGCGCTCGCCGCGCTCGTTCTTGCGCTGGCCGCACTCCTCGTCGGACCGGCCGCGGGGCCCGCGCAGGCGGCCACGCGGCAAGCACCGACCGCCGCCATGAAGCAGGCTCCCGGCGAATGCCCGTGGGGCTACGTGTGCCTGACCCCCGGCGGCATCGTGCCGCAGCCGCCGCACCTGGTCCCGGAGTGCGTGAGCGCGTCCTTCGCCCCGCCGTTCGTGGCCTCAGAGGTGCGCAACAACACCAACGCGGTGGTGTGGGTCACGACTGCGGACGACGTGAGCACGTCCCTGTCGCCCGGTGCCGTGATCACGCTGTGGCCGTTGCAGGGCGTGCGGTCCGTCGAGCCGCAGTGCGTCGTCCCGCTGTTGCCGGGCGGAGCTCTGCCGCCGATCGTCGTCCTCTAGGCCGACCCCGCTAGGAGACCGCCTCGGCCTCGCCCGTCCCCTGCCGTCCGACACGGCGGCGCTGTTCGCGGCGCGGGTACGCCTTCGCGGTCTCCGCGAGCCGCTGCGCGTGCTCGGCCTGGCGCTGCCAGTGCCCGTAGAGGTCGCCGCGCGCGGCCAGTTCGTCGAACCGGCGGATGGTGGCCGGGGCCACCACCGCCGGTTCGGCGTCCCGCCACGGTGTGCCCGGCAGCGGCATGAACGTGTGCGCGTGGATGCGGGCGCCGAGCCCGGTCAGCTCCTCGGCGAGGCTCAGCGACGCGTCGGCGTCCACCTCCTCCTCGCCCGGCATGCCGAAGATGAAGTCGACGTTCGGCCGGAACCCCTCCTGCGCGGCGATCCGCACCGCGTCGCGCACCGGCTG
Organism: Yinghuangia seranimata; assembly: GCF_029953285.1. GTDB lineage: Bacteria > Actinomycetota > Actinomycetes > Streptomycetales > Streptomycetaceae > Yinghuangia > Yinghuangia seranimata. The sequence goes on along the minus strand of NZ_JASAOI010000064.1, from coordinate 1,864 downwards.
CACGCCGTGCCCGCGCTTCGCCGACGCGAGGATCCGGTCGGAGCCGGACTGGGCGCCGATGATGATGTTGTCGTTGGACACGTACTTCTTCAGCAGCCGCATCGCCTCGACGGTGACGTGCTCGGGCCGGATCTCCGACGGGAACGACCCGAAGAACAGCCGCCCGTGCGGCAGCATCTCCTCACGGCACGCGGAGAGCAGCTCCTCGACCGCGTCCAGGTCCGGCGTCTCGTCCTGCGTCCCGTACGACAGGCACGTCGGCGTGATGAACCGCACGTCCTTCAGGCCGCGTTCGGACATCTCCCGGACGTGCCACCGGACACTCTCGACGCTGCGGTGCCGGAACCGCGCGCTGAACGCGAACGGGGTCTGGCAGAAGCGGCAGCTGTAGATGCAACCGCGCGTGATCTCGATCGGGCCGAAGCGGTGGAGGCCGACCGCGAAGGACGGGGTCTCGTCGAGTTCGCGGCGGACGGAGGTGCCGGTGCGGAGTGCGCGGCCGTCGGTGTCGCGCAGCGCGAGGCCGGGCACGCCGGTCAGGGGTGCGCCGGAGCCGAGCGCGGCGACGAGTGACACGAACGTCGCCTCGCCCTCGCCGATGGCCGCGACGTCCCAGCCGGCGTCGAGGATCTGCTGCGGTTCGGCGGTCGCGTGCACGCCGCCGGCGACGTGCGTCACCCGGGGGTCGTCGACCACGGCCCGGATCTGCGCGAGCTCGGCCGCCATCGCCTCGGCGTCCGGCGAGTAGAACGACCACGGCACGAGCACCCGCCCCACGCCCTCGGCCAGCGCGGCGGTGATCAGCTCCGCGGTCTCCTCCGCGGTCCGGCCCAGCCGTACGTCGTGCGTGACGGCGGGCGGGTTCGCCTCGAGCGCGCCGAGGAGCGCGTGCATGCCGTACGTGACGGCCTTGCGGTAACGGACGACAACGGCCACATCAAGGGGGCGGGAGGCGAGCTCGGGCATGCCGCCACGGTACCCGTGCGGCGGAGGTGCTCGTCCCCGGCGGCTGGCACCATACGCGCATGGGTGACGACACGGCCGCCGGCGGGTGGCGCGCGGGGGACGGGGCGGAGGGCGACGCGGTGCTGCCGGTCGTCGTGCGGACCGAGGGCGGTGACGAATACGGCGGGATCGCCGTCGCGGTGCTGGAGGGGCTGCTGCGGCGGATCGGGGCGGCGGGGGACGAGTTCCTCGTGGTCGAGCGCGTCGCCGGTGAGAGCGACGAGTGGTACGCGCAGACCCGGCGGGACGGCGTCGACACCGAGTACCAGGTGGAGTTCCGCGACGGCTCGGCCGACCGGCACTACGTGGCGTGGATGGACGCCGCCGACGAGGTGCTGGCGTTCTTCGTCGGCTGGGCGCGCGACACGGGCGACTGGCGTGGACATCACGCATGGGAGCGCCTGAAGCTGTGATCATCCGGCCGCGCCCGCGGCGGGGTCCCGAGCAGGAGGTCAGCCCGTGATCGTCGCGTTTTCCGTCACCCCGCTGGGCATCGGCGAGGACGTCGGTGAGGCCGTCGCCGAGGCGGTGCGGGTCGTGCGGGCCAGCGGTCTGCCCAATCGCACCGACGCGATGTTCACCTCGATCGAGGGCGAGTGGGACGAGGTCATGGCCGTCGTGAAGGACGCCGTCGACGCGGTGCGGGCGCGGAGCGGGCGGGTCAGCATGACGCTCAAGGCCGACATCCGGGACGGGGTGACCGACGGGCTGACCCGGAAGGTGGAGACCGTCGAGCGGTACCTGGCGCAGCATCCGGACGGGGAGTGACGCGCGGGGGAGCGGTCCTGAACGCGTGAAGCGGCGGGCCCCGGCCCGGGCGGGCCCGGGCCGCCGCGCCAGGGGGGGGCCGCGACGCGCG
>NZ_JASAOI010000063.1 GCF_029953285.1 Yinghuangia seranimata | reverse complement strand
CCGGGCGGGGGTGGGCCGCGGGGGGGGGGGGCCCGCCGCGGGGCCGGGGCGGCCCCGGGGCGGGGCGGCCCGGGGCCCGCCGCTCATGCTGCTCGCGGCTACGCGCTCAGGCGGTCGTCAGCCGCCGCTCTTGCGCTGGAACGCCCGCTGCTGCGCGGCCGGTCCGTGGGCGCCTCCGTGGACCTTCGGGTGCTCCTCCTGGCCGACGTCGACGGCGTCGGTCTTCACGCCGCGCTTGCGGTCCAGGGCCTCGCGGAACTTCCGCTTGACGTCGTCGGCCGCGCCGCCTGCTGCGGCGCCGTTGGACTCGTCACTCATCGAACCTCCCGGGTCGTACGGTTTTTCCGCCACCAGCCAACCACGTGCGGCCGGATCCGGCGCTTCGGATTTCGTCGGACGCGGGCGCGTGTCGGGCTTGCGTACGGCCATTGCGATTGATGCGATCACATTAGATAGTGGGCCGGCCGCCGACACGACGCGGCCGAAGGGGGTGCCATGACCCGGCCGTTCGCGGTGCGGAGGGTGGTCGCCGCGCAGGACGCGGACGGCCGCCCCGTGTTCGTGTCCGACGGTCCGCCGCCGCTGAGCGTCGCCGCGCCGACCGGACACGGCGTCGCCGAGCTCTGGTGGGCGGACGCCCCGCCCGAGCGGCCCGGCGACGGCGGGGAGCCCGCGCCGTCCGCGCTCGGCGCGTTCCCCGCCGGAGGTGCCGTCGCGGCGCGGGTGGTACGGCTCCCCGGGGTGCCCGACGGCACGCCGCCCGACCGTGCGTGGCTGCCGATGCCCGGCGCCGACCCCGACCGACCTGGCATGCACCGCAGTGACACGCTCGACCTGATGGTCGTCCTCGACGGCCGGATCGTCCTCGGTCTGGACGACGGCGAGTACGGGCTCGGCCCCGGCGACACGGTCGTCCAGCGCGCGACGACGCACCGGTGGCGGGTTCCGGACGCGTCGCCGGTCACCTACCTCACCGTGCTGCTCTCGCTCGACGAGGCCGAGGCGGCCGCGATGACGGCGCCGGACGAGCCCGCCGCGGCCCCCGGGCCGGGCCCGCTCGTCACGGGGACCGGCCGCGACGGGGCCTCTTTGGTGTGGCAGGCCTCGACCGGCGCCGAACCCGCCCGCCCGGAGCCGGAGTTCCGCGATCTGTGGCGTACGGACGGCACGACCTTCGCCCGGCTGGACCTCGCACCCGGCGGCGTGGTGACGGCAGGTGACCCGGACGAGATCCGCGTCGCCGTCGTCGTGGCGGGGACGGTCGAGCTCGCGCTGTCCGCGGGACCCAGCACCACCCTGCATCCTTGCGACGTGGCGGTCCTGCGCGGCGTCGCCCACACGTGGCGCGCCTCGGACGGCATCCCCGCCGTGGTCGTGGCCACCGCGTTCGCCACGACGCCCGCGACCACGCCGGTGCCCGCGCCCACGCCCACGCCCGTGCCCGCGACCACGTCCGCCACCCGCGGTCCCGTACCGCCGGCCCCCTGAAGCCCGTCGATCGGAGTCACGACACCATGCGGTTCGGCATCAAGCTCATGCCCCAGCACTGCACCTGGGACGAACTGCTCGCCCTGTGGCGCGCGGCCGACGAGGCCGAGGTGTTCGAGTCGGCGTGGACGTTCGACCACTTCTACCCCATCTACGGCGACCCGGACGGCCCGTGCCTGGAGGGCTGGACCACCCTCGCCGCGCTCGCGCAGGCCACCACGCGCATCCGGATCGGCTGCCTGGTCAGCGGCGTCGTCTACCGGCACCCGGCGGTTCTCGCCAACATGGCCGCCACCGTCGACCTCATCAGCGGCGGGCGGCTCGAACTCGGGCTGGGGGCCGGATGGAGCGAACGCGAGACGACCGCGTACGGCATCGAGCTCGGCTCGCTGACCGAGCGTTTCGACCGGTTCGAGGAGGCGTGCGAGGTCATCACGTCGCTGCTGCGCGACCCGGTGACCGACTTCGCGGGCCGCTACTACACGCTGACCGGCGCGCGTTGTGAGCCGAAGGGCCCGCAGCGGCCGCACCCGCCGGTCTGTATCGGCGGGGGCGGTGAGAAGCGGACGCTGCGCATCGCCGCCAAGTACGCGCAGCACTGGAACTTCCCGGGCGGCGCGCCCGCCGACTTCGTCCGCAAGCGCGACGTGCTGCACGCGCACTGCGCGGACCTCGGACGCGACCCGTCGGAGATCACCACGTCCACCCACCTGCTCATGTGGCCGGACAAGACGGTCGCGGACGTCGTGGCCCAGGCCGAGGCGTATGCGGAGGCCGGCCTCGACCTCGGCATCGTCTACCTCCAGGCGCCGGTGGCGGAGGACGTCGTCGCCGAACTGGCCGCGGCGTTGGAGCCGCTGCGGTCGGCGTGACGTAGCGGTCGGCGCGACGCGCCGGGTGCGCGGCCGCGGGCCCGACAGGACAGGCCCGGCGCCGAAGGGCCCGCGCCCCGCCGCTTGGCGGGACACGGGCCCTGAACGACGCCCGAACCGGCGTCAGACCGCCGCCGTCACCACGATCTCGACCAGCGCCTCCGGCGTGTACAGCGGCGCCTGCACGGTCGCCCGCGCCGGGGCCGCGCCCGCGGGCACCCAGGCGTCCCACTCCGCGTTCATGTCCGCGAAGTCCTTGATGTCCGCGAGGTAGATCTCGGCGCGCAGGATGCGCGTCTTGTCGCTGCCCGCCAGCGCCAGCAGGCGGTCGACGCCCGCCAGGACCTCCTTGGTCTGCGCGCCGACGCCCTGGGTGAGGTCGGCGGCGACCACGCCGGCCAGGTACACCGTGCCGTTGTGCACGACGGCCTGGGACATGCGTGCGTTGGTCTCGATGCGCTCGATCATGGACGTCCCTTGCTGAGCTGAAACGGTGGTCCGGCGGCCGCGCGTGGACATGCCTGGGCCACCGCCGGGTCGGAACCGCCATTCAAGCGACGGCCGCGATCCATGGTCAACGCGGGGTGGAGCGGAGGGGCGCGGCGGGCGCGGCGCGCGGCGGGGAGGGGAGGGCCGCGGTCGGCGCGGCGGAGCCGCTCCGGCTCCGAGCACGTCGACGCGGCGGCACGCGACCCGGACCGCGCCGGCCGCCAGGCGCACAGCGGCCGGCGCGGGGCGTCGGTCCGGCCTGCCCGCCGCCGGGACTCGGCTCAGCCCTCGCCGCCCCCCGTCCGGAAGTCGACCCCCTCCGCGGGCAGCTCCGTCACGTCCCAGCCCTCCGCGAGCGGGACCCCGAGCTGTTCGTGCGCGACGCGTTGGGCGGCGAGCGCCTCCGCGAGGGCGACCTCGCCGCCGCCGAGGAGCGCGGCCGCGAGGCGCGGTGCGGCCAGCAGGCGCCGCCAGGTGACGCCTATGGCCGGGTCGACGGCGGCGGGCCCGAGGGTGGCGATGCGGGCGGCGGTACGGATGCGGGCCGCCGGGCGGCCGTCGTACGGGATGCCCTTGTCGTCGTGCAGGTAGCCGATGTAGGCGGTGTCGCCGAGCACCGCGCCGGCCTCCTCGTCGACCTCGCGGACGAGGGTGGCCAGCGGGTCCGGGTCGTCCGGTTCGACGGTCCCGCCCGGCATGTTGAGGACGCCGCTCGGCGCGGCCAGCAGCAGCACCCGGCCGTCCGGCGCGAACAGCCAGCCCCACGACTGCCGCACCGGCAGCGTCTCGGGCACGGGTTCGCCGTCGTGCCACGTCCACGGCCCGCCCAGGCGCGCCCACTCGCGCACCCCGAACCGGCGCCGCAGCGGCACGAGGACGTGCTCGGCGGCGTGCAGCGGGTCGAGGTCCGACGACTTGCCGGGCACGTGGGCGACCGAGCCGCCGGGCGCCTGCATGTGCAGGGCGTACGGATGTCCGGCGGCGATCGCGTCGAGGCCCGCGCGCACGTAGGCGACCAGGCCGTCCGGCACCGCGTCGAGGTCGGCCAGGTCGGCCCACATGAGGCCGTCGTGCTTGTGCGGCTCGGCGTTGACCGGGGTGCCGTGCCAGTCGAGCGCGCGGAAGAACCAGCCGGTGCGGGCCGGGGCCTCGGTCGGCCCCTGGTGCTGCATCACGAGGTCGCAGCGCAGCAGGTCGCGGGTGAGCGCGACGCCGGTCTCCTCGCCGACCTCGCGGACGGCCGCCGCGACGACGTCCTCGCCCGCCTCCAGGTGCCCGGACGGCAGCGTCCACAGGCCGGGCGCGTATGCGGCGTCGGGGCCGCGCCGCAGCAGCAGCACCTGCCCGCGCCGGATCATCACGATGTGCACGTCGACCGCGCCGTGGTGGCGCCCCTCGTGGGTCATGTCGCCCTCTCCTCCGTCGATCACCCGGCCACCGTCCGGGAGTTCACCGCGGGCCGACCCCCGGGGTCACCGCGGGTCGACGGCCGGCCGCTGCACGATCGCGGTGTGCGGCATGACGGTCGCGCCGACCTCGGCGGCGATGTCGGCGAACCACCGTGCCGCGTGGGTCGTCCGCGCGTCGGCCTGGTCCGACCACACCGTAGCGACGGCCATGGGCGGCATGCCGAGGACCGGGATCTCGACGACGCCGGGCATCGGGTACCGGTCGAGGAGGCCCGTGAACGTGAGGTGGCCGACGCCTTCGTCGGTGACCGCGCGCATCGCCCGCTCGAGGTACATGGTGCTGAGCCAGCGCAGCGTCATCGGCGTGCCGTCAGGAGTGGTGCGGGGCGTCCAGGTGCGCGATATGCCCTCGGGGATCTCGGTGAACGCGACGATCGCGTGGCCCGCCAGCTCCTCGGCGTTGACCGACGTACGGCCCGCCAGCGGGTGTCCGGCGGCCACCACGAGGGCGCGGGGCGCGTGCGCCGAGACCGGGCCGGACGCGACGCCGTCCAGCCCGAGCAGCGCCGGGTCGGCGGGCAGCCAGGTGACGAACACGTCGACCGGCCAGGTCTCGCCGATCCAGCGCAGCCACTCGGACGTGGGGAACGGGGACTTCGCGACCCGCCATTCGCTGCACCGCAGTTCGAACGCGGCCACGGTCTCGTCGACGAACTCGGCGGGCAGCGTGGTGGCGAAGCCGACCCGCAGCACCGATCCGCCGTCCGCCGACGGGTCGCCGATCTCGGTGATCGCCCGGCTCATCGCCTCGTACGCCGGACACAGCTCGGCGTACAACCGCGCCCCCGCCGGGGTCAGCCGGACCTGCCGGCTGGTGCGCTCGAACAGGCCCACCCGCACCCGGCGTTCGAACGCCCGCACCAGGCTGCTGACCCGGGTCGTGGACAGGCCGAGGCCCTCCGCGGCCCGCCCGAAGTGGAGATGGTCGGCGACGGCGAGGAACGCCTCGACCTCGCGCATGTCGATCACCGGGCCACCGGTCCCTTCGGGAGGTCAGGGCGTTGCTCCGGCGGGAGCGCGAGGACGGCCCGCACGGCGGCCTCCAGCCGCGCCCGCAGGTCGGCGCCGACGAGTGGCCCGCCGGCCTCGGGCACGGGCCCGGCGAGCGCGCGCCGGAACACCGCGACCGGCAGATCGACGACGCACAACGTCACGACGTCCACCCCGGCCGGGTCGGCCCGCCCCCACAACCCCTTGGCGAGCCGCGCCGTCAACTCGCCCACGCGCGCGTCAAGGACGGCCATCGCATCGGAGAGTTCGTCGGGCAGATCAGGATCGACGACCTGACACCGGCTGATGTCCATGAGCATGCGCGCGGCCTCCGGCCGCCGGTCGGCGAACACCGCCGGCGCAACCGCCGCGGCGACGACGGCCGCCTCCGGCCGGTCGGACGGCACGGCGTCGACCAGTGCCTGCTGCGCGTCGAGAAACCCCTCCGCGGCCCGCAGCCACACCCGCGCCAACACCACCGGCAACGACCCGAACGCGTGGTAGATGGCCCCGTTGGACACCCCGGAAGCCGCGGCGAGCGCCCGCACGGTGAAGCGCTCCCGACCGTGCTCGACGAGCAACCGCTCGGCGACGTCGAGCAGCCGACCGAGATCGTGCACACGGGGACGGGCCACGCCGCGCACCATAACAGAGCACCCGCTCCGGAACGCCACCGCATCCCGAACACGCAGCCAGAGCCTACGAAACGCGGCCGACCCCCATCACACCGACGCGACCACGGTCCGGAACGCGCGAGGCGACGGCCGCGGCGTACGTGCTCGGCGCCGGGGTGGACGGGTGGATCCGGTGCTGGAACGAGGGACGGGCCCGGGAGTCGCCTCCCGGGCCCGTCCTCGATCCGTCCGCCTCCTTACAGCTCGGCCTGCGGCGGGAACGTGGTCACCGCGTCGGCCAGGGACTGGGCGAGCTTCTGGTAGTAGGCGTCGTTCGGAACGCCGCCGGTGAGATAGGCGGGGTCGGTCTGTTCCGGTGCCCCGGCACGGGCGACCGCCGCGTCGAGGTCGAGCACGTGGTCCGCGCCGAAGTTGGTGAACCCGTTGCGGATCTCGTTGTTGAGCGACTGCCGGTTGAGTTCGCGCTGATCGTTCGGGGCGAGGCCCAGCGGCGGAATCGTCGCGATCACCACCTGCACCAGGGAGCCGTCGGTACGGCGGGACTGCTTGAGCCCCTTGGCGCCCGTCGTGTTGATCAGGCCGGTCAGCTGCTGCTTGATCGTCGTGACGTCGGTGCCCGCGAGGAGGTCGTTGGCGCCGAGCGCGACGATCACGGTGCGCAGGTTCGGCTCCTCGAGCACCGCCCCGGTCCTGGTGTCGGCGGAGCCGCGTGCGGTGGCCACCGAGAGCGCCGGCGTGCCGGGCAGGGCGGCGATGTCATCCGCCGACAGCGTGCGGTCGTAGACACGCACATCCGAGATGCCGCCGTCGAAGTACGAGCTCATGGCCCCCTGGTACTGGTAGCCGCTGATCTGGAACCGGCCGGTCGCGTTCCACAGCGACGTGTGTGCGGTGCTGCCGACCAGAACGCCGTTGACGTACAGCCGGAGTTGCTTGGCGTCGGCGTCGAAGACCCCGGTCAGGTGCGTCCAGACGCCGGACTGCGCCTTTGTGCTCGAGATCGCCTGGTCGTAGCACCAGCAGTCGTTGTCGGCCTGGGACATGGCGAACCGCCAGGTGTTGTCTCCCCCTTCGTTCCACAGGGTGAAGGCACTCGAACGTGTGCCGAGTTGTGTGGCGACCACGCGGCCCGGGCTGTTGCTCTTGACCCACGCGGAAAGGGTGAAGCTCTTCGTCGTGTCGACAACCGGGCCGCCCGGTGACGCGTAGCCGCCGGCCGGGGTGAACGTCGCCGAGCCGCCGTGTTCGCCGCTCCACGTGACGCCGCTGGTCAGCGTGGCGTCACGGCCTCCTGCGACATCTCGCGCGAGGGATCCTGTGCCCTCGTTCAGCTTCCACTGGCCGGTGGCCGGGGCGCCCGCCTGGCTGACGTTCACGAGGCCGCCGGGCAGGTTGCTCCCGAGTTTGGCCGGCAGGTCGTCCACCCAGGTCGGCTGCTGCGCCACGCCGGGTGCGCCGGTCGTGCTCAGCTGGTCGCCGAGGACCGCCACGGTTCCCTGCGTGTTGTCAGCCGTCGACACGTCGACGGCTGACAGGTAGTACCAGTTCGGCGGCGTCGCGCTGAAGCCGCTGCCGTCGGTGTTGGCGGTGGCGTTGCCCGCCGCCACGTAGTTGGCCGTGTTGGCACCCGAGTGGACCGGCACCGAGCCGACGGCGGTCGGCACGTGCAGGCTGACCACGAGGTTCCCGCTGCCGCCGGTGGTGGCCGGGGTGTCGACGGGGTCGCTGTAAAGCTCACCGCCGGCGGGAATCGTGACGCTCCGTGCCCCGCATCCGAGCGGGCGGCCGGTCGCCCTGCAGAACGTCAGTGGTGCGGGCGCGGCCAGGACCGCGGCGCCGGTGCCGGACTGGGCCGCGATCCGCACGTCGTCGATGGTGGAGGGGGTCTTCACGAACGCGTTCGACAGGCGGATGCGGGTCTGCGGACCCGTCACCGTCGGGTGGACCACCTCGCGCAGCGTCCGGTCGGCGAACCCGGTCCCGCCGGGCGGGGTGACCGCACCGTCGGTCGGGGCGGCCCAGGTGCCGATCCAGCCGGCGTCGACCGGCCGGGTGGTCATCGAGAGGACGTGCAGCGCCCGGCTGCACACGTTGGGGCGTAGCGACGTACCGGAGTTCGGCAGCGTCACCGAGGCCAGCTGCTTGGTCGGGTCCACCGGGAGGAAGAGGGCGTAGAGCCGGGGCTGACGTGCCGTGTCGGGTGTCTTGCCCGCGTCCCAGTAGCCGAGCGACGTCGCGGCCCACGACGCGGTGTCGGTCCAGTCCGGCACGGAAGGCACCACCGGATTGGACGTCGTGCCGTCCGTGTACGTGGCGGTCGCGGTCACGTCGGGCGTGGTGCCGCAGGTCGCCGCGGTGAGCAGACCGACCGCACCCGCCTTGACGCCGCCCGGGATCGGGATGGTCTGGCCCAGGGCGATGACGTTGTCGTTTCCGTTGGCGTTGGCCGCGGGCATGGTGAAGGACGCGCCGCCGATGTTCACCACCGACCCCGACGCGTATCCGGCGGCCGCAAGCGCCTGCTTGGACAGGCTCCGGCCGCCCTGCGCCAGGTCGAAGTCGGCGGCGGTCACGTTGTCGTCGCTGATGCCGTGGTTGTTCATCGCGGCGGTGAAGCTGCTCGCCGTGACGTTGTTCACGGGCGCGACGGTCAGGTAGTCGACGCCCACCATGTACTTCGTGTCGATGCTCGCCGGGTTGGTGCCGACCAGCGTGACGGTCAGCGTGTGTGCGCCCGCTGTGAGGTGCGCGCCGCCGAGCGATTGGTACGCGGTGGCGACCGACCCCGCGTTGTAACCGTCGAAGGGCGTCGTGGCGGTCGCCGCGACGGGTACGCCGTCGAGTCGGAACTGCACCCGGCCGTAGTCCGGTGCCTTGGTCATGTTGGCGCCCAGGGCGTAGTCGCCTTCGACCGGCGCCGTGACGGTCATCGTGAACGACTGGTCCTTGGCGGTGCCCTTGAACCACAGCTGGCCGCCGGCCGACCAGGTCACTCCACAGCACGGCGTCTGGGTCTCCAACGGCACGTTCTGCCCGGCCGGTTGACCGGTCGTCACGGTGGCGCCGTCCTCGGCCTCGAGCTTGTTGCCCGCCTGGCCGTAGTTCGGGCCGACGTAGAACGTGTACTGCTGGGACTCGGGCGACAGGTTGTGCGCGTCGTCGAAGCTGCGCACGTGCAGCGTGTGGTAGCCGACGCCCAGTCCGGCCGGGACCACGACCGAGGCGGTGCCGTTGTTCGCCGCCACCCAGCCACCGCTGGTGCCGAAGGTCTGGTTGTAGTCGCAGTCGCCGTTGTTCAGCGAGCGTTCGGTACCCGACCCGGAGAAGGTGTAGGTGAAACCGACCGCGGTGGAGGCGCCGGCCGTGTTGAGGGTGAACGACCCTGGCGTTCCTTGGGGCTGCCCCCAGAATCCGTTGGGATAGTCCAGTGACGTCACCGTCGGGGCCTGCGCGGGAGGCACGCTGCGCGTGGTGAACCAGTACCAGTCGGTCCAACTGCCCGACCACAGGTCGGTGGAGCTGCCGGGGGCGTTGTCGACGGTGGTGCGGAACGCCCAGTCCCCGTTGCCGAGGTTCTCGTTTTCGTTCCAGCCGCCCTCGACGCCGGACGGTGTGACCACGGCCCCCGGGTTCCACGCGGTGCGCGCCGAGCCGCCGTTCGGCCACACCTCGAACCACAGTCCGACGTTGAGCGGCGGGGTGTTGTTGTCGGTCGCGGTGGAGTACACGCGCGGGAACGCGTCCGGCGTGACCACCTTGCCGTTGCACCGGACTTCGTTGGACACGTGCAGGTTGTAGGCGTTGTTGGGCGGGTAGCTGAAGGTCGCGTCCAGGTGCGGGTTGTTGGCGAACTTCTTCCACTGGTACTTGTTGCCCTCGTCGGGCGCGCGCAGCAGCACCGTCAGGTTGCCCCACCCGTTGTCGATGGCTTCCTGCACACCCGAAGCGGCGTTGAACACCACGTTGTTGGCCTGGCAGCTCGAACTGCCCCCTGCGTTCGAGGACTGTGTGTCGAGCAGCCTTTCCTCCGGACCCGGCCAGCGCGTACCGGAGTTGATGACCCCGGCTTCCTTGAGCTGGACCGGCTCGGCGGTGCACGCGTGCGCGTTCCACACCTCGTTGGCGTAGAAGTAGGCGTTGAAGAGCTTCGCCTTGACCGGCTTGCCCACCAGGTCCTCGGTGCCCATCTGGAAGTACGAGCGGGAGGTCTTGAAGTCCTCCCAGCCGTCGTAGCCGACGCGGGCGATCTGGCTGTTGTCGTCGAACCAGTGGTAGCCGTTGCTCCAGACCATCGCCCAGTGCTCCACGCCGCGCGACATCCACGGGTCGATGTAGAGCGGGTACACGACGTCCGGGCCGGTCAGTGCGGCGGCGGGCGGCGTGATGGTGAGTTCCTGCGCCGATCCCTGTTTAGCCGTGCCCGCAACGGACTTGGGGTTCCGGCCCGGCTTGCCGGTCATCGGCATCTTGGTGACGTGCCCCGAACCCGAGTCCGTCGCGGACGGCTTCGGACCGGACGGGTTCTCCCGGCTGTCCCACATGACGGGCGCCGAACCGCGGAACACGTCCGCGCCCGAGGGGTCCTTCGCGGACAGTCCGCCGTCGGCGTCCACCGTCAGGTCGAGGCCCGATCCACTTGCCGTGAGTCGTAGTTGCGCGAGCGCGGGATTGGCCGCGGCGGCCGCGTCGTGGACGACCAGCACCTCGGAGTAGCTGTCCGAGTCGGCGGTCACCTGGAGGTCGACGCCGGGCAGGACGTCCGGATACAGCGCGCTGCTGCCGGAAACCCGGGGCGCGGGAAGGGGGTTCGGCCATGACAGCGCTACTGAGCGGCCGTCGTGCCGCAGGGTCACCAATGGCGCTTCGCCGCCGCCGGAAAACGCGATGTCGACGGTGCTCGCGACCGGGGAGAGGGTGCCGTCGGCGTTCGCGCGCAGGGTGCTGTCGACCGGTGCCCACCGGCCGTCCTTCTTCACACGGACCGGGCGGACGTAGCTGTGCAGCGTGAACGTTCCGTCGGGGTTGGCCACGACCTGCTTGGTCTCGGTCGTGGTCGGTTCCACCGCGACGGGCTTGCCGGTGCGCCGGGCCTCCGCGGACGCGCTCGCCTCGGCGGCGGCGACGGCCTCCGCACGCGCGGCGTTCGCGGAGTCCCCGCCGGGCGCCCGGCTGTCCGCTGCGGAATTCGACGCGTCCGCTCGGCGGGCCGAGTTCCGCCCGTCGGCCGACGTCGCATTCGCCGCCGGTGCCGCGGTACAGACCACGGTCAGTGCCGCGAGCGCGGCCAATGTGGCGCGTCCGGATCCGCGCGGGCGCGCGCCGATCCGGAGGCCGTGTTTCCTGCGCATTGCAGAATCCCCCTCGATTACTCAACGCCGAATTCGGCTGGCGGCGGGTCATGGTAGCCGCTTCGAGGCGAACGAAAAGGCCTGGTGGAGAAGCCTGTTCAGGGCTTCCGGGAAAGCCGCCGCATAGACCATCCAACGGGATGTTTCGGACTATTGGCGGCTTTCCGTGATCATGCTCGAAGACTTTTACTTTCCTTGAACAACAAAATCCCGCTTTCCCAATCCTTTGCCGACCGAGTGGTCGGCACGCCTTTTTTGGTGTGCCGAACCCGGCTACCTTCCGGCCCGACACTCGTCTTGATCAGGGGTGGGACCAAGTGCGTGTTTACGGGGGATTGTCTTGGCGTCGGGCCGCGCGGACGCGGCGCGGAGCGAGAGCGCTCCGGGTCGCGGTCGTCAGCTCGCTGGTATGCGGCGTCATCGTGCCGCTGTCCGGTGCCGCCGACCCAGGGCAGCCGGGCAAGCTGCCGAGCAAGCGTCCGCCGGTGCAGCAGGAGAAGGTCGTCCCGCACACCGACTTCCGAGGGACCGCGCAGCCGGCACCCGCCGGGCCCGGCACCGGGGAACGCACCGCGACCGTCTGGCCGGCCGCGGGCGAAGCCGACGTCGACCTGGGCGCCGTCGCGGCCGCCACCGCGAAGGCCGCGCCCGACGCGGCGCCGCCGCCCGAGTCGAAGGCGGGCGGCCTGCCGGTCCGCCTCAAACCGTCCGCGGCCGCGAACTCCGGGATGGACAAGGGCAAGAGCGCCTCCGCCAAGACGCCGGGCCGCGTCCACGTCCGCGTCCTCGACCACGGCGCCGCGGTCAAGGCGGGCGTGGCCGGAGTCCTGTTCACGGTCGCGCCGGACGCCGCGGGGCCGCTGTCGGTCGAGCTCGACTACACGGCGTTCCGCGACGCGGGCGGCGCCGGACTCGGTGACCGGCTGCGCCTCGTCGAGCTGCCGGCCTGCGCGCTGACGACGCCCGAGGCCGCCGAGTGCCAGGTCCAGACCCCGGTCACGACCTCGCGCAACGACGCCAAGGCCGGCGTGCTCACCGCCGACGTGACCACGAAGTCCGCCGCGCCTCAGGGAGCCTCCGGCGTCGCGGCGACCGGCTTCGCCGCCGGAGGGATGGTGCTGGCAGCCGCCCCCGACGCGTCGGGCCCCAGCGGGTCCTTCGCGTCGGCCCCGATCTCCCCGTCCGGGAGCTGGACGGCGGGCGGCAGCACGGGTGACTTCTCCTGGGGCTACCCGGTGCCCGTCCCGCCGCCGGGCGCCGGCGGCGACGTCGCCCCCGACGTCTCGCTCGCCTACTCGTCCTCGAGCGTCGACGGCCGGGTCACCACCACCAACAACCAGTCCACCTGGATCGGCGAAGGCTGGGACTACAACCCGGGGTTCGTCGAGCGCACCTACCGGACCTGCGCCGACGACCCGGCCGTCACCGACGCCACCAAGACCCAGGACCTGTGCTGGGCCGGCCAGATCGTCACGCTGAACCTCAAGGGCAAGGTCACCAGCCTGGTCCGCGACGACGCGACCGGCGCATGGCACGGCGCCTCCGACGCCGGCCTGCGCGTCGAACTGCTCACCGGAGCCGCCAACGGCGCCCACGACGGCGAGTACTGGAAGGTCACCACCACCGACGGCGTCCAGTACTTCTTCGGGAAGAACGAGGCCCCCGGCCGTACCACCCAGCCGACCACCAACTCCACCTGGACGGTGCCGGTCTACGGCGCGCACAGCGGCGAACCCTGCTACAGCAGCGCCGGATTCGGCTCCTCGTCCTGCCTCCAGGCCTGGCGGTGGAGCCTCGACTACATCGAGGACCCGCACGGCAACGCGGCGGTGAACTACTACAACGCCGAGACCAACTACTACGGCGCGAACAAGGGCACGACCGGCGTCCTCTACACCCGCGGCGGGACCATCGCGCGGATGGAGTACGGCCTCCACAAGGAGAACGGGTCCGTCTACGGCCGGCCCGCGGCCGACCAGATCGTCTTCAACCTCGCCGAACGCTGCGTCCCCTCCGGCGCGGTCACCTGCGATCCGGCGCAGTTCACCAAGGACAACGCCAAGTCCTGGCCGGACACCCCGCAGGACCAGGACTGCAAGCAGGGCGCGGTCTGCAACAACCACGCCCCGTCGTTCTGGTCGACCAAGCGCCTGGTGAACATCACGACGCAGGTGGCGAACGGTTCCGGCGGATACCGCCCCGTCGACGCGATCGACCTGCAGCAGCAGTTCCCGGCCACGGGCGACCCGGAGATGCTGCTGTCCTCGATCACCCGCACCGGCTACGCCGCCGACGGAGTCACCAAGCTGGCGTTGCCGCCGGTGACGTTCACCAGCCAGCTGATGGACAACCGCGTCCTCAACTACAACAACCAGCCGGCCATGCCGCACTGGCGGCTGACCAACGTCACCACGGACACCGGCTCGGTCGTCTGGGTGACCTACTCGCAGCCCGACTGCACCGCGGCGACGGTGCCGACCGACCTGCCCGACAACACGACGCGGTGCTACCCGGTCTACTGGACGCGGCCGTACGCGACGGACCCGACGCTCGACTTCTTCCACAAGTACGTCGTGACGCAGGTCGCGGTGAGCGACTCGACCGGCGTGACCCCGAAGCAGGTCACCTCCTACTCCTACGTCGGCGCGCCCGCCTGGCACTACGACGACGACGAGCTGACCAAGCCGAAGGAACGGACCTACGGCCAGTTCCGCGGCTACGGCCAGGTGGAGACGCGCACCGGCGACCCGCAGAACAACGTCGACGGCAAGCCGGACGCGCTCACCCTCCAGACGGCCACGTACTTCCGCGGCATGGACGGGGACACGCTTCCGAACAACGGCACGCGGCACGCGAACGTCACCAACTCGCTCGGCGAATCCGTGCCGGACAATCCGGCGTTCTCCGGTGAGGTCTACGAATCCCGCACCTTCAACGGCGACGGCGGCGCGCAACTGTCGTCGACCGTCACCGACCCCGTGGTCGTCGGCACAACGGGCAGCCGCGCCCGGCCCGGCCTGCCCGCGCTGGTGTCGACCGTCACCGGTACGGCCCGATCCCGCAGCATCACCAACCTCGCCGCCGGCGGCGTCCGCACGGTGAGTCAGAGCAACCAGTACGACGCCCTGGGCCGGTTGATCAGGTCGACGGCGTCGGGCGACGGCCTGGCGGACCTCTGCACGACCACGAACTACGCCGAGAACACGGTGTCGTGGATCCGCGACCGGCTGTCGGAGAAGACCGTGTCGGCCCAGGTGTGCCCGCCGCTCGGGACCCCGCTGTCGAACGTGACGTGGGCGAGCCGCAATTACTACGACGGCCAGGCCACGCTGGGCGCGGTGCCCGGAGCAGGTGACCCGACCGGCAGCGAGACCGCCTCGGCGAACAACAGCGGCGTGCTCACCTACGTCCCGACGGCGACGAACACCTTTGACGCGTTCGGCCGTACGAGCACCGCCGCGGACGCCCTCGGCCGCACCAGCCGCATGGAGTACACGCCGTCGGACGGCGGCAACGTCACGCAGATCACCTCGACCAACCCGGCCAATCAGAAGACCTACCTGTACGCGGAGTCCGGCCGGGGCAAGACCACAGCGACCGTGGACGTCGCCGGACACCGCACCGACGCCGTCTACGACGCCCTGGGCCGGGTCACGTCGTTGTGGAACCCCGGCCACGACAAGGCGACTCAGCCCGCCTCGGTGACGTACACCTACCTCCAGCGCACCGACGGGCCGTCCGCGGTCACCACGAAGACGTTCGTGGACTACGGGACGGGCACCAACTACGCCACCAAGGTCATGATCTACGACGCCTTGGGGCAGATCCGCCAGGTTCAGGAGGACGCCGAGGGCGGCGGACGCATCGTCCAGGACGCGGTGTTCGACTCGCACGGCTGGAAGGTCAAGACCAACAACCGTTACTACACGAGCGGTTCGCCGACCACGACACTCATCTCCGTCGCCGACTCGGCGGTCGACGACCGGTCCGTCAACACCTTCGACGGCAGCGGGCGCGTCATCAACGAGGCTGTGTACAAGGGTCTTTCGCTCAGCAAGGCGCAGCAGACCGTGTACGGCGGCGACCGGGTGACCACCATCCCGCCGACGGGCGGCGTCGTCTCCACGA
The DNA here is from genome assembly GCF_029953285.1 of Yinghuangia seranimata. Taxonomy (GTDB): domain Bacteria; phylum Actinomycetota; class Actinomycetes; order Streptomycetales; family Streptomycetaceae; genus Yinghuangia; species Yinghuangia seranimata. Next base: position 82,119 of record NZ_JASAOI010000063.1, on the reverse strand, counting down.
CGGTGTCCGGTGCCGACGGCAAGGCGCTCGAAGCCTGGCAGTACACGTCGCCGCCGACGGTCTCGGGGGCCGTCGTCTCGGGCGGTACGCACAACGACACCAGGTACCACTACAGCGCGGTGGGTGACCTCGACAAGATCACCGACGCGGCGGGGAACGAGTGGACGTTCACCAACGACATGCTCGGGCACACGGTCTCCCAGACCGACCCGGACACCGGCACGTCGACGTCCACCTACGACAACGCGGGCCAGTTGCTGACGTTGACGGACGGCCGTCAGCAGACCCTGGCGTTCACCTACGACTCCCTTGGGCGCAAGACCGCCGAATACGCCGGCTCCACGGCGGGCACCAAGCTCGCCTCGTGGACGTGGGACACCCTCCAGGCGGGACGGCTCTCGTACTCGACGCGCTACACCCCGGGTGGGAACTACCTGCGGGGCTACTCCGGATACGACCTGGCCGGCAATCCGCGCGGCGAGGTCGTGCAGATCCCGGCGGGCGAGACCGGCTTGGGCGGCACGTACACGACGACCTACGGGTACACCAGCACGGGCCTGCTGACCAGCCTGAAGCCCGCTGCCGGCGGTGGACTGCCCGGTGAGCAGATCGGCATCACGTACTCCCCGCTCGGCAAGCCGCTGACGTCGATCGGATACAACGCGTACGTCTCCGCGAGCACCTACACGCCCTACGGCGAGGAGAGCCAGTACACCCTCGGCCCGTCCAACAACCCGGCGTGGCTGACGTTCAACCGCGACGCGCAGACCCGCCGGGTCACCGGGGTGAACCTGTCCGCGCAGCAGGCGGTGCCTCAGATCGACGACACGACCTACACGTACGACGTCAACGGGCGCCTGACCCGGACCACCGACGTTCAGGGCGCGCCGGGATCTCCGACCGAGACCCAGTGCTTCGGCTACGACGCCCTCGACCGGCTCACCCAGGCGTGGACCGCGACCGACAACTGCGCCGGGGCGCCGAGCACCGCGCCGGGCGCGACCAACATCGGGGGCCCGCAGCCGTACTGGACCTCCTGGTCCATCGACGCGACGGGCATGCGCACCGGCCAGGTCAAGCACGCGCTGCCGGGTGCCACCGGCGGTGACACGACGACGACCTACACCTATCCGCAGCCCAAGGCCGCTCAGGCCCACACGCTGACGTCGTCGAGCACGACCGGGCCCACAGGTACCGCCAACGCGTCGTACACCTACGACGGTTCCGGCAACACGCTCACGCGCACGCTGCCGACCGGCCCGCAGACCCTCACGTGGTCCCTGGAGAACAAGCTCGACACCGTCACCACCGCGGCCGGAACGACGTCCTACGTCTACGACGCCGACGGCGCTCAGCTGGTCCGCCGTGACCCCGGCGTCACCAAGCTCTTCCTCGTCGGCGAGGAACTGTCCCGCGACACGGCGACCGGGAAGGTGACCGGCACCCGCTACTACTCGCACGACGGCCAGACGGTCGCCATGCGTGTGGGCGGCGCGAACCCGCAGTACGTCGTCGCGGACCTGCACAACACCGCCCAGGTGACGGCCAACTCCACGGGCTTCGGCGTCACCAGGCGCCAGATGGACCCGTACGGCAACCAGGTCGGCCAGACCGCGCCGCTGGGCCCCTGGCCGGACACCCACGGTTTCCTCGACAAGCCGGTCGACGACGCCACCGGGCTCACCGACATCGGCGCGCGCAAGTACGACGCGTCGACCGGGCGGTTCATCTCCCGCGACCCGGTCAACAACCACCCGGACCCGACACAGTTCAACGGCTACGCGTACGGCGGCGACAACCCGGTCAACAACGCGGACCCCACCGGCCTCGGCTTCGGCAGCTGGGTCAAGAAGCACGCGGCCAAGATCGCGGTGACCGTGGCGGTGGTGACCGTCGTCGTCGCGGTGGCGGTGGTGGCCGCACCTGTCGTGCTTCCGGTGGCGGCCGCCGCCGCGGAGGCCGCGACCACGGCCGCGGCGACCGCCGCCGTGGCCACCGAGACGTCGGCGGCGGCTGGCGTCGCAGCGGCGGCCGCGGAAGGCGCCGGCACCGCGTTCCTCGCGACCGGTGGCTCGGCGACCATGGCCGCCGTCGGCGCGGCCGGAAGCGCCGCGAGCGCGGCCTGCACGGTGTACTGCACCGCGACCGGGCTCGTGACCGTCGGGGTCGCCGCCGAGACCGTCTCGGCGTTCGCCGGCTCGAGCAACAGCGTGCGCCCCGGGCGTGGCTGCGGCCCGAACAGCTTCGTCGCCGGCACACCGGTCCTGATGGCGGACGGCACGACCAAGGCCATCGAGCAGGTCCGGGTCGGCGACGAGATCGCCAACGCCGAACCGGGTGACGGCACGCCTCAGCACCACACCGTCACCGACGTCGTGGTCACGGACGACGACGTGGCCTACGTGGACCTGACCGTCGGCTCCACCGCCGACCAGGGCACCGTCACCACGACCGCGCATCACCTGTTCTACGACCTCACCACAGGCCGGTGGACCGAGGCCGAGGACCTCAGGATCGGCGACGAACTCCAGACGCCGGGCGGTCGCGCGAAGGTTCTGGCCAGCAGGCACTACACGACCACGGTCCGCACCTACAACCTGACGATCGACGCGGTCCACACGTACTTCGTGGTCGCGGGCGGCGTGCCGGTGCTGGTCCACAACACCGGGCCGTGCGAGCTGAAGAACGCGAGCACGGGAGCGCACCGCGAGGAGGAGATCACCAGGGCGAAGAACGAGGGCGTCGCGGCTCCGGCGAAGCCGGGAACGGCGCAGTTCCAGTCCTACGTCGAAATGGGTGACGGTCTGATCAAGTGGGGCGTTCGTAAGGACGGAACCCTGGTCATCGTTCCGCAGCACGTCGGCGAGGAGGAGATCGCCCACACCGCTTTGAACATGGACCTCCAAGAGAGCGACGACGTTCTTGTGGCCGTCGGTGAGGGGCGGATCCGCAAGGGGCCCGGCGGCAGCTTCGTGATCGAATGGATGAACGACCACAGCGGTCACTACCAGAAGCTCAACCCTTGCTCGTGCCACCAGGCCGGCAAGGAGGCGTTCCAAAAGGCGGGCATCAGGGTCGACCGCTCGGGAAGCTACGACGAGATCAACGAGGACATCTTCCAAGATGAGCAGTGGGGGGCCGACCCCTACAGCAGCATGACGCACGACGAGTACAACGACTACGCCGACGACCACAACTGGGATGGCGGGGACTACTGGGCGGGGGCGTACGACGGTGCTTGATGCCGGACCGGCGGGGAAGCCGTCCGACGATGATCTGCGGGCCATGGACGGCGGGGAGTTGCGCCGGTACCTGAGGGTGGCTCGGTGTCGGTCCGCCGGACGAGTGATGTGTGCGGGTCCCGGCAACCGGGGTGGGGTAGACCTGTGTTCGAGTGGGGTGGATCTGGGATCCTGCGGGTGTGACGGTGATAGCGGGCAAGATCGTCGAAGAGCGGATCGTCATCGCGGCGGACTCGCAGGTGACGTGGGGGCAGGCCAGGACCGAGGGCACCAAGCTGTACAAGATCGGCGAGGCGCTGGTGTTCGGCGGGTCGGGGCATCTGCGGGACGTCAACCTGATGCGGTTGTTCCTGGATACGCACATGCCGGCCTCGTCCGAGGAGAGGGATGTGCTCGAGTTCTACGCCGAGTACGTCGAGTGGGCGAAGCGGAAGATGAGCGGCTTCGAGGCGAACTCGTCGTTCCTGTTCGGGTTCGACGGGAAACTGTTCGAGATCGACTCGGACTTCGATGTCACCTACGCTGAGTTCGCCGCGATCGGTTCCGGCTGGGAGTACGCGCGGGCAGCGCTGCACCTGGGCCATGCGCCGAGCGAGGCCGTGCAGGTCGCCTGCGACCTGACGATCTTCTGCGCACCGCCGGTCACGGAGTTCAGCATTCCGCGGAACCCCCCGACCCCGACGTGAGGTCCACGGCCGTGAAGGAAGTCCCGCGCCCGCGCACCGAGTCCGCGCTTCCGGCGTCGTCGCCGTTCGACTGCTGGGTGGGTGTCCCCAAGCCGTTGCGCAAGCACCACGAGCTGGTCGGAGCCGAACGCGCGTTCGCGCTCGCGGACTGGGTCGAGGACGTCGGCGCGATGAACCTGGCCAGCGAACTGCTGCGCACCCGCGACGTGCTGGCCGAGGTGCTGCGGCTGCTGCGGCAGCGGGGCGTGGACCCGGTGGCCGAGTTCGAGCGGATGCGGATGGCGGCGGAACAGCCCGCGGACGGGGACGCGGAAGGGGAGAGCGAGGGCGGGGTGGTCGCGGTTCCGGAGGAGGCTCCGCCGCCTCGCGTGCCCGTGCAGGGGAGTGGTGAGGCGACTCGGGTGGCCGGAAGCGACTGATCCGGCTCCGAGGGTCCGACCCTCCGCCTTCAGACCTCCTGGCTTCCGGCCCCGAGGCTTCCCGCCCCGGGGCCGGGCGCGGGTCACCCCGCGGCCGCCACCGTGCGCAGTGCCGTGTCCACGATCTCGTCCAGGTGCCCGCCGTGGGAGCCGTGCCAGTACACGCGTGAGCAGTCGGCGCAGCGCGCGAACGACTCGAAGGCGGCGAGGGTGCCGGGCTCGACGTCGGCGGTCACCGACTCCTTCGGGACCGGCCGCAGTTCGCCGTTGCACGAGGTGCAGCGCGTCCAGGGCGCGAGCGACGGGGCGAAGCGGCGGAGCAGGTCGTCGAGTTGGGCGTCGGAGCGGGTGCCGCGCACGTAGGCGCCGAACCACAGGTTGCGGCGGCGCAGCAGGCCGCGGTCCTGGGTGAGCAGCACGCGGCGTTCGGCGTTGGCCTGTTCGACGAGGACCGGGTCGTCGCAGTCGTTGTGGTACGCGGTGTCCAGGCCGACGAGCCGCATGCGCCGGGCCAGCGCGCCGAGGTGGACGTCGAGCAGGAACCGCAGCTCGGGCTCGGGCACCGCCTGAGGCCTGGCGACCGCGTAGACCTCGACGTCCTCGCCTCCGGCGGGCCGGAACGACACGGGTGCCTCGACCCCGTCGACCACCAGGCGCCCGACCTCGGGCAGCGGCACACCGGCCGACTCGACGAGGTGGCCGAGCGTCGAGTCGTCGGCGACGGCGGCGGTCACGCGGCCGTCGCGCAGCTTCGGGGGCAGGAACAGGTGCAGGTCGTCGGCGAGCCTGAGGGTCAGCGTGGGGGAGGGGTGCTCCGACGACGAGGAGTCGGATCCGGACGTTCCTAGGGCCATAGGGAAAGCATGTCACCGGGCCGCGCGGGGGGCTCCTGCTTTTCCCGGGGCGGCGGGCCCGGCCGTCGGCACCGCGAGCGCGATCACGGCGCTGACCAGGCAGCCGAGCGCGAGCATGCCGAAGCAGATCTGGTACGCGGTCAGGCTCGGGGCGGCACGCGTGGCTCCCGGCGCGGCGGGCAGCGTGACGGCGGTCAGCACCGCGCCGAGCACCGCCGCCCCGACCGCGCCGCCGATGGTGCGCATGACCGCGTTCATGCCGTTCGCGACGCCGGTCATGCCGGACGGCACGTTGGCGTTGACGGTGGCCGGCATCGCCGCGAACGCCAGGCCGAGGCCGAAGCCGAAGACCGTGAACACCGCGGAGAACGCCCATATGTGCCCGGTGAGCGGCAGCAGCGCGGCGAAGCTGACCGCGCTCAGCGCGGGCCCGCCGACCAGGGCGGGCTTGGGGCCGTACCGGTTGATCATCCGTCCGGCGACGGGCGCGGCGGCGAGGTTGCCGAGCGCGCCGGGCAGCATGTACAGCGACGCGGCGAGCACGGTGGTGCCGAAGCCGTAGCCGCGCGTCGCGGGGGCCTGGAGGAACGGCGCGAACAGCAGGCCCGAGCCGTACATCGCCATGCCGGTGAGCATTCCGGACAGTCCCGCGAGCAGGACCGGGCGGCGCGTCATGACCCGCAGGTCGACCAGCGGCTCGGGGCAGCGCAGGGCCCACCACACCCAGACGGCGAACAGCGCGGCGGCGAGGGCGAATCCGCCGCCGACGACCGGGGCTCCCCAGCCGACCTTGCTGCCCTGGCTGACGGCCACCAGCAGCGCCGCCAGCCAGCCGGACAGCGTGAGCGCGCCGACGAGGTCGACGCGGCCCGGCCGGCGCCGCACGCTGTCGGGGACGATCGCCCACACCAGGGCGATGGACACCGCGGACACCGCGGCCGACAGCCAGAACAACAGGTGGTAGTCGGCGCGGTCGGCGATCAGCCCGGTCATGACCGAGCCGAACGTCGAGCCGACGCTGATGGTCGCGCCGATCACCGCGATGCTGCCGGCCGTGCGGTGCCGGGGGAACTCGTCCCGCACCACGCTGAGCGCGAGCGGCACCACGCCGCCGCCGAGGCCCTGCAGGACGCGCGCGGCGACCAGCATCGTGAACGACGTGGTCAGCGCCGCGAGTACGGACCCGGCCAGCACCGCCCCGAGCGAGACCAGCAGGTAGCGCTTCTTGCCGCGCAGGTCGCCGAGCCGCCCGATGAGCGGGGTGGCGACGGCGGCCGCGAGCAGGTTGCCGGTGAGCACCCAGGCGATCGCCGAGCTGGAGACGCCGAGGCGGCCCTGCAGCTTGGGCAGGATCGGCGTGACGACGGTCTGCATCACGGCGATCGACGTCGCGGCGAACGCCAGGGCGGTGAGGATCAGGGTGGGGCCGCGGCGGGCCGGTTCGGCGTCCGTGGAGGACGTGACGGGGGAGGCGGTGGTCGCGGCCGGGTGCGGCGCGTCGGCGGGGTGCGTGGTGTCCGTGCTCACGTGATCGGTTCGCGTCGGGTCCGGTGGTCGGGCGGGGGCTCGGACGTCAGGACGGGATCGTCAGCGGCCGGTCCTCGACCCAGTCGCAGTGCAGCGTGCGGGTCGCGATGCGCCAACCCTCGGGCGTGCGCGCATAGGTGTCGACGTACCGGATCGCCATGACGCGGTCGCGGCGCACGCCGGCCTCGTCCTCGTAGATGTGGTGCGCCGTGCAGTACGTCTCGGCCTCCGCGCGGTCGCCGTCGATCGTGGCGAGCTGGTTCGCGACCAGGTGCTGCGTGGCGATGTAGCGGTCGAGGCCGGCCATGGCGGCGGCGATCTGCTCGCGGCCGGTGCGGGTGATGGGCGCGGCGCCGGGGTCGCGGTGCACGGTCAGGCTGCCGTCGGGCAGGAACATCGAGGCGACCAGCTCGGGCTTGCGCCGGTCGGCGCCGTGCGCGTACGTCTCCACGAGGTCGCGCAGGGCGAGCCGGTCGGCCAGGTAAGCAGTGCCCGTCGCTTTGTCCGCCGCCATGTCCGCCGCCATGTCCGTGTCCGTCCCCTCGCCCGCGCCGCTTCCGTCATCGCATGCTGACATGGGTCGGTGGACTCACACAAGTTTTCCCTGACAGTGTGTCAGACGTCGCTTCTCGCCCTGTGACCTGCGGAAACGCTGCCTTAACAGGCGAGAAACACCACGTCGGGAACGCCTCTCGGTACGCGCACGGGAACCTCTTCCACCCGCACCTCCGCGAACACCTCGCCGAGCGCCCGCTCGAACGCCGGGCTCGCCGCCGCGCTCCACACCGCCAGGACCCCGCCCGGCGCCAGCTTGCCGCGCAGCGCGCGCAGACCGGACGGGCCGTACAGCGCGCGGTTGCCCTCGGTGACGGTCCAGTCCGGGCCGTTGTCGACGTCCAGGCACAGCGCGTCGTACGCCGCCTCGTCGCCCGGTCCGAACGCCCAGTCCAGCAGGTCGTCGTGACGAACCGTCACATCAGGGGAGCGGAGCGCGTGCCCGGAGAACGGCGCGAGCGGCCCGCGCTGCCAGGCGATCACCGGCTCCTCCCGCTCGACGACCGTCACCGCGCCGACCGCCGGATGCGCCACCGCGGCGCCGAGCGAGAAGCCGACCCCGAGGCCGCCGATCAGCAGCCGAAGGCCCGTACGGCCGCCTGGTCCTGACGCCGCGTCAGCCGCCGCGTCCACCAGTAGCCGCTCCGAGGCCCCGTCGCGCGTGTCCATGAGGAACACGCCGTTGCTGATGATCTCGTAGTGGCCGCCAGAGCACCGCAGCACCAACTCGCCGTTCCCCGTCGACACCCGATCGATGACCTCGATTGTCGCTGTGTCGTCATCTCGCTTCACAGGCATGTCGTCGTCCTTCCCCGAGACGCGCCGTTCCCATGCCGATCCGTTATCTGACCGGCCCTTTTGACCGCCGGACGGCTCTTGCACCCTGATGGGGTCGCCGTTAATGTCCCGGCCATCGCTCCATGGTCCATTGTCTGATGGCAGTTCCGGGCCATCGCCGCTCCCGCCCCGTCCGATCGTGGGGCCGAGGCCAGCAGGTAGCCAGGTCAGCACCACTGCACGACCGCACCACAAGCGCGACGAAATGCCGACCAGGACACCTTGCGTCCGGTCAGCGGACCCAAGTGTCGGGAGGGCTGATGGCGTCACTATCCGCTAGGCGGAGGACGCGGCGTTGGACGGTGGCCATGGTGGTGCCGCTGCTCTTCGTCGCGGCCTGCAGCCGTTCGGGCGCGGACCGGATCGCGGAGGGCAACGTGGGCGGCGGCGGGGGCGGCAACCAGCCCGCGGCCGCGCCCAAGGGCATGCCGGCCGGCGGCGACTTCGGCGACCTCAAGGGCCTGTGCGGCCCGCGCCCCGCGGACTGGAAGCCGTCGGGGAACCAGTCGCGCGGCGTGACCGACAACGAGATCGCGGTCACCACCATGGGCGACCCGGGCAACCAGATGCAGCCGGGGCTCGGCCAGGAGTTCTTCGACATGGCCGACGCGTTCAGCAAGTGGTGCAACGACGCCGGCGGCATCAACGGCCGCAAGATCAAGGTGAACAAGCGCGACGGCATGCTGATGGACGCCGCCAGCAAGATCAACGAGGCGTGCCAGTCCGACTTCATGCTGGTCGGCGGCGGCAACCCGATCGACAACGCCACCGTCGAACCGCGCCTGGACTGCAAGCTCGGTGCCATCCCCGGCTACGTCGTCACCACCGCCGCGGTCAACGCGCCGCTCCAGGTGCAGCCCGGCGGCATCCCCGCCAACGAGGGCCCGGTCGGCGCGTACAAGGCGCTGTTCGAGAAGTTCCCCGACGCCAAGGGCAAGGTCGGCATCCTCGGCCAGAACTTCGGCGACCTCGCGGTCGTCGCCGACCGCTACGCGGACGCCATCGGCAAGGCCGGCGGCACCGTCGTCGCGAAGCAGCTCGCCGCCCCGATGGGCCAGGACTGGCGGTCCGTCGTCGAGGCGCTCAAGGCCGCCGACGTGCAGATCCTGGTCAGCGCCGGGGTGTTCGCGGTGAACGCGACGTCGCTGGTGCAGGAGATGAACAACGCCGGGTGGGCGCCCAAGGCGATCCTGTCCGACCAATCGGCCTACAACAACTTCAACATCCAGACCGCCAAGGACGTGAACTTCCCCGACCTGTACGTCTACACGACGTTCTGGCCGCAGGAGATCGCCGACCAGAACCCGGCGGCCAAGCTCGCGCTCGACCTGTACCACACCAAGAACAAGAACGGCCGGATGGTCTACTTCAACTACGCGGGCCTCAACGCGTGGCTGCTGTGGGCCGCGGCGGCCAAGGACTGCGGCGCGGACCTGACCGTCGACTGCGTCCTGGACAAGGCCAAGCGCAAGGCGTGGACGGGCGGCGGGCTGTTCGCGCCGAACGACGTCGGCCCCCTGAACGAGATGCACGCGAACCCGTGCTTCGTCCTGGTCAAACTCGACAAGGACAAGGGCTTCCCGCCCGACCTGGAGACGACCAAGCCCAACGGGGCGCCGGGCTCGATCTTCAACTGCTCCCCGGACAACACGGTGATGCTCGACCAGAGCTACACCTGATCCGCGCATCCGGCCCCGGGCGTCCGCCCGGGGCCGGACCCGCGGACATCCCTCGACCGATCAGGCGCGGTCCGACCGGCACGGCACCGCCGGCCACGGCCCCACGGAGGGCACGTGCAAGAGTTCATCACTTTCGTCATCATCGGCCTTGCCACCGGGGGCATCTACGCGATCACCGCGGGCGGTCTGACACTCACGTACACGACCACCGGCATCTTCAACTTCGCCCACGGCGCGACCGGCATGTTCTCGGCGTTCCTGTACTGGCAGTTCGAACACGCCTGGGGATGGCCGGTGTGGCTGGCGCTGCCGGTCGTCCTGCTCGGGTTCGCCCCGCTGTTCGGCATCGCGCTGCACCTGGTGATCATGCGCCGCCTCGAAGGCGCGTCGCAGGCCACCAAGCTCATGGTCACGGTCGCCATCCTGCTGTCCCTGGTCGCCGCCGACCTGTGGATCTGGGACCCGTCGGTCAACCGCACCGTGCTGCCGTTCTACGCCGGGCACGTGTGGAAGGTCGGCGGCGTCAACCTCGCCTACGCCGACCTGATCACGCTCGGCGTCGCGCTGGCCGTCGCCGTCGCGCTGTGGATCCTGCTGACCCGCACGCGGATCGGCGTCGCCATGCGCGCCACCGTCGACGACCGCTCGCTGGCCGTCCTCAACGGCTCGCGCCCCGAGGCGTCCGGCATGCTCGCGTGGGCGATCGGCACCAGCCTGGCGGCCCTCGCCGGCATCCTGGTCGCGCCGAAGCTGTCGCTGAGCCCGCTGCCGCTGACCCTGCTGATCGTCAACGCGTACGCGGCGGCGGTCATCGGCCGGCTGCGCAGCCTGCCGATGACGTTCGTCGGCGCCATGGTCATCGGCGTGGCGGGCGCGCTGGCCACCAACTACGTGCCCAAGTGGGATGCCGGCTACCCGTACCTCGCCGGGTTCATCGGCAGCGTCCCCGTGGTGGTGCTGTTCATCGCGCTGCTGCTCATGCCGCAGTCCCAGCTGCGCGGCCACGCCAGCACGCGGACGCGCGAGTTCTCCCGCAAACCCACCTGGACCGGCGGCGCGATGTTCGCGGCCGCGGTGGTGTTCGGCGGCATCGTCGCGTCCCGCACGCTGAGCGACAACGACGTCTTCTCCAGCACCAAGATGTGGGGCCTCGGCATCATCGGCCTGTCGATGATCCCGCTCATCGGATACGCCGGACAGCTGTCGCTGGCCCAGCTCGGCTTCGCCGGCATCGGTGCCATCACCGTCGCCCACCTCGGGCGGGAGGGGCAGCCGATCGCCTTGCTGTGGGCGGCGCTGATCTGCGCCGCGGTCGGCGCGGTGGTCGCGCTGCCCGCGCTGCGCCTCTCCGGCATCTACCTCGCGCTCGCCACAGCGGCGTTCGCCGTCGCGCTCGACCGGTGGTTCTTCCTGCTGCCCAAGTGGCACTGGGGCCACCACGAGTACTACGTCTTCAAGAGCGGCAGCCTGCAGATCAAGCGGTTCGACCTGCCCGGCGTCGACATCACCGGCGACCGCGCCTACTTCGTGTTCGGCGCCGTGGCGTTCGCACTGGTCAGCCTGCTTGTGGTGGCCATCCGCCGCGCCGAGTTCGGCAAGCGGCTGCTCGCGCTGAAGGACAGCCCGGCGGCGTGCGCGACGCTCGGCATGAACCACAAGCTGACCACGCTCGCGGTGTTCGCCACGTCGGCGGCGATCGCGGGCGTCGGCGGCGGCATCTACGGCGGCGCGGTCCGCTCGGTGAGCCCGAACAACTTCGAGTTCTTCACCGGTCTCTCGATCCTGATGTCGATGGTCATCGCCGGCCTGACCTCGCCGGGCGCGGCGCTGTTCGCCGGGACGCTGCTGGGCACCCCGCTCATGATCAACCTGTTCCCCGACTGGACGCAGCTGACCACCATCCTCATCGGCCTCAACGGCGTCGCGCTCGGCCGCAACCCGAACGGCATGGTGGCCGCGCAGCTGCGGCCCAAGTGGGATCCGGCCCTGAAACACCCGTTCGTCCTCGCCGGCGGCGCCGCGGTGATCGTCGCGGCGTTCGCGGTGCGCCAGGCGGACCTGGTCGGCAACTGGGTGATGGTCATCGTCATCGCGCTGTCGGTCGTCCTGATCTCGTCCGTGTCGCGCGGCATCGACAACCGCAAGTCCGGTGCCCCGGGCGGGCAGCCGGTGCTGCCCGAGGGCATGACCGCGCCGCCCGAGAAGCTCGGCCTGAGCGTGCCGTTCACCCCTGAGGACATCGAGGCGCTCGACCGCACGCTCGGGCTGCCGCCGCTCACCGCCCTGTCCGGAGGCCGCCATGGGTCTTGAGGTCAACGACGTCACCGTCCGGTTCGGCGGGCACACCGCGCTGGACAACATCAGCCTGCGCGCCCTCAACGGGCAGATCACCGGCCTGATCGGGCCCAACGGCGCCGGCAAGACCACGATGTTCAACGTCATCACCGGGCTGCAGCCGCCCACCCGCGGCAGTGTCACGCTCGACGGCCGGGACATCAGCAAGCTGCCGCCCTACCGGCGCGCGCGGCGCGGCATGGCGCGCACCTTCCAGCGCCTGGAGCTGTTCGGCTCGCTGTCGGTGCGCGAGAACATCCACGTCGCCGCCTCCGAGTTCCGTCGGCGGCACCGCAGCGCGGAACGCGCCGGGCCGACCACCGAGACGCTGGTCGAGCGGCTCGGCCTCACCGCCGTCGCGGACGTCCGCGCCGACCAACTGCCCACCGGGCAGGGCCGCATGGTCGAGCTCGCGCGGGCGCTGGCGTGCCGCCCGCGGGTGCTGCTGCTCGACGAGCCGGCGTCCGGGCAGGACGAGGCGGAGACCGCCGCGTTCTCCCGCGTGCTGCGCGAAGTGGCCGACGACGGCGTCGCGGTGCTGCTCGTCGAGCACGACATGGACCTGGTCATGTCGGTGTGCGACGAACTGCACGTGCTCGACTTCGGCAAGAAGCTCGCCCAGGGCACCTGCGACCAGATCCAGGCCGACCCGGCGGTGCGCGCGGCGTACCTCGGCGAGTCGGACGAGGACACCGAAGCGCTGGGGGGATCGTGACACAGACCCTGGAACTGCCCGTCCCGGGCCCGGCGGTCGCTCCGCCGCTGCTCGAACTGCGCGGCGTCAAGGCGGCGTACGAGCAGGTCGAGGTGCTGCACGGCATCGACCTGGCGGTGCCGGCCGGCACCGTGGTCGCGGTGCTCGGCCCCAACGGCGCCGGCAAGACCACGATGCTCAAGGTCGCGTCCGGGATGCACCCGCCGACCGCGGGCGAACTGTGGCTGGCCGGCCGCAACGTCACCGGCGCGGCGCCCGTCGAGCTGGCCCGCCTGGGACTGTGCAGCATTCCCGAGGGCCGGGGGGTCTTCCCGAATCTGACGGTGTCCGAGAACCTGTGGATGGCCAGCTACCGGGGGGTGTCCCGGGCCGACATCGAGGAACGCGTCTTCCCGATCTTCCCCCGGCTCAAGCAGCGGCGCCGTCAGGCGGCCGGCACGATGTCCGGCGGCGAGCAGCAGATGCTCGCCATGGCCCGGGCCATCGCGACCGACCCCGCGGTGCTGCTCATCGACGAACTGTCGATGGGGCTCGCTCCGCTCGTCGTCGAGCAGCTCTTCGAGATCGTCGCCCGCATCGCCGGGACCGGCGTGACGGTGCTCCTCGTCGAGCAGTTCGCGAAGACCGCACTGGGCGTCGCCGACCTGGCGGCCGTGATGACCGGCGGCCGGATCACCGCGGTGGGCACGCCCGACGCCATCGCCTCGCGGCTGCACAGCGCGTACCTGGGCGGCGGCGACGAGCCACAGGGGGAGCCGACCATGACCGGAACGCCGTCCGACCCGCGCGATCCGGCCGCGCAGGCCGACCCTTCGGAGCCGGACCACAGCACGGTCGTGCTGCCCGTCGGCGCCGACCGCTACACCGCCTATCTCGGCGGCGAACAGGCCCCTCCCGCGCCCGAAAACGACGGCGAGACACGAGGTGAACCCATGAGCACGAACACCGCCGGTGTTCCGCCGACCGTTCCGGCGGGCACCCCTGTCCCCTTCCCCGAACAGCCTCCGGCCCCACCGGCCGGGTCGCGTTCGCACGCGCTGACCCAGGAGGTCGCCGGGCTGCGCGTCAAGACGCCCACGACCACGATGGACACCCAACTGATGTGGTTGGGCGTCCTGTTGATGGTCGGCGGCATCGGTACCGGCATCGGCGCGTACATCATGTCGCACACCACGACGCTGTACCTGACGCAGTACGACGCCATCGTGGCCGGGCTGTTGGGCGTGACCATCTCTATCGCGGGCATGGCGCTGTTCGTGCGCTACTCGCTGTCGTCGTTCCTGCGCTTCTGGCTGGCCCGGCTCATCGCGGCGCAGCAGGGCGTGGGACCGGGTGGTCCGGGCGGAGGAGTCCCGCCGTCCGCCTGACTCCTCCTGGCGGCTGATGCACGGCCGTCTCACCCGGTGCGACGCTGGGTGGGACGGCCGTTGTGGTGTGTGGAGGCAGTGGAGGTTTCTTGACTGCTCCCCTCCCTGAGGGGAAGGGATTCGTGGCTCAGGCTGCCTGGCTGTCCGGCGGACAGCCAGGTCCTATGCCCTCGACACCAGCCGGGTTCAGACCTGCCCGGATCAGCATCACACGGGCGGAGTTCTTGTCCCGGGGGGACGAGGCTCCGCACTCGCTGCAGACGTAGGTTCGCTCGGAAAGGGGGAGTGCGTGCTTGGCTCTCGCTCCGCACCGTGCGCAGTCCATCGTGGTGTGCGCGGGGTTGACGAGACGGATGTCTCGTCCGTGTTTACGGCCCATCTCGATCAGGGCGTTCTTCGTGGCGCCGATCGCGGCGTCGGCGGCCACGCGAGCCATCGACGACTTGGCGAGGAACCTGGGCCGGAAATCCTCGACCGCGACGGCGTCGTGTTCGGCGACGATGCGCTTGGCCCACTTGCGGGCGGTGTCCTGGCGCTGCCGGGCGACCTTGGTGTAGACCTTCGCTGCCTGACGCCCGGCGGCCTTGTAGCCGTTCGATCCGGGTTTGCCCTTCGCGGGTTTGCGGCGCGCCATCATCCGCTGGTAGCGGGCCAGCCGTACGGCCGCTTTGCGGCCGTGTTCCGCCTGCGGAAGGTCGTATGCGTCGTCGGTCGTGGTCGCGGTCTCGCGCACGCCCCAGTCGACCCCGATGACCCGGCCCGTCGCGGGCAGCGGCTCGACCCGGGCGGGGACCACGAACGAGGCGTACCAATGCCCGAGCACATCGCGGTAGACCCGCACACTCGACGGATCGGCGGGCAGATGACGCGACCACACCACCGTCACGACGATCCCGCCTGCCAGGTGCAGCCGTCCGTCCTTGAGGCGGAACCCGCGCCGGGTGTAGTTCAAGGTCGGCGCGGACCCGCGCCGCTTCCTCCACCGAGGCATCCCCGCCCGGCGATGCTGAGGCAGCCGGTCGCGGATGTCCTTGACCGCCTTGGCGCGGGACTTGCCGAAATCCCGGATGGTCTGCTGTTGTGGGACCGAACTCCCTTCGCGCAGCCAGGGAGTGATCGTGCGGGCGTGGGTCAGCATCCGGTCCAGCGCTGCCGGGCCGATGTTCTCGCGGTCCGCGTGGGCCTTCCTCGACCGGGCGACGCACTCGTTCCAGACCCACCGGCACCGCGACCACTCCTCCAACAGCGCCGCCCGCGCGGTCGACGACACACGAAGCCGGTAGGTGTGCCGGGCATGCTGGGACCCCTCCTCGGCGCCCCGCGTCGTCGTCACCCGAGCGACGCTAGCGATCCCCACCGACACTCCCGCCCAAGCGCGGGGCCGACGCTGTGCCACCCGGCAGCGGCTCGGTGTTCCCAGCACGACTCTGCGGGCGACCGCATTCCTCCCCGGCCTGAAGACCGGGGCATCCTCCGGAGGTACAGGTGAGCGAGAACCCCGTGGCCGACGGATCGGCCGAGGCGATCGAGGCGCCGCCCGCGCCCGGGCGCAACCCGCGGGCGTGGCTGCTGGTCGCGGTGCTGGTCACGTTGTTCGCGGTGCTGGCGTACGCGGTGGTGATGGTCGTCCGCATGCTCGCCTGACGTCCGCGTACCTGACGGGAGCGCCCGCCGTCGGGCGCTCAGGCGCGCCCGCGCAGGCTCAGTACTCGTGGTGGTGCATCCGGTAGTGGATCACCAGCAGGTCGACCGCGGCGACGAGGGCCGTGAGCGCCAGCGCCGCGGCGGCGAAGATCCAGATGCCCTGGTGCAGGCTGAATTCGGCCGCCGCCCACGCGCATCCGGCGGCGCCGAGCACGCTCAGGACGAGCGCCCACCACGACATGACGCGGCGCAGCGGCAGGTCGGTGACGGCGTCGACCGGCTCCATGCCGTGGTGCCGGACGCGGCGCCTGTTCGTGATCCCCACATGTGACACCTACCCGGCCCCGGGCCCGCGACGCGGCCCCGGCCGGGTGCTTCCGCGTGCCCGGTCCCTCATTTTTGGTCTGGACCATTGACCGTGTGGTCCAGACCTTTCTACGATCGGCCGCACTGCTTGACGGACGCGTGATGGCCACGCGGGTCCGCCGGACGGAGCAGGGTCCCACCTTCCCGCAAGTCGGACCTCACTCGGGAGCAGTCTTGAGCAGCACACGCGCACGTGCCCACCGCCGGGGCAGGGGCAGGCTCGCCGCCGCCCTGGTGGCCTTGGTCCTCCCCCTCGCGGCCATGGTCGGCCTCCCCGCCAGCGCGTCGGCGGCCACGTCCGCCACCGCCACCTACACCAAGACCCAGGACTGGGGCACCGGGTTCGGCGCCCAGTGGACGATCAAGAACACCGGCACCACGACCCTCACGTCGTGGATCGTCGAGTGGGACTACCCGGCCGGCACCTCGGTGACCGGGTTCTGGGAGGCGACCGTGACCTCCTCCGGCAACCACTGGACCGCCAAGAACGTCGGCTGGAACGGTACCCTCGCCCCCGGCGCGAGCGCCACCTTCGGGTTCAACGGCGCCGGCTCCGGCGCGCCGTCCGGCTGCAAGCTCAACGGCGGCTCCTGCGACGGCGGTTCGCAGCCGACCGACAACCCGCCGTCCGCGCCGGGCCGGCCGTCCGCGGGCAACGTCGGCGACACCGCGCTCACCCTCACGTGGCCGCCCGCCACCGACGACCACGGCGTCACGAACTACGACGTGTCCCGGGACGGCGCCAAGATCGCCACGGTGACCGGCACTTCGTACGACGACAGCGGCCTCGCCAAGGGCAGCACGCACACCTACACGGTCGTCGCGCGCGACACCGCCGGCCAGACCGGTCCGGCGTCCCCGCCGCTCGTCGTCACCACCACCGGAGGCGGGGGCGGCAATCCCGGCGGCGACAAGGTCCGTCTGGGCTACTTCACCGACTGGGGCATCTACCAGCGCAACTACCAGGTGAAGAACATCGTCACCTCGGGCTCGGCGGCCAAGCTCACGCACATCAACTACGCCTTCGGCAACGTCACCGGCGGAGCGTGCCAGATCGGCGACGCCTACGCCGACTACCAGAAGACCTACGACGCGGCCACCAGCGTCGACGGCGTCGCCGACACGTGGGACCAGCCCGTCGCCGGCAACATCAACCAGCTGCGCAAGCTCAAGAAGCAGTACCCGAACCTGAAGATCCTGTGGTCGTTCGGCGGTTGGACGTGGTCCGGCGGCTTCGGACAGGCCGCGGCCAACCCGGCGGCCTTCGCGGACTCCTGCTACAAGCTGGTCGAGGACCCGCGCTGGGCCGACGTGTTCGACGGTATCGACATCGACTGGGAGTACCCCAACGCCTGCGGCCTGTCGTGCGACACCAGCGGCCAGGCGGCGCTGAAGAACCTGCTCGCCGCGCTGCGCGCGAAGTTCGGCTCCGCCGCGCTGGTGACCGCCGCGGTCACCGCCGACGGCTCGGCGGGCGGCAAGATGGACGCGGCGGACTACGCGGGCGCCGCGCAGTATGTCGACTGGTACAACGTGATGTCGTACGACTTCTTCGGCGCGTGGGACAAGACCGGGCCGACCGCCCCGCACTCGCCGCTGACCTCGTACAACGGCATCCCGATCCAGGGCTTCAACACGGACGCCGCGATCCAGAAGTACCTGTCCAAGGGCGTTCCCGCCTCGAAGATCAACCTCGGCATCGGCTTCTACGGACGCGGCTGGACGGGCGTCACGCAGGACGCGCCGGGCGGCACCGCCACCGGGCCCGCGCCCGGCACCTACGAGCAGGGCATCGAGGACTACTACAAGCTCAAGACGCAGTGCCCGGTGACCGGCACCGTCGCCGGCACCGCCTACGCGCACTGCGGCACCAACTGGTGGAGCTACGACACCCCGGCGACCGTCACCGGCAAGATGGCGTACGCCAAGGCGCAGAACCTGCGCGGCGCCTTCTTCTGGGAGTTCAGCGGCGACACCGCCAACGGCGAGCTGATCGCCGCGCTGGACGCCGGCCTCAAGTAGCCCCGCCCGTCCCCCTGTTCGGACCCGGGGTGCGAGTCCGTCCCTCGCACCCCGGGTTCCCCGACGGAGGGAAGTGCCTCAGCCGCCCGGCACGCGACGGGTCTAGCGTGACGGGTAGTTGATCATCACCGAACGGGGTGCAGCGCCATGACACACGGCTGGATCGTCTTCCTGTGGATCGTCGTAATGGTCTTCTGCGGCATCGGCTGGGCGGTCAGTTCCGAGGACGGCTGGTGGGAGACGGAGTCGTGGCGGTACAACGACCCGGCCGCCAACCAGCCGAGCGACACCGCGTTCGAGCTCAGCCGGATCAAGGTCGTCGCGGTCGCGGTCGTCGCCACGCTCGCGGCGATCGGGCTCTGGTGACGGCCGGCTTCCAGCCGGGGCAGGCACAGCCCGCGCCCCGGCCGGAAGCCTCGCAGTGCGTCGCGGTCAGGCCGGCGGCAGGTCCACCAGGCCGCCCAGGACCGTGCGGTGCCGGTCGGCGGTGCCGAGCAGCAGCGACAGGCTCATCGCCCGCTTGAGGTACAGGTGGGCCGGGTGCTCCCACGTGAACCCGATGCCGCCGTGCATCTGCACGCACTCCTCGGCCGCGTGCACCGCGACGTCGCCGCAGTACGCCTGGGCCAGCGACGCCGCGACCTCCGCGTCGGGGGAGCCGTCGGCGAAGGCCGCCGCCGCGTAGCGGGCGGTCGCCCGAGCCGCCGCGATGTCCGCCCACAGGTCGGCCGCACGGTGCCGCAGCGCCTGGTACGAGCCGATCGGCCGGCCGAACTGGTGGCGCACCTTCAGGTAGTTGACCGCCTCTTCCAACGCCCGCTCGGACACGCCGAGTTGCTCGGACGCCAGCAGGGCCGCACCGAGGCCGAGGGCGTGCCGCAGCGCCGCCTCGGCCGCGTCGGGCCCGGCCACGACCGCCGCCGGGACCCCGTCGAGCGTCACCGGGCCGACCGGACGCGTCGCGTCCAGCGTCGTGATCCGGCCACGGGTCAGACCCGGCGCGGTGCCGTCGACCAGCGCAAGATACGGCTCGCCGGCCACGACCACCGGCACCACCAGCAGGTCCGCCCGATCGGCCGCCAGCACGCTGGTCACCGCGCCGGTCAGCACCAGCCCGTCGCCGTCCGGCGCGCCGGTCACCGTCAGCGGGAAGGGTGCGCCGTACGTCGTGGCCGGAACCGCGAGCGTGCCCACCTTGGCACCGGCCGCCAGCGCGCCCAACGCCCCGTCGCGCGCCGGGCCTTCGGGCGCGGCCAGCAGCGCGCCGACGGCCAGCACCGCGCTCGCGAGGTAGGGCACCGGGGCGACGGCGCGCGCCAGTTCCTCGAGCACGACGGCCACTTCGCGGGCCGTGCCGCCCGCGCCGCCCAGCTCCTCGGGCACCAACAGCCCGGCCAGGCCCAGGTCTTCGCCGACCGCCTTCCACAGCGCGTCGTCGTACGGCTCGTCCGTGTCGACACGTGTGAGCACGTCGTTCCACGAACACCGGTCGGCCAGCAGACCGCGCAACGTCGCCCGGACGTCGTCCTCGATCTCCGAGTACAGCAGCGAGGGGATCTCGGTCACCGAGGGATCTCCTTCCACGGCAGCTTGGTGTCGGACCGCGGCTCACGCGGCAGTTCGAGCACGCGGTCGGCGATCACGCCGCGCAGGATCTCCGTCGTGCCGCCCTCGATCGAGTTGCCCTTGGCGCGGATGTAGTAGTAGCCGGGGCCTCGCCCGCCGTCCGAACCGCCAAGATCCACACGGCGCATCGTCCAGTCGTCGTAGGCCAGCCCGTCCTCGCCGGTGAGTTCCAGCCAGAGCCGGGTGGTCTCCTGGTTGATCCGCGCGAACGAGATCTTCGCCGCCGACCCCTCGGGCCCCGGCTTGCCGGCCGCCAGCTGCTGCCGGATCCGCTCGTTCGCGAGCCGCGCCACCTCGCCCTCGACCCACGCCCGCATCACCCGGTCGTGCAGCCCGCCGGTGCGCACCTCGGGATGCTCGCGCCACAGCTTCGCGACCGGCGCGATGGCGCCGCCCTCGCGCGGCGCCGCGCCGCCGCCGATCGCGACGCGCTCGTTCATCAGCGTCGTGTTCGACACCGCCCAGCCCTTGCCGACCTCGTCCGCGCGCATCGCGTCCGGGATCCGCACGTCGGTCAGGAACACCTCGTTGAACTCGGCCTGCCCGGTGGCCTGCCGCAGCGGCCGCACCTCGACGCCCGGCAGCGTCATGTCCAGGAAGAAGTAGGTCAGCCCCTGGTGCTTGGGCAGGTCCGGGTCGGTGCGGGCGAGCAGCATCGCCCAGCGCGCCTTGTGCGCGAAGGACGTCCACACCTTCTGCCCGTTGACGACCCAGTCGTCCCCGTCACGCACCGCGCGTGTGGCCAGCCCCGCCAGGTCCGACCCCGCGCCCGGCTCGGAGAACAGCTGGCACCACACCTCCTCGCCGGTCCACAGCGGCCTCAGCAGCCTCCGCCGCTGCTCGTCCGTGCCGTGCACGGCGACGGTCGGCGCGCCCATCCCCAGGCCGATCGGGTTGCGGTACACGTTCGGCGGCTTCGCGCCCGCCGCGGCCAACTCCTGCTCCACCACCTGCTGGAGCGCGCGCGGCGCGCCCAGTCCGCCGCACCCGACCGGGAAGTGCACCCAGGCCAGGCCGGCGTCGAACCGGTGTCCGAGAAACGCGACGGGATCGGTCCCGGCCGGATCGTGCGCGGCCGCCAGATCGCGCACCCGGCCGCGGACCTCCTCCGCGGTCACCACGCCCACCGATGTGTTGTCGGGCAAGTCTCACGCCTCCTTCGGGGAGTGCTACTGACCGGGCGTCAACACCGGTCGCCGGTCAGATGCTAGGTACACCTTTCCGCGAGCGGAAGACAACGCCCGCAGACTCCCGCCCCGCACCCGCCGCCGAGGCGGTACGCTGCGGCTCCACTCTGCGCACCGCCACACAGCTCCCACCGTGATCCCCCCATATGCGGCCCGACCGCCCGTCGGGACCGTGCCCCGTGAGGACAACAGTGACGACACCCAGCAGCACGGGCGCCACCGGCGGAGCGGCCTTCCTCGACACGCTCGCCGCCGAACTCGCCGTCGACGGCGAACCGGTGACCGAGGCCCTCGACGCCTGGTCGGTCCGCACCCCGCTGCGGGTGTTCATCCACTACGGCGAGCACGGCCTCGACCTCAGCTACGCGGAGGCCCGCCGCGCCACCGACACCATCGCCGGGAACCTCGAGGCCGTCGGCGTCCGCCGCGGCGACCGCGTCGTCGTGCACTGCCGCAGCCCCTACGCCGCCGCGCTGTGGATGTTCGGCATCTGGAAGGCCGGCGCGGTCTTCTGCCCGATCGACCCCGAGCTGTCCGGCGAACTGCTCCTCCAACAGCTCGGCACGATCAACCCGCAGCTGATCGTCACCGAGCGGGCCTGCCTGCCCGGGCTCGAGATCGTGCGCCGGCACCTCCCGTACGCGCCGCGGATCACCGTCCACGACTCGGTCGGCGTCCCGCCGCCGCACGGCTTCCCCGAGATCCCGTACGCGCGCTTCCTCGCCCGCGCCCTGCCGCCCCAGATCGGCGCCGGCCCCGACGACGTCGCCGCCATCCTGCACACGCCCGGCAACACCGGCCGCCCCAAGGCCGTCGTCCAGCGGCACCGGTGGATCGCGCAGAGCACCTTCCTGCTGCGCCGGCTCACCACGCCCGACGACGTCATCTACAGCGACCTGCCCATGCACACCGTGTACGGCGCCTTCGCGGGCGTCGCGCGCGCCGCGTGGACCGGCGCCACCGTCACGCTGTGGGACCGCTTCCACCCCGGCGAGTTCTGGGGCCGGATCACCGCCGCGGGTGCCAGCACCGCGGTCCTCACCGACGCCGCCATCCCGTGGCTGACCAGCGCCCCCGAGCGGCGCGAGGACGCCGCCAACCCGCTGTCGAAGGTGTGGCTGCACCCGCTGCCGCCCACCCACGCCGACTTCGCGCGGCGCTTCGGCGTCGACTTCGTGGTCGCCGCGTACGGCCAGATCGAGTCGGGCATGCCGGTCGCCGCGGTGGTCGAGGAGCTCGCGGAAGGCGCCGGCACCCCGCCGCCGCTCCAGCGCGGCCTCACCCACGAGCAGGTCGTCCGGGTCTGCGCGCACTACCGGGTGCCGGTCGTGCCCGGGCACGCCGTGCCGCGCAAGGGGCTGCTCGGCGGGCCGCTGCCGTTCCTCGACGTCGCCGTCCTCGACGAGCACGACAGCCGCGTCCCGCCCGGCACCGTCGGCGAGCTCGCGGTGCGCCCGCACCTGGCCGGGCTGGTCGTCCAGGAGTATGCCGGCGACCCGCTGACCACCGCCGAGGCGATGCGGAACCTGTGGCTGCACACCGGCGACGCGGTCGTGCGCGGCGAGGACGGGCTGATCCACTTCGTCGACCGCGTGCAGGACCGCATCCGAATGCGTGGCGAGAACATCTCCGCGTACCACATCGAGGACCTCGTCAACCAGCACCCGGACATCACCCTGTGCGGCGTCTTCGGGGTGCCCAACGGCCGCGGCGACGGCTCCTCCGACGACGACATCGTGCTGTACGTCGAGCCCGACCCGGGCAAGCTGCTCGACCCCGAGGCGCTGCACGCCTGGTGCGCGCAGTCCCTGCCGCCGTACATGCGCCCGGCGCACGTCCGCGTGCTCGTGCGCATGCCCCGCACCCCGAACCACCGCGTCGAGAAGCACCGGCTGCGCCGCCACTTCCTCGGCCTGCCGGACCCCGCGGGACCGCTCGTCGAGCAGCAGCGGCCGACCTTCCCGGCGCCGCGTGCGGCGCTGCCGTCCGGCTCCGACGGCTTCAACGCCTTCGGGCCGGCCGGGCTCACCGCGATCCCGCCGGCCCTGCCGCCGGGCTCGGGCGGCCGCTGAACGGCGGTTATGGCGTATCCCGGGATCGGCCGGTGATCCGGGGGTATCGCTCCCCATAGCGGGTACACGCACCCGCTATCACCCGGTGTGCGCTTCCCTGCGGCGGACGCCCGGTGCCGGGCCGACCGAGGGAGCGACCGCCATGGCCACCAGAAGCAGCACCGGGGCGCGGCACCGGCGCACCGGGGGCGGGTTCGGGTTCGGCGTCCTGGTGTTCCTGGGCGCCCTCCTGGTGATCGCGGGCGTCATCGGCCTGCTGTACACCGCGTTCGCGACGCTGACCACGATGGTGCTGTTCGCGTGGCTGCTGCTGGCCGGCGGGATCATCGGGCTCGTCCAGGCGGTGCAGTCGCGCAAGGACCCGAGCGCGTTCTGGCTCACCGTCGCGGTGGCCGCGCTGAACATCGCCGCCGGCGTCGTGCTGCTGCGCCGCCCGGACGTGGCGGCCGCCGCGCTGACGCTGTTCGTGGCGTTCCTGCTGCTGACCGCGGGCCTGTTCCGGGTGGTCGGCGGCATCGCCAGCCTGTCGGCGCGGATGACGTGGAGCATCCTCGTCGGCGTCGTCGACATCGTGCTGGGCCTGCTGGTGCTCGCCGAGTGGCCGAGCAGCAGCCGCTACGTCATCGGGGCGTTCATCTCGATCGCGCTGCTCATCGACGGGATCTGCCTCATGGTGCTCGGCATCACGGGGCGGCGGATCGTCGGGATGGTGCGGGAGTCGGACGCGAGGACGGGCGGGGCGGGAGTCCGTGCGGGCGGGGGCGCTGGTGTCGCCGCGGGTGCTGGTGCGGTTGCGGGTGTCGGCGCCGGCGCCGGCGCCGGTGCGGTTGCGGGTGGCGGGGCCACGGTGGGGGCCGCGTCCCGGGCGAGCGACGCCGAGATCGAGGAGGAGTCGGAGGAGCTCGCCGGCGGCGCCGCCTGGCGCAACGGCCCCGGCGAGGAGGGCGTCGACCCGTCCACCGCCGAATGGGCCGCGGACAAGGGCCCCGACACGCTCCGCAAGTCCTTCGGCGCCAAGCCCGACGAGGACGGCGACCAGCGGCGCTGACCGGGCGGCGCACCCGCGGTCCGCGCGCGTTCTGTCGGAAATCTCCAAGAACCCGGCACGTGTCAGCTGGCACGGTGCGAGCACATCCGCACCTGACCCGGGGGAGACACCGTGCGCCCAGCCAGAAGACCCTTCCACCGCAGGCCCCGGCTGCTGCGCGGCCTCGTCGCGGCGTTCGCCGGAGCCGCGATCATGGCCGCCGCCACCGCGCCGTCGGCTCAAGCAGGGGACCCCGGCGACCACAGCCGCTTCCTCGACGCGCTGAAGATGGTCACCGCGAACGTCGACGACGGGAACACCCCCGGTTCGCCGCACGGCATGGACCAGATCCCGGGGGCGGTCGGCCGTACCGAGGTCGACGGCGTGCAGTGGGCCGGAACCGCCGACAACCCCGCCACGCAGTCGCCGCGCCAGGCCGACGCCAAGTTCCGGGCGGCCAGCAACACCAAGATGTTCACCTCCGCCGTCGTCATGAAGCTGGTCGCCGCGAACCGGCTCAAGCTGACCGACGACGTGTTCGGGCTGCTCGGCCCGATCCTCAAGAACAACCCGTCGCAGGGCTGCAACCCGCTGCGCTTCCGGTGCTTCGACGACCCGAAGAACGGCGGGCTGCCGATCACCGTCCTGAACCTGCTCAACATGTCCAGCGGCATCAAGGACTACATGGGCGACTACCTGTTCGACGCGAAGGTCGTCGCGACCTTCCCGAACACCGTCACCACGCCGCGGGAACTCGTCGCGAGCATGGCCGTCAACGGCCCGCAGTTCGACCCGGGCAAGGGCTTCGAGTACTCCAACACCAACTACGCGATCCTCGGGATGATCGTCGAGAAGGTCACCGGCATGGCGTGGGAGGACGCCGTCAAGCAGATGGTCGTCGACCCGCTCGGCCTCACCGACACCACGGTGCCGAAGGCCGACGACACGGTGCTGCCGCAGCCGCACGACCCGCACTGGACCAACTTCACCAAGGCGCGCGTCGGCAACCTGTGGATCGGCAAGCCGGCCGCCGACCAGAACATCTCCTACGCGTACGGCACCGGGGCGGTCGTCTCCACCACCGGTGACCTCATCAAGTTCCTCAAGGCGCTGCTGCAGGGTCGGCTGGTGCCCGAGCCGCAGCTCACCACGATGCTGACCACGCTCAACATGAACACCGTCGGCACGGCCGCGCCCGCGCTGCCGCCGGGGGTCACCTGCAACACCGGCTTCGCGTACCCCGAGTGCTTCCCGAACCCGAAGATCTTCAACGTCACCAGCGACGCGAACGCGCCGACGAACTGGTACGCGGACGAGCCCTGGAAGCAGCAGACGCTCCGCTACGGCCTCGGCATCGTGGAACGCAAGCTGACCTGCGCCGACGGGCACGTGGAGACGTTGTACGGGCACAACGGCGGCATCCCCGGCTCGTTCACCTACACGTACTCCAACCGCGCGGGCACGCACCTCGCTTCGTGGAACCTCAACGGCGACTGGGTGCAGTGGGAGCTGTTCACCGAATACGGCACCCTCGCCGCCGAGTTCTGCTGATCCGGGCCGCCGTGCGCTGCTGTGAAAGACGGCGAAGGATGTCGAAATTTTCCAAGACGTCCGCCGGTGTCCGCTGCGACGCTCGAACCGGTCGCCCCGCCAGGCGCCCGGCCTGACGGCCGCCGCGGAGCCCGCCCGACCCCCCGGTCCCGGACTCCGTGTGGGACCCCCGCCTGTGATGCGCCCCGGCGGGGGTCCCTCCGCGTACGGGCGGCGGCACGCGCTGTGCGGGTGCAGGCTGGTCCGCTGCGGCGGGGACGGCGCCTGGCTGCACCGTCCCCGGCCTGCACCGTGGCCGGCGGCGTCCTCCCCCTCCCGATTTTTGATGGTCCGCGCGGCCGAACGGCTGTCAAGGCGCGGTGGATCATGTACGGACCGGTGGCCTGTGCCGTGTTCGGGGAGGCGCCTTGACAGCCGCCCGGCCGCGCTTAAAACCGCGGCAACTATCGGGAGGGGGAGGCGGTGTGGAGGCGCAATGCGTGCTTCGCGTCGCCGTGTTGCGGTTCCAGCGTGGGGCGGGCGACCACCTTTGACGACCGGTGACCACGCTTCCGGGTTCTCATATCGCATCAAATCGGGGCAGTGAGGCGCCGGGTCTCTTATTGGCTTTGCGTCAAAAGAACCAAATGGCCACATGTTGCCATCTGGTTCTTTTGAAAACCGTTGTCAGTGAGAGGTGAGAGATCGGCGACCGCGGCCCGGCGGCGCGACCCGTCCCGGCGCCCGGCCGACACCGACCGCCCGCCCCCCACCACGTTGGGACCGCAGCCCGGCGGCGCGAAGCGATCACCGCGGCGCCACACCTCCCGCCCCTCCCGCAGGTGCCGAGGATGTTCAGCGCGGACGGCCCGCGGGTCAAGCCGCCCCCTCCTGCACGGGACAGGCCGCCGGTCCTTCAAAGGTCCACCGCGGCTTGACGCGCGGGGCGGCCGCGCGAAAATCAAAAGCGGGAGGGGCGGGAGGCCGCCGACAACGGAGCAGCCCCGGGACGGTACAGGCAGGCGCAGTCCATGTCGCCACCGTGCAGCCCATCCCGGTGCGAGCCCGGCGCACTCCACGCCGCCACCGTGCAGACCGTCCCGGTGCGAGCCCGGTGCAGTCCACGCAGCGCCTTCGCCCGTGCGGGTACGGCGTGTTCGAACGGGCGCCGCGCTACAGCCGGTCCGACACTTCATGATCCACTTTCCGAAGGCCCGCCTCGGCCGGGTGTGCCGCGCGAACTAGCCTGGTCGGATGGGGATCGTGCTGCATGTGCTGACCGCCGTGACCACCGCGGCGGGCCTGCGCCTTCGCCGGCTCGGCGTGGTGCGCCGGTTCCCCTTCACCCGGGTCGCGCGGCTGCTGCCGCGCCTGCTGCGGATCTGCGCGGGCGTGCTGGTGGTGTGGATCGGCGTCCTGGTCGTCGAACTCGGGCGGGGCGCCGGCAAGCGCAGCTTCGACACCTCGTGGATCGGCCTCGACCTCGCCGAGGTGGCGGCGCTGCTGATGGTCGCCCGGCTGGTCGCCGTACGGCACCGCGCCACCGGCCCGGCGGCGGCCATGACCGCCACGCTGCTCGGGCTCGACGCGTGGTTCGACTACATGTCGGCCGCGCCCCAACTGGAGTACCTGCAGGCGATGGTGCTCGCGGTGTTCGTCGAACTGCCGCTCGCGGCCCTGCTCGCGTGGGTGTCGCTGCGGACGCTGGACTGGGCCGCGCCGATGGCGGGCGCCGCCGAGGCCGAGCCGCGGGACCGGGTCGGCGGCGTCCGCTGAGGGTGGGTCAGGCGTCGTCTTTGCGGATCACGCCGGTCAGGGGGAGGCGTGTCGTCCAGCCGAGCGCCTCGTACAGCGCGCGGCCGTCCGTCGTGGCGCCGAGGACGCCGTCGGTGGTGCCGGCCTCGACGGCGGCGTTCCCGAGCGTGCGCATGACCAGGCTGCCGAGGCCCTTGCGACGGTGGTCGGGGGACGTCTCGATCTGGTCGAACACGGCGACGGCGCCGGGGGAGGGGATGGCCACCTGGCCGCGGGCGGCGAAGCCTCCGTCGGGTCCGGCGATCAGGAGGCGCGTGACCTCGCCGCGCGTCCACAGCCGCAGGCGGTAGCCGTCGGGCGTGGACACGGGCGTGTGTTCGAGCGGGGTGGTCATCATGAAGCCCTCGCTGTCGAACACCCATCCGGGTGTCAGCCACGGTTCGAGGACCTCGGGCAGGACGAACGTCTTCAGCCACGTGCCGGGCGCGGTCGGGCCGTCGGTGAACTTGCGCACCAGCGCCTCGTCGAGGTCGACGAGCACGTGCCGCGTGATCTGCGTGGCGAGGCCGACGTCGACGGTGTAGCCCCACGGCTCGGCGACCGGCGGGGCGGCCATCCGCGACGCGGTCCATCCCATGACCCAGTCGCGGGCGATCGTGGCGGTCTCGGCGCCGGTTTCCATCCTCACTCCGATCTTTGGCGGTCCGAACAAGCCCTTATAGCTGCGCACGCCGACAGCCCAGGTTGCAGAGAAAACTATGCAGAGAATCCTCTGCAACCTATGCTGAGGCCATGTCCGACGAGCACGTGCCCACCACGCCACCCGCCAGGCCGACCCGGCGCATCGACGCCAACAGCCTCAAGGGCCTCGCGCATCCCTTGCGCATGCGCATTTTCGAACTGCTCAGCCTCGACGGCCCCGCCACCTCCGCCCGTCTCGCCGAACGCCTGGGCGAGAACACCGGCACCGTCAGCTGGCACCTCCGCCAGCTCGCCGCACACGGCTTCATCGAGGAGGACGCCGGGCGTGGCACCAAGCGCGAACGCTGGTGGCGCCGCACCGGGCCGGCGAACGAGCTCAACCTCGCCGACTTCCGCGACGACCCGGCGAGCGCGGGGGCGGTCGACGTGTACCTCGACAGCCTGCTGCGGCTGTACTTCGAACGCGTCCACACGTACGTCAACGAGGACTGGGACGAGGCCTGGCGCGCGGCTGGAACCGTCTCCGACTGGCGCGACCTGCGCCTCACCCGCGACCAACTCGCCGCACTCAACACCGAACTCGCAGCGGTCGTAGCCCGGCACACCCCCGCGCCGGGGGAGGCGGATCCCGAGGCGCTGCCGGTCGTCGTCCAGCTGCAGTCCTTCCCACGCCGCCGGGTCGACGACGCCGACGCCCCGCAGGCCGACCAGGCCCCGGCATGACCCGCCGCCCCTCCGACGCCGAAACCGCACACCGTCAACCGGCGGCCCCCGCGGCACCGACCGCTCCCGAATCGACGGGATCGACCACACCGGCCGCTCCCGAATCGACGGGATCGACCACACCGGCCGCTCCCGCACCCACGGCCCGAGCGGCACCGGCCGCTCCCGCACCCACGGCCCGAGCGGCACCGGCCGCTCCCGCACCCACGGCCCGAGCGGCACCGACCGCTCCTGTAGCCACGACCCACACGCCACCGGACACGCCCCAACCACCAACACCCACGTCACCCAACCTGCGAATCCCACCCCGGCGCGGACTGCTGCTCCGCCACCGGGACTTCCGCCTGCTCTGGTGCGGCGAGACCGCGGGGAAGTTCGGTGCCGCCGTCACCAGCGTCGCGATACCCCTGATCGCGGTCGACCGGCTCGACGCGTCCACGTTCGAGGTCGGCATGCTGACCGCGGCCGCGTGGCTGCCGTGGCTCCTCATCGGCCTGCCCGCAGGCGTGTGGGTCGACCGGCTGCCGAGGCGGGGCGTGATGCTCGCGTCCGCCGCCGCCTCGCTCCTCCTGTACACGAGCCTGCCCGTAGCGGCGTGGCTCGGGCTCCTCACCATCTGGCTGCTGCTCGGCGTCGCCCTGCTCGCGGGCACCGCAGCAGTGTTCTTCCAGACCGCCTACACCGCCTACCTGCCGGGGCTTCTGGAACCCGCCGACCAGGCCGAGGGCAACGCCAAACTGCACGGCAGCGCCTCGGCCGCGCAGCTCGTCGGCCTCGGCTCGGGCGGCGTCATCGC
Source organism: Yinghuangia seranimata (assembly GCF_029953285.1). GTDB lineage: Bacteria > Actinomycetota > Actinomycetes > Streptomycetales > Streptomycetaceae > Yinghuangia > Yinghuangia seranimata. The sequence continues at coordinate 52,454 of NZ_JASAOI010000063.1, read as the reverse complement.
CCAGGCGGCGGGCGCGGTCAACGGGATGCTCGTCAACGCCGGAACATTCGCCGTCTCCCTGCTCTGCCTGGGCCGAATCCGCCACCGAGAGCCCGCCACCCCCCACCCCGATCGCGACGCGCACACCATGTCCGCCGATACGAACCGCGCGCAGACCACCTCCGCCGACACGAACTGCGCGCACACCACCTCCGCCGACACGAACCGTGCGCGCACTATCTCCTCCGGCACAGAGCGCCGCGCGTGCACTATCTCCCCCGACACGAACCGCCGCCCACGCACCATGTCCGCCGACATCCGCGAGGGCCTGGCCCTGATCGCCCACGACCCGTGGCTGCGCACCCTGTCGCTGTTCTCGGCCGCCTCCAACCTCGCCCTCATGGGCTACCAGGCGATCCGCGTGGTGTTCCTGGTCCGCACTGTCGGACTCTCCTCCGGCGCGGTCGGCGCCCTCGTCGCCGTCGCGAGCGCGGGCGGCATCCTCGGTGCCTTCCTGGCCCGCCGCGTCGCCGACCGCTTCGGCACCGCCCGTGCCACCCTCGTCTTCGAGCTCGGCTTCGCCCTCGCGGGCCTCCTCGCCCCGGCAGCCTTCCCGGGCCCCGGCACAGCCCTCTTCGTCGCAGGCGGCTTCTTCGTCGTCGCCGGAGTGGTCGGCGGCAACGTCGTGAAAGCGGGCTTCCACCAGCGCTACTGCCCGCCCGACCTCCTCGGCCGCATCACCGCCACGTCGTCCTTCCTCGGCTACGCCACCATCCCCCTGGGAGCCCTCCTGGGCGGCACCCTCGGCGAACTCTTCGGCCCCCGCCCCGCCATGTGGCTCACCTGCGCCGCCATCCCCCTGTCCGCCGTGATCCTCCTGTGCTCCCCCCTCTCCCACACCCGAGACCTCCCGACAGAGCCCCCGCAACGCGCTGCTGACGTGCCGGTCGCAGGGTTGCGCGAGACCACCGCGGCCGATTCGTCCAGGTGAACTCTGCAACGTCAAGCCGCCGGGGCCGTCGGCTCAGGGCCCGACGGCCTGTTCCGGCTCCTCGTCGGATGGTTCCGGTGACATGTCGTACTCGTCGACGTCCAGAACCGCGCCGGTCGCGGCGAGGAAATCCATGACCGAGCGATCGATGTGCCAGCCGAACAGGTTCGACGCCTCGGTCGGCTGGGCTTGCTGGGGGCCGGCGGTGGGCGCGTCGTCGTTGAAGTACCGCACGACCTCAAGCACCGCACCGCTGTGCATCGGCTCGCCCTCGGCTGCGAGCCGCGCGGAGAGCTCGGCGACGCGCTGCGTGTGTGGGGCGAGACGGTCGACGACGCGGGCGATCTGCTCGTCGACCCGCAGGCCGGGCTCTCTGCAGACGATCTTCCACTTGTGTGCCGTCGGAATGACGGCGGGCTCGGTCATGCGGCTCCCGCGAACCAGCACTTCGTCGGGTTCGATGCCGAGGAACGCGGTCATTTCCGCAGCCGAGGTGTGTTTGCTGATGAGCGCGAAGTAGGCGTATTGGCGCAGAGGCATCCCGGGAGACTATGGGCGCTCGCCGGCAGCCAGCACGGCATTATGCCGACGCAGCGGCGTCGCGGTCAGGGCGAAATCCGGCGAACAACGCCGGAGGTGCCCCGGGGCAATCGGAGCGAGTGCGGGTGGGCGATCATGACGGCCGTGAACGTTGCGTCGTCGGGTGAGTCCGATGCGGCGGAAGGCCGTCGGATCAAGGTGTGGTTTCGGTTCGTGCCGCGCGAGGGCTGGCTGCCGCATGACCAGGAAGGACTGTGGGCCGTCCAGGTCGGCGAGGACACCGCGCGCATCGAGAATGTGCCGTTCCTTCAGAATGGCGTTGCTCAAGGCGACGTCGTGCGGTTCGCGAGCGATGACGACGGTCTTCGCTGGGCCGTCGGCCAGGTCGAGGCGTCTGGCGGCTGCACGATTCGTGTCTTGCCCGTGCCGAGCGGTCCGCTCGGGCGCAGTGCGAAGGCTGTCCATGAACGCTTCGCGCCGTTCGGTCTGGGCGGAGAGGCGTTCAGTGACGAGTTCCCCTTGGTTGCCTTCGACGTGCGGGCCGACGCGGACATGAGCGGCATCAAGGCCCTGCTCGTCCAAGGTCAGACGGATGGCTGGTGGCACTACGAAGAGGGCTGCATCAACGATGCCTGGCGGAACGCGTAGGAGCGTTGCGGGAACGCCCCTGTGTCAGGAGGGCTCAGCCGGACGTTCGAGCAGGCGCCGTTCGCGGGCGGCGTCGGCTTGTGCGTACTTGTCTGCCTTTTCGTTGTGTGAGATGGCGCCCCCGATCTGTTCGAAGTCGGGGTCCCAAGCGCGTCTTAGCGTGGGGCGGAGATGACTGTGGTGCAGCAGGGTCTTCCCGGCGCGGTGGTTCCGGCCGAACCAGAGCGAGCTCGTGTTGTGCCGACGTTGGCGCGCGCCGTGGAGCGGTGACAGGACGCCGTTAATCCTCCCAGGTGAGAAGAGGCTGGATGGCGGTGAGGGCGGTCGCCAAGCGCTGTGGTCGGCCCAGTGGGCGACGGCGTCGCGGCGTGATTCCGGGTCGTTATATGGATAGGTGATGCGTCGGCCGGGGGCGCGGTTGAACTGTCGGCGCTCGTCCGGGCTTCCGCTGGCGAGTTGCCGCCAGTGCGGTGAGGCGATGAGGGCCGCAACGTTGACGGCTTCGGGATAGACAGAAGCGAACAGCCGCGAGGTGCTGCGACCAGTCGGTATTCCCACCCGACCTCGACGCATGCACGGCGCGTGGCCGCGAATTTCAGCAGGTCGCGGCGGGGCCGACGCCCCATCGGACGGCAGTCCACGACCACGGCTGACCCGTCCGACCGGCGAGCGAAGTAGTCCGGTGCGTGTGACCGTGTCCGGCCTTCGCCGATGGACCAGAACAACCAGAACGGCTGGGAGGAAATCGCCGTCACTGTCGGATCGAAGTCCAACGCCATGACGTGATCGCGTTCGAGCCGCGACTCGTAGCCGACATGCCGACCGTCCGTCGCGGACCACCATTGGCCGGGCAGATTCCGCTGGCCCTTGTACGAGCGGATGGCGCGGGCGGGGGCCGCATCCTCGAACCGGACAGCCCACGCGTCGATCAGCCGCATCCTGACTTCGTCACCGTCACGGGTGCTGTACCCGACCTCGAACCCGTTGGGCCGCAGCCCGTGCACGCCGCCGGGTGACGATCCGTACCCCTGTAGACACGAACGGCCTAACGCGGGTCGCCTCGCAAGGTCACGTGAGACATCGCAAGGTCTCTCGCAACTTCACCCCGGATTTCGCAGCCTTCATCCGTACACGACGGTTGTTCGCTCAGAGCGATCAGGGGTGGGAGCTGGGCGGGAACAATCTGGGGCTCGTCTTTCTTGAGTGTGATCAGCGCAAGGCACTGAAGAGAACTGACCGACTCAAGGGGAACCCACCATGAGCGACAACGCGACCTCCGGCACTCTGACCCTTCCGGTCCTGCCCCTGGACGACATCGTCGTGCTGCCGGGCATGGCGGTGCCCCTGGAGCTCGACGACAGCGAGACGCGGGCCGCGGTGGACGCGGCGCGGGCGTTGCCCGGGATCCGGGCGGGGAAGGGGAAGGCGCGGGTGCTGCTCGTGCCGCGGGACGACGGCCACTACCCGGCGGTCGGCACGCTGGGCGTGATCGAGCAGATCGGGCGGCTGCCGAGTGGTGAGTCCGCGGTCGTGGTGCGCGGCACCGCGCGCGTGCGGATCGGGACCGGGACGACCGGGCCCGGCGCGGCCCTGTGGGTCGAGGCGACCCTCATCGAGGAGGCCCCGGCGGACGAGCGGGCCGAGGAGCTGGCGCGTGAGTACCGGGCGCTGGTCACCACGATCCTGGGCAAGCGCGGCGCCTGGCAGGTCGTCGACTTCGTCCAGCAGATCGAGGACGCGAGCGAGCTGTCCGACAACGCGGGCTACGCCCCGTACCTGTCGCAGGCGCAGAAGATCGAGCTGCTGCAGACCACGGACCTGACCGAGCGTCTGGAGAAGGTCGTCGGCTGGACCCGCGACCACCTGGCCGAGCTGGACGTCGCGGAGACGATCCGCAAGGACGTCCAGGAGGGCATGGAGAAGACCCAGCGCGAGTTCCTGCTCAAGCAGCAGCTGGCCGCCATCCGCAAGGAGCTCGGCGAGCTCAACGGCACGCCCGGCAACGAGGAGGACGACTACCGCGCCCGCGTCGAGGCCGCGAACCTGCCGGAGAAGGTGCTGCAGGCCGCGCTCAAGGAGGTCGACAAGCTCGAGCACGCCTCCGACGCGTCGCCCGAGGGCGGCTGGATCCGCACGTGGCTCGACACGGTGCTGGAGATCCCGTGGAACGAGCGCACCGAGGACGCCTACGACATCGCCGGCGCGCGCGGCGTCCTGGACGCCGATCACGCCGGACTCGACGACGTCAAGGAGCGCATCGTCGAGTACCTGGCGGTGCGGAAGCGCCGCGAGGAGCGCGGTCTCGGCGTCGTCGGCGGCCGCCGTTCCGGTGCCGTGCTGGCGCTGGTCGGCCCGCCCGGGGTCGGCAAGACCTCGTTGGGCGAGTCGGTCGCGCGGGCGATGGGCCGCAACTTCGTGCGGGTCGCGCTCGGCGGCGTCCGCGACGAGGCGGAGATCCGCGGCCACCGCCGCACGTACGTCGGCGCGCTGCCGGGCCGCCTGGTCCGGGCGATCAAGGAGGCGGGCAGCATGAACCCCGTCGTCCTGCTCGACGAGATCGACAAGGTCGGCTCCGACTACCGCGGCGACCCGACCGCGGCGCTCCTCGAGGTGCTCGACCCGGCGCAGAACCACACCTTCCGCGACCACTACCTCGAGGTCGAACTCGACCTGTCCGACGTGGTGTTCCTGGCGACCGCGAACGTCCTGGAGGCCATCCCGGAGCCGCTGCTCGACCGCATGGAGCTGGTGCGCCTCGACGGCTACACCGAGGACGAGAAGGTCACCATCGCCCGCGACCACCTGGTGCCGCGCCAGCTGGACAAGGCCGGCCTGGACGCGACCGAGGTGGCGTTCACCGAGGACGCGCTGCGCCTGCTGGCCGGCGAGTACACCCGCGAGGCCGGCGTCCGCACGCTGGAGCGCGCGATCGCGCGGGTGCTCCGCAAGATCGCGGCCAAGCAGGCCCTGGACAACGTCGAACTGCCGCTGGAGGTCGGCCCGGAGCAGCTGCGCGACTACCTGGGACGGCCGCGCCACACCCCCGAGGCGCAGCTCGCCAAGGAGGAGCAGCGCACCGCGGTCCCGGGCGTGGCCACCGGCCTGGCGGTCACCGGTGCCGGCGGCGACGTGCTGTACATCGAGGCGTCGCTGGCCGACCCGGAGACGGGCGGGACCGGGGTGACGCTGACCGGCCAGCTCGGCGACGTCATGAAGGAGTCCGCGCAGATCGCGCTGTCCTACCTGCGGTCGCGCGGCGTCGAACTGGAGCTCCCGGTCGGCGACCTGAAGGACCGCGGCGTGCACATCCACGTCCCCGCGGGCGCGGTGCCCAAGGACGGGCCGAGCGCGGGCGTCACCATGACGACCGCCCTCGTGTCCCTGCTGACGGGCCGCCCGGTGCGCGGTGACGTGGCGATGACCGGCGAGGTGTCGCTGACCGGGCGCGTGCTGCCCATCGGCGGCGTCAAGCAGAAGCTGCTCGCGGCGCACCAGGCCGGCATCACCACGGTGCTGATCCCGAAGCGCAACGAGCCCGACCTGGACGACGTGCCGGAGGCGGTCCGGGCCCAGCTGACGGTGCACGCCGTGGCGGACGTGCGCGAGGTGCTGGCACTCGCCCTGGAGCCGGCCGACGTCAAGGTCGCCGCCGCGGCCTGAAGCGGCGCCCGGTGCGAGGCCCCCGCGGGGGCCGGCCCCCCCCGGCGGGGCCCCGCGCCCCAACACCCCCCGCCGGGGCGGCCGTTCGATCGGCCGCCCCGGCGGTGTCATGTCCGGATCAGTGCCGGTACTGCGCCCAGGGGTCCTGCGGGGGATGGGCGCTCGGGTAGGGCTGCTGCGGGAACGGCGGCTGCTGGTACGGCCCTTGCGGATAGGACGGCTGCTGGTAAGGCGCTTGCGGGTAGGACGGCTGCTGGTACGGCCCTTGTGGGTAGGACGGCTGCTGGTACGGCGGATACCCGTACGGCTGCGTCTGCTGCGGTGGCCCTTGCTGCGCCCGCGGGTCGAACGGCGGCGCCCACGGCGCGTTCGTCCCCAGCGGATACGGACCGCGCCTGAACCGCAGTCCGCGGCGCCGGCGCATGCGTCGGAACTCCCAGACGGACGTCGCGGTGATGCTCAGCGCCGCGCCCGCCGGCAGCGTCACGGCGACGGCCGCGGGAACGCCCGGGTCGAGCGGGTTGCGGACCGTGATGAACAGCAGGGCGAGGGACATCAGCGGCGCGAGGACAGGCGGCAGCAGGGGGTGCGCGTCCACCGAGCTGAACAGGTGCCGTGAGCACAGCCATGCGCCGTACAGGAGGTAGACCCAGGTCCACAGCACCAGTGGAAACACCAGGAAGGCCAGCGGGAACAGCTTGTTGCTGTCACTGTCGGCACAGTAGATCCAGACGAGCGTGATGCCGCTGATGGCCCCGCAGGCCAGCAGGAACCTGAGCATCACCCCGAACGCCTTACGGCTGAGCCGCGCGGCCTGCGCCCGCAGCCCGCGCCGTGTGAGCAGGATGTAGGCGAGCAGTGTGAGCGGCGTGAGGACCCCGCCCACGATCATCGCCCCGGTGAGGTTTTCGAAGCCCTCACCGGCCGCCTCGCGCGCGTGACCGCCGAAGTGGACGAACGACCAGGCGCTGATGGCGAAGCCGATGAGGGTGCGGGCGAGCTGGACGCGCTCGACCACGGCGTCGGGCGGCCCCAGCCGGTAGTCGGGCACATAGTGCCGCTTGGCGCTGCGCCATGGCGTGAACATGACGACTAACGCGCGGCGGACGGGCCCGCGCCGCGCCGGCGGCGGCGCGGGCGCGTGCGGATATAACGGCTGTGGATGCAGCTGCGGATAGGACATGCGTAGCTCCCCCGTGTGAGTGGTGACCGGGAGGCTAGCAATCGTTATCGTCGAAGCGACTCTAATAAACCTCCGCTTGACGAGAAAAAGACAGAGTCAGGCACGTAGACCCCATCGCTCGTCCAGCCGCGCGTCCAATTCGCTCAAATAGGTACGCCCGTAAGGTCCGTCCTCCAGCCCGTCGAGCAGCGCCTTCGGCAGGTCGTCCTCGTACTCGCCCGACACCGACGCCGCCGCCAGGGCGATCGTCGCCACGGTGTCGACGTCGCCGGTCCACGCCGTGCACGCCTTCAACAGCCCGCTCATCGTGCGGTTCGCGACCAGCGAGGTGACGGCCGCCCGGGCGCTGTGCATGCCCGGCGAGCCGACCTTGCCGCGCCAGGTCTCGGTCCAGCGGCCGTACCGGGCCGGGTCGGCCGCGGCCACGTTGCGGTCGAGCCAGCGCGGCAGTTCGTCCAGCGGCCCGAGCCCGTACCGGCAGTAGTGCACGGTGAAGGCGGCACCCAGCGCAGCGCCGACCCCGCCGGGGGAGTCGTGCGTGATCCGCGCCTGAATCCGGGTCAGCTCGGCGACCTGTCCCAGGTCCGGCAGCAGGCCCAGCACGCCCGCGCGCATCGCCGCGCCGCTCTTGTCGCTGCCGGGCCGCAGCGACTCCAGCAGTTCCGCGCCCGTCCACACGCGGTCGAGCACCGAGCGGAACCCCGACGCGTACCCCGCCCGTTCGTCGCGCTTGTACGCGCGGACGAAGCGCTCCGCCAGGTCCTCCCGGGCGAGAGCTCCCGGCTCCGCGTCCGGCGCCGTGCCGTCCAGCAGCCACTCCGCGACCGCGATGCTCATCTGTGTGTCGTCCGTGTACCGCCCCGGCCCGACGTCGCTGTGCGTCGGGTGCTGCACGTACCGCGCGAGCGTGTTGCCGCGCCGCACGAAGTCCGCCGGCGCGTACTCGAACCCCGCCCCGTAGGCGTCTCCGACCGCCAGTTCGACCAGCATGACCGCTAACCCCCCAATAGTTCCCGGTCCACCGTCACCCGCTGTCCCTCGCAGGAGTGATGCTCCTCGCGCCGGGCCGGAGTGCGAGACGTTTCGCGCTCCCGGCGGATACCGTCGACAGTGATCACACGTCACTCGTCGCACGTGGATCAACTCGATTATCAGCACATCGCACGCAGGGCGGCGCCCGAGGGCGACGTCCCGCACCTGGAGGCGGGGGACACATGGAACGGCCGTCGTGGGCACCGGAAGAGATCGACCTGAGCAAGCCGAGCGTGGCCCGGGTCTACGACTACTACCTCGGCGGGTCGCACAACTTCGAGGTGGACCGCGAGATGGCCGCGCAGGCCGTCGCCATGTGGCCCGAGCTGCCGCGGATCATGCAGGAGAACCGCGCGTTCATGCGGCGCGCCGTCCGCCACCTGCTCGACGACGGCATCACGCAGTTCCTCGACATCGGCTCCGGCATCCCGACCGTCGGCAGCACCCACGAGGTGGTCCGCAACGCCGGGTCCGACGCGCCGGTGGTGTACGTCGACCTCGACCCGGTCGCGGTCGCGCACGGCCGGGCCATACTCGCCGGCGACCCGCGCGCCGCCATGCTCGGCGGCGACCTGCGGCAGCCGCAGGACGTGCTGGAGGCGGCCGCCGCGACGGGGCTGGTCGACCTGGAACGCCCGCTCGGCGTCCTGCTCGTCGCCGTCCTCCACTTCGTGCACGACGACGAGGGGCCCGCCGACATCATGGCGACCCTGCACAAGCACACCGCCCCGGGCAGCCGCCTCGTCGTGTCGCACGCCAGCGGCGACGGCCGGCCCGACAAGGCCGCCGAGCACCAGGACCTGTACCGCAGCCGCAACGCGCCGATGCACATGCGCGGCCGCGCCGAGATCGGTGCCCTGCTGAGCGGCTTCGACCTGGTCGACCCCGGCCTGGTCTTCCTCCCGGAATGGCGCCCCGAGCCGGGCGCCGAACCGGTCGCCGACGCCGCGTTGTTCGCGGGAATCGCGGGAGTAGGGATCCGTACATGAGTTCGCACGCCGACGACGCCCCATCCGGCGCCGCCGGTACGAGTCCCGCCGGCCTCACCGCCGGCGGGCTCAACCCGACCCTGAGCGCGCCCGTGCCGTACGCCGGCGACGCGTACGACGAGTTCGCGCGGCAGTGGGCGCACTCCGTGCAGGGCACCAGCTATGTGCCGCTGCCGCTCGCCGACATGCAGGTCTACCTGCGCGACCTGACGCGGCGCCTGTCGTCGGCGCTCGGCTCCGAGCCGTTCCAGCCGCACGAGGCCCGCTCGATCGGTGAGGCCCTGGTCGCGGCGCACTTCACCGGCACGGGCACGCTGGAGCGCACGTTCGCCCTGATCGGCGCGTGGTGGCCGGTGCTGCGCGAGCGGGCGTACGCCGAGCGGCACGACCCCGACGCGTACCTGCTGCGCCTCATCCAGATCCAGGGCGCGCTCGCCGCCGGCTACGCCGAGGCGCTGCGCACGCGCACGCTCCACGAGCAGCAGTCCATCCACGCCGCGGTGCTGGACGCGCGCGAGCTGACCGAGCAGGCGCTGCACACCAGCGAGGCCCGGTTCCGCGCGGTGTTCGAGCAGTCCGGGCTCGGCATCGCGATCGGCGACGTCGACGGCGTGATCCTCGACGTGAACCCGGCGCTCGCCCAGATGTTCGGCTTCCACACCGACGACCTGACCGGCCGCCAGGTGCGCGACTTCATGCTCGCCGACGACCCCGGCCACGTGTGGCAGTGGTACGAGGAGCTGGTGCGCGGCGAGCGCGAGCACTTCTCCGCCGAGAAGCGCTACCTGCGCGCCGACGGCGAGCCGCTGTGGACGCACCTGACGGTCTCCCTCGTGCGCGACACCGCCGGCCACCCCGAGTACCAGGTCGCGATGATCGAGGACGTCACCGACCGGCACCGCCTCTACACCCGGCTGCGCCACCAGTCCCAGCACGACCCGCTCACCGGGCTGCCGAACCGCGCGCTGTTCTTCGACCGGCTCGACGCGGTGTTCGCGGCGCCGGGCGACGCCGACCGGGTCGGCCTGTGCTACCTGGACCTCGACGGGTTCAAGGTGGTCAACGACAGCCTCGGCCACGACGTGGGCGACCAGCTGCTGATCGCGGTCGCGCGGCGGCTCGACGCGTACGTGTCGCGCGCCGGGCACCTGATCGCCCGCATGGGCGGCGACGAGTTCGTGGTGCTCGTCGAGCACTCGGCCGGCACCGGCCAGGTGGTCGCGCTAGCGGAGGGCATCCTCGGCGCGCTGCGCGAGCCGTTCCGGATCCGCGGCCACGACCTCGCGGTGACCGCGTCGATCGGCATCGTCGAGCGGCCGGTGGCCGGCACCGGCCCGGCGGACACGATGCGCGCCGCCGACATCACCCTGTACTGGGCGAAGTCCGGGGGACGCGGCCGCTGGACGGTGTTCGACACCGAGCGCAACGACCGCGAGGTGGCCCGCTACACGCTGTCGGCCGAGATGCCGGCGGCGCTGCACCACGGTGAGTTCGACGTGGACTACCAGCCGCTGGTGTCGCTCGCGGACGGCGCGGTGCTGGGCGTCGAGGCGCTGGTGCGGTGGCGGCATCCCCGGCAGGGCCTGATCGGGCCCGACCGGTTCATCGGGCTCGCGGAGGAGACCGGGCTGATCGTGCCGCTCGGCATGTACGTCCTGGAGCGCGCCTGCCGCGAGGCCCGCCGGTGGCGCGACCTCGGCGGACCGGTGCCGTTCGTGAGCGTCAACCTCGCCGAGCGGCAGTGCCACGAGCCGGGCCTGGTGCGGCAGGTGCGCCGGGTGCTCGCGGAGACCGGCCTGGAGCCGGAGCGGCTGCAGTTCGAGCTGACCGAGTCGCAGATCATGGCGACCGACGGCGGCCCGCTGGAGCGGCTGCGCGAACTCGCCGAGATGGGCGTGCGGATCGCCATCGACGACTTCGGCACCGGCTACTCGAACCTGGCGTACCTGCGCCGGCTGCCGGTGTGCGAGCTGAAGATCGCAGGCTCGTTCGTCGAGGGCCTGCGCGGCTCGGGCGACGCCGACCCGGACCCGGTGGACGCGCGCATCGTCGCGTCGCTGGTGGACCTCGCGCACGCGCTGGGCCTGACGGTCACGGCGGAGGGCATCGAGACGGCCGCGCAGGCCGAGCGGCTGCGCGACATCGGGTGCGACGCGGGGCAGGGCTGGTACTTCTCGCGGCCGGGCCCGGCGGACCGGATCGCGACCTTGCTGGACGGCGTGCCGCGGGTGCGCTGACGGGAGCACCGGTGAGCGCGCTGACGAGTGCGCCGACCGTTATCTGATGCACCGTCAAGATCCGGCTATCGGATGGTGATGTCCGTTGGCCGGGACTGGTCTCGCAATCTGGACAGTTTGTCCGATGTATTTGGTCCATAAATACAAAGAGATGTCCGATTTGTAGATATGTGATCCAGGCAACTTTGCCGATTAAAGAACAACTTTCGGCGTGAAGCCGAATTCGCGTTCGATCCTTCGATTCGAAGGCCCATCCGGACCAAAACCTCATGATCCACTGGTCGGGCCCGGTTTTCTACGCGCGAAGTCCCATGTCGTGTCCAGTCCGTGATGTTTATGAGACCAATCGTCCTCCTCTTTCTGGTCCGGCCGACGGCTAGTGTTCCGGCCCAGGCAGCGCCGCGTGTCCACCATTCGGCGCCTGGGCAGAGGGATTTCATCCATGGCACGTACGAAGCGCGTTATCGCCGCGGCCACGGTCGGCATACTCGCCGCCTCCATGGCGGCGTGCAGTAGCGACGACGGCTCCGGCAAGGGCAACGGGGGCAACCCGAGCGGCGGCGCCGGTGGCGGCGGGACCGTCATCCTCGGCACCACCGACAAGGTGGGGTCCCTCGACCCGGCGGCCGCCTACGACCTCCCGTCGTGGACGATCATCCGCAACACCTTCCAGAAGCTCTACCGCTTCCCGGAGGGCAGCACCACTGCCGTCCCGGACGCCGCGCAGAAGTGCGACTTCCCCGACCCGAAGACCTACAGCTGCACGCTGAAGCCGGGGCAGACCTTCTCGGACGGCACGCCGCTCACCGCGAAGGACGTCAAGTTCTCCTTCGAGCGCATGCTGAAGATCAACGACCCGAACGGCCCCGCGCCGCTGCTGGGTTCGATGGACACCGTCGACGCCCCGGACGACAACACGGTCGTCTTCCACCTCAAGAACGCCGACGTGACCTTCGCGTCCGTCGTGGCCTCCGAGGTCGGCGCCATCGTGCCGTCCAGCGGCAAGTACCCGCTGGACAAGCTCGCGGACAACAGCACGCTGCTCGGCTCGGGTGCCTACAAGCTGGCCAAGTACACGCCCGGCCAGCAGGCCGTCTTCGAGCTCAACGACAAGTACAAGGGTGACATCAAGCCGGCCAACGGCAAGTTCCTCATCCAGTACTTCACCGAGTCGTCGGCGCTCAAGCAGGCCATCGAGAACGGCACCGTCGACGTCGCCGTCACCGGCCTGTCGCCGACCGACATCACCGACCTGCGCGGCAAGTCGTCGCAGGGCATCAAGGTCATCGACGGCATCGGCTCGACCATCCGCTTCATGACGTTCAACGTCAAGAGCGCCCCGGTCGACAACAAGGCCGTCCGCCAGGCCATCGCGCAGACCGTCGACCGCGAGTCGATGATCAAGCAGGCCTACAACGGCACCGTCGACCCGCTGTACTCGCTCGTCGCGAACGGCTTCGCCGGCCACGCCGACGCGTTCAAGGACAAGTACGGCGCGCCGAGCAAGGACAAGGCCAAGGCGATCCTGGACGCCGCGGGCGTCAAGACGCCGGTCGACCTGACGCTCTGGTACAACCCGGGCCACTACGGCGCCACCACGGCGGACGAGTACACCGAGATCAAGCGCCAGCTGGACGCCTCGGGCCTGTTCAAGGTCAACCTCCAGACCACGGAGTGGGAGGCCTACAAGAAGTCCTTCGCGGCCGGCGAGTACGCCGCGTGGGGTGCGGGCTGGCAGCCGGACTTCCCGGACTCGGACAACTACATCGAGCCCTTCCTGCGTCCTGACGGCACGTTCCACGTGAACTACGACAACCCGGCCGCCAAGGCGCTGATCGAGAAGGAGCGCACCAGCGCCGACCCGGCGGCCCGCAACGCGGCCTTCGCCGAAGCGCAGAAGATCGCCGCCGACGACGTTCCGTACATCCCGCTCTGGCAGGGCAAGCAGGTCGCGGTGACGCGCCCGGGTGTCGAGGGTGTCGACAAGACCCTGGACGTCTCCGTCCTGGTCAGCTTCTGGGTCATCAGCAAGAAGTAGTCCGCCGCACACTCGCGTAGGACAGCGCAACGGGCACGGGCGGGTCACCCGCCCGTGCCCCGTGGCGTGTCCCCGAAGGAATCTGACTATGAGCCAGAAATCAGGGAGCCTCGGCCGGTACTTCGTCATCCGGCTCGCGATGGCGGTCCCGATGGTGCTGATCCTGCTGACGCTGGTCTTCTTCATGCTGCGTGTCGCCCCCGGCGACCCGGTGACCGCCTCCGCGGGCGGCGCGAAGATGACCGCCGAGCAGATCGCCGCGAAGCGGCACGCCGCCGGATTCGACCGGCCGCTCATCAACCAGTACGGCGAGTACCTCGGCAACGTCGTCAAGGGCGACTTCGGCACGACGATCTCGGACCACCGCAAAGTGACCGACATCATCGTGGAGAACGGCGGCGCGACGCTCACGCTCGCGCTCGCGGCGCTCTTCGTCGCCCTCGTCGTCGGTCTGCCGCTCGGCCTGCTCGCCGGCCGGTACAGAGACACCGGCTTCGACGTCGCGATCCGGTTGTTCGGCATCGTGACGTACGCGGCACCGGCGTTCGTGCTCGGCGCCCTGGCCCAGATCGTCTTCGTCAAGAAGCTGGGCTGGCTCGACGACTCGAGCCTTCAGGCGTCACCCCTGATCCAGGCGAGTGTGCCCACCAAGAGCCACATCCTGATCGTCGACGCCGCCATGGCCGGCGACTGGAACGCGGTGCACAACATCTTCCTCCACCTGATCCTCCCGTCGGTCACGCTCGGGCTGATCATCGTCGGCGTCTTCATCCGCATGGTGCGCGTCAACCTCATCCAGACGCTGCGCGGCGACTACGTCGAGGCCGCTCGCGCCCGCGGCATCCGCGAGCACAAGGTGGTCACCAAGCACGCCTTCCGCAACGCGCTCATCCCGGTGATCACCGTCATCGGCATGCAGGTCGCCCTGCTGCTCGGCGGCTCGGTCCTCACCGAGAAAACGTTCAGCTGGCCCGGCCTCGGCAACCAGCTCATCAACTACCTCAACGCGCGCGACTACATCGCCGTCCAGGGCATCGTCACGTTCATCGCGGTGGTCGTGATCGTGATCGGCATCCTGATCGACTTTGTCAACGCGCTGATCGACCCGAGGGTGCGGTACTGATGACGAGCATGCAGACGACCCCGCCGGTCACCACCGTCGCCCCGTCCGCGGCGCGCTCCAAGGGCCGCCGGTTCTCGGGGCCGCGCCAGACCCTCGGGCTGATCCGCGAGGCGCACGGCATCGGCAAGTTCATGCTGTGGTCCGGCATCGTGCTGAGCACGCTGTTCGTGCTGACCGCGCTGCTCGCGCCGTGGATCTCGCCGTACGACTTCGACACGTACCAGGACGGCGGCGAGCGCTTCCCGAAGCTCGGCGAGCCCAGCGGGACCAACACGTTCGGCACCACCGTGCAGAGCCTGGACGTGCTGTCGCGCGTCATCTGGGGCGCCCGCACCGCGCTCGAGGTCATGGTCCTCGCCGTGGTGTTCTCGCTCATCGTCGGCGTGCTGCTGGGCCTGGTGTCCGGCTTCTTCGGCGGGTGGCTGGACCGGATCCTCGTCCTGATCATGGACACGCTCTTCGCGTTCCCGTACCTGCTGCTGGCGATCGTCGCCGCGTTCATGTTCCAGGGTCTGCCGGGCGGCGGCGTGCTCACCACGGCGATCGCCATCACCGTGGTCTACATCCCGCAGTACTTCCGCGTGGTGCGCGCGTCCACGTTGTCCGCGCGCGAGGCGATGTACGTCGAGGCGGCCCGCGCGATCGGCGCCAAGCCGGGCACCATCATGCGCCGCTACATCTTCGGCAACGTCATCCAGTCGGTGCCGGTCATCACGACCGTCAACGCCGCCGACGCGCTGTCGACGCTGGCCGGCCTGGGCTTCCTCGGCTTCGGCATCCAGCCGACCGAGGCCGCCGAGTGGGGCTACGACGTCAGCCGCGCGCTGACCGACATCAACGCCGACATCTGGTGGACCGCGACGTTCCCCTGTGTGGCTATCGTCCTGGCCATCCTCGGGTTCACCCTGTTGGGTGAAGGCCTCAACGACGTGCTCAACCCGACGATGCGCCGCCGCAAGATCTCCAAGGTGATCATCCCGGCGCTGACCAAGCCGCGCACCGTGGTGACCGTCGCCGCCGTGCCGGCCCAGGCCGACGCGCCGGCGGCGGAGAGCACCGAGACCGAGGCCGAACCGGCCGCGGCCGACGGCGCAGAGAGCACCGAGACCGCCGAGACCGCCGAGACCGCCGGTTCCGAGCAGCCGCAGGAGGAGGGCAAGTGACCACCGCGAGCAGCACCGAAAGCACCACCGAGGCCCGCGAGTCCGCGTCGCCCGTCCTGTCCGCGCGCGACCTGCGCGTCTGGTACGGCAGCACGCGCGGCCCCGTCGCCGCCGTCGACGGTGTCACCTTCGACGTCCGCCCGGGCGAGACGCTCGGCCTGGTCGGCGAGTCCGGCTGCGGCAAGTCGACGCTCGGCCGCGGCGTCCTCGGCCTGCTGCCGGCCGGCGCGGCGGTGGACGGCGAGGTCCGCTTCGCCGGGAAGAACCTCGTCGGCATGCCGGCCAAGGAGCTCCAGCAGCTCCGCGGCCCCGAGCTCGGCCTGATCTTCCAGGAGCCGATGACCCGGCTCAACCCGCTGATGAAAGTCTCCGAGCACTTCGAGGAGACCCTCAAGACGCACCACCCCGAACTGCCCAAGGACCAGATCCGGTCCCGCGCGCTCGAGGCGCTGCGCGGCATGGGCATCCCGGCCAGCCGCTACGAGTCGTACCCGCACGAGTTCTCGGGCGGTATGCGGCAGCGCATCATGATCGCGCTCGCGCTCGTGCTGCGGCCCGCGTTCGTCGTCGCCGACGAGCCGACCACCGCACTCGACGTGCTGGTCGAGGCGCAGATCATCCAGATCCTCGCCGACCTGCGCCGCAACTTCGACACCGCGCTGGTGCTCATCACCCACAACCTCGGCATCGTCGCCGAGGCGTGCGACCGCGTCGCGGTGATGTACGCCGGCCACATCGTCGAACAGGGCGACGCCCGCGAGGTGTTCGCCAACCCGCAGCACCCCTACACGCAGGAGCTGCTGCGCTCCACCATCTCGCTCGGCACCACCGGGCTGCACTTCATCCCCGGCTCGCCGCCCGACCTCGCGCACCCGCCCGTCGGCTGCCGTTTCCACCCGCGCTGCCCCAAGGCGATGCGGGTGTGCGCCGAAGAGGCTCCGCCCGAGGTGCTGCTGCCCTCCGGCAGCCGCAACACGTGCTGGCTGCCGGTGCCCGACATGACCACCGCGGAAGGCCGCCTTCCGCTCGAGGTCGAGGAGATCAGCGTTGCTGACGAAGCCTGACACCGCGACGTCCGAGACCGCGAAGGACGCCGAGACGCTGATCGAGGTCGCCGACCTCCAGGTGCACTTCCCGCTGCGCGGCGGCCTGTTCAACCGCGACGCCGGCGCCGTCAAGGCCGTCGACGGCGTGTCGTTCAGCCTGAACAAGGGCGAGGTGCTCGGCCTGGTCGGCGAGTCCGGCTCGGGCAAGACCACGCTCGGCCGCACCCTGCTCGGCCTCAACCGCGCCACCGGCGGCAGCATCCGCTACCGCGGCCGCGAGCTGGCCGGGCTCAAGGAGTCCGACCTGCGCCCGCTGCGCCGCAAGCTGCAGATGGTCTTCCAGGACCCGCACGCGTCGCTCAACCCGTCCATGGACATCGCCACCGCGGTCGGCCACCCGCTCCAGATCCACGGTCTGGTGCCGGACCCCGTCGAGCGCCGCGCCAAGGTCGCCGAGACCCTGGAGCGGGTCGGGCTCAGCCCGGCCGAGCTGTTCATGGACAAGTTCCCGTCGGACCTGTCCGGCGGCCAGAAGCAGCGCGCCGTGATGGCCCGTGCCATCATCGCGGGCCCCGAACTGCTGGTCGCGGACGAGCCCATCTCGATGCTCGACATGAGCGTCCGGGCCAAGATCCTCCAGCTGTTCCTGGACCTGAAGCGGGACCTGGACCTGACGTACGTCTACGTGACGCACGACCTGGCCAGCGCCAAGTTCTTCTGCGACCGCATCGCGATCATGTACCTCGGCCGGGTCGTCGAGATCGGCCCCACCGAGGAGATCTTCGCGAACCCGCGGCACCCGTACACCAAGGCGCTGCTCGGGGCGATCCCGGACCCGGAGAAGGTCGGCGTTCCGCGCGACCTCCCCCGCGGCGAGATCCCCGACGCGGCCGCACCGCCGCTCGGCTGCTCGTTCCACCCGCGTTGCCCGGTCGCCGTGGCCGGCTGCGGATGGGAAGGCCGCGACCTGGGCGCGCTGCTCGAACGCCACTGGCTGGCCGAGGGCGAGGACGTGCGCGTGGCCGACACGGCGCTGTTCGGCCGGCCGGTCGAACTCACCGCGCCGGGCATCCGGCAGCTCAGCCTCACCCCCGGACGCGGCCACGAGGCGGCGGCGATCATCAGCCTCCTCGACCGGGTCCGGGAGAAGACCGCCGAGGACCCGTTCTGGCGCGGCGTGAAGACGATCGAGGCCCGCGACGGCAAGGCCCACGTCGAGTTCGCCGAAGGCACCGACCCTCGCCTGAAGCTCGTCAGCAACACCACGGCCCCGATCCAGGCGGCCTGCCACCTGGTCGACTAGCCCCAGCATTACGCGAACGGGCGGGGACTGATTCGTCAGTCCCCGCCCTTTGCCGTTGCCACTACTTCAGCGCGTCGGTGAAGGACGCCCACCGGGACGCGGGGATGAGCAGGTGCCCGCGCGCGGTGTCCTTCGAGTCACGGACGGGGACGAGCGGGAGGTTGCCGTCGGCGACCTCGACGCAGTCTCCACCCGTGCCGTTGCTGTACGAGCTCTTGCGCCAAGCCAACGAGCTCAACGGAGCGATCTCAGCCTTCATTTCGCCTGGTCCTCCGCCGCCGACACGATGAGATCCAGGGACGCCTCCGGCGACAACGCAGCGGCCCTGACGCAATCGTAGGACAGTCGGCACAGCTTGATAGTGGCCGGATCGTCCAGCAGCTGACCAGCACGAACTCCCTCGATGTACGCCACCGAAGGCGCGTCCTCGAAGTCCATGAACTTGAGGAATCCATCCATCAACGCATGCGCGCCCGCCGCATACGGCAGCACCTGGACGGCCACTCGTCGACGCCTGATCAGATCGGCGATATGCGCGAGCTGCTCACGCATCACGCTGGCGCCACCGACCGGGCGTCGCAGCACGCTTTCGTCCAGCACCGCCCAGAACAGCGGCGGTGTTTGGCGTTCCAGCAACTGCGATCGTTCGATGCGTGCCGCAACGAGCTCCGCCAACTCCGACTCGGCGATCATCGGCTGCGCGCCGAGGATCACCGCTTTCGCGTACTCGGGCGTCTGGAGCAACCCAGGCACCAGCATCGGCGCGTACTCGTAGATCTCCGTCGCCAGCGCCTCCAACTCGGCCACCGGCGCGAAGTACTCCGCGTGCCGCGTCCGGTTGACCAGCCTGCACAGGCGCGTGAGCAGCCCGCCGGTCTTCAGCACCTCGTCGAGGCGCTTCGACATGTCCAACTGCGGTTTGCGCACGGCCGTTTCGATCTGGCCGATATAGACCCCCGAACAGAACACCAGCTCTCCCAGTCTCTCCTGGGAGTACCTGGCCTCCTCGCGGAGTCTGCGCAGCTCCGCGCCGTAAAAGGCGCGCGGGGACTCGGTCGGGTCGAGGTTCCTGGGGTTGGCCATTGTCTTCGGTTCCCCTTCCATACAGTTCCGTTGCTGTCGCTCGGACTCTGTCAAGGCTAACTTCGGACAGCGACGCTTGTGATGCAGAAAGTGACATTGCATCCACAGAAGAGGTCGCCACTCCGTGAACGCGAGCCGCAGCTACCTGCTCCCCGACAGTCCCGAGTCAGCCCGGTTCGCCCGCGACCACGTGCGAGGGCTCCTGTTCGCGTACCGACTGCCGGAACTCGTCGAAGCGGCCGTCCTCTTAGCTTCGGAACTCGTCACCAACGCCCTGTGCCACGGGACCGGAAGGCCCGAACTGAGGCTCTCCCTCGACGACTCCGTCCTGCGGATCGAGGTCGTCGACCACGGCCCCGGTACGCCCGTGCCATGTCTGCCCGACGGCGGCAGCATCGGCGGCCGAGGCCTCCTGCTGGTCGGCCTGATGGCGGCCCGTTGGGGATTCACCCGCGAGGCCGAAACGAAGTCGGTCTGGTGCGAACTCGATCGACCCGAGGCCGGAGCCGCGGGTCAAACGGTGGTGGCGGCGCGGGAGGTCTCCAGCAACTCGACGATGCTGCCCGGGAACTGCTCGACCAGGCGGACCGCGACGACCCAGGCGTCCAGGTCCGTCCCCAGGGTGGCGCGGAAGAGGTCGCCGGTGGGCTCGCTCGTGGTGGACGCGTGCCAGCGGGCGCGGCGGTCGTGGTGCTCCGGGGCGCGGAGGAGCGTCAGTGCGCTCGCGGCCGGGGATACGTGCCGCAGCAGGTCGTGCGGGGACAGAGCGCCGGCTTCCAGGGCGGCGTCCAGCCAGGGGTCGGCTTTGCCTTCCTCGGGCAGCCCTTTGCGAAGCCGGGTGATCAGCAGTTCCTTGGGGCAGTCCGGGAGCGCGGTCAGGGCGTTGCGCAGCGCGTCGGGCAGCGGGTCCTCCTGATGCGAACGGAGGAGCTCGGCCCACGGGAACACGCCGCCCTCGGCGGCGATGTGCTCGATCCACCAGGACTGGCGGTCGTGCGCGAGCCGGCGCAAGGACGCGACGATGTACGCGGGGTCCGCCAACTCGGCCAGCCGGGCGCGCAGGACGTCCAGGCCGTCCGGAGCCGCCAACGCGCGGGCGATCTCCTCGGTGTGGGCCGCCGGGTAGGAGGCGGATGCCAGGAGCCGTCCGGCTGCCTCGGCGTCGTGCCGCGTCCACACGGCGACGATGGGCCGCAGCCGCCCGGATTCGGTCTGCGGCTCCAGGCGGCCGACGATCACCGAGGCGACTCCGGGGTCGCCCGACTCGATGGCCAGCGGCAGCATGCGGCGCAGCCGGGCCAGGTCCATGGTCCACAGCACGTCGAGCAGCGGCGTGCCGACCGGGCCACGGCTGCCGTCCGACCGGATGCCGTCGAGCATGCGGCGGCGCTCCCGGTCGTCCAGCGCCAGGTGGCCGAACAGGCGTGCGTCGACGTCGGGTTCGTCGAGGGCGAGCAGCGCGGACAGTTCACCAGGGGTGAGGTCGGGCCGGAGCGCGAGTTCGGTGGGCGGGACGGCGGCCGGGCGGACCCCGGCCGCGGGTTGCGCGAACGTGCGCAGCACCTGCGGGCGGCGGGTCGGCGCCTCGTCGGGGAGTCTGTCCAGGGCCTCCGCGACGACCTCCGCGGCGGGGCGGCCGACGGGGCGCCGCCATCTGGAGCCGCAGCCGTCCCGTGAACCGCATCGCGCGCACGGCGTGCGCATGTCGGGTTCGCGGCTCCCGGCCAGGCGCGCGGCCAGCGCCTCAGCGACCGGGGACTCGGCCAACTCCAGTACCAGATCGACCGGTTCGGGGCGCGTCGTACTCACTCGGGGGCTCCTCGGGGATCGATCGGCGCATGCGCCGTTGCCGGGTGTGGTCGTCGCACGGCGACCGTCGTCGGGCCGTCTTGTCGGATGCGTCAGACGGTTTCGCGGAGGGTGAAGAGAGCCTTCTCGACGTGATCGGCCGGGTTCGACCAGGAGTAGCGGTCGGGGGCCTGCCGCTGGTGAAACTCGATGAGAGTCGCCGCGGCGTCCGCCGTACCGCACCGGTCGGCACCGACCGCTTCGCGCAGGGTCACGATGCTCTCGGGCATGCCCATGGACGCGCCCTCCAGGAGGGCGAGCACGGCATCCATGCCTTCGCCGCGCAGCACTTCCCGGGCCTGCTCGATGCACGGAGCGAGGTGCACGGCTCGCCACCGGTAGCCGTCGGTGGGCGGGACGGCCGCGCTTTCCGCGAGCGTCGGGGCCAGCGCGGCCTTGAGGCGCTCGTGGAGCACGGCCGCGGTGTCCGGGAACTTCCTGCGCAGTTCGGCCGCGTCCACGGAGATGCCGTCCACCATCTCGGGCACGAACCGGCGGCCCGCCCAGTGCGGCTCCGCGGCGACGAGGGTCCGCATCAGCAACCCGACCGGGAGCGGGACGGCCTCGGCCAGCAGGACCGCGTCGTACAGGTCCTTGGCGGGCGACCACCCGTCGGACAGCAGCCGCCGCAGTTTCCACGCCAGCGACAGCTCCGGGGTCGCGGCCGCAATCCGTGTGGCGCCATCGGTGCCGGTCCCGGGGAGCAGTGCGAACTCGGGTTGCACGGGCAGGCGTTCGGTGAACGCGAAGTCGACGTGGACGGCGCCGGGCGGCAGTCCCTCGGCGTGCCACCGAAGGGTCAGCCGTCTGCCGGGCTTGCGCCCGCGCACGCGGGTCTCCTCGCAGCGCACGTTCGCCTCATCGATGCGCACCACGCCGTGCTCGGCCGCGACAGCGGCCGACGAACGCGCGACCTCGTCGAGCATCCGCGTGGTTCGCGGCTCGCTCGGGAGCCACGTTTCAGGTCGGACGACGAAGTCGAGGCCGCCCGGCTCGCGGGCGGCCTCGCCGAACCATGCCTTGAGCAGGGCGTCGCCGTGCAGCACGAGGTCGGCGGCCCAGCGGGAGCGGGCGACGGCCGTGAGCACGTTGTCGCGGGCGGTGCGGCGCGCGTGGTGCCAGCGGGCGGCGCGCTCCGACGGAGCAGGGGGAGTGGTTCTCGGCACGCGCCGAGAGTTGCAGGCGGTGCCGACATCAAACCCGGAACGCGGCCCACGCGCGTGCGTTCTCGGTGAGTGCCCGCGGGGTCTTCCGGCGTCCGGCTGTTAACGTGGCGCGGGTGGGCGAGACTTCGGGAACGATCACCTGGCGGCGGCTCGAAGCGGCGGACTTTCCGCTGCTGAAGGGCTGGCTGGAGCAGCCGTACGTCGCGCGCTGGTGGAACCACGAGACGTCCGACGAGGCGGTCGAACGCGACTTCGGGCCGTCCATGCGCGGCGAGGAGCCGTCGGAGGACTGGCTCGCGTTGCTCGACGGGCGGCCGGTCGGGCTGGTGCAGCGGGCGCGGATCGCGGACTACCCCGAGGAGCTCGACGCGCTCGCGGCGATCGTGCCGGTGCCCGACGGGGCCGTGATGATCGACTACCTGGTCGGCGCGCCGGAGCTCGTCGGCAGGGGCTTCGGGCCGCGCATGATCGCGGCGATGGTCGAACGCACCTGGCAGGACCACCCGGACGCCCCCGCCGTGATCGTCCCGGTCGTCGCCGCCAACCGCCGCTCGTGGCGCGCGTTGGAGAAGGCCGGCTTCAGCCGCGTCGGGGAAGGGGAGATGGAGCCGGACAACCCCGTCGACGACCCGGCGCATGTCGTCTACCGGGTCGAGCGGCCGGCCTAGTCGGCCGAGCCTGGGTTCCCGTGGGTGTCAGTGCGGCGTCGTAGCGTCTGAGGTGTCGGAGGGGCTGGTCAAGGCCCCTCGGAGACGACGAACCCAACTGTCTACCAGGGGGATTGATGTACCGTCAGGGCGACATTCTGATCCTGCCCGTCGACGAGACGGCGGTGCCGCAGGGCGTCACCGCGCTGCCGGCCAAGCCGCGCGACGGGCGCGGGCGGCTGGTGCTGGCGCTCGGCGAGGTGACCGGCCACGCGCACGCGGTGGTCGGCGCGGGCACGCTGTTCCTCGACCCGGAGCCGACGGTGATCGGGCACCTCAAGCTGGACGCGCCCACCCGCCTGGTGCACGAGGAGCACGCCGCGATCTCGCTGCCGAAGGGCTGGTACCGGGTGGTCCGGCAGCGCGAGTACGTGCCGGGCGCGGTCCGGATCGTCGCGGACTGACCCTCCCTCACCTTCCCAGCCTTCCTCGCCCTCCCCGCCTTCCCTCTCTTCCCCGCTCGAGGAGCCCGCCCGTGACCGCCGCCACCGCCGCCTTCCCCGAGCTCACGCTCGCCCATCGCGCGGCCCTCTCCGAGACCGCCGACACGTGGGCCGCCGTCGCCGCCGCGACCGGGCCCGCCGACCGGGCGGCCGCCGAGGCCGCGATCCGGGACGCGTACCGCGCCGCCGGGCTCGCCGAGCCGGACAAGATCCTGTGGTACGACTCGCCGTTGGCCGCCGCGGTCGCCGCGACCGTGGTGTCCGGCGCGTTCAAGCCGCAGGAGCTGGCCGCGATGAAGCTGCCCGTGCGTGCCCCGGCCGGCTCCCGCGCCGGCGCCCCCGTGCGCGACCGGCTGCGCGCCGCCACCTGGGAACGCGCCCGCACCGACGCCGCCGCGACGCTCGGCCAGGCCACCTGGGCCCAGGCGTGGCAGGAGGTCGCCGAACGCCTGTGGGCCCCGACCACCGGGCTGACCGCGCGCATCCGCGAGGGCGTCGAGGGCGCCGTGTCCGCCGCGACCGGTGGCGGCGGTGGCCCGCGCAACCCGGGCATGGAGCGCACCGCGCCCACGAAGGCCGCCGTCGAGGCGCGCGCCGCGACGCTGGACGCGATGGGCGGCCAGCACGACGCCGCCTGGCTCGCGGCCTTCGACGGACTGCGGCGCTGCTTCCCGGAGTTGGCGCACTCCCCGGCCGCCCCCGCGCTGGACGCGGTCGGCCGGGTGGCCCGCGCCGCCGGCTGGTGGTGGCCGTACGAGCGTGTCGTGCTGGTCGCCGAACGGCCCACGCAGCTGCACCGCGACGAGAACGCCCGCCTGCACAGCGGCGAGGGCGCCGCGCTCGCGTTCCCCGACGGCTTCGCGCTGCACGCGTGGCGTGGCATGCCGATCCCGGCCGACTTCGTCACCGGCCTCGGCCCGCGCGGCAGCAGCCTCGACGCTACGCGCATCCGCAACGAGGACAACGCCGAACTGCGGCGCGTCATGTTGGAGATCTACGGGTACGACCGCTACCTGTCCGAGGTCGGCGCGCAGCCGCTGCACCGCGACGCGACGGGCGTCCTGTGGCGCATCCAACTGCCGGGCGACGAGCCCGTCGTCATGGTCGAGGTCCTCAACTCCACGCCGGAGCCGGACGGTTCGGTCCGCACCTACTGGCTGCGCGTCCCCCCGACCACCCGCACCGCCCGCGCCGGCGTCGCCTGGACCTTCGGCCTGACCGAGGAGGAGTACCACCCCTCCCGCGAGACCTGATCCTTCAGCGCTGGTGGACGGGTTCGCCCGCCGCATCGTCGGATACCGGCTTGCGGGGAGCGGGGATGCGTGTCCGGGCGCGTGCGGACCTCGCCCATCGGAACAGCGTGGAACGGAAGTTCATGGCCGGTTCCTCGACGAGCTTCCACGAGAGCATCGCTATGGGCAGCGTGATAGCGAGGGCGTAGGCCATCAGGTGGTACTGGTTGCGGACGCCGTGCGAGACCAGCAGTTGCTCGATCGGGAAGCCGTAGAGGTAGACGCCGTAGCTGGCCATGCCGACGGACGCGGGGAGCTTCACCCACTTGGGCATCAGGTGGCCGACGGCCAGCGGGATGTAGGCGAGGGTGACGCCGCGGGTGACCTCGACCATCGGGGTGCCGAAGAAGACGAGTTCGATGCCGACGCAGGCGGCGACGCCCCACCAGGTGAGCGGGATCTTGTCGCGGTAGAGGTAGAGGGCCATGCCGTACAGGTAGATCGGGAGCATTTGCATCAGCGCCACGGACGGGACCATCAGGATCGTCGGTCCGGCGTCCCACTGCCGGGTGATGAGGCGTTCGACGATCAGTGAGGCGGTCATGGCGCTCGCGATCGTGATCCAGCGGTGCCGGAGGCCGCCGACGACGCCGAGGACGACCACCAGCCCGTAGCCGACGACCTCGACCGGCAGGCTCCACAGCGAGCCGTTCACGGCGGCGTTGTGCGGGTTGTGCTCGAAGACGCCGGGGAGCCAGTAGTCCTGAGGGAAGATCAGGATGTCCTGCTTGAGGTACTCCCAGGTGGCGGGGTCGTGGAAGTAGTCGCTGGTCGAGAGCGTCGTGGCGACGGGGCCGAGCACCAGGACGGTGAGAAGCAGGAGCACGGCGAGCGCGGGCACGATGCGCAGGATCCGGCGCGTGCAGTAGCGCCAGACGGACGGGTCCCGTTCGAAGCTCTGGCAGACGAAGTACCCGCTGATGGCCATGAACGCGCCGACCGCCCAGGCACCGAGGTTGATGCCGATGCGCTGCTGGGGGAGCAGCCCGAGGCCGTTTCCGCTGAGGGGCACGGCGTGGTCGACGACGACCGCGGTGGCGGCGAGCATGCGGACCAGGGCGAAGCCGTCGGTGGATTTCTTGCGCCGTGCCATGGTCATGCAGGTGTCCCTCGGGCCGAAGGCGAGTGTCATGGCCTGAACACGCCTGGGCCCGCCAAGAGTTGTCTCGGGTGGCGCGGAATTTTCCAGAAACCGTTGCCGGTGCGGGTGCGCCGTCAGGGGGTTGGCGTCGGGGACGCGCGCGCCTAGCATGTGGCCTAAACATGAGCCCTCCTCATGTCTAGGGAGCTAGATGATCGCCCACCACTCAGAAGCCCGACTCTGGCTGCTGAGCACGCCCGGCACCTCCTACGCCTTCCGGTTGGACGCCGACGACGTCCCCCGGCACGTGCATTGGGGCCGGCCGCTGACGCTGGAGCAGGCCGTCGTGATCGCGGACGACCTGCCGGCCACGGGCCCCGGAGACGACGACCCCGGCGGCGAGGAGTACGTCGTCGAGGGTGGACTGCGCTTCGGGGCGCCGTCGTTGACGGTCCGGTTCGAGGACGGCGTACGCGGCTTCGCGTGGCGGTTCGTCTCGCACGTCGCCGACGGTGGACACCTCACGCTCTCGTTCTCCGACCGCGCCCGCTCGCTCGGCCTCGACCTGCACTACCGGATCCGCGACGGCCACGACCAGATCGAACGCTGGGCCGTCCTGACCGCGGGCGAGCCCGTGGACGTCCTGCGGTTCGACTCCGCCGCGTGGACGCTGCCCGCCCGCGACGACTACCGGGTCAGCCACGTGGTGGGTGAGTGGGGACGGGAGTTCCAGCTCCAGCGCGACCGGGTGCCCGTCGGGGAGACCGTGCTCACCAGTCGGCTCGGCATCACCGGACAGCACGCCGGCCCCTGGCTGATGCTCGACGCGCACGACGCCGGGGAGGAGTACGGCGAGGTCTGGAGCGCGGCCCTGGCCTGGAGCGGCAGCCGCCGGATCACCCTGCGCCGCGACCCTTACGGCCGCGCCTCCTGGACCGGCGGCTTCGGCCACGAGGGACTGGTCTGGAAGCTGCTCCCCGGCGAGCGCCTGGAGACCCCCGTCTTCACCGGCCTGTACGCCCCGGACGGCTTCGGCGGCACCAGCCGCCGCTGGCACGCCTACGTCGAACGCCAGGTGCTGCCCGCCCGACCGGCCGAACGCCCGCTGATCTTCAACTCGTGGGAGGCCACCGAGTTCGACATCAGCGAGAAGCAGCAGACCGAACTGGCCGAACTGGCGGCGGGTATCGGCGTCGAGGTCTTCGTGGTGGACGACGCCTGGTTCGGGTCCCGCACCAGCGACGCGGCCGGGCTCGGCGACTGGTGGCCCAACCCGGAGCGCTTCCCGGACGGTCTGGGCCCGCTCGCCGACCACGTCCGGTCGCTGGGCATGGGCTTCGGCCTGTGGGTCGAGCCGGAGGCGGTCAACCCCGACAGCGACCTGTACCGCGCGCACCCCGACTGGATCCTCCACCAGGAGGGCCGCACCCGCACGCAGAGCCGTAACCAGCACGTGCTGAACTTCGCCCGCCGCGACGTCCGCGAGTGGGCGGTCGAATGGCTGGTCAGGACCGTCACCGAACTGGACGTCGCCTTCCTCAAATGGGACATGAACCGGCCCTTCACCGAGGCCGGGCAGCCCGGCGCCGCCGACCCCGACCGGGTCTGGATCGAGCACACGCGCGGCGTCTACGAGGTCATGGACCGGCTGCGCGCGGCCCGGCCCGGCCTGTACCTGGAGTCGTGCGCGGGCGGTGGCGGCCGGGCCGACCTGGGTGTGCTGGCCCGCGCCGACCAGGTGTGGACGTCCGACAACACCGACGCCGCGGACCGGATCGCCATCCAGCACGGACACTGCCAGCTGCTGCCCGCCCGGACGATGGGCGCCTGGGTCACGGACAGCCCGAACAGCTTCTCCGCCCGACCCACCCCGCTGCGGTACCGCTTCCACGTCTCGATGGCCGGGGCTATGGGCATCGGCGGGGACCTGCGCAGGTGGAGTGAGGACGAACTGGGCTGGTCCCGCATGCTGGTCGAGCAGTACAAGCGGATCCGGCCCGTCGTGCACGGCGGCGCCCAGTACCGCCTGGACCGCCACGCCGTGCAGTACCTCACCGAGGACGAGACGGTCGTCTTCCAGTTCCAGCCGTCCGCGCTCGACCGCTCGGTCGCCCGCACCCGGCTGAAGGGCCTCGACCCCGACGCCCGCTACCGGGACGAGGCCACCGGCGCCGTGCACGACGGCGCCGTCCTGCTCGGCCACGGTCTCCCGCCGCTGCTGTCCTTCGACTGGACGAGCGAGCTCGTCCACCTCAGGAGAGTGCCCCGGTGACCCTCGCCGCCGAGCGGCCCGACGCCCTCGCCGAGCCGACGCGCGAGGTCGGCCGCGGCTGGATAGCCCTGTACGTCCTGGCCAACCTGGGCCTGAACGTGCCGTTGCAGACGCCGACCACGTTTCTGATGCCCGACCAGATCGACCAGATCGACTCGGCCGGGAAGATCGGCAGCTACGCCTGGGTCAGCCTGATGGGCGCGGTCGCGGGCATCGTCATCGCGCCGCTCGCCGGCGCGCTCTGCGACCGCACCACCGGCCGCTGGGGCCGCCGCCGGCCGTGGATGATCGCGGGCTCGCTGCTCTGTATGGCGGCGCTGCTGTTCATCGGATTCCAGAAAACGGTCGCCGGGGTCGCGATCGGCAGTTTCGTGCTGTCCGCCGGCTTCATGGTCGTCGGCGCCGGGCTCGCCCCGGTGGTGCCCGACCGGGTTCCGGTCGCCCAGCGCGGCCTGGTGCTCGGCTGGGCCATGGCACCCCTGGCCGGCAGCATGATCGTGGGCGGGCTGCTGGTCGGCCTCGTCGCGGGGTTCCCGGCGAAATACGCCCTGATAGCCGTGTTCCCGCTGCTGATCGTGCTGTTCGCGGTCGTGACGAAGGACACGCCGTTGCCCCGGAGCCACCGCGAGCCGTTCTCCGCGCGTGTCTTCCTGGCCGGCTACCGGATCAGCCCGCGCGAGCACCCGGACTTCCTGTGGGCACTGGGCTCCCGGTTCCTCATGGGCCTGGGGTACGGCCTGGGCACGCTCTACCTGCCCTACTTCCTGGACGACGTGCTGCACTACGAGCAGCGCTTCCCCGGGCAGTCCACCGAGGACGGCCTGCTCATCGTCGTCGGCGTCAACTGCGCGGCCACGGTCTCGACGGTCGTCCTCAGCGGCTGGCTCTCCGACAAGCTCGGCAGGCGGCGCATGCCGGTCTTCGTCGGCGGCCTCACGATGGCCGCCGCCGCGATCCCGCTCGCCCTGTCCCCCACCTGGGCCATGACGCTGGTCGCGGCCGTGATCCTCGGCCTGGGCTTCGGCGTGTACCTGGCCGTCGACACCGCGCTGGTCACCGAAGTGCTCCCGGGCTCGGCGGACCGCGGCAAGGACATGGCCCTGGCGAACCTGATGACCTCGCTGCCGTACGTGGTCGTCCCCCCGATCGCCTCGCTCGTCCTCGGCCATCTCGGGGGCTACCGCTCGTTGTTCCTCTGTTCCGCGGCCGTGTCCGCCCTGGGCGCGACCCTGGTCTGGAAGGTCAGGGCCGTCCGCTGACCGCGCTCGAAGCGCCTGCTGTCCGTGAACCGATTCGATCGCTCAGATAGCTGTTGAGGACCCGCTTGCACTCGGCGATCAACCGGGGATCGCCGTGCGGATCGGCCTGGAACGCCAGGTTCAGCACACTGTCCGCGCACTCCAGGGCGACCCGGACGGCGATCTCCAGTTCGGCGTCGTCCTGGATCCCGGTCAGGGCCGGGACCAGGCCGCGCAGCCGCCCGGCGACCGCCGTGTTGTTGTCCAGAGTCGCGTCGAGGACGTGGTCCTGGCCCGTCGCGCCGAAGTCGACCACGCCGAAACCGGCGACGGTCCGGCGCATGGCGACGAACTCGTCGACGGTCACGTCCACGATCCCCGAGACGTCTTCGGGCCGCTCGCTCTCCAGGCGGGCCGAGACCCGCTCGACGAAGGCGTTGAGGTTACGGGCCGCGAGCGCCCCGATCAGCCCCTGCTGGTCGGGGAAGAACTGGTACAGGGTGCCGATGGGCACTCCGGCCCTGCGGGCGACTTCCTTGGTGGTGAGCGCGGCGTAGCCGACCTCGTCCAGCAGCTCGGCGCAGGCGTCCAGCAGCCGTTCGAAGCGTGCGGCGCTGCGCTTCTGGACGGGCCGGCGGCGCGGGGCCCCCGCTGTACGAGCGTGGTTCACACCCCCATCATCCCATCAGTCGAGCAACACGAGCCAAGCTCATGTGCCGGCGGACGGGCCGAGGCGCGGGACTCAGTGCGGGTACGCCTTCTGCGGCCGGATGGTCGGCACCTCGTCCCTGAAGCCCTCGATCCGCGCCACCACGTCCCACAGTGTGTACGTGTCGCGCAGCCGGTCGAGGTAGAGGTTCCGGCGCGCCAGGGCGTCGAGCTCGACGGTGAAGTACACGCCCATCAGCGGATTGACGAACAGCTCGCTGTTCCGCGTGCGCTCGCTCAGCGCCACGTTCCCGAACTCGCCCCGGATCGCCGCCGCCACGGAGCCGTGGACGATACTCGGGTGCGCCTCGGTCTCCCGCTCGGCGTGGGCGACGGCGTCGAGGTAGAGAGTGCCTTCGCGGGAGTCGCGGGGGATGGACAGCGCGCCGAGGTAGCCGCCGTCGCGTTCCAGCGCCGCGAGGTTCTCCAACACGTGGGTGTGGCACACGCCGTGGTACGCGTCGATGCCGAAGCCGAGGGACACCACCAGCCGGGTCGGGGCCATGTCCGGCGGCAGGGAGGCGACCGCCGCGAGGCTGGTCATGTCCTCGCCCGGGGTGCCCAGGCCCGACTCGTCACCGCGCATCAGGATGTCCGTGCCGCCGTCGACCAGCACGATGGCGTCCAGCTCCAGCAGCGTGCACAGCGTCCGGTACATGCTCGCGAGCGGCCGTACGCCCGTCATCTGGAACGCGTACACCACCGGCGACGCCGCCCCGTTGGCGTCGCGCCAGCGGGCCAGGGACCGTTCGGGGAAGTACACGCCGGGACCGCCGGTCTCCGGCAGGACGGCCGCCACGCCGGGCCGGAGCATGTCGCGGGCCGGCAGCCGGTCGACGCCGACGAACGACAGGTTCGCGAGGTGGACCTGCTTGCCGGCCGCCTCCAGGGCGAGCGCGAGGGGCAGGCCCGCGTAGACGTCGAAGCCGCCGCCGGCGCCCGCGACCAGCACGCGTTCGCACGACGACAGACGGGTGAACAAAGGCGGTTCGGAGAGGGAGAACACCGGCGGAATGTACCCATGCGAACACCCTTGCCCGCAAGGGAAATCCGTTGCGGGGAAGATCACGCGTGTCGCTGCGCGGGCCTCCGCCGCAGGTCAGCGGAACGGCGGTAGGTTCGGGACACGTTCGAGCACCCCGCCGGCGAACACGTCGTAGAGCGGCAGCGCCTCGAGGTGCACATAGCCGATGTGGCAGTCGCACAGCTCCTTCGGGCACGGCCGCGGCCCCAGTGCGGCCCGGAACGAGCCGTCGTAGAGGTTCCCGATCCGCTCGGGCACGAAGTGGCAGCGCCGCACCTCGCCGTCGCCGTCCACGCTCACCACCGTCTCGCCGGTACGGCACGCCGCGCCGCGCGACGGGTGCGCATGCCGGCTGTAGCCGAACAGCGGGTCGATCCCCGTCCAGTCGGCGGCCTCGGCGTCCGTGTAGGTGCGGCCCTCGGCCGCGTTGACCCACAGGTAGACGCCCTCCGGCAGGTCGCCGCGCAACCGCCGTGCCGCGTCCAGGTGTTCCGGAAGCCCGACGACCCCGACGCTGAACCGCACGCCGCGCGCGTGCAGTTCGCGGCAGCGGCCCAGGAACCGGTCGTACGGCACCTGGTCCGGGTGGTACGTCCCCCACAGCGCGAGCCGCGACAGGTCCGCGGCTTCGGTCCACGCCGGGCGGGCGCTCAGGTTGGTCTGGATCGCGACCCGGTCGACGTTCGGCAGATGGCTCAGCTCGGCCAGCGTCCGCCGGTACCACGACCGCACCAGGCCCTCGCCCCACGGCGTGAACAGCAGCGACACCCGCTCCGGCGCGTCTCCCACCCACGCCGCGAAGCGCTCCAACGCCGCCCGGTCCGCCCGTAGTTGCGCCGCGGAGTCCCGCCGCTTGGCGAACGGGCAGTACCCGCAGTCGTAGTCGCAGGACGCCAACGGCCCCCGGTAGAGGATCGTCAACGCCGGGGGAGCGTCGGCAAACGGCAGCGGAATCACCGGAGTTCGTAGCCGTCCATGAGTTCCTGGGCCCGCCCCGAGAACAGCGCCGGGCCGACCGCGTCCGACCACGCCAGGCCCTCCTCGGTGAGCCGGATCCGGTCGGCGTCCACGGCCACCCACCCCGCGTCGGCCAGCGGCGCCAGCTCCGCCGCGAAGTCGACCGCCGCGTCCGAGCCGAACCGGCCCCGGTAGTCGGCGGCTTCCAGGCCCTCGGCCTGGAGCAGCGAGGTCAGCAGATGCCGCCGCCGCTGCTCCCCGGCATCCAGCCGGATGCCCACGCGGGCCCGCGAGAACGCCTCCTGATCGAACGTCACGTACTCGTCGATGATCGCCCGCACCTCGCTGATGCCGACCGCGTACTCGAACGAATAGTGCAGGTCCGCGGTGTACGAGCGGGCCCCGCAGCCGAGGCCGATCATGCCGTCCCGCTGGCAGCGGTACCCGGTGTCGGCGTCCCGCGGCCCGTCGGCGCGCCGGAAGCCACGCATCGACGTCTGCTCGTAGCCCGCCTCCCGCAGCCGGTCCCGGCCGATCCGGTACAGCGCCAGCCGCTCCCGGTCCCAGTCCGCGCGGGTCACGGCACGGCGGCCGAGGCCGGTCAACGGGCGGACGTACAGCGGGTAGAGGTAGACCTCCTCGGGCCGCCACGCCAGCGCGGCGTCCAGCGACCTCCGCCAGCTGTCCGGGGTCTGCCCGTCGATGCCGTAGATCAGGTCGATGTTGAGCGACGGGATCGCCGCGTCCCGGATGGCCGTGAGCGCCGCCTCCACCTCGGCCCGCTTCTGCGGCCGCCCGGCGGCGTGCGCCTCGGCGTCGTCGAACGACTGGACGCCGATGCTCACACGCGTCGTCCCGTGCGCGGCGAGCACCGCGAGCCGGTCGGGGGTGGCGGTTCCCGGGGAGGTCTCGACGGCGAGCGGCACCGCGGCCAGGTCCACGCCGAGCACGTCCGTCGCGATCCCGAACAGCCGCTCCAGCTCCGGTGCGCTCAGGTACGTCGGCGTCCCGCCGCCGACCGCGGCTGTCGCGAACCGCGCACCGGGTATCGCCTCGCGCACCGCCCGCGCCTGCCGCTCCAGCGCGTCCAGGTAACGGGTCACCAGCTCCTCCGGAGCGCCCGTCCGGAGGAAGAGGTTGCAGAACCCGCAGCGCGTCGCGCAGAACGGGATGTGGAAGTACAGGAAGAGCGACGAGAGGTCCTGCCCGGCCCACACGTCCCGCAGCGCCGGCGGGTCCTCGAACGGCCGGTATGCGGTCTTGTGCGGATACGCGTACACGTAGCCGCCGTACGGCGACCGCGAGCCCGTGTCCGCGAGGGCGGGATCGGCGGTACGGGTCGACCCCATGGGCGGTTCCTCCGGCGGTTCTGCGGTCGTTGATCGCCCCGACCCTATGCCGCAACGCCGACACGGCGGCCGCCAGGTGGGGTGGCGGCCGCCGTGCCGGGTGTCAGAGGCCTACTTGAACGGCGGAACCCAGGTGGACTGGTCCTTGCAGTCCTTGAACTGGGCCTGCCGAATCACCTCTTCGAGATCGGCGCGGGTCACCCGGTTACGGTCCAGCGTCTCGACCGACACGAAGCACGAGCCGACGGTGCCTTCGAACCTGGCCGGGTGCTGCCAGGTGCCGCCCGGCACCTGCGGGTCGGACTCCCAGTACAGGAAGTCCATCGTGCCGATGCGGACCGGTGTGCCCGCCGGAGGCGGCGTGGAGCGGGGATCAACGGGCTGGGACGGTGGCCGCTTGTCGGCGACGTTCACCATGAGAAGCAGGGGGTGCGTCTGGGGTGCGCCGTGCCCACCGTTGTCGACCAGCGGCAACGCGGGGTCGGTCAGCCAGATCTGGTTCCCCGTCGACGACGCCATGTCGCCGTACTTGACCTCAAGGCCCGCGGGGACATACGGCAACCGGACCGGCTGCGGCACATCGACGGGTGTGTCGGCGCGCAGTGCCTCCGCCACCCGCAGCGCGTCGGCGATGCGCGCTTCGTTGGTGGTCGCGCTGCCGCCACGGACGATGAGCACCGCCCAGAGCCCGGACGGCAGCTGCCACACCACGGTCGTGGGCCGCTCGGCTGCCGGGGTCGAGTCGCCCGCCACGTTGACGAAGGCGGCGGCGTCGTGGACCTTGGCCGGTGTGCCGCCCTCGGACCGGTACTTGGCTTCGGTTCCGTCGGGGGACAGCCGCAGGTCCACGTCGGTCGGCGTGGTGCCGGTGCCGCTGCTGCGGAGGTGCATCGTCCACCAGGTCTGGGCGTCGAGGCCGTTGGACATGGCGTTCGTCATCGTGAGACCGCTGCTCGGCGCGAAGGACACCGGCACGGTCAGGGACAGAGGGGCGGCCGGTGCGGTGGTGGGGGCGGTCGCCGCGGTCGCCGCGGGGCGCACGTCCCCGCCGCCCCCGCCGCTGGTGACCGCCAGGGCGGTCGTCGCCCCGGCCACCAGCGCCAGTGCGGCTCCGGCGGCGCCGATGGCCCGGCGGCGGCGCTTGCGGCCGACCGCCGCGGTGCGGGCTGCCTCGATCATGCCGAGACCGTCGGGCGCGTTGTCTTCCATCATGGCGAACGTCCTCCGCAGGTCATCGGCTTCGTACTGCTTCGTCATCGTGCGCCTCCGTCCTGGGCGGTCAGCGTCGCAACCGGAATCCGAGCGGCGCGGTCCGGGGCAGGGCCCGACTCCTCCGTCATCGACACCCGCAGCGTCGCGAGCGCGCGCGCCGCGTAGCCGCGTACCGTCGACGGCCGGCAGCCGAGCGCGTCGGCGATCTCGTTGTCGGTGAGTCCCTCGTAGTAGCGCAGCACGACGACCGCACGCTGCTTCCGCGGCAGGGCCCCGAGCCGCTGCCACAGGTCGGCGCGCAGGCCGACCTGGTGCCCCGGGTCCTCGGCCGTCGGCGCGGCCGGTCCGTCCAGGGCCTCGTACGTCAGCGCCACCGTGGCGACGGCCTTCCTGCGCCGCAGCGACAGGAACTCGTTCGTCACCATGGTCCGGACGTACGCCTCAGGGTGTGCCAAGCCGGATATCCGCCGCCACTTCACCAGGGCCCTGGTCAGGACCTCCTGCGTGATGTCGCGGGCGAGTTCCCGGTCCCCGCACAGCATGTAGGCGCACCGCAGCAGCCCGGGCAATCGGGCTGCCGCGAACTCCTCGAATTCCACGCGTTTCCTCTCCTCCCGTCGGGAGCTTCCGGCAAGAGAGAACGCGGCGAGGCGGCGA
Source organism: Yinghuangia seranimata (assembly GCF_029953285.1). Lineage (GTDB taxonomy): Bacteria > Actinomycetota > Actinomycetes > Streptomycetales > Streptomycetaceae > Yinghuangia > Yinghuangia seranimata. The sequence continues at coordinate 17,485 of NZ_JASAOI010000063.1, read as the reverse complement.
TGTGCTGTGCGCGGATCCGGATTCGTTCGGAACCCGGCCCGGATCCGCGTCAGCAGGTCTGACGAGACATCACCATTCGCCCGGGTTCAAGGTGAAGTGCGCGTACGGCACCGTCCACACGACCTCGTGCCCGATGCGGTGCCCGGTGTAGCCGTCCTCGCCGTACGCCGTCCCGTGGTCGGACGTCACGATCGTGAAGCACGGCCGACGGCTGCTCATCGCGCGGAACAGCCGCCCGATGTGCCGGTCGACGTATTCGAGCGCGGCCGCGTGGGTCTCCCGCGAGTCGCCGTCGGCGGACGAGGCGCCCGGCATGTGGAACCAGTTGGGCTGGTGCAGCGCGGACACGTTCACCAGCAGGAACAGCCGCTGGTCGGCGTCCAGCGCGCCGACCACCCGCTCCGCGCGGGCGACCTGGGCCTCGAACGAGATCGGCGACGCCACGCCCAGCTCGGGGTCCCAGTGACTCTCGGCGAACATGCCCGGCAGCACCGACCCGAGCGCGCCCTGCTTGTTGAAGAACCCGACGCCGCCGATGCACGCCGTGTGGTAGCCGGCCCGCGCCAGCCCGGCCGGCAGGTCGGCCTCCTCGAACACCCACGTGTTCGCCGCCGTTGACTCGCTGCCGCCGAACCGGGCCGCGAACAGCCGCGGATGCGGCCCGGGCCCGAGCGGCGTCGGCAGGAACCCGGCCAGGAACGCGGTGTGCGCCGCGAACGTGAAGCTGCCCGGCGTGTGCCGCTGCTCCCAGCGCCCGCCCGGCAGCACGCGTGCGAGGTTCGGCAGCCGCCCGGCCCCGGCCAGTTCGACGGCGACGTCGTAGCGCAGCGTGTCGAGCGTGACGACGAGCAGGTCGTGCTGACCGACCACGGCGTTCATGTCCGGCGCCTGCGGGTCCGCGCCCGCTTCGCCGCCCCCGTACTCCGGCGGGAGGGGTGTCGTCATGTCAGGCAGTACCTCGGTCCTCGTGGGGTGCGGTCCGCCGCTCGGGCGGTCGCGGGCGCCATCCTCGCACCAGCGCGTCGACCTGTTCCGCCCAGGTGTCCCGCCCGTGGTGCAGCACGCCGGGGAGCAGGTCGCCGAACGCGTTGACCTCGCCGACGGCGTGGCGGCGCCGGTCCACCGCGAACAGCAGGTCGACGCCGACGTGCAGCGTACGGGGAAAACACCCCGCGGCGCGGACACACGACGCCATTGCCCGCGCCCACGCCTCATCGCCCACGGCGGCGCGCACGGCGCCCACGTCGGCGCGCGCGTTGCCGAGGTGCAGGTTGGTCATCGGGGAGCGCGAAGCGCGCGCCACGACGTGCGTCGCGCGCCCCGCGACGACCAGCACGCGGAGGTCCACGGCGTGCCCGTCGAGGGTGAGTTTGGGCAGCCACGACTCGACGTGCACGCGGTCGGCGCACAGGGCGTCGATCAGGGCGGCGACGTCGGCCTCGTCGCGGTACTTGCGGATCCGCAGCGCGTTGAACAGCTCGACGCCGCCCGCGGTACGCACGAGTTCGGCCGACGTGGTGGCTTGCACCCGCCCCGACCCGCTCGTCTCCAGCGCGACCACGCCGGACGCCGACGAGCCGTGCGCGGGCTTGATGAACACCCGCGGACGCCTCTCCTCGCGCATGAGCTCGCGCAGGTGCTCGTACGAAGCGACCTTCGTGTCGGGCCCGGTGAGCGCATGCGGCACCGGCACCCCGGCCTCGGCGAGCAGCGCGCTCGCCCGCGGCTTGTCGAACATCACCGCTATGTCGTCGGGTTCGTTGACGAGCCAGGCGCCGGGCGTGCCGTCGACCGCGTCACGGATGCGCTGGAGCCCGCGCAGGAGGGCCGCGTGCCGCACGGCACCGCCCTCGACCCGCGTGGCGTCGCGCGGCGCCCCGTCGCGGGACAGGAGGTCGTGGACGTCCTGGTCCTCGCCGGGCGAGTCGACACGCACCGGGCCCGCGGCGAACGCGATCGGCGCGCCGGACAGGACGTCCCGCCAGGGCACGACCCGCGGTTCGGGCAGTCCGGCGGCGTGCGCTGCCGCGGCGAATCCGACGAGGCGGCGGTGGCCGGGGTTGCCGACGACCGTCACTCCGGTTTCCGTGACCGGGTAGCCGCTCATTCGGCCACCGCCACGTACCGCTCGAACCGCTCGGCGTTCTCGCGCAGGCGGCCCTGGGTGACGTCGACGGACACCCCTGCGGGCACCAGCGTGTCCAGGACCCGCCGGGCCATGGCGCGGCTGAGGTAGTGGTGGTGCAGGTCCAGACGCCGCAGGCGGGTGAGCGGCTGCCCGGCGAGCAGTGCCTCCGCGCCGACGTCGCCGAGCGTGCCGAGCGACAGGTCGAGGGTGTGCAGGCGCGCGGTCACCGGGGCCGCCGCCAGCACGGCGGCCACGTGGTCGGTGAAACCGCAGTTGCGCAGCCCGAGCGAGCCCAGGTCCGGCGCCCCGCGCCCGAGGGTGTCGACCAGCCGGTCGACGTCGCCCGGCTCGACGTCGGCGCCGTAATCTGCATCCCCGCACCAGATTTCCAGGTGCTCCAGGGCCGGGAAAGCCGACTCCGCGACACACCTGACGACGCGCCCGGACAGGTTCCCGCTCTCGAACGTCAGCCACCGCAGCCGCTCGTGGGTCAGCGGCACGGGACGGTAGCCGCCGCCCCCGCGTACCCCGAGTTCCTCCAGCAGCGGGAACGCCTGAAGCACCAGCGTGAACGCGGCCTGGTCGAGCCACGAGATCTCGCACTCGTCGGGGACGACGTCGCCGAGGAACACGGCGCGCAGCCCGGGGAACCGGTCGGCGTACCGCTCCAGGCAGTCGACGGCGGTGCCGGAACTCTCGCCCGGCTCACCCCACACGCCGATCACGAGCGCGGTCACGCCGGCCGTGTCCACCGTGTCCGCGAACCGTGCGAACTGCTCGCGGAACGCGTCTGCGGGGGTACGCGCCGGGCCGCGCTCGCGCCACCACGCGTCGAGCCCGAGCTTCCAGGCGACCGAGCCGGCGGGTGTGCTGTCGTGGGCTTCGGGACCATCGTCCGCGAAACGCACGACGGGCAGCCCGCCGAACTCGGTCAGATGCCGAACAGGTGTCACTCGGAGACCGCCACGTACCGTCCCCAGTCCGGCTCCGTCTGCGCGTCGGACAGGTCCACGTCGACGTCCGGCACCGCGTCCCGCAGGCGCTTCTGCACGCCCTCGCCGACGAAGTGGTGGCTCAGGACGAGCCGCCGCAGGTGGGTGAGGGGCTGACCGGCGATCAGCTGCTCCACGCCCTCGTCGCCCAAGGTGCCCATGGACAGGTCGAGTTCGGTCAGCCGCGCGACGATCGGCGCACCGGCGACGGCGCCCGCGACGGCGTCCTGGATCTCGCTGTCCATCAGGCCGAGGTGCGTCAGGCTCGGCAGGCCGGCGCCGTTGAGGATGCCGGCGAGGTCGTCGGTGGTCGTGTCGCCGCCGTACCGGTCGACCCCCAGCCAGACGTCCAGGTACTCCAGCACCGGGAAGGTGGACGCCCCGACCGCGCGCACCACCTCGGCCGGCATGCCGCCGCTCTGCAGCCGCAGGCGGCGCAGGTGCGGGTAGTCGCCGACGGGGAAGGCCAGGCCCTCGCCCCCGCAGGTGGCGAGTTCCTCGAGGGCGGGGAAGGCCGCCAGCAGCGGGGCCAGGTCGCCCTGCGGGATGTAGGCGACGTCGGACTCCTCGCGGACGATGTCGCCGAGGAACAGCGCGCGCAGCGCCGGGAACCGGTCCCGGGCCCCCAGGAGCATGGTGAACGGGAGGTCTTCCTCCGCGTCGGTGACGCCCCAGTCGCCGATCAGCAGCGCGCGGACGCGGGTGGTGTCCACGGTGTCCAGGAAGTGCTGGAACAACTCCTCGAAGCCGCTCTCGGGCTCCGCGAACTCGATCGCCTCGACGAGCCGGAGCCGCCAAGCGACGGCACCGGGGTCGGCGACCTGCGGTATGCGGATCGAGCGCTCGTCGTCCATCGTCGCCTCGACAACGGGCAGTCCGGCGAAGTGCGTCTCGTGCTCGTTGACGCTCATGGGCTGACGTCCTTTCGGTGCTGGGTGTTTCGAAGCCCGGTGTTCCGGGTCGGCGACGTCACTCGGAAACCTCGACGTATCGGCCGTCGTCAGCCCAGTCGTACGGGATTTCGGGCTCGGAGACGTCGACGGCAACGCCTTGCGCCCCGAGCGTCGTACGCAGCCGTTCGATCACGCCGGGGGACAGGAAGTGGTGACGGATCCTGAGCCGCTCAAGGTGTCCGAGCGGCTGGCCGCTCAGCAGTGCCTCCGCACCGTCGTCGCCGAGCGTCCCCATGGACAGGTCGAGTTCCGTCAGCTGGGCGACGACCGGCGCGGACGCGATCGCGGCGGCGATCTCGTCCTGCCGCTCGCTGTTCAGCAGCGCGAGGCGGCGCAGAGACGGCAGCCTGGCGCCGGAGAGGATCTCGGACAGGTCGCCGACGGTCGTGTCGCCGGAGTAGCGCTCGGTACCCAGCCACAGTTCGAGGTCTTCCAGCGCGGGCAGGTCCGCGCCGCCGATTGAGCGGACGATCCCGCCGTGCAGGCCACCGGACTCGAACCGCAGGGTGCGCAGGCCCCGGTGCGCCGTCGGGAAATCCGAGCCCGGGCTGCCGCGGAACGCGAACGTCTCCAACGCCGGGTAGGCGTCGAGCAGCGGAGTGAACGGGTCGTCGAACGAGATCCAGGAGATCTCCGACTCCTCGGAGATGACGTCGCCCACGAACAGGTGCCGCAGCGCGGGCAGGCGGTCGGCGGCGGCGACCAGCGAGGGGATGACAGGCCCGCCGTCGGAAAGGTCCTCGTCCCATGCGCCGATCACCAGGGACGTCACCCGCCGGGTGTCCACGGAGTCCAGGAAGTAGGCGAAGTGGTCGGACCACTCGGGATCCGCGTCCCAGTGCCGGAAACGCAGCCGCCAGGCGACCGCGTCGGGCGCGTACTCGTCGGGGGCGATGCCGTACTGGGCATCGGTGTCGAGGTAGCTGTTCGTCGGTTGGCTGCCCGGCGCGGCGGACTGTTCGTCCGAATCGGGCGGCCGCAGGTCGGCGACCGGGAGACCGCCGAAGGATGTGACGTAGTCACCGATGCCCATGCTATTCGGCCACCTCGACGTAGCGGCCGTCGACGCCCCAGTCGCGGCGCTCCTCGGGGGCCGAGAGGACGACGTCGACGCCGCTGTCGGCGAGGGTTGTCCGGAGCCGTTCCGTCATCGGCTCGGACATGAAGTGGTGGTTGACCACGAACTCCTCGAGGTGGCCGAGGGGTTGGCCGCCGAGGAGGGCTTCCGCGCCTTCGTCGCCGAAGGTGCCCATGGACAGGTCGAGGCGCTTCAGGCCCGCGACGACGGGGGCGGCGGCGAGTGCGGCGGCGAAGTCGTCCTGACGCTCGCTGTTGAGCAGGGCGAGCTGGCGCAAGGCCGGTGTGCGGGCGCCTTCGAGGAGTTGTGCGAGGTCTTCGGGGGTGGCCGTGCCGCCGTGGTGTGCGACGCCGAGCCACAGTTCCAGGGTTTCCAGGAGCGGGAACTCGCACGCGCCGAGGCCGCGGGCGATCGAGGCGGTCAGCATGCCCTCCATGGTCAGGCGGCGCAGGTTCGGGTGCCGGCCGGGGTTCACGTCGACGAAGCCTCGCACGCCGAGTCCGGTGAGGTTCGGGAACGCGTCGAGGACGTCGTTGAGCGGTCTGGTGAACTCGATCCAGGTCAGCTCCGACTCCTCCTGCACCGCTTCGCCGACGAACAGGTGGCGCAGTGCGGGGAACCGGTCGGCGGCCTCGACGAGCGACGGTATGACGACCTCGTCCTCGGACAGGTCCTCGCTCCAGGCTCCGATGATGAGGGCGGTGACCTTGGTGGTGTCGACGGTGTCGAGGAAGTACCGGAAGTGGTCGGCCCAGTCGGGGGCGTCCTCCCAGTACCGGTAGCGCACCCGCCACGCGACCGCGTCGGGGGCGTACTCGTCCGGGGCTATGCCGTAGCGGGGTTCGTCACCGTGGCGGGTGTCGTCGGGGTGCGTGCCGGGCGTCAGCGAGGCCGCCTTCGAGCCGGCCGGGCGCAGGTCGGCGACGGGCAGACCGCCGAAGTGTTCGAGGTATCGGTAGATGCCCATGCTGGTGTTCCGGGCTCCTGTTCGGGTGCTGGTCGGTGGCGGGCGTGCTACTCGGCGACCGCGACGTAGCGGCCCCAGTCGCGGGCCGTCTGGTGGTCGGACAGGTCCAGGTCGACGCCGGCTTCGGCGCACAGCGTCCGCAGCCGTTCCTGGAGCGCGTCGCCGATGAAGTGGTGGTGCAGGTCGAGCCGCGTGAGGTGCCCGAGCGGCTGTCCGGCGAGCAGTGCTTCGGCGCCCTCGTCGCCCAAGGTGCCCATGGACAGGTCGAGTTCGGCGAGCCGGGCGACGACAGGGGCGCCCGCGACCGTGGCGGCGACGGCGTCCTGGACCAGGCTGTCGCACAGCGCGAGGTGGGTCAGCGCGGGCAGGCCGGCGCCGGAGAGGATCCCGGCGAGCTGGTCCACGGTGCCGGCCTGCCCTCCCAGGCCGGCGCCGACGCGGATCCGGTCGACGGTGTCGATGCCGCCGTACTCGGGGTGGCCGAGCATCGCGTACAGGTGGGTGAGCGCGGGGAGTTCGCACGCGCCGACGGCTTCGAGGACGTGGCCGGGCAGTCCGCCGCTGTGGAAGACCAGTTCGCGCAGGCCGACGTGGCGTATCGCGTCGAGCCGGAGGTGGGAGCCGCCCTTGACACCGAGGGTGTGCAGGTCGGGGAAGGCGTTGAGCAGCGGGGTGAGGTCGTCCTGGACGATCCAGGACACCTCTTCCTCCTCCTGGCTGATGTCGCCGACGAAGAGGTGTCGCAGCGCGGGGAAGCGCTGCGCGTCGGCGGTGAGCAGGCCGAGGGGGACGTCGGCCGAGGCCTCTTCGTAGCTGGGTCCCCATCCGCCGATGACGAGTGCGGTGACCTTGGTGGTGTCGACGGTGTCGACGAACCGCGCGTACAGGCTCGGGTAGTCCTCAGGGTCGGTGGCGTAGTCGTCGTTGAGCGTCCGCAGCCGCCACGCGGCCTTGTCGGCGGGCGGGAGGCCGGTTTCCGGCCGCACGTCGGCCGGGTCGATGTACCAGTCGTACTGCGGCTCGCCGTGCGGGGCGAAGGCCGCGACGGGGAGGCCGCCGAACGACTCCAGCAGGCCGCGGGTGTAGGGGATGGTCGGCAAGGTGTCCTCTGGTTCGGTTCCGTGCGGGGTGGTCGACGTGGCGAGGGCGCGCGGTTACTCGGACACCTCGACGTAGCGCCACACCTCGGTGCCGTCCAGGTCGTCCTCCTCCTCGAGGTCCTCGAGGCCGACGACGACGTCGGGCAGGGCGTCCGCGAGTCGGTCGCACATGCTCTGGGTCATGAAGTGGTGGCTCAGGACAAGCTGTTCGAGGTGCTGGAGCGGCTGCCCGGTGAGCAGCGCCTCGGCGCCCTGGTTGCCCAGCGTGCCCATGGACAGGTCGAGCCGCCGCAGCCGGGCGACGATCGGGGCGGAGGCGACGGCGGCGCAGATCTCGTCCTGGATCTCGCTGTTCATCAGGCCCAGTGAGGTGAGGGCGGGCAGGCCGCGGCCGTTGAGGATGCCGGCGAGGTCCTCGGCGGTGGCGTCGCCGTCGTAGTCCTCGACGCCGAGCCACAGTTCGAGGGATTCGAGGGCCGGGAGCGTCGAGGCGCCGACGGCCTGCACGACGTCGGCCGGGAGGCCGACGGTCTGGAACTCGAGGGTCCGCAGGGAGTCGTGTTCGACGGGGGAGAGTTCGATGTACGCGCCCTTGACGATGAGCGTTTCCAGCTTCGGGAACTCGGTGAGCAGCGGCGTGACGTCGCTCTGCTGGATCCAGGAGAGCTCGTTCTCCTCGTAGTGGATGTAGCCGAGGTACAGGTGGCGCAAGGCGGGGAACTTGTCGGCGTGTTCGACGAGCAGGTCGACCACGACCTTGGAGCTGAGGTCGTTCACGCCCCAGGAGCCGATGAGCAGCGCGCTGACCTTGGTGCTGTCGACCGTGGCGAGGAAGCGCGCGAAGTGCTCGGGGAAGGTCTCGGGGGCTTGGTACGTCGGGATCCGCAGCGCCCACGCGGCCTTGCCTGCGGCAGGCAGCGGCTTGTGGGCGTGGGCGTTGTCGGCCCGGGTCCCCTTCGGGTCGGGGAGGTCGTTCAGCGCGGCGACGGGCAGACCGCCGAACGAGTCCATGTCCCGGTACGTGTACATGACGGAGCGTCTCCTTGGTGGCGGCGTGGCCGGGGGTGTGGGGACCTGCCTACCAGAGCGGTGCGACGCCCGTTCGGGGGAGTGCGCGCGGGGCGCTCGGGGAGGCGCTCGGGACGGCGCTCGGTGAGGTGTTCGAGGGGCGCCGAACGGGTGCTTCCACGTGAGGGAAAACCCTGTGGCCCGTGTCGGAGTGGACAGGTACTTTGGTCTCGGCACTAGATTTTCTCATGTCGAGAACAACTAGGATCGAGTGAGCGGCGAGGCGGAGCACATGACGACGGTCGGACAGCCTGGCGGGGACACCCCGGGGGGCACGGAGCAGGCCTGGCTGGCCGCGTACGATCCGCGCGCCTTCGCGCCGATCGCGGTCACCGTCGACGTGGTCGCGCTCACCATCAGGCAGCGCGCGGACGGCGGCGGCAAGGCGCTGCACGTGCTGACCATCCGGCGCGGCGGCATGCCGTACGAGGGCTTCCGGGCGCTGCCCGGCGGCTTCGTCCGCGCGGCCGAGGACGAGGACCTCGGCCAGGCCGCGGTGCGGGAACTCGCCGAGGAGACCGGCCTGTCCGCGCTCGGCGCCGCAGGGGAGGGCGGCGCGCCCGAGGCCGACTCCGCACCGTCCGACGCCCCCGCCCCGAGGCTGCACCTGGAGCAGCTCGGCACCTATGGCACACCGGGCCGCGACCCGCGCATGCGCGTCGTGTCCGTCGCCTACCTGGCCTTCGCGCCCGACCTGCCCGAGGCGACCGCGGGCGGCGACGCCGCGGCGGCGGCCTGGCTGCCGGTCGACGCGCTCGACCCGTCCGAACTCGCCTTCGACCACGCGCGCATCCTCGCCGACGGCCTGGAGCGCGCCCGGTCCAAGCTCGAATACACCGCGCTCGCCACGGCGTTCGCACCGCCCGAGTTCACCATCTCGGAGCTGCGCGAGGTCTACGAGACGGTCTGGGGGGAACCCCTGCACGCCGGAAACTTCCACCGCAAGGTGCTGTCGGCGCCCGGCTTCGTCGAGGACACCGACACCACCACCGCCCGCGGCGGCGCCCGCGGCGGCCGACGCGCCCGGCTCTATCGAGCCGGCGGCGCGAGCCTGCTGCATCCCGCGCTGCTGCGTCCGTCACGGGAGGAAAACCAGTGACAGGCACGCCCGGAACCACGACTCCCGCGATCCCGAGGACTCTCGAGGAGGCCCTCGAACTCGTCGGCGGGGCGATCGCCCCCGAGGACCTGTTCGGGCCGTACGACGGCACTCCCGAGGCGTGCCTGCGTTCGGGGGGACGCATGTACCGCGCACTCGCCCGCATCCTGCACCCGGACGCGGTCCCCGAGGGCCGCAAGGCCGCCGCCCAGGCGGTGTTCACCCGGCTGTCGGAGCTGTGGCAGCGCTACCAGCAGACCATCACCGGGGTGACGGGCCGCCAGGTCGTCGTCACCACAAGGAAACGCGCGTACTCCGTCGGCGGCGAACGCGCCCGCGGCGACATCGGCACGCTGTTCAAGGTCAGTTACGCCGACGCCGCCGGCGCCGAGGTGCGGGCGCTGCTCAAGATGCCGCGCTCGGTCGCCGACAACGACCTGATGGAGCGTGAGGCGACCGCCCTGGAGCGCATCGCGCGCGAGGGCGACCGCAAGTACGCGTCGTACGTGCCGGCGCTCGTCGAGTCGTTCCGGCACCGCGACGAGGACACCGGCAACGAGCGGCGCGCCAACGTCATCGAGCGGGTGCGCGGATTCCGCTCGCTCGCCGAGGTGCGCGAGGCGTACCCCGACGGGCTCGACGCGCGCGACGTCGCGTGGATGTGGCGGCGGCTGCTCGTCGCGCTCGGCTACGCGCATCGCGCGGGCGTCGTGCACGGCGCGGTGGTGCCCGACCACGTCCTGATCCACCCCCAGCAGCACGGCCTCGTGCTGGTCGACTGGTGCTACTCGACGCTGCTCGGCCGCGGAGCCGACGACGCGTACACGGCCGCCACCGAGTACGTCCCGGCGATGCTCGACCGCTACGCCGAGCTGTATCCGCCGGAGGTCCCGGCCAAGCAGCCGCCGGACCCGTCGACCGACATCTACATGGCCACCAAGTGCATGACGTACCTGCTGGCCCCCGACGCCCCCAAGCCCGTCTTCCGCTTCGCGCGCGGCTGCACGCTGGCCGCCCCGGCCCGCCGGCCGCACGACGCGTGGCGGCTCCTCGGCGAACTCGACGAGCTGCTGGGGCGGTTGTACGGGCCGCGCCGGTTCCGGCCGTTCACCATGCCCGCCGCGCGGCCGGGCCGGCGCAAGTAGCAGTCCCCGGAGCACGACATCCCGAGCACGACATTCCCTGAGGAGGGACGACCACCACCATGGGAAGCGGCAACTGGTCCACCGATGTGTACGACGCGGCGAACGCCTACAACGCCAGCACGGGGCGCAGCGCGTTCGCGTACAACGACTCCACCGTGAAGTCCGTTCCGCGCAGCTCCTGGAAGGCCCACGCCGACCTCGACCCGCGCGGCGTGGGCGTGCGTGAGAGCCGCGACAGCGACGAGCACCCGACGTCGCTCGCGATCTCCATCCTGTTCGACGTCACCGGCTCGATGGGCTCGGTGCCGATCACGCTGCAGACCAAGCTCGCCGAGCTGTTCGGACTGCTGCTGCGCAAGGGCTACGTCGACCACCCGCAGATCCTCTTCGGCGCGATCGGCGACGCCACGTGCGACCGAGTGCCGTTGCAGGTCGGCCAGTTCGAGTCCGACAACCGCATGGACGACCAGCTCGGCACGATCCTGCTCGAAGGTGGCGGCGGCGGCCAGAAGACCGAATCGTACGAGCTGGCCATGTACTTCATGGCCCGGCACACCGAACTCGACTGCCTGGACAAGCGCGGCAAGCGCGGCTACCTGTTCGTCATCGGCGACGAGATGCCGTACGGGCGGGTCAAGAAGCGCGAGGTCGAGGCGGTGATCGGCGACACGATCGGTGAAGACATCCCCGTCGAGGCGATCGTCGCCGAGCTGCAGCGCAAGTTCGAGGTGTACTACATCCTCCCGGCGGGGGCGTCGTACGTCGGCGACACCGAGGTGCTCGGCATCTGGAAGAAGCTGCTGCGGCAGAACGTCATCGAGCTCGACGACCTGGACGCGGTGTGCGAGACCATCGCGCTCACCATCGGCCTCGCCGAGGACGCCATCGACCTCGACGAAGGCCTCGGCCACCTGCGCGACGTCGGCTCGACCGACACGCAGGTCGGATCGGTCTCCCGCGCGCTCTCGGCGTACGCCGACGCCCGCCCGGGCGGCGTCGCGGTGGCCGGCAAGCTGCCGAGCCTCGACGACGGCGGGCCGGCCGCGGGGACGACCCGGTTGTAGTGCCTGAGCACAGGGCCGGTCGGATCATCCGACCGGCCCTGTGGGCGCCCGCGGTGAACGGAACAGCCGCCGCTGCTATACCCCCTGAGTGGGGGCGCGATTTCCGGTCCGACCATCACACCGCGACCCGCGCGCCCCCGTCCTCCCGTGCCCCCGTGACCGGTCGCCACACCCTGGAGTCCGCGTGCCCGACGCCCCCCGCCACACCGCCGTCGTCGACCTCGGCTTCGGCGACGCCGGCAAGGGCACCGTCGTCGACCACCTGTGCGCCCGCGCCCGCGACACCGCCGACCCCGTCCGCGCGGTCGTCCGCTTCAACGGCGGCGCGCAGGCCGCGCACAACGTCGTCACCGACGACGGGCGCCACCACACGTTCGCCCAGTGGGGCTCCGGCACCTTCACGCCCGGCGTCGAGACCCACCTGTCGCGCTTCATGATCGTCGACCCGCTGGCGCTGACCGCCGAGGGCGCGCACCTGGCCGCGGTCGGTGTCCCCCGCCCGTTCGACCGGCTCACCGTGCACCGGGACGCGCTGCTGACCACCCCGTACCACGCCGCCGCCAACCGGGTCCGCGAGCTGGCGCGCGGCGCCGCCCGGCACGGCTCGTGCGGCATGGGCGTGGGGGAGACCGCCGCGTTCGCCGCGCGGTTCCCCGACGAGGCGATACGCGCCCGCGACTGCCTCGACCCGCGGCTGCTCCGCACCCGCCTGCGGACCCTGCTCGACGCCCTGCGCGCCGAAGGCATCGCCGGCATAGGCGCCGCCGCCGACACCGACGCGGCCGTCTACACCGACGACATCGCCGCCGCCGCCGATACCGCCGCCGCCGATACCGCCGCCGGCGACGCGGCGCCCCTCGGATCCGGCCACCCGCAAGGCCCCCGTCGCGCCACCCCTCTCGACCTCGGCTCCGTTCCCGACATCGACGCCTGCGTCGACGCGTTCGCCGCCTTCGGCCGCGCTGTCCGGCTCGTCGACGACGCCCACACCGTCCGCCTGCTCCGCCGCGGCCGCGTCGTGTTCGAGGGCGCGCAGGGCGTGCTGCTCGACGAGTGGCACGGCTTCCACCCGTACACCACCTGGTCGACCACCACCTTCGCCAACGCCGAGACACTGCTCGCCGACGCCGGCCTCGCCGCCGGGTCCGCGCTGCGGCTCGGCGTGGTGCGCACCTATACGCCACGGCACGGCCCAGGGCCGCTGGTCACCGAGGACGCCGCCGCCACGGCCGCGCTGCCCGACCGGCACAACGACACGGGGCGCTGGCAGGGCGCGTTCCGGGTCGGCCACTTCGACGCCGTCGCGCACCGCTACGCCGTCGAGGTGTGCGGAGGCGTGGACGCGCTCGCGGTGACCCATCTCGACGCGCCGGAGCGGTTCCCGCTCGTGCTGTGCCGGGCGTACGAACTCGACGGCGGCCGGCTCGACCGGCTGCCGGTCGGCCGGCGCGGCGACCTGGCCGGCCAGGAGCGGCTCACCGCGCGGCTGATGCGCGCCGCGCCCGTCCTGGAACCGGTGCCGGTCGCCGCGGACACGCCGTCGCCGTGGCCGGAGATCGTCTCGGCGGCCCTCGGTGCGCCGGTGAGCCTGCTCTCGTCGGGTCCGCGCACCGGTGACAAGGCCGGTCCAGCGGTGTTACTGTCCAGTAACAAGTAGTCGGAGGCCCGTCAGGGTGCCGGAAGAAACCTCCATCAATCGCCCAAGTGGCGGGGCGGTGGTCAGGTTCCCTTCCGGGGGCGCGTACTCTCGACTAGAAGTTGACGGACCGTCACATGATGGAAGTGCCAGGCCGCTTCACACACGCGCGCGTGCGTGGGGAGGTCAGGAGACGGACATCGCAGGATCGAAGGGGCCGGAGCCGTCATGGACCTGGTGGGACGCCGTACCAGCGGGTACTCCCGTGGATGCAATGATGCGGGAGTGATCGAACACCCGGCTTCGCGCGAGCCGCGGTGGGGCCATAGCGGCGTCTTCGGACGGGCATGACACCCTCGGACCGGCACCTGGGTGACCGGACGACCACAGGAGAACTGTTGTGAAAATCGTTGTCTGCGTGAAGTACGTGCCCGACGCCACCGCCGACCGCGGGTTCAATGAGGACGGCACCACCGACCGCGAGTCGGTCGACTCGCTCCTCTCCGAACTCGACGAGTACGCGATCGAGCAGGCCCTGCAGATCGTCGAGTCGGGCGTCGAGGCCGAGATCACCTACCTCACGGTCGGTCCGGACGACGCCACGGACGCGCTGCGCAAGGCCCTCGCCATGGGCGGCGACAACGCGGTCCACGTCAACGACGACGACATCCAGGGCACCGACGCGCTCGGCACCTCCCTGATCCTCGCCAAGGCCATCGAGGCCAACGGCTACGACCTGGTCATCTGCGGCATGGCCTCCACCGACGGCGGCATGGGCGTCGTGCCCGCGATGCTCGCCGAGCGCCTGGGCGTCCCGCAGGTCACCTACCTCGACGAGGTCAAGGTCGAGGGCGGCGTCGTCAAGGGCCGCCGCGAGGGCGACACCGCGACCGAGCAGGTCGAGGCCTCGCTCCCTGCCGTCATCTCGGTCACCGACCGCACGGGCGAGGCACGCTTCCCGTCCTTCAAGGGCATCATGGCGGCCCGCAAGAAGCCGCTGGAGTCCAAGGACCTGGATGACCTGGGCATCGACTCCGACGAGGTCGGCCTGTCCGCCGCCTGGTCGACGGTCGACGCCGCCACCGCGCGCCCGGCGCGCACCAAGGGCGAGGTCGTCACGGACGAGGGCGAGGGCGGCGTGCAGCTGGCCACGTTCCTCGCCGCCAAGAAGTTCATCTGAGTCGGGCAGCACCGGACCTTTTTCTGATCTGTTTCCGGGCTTCACCGGACAAGGAGAGATTCAGTGGGTGAGATCCTCGTTCTCGTCGACCACGTCGACGGAGCCGTTCGCAAGCCGACCCTGGAGCTGCTGACGCTGGCCCGCCGCATCGGCGAGCCCTCGGCCGTGTTCCTGGGCAAGGGCGCCGACGCCGCCACCGAGACCCTGGGCCGCTACGGCGCCCAGAAGATCTACGTCGTGGACGCCGCCGAGGTCGACGAGTACCTCGTCGTGCCGAAGGCCGACGCCCTCGCGCAGGTCGCCGGCGCCGTCAACCCGGCCGCCATCCTCGTGCCGTCGTCGCCCGACGGCCGTGAGGTCGGTGCCCGCGTCGCGGTCCGCCTCGGCTCGGGCCTGATCACCGACGCCGTCGACGTCGTCGCCGGTGAGAACGGCCCCGAGACCGAGCAGTCGGTCTTCGCCGCGACCTACCAGGTCCGCGCGCACGTCACCAAGGGCACGCCGATCATCACGGTCAAGCCCAACGCCGCGACCCCGGAGGAGGCCCCGGCCACCCCCGCCGTCGAGTCCGTCGCGGTGAAGTTCTCCGCGGCCGCCACCGGCACCAAGGTCGTCTCCCGCGCCCCGCGTGAGAAGTCCGACCGCCCCGAGCTGACCGAGGCCGACATCGTCGTCTCCGGCGGCCGCGGCGTGAACGGCGCCGAGAACTTCGTCGTCATCGAGCGCGTCGCCGACGCCCTCGGTGCGGCGGTCGGCGCCTCCCGTGCCGCCGTCGACGCCGGCTGGTACCCGCACAGCCACCAGGTCGGCCAGACCGGCACGCAGGTCTCGCCGCAGCTGTACATCGCGGCGGGCATCTCCGGCGCGATCCAGCACCGCGCGGGCATGCAGACCTCGAAGACCATCGTCGCGATCAACAAGGACGAGGACGCCCCGATCTTCGACCTCGTCGACTACGGCGTCGTGGGCGACCTGTTCAAGGTCCTCCCGCAGCTCGAGGAAGAGATCAACAAGCGCAAGTGACGCCCGCCGTCTGACGCTTGACGCCCGGCCCCTGGCTCTCCCGCACGGGAGGACCAGGGGCCGGCGGCATTCCCGGGTCCGTCGAGGTCCGCTGTCGGTGATCGGGCAAATGTGACGAATGCCCCACCGGGGGGAGGTTTGACCTCGCTTAGCCTGGATGAGGTCGGTCGAACGCACGGGCTCGGAAGGGCAGCGCCTTGATTTTCCTCGTCTTCATCTGCTTCGCGGCGCTCGCCCTGATGACCTCCATCGCGGCGTTCACCGGGTACCGCGGGCTGGTGTGCCACCCGCGGCGCGGGTATCCGGTCGTCACGCGGCGGATCTCGGACGACACGCACCACGCGCACGAGGCGAACCGCAGCGTCGCGCACTGGTGCACCGGGGCCGCGCTGCTCTCGATCGCGCCGCTCGTGCCGCTGGGGCGGCTGCTCGGGGACGGGATCGAGGGGCAGACGCTGACCACCGGCTCGGTGGTCCTGCTGGCCGCGTACGGTGCCGCGCTGGTCGTCCTGGGGCGCTACCCGTTCGAGCGCATCCGGCGCCGGTACGCGGTCTCGGGCGCGGACCCGCAGGCCTGAGTCGCCTGAGTCGTCGGAGTCGCCGGAGTCGCCTGGGTCACCGTTCGCCGTTCCGCTCGCGGTAGGTGTGCAGCGGGACGGCCACGGAGCTGTCCGTGCTGACCCTGCGGCGGTCCGGTTCGACCGCGGTGAGGGGCGTTGCGGGGCGCAGGCTCACGAGGGAGCGCGCCGCCAGGTCCTGGTAGACACGGGTGCCGTTGGCCTTCCAGGCCAGTTCGGTCTCGGTCAGCTCCCGGACGACGGCGGCCGGGGTCCCCGCGGCGAGGTGCTTCTCCGGGACGACGGTGCCGGCCTTCACGAAGCTGTTCGCCGCGACGAACGCGTACGCGCCCAGCTCGACGCCGTCCATCACGACCGCGTTCATGCCGACCAGCACGCCGCGCCCGACCCGGCAGCCGTGCAGGACCGCGCCGTGCCCGATGTGCCCGTCCTCGTCGACGACGGTGTCCGTGCCGGGGAAGCAGTGCACGACGCAGCCGTCCTGGACGTTCGCGCCCGCCCCGACGGTGATCCGGCCGAAGTCGCCGCGCAGGCTCGCGAGCGGGCCGATGTAGGCGCGTGGGCCGATGATGACGTCGCCGACGAGGACGGCGTCGGGGTGGACGAACGCCGTCGGGTCGATCACCGGGACGATCGAGTCGATCTCGTACACGCGGGCCATGGCGGTCTCCGTTCCGGGCGGTGGTGCGAGGTGCCCGGCACAGTTTTCCTGACGGGGTGTCAGATTGCGAGGGCGGGGGCGGTCTGTCGCTGCTCCGCCGACTCGGCCCGCTTCGTCCGTCTCGCCCTCGCGGCCCGGTCAGTCGTCGCCCAGGGCCCGCTCGTACGCGGCCAGCGTCTCCGTGAACACCGCCCGCTCGGCGTCCGACAGCGGTGCCAGCGCCTTGCGCCACGCCCCGGCGCTCCGGCCCGAGCCACGTGCGGATCGCCGGCTCGTGCGCGTCGGCGATGGCGACGATCGCCCGGTGCCGGTCGGCCGGGTCCGCGCCGCGTTCGAGGATGCCCCGTTTGCCGAGGTCGCTGACCATCGGGCTCACCGTCGCGGGCACGACCTCGAGGCGCGCGGCCAGCTCGCTGACCGGCATCGGGCCGTCGAAGAGCAGGTAGGCGAGGAGCGACAGGTGGCGGGGGCCTGAGGATTTCGCCTGAGGGCGTCGGTTCCTGCCTGCCGCAGCGTGGACTGCGGGTGTCCGCACCTTCTCAGGCTGCTCGGTGGCGGCACGGACTGCGCCTGGCTGCACTGTCCCCGACCTGCACCGTGGCGGTGTGGACCCCGTTGGCCTGCACCGTCCCGGGCCTGCATGCCGGCGGTGGCCATCTCCCCCTCCCGATTTTTGATTGTCCGCGCGGCCGAGCGGCTGTCAAGGCGCGGTGGACCAGCGAAGTATCCGTGGCCTGACCGGTGTTCGAGGGGGCGCCTTGACCGCCGCCCGGCCGCGCTTAAAACCGCGGCAACTATCGGGCGGGGGAGGCG
>NZ_JASAOI010000062.1 GCF_029953285.1 Yinghuangia seranimata | reverse complement strand
GCGCCGCGCGGGGGGGCGCGGCGCGGCCAAGAACCCCAGTCGTGCGGGTGCACGGGGTACGGCCACGACGCTTCGCGCGTGAGCCGTGTGGGTTCGCTGTTGCTGCTCGACTGGATCGGGCCCTGGCGGACGGTTGCGCGACGCGGCCGCGAGCCGCGCCGCGCCCGTCGGCCGCGGTGCGCCTAGTACCCCGAACGCGGCGGACTGGCGCTCGCGTACGCCCACGACGCTTCGCGCGTGAGGCGTGACGCTCCCGCGCGAGGGTTCGTTCGGTGTGGCGCAGGTTGGACGGTTGCGCGGCGCGGCCCAGGGCCGCGCTGCGCCAAAAGCACTTGTCTGAACGGGGATTGGCCGGGAACGTCGGTCGGCACGCGAGCTGGAGTTGTTTCGGTGGTGGTACGGCAGGTGGCGCGGCCGTTGGCCGCGCCGCCCGTAGGGCGGGGTCGTGCTGGACGTTCCGGGCGCGGGGCGGGGTGTGCTCAGCGTGTGGAGTTCCGCGCCGCGCCGATGAGGGCGCCGTTCGCTGCAGACCAGTCGGCTGGGACCATCTGGCCATGCGATTCTCACGTAATGCGAGCTATGAACTTCGGGTCCACTGGACGTGGACAGATGGCGTCATGGCTCTCGCCGGTGTCGGACTGCTGTGCGGTGCCGGGTGGGGTGTTGTCGCGGTGGAAGCGTTGGAGACCGGACAGGGCATCGGCGCGGTTGCCCTTGCAACCGCCCTTGGAGTGCTCCTCGTCTTCGCGGGCACTGCGGCGTTCCACGGCCCGGCTACGCGTCTGCGTGTTGATGCCTCGGGCGTGGGGTTCACCCGAGGACGCTGGCGCAGCCGAACGCACTACGACGTGATCGCCTGGGAAGACGTCGAAGCCTTCGTCACCTGGAAAGGCAAGAGCAACTACTGGGTCGGCGTTGCGGCGTCTGAAGCCCACCGCCGACGCAAGGGGCTGGGCCGCACGCGATTCGACCGTTGGCTCGACAAGACGGTCGGCCTCCCCGTCTCCGGGACGGTCACCATCTGGATCGGGCCTGCACACGAACTGCGAGCCCTGCACGACACCGTTGCCTCCCTAGCTCCGCATGTCCCCTGCTTCAACCCGACCGACGACACGAACCGGCGGCGGTTGCGCCCAGACTTGGCGTGACCGTGTCAGGCATGGCGCTGATGATCCGTCACGCCGGTGAGCGGCTCAGCGAGACCATCGGGCATGCAACGTGCCTTCGAATGCAGTGAACATTTGGGCTGCGGACAGCCCCTCGCCGCCTCCCGAGCTCGCGGACATCTGCCTTCCAAACTGCGGCTCTGGCACAACTTCTGTGGACCTACTGCAACGGTTGCTGGCACGGACTAAAGGCTCGCTGTGCAGAGGACGCTCCGCTACCGTGAGCCGGAGCGGGATGGCGCGCATTCTCGCAGGCTGCGGTGCCGTGGCAGAGCGGTCAATTGCGATCGACGTGGGCGAGGCCCCGCCCACGGCGACTGACGGAGACGGGGCGGGCCTGCCCCTATCTGTCCGCGGGTTCAAATCCCGTCGGTACCGCAGCCGACCTGCGAGCTTGTCCAGCGCATGCCCTGCGACGCCGGTCCAGGTCCACAGAAGTTGTGCCAGAACCCAAACTGCCTTACAGCCACTCCTCTGTGGCGCGGGTTGGACGGTCGGCGTGGTGCGGCCGTGGGCCGCGTCGCGTTCTAAGACCCGTGCTGGGAAAGGCTGTTGCGGTTGCCCCTTGCTGAGGGTTCCGCGCCGCGCGTGGTCGGCGCGGCGCGGTGGATGCGCCGCGTACTTTCGACATTCACTGGGCGAACAGGGCGGTTCCGTCGCGGCCTGTGGGGAGGCGTGGGGCGGGTTCCCCGAGTGTCTGAGCCTGGGGCCTGACTCGGCTGCCGGTCGGTTCTGGCGTTGTCCCGCTGTGCGGTGTCCGGTCGGGCGCGAGGTGCCTCTGTGGCTGCCTTCTCGATCGAGTGTTGTCGTCGAGCAACCTCCTGGGGGGTTCGAGTCTTTTAAGCCTCGACGGACGTGCGGTCATTGCCGATGCCCTGCGGGCGCGGGGGTGGTCGCGCACCAAATACGGGCATGGACTTAGAACAACTGGTTGGATTTTCTGGGGGGAATCCGCTGGTTTGCTGCGATCTGTGCCTGCAATGAGACGCTTTGCGAGGTTCACGGATGCCCAAGCTGTGCGGCGCGTTCGAGTCGAGAACGATGTCGCCGGAGGGCGCCGGCGGCGTTGTGCTCGCGCGGGCGGCGCCTTCCGAGGCAGGGCCCGGCGACAAGGCGTCCCGCGGATGGAAGGTTGCCGCTGTCCTGGCGGCGGTGGCGACGGTGGCCGCGGCGTGGTTGGTGACCGGTGTGTTCGGGGCGGTGTACGGCGCGGACGACAACGGCGACGGGACCCGGTTGACCTGTCCGGCGCGGCTGGCTGCTGACACTCCGTCGCAACGGACCGCCTGGCAGGGCGGTGTCGTCGTCAACTACCGGGTAGCGGAATACCCGGGCTGCGCCGGTCTCCCCGTGTACCCGACGACGCGGAGGCTCCTGCTCAATGCGCTGACTCCCGACGAGGGGGTGTTCAGCCTGCGCACCCTTGCGGCCGTCGAGTCGTCGTTCCTCGGTGTCGCCGTCGGCTGCGGTGTCCTGCTCCTGCGTCGCTGGGGTGCCGCGGGGATGGCCGCGCTCGCCGTGGTGGCGGTCGCCGCCGTGGCGCCGGTCATGGCGCGCTTCTTCGTCTCGCCGTACTCCGAGTCCGCCGGGCTGGTCGGCGCGGTCCTGGTGTTGGTCGGTGTGGCCGGGGTGCTGGCCAATCCCGTCCGTGCGCGGGCGGAACGGGTCGCGTCCCTGGCCCTCGTGCTGTGCGGTGGCCTCTACGGGGGCCTGGCCAAGCAGGCCTACGTGCCGCTGGCCGCGGTCGCGGCACTCGTGCTCCTGCTCGCCAAGCCGTGGGAGCCACAGCAGTACGAACCCGGGCAGAGCACGCGCGGACGCATCCTGGTCGGGCGCGCGCTGCCGCGCCTGGTCTCCGCCTGCCTGTGCGCCGCTCTGGTCGTGCCCGTGTGCTCCTGGTACCGGGCCGGCACCACCTGGGCGGAGGAACTGCGGCTCAAGGAACGGACCGACGCCGACTTCGTCCTCGGCGCGGTCGCCCCTGAACTCGAGCGCCGCGGTGGCTCGCTCGCCGACCTCGGACTGCCGGAGTCCCTGCAGGACCTGGTGGGCATGGACACCTGGCCTCCGCCGTCCCGCATGGTGCAGCCGGACTGGGTCCACTACTTCACTGAGGGCGGCGCAGACAGCCGGCGGCGCGCGGCCGGGGTCGTCATGCGCGATCCCGGCCTCGCCTACACGCTCGTGACCAGGGCGATCGCGGCGACGGACGGTGTGCGAATACCGTATCTGGCCCCCAACGAGGTCGGCCGGAAGCCTTCCGAGAGCCCGGTGCGGGACGTGCTCGACAAGCCGTACGCGGTGGTCGGTGCGGTCGATACGACGGGCGGCGGCACGGTCGGGCTGACGTCCCTTCTGGCCGTCTGCCTGGTCGGCCCGACGGCGTACGCGGCCAAGCGACGGCGCCGCGGCCCGGTGCGGCCGGGCATCGGACCGGTCGACGGTCCGCTGCTCCTGGCCTCGGCAGCCGCCGGTCTGGCGCTGCTCACCTGTCTCGTCGCCGTGTGGGGCGACGGCTACTACGAACTGGCCAAGCACGTATGGCTGGCCGCGTTCTTCGCGGTCGTCGCCGTGGGAATCTCGCTCACGACCCTCGCGGCGTACGCCGTGCGGCGACTCCGCGGAGACCGGACGTGACCCGTTGACGTACGCCTACGCCGCTTCGCGGGCGAGACGTGACGGTCGCGTTCGGCGCTCACTGGGCAACAGGAAGCGGCTCTGCGACCGCGATCATTCAGGGTGGGCGCGTCGGGCCAGCCGATGATCAGCGTCAGAACGGCGAATGCGTCGAGGCCCGCCGCAGCCTTGGGGCCGCGGCGGATCTCCGCGACAGCAAGCGGCCTGAGAGTGCCTACGTCACCTTCGGTCCGGAGGCGTGGGGCGTGTTTCTTGGGCAGCTCACACCAGGGACTCCCGCCAGGCGTGGTGGAGGGCGCTGAAGCGGCCTCGGCCGGTCATGAGTTCGTTGGGGGAGCCGTCTTCGACGATGCGGCCTCCGTCCACCACCAGGACTCGGTCGGCGATCTCGACCGTGGAGAGGCGGTGGGCGATGATCACGGCGGTGCGGCCTTCCAGCACTGTGGCCAGGGCGTGTTGGACGGCCCTTTCGCCGGGGAGGTCGAGGGACGAGGTGGCCTCGTCGAGGATCAGGACGGCCGGGTCGGCGAGCAGGGCTCGGGCGAAGGCGACGAGTTGGCGTTGGCCCGCGGACAGGCGCGCGCCGCGCTTGCGGACGTCGGTGTCGAAGCCGTCGGGGAGTTCGGCGATGAACTCGTAGGCGCCGATGGCCCGGGCGGCGTCTTCGATCTCGGAGCGGGTGGCGTGGGGGCGGCCGATGGCGATGTTGTCGGCGACCGAGCCCGAGAACAGGAACGACTCCTGGGTGATCATGGTGAGTTCGCCGCGGAGCTGCGCGGTCGTCATGGCGCGCAGGTCCATGTCGTCCAGGCGCACGGCGCCGGAGGTCGGATCGTAGAACCTGGCCAGGAGCTTCGCCAGGGTGGACTTGCCCGCGCCGGTGGGGCCGACGATCGCGACGGTCTGGCCTCGGGGGATCTCCAGGTCGAAGCGGGGCAGGATCGTGACGTCGTCCTGGTACCCGAACTCGACGTCGTCGAAGGTGATCTTGCGGGCGTGGCCGCGTCGGGCCGGCAGGTCCGCGGGGTGCTCGGGTTCGGCGATGCCCGGCTGGTGGGCCAGCAGGCCCGCGACCTTCTCCAGGCCGGCGGCCGCCGACTGATAGGTGTTCAGGAACAGCGCGACCTCGTCCAGCGGCTCGTACATGCGTCGGATGTAGAGCACGAAGGCGGTGAGCACGCCGAGTTCGAGCCCACCGTCGGCGATCCGGTACGCGCCCGTCATCAGCACGGCGACCAGCGTCAGGTTGCCGATCAGCCACAGGACCGGCGAGAAGTACCCGAACAGCAGCAGGCTGTCCTCGTTGGCGTCGGTGTACCGGCGGTTCAGGGTGCGGAAGATCCGGGCGTTGCGCGGCTCGCGCCGGAAGGCCTGGACGGCGCGGATGCCGTTGAACGTCTCGATGTACTGCGTGATCGCCGCCGCGATGGTGGTGCTCCGACGCCGATAGATCCGCACCGCGCGGCGCTTGTACCAGACGGCGGAGACGGCGAGCGGGACGACGCCCGCCAGCACGATCAGGGCGAGCGGAACGTCGAGGAAGAACAGGAAGACGAGTGAACAGACGAACGTCAGGGCTGCTGACGTCAGTCCGTTCATGCCCTCTTCGAGCAGCTCGCGGACGGCGTCGACGTCGCCCGTGGACCGCGACACGATCCGGCCCGACGTGTACTTCTCGTGGAAGTCCAGGCTGAGGCGCTGGGCGTGGTCGAAGATCCGGGTGCGCAGGTCCAGCAGCAGTCCCTGGCTGATCCGTCCCATCGCGTAGAACATGCCGACCTTCGAGGCGCCCATGACGACCCCGCACAGGACGTACGCGACGACCACGGCGATCAGCGTCGACTGGTCGCCGTCGACGGCGTCCGGCAGCGCCTCGTCGATCGCCAGGCCGATCAGGAACGGCCCGGCGAGCAGGCAGGCCTGCTCGACGACGACGATCAGCACCACCAGGGCGAGCAGCATGCGGTGCGGCGCGAGCAGCGAGGCGAGGAGGCGGCGCGCGTCGCCCGCGCGGGCGTTGCCGAGGGTCGCGCCACCGACCTCGCCGCCGGCCTGCTCGGCGTCGGCCTCGGACAGGTCGTCCGAATCGGTGTCCGAGGCACGGGAGCTGATGCCGCGCCAGGACATCGACTCCTCGATGTCGCTACGGGAGGGCTCGGGCGAGCCGGGCTGGGTGGTCACACCGCCTCCTCGGCGGAATATGCGAGGTCGTCCGCGTCGAGGCGCGGTTCCTCGGAAGCCATGAGGTGCCGGTACTCGGCGCTGCTCTCGAGTAGTTCGTCGTGCGTGCCGACGGCGGTGATCCGGCCGCCGGAGAGCAGCGCCACCCGGTCGGCCAGCTGCACGGTGCTGGGCCGGTGCGCCACGACGAGGGCCGTGGTCGTCGACAGGACGCTGCGCAGCGCCTTTTCGACCTGCGCCTCGGTGTGGACGTCGAGCGCCGACAGCGGGTCGTCGAGCACCAGGACGGCCGGCCGCGACACGACGGCGCGTGCCAGGGCGAGGCGTTGGCGTTGGCCGCCCGACAGGTCGAGGCCCTCCTCGCCGATCCGCGTGTCGAGCCCCCAGGGGAGGCCGGCCACGAAGTCCGCCTGCGCGACGGCCAGTGCCCGCTCGACGTCCGCGTCCGTGCCGTCGGGGAAGCCCAGCAGCACGTTCTCGCGCACGCTCATCGAGAACAGCACCGGCTCCTCGAACGCCACCGACACGATGCCGCGCAGCCGAACCAGCGCCAGGTCGCGGATGTCGACGCCGTCCAGCGCGATCCGCCCGCCCGTCACGTCGTACAGCCGCGGGACGAGGGCGGTCATCGCCGTCTTGCCCGAGCCGGTCGCGCCGACCAGGGCGATCGTCTCGCCGGGCCGCACCGCGAGGTCGACGCCGCGCAGCAGGTCGGGGCTGTCGGGCGGGGCGTCCGGGAACCGGAAGCGCACGCCCTCGAACGCCAGCGCACCGGTCACCTGTTCGAGCTCGACCGGCTGTTCGGGCTCGGGCAGCGCGCCGTCCGCGTCGAGCACCTCGAAGTAGCGGGCCGCGGCCGTGCCGGCATCCGTTGTCGCCGCGATCAGCCAGCCGAACGACTCGATCGGCCACCGCATGTACAGCGACACGGTGAAGAACGCCACCAGTTCGCCCGTGGTGATCGCGTGGTCGGCGACCTGCCGCACGCCGAGGTACAGCGCGACGGCGATCGAGGTCTCCGGGAGCAGGATCAGCCCGGCCCAGATCCACCCGACCATGCGGGCCTTGCGCAGCTCGGTCTTGCGCAGCTCGCCCGCGAGTTCGGAGAACCGCCGCTCCATCGCCCGGTGTCGGCCGAACGCCTTGAGGACGCGGATGCCGAGCACCGACTCCTCCATGACCGTGGCGATGTCCCCGATCTGGTCCTGCGACCGGCGCGTCAGCGCCTGGTAGCGCTTCTCGAACCAGACGCTGATCAGCACCAGCGGCACCACGGCCGCGCTCATCACCGCCGCGAGCAGCGGGTTCAGCACGAACAGGATCGTCGTGCCGATCACGAACACCGCCGCGTTGACGACGAGGAACACCAGTACGAAGGACAGGAACATGCGCAGGTGGCCCAGGTCCTGCGTGGCCCTCGACAGCAGCTGGCCGGACTGCCAGCGGTCGAGGAACGCGACGGGCCGCGACTGCAGGTGCTCGTAGAGGCGGTTGCGCATCGATTCCTCGACGCGGGCGAGCGGGCGTGCCGTCAGCATGCGGCGTATCCCGAAGAACGCGGTCTCCGCCACGCCGAGCGCGAGCAGGACCAGCGCCCACGGCCAGAGCGCGCCGGTGTCGTGGTCGGCCACCGGGCCGTCGATCACGTGTGCGACCACGAGAGGGATCATCAGTCCGGCGACGCCCATGAGCAGTGCCGAGAGCACGCTGAGCAGGAGCCTGGTGCGCGCCGGGCGGACGAACGGGCGCAGCCGAAGGAGAGTACGCAGCGTCGGGGTGCGGTGTCTTGTGGACGGCGTCGACGCGGAAGGCAATGGGTCGGCCATGATCCTCGACCGTACGGACGGCATCCCGACCGGTCACCTGGTTTTTGCGCGCTCAGCGGCTTTCCGGCCACGCGCACGGGGCGGGCGAGGCGCGTCGCCTACGCTGCGTATTCGAGAACAGGAGGCGGCATGACGGCGGACGACGCGGGCTTGGCGGCCGACGCGGGCGCGGCGGATTCGGCGGGCCCGGCGGGAGCCGAGGACGGCCCAGCGGGCGCGCACGGCGGCCCGGAGCGGCCCGCCCGCGTCGCGGGCCTGCTGCTGGCCGCCGGGGGAGGCAGCCGCCTCGGGGGCCGGCCCAAGGCGCTGCTGCCGTACCGGGGCCGCCCGCTCGTCGAGCACGCCGTGCGGGTGCTGCGCGACGGCGGCTGCGACGACGTGACCGTCGTCCTCGGCGCGTCCGCCGAACAGGTGCGCGCCACCGCGG
Source organism: Yinghuangia seranimata (assembly GCF_029953285.1). Taxonomy (GTDB): domain Bacteria; phylum Actinomycetota; class Actinomycetes; order Streptomycetales; family Streptomycetaceae; genus Yinghuangia; species Yinghuangia seranimata. The sequence continues at coordinate 93,227 of NZ_JASAOI010000062.1, read as the reverse complement.
ATTTGTCCGGATTCCGGGTGGTCGACAACCCGGACTGGGCGACCGGCATGGGTTCTTCGCTGCGCGCCGGGCTGGCGGCGCTGCCCGCCGACTGCGATGCGGCTGTGGTAACACTGGTCGACATGCCCGGCGTCGGCGCACCGGCCGTGGCCCGGCTGATCGCCGCGCATGTGGGCGACGGCGCCGACCTGGCCGCGGCGACGTACGACGGCAAACGCAGCCACCCCGTGCTGTTCGCCGCCCGCTGGTGGCCGGAAATCGACGCAAGCGCACAGGGCGACGCGGGCGCCCGCGTGTTCCTGGCCGCGCACAGCGAGCAGCTGCGGCTGGTCGAGTGCGGGGATGTGGCGGAGGCGTACGACATCGACACGCCGGAGGACCTCAAGCGGCTCGAGTGAGCGGATGCGCTGCCCGCTGCCCGCTGCCGGTGTCTCGGCGCTGTCAGCGGGTCGGCTCGGTGCGGGTGGCTGCGAGAGCGCTCGGGGTGTCTCCCGCCGACAGCGGCTGCGGTGCCGTCTCTCCCGGCGGGTTCGCTTCGACGGTCGCGATCGGCCGGAGCGTCCACAGCTGTGTGTCGGTGTCGTTGCACGGCTCGACGTCGGCGTACACCGCCATCCCGTTGGCGGTCAGGCACTGGCCGTTGGACTTGTTGACCAGGCGGAAGCGGCCCGGCGTGCCGTGCTCCTGGATGTCCCAACGCTGGTTCGTCGTACCGGTGTTGCTCCAGATCTGGGTGATCGTGGCGCCGTTCCACAGCGACGGGAGGGTGTTCATCTCCAGCGCCTTCGTGAACCCGGACGGGCCCGACCGGATCAGGTAGCCGTCGTCCTGGCGCTTGATGCTCCACTGCTGCGCGGACGTGCCGTTGTCGGTGTACGTGCCGACGCCCGTCCCGTTGTCCGAGGCGCTTTCCGCGTTGTCGAGCGCCAGCCCGGTCGGCACGCTCACGAGCACCGCCGTCGGCGGGACGACCGGCCCGGTCGGCGTGGGCTTCGGGTGCGGCGGGTCGGGGTCGGGCGAACCGCCGCCGTGGTCACCGTCGTTCGGGGGCTGGGTGGTCGGGGGAGCGGTCGTCGGGGTGCCGTCGGCGGGGCCGCCGCCGTTCGGAGTGCCGCCCGGCGGGCGCGCGTACGGGCCACCGGTCGGCGTGCTGGTGGCCGCGGGCGGCTTCGGCGTCGGTGTACCGGTGGTCGGAGTGGTCGTCGGTGAGGCCGAGGGAGGGCCGGCCACATCCGAGCCGCCGGTCGTCCCGCTCGGAGCGCTGGGGCTGCTTGACGGCTGAGCGGTTTGCGAACCGCCTTTCGCCGCAGCGCCGTTCGCGCCCGCAGCTGAACCCTGCCCGGGGCCGCCCAGCGGTGACTCGGCGGCGGCGTTGCCGACCACCGTCGGCTGCGGGCGTCCGGCCACCACCGCGAGCGCCGTGGACAGGCCCGTGATCAGCATGAGGGCGACGGCCGACGACAGCATGACGCGGTGGCGGTGCATGCCGCGCGCCACCGACCGCGCCCGGCGGCCGATGAAGGAGGGGCGCTGCGGGGAGGCGTCGGCTTTGGCCGGGCGGGCGGCGCTCGTCCGCGGACCGGTGTCCGTCGCGGGCGCCGCCGGTCCGTTCGATGACGCCGCCTCGGCTTGCGGTGACTTCGGCTCCGTGGACGCGGGTGCGGCCACCGCCGCGGTGGCCGCTGCGTCCGCAGCCGCCACGGTCGCCCGCAACGACAGCCCTCCCGGTGCGAGTCCGGCGGCGGCCTCCCGTGCCGCGGCGGCCATCTCCGCCGCGTCGGCCCAGCGCGCGGCGCGGTCCTTCGCCAGAGCGCGGGCGACCAGCGCCCGCACCGGCCCGGGTACCGCGTCCGGCAACGGCGGGGCGGTCTCGGTCAGGTGCTTGAGCGTCACCTCGAACGCCGTGGCCCCGTCGAACGGCAGACGACCCGTCAGGCACTCGTACAGAACGACCCCGAGCGCGTACAGGTCGGCCGATGCTGTGACGTCGCCCCGCGCGGCCTGCTCCGGCGCCTGATACGGCACCGTCCCCATCGCCACGGAGGTGCGGGTCAGCCGACCGCCGCCCTCCTCGGCCGCGGCGATCCCGAAGTCGGTGACCACGACCCGGTCCTCACACAGCATCAGGTTGGCCGGTTTGATGTCCCGGTGCACGATCCCGGCCGCGTGCGCCTCGCCGAGCGCGTCCAGCACCCCGGCCGCCAACTCCAGCGCGGCGACGGCGTCCAGCGGGCCGGTGCGGGCGAGCAGCCGCGCCAGCGTGTCGCCTTCGACGTACTCCATCACCAGGTACGCCACCGGCCGCCCGCCGTGCGAGCCGTCGCCGAAGTCGTGGACCGCCACCACGTTGGGGTGCGCCAGCCGTGCGAGCGTCCGCGCCTCCGCGCGGAACCGCTCGGCGAAGCCCGGGTCGTCGAGCAGCGCCGGTATCAGAACCTTGATGGCCACCCGTCGTTCGAGCACCGGGTCCTCGGCGAGCCAGACCTCGCCCATCGAACCGCTGCCGAGGTGTCGGAGAAGCCGATATCGGCCCCCGAAGACCGTGCCCGTACCCCACATGCTCCCGCCCCGTGTATGCGCCGTGCCCTGCGGACTTCCGCCCGCGCCGCTGACCGTGCCGCCCCCGAACCGCCGGGAGGCACCGGCTCCCTCCCCCGAGAGCACCGGCGGACGGAAGTGTGCCAGGTCAAGAATCACCGCGTGTAGACCCGGGGCGGTTCGGTCGGTGGACCTGCGCACCGGACGGACTGTCGTATGCCTATCCTGCTTGCTGCCGTCCGGTGCGAGAGCCTGCGAACCAGGCCCGGGGACCGCGCGGCGGGCGGTACGCGGCAGGCGGGACCACCGCCGGCACGCCGACGACGAACAGCGGACAGCGAGGGGCGATAGGGCGTGGAAGCACCCGGCGTCGACCTCGGCATGCGCTTTTCCGTGCTCGGACCCATCCGGGCGTGGCGCGACGGCACCGAACTGCCGCTCGGCTCACCGCAGCAGCGCGGCATGCTCGCCGCCCTGCTCCTGCGCGAAGGCCGCACCGTCTCCGCGAACGAACTCATCGACGGCCTGTGGGGCGAGGAGCCGCCGCAGCAGGCGCTCGCGACCGTGCGCACGTACGCGTTCCGGCTGCGCCGCGTGCTCGGCCACGACGCGCTCGCCTCGGTGGCCGGCGGCTACGCGCTGCGTCTGGACCCCGCTCGCCTCGACGTCGTGGCGTTCGAGGCGCACGCCGCCGAGGGCCGCCGCCTCGCCGCGACCGGACAGGTGGGGGACGCCGCCGACGCGTACGCCGCCGCCCTCGCCCTGTGGCACGGCGAACCGCTGTCCGGACTGCCCGGCCCGTACGCCGACGTGCAGCGCGCACGACTCGCCGAACGCCGCCTCGCCGTTCTGGAGGCCCGCTGCGCCGCCGACCTCGAATGCGGCCGGCACACCGAACTGATCGCCGAACTCGCCGCGCTGGCCGCCGAGCACCCGTTGCGCGAGCACCTGACCGAACTGCGCATGCTCGCGCTGTACCGGGCGGGCCGCCAGGCCGAGGCGCTCGAGGCGTTCGCCGCCGCGCGCCGCGTGCTGGACGAGGAGATCGGCGTCGCGCCCGGGCCCGCCCTGTGCGACCTGCAACGACGCGTGCTCAACGCCGACCCGGGGCTGGCCGTGCCGCCGCGGGTGGCGGAGCCGGTGCGGTCGGGCTCTGCGCCGCACGGGGTGATACCTGGGCCGGCGCAGCGCGTTCCGTCGGTCGGCGGGCTCGCGCCCGGCGAGCGGAGGGGCGACGCGGGCGCCGCCTCTGCGCACGGATCCGCTGGTGTGCCGGCCGCCCATGACGGCGGTTTCGCCCCGGTCTCCGGCGCCGTCGACGTCCGCTCCCGTGCTCCGGCCGGGGAACCACACCCCGGGAACGGCGCGGACCCTCGGTCCACGACCCACGCCGGGCCCGGCGTTCACGCGACACCTCCCGCCGGTGTGGACGCGTACGACGACGCGGCGCACGACGGCGGCCACGCGACCGCTTCGGGCGGAACCGACGTCCGCGCCGCCGAACCGCACGCCGGTCCCGTCGGATATCCGCGTGTGGTGCCCGGCGGCTCCGTCACGCCTCCGCGACCGACGCAACTCCCGGCCGATGTCGTTGACTTCACGGGCCGTCAGACGGTCGCCGACGATCTCCGCCGGGTGCTGCGTGCCGACGCCGGCACCCGCACCGCGATGCCCGTGGCGGCCGTGTCCGGCCTCGGCGGTGTCGGCAAAACCGCCCTCGCCGTGCACGTGGCGCACGGCCTGGTCGCGGACTTCCCCGACGGGCAGCTGTACGCCGACCTGCACGGCGCCGACGGTCGCGCGGCCGATCCCGAGGAGCCGCTCGGCGCGTTCCTGCGCGCCCTCGGCCTGCCCGCCGACACCATCCCCGCCGCGGCCGCCGAACGCACCGCGTTGTTCCGCTCGGTGCTGCACGACCGGCGCGTGCTGATCCTCCTCGACAACGCGCGCGACGCCGAACAGGTCCGCCCGCTGCTGCCCGGCGCGCCCGGCTGCGCGGTGCTGGTGACGGGCCGCGCCCGGCTTGCCGGACTGTCCGGCGCGCACTTCGCCGACCTGTCCGTGTTCACGCCCGACGAGGCGCTCGACCTGTTCACCGGAGTGGTCGGGGCGGAACGCGTCGCCGCCGAACCGGACGCCGCGGCCCAGGCCGTCGAGGCGTGCGGGCACCTGCCGCTCGCGGTGCGGATCCTCGCGGCGCGGCTGGCGTTCCGACCGCGCTGGACGATCGCCTCGCTCGTCGAACGGCTCGCCGACGAGCGCCGCAGGCTCGACGAACTGCGCGCCGGGGACCTGACCGTCGAGGCCGCGTTCCGGTTCGGCTACGACCAGTTGACCCGACGTCAGGCCAAGGCGCTGCGCGCGCTCGCCGTACCGGACCTGCCGGAGCTGACGCTGCCCGCCGCGGCCGCCGTCCTCGACCTGCCGGAGCCGGACGCCGAGGACCTCGCCGAGTCGCTCGTCGACTGCTCGATGCTGGAGACGTCCGCGCCCGGCCGCTACCGCTTCCACGACCTGCTGCGGGTGTTCGCGCGGCGCGCGTCGGGCGGCGGCGGCAAGGCGGAGAGCGTCGGTGTCCCGGCGATCGGGCCGATCCTGGAACGGCTCGTCGACCACTATCTGGCGGTCACCGTCGGCGCGTTGGGCCCGCAGGCGGTCCGCAACGGGGTACGCCCGCCCGGGTCCGACGAGGCCGAGGCCGGTTCGGCGGCGGGTCCGGACTGGGCGCGCACCCACTACAGCGCGATCGGTGCCGTCGTCGCGCAGTGCGGCGAGGCCGGGATCCGGGTCGGCGACTGCGCCGAACTCCTGCTCGGGTTCCGGGCGTTGTGCGAGACCGGGCAGGCCGCCCGAAGCCTCGGCTGGGCCGCCAACGCACTGCTGCGCGCCGCCTGCCGCGTCGGGGACGAGGCCGCTGAGGCCCGCACCCGGCTCGTGCTCGGCCGACTGCTGCTGGACGTCGGCTCGCATACCTCCGCGGTCGCCGAACTGCTGCGCGCCCGCGAACTGTGCGGCCGCGTCGACGTACCGCGCCCGCTGCTCGCCCAGGTGCACACCGCGCTCGGCACCTGCTTCGGCCAGGTCGCCCACCACGACCAGGGCATCGACGCGCTGACCACGGCGCTGTGGCTGTGGGAGGAGACCGGCGACCGTGTGGCCGTCGCGCAGGGGCTGCTCGCACTCGCCGACGGTCTGGCCCGCGCCGACCGCTTCGCCGAAGCGGCCCACGCCGCAGCACGCGTGCTCGACGTCGACCGCACCGGCGACGACGCGACCGCCCTCAACGCCGGTGCCCACGCCACGCTCGGCATGGTCGCGCTGCGCACGGGAGAGGCCGAACGCGCCGTCGAGCACTACACGGCGGCCCTGGACCTCCTGCGCTCCGGCGGCCTGCCGCGCCGCGTCGGCTGGACGCTCGTCACCCTCGCCGAGGCCCGCCACGCTGCGGGCGACCCGACCGGAGCCCACGAATCCGCGCTGGAAGCCTTCGAGTTGCTCACCGCAGACGGCGACCGCCACGGCCGCGCGGTCGCCGAGGCGCTGCTGCGCGGCGTCCCGACCCAGGCCGCGCCCCCGGCCGAATGGCCGTCCTGGGCCCCGGTCAGCACCTGACCGACGGGGAGCCGAAACCCCTCCGGCGACCTTCGGCACTCGCTGCGCCGCTGTCCCTCGTGAGAGGTAAAGTCGCCTGGTGAACCGGCTGTCGGCGGCCCTGTCCGTCCCCCCGCGCGACCTAGGGAGCGTCCACCCGCATGACTCGGCGCAGTGACGGCCTCATCGGAGTCTGGGCCGAGGCACAGCGGCAGCATCAACGGCGTGAGGACGCGCGGCGGCGGGCGACCGAGCAGCAGCAGCGCGACCAGCAGCGGGCCCAGCGCACCGCCGAGCGGGACGCCGCCCGGACGCACCGCGAGCAGCAGGCTGCCTACCGGCAGAGCCGCGAGGCCGACGCGCGCCGCCGCACCGACGAACTCGACGCACGGGTCGACGAACTGACGGGGCTTCTGGCCGCCGGCTGCCGCGCCCCCGCGTTCCGCGCCGGGTCGATGACGCTGTCCGAACAGCTCGAACCGTTCTCGCCCGGCGCGCTCGCCGTGCCGATCCCGATGCCGAACCAGGCGAACTACCAGCCCGCGCAAAGCGGCTGGGGCGGCAACGCGCAGCAGGAGGCGCGCGCCCGGTTCGAGCGCGACTGGTACACGGCGCAGGCCGCCGAGGCGCAGCGCGTCCAGCAGTTGGAGGCGTACCGCCGCCAGTACCAGCAGTGGGCGGACGCCCGCCTCGCCGACATCCGCCGCCACAACGCGGGCGTGCGCGACCTCGGCGCGACGCTGCGCGGCGGCGACCCCGAGGCCGTCGTGCAGTACTTCTCGGCCGCGCTGTACGCCTCGTCGGTGTGGCCGCAGGACTTCCCGCGCCAGGTGGCCGCCGCCTACGACCGCGGCGCGCGCGAACTGGTGCTCGACTGGCAGCTGCCCGGGTTCGACATCGTCCCCGAGACCAAGTCGGTGCGGTACATGCCGAGCGCCGACCAGGACAAGGAGACGGCGCGCCCGGTCACGCAGCGCCGCGTGGTCTACCGCGACGTGCTCGCCCAGAGCGTGCTGCTGGTCGTGCGCGACATGTTCGCCGCCGACGAGTTCGGGCTGCTGGACGCCGTCGTCGTGAACGGCTTCGTCGACGACCACGACCCGGCGACCGGCCGGCAGGCCAAGCTGGTGCTGGCGTCGGCGACCGTGCAGCGCAGCGCGTACGAGCGGCTCAACCTCGCGCAGGTCAGCGCCGTCGAGTGCCTGTCCGAGGCGCTGCAGGGCCAGCTGTCGGCGAAGCCCGACCAGCGCGCCTCGGTGCGGGCCGCGCGGCGGCCGTCCGAGGTCGGGTCGAGCGTGGTGTCGCACGGCGACGACGACGCGCCGGACCTGTTCGAGATGGACCCGATCGCGTTCGAGCAACTGGTCGCGGAGCTGTTCCGGGCACGCGGCCTGCAGGCGCTGACGACCGTGCGGTCGGGCGACGGCGGGGTCGACGTCGAGGCGCACGACCCCGATCCGCTGAGCGGCGGGCGGATCATCGTGCAGGTCAAGCGCTACCGGCACACGGTGCCGCCGACGGCGGTGCGCGACCTGTACGGCACGGTGCACGACGTCGGGGCGAACAAGGGCGTGCTCGTCACGACCTCCGGGTTCGGGCCCGGCTCGTACACGTTCGTACGCGGCAAGCCGCTCACGCTGGTCAACGGGACCGAGCTGGTCGAGCTGCTGCAACAGGCGGGGCTGAGCGGCCGGTTGGGCGAGGGCGGTGGGACGCGCGGCGGCTCGGGCCGCGGTTCGGCGCCGTCGTCCGGCGCGGGGGTGCCCGGTCAGCGCGCCGACGCTGCGTCGTCCCCCTCGGCGAACGCCGCCCCCGCCGGGACGCTCCCCGCCTCCGCGGCCCCCGCGGCGGACGCGAACGTGCTGGGCATGTCGTGGTCGGGCGGCGTCGCGCTCGACGTGTGCACGCTCGTCTGCGAAGGCGAACGCGTGCTGTCCGACGACTACTTCGTGTTCTTCAACAACAACACCACGCCGGACGGGACAGTGCGCACGGTCCCCGCGTCGGGCGGCGACAAGGCGGCCGTGGCCGTGCGCTTCGACGCGCTGCCCGCGCGTGCCGACCGGGTCGTGCTGGTCGCCGCGATCGACCCCGACGTCAACCCGAATGCCGACCTGACCGGCTTCACGGACGCGTGCATCCGGCTGTCGGACGCCCGCGGCACCGTGCTCGACGAGCTGGACGTGTCGGACGGCCGCCCCGGCGAGACCGCCCTCGTGCTCGGCTCGTTCCGCCGCCGCGCCAACGGCGACTGGAAGTTCGTGGTGGGCGGCCAGGGCTACCGCGGCGGACTCGAGGAGCTGGTCACGCGGTTCGGCATCGACGTGGCCTGACCGCATCAGCACCGCGCGGCCGCAGGGCGAAGCCCTCGTGGCCGCGCGTGCTTCGCCTTACTCGGTCTCGTCGCCTCCGCCGAGGGCCTTGCCCAGGCGTCCCGCGATCTCCTGGGCCGTCGCCACGAGTTCCTTCTCGTCGATGGCCCTGATCCGCCCCTCGGGGCCGGACACCGACAGTGCGGTCGCGGTCGGCGCTCCCGGGACGACGACCGCGATGCACCGCACGCCCAGTTCCTGCTCCTGGTCGTCGACGGCGTAGCCCTGCTCGCGGATCACGGCGAACTGCCGCAGCAGCTCCGCCGGGTCGACGACGGTGAACGCGGTGTGCGCGGTCAGCGGGCCGGGGCCGATGGCGCGCGCGGCCACGTCGTCCGGCAACTGCGCCAGCAGCGCCTTGCCGACCGCCGTGCAGTGCGGCTGTACGCGCCGCCCGACCTCGGTGAACATGCGCATCGAGTGCCGTGACGGCACCTGCCCCACGTAGACGACCTCGCCGGACTCCAGCACCGCGAGGTTCGCGGTCTCGCCCGTCGACTCCATCAGCTCGGCGAGGTACGGCCGCGCCCAGCCGCCCAGCAGCCGGCCCGCGGTCTCGCCCAGCCGGATGAGCCGCGGCCCGAGCGTGTACCGCCGGGAGGCGTCCTGCCGGAGATATCCCATGCGCACGAGCGTCTGCACGAGCCGGTGGATGGTCGGCATCGGCAGCCCGGACCGGGACGCCAGGTCGCTCAGCCCGAGTACGCCGCCGGCGTCCGCGAGGACTTCGAGCAGGTCGAAGGCCCGCTCCAGGGACTGCACGCCGCCGGACGCCCGCTCGGCCATCCTCGATCCTCCGAAGGTCACGGTTCCGCACATCTCAACAACTTGTTGAAATTCCGTATGCCAGAAACTAACCTCCACTCTACAGAACTCGCCCGTCTCGGGATCGAGGAAAAGGAACGAGGTCACCCCATGCCGGCCCCCAGCCCTGGATGCTCCATCACGCTGCGCGTCGAGGCTCCCGTCTCGATCGGCGCGGCCGGCCTGCTCACCACCCGTGTCGGCGAGGCCGGTGCGGTGCTGACCGCGCTCGACGTCGTCGACTCGGGCCCGGACCGGGTGATCGTGGACCTCACCTGCGACACGATCGACGCCGCGCACGCAGAGGCGGTGGGCAAGGCGCTCGGCGAGGTCGAGGGCGTCACCGTCCACAAGATCAGCGACCGCACCTTCCTCATGCACCTCGGCGGCAAGCTGGAGATCGTCCCCAAGGTCGCGCTGCGTCACCGCGACGACCTGTCCCGCGCCTACACCCCCGGCGTCGCCCGCGTCTGCACCGCGATCGCGGAGCACCCCGAAGACGTGCGGCGCCTGACCGTCAAGCGGAACACCGTCGCGGTCGTCACCGACGGCTCCGCCGTGCTCGGCCTCGGCGACATCGGGCCCGGCGCCGCGCTGCCCGTCATGGAGGGCAAGGCCGCGCTGTTCAAGCAGTTCGCCGGCGTGGACGCGTGGCCGGTGTGCATCGACAGCCAGGACGTCGACGAGATCGTCCGCACCGTCGAGCTGATCGCCCCGGTCTACGGCGGCGTCAACCTCGAGGACATCTCGGCGCCGCGCTGCTTCGAGATCGAGCGGCGGCTGCGCGAGACGCTCGACATCCCGGTCTTCCACGACGACCAGCACGGCACCGCCGTCGTCGTCCTCGCGGCGCTCTACAACGCGCTCAAGGTCGTCGACAAGGACATCCGCGACTGCCGCATCGTGCTCTCCGGCGTCGGCGCGGCCGGCAACGCGATCATCCGCCTGCTGCTGCCGCTCGGCCCCGAGAGCATCATCGCGTGCGGCCGCAACGGCGCCGTGCACCGTGCCCAGGAGGGCCTGGACGCCGACCGTCAGTGGGTCGCCGACAACACCAACGACGAGGGCTTCTTCGGCACCCTCAAGCAGGCCGTCGTCGACGCCGACGTCTTCATCGGCGTCTCCGCGCCCAACCTGCTCGACGAGGCCGACATCGCCGCCATGGCGGACCGCGCGATCGTCTTCGCGCTGTCCAACCCCGACCCCGAGGTCGACCCGGCCGCCGCCGGCCGGCACGCCGCGGTCGTCGCCACCGGCCGCAGCGACCTGCCCAACCAGATCAACAACGTGCTCGCCTTCCCCGGCATCTTCCGCGGCCTGCTGGACGCGGGGGCCTCCGCGATCACCGACGAACTGCTCCGCGCCGCCGCCGGGGCGATCGCCGACCGGGTCGCACCCGAACAGCTCAACGCCGGCTACATCGTGCCCAGCGTGTTCGACCCCGAGGTCGCGGGAGCGGTCGCGTCCGCCGTGCGCGCGGCGTGCGCCCACCAGGCCTGACCTGCTGTTAGCTGAGAAGCGTCCGTTCCGCGTTAAGGAGTGCCACATGACCGCACCGGTCGTCACCGTGACCGGCGGCCCCGTGCCGCGCGGGGAGGAAATCCTCACCACCGAGGCGCTGCGCTTCGTCGCCGACCTCCAGCGCCGCTTCGGCGGCCGCCGCAACGAACTGCTGGCCAAGCGCCAGGAGAAGCGCGCCGAGATCGCGCGCACCGGGCGTCTGGACTTCCTGCCCGAGACCCGCGAGATCCGCGAGTCGGAATGGCGGGTCGCCGAGGCGCCGCCGAAGCTGCGTGACCGCCGCGTCGAGATCACCGGCCCCGCCGACCGCAAGATGACCATCAACGCGCTCAACTCCGGTGCCAAGGTGTGGCTCGCGGACTTCGAGGACGCGTCCGCGCCGACCTGGCACAACGTCATCGCGCACCAGCGCAACCTGGTCGACGCGTACGAGCGCCGCGTCGACTTCACCACCGCCGAGGGCAAGGCCTACACCCTCAAGCCCGACGACGAGCTGGCCACCGTGGTCATGCGCCCGCGCGGCTGGCACCTGGACGAGCGCCATGTGCTGGTCGACGGAGTCCCCGTCGCCGGCGCCCTGTTCGACTTCGGCCTCTACTTCTTCCACAACGCCGCCCGCCTCCTCGCGCGCGGCTCGGGCCCGTACTTCTACCTGCCGAAGACCGAGTCGCACCTCGAAGCCCGGCTGTGGAACGACGTGTTCGTGCACGCGCAGGACGTGCTCGGCATCCCGCGCGGCACCATCCGCGCCACCGTGCTCATCGAGACCATCACCGCCGCGTTCGAGATGGACGAGATCCTCTACGAACTGCGCGAGCACGCCTCGGGCCTGAACGCGGGCCGCTGGGACTACCTGTTCTCCATCGTCAAGAACTTCCGCGACGGCGGCCAGGCGTTCATCCTCCCGGACCGCAACCAGGTCACCATGACCGCGCCGTTCATGCGCGCCTACACCGAACTGCTGGTCAAGACCTGCCACCGGCGCGGCGCCTACGCCATAGGCGGTATGGCCGCGGTCATCCCGTCCCGCCGCGACGCCGCCGCCAACGCCGCCGCGCTCGCCAAGGTCCGCGACGACAAGGACCGCGAGGCCGGCGACGGCTTCGACGGCTCGTGGGTCGCGCACCCCGACCTGGTGCCGGTCTGCCGCGAGGCGTTCGACGCCGTCCTGGCCGGCCGGGACAACCAGCTCGACCGGCTGCGCGAGGAGGTGTCGGTGACCGCCGACCAGCTCCTGGACGTCGCGTCGGCGGGCGGCACCGAGACCTCGAACGGCCTGCACAACGCGGTCGGCGTCGGCCTGCGCTACCTGGAGGCGTGGCTGCGCGGCCACGGCGCCGTCGGGGTGTTCGGCCTCATGGAGGACGTCGCCACCGCCGAGATCTCCCGCTCGCAGGTGTGGCAGTGGGTGAACAACGGCGTCGTGCTGGCAGACACCGGCGAGAAGGTCACCCCCGACCTGGTGCGCCGCCTCGTCACCGAGGAACTCGGACACCTGCGCGAGGAGTTGGGCGACACCGCGTTCGAAGGCGGGCGCTGGACCCAGGCCCGCGACCTGTTCCTCCAGGTGGCCCTCGCCGACGAGTTCGCCGACTTCCTCACCCTCCCCGGCTACGCGCTGCTCGACTAGCGCGCCGGGCCCCAGAACGCGGAACGGCCGGGCGGCGCCCGACGGTCGCGGGGGCGCGTCCCGCCGACGCTCCCGGCCGTTCCGCACCCTCTTCAGCACTTCCGTTTTCCGAACTCGCTTTCCGCACACCTACTTTCCGCACTCCCGCTTTCCGACACGCGATCAGGAGACCCGCATGGCACGCATGTTCCTCAACGGCCAGGCGATGGAAGGCGGCCCCTTCCACCACCACCTCAAGGGCGCGCCGCTGGTCATGAAGACCCGCACCGCCCCCGGCTACCGCTTCTTCTCGATCGGCGACCGCTGCCCCGGCCTGCTCCCGGCGCCCGGCACCGACGCGCAGATCGAGGGCGAGGTGTACGACGTGCCCGAGGAGGTCCTGCGCGACGAACTCCTGCCCACGGAGCCGGCCGAGCTGGAGTTCGGCATCATCAAGCTCGAGGACGGCTCCGCGTCCTTCTCGATGATCCTGCGCAACGGCGAGCTGGAGAGCGGAAAGCACAAGGAGATCACCGAGTTCGGCGGCTGGCGCGCCTACCTCGGGACGCTCGGCCGCGAGGCCTGAGGCCCACCGACTCGCGGGCGGCGGCTACCCGCTGCCGCCGCCCGCGGACCGCGACGGTCGTTCCCGCCGCGGACATCCGAACGCCCCGCACCCGTGAACACGCGCACGGGTGCGGGGCGTTCGGCTGTGCGCGAACACACACCAGGTAAAGGGAACCCCATCTGTTGGTCTTGTGAATCCATTCACTAGGATCGGGTCAACGCCGATCGGAAGGGGTCACATGTCGTCACCACACCAGATCAGCCGTCGGGGGCTCACCACCGGCCTCGGGGCCGTCGCGGCCGTCGGCGTGATCGGAGCCCTGCGCACCGGCAACGCCCACGCCGCGACCGGACCGCCCGCCGACTCCAGGACCGCGCCCGCATCCACGGCGGCCACCGCACCCGGCACCGCCGTTCCGCCGCGCCTGACGCTGCCCGTCCCCACCGGCCGCTACCCGGTCGGCCGCGTGGACCTCCACCTGGTCGACCAGAACCGTGCCGACCCGTACCAGCCCGCCTCGCGGCGCGAGCTCATGGTCAGCCTGTTCTACCCCGCGGCCCCGCATGGCGGCAGCGAATTCACGCCGTGGATACCCGAGTTGAGCGGCCATGTCCTGATGGCCGCCAACGGGATCCCGGCCGACGCCGTACGCCTCCCGCTCACCCACGCCCGCGACACCGCGCCGTACGCGCACGACGCCGGCCGCGCGCCCGTGGTCGTCTACTCGCCGGGATACGAGGAACCGCGCGCCTTCGGCACCACCCAGGCCGAGGAACTCGCCTCGCACGGCTACATCGTGGCCGCCGTCGACCACCCTGGCGACGCCGTCGTCGTCGAGTTCCCCGACGGCCGCGCCTACTACGGCACCCACCCCGACGAAGCCGAGATCCCCGTCGAAATCCGCACCGCCGACGTGCGGTTCCTGATCGACCAACTCACGATCCTCGACCGCGGCGGCAACCCCGACGCCGCCCGCCGGCGCCTCCCGGCCGGCCTGTGCGGCGCGCTCGACCTGCGCCGCGTCGGCATCTTCGGCCACTCCCGGGGCGCCGCCACCGCCGCGTCCGCGATGTACGCCGACCCCCGCTTCAAAGCCGGCGTGAACCTCGACGGCGCCGTCTTCGGGCCCGTCGTCGCCGGCGGCCTCGACCGGCCCCATCTCCTCCTGGAGTCCGCCGAGCACGAGGCCATGAAGTATGACGAGACGTGGCAGCAGTTCTGGCCCAACCTGCGCGGCTGGCGCCGGATGTACGTGCTGGAGAAGTCCCGGCACGTGTCGCTCACCGACGTCGAGGTGCTGATGCCGCAGATCGCCGCCGCGCTCGGGCAGCCGCCCGAGTCCACCGAGCCGATGCTCGGCACGATCCGGCCCGACCGCGCGGTCGCGGCGCTGCGCGCGTACGTCATGGCGTTCTTCGACCTGCACCTGCGCGGCCGGCACACCCGGCTGTTCGACGGCACGTCGGACGCCTACCCCGAGATGCGCTTCGAACTGCGCTGAACCGCACCCGTCCCGACATGCCGGTGTCCCGCACCCGGGGAGGAGTGCGGGACACCGATGCACGCGGATACCCGTTCGCGGGCCGCCGCATGCACGGCCTGCAAGGGCGGTCAGCTCAGCGGGAGATGACCGTCTCCTGCAACCGCGCGATCAGGCGCAGCACCTCGGCGCGGTTGTCGCCCGCGGTGATCCACGCCGGGAGCCTGGAGACCAGCGTCATCCTGATCCCCTCCTCCGTCCACGCGTCCTCCCGCAGCTCCGCCGCCACGTAACGGCGGATCAGCGCGAGGTGGTTGAGGTTGTACGCCCACAGCAGCCCGTGCCGCGTGGACGTCTGCAGCCACAGCGGCAGATAGAAGTACGGGTCGTACATGTGCGTGGCGCGTGCGCTCGGCATCGAGTACACGCCGCTGTCCTTGTCCCGCGTGTGCCCGCACGCCGCGCATACCAGCCTCCGCGACTGGAACGGCGACAACAGCTCCCGCCGCGGATACGCCACGACCCGTGCGAGCGCCTGGCACTTCGGGCATCGGATGAGGATCTCGTCCATGAAGTCGTAGATCGTGGACAGGTCGTCGCGGAACCGCGGAGGGGACTCGGAGGGGACCATCGTTTCGGCACTCCTTTCACGGCACGGAAGGGGGTGCGACCATCCGGGCGGAATCGGCTCGGCACCGCGACTCTCCTGCTCCGACGGGGAGATCGGAGGGAGAACCCTCTTGCGGGCCTGCCGACGAACGTCGACGTGGCCATGGTGGTCGCGGCCGGTGCGCCGTACATGAGTGTTTGTACTCAGGTCTCCTGTGTATCGCACACACGCGCAACCGCGGTTCGTGTGTACCCCTGGAGTCGGACAGCCATCCGACCCGAGGCCGACGCGCCGACCCGCGGGGCGCCGAGATCATGACCGACATGACGTTCGGGGGACGGGTCCGCACCCGCACGACCGTGCTCACCGCCCTGGGCGCGGCACTGCTCGCACTGCTCGTGCTCGGTCTGCACGAACTCCGAGCGGCGGTAAGAGAGGAGCGGTCGCCGACGGTCAAGGAACAGGTCGACCGCTCGGCGGCCGGGATTGCGGACGGCCGGGCCGCGGCGGTGCGCGACACCGACGCGGTGTTCGGCGCGTTCGAGGCCGCCGGGACGGGCGCGGTCGCCGCGCTGGGCGCGGCCGTCGCCGACGACTGCGGGTACCGCGATCTGGGCATCGGCGCCACGGAACCCAGGGGCGTGCGGCAGTTGGAGTGCCTGCGCGAGACCACGCGCTACTACGTGGTGCCGGGCGACCGCGTCGCCGCGTCCGCCGCGGTGCTCCGGGCTCTGCACGCGAGTGGCTGGCTGGACGTCCCCACGTCGTCCACCGGGCTCAGTGGAGGCGTCTGTGTGCCCGAAGTGCCGGTCAGGGTGGAACTGCCCGACCATACGGTGCAGACCTCGACGCCCGGGTGCACCGCGGTGCTGCGGGATGCGTCGAGGCCCGCACTGGCGGCGGCGTTCACCGAACGGGACGCCGACGTGCTGTTCGGCAACGAACGTCCTTGGTTCGCGGGCGACTACGTCGCGGCCGAGCACCACGGAGCGGATCTGAAGGGCGTGGAGGCGCTGCGCGGTTCGGGTGTGGACTGCGTCGTCGCGCTGCGCGTCAGCCGGGCGTACTTCACCGCGGACTGAGCCACGTCGCCCGCCGTCGCCCGAACCTCGCGTCGGCGGCGGCGCGTTCCCACGCGGGTACGCGAAAGGGCCCGGCGGTCCGGTGAGTCCGTCGGGCCCCTGCTCGCGGGGGCGGTGGGGCTTGGCGTGCGGGTTATGCCAAGCCTGCGCGCCGCGCGAGGGTTGTGGAGGCGGCGGCCACGTTGGCGGCGATGGTGGTCTCGTCGACGCGGGTGAGGTGGCCGTGCTCGACGACAGGGACGCCGTTGACCAGGAGCAGCGACAAAGGCGCCGCCGCGCCCAGGACGAGGGCGGCGACCTTGTCGGCGATCCCGGAGTGCAGGACGCCGTCCATCTTCCAGACCGCGAGGTCGGCGAGCTTGCCGGGCTCGATGCTGCCGATCTCCCGTTCGCGGCCCAGGACGCGGGCGCCGCCGACGGTGCCGACGCGCAGCGCCTGGCGGGCGGTGAGCGCGTCCGCGCCCCACTGGACCCGGTTGAACAGCAGCAGGTTGCGCAGTTCGGTGCCCAGTTCGCCGGACTCGTTGGACGCCGTGCCGTCGACGCCGAGCCCGACCGGCACGCCGTGGCGGAGCATGTCCGGCACCCGGGCCACGCCCGCGGCCAGCCGCGCGTTGGACGACGGGCAGGTGGCGACGCCGGTGCCGGTCGCCGCGAACTTCGTGATGTCGGAGTCGTTCATGTGGACGCTGTGCGCCATCCACACGTCGTCGCCCAGCCAGCCCACCGACTCGAAGTAGTCGGTCGGGCCCATGCCGAACAACTCGTGGCAGAACTTCTCCTCCTCGACCGTCTCCGACCCGTGGGTGTGCAGCCGCACGCCCTTGCGCCGGGCCAGTACCGCGGCCTCGCGCATGAGTTCGGTGGACACCGAGAAGGGCGAGCACGGCGCCGCGGTGATGCGCAGCATCGAGTCGAACGACGGGTCGTGCCACCGGTCGATCGCCGCCTCGGTGGCGGCGAGCGCCTCGTCGGTGTCCTCGACCGCGTTGTCCGGCGGCAGGCCGCCGTCCTTGCGGCTGCGGTCCATCGACCCGCGGGTCGGCTGGAACCGCATGCCGAGCTCGGCGACGGCCTCGATCTCGGCGCCGAGGATGTCGCCGGCGCCGCGGGGGAACACGTACGCGTGGTCCATCGCGGTGCTGCAGCCGGACAGCATCAGCGCGGCCGCCGAACCCTGCGCCGCGGCGTGGCACAGCTCGTCGGTGATCTGCGCCCACGTCGGGTAGAGCTCCACCAGCCAGTCGAACAGGATGGAGTCCTGCGCGAGGCCCCGGGTGATCCACTGGTAGAAGTGGTGGTGGGTGTTGACGAGGCCGGGGGTGACCAGGTGACCGCCCGCGTCTATGCGGCGTGCGACGTTCTCAACGGCGGGCGCGGGGCCCGCGCCGACCGACTCGATGCGGTTTCCCGCCACCACGACGTGGCCGGAGGCGTGCTCGGTGTCCGCCGCGTCGACCGTGGCGACGTACGCGTTCTCGATGACGATCCGCTCGGCGCCGTCTGCGCCGCGGTCCGCTGCGTTGCCCACCTGGTCCCTCCTCAGTCGACCGGGATGACGGGGGTGACGCCTTCACGGTGCACGGTGCCCTCGATCAGCCCGTAGGGGCGGTCGGCGGCGAAGTACACCTCGTTGTCGTTCTTCTGCCCGAACGGCTCGAGGTCGACCAGGAAGTGGTGCTTGTTCGGGAGGGACAGGCGTACCTCGTCCACCTCGGGGCGGTTGTTGAGCACCCGGTTGCCCATTGCGAACAGCGTCTGCTGCAGCGAGTAGGAGTAGGTCTCCGCGAACGCCTCGAGCAGGTGCCGCCGTACCTGGGCGTACGAGCGCTCGAAGTTGACCGGCGCGAGCTCGTCGCCCGACCAGCCGAACTTCCAGCGCGCGTTCACCTCGGTCGCCAGGATGCGGTCGTACGCCTCCTTGAGCGTGGTGTAGCGGTCCTTGATGTAGCCCCAGAACTCCGAGGCGGTGGTGTTCATGACCACCAGGCCCTTGAGGCCCGAGATCACCTGGAACGACGTGCCGTCGTAGACGATCTCGGCGGTGCGGGTCTCCGCGCCGTCGCGGACGAAGGAGTGCTGCACCTCGTCGGCGCCGATGAACCGGTTGCGGCTGTCCGGCGTGGCGATCCGGTTCCAGGTGTACTCCTCGACCCGGATGCGCGCGCGGTGGATGGTCGGCTGCGAGTCGACGAAGTGCCGTGCCAGCAGCACGCCGAAGTCCTCGGCGGAGGTGACGCCGTGCTCCTGCGCGAAGGCGTACACGGTGTTCTTGGTCGTGTCGGTCGGCAGCACCGCGGCGTTGCCGCCGGTGACGTGCGTGTCCGCGAGGTCTCCGGAGAGGGCGACGCTGACGTTGAGGTCCTTGACCTCGTGCCGATTGCCGTCGCGGCGAACCCGGACGATCCGGTTCTCCGCTTTTCCATACTGGTTCTGGCCGAGCACCATCGGCATGGTCTAGCTCCCTCGGTAAACGGAGTATCCGTACGGGTTGAGCAGGAGTGGAACGTGGTAGTGGGGGCGCGCCGGGTCGGTGGTGAAGACCACCTGAACCTCGGGGAAGAAGGCGTCCTCGCCCCGGGCGGCCCGGTACGCGGCGACGTCGAAACGCAGCCGCACCGTGGCCGGGGTCCCGTCGACCGGGGAGGAGACCTGGGGAAGGTCGGGGCAGCGGCCGTCGGCGTTGGTCGCCGAGGTGCCGAGGACCTGCCAGCCGCCGTCCTGGTCGAGGACGGCGAGCTCCACGGGGACGTCGCGCGCCGGGTCGCCGGCGCTGGTGTCGAGGACGTGGGTCGAGACGGCGGTCATGCCTGCACCAGCTTTTCGAGACGGATCCGGTTGATCTTGCGGAGTTCCTCGCGGGCGTTCTCCCGCTCGGTGGCCGCGTCGTTGCCGAGCCGGACGCGCAGCGCGTCGAGCATCTCGGCGGCGCCGCGGCCGGTGGCGCAGATCAGGAACACGTGACCGAAGCGGTCGAAGTACTCCTGGTTGGCGTCGGCGAGTTCGGTGAGCACGCCGTCGTCCGCGCCGCGTACGCCGGCCTGTTCGCGTTCGGACTGCTCGTCGTTGGCGCGGGGGCGGCCGATGACCGCGTGCCCGGCCATCGCCTCGTCGAGGTCGGGGCTGGTGAGGCCGGACATCGCGAGGTCCGACGCGGCGTACAGCTCGTCGAGGTCGCGGTACGGGCGGCGGGCCGCGACCGCGTCGATCCAGCCGCGGCTCGCGCACACCTCGCCGAGCAGTTTGACGGTGTCGGCCGGGTCGGCGGCGTTGAGCCGCGCGAGCCCGGGACCGCCGGGGGAATCAGTGGGTTCCGGTAGATCGGCCACGCCGGACCTCCTGGAGCAGAGCGTCTGTCATCGCGTCCGGATCATCGGAACCGCGCTCAGCTAGGACGGTAGGTCGGCGGATGACACCCCGTCAACAGTTTGTTGAAGTGGATCAGTCCGGTGGGCGAACGGCGGATTTTGGAGGTTCGCACGAGCCCCGGCCCGGCGGACGGGCCCGCGGCGGCCAGGGGCGGTCGGGGGCTACTGCCCGCCCTGCTCGCGGTTCAGGTAGTTGTAGACGGTGAAGCGGCTGACGCCCAGCGCGGCCGCGACCGACTCGACGCCGTGCCGGATGGTGAACGCGCCGCGCTCCTCCAGGACGCGCACCACGCGCTGCTTGTCCTCGCGGCCCAGGTCCGCGAGCGGTCCGCCGAACTGGCGCACCATTTCGGCCAGCAGCCGGTCGAGCGCGGCGCCCAGGTGGGGCAGCCGGACGGCGACCACCGGCTCGCCGTCCCACGCGAGGACGACGTCCTCGGGCTTCGCGTCGGTGGTCGGCACGAGGTCCGCGCCGAGCGCGTCGACGAGCGGCTTGACGGCGTCGACCAGCGGGTGGGCCTGCTCGCTCATCGGGCGTCCTCCGCGTCCGGCACGGCCGTGACCTGCACGGAGATGCGCGTGGCGCCGACCTCGAAGGTCTCCCGGAAGAGCCGGTCGACGACCGCCAGGACGGTCTCCGCGTCGCCCACCGCGAGAGTGCCGAACGGGCCGACCTCGACGTCGAGCCCGGCCTCGTCGACGATCCGCCGCGCCGTGACGGCGTGGGGCGGGAAGTCCGGCATCTCGAACGGCTCTGTCGTGAACTCCATCTTCAATCGCACGGCCTGAACCCTAGTCAGGACGTATCGACTAATCCAGGATTCATCGACGCGCGGCATTGACAAACTGTTGAAGCATGGTGGCATCATTCCGTTAAGCAGAATCCTGCTTCCGCATCGTGGAATTTACCTAGAGCCCCCGTGGAAGAGGTGAGTCGCGTGAGCGCCGCACTGCGCTTCGATGTCAACCTTTCGATCCTGTTCACCGAGCTGCCCCTGCTGGAGCGTTTCGACGCCGCCGCGCAGGCCGGCTTCACCGAGGTCGAGCTGTGGTGGCCGTTCGACGGGCCGACACCGGCCGATGCGGACCTCGACGCCCTGGAGCGCGCACTCGGCAACGCCGGTGTGTCGCTGGTGGGCCTGAACTTCGACGCCGGCAACATGCCCGGCGGCGACCGCGGCCTGGTGTCGCGGCCGGCCGACTCCGACCGGTTCCGCGCCAACATCGACGTGGCGGTCGGTTTCGCCGCCCGCGTCGGGTGCCGGGTGCTGAACGCGCTGTACGGCAACCGCGTCGACGGCGTGTCCCGCCAGGAGCAGGCCGAACTCGGCCTGGCCAACCTGGCCCTGGCCGCCCAGGCGGCGCACCGCGAGGGCGCCGTCGTGCTGGTCGAGGCGGTCAACACCGTCGAGAACCCGCTGTACCAGCTGGACTCGGCCAAGGCCGCGGTCGACGTGGTGGACGCGGTCAACGCGGCCACCGGCCTCGGCAACACGAAGTTCCTGTGCGACCTGTACCACCTCGCCACGATGGGCGAGGACCTGCCGGCGGTGATCGACGCTTACGCGGACCGCATCGGCCACGTCCAGATCGCCGACAGCCCCGGGCGCGGTCAGCCCGGCACCGGCGACCTCGACTTCGACGACCTGTTCGGCCGCCTGGCCGCCGTCGGTTACGACGGCCGCGTCGGCCTCGAGTACAAGCCCGTGGGCCCGAGCGCCGACAGCTTCGCATGGCTGCCGCGCGACCGCCGTGACGGGAAGGGAAACGCCTGATGAGCAACGCGAAGATCGGCTCGGTGGCCTTCATCGGCCTCGGCATCATGGGCGGCCCGATGGCCGCCAACCTGGTCAAGGCCGGGTACACCGTCACCGGGTTCAACCTCACCCAGCCGCCCATCGACGCGCTCGTCGCGGCCGGCGGCAAGGGCGCCACCTCGATCGCCGACGCCGTACGCGACGCCGACGCCGTCATCACGATGGTGCCCGCCGACCCGCACGTCGAGCAGGTCATGTACGGCCCGGACGGGGTCCTGGAGAACGTCCGCCCCGGCACGCTGGTGATCGACATGAGCTCGATCAAGCCCAGCACGTCGATCGGCGTCGCGGCCAGGGGCGGCGAGCTCGGCCTGCGCGTCCTGGACGCCCCGGTCAGCGGCGGCGAGGCGGGCGCCATCGAGGCGGTGCTGTCGATCATGGTCGGCGGCGCGGAGGAGGACTTCGCCTCGGCGCTCCCGCTGTTCGAGGCGCTCGGCAAGACGATCGTGCGCGTCGGCCCGTACGGCGCCGGCCAGACCGTCAAGGCCGCCAACCAGCTCATCGTGGCCGGCAACATCCAGCTCGTCGCCGAGGCGCTGCTCTTCCTCGAGCGCGCCGGCGTCGACACCGAGGCCGGCCTCGAGGTGCTCGGCGGCGGCCTCGCCGGCAGCACCGTGATGGCCCGCAAGGGCGACTCGATGCGCGCCCGCCAGTTCAAGCCGGGCTTCCGCATCGACCTGCACCACAAGGACATGGGCATCGTCTCCGAGGCGGCCCGTGAACTCGGCCTCGTGCTGCCGTTCGGCGCACTGGCCACCTCGCTCGTCGCCGCGCTCCGCGCACAGGGCGACGGCGACCTCGACCACAGCGGTCTGCTGCTCGGCCTCGAGCGCCTCAACGGCCTGGCCGACAGCCCGCGTTCGGCAGGAGGTAACGCCTGATGGCTCCCCGTCTGATGCCCGTCATGGACGCCGTCGTCCAGGTCCTCAAGTCCGAGGGCGTGGACACCGCGTTCGGCTGCCCGGGCGCCGCGATCCTCCCGCTCTACAAGGCGCTCGAGGCCGACGGCACGATCGAGCACCTCATCGTCCGCCACGAAGAGGGCGCGACGCACATGGCCGACGGCTGGGCGCGTACCAACGGCAACGTCGGTATCGCGATCGGCACCTCGGGCCCGGCCGGCACCAACATGATCACCGGCCTGTACACGGCGATCGCCGACTCGATCCCGATGATCTGCATCACCGGCCAGGCGGTCTCCTCCAAGCTGCACCAGGAGGCCTTCCAGGCGGTCGACATCGTCGAGATCGCCAAGCCGGTCACCAAGTGGGCCGTGCAGGTCAAGGAGGCCGCGCAGGCCCCCTGGATCTTCCGTGAGGCGTTCCGCATCGCCCGCTCGGGCCGCCCGGGCCCGGTCCTGATCGACCTGCCGCTGGACGTCCAGCAGCAGAAGATCCTGTGGGACCCCGAGCTCGACGCGCCGCTGCCGGTCGCCGAGGTCCACCCCCACCCGCCGCGCGTCGAGGCCGCCCTCGACATGCTGCTCGCCGCCGAGCGCCCGCTGTTGCTGTCCGGCGGCGGCGTCATCATCGGCGAGGCGCACGAGGAACTGCTCGAGCTCGCCGAGCTGCTCCAGATCCCGGTCCAGGTCACCCTCATGGGCAAGGGCTCGATCGACGAGAACCACGCGCTCTACAGCGGCATGACCGGCATCCAGACCTCGCAGCGCTACGGCAACGCGTCGTTCCTGGAGTCCGACCTCGTCCTCGCGCTCGGCGCCCGCTTCGGCGACCGCCACACCGGCACGCTCGACGTGTACCGCGGTGAGCGCAAGTTCATCCACGTCGACATCGAGCCGACCCAGATCGGCAAGGTGTTCCAGCCCGACCTCGGCATCGTGTCCGACACCCGGCTGTTCCTCCAGGCGATCCTCGCGGCCGCCAAGGAGCGCGGCCTGCGCCGCGAGGCGGGGGAGTGGGTGGCCCGCGTCCAGGAGCTGCGCGCCACGCTGACCCGCCGCGAGGACTTCGACGCGGTCCCCGTGAAGGCGCCCCGCGCCTACAAGGAGATCAACGAGGTCTTCGACGCGAACACCTACTTCGTCACGGCGATCGGCCTGTACCAGATCTGGGGCGGCCAGCACCAGAAGGCGTACCTGCCGCGGCACTACCAGATCTGCGGCCAGGCCGGCCCGCTCGGCTGGGAGATCCCGGCCGCGATCGGCGTCAAGAAGGCGCTGAAGAACAGCGAGCCGGACGCCGAGGTCGTGGGCATCGTCGGCGACTACGGCTTCCAGTACCTCGTCGAGGAGCTCGCGGTCGCGGCGCAGTACAACGTGCCGTTCGTGATCATCATGCTCAACAACGAGTACCTGGGCCTGATCCGCCAGGCGTCGCTGCCGTACGACATGAACTACCAGGTGGACATCCACTACGACGACTACGGCGCCGACAACGTCAAGATCATGGAGGCGTACGGCTGCTCCGGCCGCCGCGTCTTCGAGCCGGGCGACATCCGCGAGACCCTGGAATGGGCCCGCAAGGAGGCGCAGAACACCTCCCGCCCCGTGCTCGTCGAGATCATGATCGAGCGCGAGGCGAACACGCCGCACGGCCCCGCCATCGACGCCGTCCGCGAGTTCGAGCCGCTTCCGCAGGGCTGACCTACAGACAAGCGGAGGCCGGTGCCGACCTGGACCGTCTTCCCTCCGGTCTTCGCTTACGGCTGCCGATCCTCTCGGCCGCCCGGCGCCCGCCCCCGGTCCACCGACCGGACCGGGGCGGGTGCCGAAACCCCCCGACCCCACCCGGCGGCACCTGAACCGGTGTCGCGGCCGTGCCGCCGGGTGGAATCAACAGATCAGTGGAATCAACAGAACAGACAGAACCGGACCCGGGTAGGGACACGGTGGCGGTACGTATGTCCAATAGCCGCCACCGCACCCGCCGTGGCCTACTGTCCCCGCAACCGTCCGTCCCGCCGACCGTCCGGAGAGGAGCGACCGTGGCAGCCCCGAAGATCGTCGTCGCCCCCGACAAGTTCAAGGGCACACTCACCGCGGCCGAGGCCGCCGGACGCATCGCGGAAGGCATCCTGCGCGTCCTGCCCGCCGCCGACGTGCGCCGCCTGCCGGTGGCCGACGGCGGCGACGGCACCGTGGACGCCGCCGTCGCGGCCGGCTTCCGCCGGGTCCGCACCCGCGTCGCCGGGCCCACCGGGCCCGCCGTCGACGCCGACTTCGCGCTGCGCGGCGGCACCGCCGTCGTCGAACTCGCGCAGGCCTCCGGCCTCGTCCTGCTTCCCGCCGGCATTCCGGCGCCGCTGACCGCCAGCAGCTACGGCGTCGGCCAACTGATCGCCGAGGCGGTGCGCGTGGGGGCGCGTCGCATCGTCCTCGGTCTCGGCGGGAGCGCCTGCACCGACGGCGGAGCCGGCATGGTGCAGGCGCTCGGCGGGCGGCTGCTCGACGCCCAAGGCGTCGAGCTGCCGCCCGGCGGAGCCGCGCTGCGCGACCTGGACCGCGTCGAGGCGACCGACCTCCTGCGGCGCTTCGACGGCATCGAGGTGGTCATCGCCTCCGACGTCGACAACCCGCTGCTCGGCCCCACCGGGGCCGCGGCGGTGTACGGCCCGCAGAAGGGCGCCGGACCCGAGGACGTGCCGGTCCTCGAGGCCGCCCTCGCCCGCTGGGCCGAGGTCACGGGCCGGGACGTGCCGGGGGGCCGGGTCGCCGGCCGACCCGGTTCGGGTGCCGCCGGCGGGGTGGGCTTCGGCGCCCTCGCCTACCTCGGCGCGTCCCTCCGCCCGGGCATCGACCTGCTGCTCGACCTCGTCGGCTTCGAGCCGGTTCTGGCAGGAGCCGCGCTCGTCGTCACCGGCGAGGGCCGGCTCGACCGGCAGACCCTGCACGGAAAGGCGCCCGCGGGTGTCGCCGCCGCCGCGGCGCGCGCCGGGGTCCCGGTCGTGGCCGTCTGCGGCCGTCTGGAGCTGACGGGGATGCAGCTTCAGACGGCCGGGATCGTCCGCGCGTACCCGCTCGAGGAGTTGGCCGCCGACGGCGGCGACCCGCTCACCCAGGCAGGGGACTTCGCGGAGGAGGCCGGCGTGAGGCTGGCCAAGGACCTGCTTCAGGAGATCGCCCAGGAGATGGAGGCCGCCCAGTGACCACGACGACCAGCACCCTCGCCCGCGTCCTGCGGTCCCGGCGGGTCGTCACCCCCGCGGGCGAGATCGCCGCGGACGTCGTCGTGGCCGGCGGCCGCATCACCGACGTCGCGCCGTACGGCAGCGTCACCACCGCCGTCGGCGGCGTGCAGGACCTGGGCGACGTCGCGCTGCTGCCCGGCCTCGTGGACACCCACGTGCACGTCAACGAGCCCGGCCGCACGGCGTGGGAGGGCTTCGCGTCCGCGACCCGCGCCGCCGCGGCCGGCGGCGTGACCACGCTCATCGACATGCCGCTCAACTCGATCCCGCCGACCACCACCGTCGGCGCGCTGCACGCCAAGCAGGACGCGGCGCGCGGACGCGTGCACGTCGACGTCGGGTTCTGGGGCGGCGCCGTGCCGGGCAACCTCAACGACCTCGAAGCGCTGTACCGCGCCGGGGTCTTCGGCTTCAAGGCGTTCCTGTCACCGTCCGGGGTCGACGAGTTTCCGCACCTGTCCCGCGAGCAGCTCGACGAGACGCTCGCCGAGCTGGCGAGCTTCGACGCGCTCGCGATCATCCACGCCGAGGCCCCCGAGGAGCTCGACGCCGCACCGCAGCGGGCCGGCCGCGACTACGCCGACTTCCTCGCGTCCCGCCCCGACTCGGCCGAAGCGGTCGCCGTGGCGGGCCTGTTCGAGGCCGCGAGGGAGACCGGCGCGCGCGTGCACGTGTTGCACGTGTCGTCCGCCGAGGTGCTCCCGCTGCTGGCGAAGGCCCGCGCCAACGGGGTACGCGCGACCGCCGAGACCTGCCCGCACTACCTCACGCTCGCCGCCGAGCAGGTGCCCGCCGGCGACACCGCCTTCAAGTGCTGTCCTCCGATCCGCTCCGAGGCCAACCGCGACCGGCTGTGGGAGGCGCTCGGCGAGGGCGAGTTCGTCGCGGTCGTCTCCGACCACTCGCCGTGCACCGTGGACCTCAAGCGCCTCGAAGAAGGCGACTTCGCGCTCGCCTGGGGCGGCATCGCGTCGCTGCAGCTGGGCCTGCCGGCGATCTGGACCGAGGCGCGCCGCCGCGGCCACACGCTCGCCGACGTCGTCGGCTGGATGGCCACCGGCCCCGCGCGGTTCGCCGGTCTGCGCCGCAAGGGCGTCATCGCCCCCGGCCGGGACGCCGACCTGGTCGCGTTCGACCCGGACGCCGCGTTCGTCGTCGACCCGGGCACCCTGCACCACCGCAACCCGGTCACGCCCTACACCGGCCGCGAACTCACCGGCGTCGTAAGGACCACGTGGCTGCGCGGCGAGGTCGTCGACGTCGACGGCACCCCGCGCGGCGAGCTCCTGGAGCGCGAGCCGTCGTGATCACCGCAGCCCTGCGCCGCCACCGCGGCCACGCGCCACCGCCCCCCGGTTTCTGAACCGTCGTCAGCGCCCCCGCAACGAGACCGGAGTCGTAGATGAGCACGCCCGAAAACGCCGGACACAACACCACCGACTTCACCGAACTCCCCAACCTGGCCGCCCGCCCGCTGGGCGCCGGGGTCGTCGCCGCCAACGACGAGTGGTTCGCCGACAAGGAGAACCTGCTGCTCGCCGAGACACCGGTGTTCCAGCCGCACACGTTCGGCCCCAAGGGCCAGATCATGGACGGCTGGGAGACCCGGCGGCGGCGCGGCGTCAGCGCCGAGGAACCGCACGTACGCCCCGACGACCACGACTGGGCGGTCGTCCGGCTCGGCGCGGCCGGCGTCGTCCGCGGCGTCGTCGTCGACACCGCGCACTTCGTCGGCAACTACCCGCCGTACGCCTCCGTCGAGGCCGCCTACCTCCCCGGCCACCCGGACCTGGCCGACGTGCTCGCCGACGACGTCGCGTGGACCGAGATCGTGCCGCGCAGCCCGCTGAAGGGCGACACCGCGCACCGCTTCGACGTCGCCGTCGAGAAGCGCTTCACCCACGTGCGGCTCAACATCTTCCCGGACGGCGGCGTGGCCCGGCTCCGCGTGCACGGCGAGGTCGTGCCCGACGCCGACTACCTCGACGGGCTCATGGTCGACGTCGCCGCCGCCGACCTCGGCGGCGTCGCCGAGGCGGCCAGCGACCGGTTCTTCTCGTCGCCGCACAACATCAACGCCCCTGGCCGCTCGCGGGTGATGGGCGAGGGCTGGGAGACCCGGCGGCGCCGCGACGACGGCCACGACTGGGTGCGGATCAAGCTCGCGGGCCCCGCCGACATCGCCGCCGTCGAGATCGACACGGACCACTACAAGGGCAACGCGCCCGGCTGGATCCGCCTGGTCGCCACCGACGGCACGCCCGAGGACGAGGCGTCCTGGTACGAGATCCTCCCGCGCACCCGCGTCCAGCCCGACACCCGCCACCGGTTCCGGGTCGCGCCCGGCCGTTCCGCGACCCACGTGCGCGTCGAGGTGTACCCCTGCGGCGGCGTCGCCCGCCTGCGGCTCCTCGGCCGGGTCACCGACGCCGGCCTCGCCGAGCTGCGCCGCCGCACGGCCGAACTCGACGCCGACTGACCACGAACCGCTCCACCGCGTAACTGATAGGGAGTCAGCACCCCATGACCGACCAGATATTGACGACCGAGTCGGGCGCGCCCGTCGCGGACAACCAGAACTCCGCGCAGGCCGGCGTCGGCGGCCCCGTGCTCATCCAGGACCAGTACCTGCTGGAGAAGCTCGCCCGGTTCAACCGCGAGCGCATCCCGGAGCGCATCGTGCACGCCCGCGGCTCCGGCGCCTACGGGTTCTTCGAGGTCACCGACGACGTGACCCCGTACACCCGGGCGCACTTCCTCGGCGAGGTCGGCCGCAAGACCGAGGTGTTCCTCCGCTTCTCGACGGTGGCGGGCAACCTGGGCGCCTCCGACGCGGTGCGCGACCCGCGCGGGTTCGCCGTGAAGTTCTACACCGAGCAGGGCAACTACGACCTGGTCGGCAACAACACCCCGGTGTTCTTCATCAAGGACCCGATCAAGTTCCCGGACTTCATCCACTCGCAGAAGCGCGACCCCTACACCGGCAGCACCGAGGCCGAGAACGTGTGGGACTTCTGGTCGTACGCCCCCGAGGCGACCCACCAGGTCACCTGGCTGTTCGGCGACCGCGGCATCCCCGCGTCGTACCGGCACATGAACGGGTACGGCTCGCACACCTACCAGTGGGTCAACGCCCAGGGCGAGGCGTTCTGGGTGAAGTACCACTTCAAGACGAACCAGGGCGTCCGCTCGCTCACCAACGAGCAGGCCGCCGAACTCGCCGGCGCCGACGCGGACTCGCACCAGCGCGACCTGCACCAGGCCATCGAGCGCGGGGTGTTCCCGTCCTGGACCGTGCACGTCCAGGTCATGCCGGCGGCGGACGCGGCCAAGTACCGCTTCAACCCGTTCGACCTGACCAAGGTGTGGCCGCACAGCGACTACCCGCTGATCAAGGTCGGCCGCCTGGTGCTGAACCGCAACCCGGAGAACGTGTTCGCGGAGGTCGAGCAGGCGGCGTTCTCGCCGAACAACTTCGTTCCGGGCATCGGTCCGTCGCCCGACAAGATGCTCCAGGGACGGCTGTTCGCCTACGCGGACGCGCACCGGTACCGCCTGGGCGTCAACCACACCCAGCTGGCGGTCAACGCCCCGCACGCCACGGCGGCGAACAACCACGGCCGCGACGGCGCGATGGCGACCAACGCCGCGGGGCGCGCGAAGAACTACGAGCCGAACAGCTTCGGCGGCCCGTTCCAGACCGGCGAGGCGCTGGCCGCCCCGTCGGCCGTGGTCGGCTTCACCGGCACCCACGAGGCGCCGCAGCACGTCAAGGACGACGACTTCTTCCAGGCCGGCGAGCTCTACCGCCTCATGAGCGCCGACGAGAAGTCCCGCCTCATCGCCAACCTCGCCGGGTTCATCGCGCAGGTGCAGCGCGACGACATCGTCGAGCGGGTGCTGCCGCACTTCCACGCGGCCGACCCCGAGTACGGCCGCCGCCTGGAGCAGGCCGTGCGCGAGCTGCGCGACGCCGCCAACTAGCTGGCGACCGCAGGAAGAAGGAAGAAGAAGGAAGAAGAAGGAAGAACGACCGGGGGACGCCGTCCACCGCGAGCGGGGTGGCTCGCGACGCGAGGCGTCCCCCGGTGTCGGAACACCGCCGGGCGGCGGGGTGCGTGACATGGTGCTGCTCAGATCACCGCGCCGCCCGGCGGCTCCACCCGACGGCGGCGGAGCCGTCCGCGGGCCCGCAGCGGGCCCCGTTCGGGCCGCGCGGGGCCCGCTGCGGCGTTCCCGCGCACCGGTGGCCCCGGGGCGCCGTTGCGCGGCCTGTGGGCGATCGACGATGATCACCGAGGCGGCGGCGCGGCCGCGTTCCCGCCCGGGGGACCGTACGACGGTCGGACACGCCGGGGGATGAGGTGGCGGAGCGCCAGGACACCGCGGACACCGGGACGGACTTCGCGACGGCCGTCTGGCTGACCGCGCTGGCCCGCGAACGCGCGGACCTCGACGACCGCGTCCGGCGGCTGCACGCCGCCGAGACCGCGCTGCGCGAGAGCGTCGTCGAACTCGTGATGTCCGGGCGCCTGGAGCCCGCCCGGCGGATCGCCGCCCTGGCCGGTGGCGGACTCCCGGACCCGGTACGGGCGTTCGTCGTCCAGGCGCGGGCCGGTGAACGCGACCGTGCCGCCGATGCCTGCGTCCGCGTCGGCGCGGAGACCGGCACCGAGGTGTGGGTGCGGCGCTGCCCCGACCACGCGCTGCACGTCCTCGTCCTCGCGCCCGGCGACGCCGTCGGCTACGCGGCCGCCGTCCGCGCCGCGATGGGCGGCCGCTGCCGCATCGCCGCCAGTCTGGCGCTGCCGCTGCAGGACGTCGTGTTCGCGTACGGCCAGGCACTCGCCGGGCTCATGGCCCCCGGCCGACGCGCCTCCGACGGACCGGCCGTACCCAGCCCCGGCAACGGATTCGCGCCGCTCACCGGCGAGTTGGGGCGGCAGTGGGCGGCCGGCTTCCTCGCCCCGATCCGCGCGCACGAGCCCGCCAGGCCCCAGGACCCGCTGCCCGACGACCTGATGACCACCGCCCGCATGTGGCTCGTCTTCGGCCGCGAAGCCGCCGCCCGGCTCTACCTGCACCGCAACACCGTCGCGTCCCGGCTCCGGCTGGTCGGCCGACTCCTGCGCCTGGACCTGGCCACGGTCGGCTCCCAGGCCACCCTCTGCCTCGCCCTGGCCCTCGACGAACTCCCGCGCCCCCGCCCGCTGGACACGCCCCGACGGGTCGACTTCGGCGCCGTCCTCACCCAGCCGCTCGCCCGCGGCTGGGCCCGCGCGGTGCTGCGCGACGTCCTCGACGAGCCCGACTCCACCGACGCCGTCACCCTGCGGGTCTGGCTCGACTACGACTGCCAGGCCCGCGCCGCCGCGTACGTCCTCGGCATATCGGGCCCCGGCCTGCGCAAACGGCTCGCCCGGCTCTCCGAACGCCTCCGCACCGACGGCCTCGGCAACCCCGTCGTCCAACGCGACCTGTGGCTCGCCACCCGCGTGCTCGACGCCGCCGCCCGCCGCTGACCCGGAACCGACCCCGCCCTCTCCCGAAGCCGCTCTGCCCGCACGGCGGTTGACCCCCGCACGGTGAGAACCGCACCCGGTTGCCCCGGGTCCGGTGTGCCGCTCCGAGCCTCCGACTTCGCGATCTCCGCTGCCAGAATCCCGTCTGGCCGTGATCGCGGCTGCATCGAACGGAGGCTCCTTGAAACGCGTCGCAACAGCGAACGCGGCACTGGCGCTCCCCAACTCGCCGACGCCGTCCGCTCTCGACTCCACACCACCTCCCCCAGGTGGCCCGGTCTTGCGCCCCAAGCCGGGACTCGTCGAAGTGTCGTCCCCAGACAGGCCGTCGGCGGCACCGGCGGCGGGTGAACCGAACCCTTGTGGTTCCCCGCCGCCGGTCGACCCGATCGAGGCACCCGCGCCGCACGCCGCCCGCCGCGCCGGGCGAAAGGTGACCGCGACCACCGCGGCCTAGCGCACCCCCGGACACCGACGGTCCGGCCCTGTTCACGCGGGCCGGGCCGTCGGTCATGCACGCCCCCCAACGTGCTCGTCGATCGATCGGAGGCTCCCCCCTTTGAAACGCGTCGCAACAGCGGTCGCGGCACTGGCACTCCTCGCCGCGCCGATGCCCTCCGCATTCGGCTCCACCCCACCCCCACCGGGAAGCCCCGCGTCGCAGCCGGCTCCGGGAGCGGCCGAAGTGTCGTCCCCGGACGGTTCGCCGGCCGCGGGCGAACCGGACCCCCATGGCTCACCGCCACCGGTCAGCGCCGCCGCCCCCGCCTACAACGCCGCCCGGACCGCCTCCGCGGCGGCCGCCCTCAAGGCCCGGTCGGCCGCGAGTGGCAAGTCCGGAAACCCGAACCCGGCACCGGACTTCGGCCCGGGTGACAAGGTCGTCCCGGCGTGGTCCCAGCACCGGATCAACGACGACCAGCTGGTCCGGTACGGCGTCCAGAACCTCATCGGGTCCAAGGACCTGCCGGCCGAGTTCAGGCCCGACAAGGCGCTCGGCGAAGAGGCCGCCGGCTACCAGGCCTTCCTGTTCGAGCACCTGACGTCCGCGACCCCGCAGACGAAGGCGTGGGTCAACGACCTCTTCTCCGTCAAGAAGGCCGGCGCGAAGACGGCGACGGCCACGACCGCGGCCACGTCCCTCGCGGCCGACCTGCCGGACGACCCGAAGAACGCGTGCGGCACGGTCACGATCTACCTGGCCGACCAGTTCCAGTGCCTGTACGTGACCGAGCACGCGAACATCTACTACAACATCGAGCGCACGGTCGGCGATCCGGACCACGGCGGCTACGTCGAGCCCGGGCTCAAGCCCGAGTTCAACCGCAGCAGCGACACCCCCGACGCCGTCTACAAGATGGCCGAGGGCCTGGAGTCCGCCTGGAAGACGTACCAGGCGATGGGCTTCGTCATCTCGCTCCCGGCGGGACCGCTCGACGTCTGGGTCGGCCATTCCTCCGCCAAGGACGGGGCCGGTGTGGCCTTCCCGTTCGAGTTCCCCGGCGCGGGCCACAACCCGACGATCCTGCTGCCGCAGGACATGGCGGTCGGCGCGGGCAACCCCGTGCCGATCAACTTCCAGTTCAACTACCTGCCGCGCCACGAGCTGTTCCACTGCTTCCAGTACCACTACATGCCCAACGCCGACTTCGTGTTCAACCTCGGCGCGACGAACTGGTGGATGGAAGCCAGCGCGGAGTGGGCCACGCACAAGAGCTTCGAGGCCGACCCGTCGTACGACGGTGAGGCCCGCGAGAACGAGTACTACGCCCGCAACCTCGCCAAGTTCCTGGGCTCGCCGGGCCGTGCCATCAACGCGTGGGACGGGTTCGGGAATTCGCGGCAGTACTCGGTGAACCCGCTCGCCGAGTACCTGACCGAGCGGACCGACAACCGCTTCGTGCGGCTGACGTGGGAGGTCTACTCGACCGCCGGCGGCAAGAGCCTCGACGCCATCAAGGCCGTGATGTCCGGGTACGGACTCGACGCCAACGCGGCGATGCTGGACTTCGCGGTGGCGAACTACCGGCTGAGCAACCCGGTCTCGGCCTGGTCGCCGCAGACGCAGGCATGGGTCACCGCCCCGGGCTACACCGACCCGCAGGCGTCCACGACGTGGCGCGGAATCCTCGCGGACGGCAATGTCGGCACGGACTCGTATGCCGGAGGCCGCCCCGCGCACGGAACCGCCGTCCTCGGCGGGCTCGCCCCCACGTGGAACACGGGCAACCTGACGGCCGAACTCCAGCCCGGCGGCGCCTTCTACGTCGACCTGATGACCGGTTTCCAGAAGGGCAAGATCGGCGACCAGGGCGTCCTCCAGGTGCACGTGGACCCGAAGCCGAACCTGCGCTACTCGGTCGTCACCTGGCGTGGCAGCGGCAGCACCACCGGGGCGCTGTACCCGGCGATCAACGAGACGTACTCGTTGGACGCTTCGGGTAACGCGTATGTGCGCGTCTCCGACCCGTCGATGGTGGCGACCCTCGTCGTCGCCCGTGTCGACCTGGTCGCGGAGCCGTCCGACGCGGTGAACAACAAGCTCTCGTTCGGCTGGAACGCCAGCGTCACCCAGGACGTCGTCTCGCCGCTGACCGTCGACGGCGACCCCGGCGCGGTCGTCAGCAGCGTCCCGGGCCTGCACGCCTGGTTCACCGTGCCGGTCGCGGCGAACCAGACCTTCTACGTCGCGAGCCGGGGCAAGTACGACGCCAACGTCACGCTGCGCGCACCCTGGGGATCGAAGATGGGCAGCGGCACCGCCTACGGCGGCATGGTCAACGAACTCTTCACCGGCGCCTACAAGACCGGGTTCTACACCCTCGGAGCCAGCCCGGGCGTGGTGTACCTCGAAGCAGTGCCGTCGACCACGGGGCAACTCGACGTCTCGCTGCGCGCGCTCGACGTGAACACGATCCCCACCGCGACCGCCGTCGTGGAGGGCGCTCCGGTGACGGTGGCGACCACCAAGTGGGGCCAGCGTGCCAAGCTGCGCTTCTCCGTGCCGGTGGGCCAGACGTTCTACCTCGCGGGTTCGTCGGCCGTCCACAGCGTGTACGAGACCCAGCAGGTTCCGTACTACCCGGTCGACAGCTGGCTCGAGTACATGACCAACGGCACCAAGCGGCACGACATCGGGCGCGTGCTGACCAGCGCGGGAACCGGCGACTACGCCGTGGACATCAGGCCGACGCCCTTCGACCCCACGGACGCTCCCTTCCCGTACGAACTGCGCGTGCTGAGCACGGTCGTGAAGGCTGCGGCGACGCCCAACGGCAGCGTCACCACGGTGGACATGTCCACCTGGGGCCGCCGGGCCCAGATCACCTTCCCCGGTACCGCCGGGCAGAAGATCAACGTGGACGCCGCCAACATCGGGCCGGCCTGCACGTTCGGGCCGGGCCTGTGCTCGGGCAGCGCCGCGTTCTGGAATCCGTACAACCCGCCCTACTACAGCACGCTCGCCGCGGTGGGCGGGCTCCCGCGGCCCAGCACACCGCCCAACCCGACCGGACAGCGCAGCATCACCGGCTACGCGCTGCCCACCACCGGCACACAGACGCTCGAACTGGGCAACCAGCAGAGCGACAGCGCCAAGTACACCATCGCGATCTACCCCTAGTCGCGGCGGTACCGGACACCGGCGGTCCGGCCCGACCCACACGGGTCGGGCCGTCGGGTCACCGTGCCGGGCTCGTGGCTCCGGGCCCCGGTAACGCGACGCCCCCGTCGCCCGCTTCGCGCGGGCGGCGGGGGCTCGTCGGTCAACGGGTCAGTGGCGCTCGTTCAGGATGTCCTTCAGGTCCGCACACGCCTGCACGACGACGTCGCGTGCCCGGTCGACCTGCGTAGGGGTCAGGCCGGCGCGGGCCGCGACCGCGTCGATCTCGTGGCGGAAGCGGTCGAACAGTGCGCCGAGTTCCTCGGCGCCCGGGCGCGCGCGCCGGGACTTCTCGCGGGCCGGGCGGGACGTGACCGGCACTTCGACGTCCTCGTCGGCCAGGCGGGACTTCGCCGCGGCCCCGCGGATGTGGTCCGACCCGCTCGTCGTGTCCTTCGCCGCGCCCTCGGCGTCTGTCTCGGCGCCCCACACGTCCGGCCGCTCGGTGGCCAGCGGGTCGGGCCCGAAGTGCTTGAGGATCTCGTCCTCGAGCCGCTGCGTGCGCTGTTCGGTCAGCCCGGCGAGGCCCTGTGCGAGGCCCTCGGCGAGGTCCACCATCTTCTGGGACAGCGCGGGCCCGAGGTTCTTGGCCCACGCCGAGACCGGGTCCTCGCGGCCGCCCGCGCCGGCGCCGCCCCAGCCCTTGGCGGACGACGACGCCCGGGGACGCGGCGTCTCGTGGACGTCCTGCGCGGCCTGCCGCAGTTCCTCGCGCAGGTTGCGCGCGGAGGTGCGGACCTCGTCGCGGATCTCGCGGGCGCGCTCGTACACCGACTCGCGGATCTCCGCCTCGAGCGCGTCCAACTCGGCCTGGCGGGCGGTGAGCTCGGCGCGTCCGGCGTCGGTGATGCGGTAGACCTTGCGGCCGCCTTCGACCGAATGGGCGACGAGGCCCTCCTGCTCGAGCTTGGCGAGCCGGGGGTAGACGGTGCCGGCGGACGGCGCGTACAGGCCGAGGAAGCGGTCCTGCAGCAGCCGGATGATCTCGTAGCCGTGGCGGGGGCTTTCGTCGAGCAGCTTGAGCAGGTACAGCCGCAGGCGGCCGTGCCCGAAGACGGGGGTCATGCGTTTACCTTTCCTTCCGGAGCCCGGCGCAGCAGAGCCACGTCGCCCGACACCGAGGTGATCCTCAAGCGCCCCGTCCCCCCGCCCAACGTGCCGACCAACCGGGATGTTCCGAATCCGGTCCGCGCGGTCAGCCCTTCGAACGCCGAACCGACGGTACCGCCGGACGAGCGCACGTCGACATCGACGTCGCCGTCGTGCGGCAGCCGCACCGTGAGCGCGCCCGAAACCGTCGACAGCTGGACGTCGTTGCGCCCGAACGCGTCGAGGTCCAGCACCATCGCGCCCGACACCGAGTGCGCCCGCACACGGCCCCCCGTGCCCTCGACCAGCGTCAGGTCGCCCGACACCGTGGCGACCTGGAAGTCGCCCGCGAGCGACTCGGCCTCGACGGTCCCGGCGACCGTCGCGGCGTCCACCGCGCCGGTCAGCCCGAAGAGGGTGATGCCGCCCGCGACGCTGCGCACCGCGACGCAGCCGTGCACGCCGGAGACCGTCGCGTGCGCGGACATGACCGCGATGTCGATCGTGCAGTCCCACGGCACGGCGAGCGCCACGCGGCAGCTGCGGCCGTGCACCTGGCGGTCGAGCCACGCCTTGGGGCTCTTCCAGCTCAGGTCGTCGTATCCGACGGTGAGCTCGCCCGACGCCGGGTCGTGACCGACCTCCAGCGGCGGGCCCTCGACGCCGGTGACCTCGAGCCGGGTCGGCCCGTCGGTGCCGACGACGTCGACCAGACCGGCGACGGCGCGGACGCGCACCACATGGACGGGCTCGACGTCGAACGCCTGAGGATCGGCGACGGTCCATCGAGACATGAATCCCCCTCCCCTTCGGGGCGTGATACGCGATATATCGTGTGCCCTGTCATCCACGATATATCGCGTTGACCGCGCGTCAAGGGGTCGGGAACCACCGGCTGTTCCCGCGAGTCATACAACCGCCAGGATGGCGCGATCGCTACCCCGGCAACGCGGGAATCCGATGAGGGACTACCCGCACCGAACGCGCGGGGCCGTCCGCGCCGGACGGTGCGGGGCCCGCGCCGCAGACAATGTGGAGGAACCACCGGATGCCGTTCACCGCCAGCCATATGGCCGCCGCCCTGCCGATGCGCTCCGGCACCCGCACAGGGGTGGGGGAGCGGCGCGGGCCGCTGGTGGCCTCGGCGCTGGCGATCGGCACCATGACGCCCGACGTCGTGCTGTTCGTCGACCTGCGGTCCCTGCCGCTGCACCCGGACCGGACGGTCACGCACGGCCTGGTGCCCGGTGTCCTCATCGTCGACCTCGTGTTCACCGCCGTGGCCGTCGGGGTGTGGCACTTCCTGCTCCTGCGCCCGACACTCGCGCTGCTGCCCGACGCGCTGCGCGCCCGGCTCGCGGAACCGCTCACCCCGGTGCTGCCCGGGCGGATCGCCGCCGCACGCCGCGAGGGCCGCCCCTGGGTCCGGGAACTCGTCGGCGTCGCCGGATGGTTCGTGGTCTCCGCGTGGATCGGCGGGCTCACCCACGTCGGCTGGGACACCTGGACGCACGCCGGGGACGCCGGCGCCCGCGAGGTCGCGCCGTGGCTGCTCGACGCCAGCCCGTTCGGCCCCGCGTGGTGCCAGGTCCTGCAGAACATCAGCTCGGTGGTCGGCCTCGCCGCCCTCGCCTGGTGGGTCCGGCGGCTGCCGGCCCGCCCGCTGCCGCACGACGCCCCCCGTCGGCTCGCCGTGCGCGCCCGCGCCACCGTCGTCGCCGCGGTCGCGCTCGCCGGCACGCTCGCCGCGATCCGCCGCACGAGCCCGCAGCCCGACTGGCTGCGCGGCGACCACCAGGCCCTCGCCGTCGAGCTGACCATCGGCTTCGGCCAGGGCGCGGCGCTCGCCGTGCTGCTGTACGCCGTGGGCTGGGCCGTGCACACCGCGAACGCCGCGCGTACCGCCTGACCGGCCGGGAGGCCTACTCCTCCTCGTCGTCCAGCCGCGCGAGCCACGTCGCGAGGCGCTCGACCGGGGTCTCGAACTCGGGGTTGAGGTCCACGAACGTGCGCAGCTGCTCGGCCAGCCACGCGAAGCTGACCTCTTCTTCTCCGCGCCGGCTCTCCAGCTCTTCGATGCCGCGGTCGGTGAAGTACACGCTCGCTCCCACTCGCACAGGGCCCTCTTCGGGCCCGGAATCCAAAGGGGTTCGCCCCGGCGCATCGTATGCGCCGGGGCGAACCCGGGAAAACCCGCCGGTGGGGACCGGCGCCCGCCTTACGCGAACGCCTGCGCCACCAGGTCCTGCTGCTCCGCCTCGTGCCGCTTGGCCGAGCCGACCGCCGGCGACGACGCCGCCGAGCGGGCGATGCGGCGCGGCGTCGGCAGCCCCGCCTCGACCAGGTTGAGCGCGATGAACGGCCACGCGCCCTGGTTGGCCGGCTCCTCCTGGGCCCACACGAGCTCCAGGCCGTTGCCGTACCGCTCCATGCCGTACCGGGTCAGCTCGGCCCGCATCTCCTCGATCGGCAGCGGGTAGAGCCGCTCGACCCGGACCAGCGCGACGTCGGTGGCACCGGACCTGGTGCGCGCCGCCTCGAGGTCGTAGTAG
The DNA here is from genome assembly GCF_029953285.1 of Yinghuangia seranimata. GTDB lineage: Bacteria > Actinomycetota > Actinomycetes > Streptomycetales > Streptomycetaceae > Yinghuangia > Yinghuangia seranimata. The sequence continues at coordinate 54,897 of NZ_JASAOI010000062.1, read as the reverse complement.
AACTTGCCGGACGTCATGACCACGCGCCGCACCTGCTTCGGGTCCACCGTGGTGTCCCCGATGACCGGCCGGAACTCGCCCGTGGTGAACTCCTCGATGCGCGACGCGGCGGCCTTCAGGCGCAGCATCGACTTCGGGGTGAACACCACCAGCGGCTTGTGGTGCGGGTTGTGCACCTGCCAGCGCAGCAGGTGGAAGTAGTTGCTCGGCAGCGTCGGCGCCGCGACCGTCATGTTGTTCTGGGCGCACAGCTGCAGGTAGCGCTCGATGCGCGCCGAGCTGTGGTCCGGGCCCTGGCCCTCGAAGCCGTGCGGGAGCAGCAGCGTGACACCGGAGTGCTGGCCCCACTTCTGCTCGGCGGAGGAGATGAACTCGTCCATGATGGTCTGCGCGCCGTTGGCGAAGTCGCCGAACTGCGCCTCCCACAGCACCAGCGCGTTCGGGCGGGCCAGCGAGTAGCCGTACTCGAAGCCCATCGCGGCGAACTCGCTCAGCAGCGAGTCGTACACGGTGAACTTGGCCTGCTCGGGCGTGAGGTTCGCCAGCGGCGTCCACTCACCGCCCGACTCGCGGTCCACCAGCACCGCGTGGCGCTGGCCGAAGGTGCCGCGGCGGGAGTCCTGGCCGGCGAGCCGGACCGGGTGGCCCTCCATCAGCAGCGAGCCGAACGCGAGCGTCTCGCCCATCGCCCAGTCGATCGTGCCGTCCTCGACCATCGCCGCGCGGCGCTGCAGCTGCGGCTGCAGGCGCGGGTGCACGGTGAAGCCGTCGGGCAGCGAGATCTGCGACTCGACGATCCGCTTGACCGTCTCGGTGGCGATCGCGCTGCCGACCGGCGCCGGGAACTCCGGCAGCGGCTGCGGCTCGGCGTGCGCCGGCAGCTGCGCCGTGGTCGCCTCGCGGACCTCGGCGAAGACCTTCTCGAGCTGGTCCTGGTAGTCCTTCAGGGCCTGCTCGGCCTCTTCGACCGTGATGTCGCCGCGGCCGATGAGCGCCTCGGTGTACAGCTTGCGCACCGAGCGCTTCTTGTCGATCAGGTCGTACATCAGCGGCTGGGTGAACGACGGGTTGTCGGCCTCGTTGTGGCCCCGGCGCCGGTAGCAGATCAGGTCGATCACGACGTCCTTGTGGAACGCCTGCCGGTACTCGAAGGCCAGCTCCGCGACGCGCACGCACGCCTCGGGGTCGTCGCCGTTCACGTGGAAGATCGGCGCCTCGATCATGCGCGCGACGTCGGTCGCGTACATCGAGGAGCGCGACGACGCCGGGGCGGCGGTGAAGCCGACCTGGTTGTTGATGACCACGTGCACCGAGCCGCCGGTGCGGTAGCCGCGCAGCTGCGACATGTTGAGCGTCTCGGCGACCACGCCCTGGCCGGCGAACGCGGCGTCGCCGTGCAGCAGCAGCGGCAGCACCGTGAAGCCCGCGCCGGCCATGTCGATGATGTCCTGCTTGGCGCGCACGACGCCCTCGAGGACCGGGTCGACCGCCTCGAGGTGCGACGGGTTGGCGACCAGCGACACCTTGACCTGCGCGCCGTCGTCCGAGGTGAAGGTGCCCTCGGCGCCCAGGTGGTACTTCACGTCGCCCGAGCCGTGCATCGACTTGGGGTCGATGTTGCCCTCGAACTCGCGGAACACCTGCGCGTAGCTCTTGCCGACGATGTTCGTCAGGATGTTGAGCCGGCCGCGGTGCGCCATGCCGATCGCGACCTCGTCGAGGCCCGCCTCGGCGGCCGACTGGATGATCGCGTCCAGCAGCGGGATGGTCGACTCGCCGCCCTCGAGCGAGAAGCGCTTCTGGCCGACGTACTTGGTGGCCAGGAAGGTCTCGAACGCCTCGGCGGCGTTGAGCTTGCGCAGCACGCGGAGCTGGTCCTGGCGGTCCGGCTTGCTGTGCGGGACCTCGACGCGCTCCTGGATCCAGCGGCGCTGCTGCGGGTCCTGGATGTGCATGTACTCGACGCCGACGGTGCGGCAGTACGAGTCGCGCAGCACGCCGAGCACCTCGCGCAGCGTCATCATCGACTGGCCGGCGAAGCCGCCCACCGCGAACTCGCGCTCCAGGTCCCACAGCGTCAGCCCGTGCTCGACCACGTCGAGGTCGGGGTGGCGGCGCTGCTTGTACTCCAGCGGGTCGGTGTCGGCCATGAGGTGGCCGCGCACCCGGTAGGAGTGGATGAGCTCCTGCACGCGGGCGGTCTTGTTGACGTCGTCCTCGTGGCTGGCGGAGATGTCCTGCACCCAGCGCACCGGCTCGTACGGGATGCGCAGGGAGGCGAAGATCTCGTCGTAGAACCCGCCCTCGCCGAGGAGGAGCTGGTGCATGCGACGCAGGAACTCGCCCGACTGCGCACCCTGGATGATCCGGTGGTCGTAGGTGCTGGTCAGCGTGAGGATCTTGCTGACCGCGAGGCGGGCCATCGTGTCCGAGGACGCGCCCTGGAACTCGGCCGGGTACTCCATGGCGCCGACGCCGACGATGGTGCCCTGTCCGGGCATCAGGCGCGGGACCGAGTGGACGGTGCCGATGCCGCCGGGGTTGGTCAGCGACACGGTGACGCCGGCGAAGTCGTCGACGGTCAGCTTGTTCGCGCGGGCACGGCGGACGATGTCCTCGTAGGCCTGCCAGAAGCCGAAGAAGTCCAGGTCCTCGGACTTCTTGATGGCCGCGACGACGAGCTGGCGGTCGCCGTTGGGCTTGGTCAGGTCGATCGCGAGGCCGAGGTTGATGTGCTCGGGCTTGACCAGGAAGGGCTTGCCGTCGACCTCTTGGTAGCCCTGGTTCATCGCGGGCATCGACTTGATCGCCTGGACGAGCGCGTAGCCGATGAGGTGCGTGAACGAGACCTTGCCGCCGCGGGCGCGCTTGAGGTGGTTGTTGATGACGATCCGGTTGTCGATCAGCAGCTTCGCCGGCACGGCGCGCACGCTGGTCGCGGTCGGGATCGTGAGGCTCGCGTCCATGTTGGCCACGACGCGGGCCGCGGGGCCCTTGAGCTGGACCGTCTCCGGGCCGTTGACGGAGGCCTGCACAGGGGTGGCGGCCTTCGGCTTGGCGGGCGGGGGGTCCGCGGGGGTGGGCTTGGCGACGGCGGCGTTGTTGGAGACGCCGGAGGTCACCATCGGGTGGCTGGACGCCGGGCCGGGTGTCGTCGCGGCAGGGCCGGTCGGGGCGGGCGCTGGAACCTGGTTCGAGACGGGCGCGGAGCCGGCGGAGCCGGGCGCACTCGGGGTGCTGGTGGTGATGGCTGCGCTCCGGTTGGACGAGTCCGCGGTGGCTGCGGCCGGTGCCGCATCCGCGCTGCTGGGCTTGTAGTCGGCGAAGAAATCCCACCATGCGCGATCTACAGAATTGGGGTCCTGTAGGTACTGCTGGTAGATCTCGTCGACAAGCCACTCGTTGGGGCCGAAGCTGGCCATCGGGTTGCTAGGGGACTGTGACGACACGGCGGCAACCGCCCTCTTCCGCTTCCTGGGGTGGTGGACAGCGGGAAACAAGGCTACGCCCTTTCGGCCATGGTGCGCAGGCCCTACGTCCTACGCGTCGCGTAGATCACAGAGAGATGACCGAGTGGCGGAGATTTGTCCCTTTCGGACACATTCTATGTGACGGTATGTCATAACCGGAGCGTCACATTCCGTCCGAGCATGTCCTTGCGTGCCGGCTTGACGCGCGTCCACCAGCGGCGCGTCAGTACAACTGTGCGAAGCGGCGTCTTGTGAGGTTTGTCGGTCTCACCGACGGTCACGAGCGGGCGTCGCGTGTGTCGCCCGGCAGCACGACGCGGATGCGGCAGCCGTACGCCGACTCCGCCACCGCGATCTCGCCACCGTGCAGGTCCACCGCCCACCGCGCGATCGCCAGCCCGAGGCCCGTCCCGCCGCCCTCCCGCCGCCGCCCTCCCGGGTATCCCGACGCGGCACCGCCGCCGGGCCCGGACCGGTCGCCGCCGCGGATGAAGCGCTCGAACACCCGGGTGCGCTCCTCGCGGGGGATGCCCGGCCCCTGGTCCTGCACCTCGAGTCGCAGGCTGCCGGACGCCGCGTCGTGCGCGCGGTGCGCGTGCAGGCTCACCCGGCCGCCCGGCGGGCTGTGCCGGCACGCGTTCGCCAGCAGGTTCGTCACCACCTGGTGCAGCCGCTCGGTGTCGGCGACCGCGGTCAGGGCGGCCGGCTCGACGTCGACGACGAAGACCACGTCGTGGCCCAGCGACTCCGCCTCACGCAGCACCGACTCCAGGAACGGCCGCACCGCGAACTCGCGCGCGTGCAGCGGCACCACGCCGGCGTCGAGCCGGGACAGGTCCAGCAGGTCGGCGACCAGCCGGCCGAGCCGCTCGGTCTGCGTCAGCGCCTGCTCCAGGCGCTCCTTGTCCGGCTCCCACACGCCGTCGACCATGTTCTCGAGCAGCGCCTGCAGCCCGGCGATCGGCGTGCGCAGCTCGTGCGACACGTTCGCGACCAGCTCGCGCCGGTGCCGGTCGACCTGCTCCAGGTCGGACGCCATGCGGTTGAACGCCGACGCCAACTGGCCGACCTCGTCGCGCGAGGTGGCCCGCACCCGGCGCGAGTAGTCGCCACGCGCCATCGCGCGGGCCGCCGCGGTCATCTCGCGCAGCGGCGACGTCATGCCGTGCGCCAGCAGCAGCGTCACCGCAAGGCTGGCCAGCGAGGTGACGACGAACGTGTAGCGGAACTGCACCTCGGCCCGCAGCCCCAGGATCATCAGGAGCGTCGACACGAACACCGACGTGACCACCAGGACGCCGAGCTTGATCTTGATCGAGCGCAGCGGGTCCAGCGGTCTGGCCATCCAGGCGGGGCGGAGCATGGCGGTCACCCTTCGAGCGGGCCCGGCCGACCCTGCTGGGCCGGCGTCTCCAGGGCGTAGCCGACGCCGTGCACGGTGCGGATCCACTCGGCGCCCAGCTTGCGGCGCAGCGCCTTGATGTGGCTGTCGACGGTGCGGGTGCCGGACGCGTCGACCCAGTCCCACACCTCGGCGAGCAGCTGCTCACGGGACAGCACCGCGCGCGGCCGCGAGGCCAGGCACACCAGCAGGTCGAACTCGGTCGGCGTCAGGTGCACCTCGGCGCCGTCCAGGTGCACGCGGCGCTGGGTGCGGTCCACGCGCAGCCCGCCTATCCGCACCGTCTCGGGGACGCTCTCGCGCGCGGCGGCCGCGGCGCGCTCCATGCGGCGCAGCAGGACGTGCACGCGCGCGACCAGCTCGCGCATCGAGAACGGCTTGGTCATGTAGTCGTCGGCGCCGACCGCCAGTCCGACCAGCAGGTCGGTCTCGTCGTCGCGCGCGGTCAGCATGAGCACCGGCACGGCGGGGTGCACGGTGTGGATGCGGCGGCACACCTCCAGGCCGTCGAGGCCGGGGAGCATGACGTCCAGGACGACGATGTCGGGGCGGGACTGCTCGGCCAGCGCGACCGCGGTGGGGCCGTCGGTCGCCATCAGTGTCGTGAAGCCCTCGGCGCGCAGTCGGGCCGCGACCGCCTCGCCGATGGTCGGTTCGTCCTCCACGACCAGGACGAGCCGCTGTTCGCCGGGGCCCGCGCCGGAACCGCGTTGGGGCTGGGCGGGCAGGGGCGGGGACACGGGCGCGTGGTCGGTCATGGACGGCAGCGTACGGAGCGGCGGGGCCTGCGCGTATGCGGGTTCGCGGAGTTGCGTCACAAGTCCGTAGCAGTGTGACGGGCGCGGAACCGTGCGTGTCGGCGGAGTGTCCTGGTGATGGCGGGAGTTCGACTTCCGGCTGACGTGATCTCCTCCAGCGGGTGGACGTTGCGGGTTGACGGTGGGCTTAGGCTGGCCTGCGGCCCGGGTTCGGATGATGTGACCCAGCGGGGCCAAGTGATCACGAAGAGTGCAGATCTGACGATGCGTCAGAACGGCGAGCGAGGGGGAACGGTGCGCGACAGGCTGAAAACGAGACCCCCTCGGACGTCCTCCACGACGGACTCCGCGGGTGCCTCGGCGACCATTCCCGCCCCCGCCACGTCCGTCGAAGGGACCGTCGCGGAGTCGGCCGCGGCACCGGTCGAGGAGACCGCCGAGGAGCGGCGCGCGCGCAGGCTCCGCACCACCCGCGACGCGCTCCGCGAGCTGCTGCTCGTCGCCGCGCTGTTCCTGGTCTACAAGCTCGGCCGCGGCCTCGCGGGCGGCGAGGACTCGAAGGCGATCCACAACGCCCGCGAGATCCTCACCCTCCAGCAGGACCTGCGGCTGCCCGACGAACAGGTCATCCAGCACTGGTTCACGCAGTCGGACGTCCTGATCTCGGCCGCGAACAAGTACTACGCGTGGGTGCACTTCCCGGTGACCGTCGCGTTCCTGCTGTGGCTGTGGATCCGGCACCGCGACCACTACAAGTGGATACGCAACCTGCTGGCGATCATGACCGGCATCGCGCTGGTCATCCACATCCTCGTGCCGCTCGCGCCGCCGCGGCTGATGAAGGACTACGGCTTCGTCGACACCGGCATGCTGGACGGCTCCTCCCCGTACGCCGGGGCCGGGGCCAAGATCGCCAACCAGTACGCCGCGATGCCGTCGCTGCACTTCGGCTGGGCCCTCGTGGTCGCCATCGGCGTGATGGCGGTGTGGTGCAACCGCGACCCGCTGCGCCGGGCCGGAAGCCGGCTGATCTGGCTGCACCCGGCCATAACGCTGCTGGTCGTCGTGGTCACCGCGAACCACTACTGGCTGGACGCGTTCGTCGCGTCGCTGCTGCTGGCGGTGGCGATGCTGATCGTCCCGTTCCCCGACCGGTCGCCGCACGCGAAGCTGGTCCGGATAATCCCCGCCCCGCGGGTGCCGGTCCGCTAGCCTTCCGACCTTCCGAAAAAGCGCGCGAGGGCGTCCGCCCCGCGCGCTTTTCGCGTCCGAACCCCGCATGATCGGGGTATGGCGGACTCCGGGCAGGTCGCGCAGGGAAGCGGCGCCGGCGGCATCCGGTACGGCTCGGCCGCCGGGCGCTGGGTGCTGCTGACCACGGTGCTCGGCTCCGGGATCGTCCTGCTGGACAGCACGGTCGTCAACGTGGCGCTGCCGACCATCGGCCGCGACCTCAACACGTCCACGGCCGCGCTGCAGTGGATCGTCAACGCGTACACCCTCAGCCTCGCCGGGCTGATCCTGCTCGGCGGCGCGCTGGGGGACCGGTACGGCCGCAGGCGGGTCTTCGTCATCGGCGTCGCCTGGTTCGCGGTCGCCTCGCTGCTGTGCGGGCTCGCGCCGAACGCCGGGCTGCTGATCTTCGCGCGCGCACTGCAGGGCGTCGGCGGCGCGCTGCTGACGCCGGGGTCGCTGGCCATCATCCAGGCGACGTTCGACGCGGACGACCGGCCCCGTGCGGTCGGCGCCTGGTCCGGCCTCGGCGGTGTGGCGACCGCGATCGGCCCGTTCCTCGGCGGCTGGCTGGTGGACGCCGCCAGCTGGCGCTGGATCTTCCTGATCAACCTGCCGCTCGCGGTGGTCACCATTGTGGTGGCCCTCAAGCACGTCCCGGAGACCTTCGACGCGGGTGCCACCGGGCGGTTCGACGTGACGGGCGCGGCGCTGGCCGCGCTCGCGCTGGCGGGCGTGACGTGGTCGCTGATCAGCGCGCCGACGTCGCCGGCGCTGGCGGCCGTCGCGGGGATCGCCGGTGTGCTGGCCGCGGTCGCGTTCGTGTGGACCGAGCGGCGGGTGCGTGAGCCGATGCTCCCGCTCGCGATCTTCAAGTCACGGCAGTTCACCGCCGTCAACGTCGTGACCCTGTGCGTGTACGCGGCGCTCAGCGCCGTGCTGTTCTTCCTGGTGCTGCAGCTCCAGACGGTGTCCGGCTACTCGCCGCAGAACTCAGGTCTGGCGACGCTGCCGATCACCGTGCTGATGCTGCTGCTGTCCGCGCGGGCGGGTGCCGTCGCCAAGCGGATCGGGCCGCGCGTGCCCATGACCGTCGGGCCGCTGCTGTGCGCGGGCGGGCTGCTGCTGATGCTCCGCATCGGCGCCGACGCCTCGTACGTCGCGGATGTGCTGCCAGGCGTGGCGCTGCTGGGCCTGGGCCTGTCGGTGACGGTCGCGCCGCTGACCGCGACCGTGCTGGCGTCCGTCGAGGTCGCGCGCGCGGGCGTCGCGAGCGGCGTCAACAACGCTGCGGCGCGTGCGGCCGGCCTGTTGGCCGTGGCGGGTCTGCCCGCCATCGTGGGCCTGACCGGCGACGGGTACCGCGTCCCGTCGACCGTCGACTCGGCGTTCGACCAGGCGATGTGGATCTGCGCGGCGCTGCTTGCCCTGGGCGCCCTCCTGGCGTGGCTGACCGTGCGCTCCGACGCCCTCGAGCAGACGCCCGAGACGGCGCCGCACGCCGAGCCGTGCTGCAAGACGTGCTGCGCGGTCGGCGCCCCGCCGCTGGAGGGCGACGTGGCGGTCCGGCACGCGGAGGACTAGCCCCGGGCCGACGCCGCCACCGTCGCGGCCTGCCACGCCAACGCGTCGGCGATCTCGGCCGGTTCGTGGCCCGCGTCGCGCAGTGCCGCCACGTGTTCGGCGGCCAGCGGGGCCAGCAGCGCCTCGGCCAGCACCCCGGCGGCCGGCTCGGCGTGGCCGGCCTCGGTGAGCAGCACGGTGAGGTGCCGGGCCCAGAACCGGTAGGCGCCGATGCGGTAGCGCGCGCCGGGTGAGGCGGTCTCCGAGGCGCGTACCAACTCCAGGTTGGCGAGGGCGTATTCGAGGTAGGCGCGGGTGAACGCGGCGGCCCGCGCAGCCGGTTCGGCGGGGTCGTCCGCGGTGCCGGGGCCGAGCGGGGGAGGGCCGCTCAGGATCGCCTCCTGCAGCTCGGTCTCGCGCTCGTGCAGCAGTGCGACTGCGAGCCCCGACCGGTCGCCGAAGCGCCGGAAGAGCGTGCCCTTCCCGACCCCGGCGGCGGCCGCGATGGCGTCCATCGACACCTGTTCGACGCCGTGTTCGGCGAACAGCGCGGCGGCGGCGTCGAGGATCCGCCGCCGGTTGCGCACGGCGTCGGCACGCTCGCGGCGCGGTGGCGCGGCACCGATCGAGAGCGGTGTTGACGAAGCGGACTGCGGTCCGTTAATTTTGTCGGGCACAACCGGACCATAGTCCACTTCATTTGAAGGAGTCCAGCCATGACCGCTCTCATCACCCGTGAGGAGCTGCGCGTCGCGATCGACGCGGGCAACGTCACCGTCGTCGACGCGCTCGCCGGCGAGTACTACGCGAAGCAGCACCTTCCCGGCGCCGTCCCGCTGCACCCGGGCGAGGTCGCCGCGCGGGCCACGGAGGTCCTGCCCGACCGCACCGCCACGATCGTCACCTACTGCTCCAACCCCGCGTGCCCCAACAGCGGCCAGGTCGCCGACGCGCTCACCCGGCTCGGCTACACGGACGTGCGCAAGTACAAGGAGGGCATCCAGGACTGGGTCGAGGCCGGGCTGCCGACCGAGAGCCTGTGACACGACGCGGCGCCCGCGATCGCTTAGATTGCGGGTATGCCGCGCAAGACGACGCCCGCCCCCGCTGACCCCGCCCCAGAGGCGGGGGCCGCTCCGGAGGCGTCCGAGGGGGGTTCGGACGCACCGTCGGTAGGGGCGGTCGTCGCCCGCAACATCCGCGCGCGGCGCACCGAACGCGGGATGACCGTGGCGGAACTCGCCGAACGCTCCGGCGTCAGCCGCCGCATGCTCACCCTCATCGAACAGGGGCAGGCCAACCCGAGCCTGGGCACGGTCGAGCGCATCGGGCGCGCGATCGGCGCGGACTTCGCCGACCTCGTCGGCGCGCGCACCGGCGCGGCGCACCACGTCAGCACGCCCCGCACCATGGTCACGCTGTGGACGTCGCCCGAGGGGGGCTACGGGCGCATGGCCGTCACCGGGTCCGGGCTGCACCGCACCGAACTGTGGGACTGGCTGCTGATGCCGGGCGACCGGTACGAAGCCGTCGAGGACCCCTTCGGCACCGAGGAGTTGGTCCTCGTCGCCGAAGGGGTCCTCGTGCTGGACTTCGCGGGCGGCGCGCGTCAGGCGCTCGCGGCCGGCGAGGCGGCGCGGTTCCCGTCCGACCAGCGCTACGCCTACCTCAACACCTCGGACGCGCCCGTGCGGTTCGCCCGCAACACGCTGCCGGCGCCGCTGCCGACCAGCTGAACCCCGGGGTGCCGCAGGCTGCGTGACCGTGCGTCAGGAGGCCTGTGCGGCAAGGGCCTCCACGAGCGCCGAGCCGATCGCGGCGTCCTCGGCGCCGATGCCCGTCAGGTCCGCGACGGTGATCTGGTCGGGCGACGTCCGCCCGGCGGCACGCCCCGCGATCACGTCGCCGAGGGCCACCAGGCGCAGCCGTTCGACGACGCCCGCGGCGGCCGCGTACTGCAGCTCGCCGACCCGCAGGCACTGCGCCACGTCGTCGGCGGCGACGACGTCCGCGCGGGTGAGCACGTCCAGCGCCAGCTCCCGCTTGCCCTCCATGTCCGCGCCGACGGCCGTCACGTGCGCGCCCGGCCGCAGCCACGCGCCCTGCACGATCGCGTCGCGGGACGGGGTGACGGTGACGACGATGTCGGCGGGGCGGACGGCGGCCTCGGCGCTGTCGACCACCGCGACGGACCACGGGTGGAGCGTGCGCATGCGCTCGGCGAAGGCATCGGCCGCCGCGCGGTCCCGGCCGTACACGAACAGCCTTGACGGATTGCGGACTTGGAGCAGGGCTTCGATCTGGTACCCGGCCTGGACGCCGATGCCGATCAGGCCGACCGCGTCCGCGTCGGGTCGCGCCAACGCGGCGGCCGCGGCGGCACCCGCGGCGCCGGTACGGACGTCCGTCAGGTAGCCGTTGTCGAGCGCGATGGCGACCGGGAAGCCGGTCTCGGCGTCCGCGACGATGCTGAGGCCCGAACCGGTGGGCAGGCCGAGCTCTTTGTTGCGGTAGAAGCCCGTCGCGTACTTGGCGGCGAAGTGCGTCGCGCCGTGGATGTGCGCGCCCTTGATGTGCACCTCGCCCTGCGCGGACGGGACTTCCAGGTGCCACGGCTCCGGCTGGCTCACCGCGCCCGCCGCCTGGGCGACGAGCGCCTCGCGCGTGACGCGCAACGCAGCCTCGGCGGTGACCAGCGACCGGACCTCGGCCTCGGGGACGACGACGGGGACGGGCAGGTCAGCCACGGGTGAGCACCTCCGCATAGGCGGCCGGGGCGATGTTCCGGCCGGTGAGGACGACGACGACTCGGCCGTGCACGGGAACCCGGCCGGCCCGGAGCGCGGCCAGGCCGACGGCGGCCGCGCCTTCGACGACCAGCCCGTGCCGGGTGAACAGCGCGCGCATGGCCGCCTCGATCTCGGGCTCGGCGGCGTAGGTGAGGTGCACGACGCCGCCGCGTTCCGCGTCGCGCAGCACGCCGGGGGTCGGGCAGTCCTGCTCGATGTTGCCGAGCAGGCCGTCGGCGAGGCTGTCGCCGATCTCGCAGGGCAGCACGCGCCCGGCCGCCACGGCGGTCGACACCGCACGCGACACCTCGGCCTCGACACCCACGACCCGGGCACCGGGACGGCTCCGGGCCCACAACGCGAGCCCCGCGGCCAGCCCGCCCCCACCCACCCCGCACACGACGGTCAACGGGCCCGCGCCCAACGCGGCGTCGAGCTCGGCGCCGATGCTGGACTGCCCGGCGATGACGTCGGGATGCGCATACGCCGAGACGTACGCCGTGCCGGGTGCCTCGGCGAGCTTCAGCGCGTGAGCCTCGGCCTCGTCGAATCCAGCGCCGTGCACGACGAGTTCGACGGGTGCGTCACGCAACGCCGCGATCTTGGCAGGGGACGCGTCGCACGCCACCACGACAGTGACGCAACGTCCGGTGAGCCCGGCCGCATACGCCATGCCGAGCGCATGGTTCCCGGCACTCGCCGTCACGGCCCGCACCCCGACCGGCAGCCCATCGAGCGCGGCCAACGCACCCCGCACCTTGAACGCGCCGACGGGCTGAGCGGTCTCCAGCTTCAGCAACGCGTCCGGATGCCCGGGCACCAGCGAGGTCGCGACCAACGGGGTCGGCGCCAGATGCCGCGCGACCACGGCGTGGGCGCGGGGGAGGTCGTACAGCGTGTCGAGCATCCCTCGAGCATTACACCGTTGCGCGCCATGCGCAATATATTGCACGCTCAGCCCGCCCTGCGGCATCTCCCTACAGGGGGAGACGCGCTGGTGAGCACTGGTGTCACCCCGCATCAGCGGTGATGAACGGCGCACCGGCCGCCGGTTTGATGTGCCGCCACGCCAGCGCGTCGATCGGCCGGCCGTCGTACAGGAGGAACAGCGCACTGCGGACCTCGCGCGGATGCGCCGCGGCGAGGCGCGCGAACGCCGGGCGGTCGGGGCGGGCGTCGGTGCCGGTTTCCGCCTCGGCGGCGAGCACCTGCGCGTACGCCGCCTCGGCCGCGGCGGTCCACGCCTGATGGGCGGCCCGCAGGCGGTTCGCGGTGTCGAGGATCCACGCGCGGAACTCGTCGGGCATGCGGTCGAACAACACGGCCGGGTCGTCGCCGGCGGACAGTACCTCCCACACGCCGCGCTCGGTGGTGCGGCTCATCGCGCCGTGGAGCCGGACGTAGTCGGCCGACTTGACCTTCACGCGCAGCCCGGAGGCGAACCGCACCACCCAGCCCTCGGCCTCGGTGCCGGACACCGGCCGCCCGTCCAGCCCGAGGTCGGCGCGCGCGTGCCGGACCAGCGTGTCGAGCGGCGGCGCCGGATGCGCCGCGACGACGTCGCCGCCGAGCGACCGCCACGCGTCCGCGCAGCTGGAGAGCGGGAGTTCGGTCCCGTCGGCCGCGAACGCGCCCAGCAGCACCAGCCCCTTGCGGTCGCCGTTGTCGACCACGATGCGGTTGCGCGGGTAGATGATCTCGGCGAGGTAGGTCGTGCCGGGTGTGAGCCCGGCGGTGTCCCGGGCCGCCAGCCACGCCTGCGCCCAGAGGGCCTGCTCGGACGCGAACGCCGACTTCGTCGCGGCGTGCCAGCGGCCGCCGTAGTGGAAGACGATGCCCAGGCTGCCGTCGAGCTTGTCGAACACCTCGAACGGCTCGCCGTGCGGCAGTTCCGGGGCGAACGGCGAACCCGCCTGGTGCTGGTCGTAGTTGAAGAACTTCGGGAACGTCAGCGCGACGACCTCGCCGGACTCGTCGTCGACGACGAGGCCCCGCGCCCGCCGGGTCACCGGCGTCCAGTGGTTCGCGAACACGCACTGCGGGCCGTAGGCGTAGACCGACAGCGGCAGCGCGGGGTCCGGGTGCCGGGTGCGCCGCACCCGCCCGGCGGCCACCTCGGCGGCGAGTTCTTCGGGCGGGAGCAGCGCGGCCAGCGACAGGCGCGGCGGCGCGGGCACGGACTCGGGCGCGGCGGGCATCTGGTCCCCGTTCGGTCGTGAGACGGGGTCCGAGTATGGACGGTTGGACGGTGGCCGCGCGCGGGGATTTCCGGCGCGTCGGGCCTCCGGGCGCGGGTCAGGCGGCGCGGCCGCACCGTCACGTGGCGGCCGGTCGGTCGGGGCGGTCCCTGGGGTCGTACCGTGGTCGCGGCACGGCACCGCGGACCGGCGGGCCGAAGCACGGACGAAAGGCGTGGTGGTCTGCATGGGCGCGCGGCAGGTGGACACCGGAACGGCCGGGCTGGTGCTCGGCGTCGCGGACGACGGTGTGGCGACGCTACGCATCGACCGCCCCGAGGCCAAGGGCGCGCTGACCGCGGCGATGTGGGCGGCGATCCCGGCCATCCTGGACGGCCTGGCGCACGACCCCGAGGTGCGCGTGCTCGTCCTCACCGGTACCGACGGCGTGTTCTCGGCCGGCGCCGACATCCGCGAGCTGCGGGGGCACTACGCCACCGCCGAGTCCGCGGACGCGTACCACGCGCTGAACGCGGCCGCCGAGCGCGCGCTCGCCGCCTTCCCGAAGCCGACGATCGCGCTCGTGCAGGGCCCCTGCGTCGGCGGCGGATGCCAGCTCGCGGTCGCCTGCGACCTGCGGTTCGCCGACGCCAACGCGCGCTTCGGCGTGACGCCCGCCAAGCTCGGCATCGTGTACGACGCGGGCTCCGCGCACCGGCTGGCCCGCGTCGTCGGCGTCCCGACGGCCAAGTACCTGTTGTTCTCCGCGGAGCTGATCGACAGTCAGAAGGCGCTGCGGGTCGGCCTCGTCGAGGACGTGTACATGCCGCAGGAGGCCGAGGAGAAGGTGTACGCGTTCGCCCGCACCATCGCCTCGCGCTCGCAGCTGACCGTGCGCGCCGCGAAGGACCTGCTCGGTTCGGACACCGTCGACCCGGAGCGGGTGCGCGCCTGGGAGCGGCGCTCGCGCGAGTCGTCCGACGTGCGCGAGGGGCTGGCGGCGTTCACCGAGCGCCGCGCGCCGCACTTCACGTGGGGCGTCGAGGAGTAGCCGGGCGCCCACCGGAAAGAGTGGGGCTAGCCCCATCCCGCGCCTTCCGGAGGCTGCCTAGCCTCGGAGCATGCTTAGCCAACCGGCAATGCGCGCCTCGGACGTCGACCGTGAGGCGGCCGTGGAGCTGCTGCGCAACCACCACGCCGCCGGCCGCCTGACCCTGGACGAGTTCAGCGACCGGATCGGAACCGCGTACTCGGCCGTCACCCTCGGGGAACTGGCCGTGCTGCTTCGGGACTTGCCGCCGCCCGCGCACCTCGTCCACGAGGTCGAGGTGATCCGCGCCGCGGCGTCGCGCGCCGAGGCGGGGTACGGGCTGCCGCTGCACGCGCCGCCCGCCGCGTACCGTCCGGAACCCCGTCCCGTGCCGCGCCGCCCGGTCGTCGAGCCGGCACCGGAGGAGCCGTACCGCGGGCCCGGCGCGGCCGCGCTCCTGCGCGCGCTGTGGACGGCGACGTTCGCGGTGACCGTCGTCAACGTCGCCATCTGGTTCCTGGTCCTGATCACCCACGGGCCGGTGTACTTCTGGCCGGTGTGGGTGTTCGGCCCGCCCGCCGCGCTGCTCGGCGCCGCGGAGCTGTGCGTCCGCCGGCACAGCGGCGACTAGCAGGCGGCCTCAGGCGACGCCGCGCGGCCCTACGTCGAGATCCTGGGCACCGGTCACCGGCCGAGGATGCGGTCGACCCAGCCCTGGACGGCTTCGATCGTCGACTCCTCGGCCTGCGCGATGCGTCGCGAGATCCGGCGCTGTGTGATCGCGCGGAGGTACTCCGGCATCGCCCAGCTTTCGCGGTCCAGGCCGCCGTCGTGCTCGATGCGCACGTGGTGCGGAAACCCCGTGGCCCTACTGGTGATCGGCACGATCACGACGAGCCCGACCGGCCAGCGGTTGAACGCCGACGCGGACAGCACGAGCGCGGGCCGCGTGCCGCCCTGTTCGCCGAAGACCGACGGCTCCAGGTTCACGAGGACAATGTCCCCCGGGTACAGATCGTCCTTCACGCGTTGTACTCCGGGTAGTCGTCGCGCGCGCCGGCCGGCCCGTCGACGACCGCGTCCCAGACGTCGCGCTCGCGAACGTACTCGGCCCAGGCGTCCGGATCCTCGCGGCGCATGCGGGCCATCGCTGCGTCGACCGCCTGCATCTGTTCTTGCGCTTCAGCGGCGTCGAGGCAGGCGAGCAGCGCGTCGTCCAGCGTCTTGGCGTCGTGGCGGTCGGCCCAGCGGCGCAGTCGGTCGCGGGTCGCCGAGGAGACCTTTATGGTCGTGGTCATACTCGGAGTATACCAAAGGTATGCCAGGGGTATCCGTTCTCGGGCGGTCGCAGTCCGCTACGCCAGGGACGCGGTGACGCCGGCCTCGGTGACGCCGTACCGCCCGAGCGTGTCGCGCACGACGCCCGGCAGGGCCACGAACGCCAGCAGCAGGTGCTCGGTCCCCAGCGACTTGTCGCCGCGCTTGAGCGACTCGCGCAGCGCGCGCTCCAACACGTGCTTGGCGCCGCCGGTCATGCGGACCGGGCGGGTCGACGTGCCCCGGCCGAACAGCCCGCGGCGTTCACCGTCGGCTCCGGCTCCGGCTCCGGCGCCGACGAACGCGCCCTTGCCGTGGTCCTGTTCGATGCGCTCGATGACGGCGTCCAGATCGATCCCGAGCGACGCGAGGGCCTCGGTGTCGGCCGCGGTGAAGCCGCCGCGCCGCCGGGCGTCGGCCAGGTCGCGCGCGATCGCGTCGCGTTGCCCGCCCTCGACGCCGAGCGCGGCCAGTACCGTCGCGGCGCCGCCCTCCGGCTGGTCGAGCAGCGAGAGGAGCAGTTGCTCCTCGCCGATCCGGTCGGTGCCGGAGCTCCGCGCGACGGCGGCGCTCCCGCGGACCACCGCCCGTGCGGACGCGGTGAACCGTTCGAACATCAGTGCCTCCCGTGCTTCTTGTGGACGGCCTGTCGGCTGACGCCGAGCTCGGTGGCGATCTCCTGCCACGACCAGCCGTGGTTCCGCGCGCTGCGGACCTGGACGGATTCGAGTTGCTCGAGCAGGCGGCGCAATGCGGCGACCGCTCGCAGGCCGACCCGCGGATCGCGGTCGCCGGCCTGGGTGGCGAGGTCGGTTGCGTTGGTCATGCTGTCAACTTACGTTGACGCCGCGACCCTGTCAACCAAAGTTGACGCGCGGCAGGTCAGGATCGTCCAAGCGTGCGGCGCGCGACCCGGCGAGGCTGGTGGCATGACGAACACCGACGACCGCGCGCCGGTCAACCTGACGACCGCCCTGGCCTCCTTCGACGAGGTCTACAGCCCGCGCATCGTGGCCCGGGTCAACGACTACGACGTGCGCGTCGCCCACACCCTGGGCGAGCACGTGTGGCACGTGCACGAGGACACCGACGAGTTCTTCCTCGTCCTCGACGGACGCTTCGACATCGCGCTGCGCGACGCCGACGGCGGCGAACGGGTCGTCGAACTGCACCGCGGCGACACGTTCGTCGTCCCGCGCGGCACCGAGCACAAGCCGTCGTCGCCGGGCGGCTCGATCCTCATGTTCGAGCCCACCGGCACGCCGACGACCGGCGACCGCCACGACGGCGACGTCCCCGCACACGTGCACAGCACGGTCGGCAAGGCGCTCGACGCCTGACCGGACCCGCGCCCGGCGGCCGCCGCACCCCGGCTCAGCGGCCGCCGGCCAACTCCTGGACGCCCACCGCCTTCAGCAACCGCAGCCGCTCATGGGCCTCGGTCCCCGGGCGGGCGCTGTGGACGATCAGGAACTGCCCCTGCTCGGCGCTCAACAGGACCTCGCAGTCCAACGCCAGCAGGCCCACCACCGGGTGCAGGAAATGCTTGGTGTCGGACCGCCGCACCGCGACCTCGTGTTCGTCCCACAGCCCGGCGAACTCGCGGCTCTTGGCCAGCAGTTCATGGACGAGATCAGCCGGTCGGCGGTCCTTGGGGCGGGCCGCGACGACGGAACGCAACTGCGCGACGTGGGCGCGCGCGAGGTGGTCGTGGTCCTCGTGCGGGAACAGCGCGCGGCCCGCCCGGTCGAGGAAGAACCGCCGGATCACGTTCCGCCCGCCGCCCACTTCACCGGCCAGCGCCGCGGCCATCGCGTTCTGCGCGAGCACCTCGCCCCAGTCGGTGAGCACCTGTGCGGGCAGGTCGTGCAGCCGGTCGAGGATCAGCAGCAGCCCAGGCCGTACATGCGTCGACGCCCCGTGCACGTCGCGCGGCGGCTCCTCGCCCGCGAGGTGGAAGAGGTGGTCGCGCTCGTCGCCGTCCAGGCGCAGCGCTCGTGCGAGCGCGGTGAGCATCTGACGTGAGGGGTGTGAGCCTCGGGCCTGTTCCAGGCGCGTGTAGTAGTCGACCGACATGCCGGTCAACTGCGCGACCTCCTCGCGCCGCAACCCGGGCGTGCGGCGGCGCGCGCCGCTCGGCAGGCCGACGTCCGACGGTTCTATGCGGGTGCGGCACCGACGGAGGAATTTGGCGAGTTCGTCCCTGTCCACCCCCTCATCATCCTGGCCCGACGGGCCGGTATCCAGGGATGCCGAGTCCCTGGATACACGCGTCTCTCCCGGCCCCGACACCGCGGAACGAAGCTGAAGTCACCGAAGAGACCTGCGGGAAAAGGGAGACGGCGATGACGGTTCTGGTGACGGGAGCGACGGGTGAGGTCGGCCGGCGGTTCGTGCCCCGGCTGCTGCAGCGCGGCACCGACGTGCGCGTGCTGGTGCGGGACGAGGAGCGCGGCGCGCGGTTCGCGGCGCTGGGCGCGCAGGTGGCGGTCGGCGAACTGCGCGACGGGGGCTCGGTGGTGAAGGCCCTCGGCGGCGTCGACGCGGTCGTCAACATCGCCGCGGCGTTCCGCGGCGTGCCCGACGAGGAGGCGTGGGCGGTCAACCACACCGCCGCGGTCGCGCTGGGAACTGCCGCGCTGGAGAGGGGGGTTCGCCGTTTCGTGCAGGTGAGCACCAACCTCACCTACGGTGCGGGCCGCGGACGTCCCGCGAGCGAGGACGACCCGTCGGCGCCCGGCGGCATGCTGTGGGGCGCCTACCCCGCGTCGAAGGCCGCCGCCGACCGCGACCTGCTGGCGCTGCACCACGAGCACGGCTTCGACGTGCGCATTGCGCGCCTGGCGTTCGTCTACGGCGAGGGCGACTCGCACCTGGCCGACTCAATGCGCTGGGCGGGCCACTGGGCCGCGCACCAGCGGCTGCAACTCGTGCACCACGCCGACGTCTGCCAGGCCCTGTGGCGGCTCCTGACCGCGCCGGACGTGGCCGGCCGCGCCTACAACGTCGCCGACGACGCGCCCGTGACGGCATACGAGCTCCACGAGGCCAACGGCGTCGAGCCCCCCGCCGAGGCCGCGGCCCGCGTCGACCCCGACCCCTGGTACGGCGTCGTCACCAACCGCCGCCTCCGCGACGACCTCGGCTACCGCCCCCTTTTCCCCACCCTGTGGACAGCCCGCGACGCCGGAGCGCTGTGAGGTGTCCGAACGGGGGGCTGTACTCCGGGCACTCGTCCCACGCGCCCACAAGATCGTCCAACGCCGGCCACGCCTCGCCCTCGCGAACGTACTCGTCCCACACGTCAGGGGATTCGCGGCGCAGACGGATCATGGCGGCGTGCACGGCCGACATCTGCTCCTAGCCGTCGACGGTCGTCGTCACACCCCCGGTGTGGCGGCGGGGCACCCTCGCTCGGAGCGGAACGCGGGTCAGGCCGCGTGGTGGCCGGTGGCGAACGGGGGGATCGAGCCTGTGCCGTCGTGGTGGATCGGGCCGGCGGTGGTCGACAGGGGGACGCCTGAGCCGCCGCGGCGGTGGGCGACGATTTCGGCGGCGACGGCGATCGCGGTCTCCTCCGGGGTGCGGGCGCCGATGTCGAGGCCGATCGGGGAGCGGAGACGGGAGAGTTCGACCTCGGTCATGCCGACGTCGCGCAGCTTCTGGAGCCGCGACTCGTGGGTGCGGCGCGAGCCCATCGCGCCGACGTACGCGACCGGGAGCCGCAGGGCCCGCTCGAGCAGCGGGATGTCGAACTTGGCGTCGTGCGTCAGCACACACAGCACGGTGCGGCCGTCGACCTCGATCGAGTCGAGGTAGCGGTGCGGCCAGTCGACGACGACCTCGTCGGCGTCGGGGAAGCGGCGGCGGGTCGCGAAGACCTCGCGGGCGTCGCACACCACGACCTTGTAGCCGAGGAACTTGCCGACCTTGACGACCGCGCCGGCGAAGTCGACCGCGCCGAAGACGATCATGCGGGGCGGCGGCGTGTAGGCCTCGACGAACACCGTCGCGGTGTCCGGGCCCGCCGCGCAGCGCCGCCCGTCGGGGCCGAACGTGAGCATGCCGCCCCGTCCGGAGTCGAGCATGGCGGCGGTCTCCAGCCGCACCGCCTCCTCGAACACGGGCGTGCCGCCCAGGCCGCCGGCGAACACCGGGCGGGCCGGATCCCCGGGGCCGGTGCCGCGGGTCTGCGTGACCACGAGGGTGTCGCCCATGCGGTGCCCCGGCCCCGCCACCACGCGGGCGACGGCGACCGGTTCGCGGTCGGCGATCGCGCCGAGCGCGTCGCCGACCGGGGGACGGGGCTGCACGAACACGTCGATGACGCCGCCGCAGGTGAGCCCCACGGCGAAGGCGTCCTCGTCGCTGTACCCGAAGCGCTGGAGCACCGGTTCACCGGTCTCCAGCGCCTCGCGGCACAGCTCGTACACGGCGCCTTCCACGCACCCGCCGGAGATGCTGCCGACAGCTTCGCCGTCCGCGCTGACGGCCAGCGCCGCCCCGGGGAGCCGGGGCGCGCTGCCGGAGACGTCGACGACCGTGGCCAGCGCGAAGGACCTGCCTTCGGCCCGCCAAGCGGTGAGCTCGGACACGATGTCGAACATCGTCATCTCCCAACGGTGACTCGGAATCCCCCGTGGATCAAGCACCCGAGCCTCCGCTCGGTCAGCTGACCCCGAGTCCTTCCTTGATCGGATGCAGGGCGAACCACGCCACGAAGGCGACGCTCAGGATCCACATCAGCAGACCCGGGTCCCGCCATTTGCCCTGTGCCGTTTTGATCAGTGTGTAACTGATCACACCCGCCGCGACACCTGCGGTGATCGAGTAGGTGAACGGCATGATCACGATAGTGAGGAAGGCGGGGACCGACGAGGAGATGTCCTCCCAGTCGATGTGCCGCACCTGCGTGATCATCATCGAGCCGATGACCACGAGCGCCGCCGCGGCGACCTGGCTGGGCACCATGCCGGCGATCGGCGTGAAGAACAGCATCAGGCCGAACACCGCGCCGGTGATGACGCTGGACAGGCCGGTACGCGCGCCGTCGCCGACGCCGGTCGCCGACTCGACGAAGACCGTCTGTCCGGACGCGCCGGCGACACCGCCGACGATGCCGCCCGCGCCGTCCACCGCGAGCGCACGGTTGAGGCCCGGCATGCGGCCCTTCTCGTCGACCAGGTTGGCCTCGGAGCCGATGCCGATGATGGTCGCCATCGCGTCGAAGAAGCCGGCGAAGACCAGTGTGAACAGCAGGACAGACGCGCTGATGCCGCCCGCCGAGCTGAACCCGCCGAACACGTCGACGTCGCCGAACAGGCCGAAGTCGGGGGTCTCGACGATCTTGTCCGGCAGCTCGGGGATGCCACCGCCCCACGCCTTGGCGGGGATGTCCACGACCGCGTTGACGACCAGCGCGACCAGCGTGCCGAACAGCAGGCCGATCAGGATCGCGCCGCGCACCTTTCGGGCCATCAGCATGAAGATGGTCAACGCGGTGACCGCGAACACGATGACCGGCCAGCCGGCCAGCTCGCCCTCCGGGCCGAGGGTGACCGGACCGCCGCCGGGCGCCGGGTTCTCGTGCACGAAACCGGCGTCCATGAGGCCGATGAAGCACACGAACAGGCCGATGCCGATGGTGATCGCGTGCTTCACAGCCATCGGGATCGAGTTCATGATCGTCTCGCGGAGCCCGGAGACCACCATGAGCACGATGATCGCGCCGTAGATCACGCACATGCCCATGGCTTGCGGCCAGGTCATCTTCGCGATCACACCGGTGCCGAGCGTGCCGGACACGCTCAGGCCGGCCGCCAGCGCGAGCGGCGCGTTGCCGATCAGGCCCATCGCGACGGTCGTGATGAACGCCGCGAGCGCCGTCATCGTGGTGACCTGCGTGGGGTCCAGGTGGTGGCCCTTGGAGTCCGCGCCGCCCAACATGATGGGGTTGAGCAGCAGGATGTAGGCCATCGCCATGAAGGTCGTCAGGCCGCCGCGTACTTCACGGCCGACGGTGCTGCCGCGCGCACTGATCTTGAAGTACGCGTCCAGGAGTCCGGCCTTGCCGCCCGGCGGGGCGGGCGGGGTCACGCGGTCGGTGTCTCTGGGGCCTTGCTCTGAGTCCGAGTGCACAGATATCTGGCTCATGGACCACTCCCAAGTGTCTGAGGTGTTGTTGGGGTGGTGCGACCGGCTCCGTGCGGGCACACCGAAGCTCGGCGTGCCCGTACGGTGCGGGCCTTGTGCGTTCGGGGGCGCGATTCAGCCGCGTTTATGCATGGACGCGGTACTGCAGATCGGGAAGTGCGCGGCTGGTGGCCGTCAGGTCCCGGTGGGGTGTTCCGGTCGTACCGGATCTCCGACACCGCGCGTGCCGTACGGCTCGGGCGGGTCGGTGAGTTCTCGTGCGTCGCTGCGCATCGGCGGGACGTCGGGGATCGCCGCGACCATTTCGACGCGCAGCCACTGCGTCGCTATATAGGGGTCGGCCATGTCAGTTCACCCGCTCCGCCGACTCGGCTCTGCGGGCCGCGGCCAACCGCACCGCGTCCATGATCTTCTCGTAGCCCGTGCAGCGGCACAGGTTGCCGGAGAGCGCCTCGCGGATCTCCGCGTCGCTCGGCTGCGCCTGGCGCTCGAGCAGGTCGTGGGTCTGGACGAGCAGGCCGGGCGTGCAGAAGCCGCACTGCACAGCCCCCGCCTCCACGAACGCCTGCTGGACCGGGTCGAGCTCGTCGCCGTCGGCGAGGCCCTCGACGGTGCGGACCTCGCGGCCCTGCACCTGGCCGGCCGCCACGAGGCACGAGCACACCGGGTCGCCGTCGAGGTAGACCGTGCAGCTGCCGCACTCGCCCTGTTCGCAGGCGTTCTTCGAGCCGGGCAGGCCGACCCGCTCGCGGAGTACGTACAGGAGGCTCTCGCCCTCCCAGACGCCGTCGGCCTCGGTCAGCCGGCCGTTGCAGGTGAACGTGATCCTCATGCCGCTGCCCTCCCGGCCGTGCGGTACTCGTTCCAGGTCCAGGTCAGCGTGCGCCTGGCCATCACCGACAGCGCGTGGCGCCGGTACGCCGCGGAACCGCGGACGTCGTCGATCGGCGACGCGGCCTGCGCGACCAGCTCGCCGAAGCGCTGCGCGGTCGACGCGGCCAGCTCCCCGCGCGACGCCCACAGGCCGGCGTCGGCCAGCTCGGCGGCGATGAACTCCTCCGCGTCGGTCGCCCGGCGCGGGGTCGGCGCGGCCGAGCCGATGCCGGTGCGGACCGTTCCGGTTTCCGGGTGCAGGCCGATGCCGAACGAGCACACCGCGATCACCATCGCGTTGCGGGTGCCGATCTTCGAGAACTGCTGCGGCGCGGTTGCGGACGGGATGTGGACGGCCAGGATCAGCTCGTCCTCCTCCAGCGCGTTGCGCTTCACGCCCAGGTAGAAGTCGTCGATCGGGATCATCCGGGTGCCGCGCACCGAGGCCACCTCGACCCGGCCCCCGGACGCCAGCAGCGCCGGGTGCGCGTCGCCCGCGGGCGACGCCGCGCCGAGGTTGCCGCCGACGCTGCCGCGGTTGCGGATCTGCGGCGAGCCGACGGTGTGCGCGGCCAGCGAGAGGCCGGGCAGCCGGTCGGTCAGGTGGTCGATGATGCGCGTGTACGGGACGGACGCACCCAAACGGACGACGTCGTCGTCGATCTCCCAGGTGTGCAGCTCAGGGACGCGGTTCAGGTCGATCAGGGCCTCGGGCCGGTGCCGGTCGAAGTTGAGCTCGACCATGACGTCCGTGCCACCCGCGATCGGTACCGCGGACGGGTACTCCGCCTTCGCGGCGAGTGCCTCGTCCCACGTGGAGGGGCGCAGGAACTCCATAACGGGGGGTCTCCTCCTGGGTTGTGCCTGGGTGCTGCGTTGGGGGGAGGGGGCGCCGTGCTGTGCACCTGCTCCGGACGTCGCCGCTGTGCCGCTGGGTCTTTTACCGACGATGTGACTCAGTACACACAGCGGAAACACCTTCGCAGTAGCCACGGAAACCATGAAGCGACGCGCCGGATCGTCCGCCTGTTCCCGTAGGTTTCTACAGATGTTCACCAGGCCCCTCTGCCGATATGACAGTTCGGAACAGGTCACGGCGTGCGGACGTAGGGGATCATGGTTAGGGCAGGAGCGGCGGGAGGCGAGAACGTGCGGTTGCGGGCGCTGCTCGAGGCGGGAGTGCCGGGGATCCGGCTGCTGACCGGCGAGGACGAGCTCGACCGTGGCGTGCGCGGGGTCATGACCACGGACCTCAACGACCCCAGCCGTTACCTGACAGGCGGCGAGCTGGTGCTCACCGGCATGCTGTGGCGGACCCGCCCCGAGGACTCCGAGAGTTTCGTCCGGGTCCTGGTCGGGGCCGGCGCGTCGGGTCTCGCGGCCGGCATCACCGAGGTCGGACCGGTGCCGCCGGACCTGGTCGAGGCGTGCGCGCGGCACCGGCTGCCGCTGTTCATGGTCGACGAGGAGATGTCCTTCGCCCGGCTGACCGAGTTCGTGGTGCGCCGGGTCTCCACCGAGCGGGCCTCGGACCTGACCGCGGTGGTCGACCGGCACCGGCGCCTGGTGCAGGCGGCGACCGGCGGGGCGGGACTGGACGGCGTGCTCGGCCTGGTCGCGTCCGACATCGACATCCGCTGCTGGGTGCTGTCGCTGACCGGCCGGCAGGTCGCGGCCGGCGCCGGGCCGCTGGACGCCGACCTGCGCACCATCCTGGCCCGCGGCCACCTGGCCGCGCGCGCCCGCCGCGCCCGGCCCCCGTTCCGCGAGCGGGTCGGCGGCCGGGTGTTCTCGATGCTGCCGATCGACCGGGACTCCGGCGGCGCGGGCGGCGCCGCGGCCGAGCAGGCGGTGTGGAGCGAGTGGTGCCTGGTCGTCGAGGAGGACGTCGCCGACTGGCCCGACCAGCGGCGCGCGCTGCTCGACGAGCTGGCCCGGCTGATCGCCGTCGAGGCCGACCGGGTCGAGGACGCCCGCCGGCTCGGCCGCCGACTGGCCGAGGACGTCCTGCAGCTGGTGGTCTCCGGGGCGGACCCCGGTGAGATCGCCGCGCGGCTGCGGGTCGCCGAGCCCGACGGCGGCGGCGAGGTGACGTGGCAGCTCGCCGCGGCCGGTGTCGCGGTCCCGGGTCAGGCCGGTCCCGCGGTCGGCCGTATGGCGCGCGCGTTGTTGGAGGAGGCGCTCGCCGACCTGCCGGTTCCCGCGCTGGTCGGCACCGCGGGGGAGGGCGCGGTCGCGCTCATCCCCGGGCCGGCCGACGACGTGGCGGGCCTGCTGAAGGCCCGGCTCGGCGGATTGGAGAGCGCCGCGGGGGAGGGGGTCCGCCTGGGCCTCGGCGTCAGCGCGCCCGTCGCCCGCGCCGACGGGCTGCGCGGCGGTCTGGAGGAGGCCTGGCACGCGGCGCGCATCGCGGACGGCCGGCCCGGCGCGTTCGAGGTGGTGGGCCACGAGGAGCTCGCCTCGCACGTGCTGCTGCTGGCGGCCGCGCCCGAGGGCGTGCGGCGCGGCTTCCGCGACCGGCTGCTCAGCCCGCTGACGGCGTACGACGCGAAGCACCAGGCCGAGCTGGTCACGACGCTGGAGGCGTTCCTGGACTGCGACGGCTCGTGGACGCGCTGTGCGGCGCGGCTGCACGTGCACGTCAACACGTTGCGCTACCGGATCGGGCGCATCGAGGAGCTGACCAACCGCGACCTGTCCCGGCTTGAGGACAAAGTGGACTTCTTCCTGGCCCTGCGGCTGCGCTGAGGCGGGGGCATTCTGGGGTGAGAGCCCGCGAACCGCAAGAGGTCCGAAATAGCCGGATGCATCGCCACCCCGGATGAACTAAAGGTTTGGGTCGGTGTGAACAGGCCGTGGAGGCCCGCGCCGGGGGGCCTTGCCTCAGCGATAATGGGATCAACTTGGCTGTTAGAGTTCGCTGGGCGCGCTCACACGTCGGGCCGCCGCGCGGTACCGGGTGAAGAGGCTCGGGGGGTCCCCCGCCACCGGCGGCATCCTCCGTGCGACTCGAACGCCGTGCGCTTTGTGTGACGTCTCACAGCAGCGGGAAGCTACTGCGGACGGTGACGTCAATCCATACGACGACCTCACGGCATGCGGATAGGGAGTGCGCTGGATGGCGACGCTGGTTCAGTCTCGGGTGGACGCGTCGGGAGCGCCCAACAATCCATCCGGCGGCGCGCGACCCAAACCGGTACGTGTACTCCTGCTGCTCGCCGCCGCGTGGGTGCTGCCGATCCTCACCCACCTGGTCAAGCTCGACATCCTTCTGCTCGCGCTGTTCTGGGCCGGTGTCGCGTCGCTGCTCCGCACCGGAGGCACCCTCCTCGACCGCATGATGGTCGCGCTGGGTATCTCGATGGCCGGCATCCTCACCGGCGGGCTGCTGTTCTCGCTGTGGCCGTGGGGCCTGCACCCGATCCCGGTGGCCGGCACCCTCTTCACGGCGCTGATCGCGATCGGCTACATCTCCAACCGCCGCCCCAAGCTGCCGCGCAAGGTGGTCGGCAGCGACCTCGTCGTGCTGGGCTCGGGCTTCCTCGGCTGGTTCATGCTGGCCTACCCGGTGCTGGGCGCGTCGACCGCGCGCAGGCTGCAGTTCTTCCTGACGAACCACACGGGTGACCGGCAGCGGCACTTCACGATGTTCGACGCCATCCACCAGGTGGGCGGCTACACGTACTTCGACGTGTCGCACGCCGAGAAGTTCCTGGCGCCCGACTTCGCCGACCAGTACCCGAACGGCGCGAGCTTCTTCTACGGCTTCTTCGACATCTTCCTGCGCTCGAACACCAACGGCGGCGGAGGCGTCGCCGAGTACCAGCGCTACGCCTGGCTGACCTTCCTCGGCTACGGCCTGCTGGTGCTGTTCGTCGTCTGGGGCGCCCGCTGGATCGCCGGCCCCGTGCTGCGCGGCTGGAAGCGCACGCTGATCCTGACCGCGGTCGGCGTGTACCTGTCGACCGGCATGATGATGCACCTGGCCTTCGACGGCTTCGACTCCGAGGTGCTCGGCCTCGCCGGCCTCGCGTACGGCATCGCGGTGCTCGCCCGGTTCCCGAACCGGCCGCTGGAGCAGACGCTGGCCGTCATGTCCGCGATGATCATCGTCGCGTTCACCTACCAGCTCTTCGTGCCGACGCTCGCCGCCGGCGCCCTCGTCTCGCTGTGGGTCTACCGCAAGCGGCTGCTGCCCAAGTGGCGCGGCATGGCGACGATCGTGGTGCTGGCCGCGCCGATCGCGTTGTTCCCCGTGGTCATCCCGCACCTCCTGAACAGCGCGCTCGCCGAGGGCAACCAGTTCGCACTGGACGGCTTCTTCCGCCGCTACCCGCGCACCGTGCTCATCGGCGTCGTGATCGCCATCCTGGTCGCTTACGCGCTGCGCCGCGCCACCCGCCGCTCGACGGCGATGGTCGCGATGGGCGGGCAGCTCGTCGCGGCGACCGTGGTCCTGTTCGGCCTGGCGATGTACCAGTGGCGCGTCATCGGCCACACCGGGTACTACTTCGAGAAGGCGCTGCACGGCTGGGTGATCGTCGTGCTCATGGGCACGGGCGTCGTCGGACTCATGTTCCGCGGTGACCGCACCGGGGCCGCGAAGGTCCGCAGCCAGGGCTGGTCGGGACGCCTGCGCACGGTCGGCGTGAACGGCCTGGCCGCGGGCCTCGCGCTGGTGATGGCCGGCGGCCTGGCCTGGGGCACCCCGACCTACGCGACCGGCCGCCCCGGCCCGGACACCACGTGGGCCCGCATGTACGCGTGGGGCAAGTTCCAGACCACGATCGCCGAGTGGGTTCCGCCGCTGTACAACACCGGCACGATGAACGACCACAAGCGCACGCTGGCCGCGGTGTCCGACTCCGGTTGGTCCAACGGCCTCATGAGCATCCAGTACTCGATCCAGAACCACGACCTCGGCTGGCTCTACACGACCGCCATGGACATGGTGAAGTCGCAGCCGCAGAAGTTCGCGGGCAAGGAGCTGGAGTGGGGTGAGATGGACGCGGTCACGTGGGACTGGACCGGCAACCTCGTCTACCTCATCAAGCAGAACAAGGAGCCGCTCCGGATCGTCGTCTTCACTCCGAGCATCTACCGGGAGCTGCGCGCCGCGGTCCAGAGCACGCCGGGCTCCAAGACCGAGCTCGCGTACTACCCGAACGTGAAGGGCCTGCCGGAGAGCGCCATGGAGAAGCAGAACCCGAAGGACAACCCGGCGAACGGCAGCGGCAAGCCGGACAGCCGCGACCCGGGCCAGCCGGACAGCAAGGACCAGGGCGACACCCCGGACTCGCGCCTCGACACGCCGACGCCGACCCCGACGGGCGGCGCCCAGCGCGGCACCGTCGGGCGCTGACCCGGGCGGGCGCGCGTACGCGGAAACGGCGAACGGGCCGGGCGGATTCCTCCGCCCGGCCCGTTCCGCGTTCCGGTAGCGCTGTGCCTGATCGAACCTGCGCCTGGTCGACGCTACGCCTGGTTGAAGAACCCGTCGTGGTTGTTGCTGCCCGGGTCGCCGGTCAGCAGCGCGACCTCGCCCGGCAGCAGCAGGAACACCCGCTTCGCGAGCCGCTCGATGGTGCCGCGGCGGCCGAAGGTGAGGCCCGACGCGAAGTCGACGACGCGCTTGGCGTCCGACTCGTCCATCGCGGTCAGGTCGATGATGACCGGGATGTCCTGCCGGAAGTACTCGCCTATGGCGCGCGCCTCGTGGTAGCTCTTCGGATGCACGACGGCGATCCGCGAGGTGGGCTTCACCATCTCGGCGACCGCGGCCGCGCGGGCCGCGAAGATCTCCGAGGCCGGCACCACGCTGCCCTCGAGCGGGCGTGAGCGGTCCTCGGGTTCGTCGTCGTAGACCCAGCCCGCGTCGACGTCGTCGTCCTCGTCGTAGGACCCGGTGTCGTACGCGCCCCTGCTCCCGGTGCGGTACATGTCGTCGTCCTCGTCCCCCGATCCGAGCCCGAGCCAGGAGCCGGCCTTGCGCAATGCGCCCATGGGCATCTCCCTCTCCGCTCGGCCCGGCCCCGTCCGGGCTATCTCTTTGTCCTCCACTCGACCGCACTGTATGCCAGCACCCGGTCCGTTGGGCCGAGCGACGCGCACACCGGGAGGACATTTGTCGACCGTGACAAGCCTGGGACATTCGGGGGCACGCG
Source organism: Yinghuangia seranimata (assembly GCF_029953285.1). Classification (GTDB taxonomy): domain Bacteria; phylum Actinomycetota; class Actinomycetes; order Streptomycetales; family Streptomycetaceae; genus Yinghuangia; species Yinghuangia seranimata. Next base: position 25,968 of record NZ_JASAOI010000062.1, on the reverse strand, counting down.
CGCTACCGGGTTAAGGGGATTCGGTCACCGGGCCGCGACGGGCGCGGGCAGGCACACCGGCCGTGCGCGGCGAGGGCGGTCGCGCGTATGGGATAGCCCGCGCCGGTGTCACGTGTCGCCTTGCCTACCCTGCCCTCACGGCCGTGGGGGGACACGGCTGGGAGGAGGTTCGGCGGTGGTGCGGTGGACGGGCGTCGTGGGGGCGTCGGACGGGTTACCCGGTGCGGGTGTGGGTGTCCTCGGCCCGCTGGAAGTGCGCGGTGGCGACGGCGCGTGGGCGCCGGTGAGCGGTGTGCGGCCCCGGTCGCTGCTGGCCCGGCTGACCGCCGCGGCCGGCCGCGTGGTCCTGACGGAGCGGCTGCTGTCCGAGGTGTGGCCGGGCGAGACCCCGGCGACGCGGGCCAAGGCGGTCGCGCAAGTGGTGCACCGGCTGCGGCGGCTGCTCGGCGACCGGGACGGCGTGTTGATCGCGACCCGGCCGCAGGGGTACGAACTGCGGCTCCCGGGTGTCGAGGTGGACGCCGTGATCGCCGGGCTGCTGGTCGAGCAGGGCCGTGCCCGGCTCGCGTGCGGCGACCCGGAGGCGGCGTCGGCGCTGCTCGGGGAGGCGCTCGCGCTGTGGCGCGGTGAGCCGTACGACGGCGTCGAGTTCGGCGACCCGGCCGGGCTGGTGGCCTGCCACAGCGCGCAGTTGGCGCGGCTGCGGGTCAGCGCCCTGGAGGCGCGGATCGACGCGGACCTCGTCCTGGAGCGGCACCGCGGCGTCGTCGACGAACTGGCGGGGCTCGTCGAACGCGACCCGCTGCACGAACCGTGGTGGCCGCGCCTGATGCTGGCGCTGCACGGCTGCGGGCGGCGCGCGGACGCGCTCTACACGTACCAGCGGCTGCGGGCCCTGCTGGTGGACGGCCTCGGCATCGAGCCGGGCCCCGAGGCGCGGCGCGTGCACGCGCTGGGCCTCGGGGGGGTTCGTGCCGGGGGGCCGGCCGGCCGGGGGTGCGGGGCGGCGGGCCCCGCGTCGGGGGGTGGGTCGGTCAGGCGCAGACGACCTTCGACGGCGACCAGATGACCTGGTTGCTGTACCAGTAGTAGTTGAGCAGGCCGAAGACGTTGATGCAGCCGGAGGTCACGTACTGCTCGGGGCCCCAGCAGTACCGCGTGCTCTGGCCGGGCAGGCTGCTGGCCGCACAGGCGTTGGCGCTGCTGTCCTGGCCGTGGGTGCCGTCGTAGACCGAGACGTGGGTGACGTTGGGCAGGTACCGGGCGTCGTTGCTCGTGTTGTAGACCATCGCGTAGGCGCGGACCTTGCCGCCGCCCCACGTGAGGCAGTCGAAGACGCCCGAGTCGGTGGTCAGCGCCCGGGGGTCGGAGCACACGATGTTGCCGAGGTTGGGGTTGGAGGTCTTCCACGCGACGGTCGCGGCCGAGGCCGGCGACTGCGCCGTGGCGATCAGGGCCACGGCGGCGACGAGCATTCCGAGGGCCTTGCCGATCCTGGAGCGGAGCATGGGGGTGCCTTCCGTGCGGCGGGTCCGGCGGTCGAGGGGAGTCGGCCGCGCGGCGAGCTGACGGTGAATCAGATCTGGACGATCGTGCCTCCGCGCGGTTCCAGACCGGTTCCAGCGCGGTTCCACGGCGGTCCGCCGATGCGTCCGCTCGGGTCCCGTTCCGCATGCGGCGCCGGGCTTACCCGCTTAGCGTGGACTGCATGCCGGGTGTTGAAGAGACAGTGCACATGGGCGAGCTGGGGCCCGTCGACGCGATCGTGCTCGGGTTCCCGGGGCACCGCCTCACGCCTGCGGTCCTCGAGGCCGTCGACGAGGTCGAGGCGCGCGGCGACGTCCGCGTCATCGACATGCTGATCGTGGTCAAGGACGCGCACGGCGAGATCACCCACCACGAGATCAGCGAGTACGACGACCTGCGCGACATGGCCGCCGAGGTCGCGGCGCGCCGCATGCTGGGCCTGGCCGGGGAGAACGACGTCGAGCAGATCGGTCTGATCATGCCCGCCGACTCACTGGTGGTCGTGATCTTCGTCGAGAACGTGTGGGCCCGCGAGGTCGCGGTGCGCATCCGCGAGGCGGGCGGCCGGCTGCTGTCGTACACACGGCTGCCGCAGGCCACGCTCGACGACATGGAGGAGCAGATCGAGACCTCCGCGGCGTACGGCGAACGGGGCGACGCGGGGGAACCCACCTGACGCGACCGGCGCGATCGCGGTCTGACGGCGGACAGCAACGCGAAGGCCCGGCCGAGCGACGCGCTCGGCCGGGCCCTTCGTCTGCGGTTCGGACCCTGCGGCTCACGCCCTGCGGTTCACGCCCTGTGGGTCGCGACCAGCGTGGCGAACACGACCACGCCGGACGGGTAGCCGCCCGCGTCCTTGTCGTCCACGCCGGCGCTGGTGACCAGGCGCAGCTCGGCGTCGGGTGTGTCGGCGTACACGCGCGCGCTCGGGAAGTCGTTCTTCTCGAAGATCTCGACCGACTCGACCCGGAACGTCGCCACGATGCCGTCCGCGCGGGTGACCTCCGCGATGTCGCCGGGACGCAGGTCGCCGAGCCGGTGGAACGCCGCGGGTCCGGTCTTGGTGTCGACGGGCGCGACCACGATCGCGCTGCCGGGCGAGCCGGGCGTGACACCGCCCTTGTACCAGCCCGCCAGGTTGCGGTTGGTCGGGTCGGGGGCGGTGAGCTCGCCGGACGGTTTCAGGGACAGGCCGACCAGGGGCGCGTTGGTACCGATCTTCGGGATGGTGACGCGCACCGGCGGGGACGGCGGCAGCGTCGCGGCGACGGCGCGCTGCGCGGCGTCCGCCGGGGTCGACCCGGGCGTCGCCGGGGCGACCGAGACCATCGGGCGGGCGGCCTCCGCGGGCGGCCGCTGCGCGCCGTCCAGGCCGGCGCGCGCGCCGTAGACGAGGCCCACGCTGATGAGGACCGCGACCAGCGCGGCGATCAGCAGCGTGCGGGTGCCGGGGCCCGAAGCCGGCGGCGGGGGCGGAGGCTCGTCCGCGCCGGCCGGCGGCCCGGCAGCGGTCGCCGCGCCGGGCGGACCGGGCGGGTCCGTGGGGCCGGACGGGTGACCCTCGGGCGCGCCGGACGACCGCGGAGCGTCGGCGGCGGGCGCGGCCGGCGCGGTGGAGACGGCGGGCTCGGACGGTTCCGCCGGTTCCGCCGGTTCGGCCGGTTCGGCCGGTTCGGCCGGCCGGGCCCGGTCGGGCGCGTCGGACGGTTCGGGCTGCGGCGCGGCACTGGTCACGACGGCTCCGGGGGCTCGCGGAAGGGTCCGGCTGCGGGTGCCCGAAGAGCCCGCCGCGTACACCGGCCTCGCGGCGGGCGCACACGGCGGTGACCGCATGAGACCCGCGGCGCCTCACTCATCATCAGCGGGCGTTCGTGACATCGCACTTCGAAGCGCATCAATGGCTGAAAACGCGACAAAGGGCCTGATGTGTCGTGGCTCACGCCCCACCCGCCGGGCCAACACCCGTTCGGCTCAACGGAAGTGCGACCGACGCAGCCCCCGCCCGCCGCGCAGCCCCACCACAGTGCGGCCCAGGGGGGTGCGGGTGGCGAAGCCCCCGCCACGCGGCGAAGCCGCGCACAAAAACAACGAAGCGACCTGGGTCCACGCTTTCCGTGGACACAGGTCGCCTAGTCGCGAAGTGCGCCGCCAGGGACTCGAACCCCGGACCCGCTGATTAAGAGTCAGCTGCTCTAACCAACTGAGCTAGCGGCGCTTGCTGCGAGAAAAATAGTACCTGATCCGTGGGGGTGCTTCACACCGGATAAACCTCGGTTTCGAAACCGGCCTCGGGCGGTCCCGGCGGGCGGCCGTCCGGCGATTGACATGCTTGCCCGTCCCGCGTAGATCTGACGGGTAATCAGATCTACGAGCGGGTGAGGAGTGGGCGCATGACCGGCTTCGCGGAGGACTTCACCGGCAGGCCCGGGGCGGCGGTCGTGGTCGGCGCCAGCGGCGGGCTCGGCGCGGCGATCGCACGGCTCCTCGCGGAGCGCGGCAGCGACCTGGCCCTGACGTACCGCAGCCGCGCGGGCGCGGCGGACGAGCTGGCCGCCGAGGCCGCGGCACTCGGGCGCCGGGCCAAGACGTGGCAGGTCGACCTGACCGACGCGGCCGGCGTCGCCGCGTTCGTCGACGCCGCGGCGGAGGAGTTCGGCGGCGTCCACACCGTCGTCTACGCCTCCGGGCCGCACATCCCGATGGTGCACCTGAGCCGGGTCAGCCCCGAGCAGTTCAAGTACCAGATGGACAACGACGCCGTGGCGTTCTTCAACCTCGTCCACCCGGCGCTGCCGCACCTGCGCGCCGCCAAGGGCGGCATCGTCGCCGTCACCACCGCCGCCACCCGCCGGTTCCCCGTCCGCGACGGGCTGTCGTCCGCGCCGAAGGGCGCCGTCGAGCAGGTCGCGTGGGGGCTGGCCGCCGAGGAGGGGCGCTTCGGCGTCCGGGTGAACTGCGTCGGCCCCGGCATGCTGACCGACGGCATGGCCGCCGAACTCATCGGCAACGGCGACCTTGACGAGCGTGCCCTCGACGTCGCGCGCGGCAACATCCCGCTGCGCCGGTTCGGCGTCGCGCGGGACATCGCCGAGGCGGTGTGCTTTCTGGCCTCCGACCGGGCGAACTTCATCACCGGCCAGAAGCTGGACGTGGACGGCGGCTACGGCGTCTGAGCCCGCCGCCGTGCGAGCGCCCGCCGCCGTGGCCCGAGCCGCGGGTGGTGGGCGCTCGGCGTTTCGCGCGGCGTCCCTCCAGAGGCTCAGCGCAGCATCAGGAGCGACTCCGCGCCGACGGGGCGGTACCCGGCGGCCTGGAACACGCGGATGCTGCGCGCGTTGCCGGTCGCCTGCTGCGCCCATATGGGGCCGCCGTCCGGGACGAGGTGCCGGGCGGCGAGCGCCAGCTCGCGGCCGAGGCCCCGGTGGCGGACGTCCTCGTCCACCTCGATCGCGGCCTCCCACCGGCCGGCCACGCCGCGGCCGAGGACGAGCACCCCGCCGTCCGCCTCCCACACCCTGACCTCGTCCCGCCGGCGCTGCGCGGTCACCACCCGCGGGTGCCCGCGGTCCTCGACCTCCCGGAGCCGGACGGGCGGTTCGCCGGGCAGCGGGTCGGCGACGGTGAGCAGGTCGATCGTGTCCGTGCGGCGGCCGGTGCGGTCGAGCAGCGCGGTGAGGAACCGGGCGTTCATCGTGGCGGCCAACGCGTCGCAGTCGAGTGCGGCGAGCGCGGCGTGCACCCAGGCGGGGTCCTCGTCGGTGAACACCACCGAGTGCGCGGTGAACGCGATGACGCCCGCGTCCCGCGCGCAGGGCTGCGGCACCACCGTCACCGCCCCGTCGGGCGGCGGGAATTCGCCGCGCGCCGCACCGTCGAGGATGTCCGCCAGGGTTGTGCCCATGACCGTGGCCCTTTCGTCGGGGAGATCGTCCCGCGGCCAACCCTAGGCAACGGCCGGGCGCACCCTGGCCGGAGGTCAGGGTCGCCCCCTATCGACCCCAGGGTCGGACCGGCTCCGAGGAGGAGGACCCGGCGTACCCGCAGGCGGAACACTCGAGGTGTCCCGCCCCGCGAACGGAAAGGCCTCCCAGACATGTTGAGCGACCAGACCGTGCGCCGTCTGCGCTGGGTGATCGTCGCGCTCGCCGCGGTCCTCGTCGTCTGGATCTTCCAGATGGGTGCCGCGCCGAGCGGTCACGCCGAGGTGCGGAACTGGTCGACGTCGTGGATCGGGCTCGACATCGCCGAGGTCTTCGGCCTGTTGGGGACGGCCTTCCTGCTGCGCTCGCGTTCGGTCCACCTCGCACCCGTGGCGGCGGCGACCGCCGTGCTGTTCGGCGTCGACGCCTGGTTCGACGTCATGACGGCACTGGCCGGCACGGACTGGTACACCGCGCTGGCGTGCGCCGTCCTCGCGGAGATACCGCTGGCCGCGCTGTTCGCGGCGATCGCGGTCATCGGGTCGACGAGGGCGCGGAGTTCGTGCGCGTGCTGCGCGACGTGCGGCGCGTCTCGCGGGCCGGAGCCCGTGCGCTGACGGCGTCCGCGGCGAAGACCGCCAGCGCGGCCCAGACGAGCGCGAAGCCGGTCCAACTCAGCGCGGACATCGGCTCGTGCCGAACGCCGACGCCGATGGCGAACTGCAGGGCCGGGTTGATGTACATGAGCAACCCGAAGACGGACAGCGGAAGTCGGCTTAGCGCCGCGGAGCGCAGCGCGCTGGGGACGGCGGTGATCAGCCCGGCCGCGGGCAACAGGAGCAGCAGGGCCGGGTGGTAGTCGACCGCTTGGCCTCCGGCCGCGGACCACACGATGACCGCGGCGCCGATCGGCAGCACGGCGGTCAGCTCGATCGCGGTGCCCGCCGCGGCCGGCAGCGGACGGCGTTTGCGGACGAGGCCGTAGACGGACACCGTGGACGCGATGGTGCAGGCCGACCACGGGACGCGGCCGTAGCCGATCACGAGGACGACCAGCGCGACGGCTGCGACCGCGCAGGCGAACCACTGTGCGCGGCGCAGCCGTTCGCGCAGCACGGTGACCCCGAGGAGCGCGCCGGCCAAGGGTGAGATCAGAAGCGCGAGGCTCGCCTCGACGACACGGCCGGACACGACCGCGTACACGTAAGCGGCCCACGACGTGCCGAGCAGCAACCCGGTGCAGGCGAGCGACACCAGGTCGCGCGGGCGGTGCAGGAGCGCGGCCAACTCCCGTCGTGCGACGGGGCGGACGGCGACGAACGCCAGCGCGGCGAGGCACGACCAGACGATGCGGTACGCGATGGTCAGCGTCGTGCCGAGGCCGGACAACAGCGGCCAGAAGAGCGGCTGGACGCCCCAGACGACCTGGCTTCCCAGTGCGTAGCCGAGACCCGTGCCTCGACGTTCGCCCGCGTGCGCCACGGGGTCAGGCTCTCATGGCATGGGACGCGGTGGTCGGGGGCCTCGGGCGTGTCTGGGCGGTCTTCACACCGCTCACGGCACCTGGCACCGCACGCCGGGCCTTGTCCCGGGCCTGGCGGCCCTCCCAAGCCCTCCTGCGGCCTAGCGGCCCTCCCAAGCGCCGCGTTGCAGGCCCTCGCGAGTACGACCGAGTACGAGCTTCGGGCCTGCGCCTTGCGATGCACGGCACCAGACACCGCGAACGGCGCAAAGACCCGCCAGACACGCCCTAGGTGTATTGACCCGCAGCGTTGTTTAGCCGGGTGATCGGCGGGTGGCCGTCGAGTGCGGTGTGGCAGCGGTGGTGGTTGTAGGTGTGGAGGAACGCGCCGAGTGCCTCGGCGCGTTCCTGGTTGCTGGTGTAGGGCCGGATGTAGGCCCATTCGTCGAGCAGGGTGCGGTTGAAGCGTTCGACTTTGCCGTTGGTCTGCGGTCGGTAGGGCCGGGTGAGTTTGCCGGTGGCGCCGAGGTCGGCCAGTGCGGCTTTCCAGGCCAAGCCCTTGCGGTAGGACCAGGCGTTGTCGGTCAGCACCCGCCGGACCCGTGGGATGCCGTGGGCGTGGAAGAACGCGGCGGCGCGGGTGAGGAAGCCCGCGCAGGTGGCGATCTTCTCGTCCGGGTGGATCTCGCTGTAGGCCAGGCGGGTGTGGTCGTCGACGGCGGAGTGCACGTAGTCGAAGCCGACGCCGGTCTTCGTCGGGCGGGACTCCTGGCGGCCGAGGGCCTTGTGGCCGCCGCCGTCGGGGATCCGGCCGAGCTTTTTGACGTCGATGTGGACCAGGTCGCCTGGGGCGGCGTGTTCGTAGCGGCGGATCACCCGGCCGGTGGGGCGGTCCATCCACGCAAGGCGGTTCAGAGCGTGGCGGACGAGTATGCGGTGCACGGTTGAGGCCGGCAGCCCCAGGATCGGGCCGATGCGGGCCGGGCCGAGCTTGCGCTCGGCCCGCAGCCGACACACCCGCGCCTCCAGCTCGGCGTCGGTGCGGTGCGGGGTGCCGTGCGGTCGTGACGAGCGGTCGTGCAGGCCCGACTCGCCCTCGGTGCGCCAGCGGCGCACCCACTTGTGCGCGGTCGCCCGTGAGACGCCCATCTCCGCGGCGACATGCGCGACCGGACGACCCGACGCGACGCGTTCGACCAGGATCCGACGTCCGTGCACGGTCAGCCGGGCGTTACGGTGGGACACGAAGACCTCCGTTGTGCGGTGAAGCCTAGACACCTCCACCACACCGGAGGTCTTCGTCATGATCAAGACCCATCACCGTCAACAACGCTCGTGATCAATACACCTAGGGCGTCGTGACGGTCAGGTCCGCAACCCACCTGCGTCAGCGCGCGGGCGAGGGCGGGGCCGTCGTTCCGCCCCGCCCTCGTCGCGTTAATCGGCCGGCTCGAGTGGGTTCGCGCCGCGAACGCCGGCCGCTCACCGCATCAGCAGGCTCGAGTCGCCGAACTCGTGCCACAGGTAGCCCTTTTCCAGCGCCGCCTCGTACGCCCTCCCGACCACCTCGGGCCCGGCGACGGCCTCCAGCAGCAGCAAGTGCGAGGCGTCGGGGGCGTGCAGGCCGCTGATCAGGCCGTCCACCGCGTACGCCGGGCGGGCCGGGGACAGCACCAGCTCGGTCCAGCCCTCGCTCGGGAGCACCGTCCCGTCCGGCAGCGCGGCGCTCTCCAGGGCGCGGGTCGCGGTCGTGCCCACGGCGATGACCCGGCCGCCGTTCCGCCTGGTCAGCTCGACCAGCCGCGCCGTCTGCTCGGGGACCCGGTACCGCTCGGGCAGCGGCAACTCGCCGGCCTCCAGGGAGGAGACCCCGGTGTGCAGTGTGACCGGCGCGACCACGACTCCTCGGGCGATCAGGCCGAGGACCAGGTCTTCGGTGAAAGGCCGTGCGGCACTCGGCATTTCGGCGCTTCCGGGGTCGCGAGCGAACACCGTCTGGTAGTGCGACAGCGGCCAACGCCCGCGCAGGTAGCCGTAGGTGATCGGGCGCCCGTGCTCCAGGAGGTACGGCACGACGCCGTCCGGGGCGTCTACCCGCACCACCCACAGCCGGCTGCCCTCGACCACGGACGGGTCGGGGTAGGCCTCCTCCACCGTCATGCCGACGCCGCCCGGCAGGTCGACGGTCTCGCCGACCCGGCCGTCCGGGACGGGGCCGCCCGGGTTGCCCTCGGGGCGCATCTCGACGAGCCAGCGGCCGTCGTCGAGTTCGGTGGAGAAGTGCACGATGACCCCACGGCGGTCCGCCCGTTGCGCGTCGACGGCGGCGGGCAGCGTCGCGGACGTGTTCACGACCAGCAGGTCGCCCGCCCGGAGGAAGGCGCCGAGGTCGCGGAAGTGCGCGTGCCGCACCGCGTCGGCCTCGGCGCCGTTCCGGTCCCCGGCGCTGACCAGGAGCCGTACGCCGTCTCGCGGGACTCCGCGGGCCTCGGGCGGTTCGGACGCGTGCAGGGTGTCGGGCAGGATGAACCGGGTCCGGGCGGCGGCGAGGTCCAGCACGTTCATGGGGTCTCCTCGTGTCGAGGCGAAAGGTCGAGCGGTGCGGGCGTCGGGCGGGGGAGGGGAGGGCGGCGTGGCCGGCCGCGGCGGCTTCGGTGTCGTCCGGGTCATAGGGGTCACAGGGGTCACAGGGGTCATACGGCGGTCTTCACGGCGAAGTCCGAGGCCCGGTACCTGCCGCTGACCGGCTGCCGGTCGAGCAGTTCCAGCAGCGCCGGCACGACGGTGCCCGGCTCCGGGCGGTCGGAGATGTCCTCGCCCGGGAAGGCCTCCTGGTGCATCGCCGTGCGCATGTCGCCCGGGTCGACGGCGTAGAAGCGGATGCCCGGGTTCTCGGCGGCGAGCGTCCCGGTGACGTGGTCCAGGGCGGCCTTGGAGGCGCCGTAGCCGCCCCAGCCCTCGTACGACTCGACGGAGGCGTCCGACGTCACGTTCACGACCGTGCCGCCGGACGCGGCGAGCGTCGGCAGCAGCAGCTGGACGAGCGCGAGCGGGGCGACCGTGTTGATCCGGAAGACCTCCTCGAGCGCGGCCGGCGGGTACTCGGCGAGCGGCGGCAGCGGGCTGACGCCGAGCGTGCCCGCGTTGTTGACCAGCAGGTCGAGCCCGCCTGCCCGGGTGACCGCGGCGGCCAGCTCGCGGCGGTGCGCGGCGTCGGCGACGTCGCCGGGGAGGGCGGTGACCTCGGCCCCGTCGGTGCGCAGGTCCTCGGCCGCCCAGGCGAGCTCGTCCTCGCCGCGGGCCGTCACGACGAGCGTCCAGCCGCGCTGGGCGAGGCCGTGCGCGAGCGACAGTCCGAGTCCGCGGGACGCGCCGGTGATGAGGGCGACGGGCATCGGGATCATCCTCGTTTCCTGAAAATCTGGGACCTTGAGCTGTGATGGGTCGTCAAAGTCCTTCACTACCGCCTATGCTGCAACTTAAAGTTGACTTGAGGTCAAGCTTTCCGCTCGAGGCGGGGAAAGGGGCCGCGACCATGAAGGACACCGACCTGCTGACGGTCTCCGAGGTCGCCACACGCAGCGGCTACGCGGCGTCCGCGCTGCGCTTCTACGAGCGGGAGGGCCTGGTCGCGGCCCAGCGGACCAGCGGCGGGCAGCGCCGCTACGAGCGGCACGTGCTGCGCCGCCTCGCCTTCATCCGCGCGGCCCGGCACGTGGGCCTGTCCCTCGACGAGATCCGCGACGCGCTGGAGACCCTGCCGTCGGGCCGTACCCCCACCAAGGCCGACTGGGCGCGCATCTCACGCGGCTGGCGGGCCCGGCTCGACGCGGAGATCGCCGCGCTGACCACGCTCCGAGACGGCCTCGACTCGTGCATCGGCTGCGGCTGCCTCTCCCTCCAGCGCTGCGCCATCTCCAACCCGAACGACACCGCGGCCCGCTTCGGCTCGGGGGCGCTCTACCTGCCGAAGCCGCTGCGCGAGGAGCCGAAGGCGGGATAGGCGGCTGATTCCGCCCAGGCACCGAATCCGTCTTGCGCCAACATGACGGTTACCCCACACTGTCGCGGTGCCGACGACACCCGCGCCTGCCGCGCCTCCGCGCTCCTACACCTGCCCGAAGCCCGACTGCGGGTGGACCGGCGACTTCGACGCGGCGTTCGTGGCGTGGTGCCGCAGCTGCGGGCACGGCGCCGACCCCTCCCCGGCCGACGCCGACGCCGAACTGTCCGACCGCGCCCGCGACCGGCTGGCCCGCGAGGCACAGGCCAACAGCGCCCGCGCGCTGGCCCTCTTCGAAGAGCTCAAGGCGGGCGCCGACCCGCGCCCGCACGCCCGGACACGGCGTGCGGTCGCGGTGTTCAGCGTCGCCGTTCACATACCCTTCGTGCTGATGGTGGCCGGTGTCGTGACCTGGGTCGCCACCACGCCCGGCAACCCGGTGGCCTGGTTCCTCGGTGCCCTCGGTCTCGTCATCGCCATGGTGGTGCGGCCCCGCGTCGGTCGGGCGCCGCGCGGACGCGGCTGGTTGCGCAGGGCGCAGCTCCCGGCACTCTTCGGCGTCCTCGACAAGGTCGCCGACGCGGTCGGCGCACAGGCACCGGACGCGGTCGCGTTCAACGCCCGCGTCAACGCGAGCACCGCGCGCAGCGGCCTGCGGCAGAGGCAGGTGATGATCCTCGGCGTGCCGCTGTGGACCGTCCTGTCCGGCGACCAGCGCGTCGCGCTCCTCGGCCGCGAACTCGCCCACCAGGTCAACGGCGACAGCACGAACACCGTGCTTGCGGCCAGCGCGCAGAGCAGCCTCGACGAGTGGGCGGTCCTGCTCAACCCGCGCGGATGGCGGGGTACCGGCGGCGGTGGCGGTGACGAGGTCGGCTTCGTGATGCAGGTGGCCGCCTTCCTCGTCCCGGTCATGCTCCTGCCGTTCTACCTGACGTTCCTCGGCCTGCGCCGACTCCACGAGCGCGTGTGGTTCGCCACCAAGCCGCGCGCCGAGTACCTCGCCGACCGCCTCGCGGCCAAGGCCGCGGGCACCGACGCGACCGCCAGGCTCACGGACACGTTGGTCCTCGTCGGAGTCGTCGACAACTTCGTCTCGCGCCAGGCCGCCCGCCGGGGCAAGGTCGACCTCTGGGACGAACTGCGCGCCTACGCCGACGCCGTGCCCGACCACGAGCGCGAGCGCCTGCGGCTCCTCGACGAACGCTCCGGCGCGTCCGTCGACTCCTCCCACCCGCCGACCTACCTGCGCCGCCGCCTGCTGCTCGAGACGCCCGCCGAACCCGGCTCGCTGCGGATCTCCGACGCCGAGTGGGCGGCGGTGGACGCCGAACTCGCCCCGCTGCTCAAGGCCATGGAGCGCGACCTGCTCCTCGGCTGACCGGGCCGGAAAACACCTCTCAACCTCTCCTGTGCCCCGCTGCGTTTGAAGGGTGGCCGCGCCGGAATCCGCCGCAGCGCGTCGGACGGCCGGCACCGCCCGGAACGAGAGGGGACGAACGCACGGCATGAATGCCACCGAGGAGGAGGACTTCGCCGAGTTCGCGCGCGCCCGCTGGACACCGCTGATGCGGCTCGCCCGCACGCTCGCGCTCGACGAGGCCCGCGCCGAGGACCTGGTCCAGGAGGCGCTGATACGGATGTGGCGGGTGTGGCCGCGCGTCCGGCTCGAACACCCCGACGCGTACGCGCGCCGCACGCTCGTCAACGTCGCGATGTCCTGGCGCCGCCGCAAATGGTGGGGCGAGACCGCCGTCGCGTACATCGCCGACCGGCCGCGCGACGCGGTCGAGGGCCCCGCCGCGGCGACCGCCGACCGCGACCTGCTGCGCCGCGCCGTCGCGCAACTGCCTTACAAGCAGCGGATCGTCGTGCTGCTGCGGTACGTCGAGGACCTGTCCGAACAGCAGGTCGCCGAACTCATGGGCTGCTCGGCCGGAACCGTGAAGTCCCAGGCCTCGCGCGGCCTCGCCCGGCTGCGCAAGCTGCCGGCGTTCGCCCGCGCCGAGGCGGAGGACGGCCCGGCGCCGCGCGGCGCCCGCGCGCACGGGTCGGCGTTCGCGAACTGACCACGGGGCTCCGGCGCGCCCTGCACCCGCATCCCAGGTACTTCTTTGTCACGTTTGTCACGTTTGCCACGAGGAGAGCTGACGCATGACCGGTTTTCCGGACCTTCTGAAGGACGCCGTGGGCGGCCTTCCCGACGAGTACGCGCCCCACGAAGACCCGTACCGCCGGATCGCCACCGGGGCGAGGGCACGGCGCAGGCGGCGCGTCGCGATGGCGACCGGCGGGGTCGCGGCGGTGGCGGCGCTGGCGATCGCGGTGCCGCTGAGCCTGGGTGACGGGGGCGGTGCCGGCGAGGCGAACACGGCCGGGGTGCCGTCCGCTGCGAACGCGTCGCCCGATGCCCTGAACGTGCCGCGTATCCCGGCGGGTTCGGCGCTCCCGGGGTACGAAAGGGTGCCCGGCGCACCGGTGTACGCGATCGGGTCCGGCCGCTACAAGGACGTCGACTGGGCCGCCGGATCGGTGGGGGCGGGCACCAAGGGCGGAGCCCCCTGCATCGTCTCGCGCAACTACCTGCTCCACGCGGTCGGCGTGTGCTTCGACCAGGAGGTGGGCATGCAGCAGGTGCAGTGGCAGGCCACCGAGCCGTTCGTCGAAGCGGACGGCAAGGAGCACGAGTTCGGCGTCTTCGGCATCGCCCCGCGCGACGCGGCGACCGTTCGCGTCAGTCTGGAGTCGGGCGCGGAGCCCGTCGTGGTCCCGGCGGTCCGGACGGCCACGTCGAGCGAGATCTCGTTCTTCACGGCGCTGATCCCGGCGTCGGGCCGGCAGAAGGTGACCCTGCAGGCGTTCAACGCGTCGGGTGCGCCGCTGGGCGGCGCCGTCGCCGCGGAGGAGCCGCACTCCGACCGGCTCTCCGACCCCGACTACTGCCACAGCGCCGCGGGAATGACCGAGCGGGAGAACCCGCCGTCCGCGCTGCGGATGTCCGACCTGGCCGAACTGCCCTGCGGCAACCCGTGGACCGAGCTCGGGTTGCCCGCGAGCCCGAAGCCGACGGGCAAGCAGACCCGTCCCGCCGCGCCTCCGTCGCACTCCGGCGGACCGACGGGGGCGGCCAGGACCGCCTCACCGCACACCAGTACGCCCAGGTAGCGCGCTAGCCCGCCGAGCCGTCGTCCAGCGCGGTCACGGCGTCGGCGACCAACCGGCGTGCGTAGTCGCCGAGTTCCCGTTGGGGCTCGCGGTTCGGATCGGAGAGCGAGCGCTGGTGGATGCCCTCCAACAGCACCGCGAGGCGGAAGCGGGACAGCGTGACGTAGTACGTCAGGTCCGGCAGGTCGCGGCCGCTGCGCCGGGCGTACCGCTCGGCCATCTCGTCCCACGACGTGCCCTCGTGCGGGCCCGTCTCGAACCAGATGCGCAGGAACCCCGCGAGGTCGAGCAGCGGGTCGCCGAGCGTCGCCGTCTCCCAGTCGACGATCGCCGTGACCCGCGCCGGCTCATCGGGGGCGACGAGCACGTTGCCGAAGTGGTAGTCCCCGTGCATCAGTACGGGGGTGAAGTCCGGTGGCAGACGCGTCGCCAGCCACTCCGCGACGCGCTCGATGCCCGTGAGCGCGTGCGGGTCGGGGTAGCCGTGCAGTTGCTTCAACCAGCGGCCGACCTGGCGTTCGTGGAAGCCCTCGGGGCGGCCGAGGTCGCCGAGGCCGACGGCGTACGGGTCGACGGCGTGCAGGTCGGCCAACGCGTCCACCATGGCCAGCCCGATCGCGCGGCGGCCCGCCTCGTCCGCGAGCGGCTCCGGGAGCGCGTTCGGCAGCGGGGCGGCGCCGTCGACGCGTTCCATCAGATAGAACACCGAGCCGAGGACGGTGCGTTCGTCGCACAGCGCGACCGCGCGGGGGTGCGGGACGTCCGTGGCGTTCAGCGCGTCGAGGATGCGGAACTCGCGGCGCAGGCCGTCCTCGGCGCGGTCGATCGCGACCCCGGCCGGGCGGCGCAGTACCCACGCCTGACCGCCGCGCCGGACGGTGAACATCGCGTTCGACTTGCCCCCGGACAACGGCTCGACGGCGAGCGGGGCCCCGGGGGCCAGGCCGCGCTCGTCCAACCACGCGGCGAGCGCGGCCTCGTCGACGAGCGGGCTCACCGGCCGGCCTCGCGCAGGTTCGCGACGATGCCGCCCTTGTCCGACGCGCCGCCGGTGCCGGTCGCGGCGGCGCGGACCCGCGAACCGCCGTCCACGATCAGGTCGGCGCCGGTGATCCACTGCGCCGCGTCGGACGCCAGCCACAGCGCGGCGGCCCCGATGTCGTCCGGCATCCCGATCCGCCCGAGCGGGATCCCGGACGCGGCCCGCGCCTCGTCGGGCTCCCAAATCGCCCGCGCCATCTGTGTCTTCACCAGCCCCGGCGAGATCGAGTTGACCCGTACGCCCGGCGCGAGCTCGCCGGCCAGCTGGCGTGTGAGGTGCGCGAGGGCCGCCTTGCCGGCCTCGTACGCCCCGATCATCGGCGCGACGCCGTACGTCCCCTCGGTACTGATGTTGAGGATCACGCCACCATGCTCCCGCATCCACGCGCGCCAGCACGCCTGCGCGAACAGCAGCGGGCCCTCCAGATTGACCTGGAACGTTTTCCGCCACGCACCGATCGACACGTCCATCAACGGGCCGAACGCCGGGTTCGTCGCCGCGTTGTTCACCAACACGTCGACCCGCCCGAACTCGGCCATCGCATACGCGACCGCCGCCTCGACCTGCTCCGGCTCCCCGACCGACCCGGCATAGGCGACCGCCCGCCCGCCTCCAACCTTCGCCAGGTGCCCCAACGCCTCGTCGAGCTCGTTCTGCTTACGCGCGGTCACACACACGTCGGCCCCGGCCCTGACGAACGCCTCCGCGATCGCGAGCCCGATCCCGCGAGACCCGCCGGTGACGAGAACCGCCTTGCCTTCGACGGAGGGTGACGTGTGCTCAGGTGTCGGTGTCATGAAATGCGCCGCCTCGCGTTCGCCGGGCCCGAAGGTCGGTCGATGCTAGGTGCGCCGACGGGCCCTGTCCAGATCCTTAGCAATGTCAAGGATCATCCGCGCGAGGTGACATACGCCGGGTCGACACCCAACAGCACCCGAGTCCCGGCCCCGGACTCACGCGCATAGTGGATCAACGCCGCCGCCACCGCGGGAAGCCCACCGGGCACCGAACCGAGCTCCGCCTCAGCGCTCAGCCAGATAGTGCGCAGTTGTCCCTGCGCGCGCAGGCTGATGGGATCCCAGCTGGGCACCACTGGACCGTCACCGTGCACCCCGGTGATCCGACCGTCGCGTAGGACGACGTGGGTGAGCTCGGACCAGGCGATCTTGAAGGCGTTCCCGCCACATGAGGTTTCGAACCCGGACACGGACACGCGAAAAAAGCCGGTTGTCTGACCGAGGCGATCGCGCTCGACGCGGGGGAGCCGGACGCGGCCCTGTTCGTCGAACCGAGCGGGCGCGGTGATCCCGCTGTAGACCCGGGGCAGCTCGATGGCCGACGGGGTCGGTGTCTGCGACGACGGAACGACGTCGAACTCCACGTCAGTGCGCTGCGCACCGGCGACGAAGTCGCCGGGCTCGGCGAGGCCGGTCTCGACGGCCCTGCGATCCGTCTCAGGCGACGACGGCTCGAGAAAGGCCGGCGCGAGGGCCTGGATGCGGCGCGGCCGTAGACCCTGTCCTGGCACCACGTAGTAGCCGCCCACACGCAGGTCTCCTGCGAACCAGACCGCCATGCTGCCGGCCTCGGGCTTCTTCAACGGCGAGGAAATGAGCACGAGAACGCCGCCGTCCGGCGCGATCAGCCGGGTGTCGTCATAAGGAGCACCAGGCCCAGTGCCTGTCGCAAGGGTGACCGGCGTCCATGGGTACGTCCGGATCACGGTCATCGCCTCGGTGGACAGGCCTCGACGTGCCGACCAGACGATGGCGTGGAAGAACAGCGCAAAACCCGAGACGAAAGCGACCGTTGTCCCCAAGTGCGGGTGCCGAGTGACGTTCGCCTGCACCGTTCCGATGATGATCAGCACCACCCACGGAGCCATCCGCCACGCTCTGCGCCGATCCGCGCGCCGCACTGCTGCTTCGAACTCGGCTCCGCTGGGCGGTGCGTTACCCGCCACCTGCATGCTTGCTCCTCCCCGTCAACCGAGTACAGAGGCGATCAGGCCTGGCCCCGCGGCGGGTGCGGGAGGCTCGGGGGCGGCCTGTCGGGTCTCCCTGAAGCTCAGCGTTTCGCCGATCAGTATCAGCAGGTCACGGTAGTCGTCCCCGCTGCGCAGGTCCGGCGTGGCCATGTCCATCACGGCGAGACGAGAGTCACCGTCCGGGAACGGGACGATCAGTCGGCTCTGGCGCAGCTTGACGTCGGGCAGGGACGGGTCGGGCGTGTGCTCCCCGTCCATCAGGATCGCCGGTCCGGACTTCCATAGGTCGATATCGGTGACCGTTTCCATGCTCGGCCGTTCGTCGAGGACGCGCCGTACTGCGTGGAGGGCGAGGCTGCTGTCGGGTATCTCGCTGTCTCGCAGCGAGACCGTGAACAGGGCACGGGAGAATGAGTCATCCCCATAGGGGTGTATGCCCACGGATATGTGCACGGTCTGTCGACTGCGCAACTCGTCCAGGACCACGTACATGGTGGCGAATGATGCTGCGGCGCTCTGCAACTCGTCGTCGGTCAGGGCGCCCGTGGCATGTTCCCAAAGGACCCTCAGTCGGTCGGGGTCGGGGGCCAGGTCGATGGCCAGAAACCCCTCGGGCAGATTGAAGTCGATGTTCATCTTGGGCGCTCACGGGATTCGCTGGAAGGCGGCCCTGCCGGCGTCGAACGCGGGCTTGGCCCCTGGGGCGGTCAACAGGAAGTCCACCGGGGAGTGGTCGATGTTCGGGGTCAGCCCGAGGTTGCTGGCAACGTCGTAGCCGGTGCCGGCCGTTGTGAGGCCCTGGATCACCTTGGTCGCCGTCGACGCGGCAGGCATCGCCGCCACAGCAGCCGCAGTTCCCTCCCGGGTCGCCTGGACCAGGGTGTTGATGGTTACTTGCGTACCGCCGAATACAGCGGCGTTTGCCGCCGGCAACGTCCTGGTCATGTCTTTGGCTGCTTCGACCAGCAACTGGCTCTTGGTGGCCGCCTGTCCGCCCCACCTGACAGCCTGGGCCGAACTTGCCACCGCAGCTCGCACGCTGGCGCGCCCGGCCATGACGACTGCCGACGCTCCTGGCACAGCACCGATCGCGTCGCCGATGACGGACACGTAGCCCTGGAACCCGGCCTTCCCCGTCAGAACCTTCTTCCACATGCCGTCATCCGCGAGGTGTGCGGCCAGTGCGCCCGCGCTCAGCGCCGCCGCACCCGCGAGCAGGAACGGGGCTAGGGTGCCGCCGCTGAGGATCGTCAAGGCCGCCAGGCCGGCCGCGGCTCCGACGAAGGCCAGCATGTCGCCGAGGTTCTTCAGGTCGGTGAACTGGTTTTTCAGCCGTTGCCAGAAACTCGGCTTGTGCGGGGCTATGTCATCCGCGTCGTCCAGTTTGCCCGCCACGGCTTTCGCGTCGGACTCGTGGCGGTGTTGCAGTTCCTCGGCGCGCTTGATGATGGCGTTGAACTCCTCCACCGCGTTGTTCGCCGCGGTGCGGGCGTCGATGAGGGACTTCGCCGCCGTGTCGTATCGCTGCTGCGCGTTCGTCAGTGCCGCATCGGAGTCGAAGCGCTGGTTGAGAAGTTGCAAGTCGACGTTGCCCGAGGCCTGTTGCTCGCTCTGTGCGGCCGTGTCGCGCTTCTGCCTCGCTGCCGCCGCGTCGCCTTCGAGGCGTTTGGCCTCGTCCTGGAAGCCGGCCAGGTCGGTCTGCCATTGCGTCAGGTGGTCGGCGGCCTGGCTGATGGAGGTGGCCGCCTTGGTCAGGCGGCCGGGCAGCTTTTCGCTGATGTCCTTGCGGAACCCGTCCCCGGCATCGCCCTTCCATACGGCGCTGTTGCTTTGGGAGATCGTCGTGACGCACTGCTTGGCGTCGTCGAGAGCCCGCTGTGCGGCGCGCAGCATGTCGACCATGTGGGAAATCGTCGGTATCGCGCCTGGGGCGGGATTGAACCCGAGGTTCGGATACGGATTGGGAGCGCCTGGATCGGGTGCCATGGGTGCCGTCTTCCCCCGAAGTGACAAACTGGTTGGAGGTGAACCTAGCGCCTGAACTCGCTGTCATACAAAGTGTGTTCGAGTCTCGAATGCTGGGCGGCCGTGCCGGATTCAGGTGGAATGCCGGGGGGCGGGGCGGCGCGGCAGGGTGGGGGGCGTGGTTTGCTGCGGGGATGACGACTGTGGAGCGGGTGTCCTTTTTTGTCGAAGGGATCGAGATCGCCGGTGTGCTGCGCCTGCCCGAAGGGGGCACCGGGCCGGTGGCCGGTCTGGTGTTCACGGGACCGTTCACCGGGGTGAAGGAGCAGGTGACCGGGACGTACGCGGCGCGGCTGGCGGAGCTCGGGTTCGCCACGCTGGCGTTCGACCACCGGAACTGGGGTGAGTCGGGCGGGGCGCCGCGGCAGCATGAGGACCCGCAGGGGAAGCTGGCGGACCTGCGGGCGGCGGTGAGCCTGCTGCGGTCGCGGCCCGAGGTGGACGCGGCGCGGATCGGGGCGGTCGGGATCTGCCTCGGCGGCGGCTACGCGCTGAAGTTCGCGGCGTTCGACCCGCGGGTGAAGGCGTTCGCGGGTATCGCCGGGGCGTACAACTCGCCGTACGCGATGCGCGCGGGCTTCGGGCCCGAGGGCTATCGGCAGGCGCTCGCCGGCTTCGTCGAGACGCTTGAGCGGCAGGACGGCGGGGGTGACGTCGAGTACCTGCCGGCGGTCGCCGAGGAGGGCGAGGCGGCGATGGGCGGGGCCGAGCCGTTCGCGTACTACGGCACGGAGCGCAGCGCGGCAGAGCACTGGCGCAACCGGGTGACGCGGGCGTCGGTGCGCGAGATGGTCACCGTCGACAACATGGCGGGCGCGGACTTCCTCGGGCCGACGCCCGGGCTGATCGTGCACGGGGTCGAGGACGCGTACTGCTCGCCCGAGGGGGCGAAGGAGGCGTACGAGCGGATGGCCGACCCGAAGGAGATCGTGTGGCTCGACGCGAAGCTGCACGTCGACCTGTACGACGGCGAGCCGTATGTCACCCAGGCGGTCGACGCCACCGCGCGGTTCCTGCGGGAACACCTGGCGCGGTAGGGCTGTTGGCGAAAGCACCGCGGGGTGCCCGGCTCGGAGCCGCCGGGCACCCCGCGTTCGGGTTCGAGGGAACCCGGGCCGGTTACGACCCCTGCCGGGCCGGCGGCAGCGCCGCGGGCTGGGCGGCGGCGGGTGCCGCCGGGGGAGCGGCGGGAGCGGCCGGGGCGGCCGGTGCCGCGGGAGCCGCGGGAGCCGGGGCGAGGTAGGTCGTCCAGTCCGGCTTCTCGGACAGGTTCAGCTTCTGGAGCTTGGCGAGCACCTCGGGGTCCTGCGCGTCCATCCAGTCGGCGAGCTCGTGGAACGACACGCAGCGCACGCCGTCCTTGGCGCACACCTCGCGCATCGTGCGCTCGACGGCCTTCATGTAGATGCCGCCGTTCCAGCTCTCGAAGTGGTTGCCGATGATCATCGGCGCGCGGTTGGTGGTGTACGCGCGGTTGAAGCCCGCCGTGTAGCTCTGGTACGCCTGCTCCTCCCACGCGGGGAAGTTCGCCGGGTCGCCCTTCACCGTGCGGGACTGGTTGAACATGATGTTGTAGTCCATCGACAGGACCTCGAACGAGTGGCCCGGCAGCGGGATCGACTGCAGCCCGAAGTCCCAGATGCCGTTGGACTTGGCCGGCCACACCTGGCGGGCGCCCGGCGAGCTGGAGTCGTACCGGAAGCCCAGCTGCGGCGCGGCCTGGAGCAGCGCCTTCTGGCCCTCCAGGCACGGCGCGCGGCCGCCGATCAGCTCCTTCTTGTAGTCGAACGGCAGGGGCGGCAGGTCGTTGATGCCGGTCGTGGTCTTCCATGTCTGGACGAACTTGATCGCCTGCTCGGTCTCGTTGACCCAGTCCGCGGGCGTCCACGAGCCGCCGCCGCTCGGGCCGCAGAAGTGCCCGTTGAAGTGCGTGCCGACCTCGTGGCCGTCCTGCCACGCCAGGCCGAGCTGCTCGATGGTGTCGTGCACCTCGTTGGCGTCGAGGAAGCCGATGTCGGTCTGGCCGACCGGCTTGTTCGGCCCGTGGTACTGCGCGCGCTGGCTGCCGGGCAGGACGTAGATGCCGCTGAGGAACAGCGTCATGTTCGCCTTGGACTCCCGGGCGACCTGCCGGAAGTGCGAGAACAGCTTCTGGTTGTCCTCCCCGACGCCGTCCCACGAGAAGACCACGAACTGCGGCGGCTGCTGCCCGGGCTGCAGCTTGTCGACGGGGTGCCGGTTGGGCTGGGTGCCGGGGGTGACGGACGTCGAGCCGTCGCCGATCAGTGTGAGCGGCTGTGCGGCGGGCGGCGGCGCGGCCTGGACGCGCTTGTCGGTGCCGCCGCCCGAGCCGGCCGTCGGGGACTTCTTCTTGGCGGTGTCGGTGTCCTTGGCCAGGAACACGAAGCCCACGGCGGCCAGGACGGCGACGACCACGAGCACGGCTGCAGCACGGGCTGAGCGCACGACTCACCTCGTCGGGAGGGGTGGGAGGCCGCCGCGGCGGCCTGACGGACCTTCACCGTACGGCGATCTTTACCATCTGATGAGGAATTGGACGCACTCATCCGGGTGTGTCGCAGTATGGTCATCCGTTAATAGTTGACCCCTGCACCTATCCCACCCCAGAATCGTGCGCATGCTGGTTCTCCACCGCATCACGCACCTGCCGGTGCCGCCCGGCGCGCACTGTCGCTGACCGACGCGCGCCGCCTCTCCCGCCTGTCCTGACCGCGCCCGATTCGCGCGGCGGTCGCGCGACCTCTCTCTCGTTCTCTCAAGGCCCGTACGGCATGCCGACGCCCTTCTCGGCGTCCGCTCCGACACGCCTGGGCGCGGACCGCCATGTCCATGCATCGGAAGGAAAAGCTGTGACCGCCACCGCCATCGAGGGCATCACCGTCACCAAGGTCGCCGGACGCATCGGCGCCGTCATCGGCAACGTGCGCCTTTCGGGCGACCTCGACCCCGCCACGGTCGACGCCGTCCGCGACGCCCTGCACGCCCACAAGGTCGTGTTCTTCCGCGGTCAGGACCACCTGACCGACGAGATCCAGCTCGACTTCACCCGCCTGCTCGGCGATCCGATCGGCCACCCCACGGTCAACACCGAGGGCGAGCTGGTCCTCCCGATCACCAGCGAGTACGGCGGCGCCGCCGACCAGTGGCACACCGACGTCACCTTCGTCCCCGCCTACCCGCTCGCCTCGATCCTGCGCGCCATCGAGATCCCCGAGGCGGGCGGCCACACCGTGTGGGCTAACACCGCTGCCGCGTACGACGAACTGACCCCCGAACTCAAGGAGTTGGCGAACTCGCTGCGCGCGGTCCACACCAACGTCTACGACTACGCGGGCGTCAACCCCGACCGCGACGCCGAGGCGTTCAAGCGCTACCAGGAGATCTTCGCCTCGACGAAGTACGAGACCGAGCACCCGGTCGTGCGCGTGCACCCGGTGACCGGCGAACGCACGCTGCTGCTGGGCGGGTTCGTCCAGCGCATCGCCGGCTACTCGCGCGACGACTCCAAGCTGCTCATCGACCTGTTGCAGGGCCACGTCACGCGCATCGAGAACACCGTGCGCTGGACGTGGCAGCCGGGCGACGTCGCGATCTGGGACAACCGTGCCACCCAGCACCGCGCCGTGTCCGACTTCGGCACGGCGAAGCGCGTCCTGCACCGCACCACCGTCGACGGCGACGTGCCGGTCGGCGTGGACGGGCGCTCCAGCACGGCGATCAGCCCCGTCCCGCAGGGCGGCGCCCAGGCCGCCTAGCCGGCTCCCGGCCCCGGAGGACACGTGGCCTGCACCGTCGACACCGGTGCGGGCCACGGGGGTTGGCCTCCGGGAGGCGCCGCCGGACTGTTCCCTTGTCCGGTCCGGCGGCGCCGGTCCCGTGCCCGGTCCCGTGCCCGGTCCCGTGCCCGGTCAATCCCGCGCGGCCACCGGCCACGGCGCCTGCCACGGCCACGGCGCGGCCTCCTCGAGCTGTGCCGCGACCCGCAGCAGCGTCGCCTCGGCACCCATCCGCCCGACCAACTGCACGCCCACGGGCAGCCCTTGGCCGTCGAAGCCGGCCGGCACCGACGCCGCGGGCAGGCCCGTCGCGTTGAACACCGACGTGAACCACGTCATCTGGCCGGCGTTCCCCATCGTCTCCACGCGCGTGGTGTCCATCCAGCCCAGCTGCGGCACCCCGATGCCGAGCGTAGGTGTCAGCCACACGTCGAACTCGGCAAACCACGGGGCGATGTGACGGCCCAACAGTTCCGTCTCGCGCAGCGTGCGGGTCAGCACCGCCGCGGGCACTGAGGCCAGCGCGTCGTACGCGAAGCGCTGCATCGGCTCGAGGTCGTCGACCGCGACGTCGCGCCCGAGGGCGGCCAGCCGGTCCTCGATCCGGGCTCGGGTCGCCGCGCCCATCAGGACGCGCAGCGCGTTCGTGACCACGGCCGGGTCCCACGAGGGCGCGGACTCGGAGACGTCGTGCCCCAGTTCCGCCAGCAGTGCGGCCGTGCGCTCGACGGCGGCCACCGCCGCGGGATGCGCGGCGACACCGTCCGCGCTGACCGTCGCGAAGCCGATCCGCAGCCGGGCCGGCGGCTCGGCCAGCGCGGCGAGGAACGAGCCCGCGGGCGCGGGTACGAGGGACGGGTCGCCCGGGAGCGGGCCGGCCACCGCGTCCAGCAGCGCGGCACTGTCGCGCACCGTGCGGGTCACCGCGTTCGCTATCGACAGCGGGCTCGCGAAGGCACCGTCGGCCCCGTCGTGCGGCACGCGTCCGCGCGACGGCTTGAGCCCGAACAGGCCGCAGCACGCCGCCGGGATGCGGATCGACCCGCCGCCGTCGTTCGCGTGCCCGGCCGGGAGGATGCCGCCGGCCACGGCCGCCGCCGAACCGCCACTCGAACCACCCGTCGAGTAGCCGGTGTTCCACGGGTTGCGGGCGGGGCCGAAGAGCAGCGGCTCGGTGCTCGCGTTCTTGCCGAACTCCGGCGTGTTGGTCTTCCCGACCAGCACCAGGCCGACCGCGCGGTAGCGGGACGCCAGGACGCCGTCCCGGTCGACGACGTTGTCCGCGAACAGCCGGCTGCCGTACGTCGACGCCATCCCCGCGACGTCGCACTCCAGGTCCTTGACCCCGAACGGGACACCGCGCAGCGGACCCTCCGGCAGGCCGGCGGCGACGTCGCGGTACGCCTCGTCGAGGCGGGTCGACACCACCGCGTTGAGCACCGGGTTGCGCTCCTCGAGGCGGGCGACCACGGCGTCCAGCAGCTCGGCCGGCTTGACCTGGTCGGTGCGCACGAGCTCGGCGAGGCCGACCGCGTCGTGACCGTCCAACAGCTCCGCCATCTCCACGCTGTGCTCCTCACCCGCGACGCCGGCGCCCGCCGACCGGGGCGCGCTGACCGCATCATGCGTGCATCGGCCAACGATCTCCAGAGCGCACGGGGATCTTTCTGACGGTTTGTCAGCGATCGTCGAAGGCGAGGCCGCGCAGCAGGTCGGTCGCGGGGGCGTCCACCGAGCGGCTCGAACTGCTGAGGACCACGACGGCGGCGTCGTGCGCGGGATCGACCCCTATATAAGAGGAGAAGCCTCCAGTGCCGCCGTTGTGCCAGTACATGCGCGGACCGCCGGGGCCGCCCGCGGGCAGGCTCATCCAGCCCAGGTGCACGCGGGCCGGGCCGCGCATCGGCTCGTCGACGGTACGCGCGAGGCGCATGGCGTCCGCCAGCTCACCCGTGTCCAGCGGGCCCTCCTCCGCGAACGCCAGGTGCGCCCGCGCGAACAGCGTGAGGTCCGCGGCCGTCGACCGCAGGCCGCCCGCGCCGACCAGGTCCATCAGCCGCCACGACGGGACCGGCTCGCCCGTGCGGCTGTGCCCGGCGGCCGTGCGCTTGGCCCGCGCCGCGTCGACGGCCACCACGGTGTCGACCATGCCGAGCGGGGCGGCGATCTCCCGCAGGACCAGCGTCTCGTAGTCGGTGCCCGCGCGGTGCGCGAGCGCC
Organism: Yinghuangia seranimata; assembly: GCF_029953285.1. Lineage (GTDB taxonomy): Bacteria > Actinomycetota > Actinomycetes > Streptomycetales > Streptomycetaceae > Yinghuangia > Yinghuangia seranimata. The sequence goes on along the minus strand of NZ_JASAOI010000062.1, from coordinate 818 downwards.
ATGCCGAGCAGCCCGCCGCCGAGGTTCGAGTACCGGAACCGCCGGCCGGGAGGGGCACCGAGGCGGGTGCGGGCTAGCCCGCCGATCAGGTGGTCGGCCGTGCAGTGCGCATACGGATCCGGCGTGTTGGGCTTGAGCAGCGCCTTCAGCAGCATGCCTTTCGGCAGCCGGGGAAGGCCAGAGCGGTGCGTCGCCAGATGCTGCAGCGTGATGTGGACCCCACCGCGCTCGGGCACACGCGCGCCCGAGGGCAGCGCGTCCGCGAGCGCTTCGTCGAGCGCGACCGTCTTGCGTCCGACCAACCGCGCGAACAGCAGCGCGGTGAACACCTTCGTGATCGACCCGATCTCGAACAGCGTGTCCGGCCCGGGAACGTCGTCCCCCGCATGGTCCCCGCCCACCCGCCCCGCACCCGCGAACGCGGTCTCCCCACCCCGCACCCCGGCCACCACGACACCGGCCCGATCGGCCGCAAGCTCGTCCGCCGTGCGCCGCACAAGCGCCGTCAAGTCGCCCATGCCCCCATTGTTCGGACGCGACCCGCCCCCCGAGTCGCCCCCCAAGACGATTTCAACGCCCCCCGCTCCAACGAGCGGAGTACCCCGCCCGTACAACCCCCCTGCCGACCAGCACCTCCACCCGCCGGCCACCCCATTGCACGCGATGACCCGACGAACGGCCCAACCTGCGATCCCCGTCACCTCAACCGGTTGCCTGGTACAGCGCACCGTGGAACCCACCCGAAAACGCTCGCCGGCAACCGCACTACCCGAACCTCCGTTGTGCGCCCGCGAAACGCGGGCGCACAATCCGACACC
>NZ_JASAOI010000061.1 GCF_029953285.1 Yinghuangia seranimata | reverse complement strand
GCCCCCCCCCCCCCCGCCCCGTCACCCCCCCCCCCCCCCCCCCCGGGGGGGCCCCCGCCACCCGGGGCCCCACAATCCGACACCCCGCCTCGCCCACTGCCACCCGCTCCCCACCACGAACCGCATGGCCCAGGCGAAGTGCATTTTGCGTACGGGAACGTCGGCCATCGACGCTGCGCGCGAAGACCCGACGAGGAGCGCAACCTGCGCCCCCGGCACCTCGGACCCCATTGCGCGGCGCGGCCATGAGCCGCGCCGCGCCAAAACCCGACACTGCTCGGCGAGCGCAACGTCCGCGACTGGTGGGTCCGCTACGACGATGTACTGACTCCAAGCCAGTCGTGCTTCCTTGCGATGGAGAACGAGGCGCTGGCGATGCTGGAATACCACCTGGCGGCTGTCCCGGGCCTGCTGCAGACGCGTGACTTCGCACGGGCGACGAACATGGAGATGGTCCGGGCGCTCGACCTGGACCAGGTCGAGGCAACTGTCGAAGTCCGGCTGCGTCGTCAGCGACGGCTGCTCGAAGAACCACGGCTCTCACTGCATGCACTCATGTGGGAAGGCGCCCTTTCGGTGGTCACCGGGAGCGCTGAAGTTATGCGCGATCAACTGCGCTATCTGGTGACGATGTCCGCGCTGCCCAACGTCACGCTCCAGCTTGTGCCGTTCAGCGCCGGAAGGCGGGGACTGTTGAGCTCCAGCTTTCAGATCCTCACGTTCCCTGACGCCCGCGATCCTGATCAACTCTTCGTCGAATCGCTGTTAGGGACCATCCCCCGCTCCCATGCTCACGAAGTCGCCCAAAGCAGGGCCTTGTTCGATCAGGTGGCGCAAGTGGCACTATCTCCGAGTGACACGAAAGCCATCTTGATCGAGCGTGCAAGGGATGCAAGATGACAGTGAGTGCAACCTCGTGGGTCAAGTCGACGTACTCCGGCAGTGCCGAGAACATGTGCGTCGAAGTCGCTTACCCCTCACCAGCCCTAGTCCTCGCACGGGACTCGAAGATCGCCGACAGCCCACGCCTCGGGTTCACCGGGACGGCGTGGGGCGAGTTCGTCGCATGCTTGCCCCACTAGGAGTGCGCAGCGACAGTGTCGGATCGGCGAGCGAAGTCGTCGGATAGCGCGGCGCGGCCCATGGCCGCGCCGCGCAACCGGTCTGAGGTGCCGGGAATCGCAGGCTGGCCCCTCGTCGAGTCATCGCGCACGGCCCGGATGGCCGCAGTTCCCGTACGTCGCGCCGCCGCCCGCTCCGGGTGGCGGCGCAATGCACTTTCGCCTGGGCCACGCGGCTCGTGGTGAGGAGCGGGTGGCAGTGGGCGAGGCGGGGTGTCGGATTGTG
>NZ_JASAOI010000060.1 GCF_029953285.1 Yinghuangia seranimata | reverse complement strand
GATGGTTTTCCGGTGGTCATGGCGAAGAGGAAACGCCCGGTCCCATTCCGAACCCGGAAGCTAAGCTCTTCAGCGCCGATGGTACTGCACTCGAAGGGGTGTGGGAGAGTAGGACGCCGCCGGAATTTACTTGTGAGAAAGCCCGCCCGGGTTCGCCCGGGCGGGCTTTCTTGCGTTTCCGGGGCCTTTTCTTCCCGCGTCATTGCTGTCCTCGTTTGACTCAGAGGCGGCCGGCGAGTTTCAGGGCCAGGTACAGGTCGGTCAGCTGGGAGGCGAGGTCGCCGGGCGGGGCGTCGACGACGGTGACGCCGTGGCGGCGGAGCTCGGCCGCGGTGGCCTGGCGTTCGGAGAGTTCGCGGGCGGCCGCTGCGGCGGCGTAGACGGCCTCTGCGGTGCCGCGGCCGTTGGACATGGCTGTCAGGGCCGGGTCGGCGACCGCGGCCACCACGACCTCGTGGCGGCTGGTGAGCTGGGGGAGGACCGGGAGGAGGCCTTCGCGTACGGCTTCGGTGTCCAGGCCGGTGAGCAGGACGACCAGTGACCGGCGCTTCGTGCGGCGGATGATCTCGGCGACCAGGTGCGGTGCGTCGGATTCCACGAGCGCGGGCTCGAGGGGAGCCATCGCCTGGACGAAGGACGGCAGCACGTTGGTGCGCGACGTACCTCGGACATCGGCGCGGACCCGGCGGTCGTGGGCCAGGAGGTCGACGCGGTCGCCGGCCTTGGCCGCGACCGCGGTCAGGAGGAGTGCGGCGTCCATGGCGGCGTCGAGCCTGGGGGCGTTGCCCAGGGCGCCTTCCGCGTCGCCGATGCGGCCGGCGGAGGTGCGGCCGGTGTCGAGGACGACGAGGATGTGCCGGTCTCGTTCCGGGCGCCAGGTGCGGACGACGACGTTCTGGCTGCGTGCGGTGGCCCGCCAGTCGATGGAGCGGACGTCGTCGCCGGGCACGTACTCGCGCAGGGTGTCGAACTCGGTGCCGCGGCCGCGGGTGAGGACGGCCGAGCGGCCGTCGAGCTCACGGAGGCGTTCCAGCTTGCTCGGCAGCAGGCGGCGGCTGGGGAAGGCGGGCAGGACGCGGACCGTCCACGGCACCTCGTGGGAGCCCTGGCGTCCGGCGAGGCCCAGGGGGCCCAGGGAGCGCACGGTGACCCGGTAGGCGCGGCGGTCGCCGCGGCGGGTCGGGACGAGGGCGGTGGTGAGGCGGCGGCGTTCCCCGGCCGGGATCGCCAGCGTGTGGCGTTGTCGGGCTGCTCCGGCACTCGGTGGCCAGGCGTCGCGCAGTAGTCCCGTCACGCGCCGCGTGGACGGGTTGTGCACGGTCAGGGTGACGGAGGCGGGCTCTCCGAGCCGCACCGACGTGTCCCCGCCGCGGCTGAACGTCAGCCCTCGGACCGGGCCGGCCAGCAGCAGGTCGACGACGACACCGAGGGCCACACACGCCTCGACGAGGGCGATGCCCGTCCAGGACGGCATCAGCAGTCCGACGACGAGCGCGCCGAGGGCGGCGAGCAGCGCGGTGCGGCCGGTGAGCGTCATCGCCGTGCGTCCGTCCTCTCGTCGGGCGGGGTGCGGGTGGTGCCGGTCGTGTCGGTGGTGCCGTTCGTACGGGTCGTGCGGTCAGGTCTGTCGTGGGGCTGGGGCGACGTCGTGTGCGCTCAGCGCGGCACCGGTACGGCGGCCAGGACCGCGTCGATGACCGCGTCCGCCGTGACGCCTTCCAGTTCGGCCTCCGGGCGGAGCCGGACGCGGTGCCGCAGCGTCGGTTTGGCGAGTGCCTTCACGTCGTCCGGTGTCGTGTAGTCGCGGCCGGACAGCCAGGCCCAGGCGCGGGCGCTGCCGAGCAGGGCGGTCGCGCCACGCGGGGAGACACCGAGCTGGAGGGACGGCGAGGTACGGGTGGCACGGACCACGTCGACGACGTAGGCCAGGACGTCCGGGTCGACGCGCAGCCCGGCCACCGCCCGGCGTCCGGCGGCGAGCTCGGCGGCTCCGGCGACCGGGCGGATGCCGGCGGCGTCCAGGTCGCGCGGGTCGAAGCCGTGGGCGTGCCGCTGCAGGACGGCGATCTCGTCGTCGCGTCCGGGCAGCGGCACGGTGAGCTTGAGCAGGAAGCGGTCGAGCTGGGCCTCGGGCAGCGGGTAGGTGCCCTCGTACTCGATCGGGTTCTGGGTGGCGGCGACCAGGAACGGGTCGGGCAGCGGCCGCGGGGTGCCGTCGACGGAGACCTGGCGTTCCTCCATCGCCTCAAGCAGCGAGGCCTGGGTCTTGGGCGGCGTGCGGTTGATCTCGTCGGCGAGCATGAGGTTGGTGAAGACCGGCCCGGCGCGGAACGAGAACTCGGCGGTGCGGGCGTCGTAGACCATCGACCCGGTGACGTCGCCGGGCATGAGGTCCGGGGTGAACTGCACGCGCGTGGACGTGAGGTCGAGGGCGCGCGCGAGGGTGCGGACCAGCAGGGTCTTCGCCACGCCGGGGACGCCCTCGAGCAGCACGTGGCCCCGGCACAGCAGCGCGATGACGAGCCCGGACACCACCGCGTCCTGGCCGACGATCACCTTGGCGACCTCGGTGCGCAGCGCCTCCATGGCGTCGCGCGCCTGGTCCGCGCTCACCTCGGCCGTTTCGGGGCCGGGCGCGCCGTTGCGGTCCGTGCCGTTGGCGTCCATGCCGCCGTGCGACGGCTCGGGGGCGTGCGTGTGGACCGGTCCGCTCACCTAGACCTCCGAAGGATGCCCCGGTCTTCAGGCCAGGGAGGAATTTGGTCGCCCGCGTAGCGGGGCAGGGACAGCCGGACCGTCGCAAGGTGGCGCGCTGCCGACCATGTGCCTGGGCGGGAGTGTCGGTGGGCGCGGCTAGGGTCGCGCAGGTGACGATGGCGCGCGAGAACGAGGACGCCGGGCATGCCCGGTACACCTACCGCTTGCGCCTGTCGCGGACCGCGCGGGCGGCACTGCTGGATGAGCGGTCGCGGTGCCGGTGGATCTGGAATGAATGCGTCGCCCGGTCGAAGAAGGCCCACGCGGACGGAGAGAAGGTGGGCCCGGCCGCGCTCGACCGAATGCTGACCGACGCGCGGCGGGTGACGCCGTGGCTGCGTGAGGGCGGTTCGGTCCCGCAGCAGCAGACCGTCAGGGACTTCGGCAGGTCCCGCGCCAAGGCGGTCAAGGACATCCGGGACCGGCTGCCGCAGCACCGCCGGGCAGGTATGCCGCGGTGGAAGAAGCGGCGCGGGCCCGCGCCGACCTTGAACTACACCCGGCGCGGTTTCCGCCTCAAGGACGGGCGGCTGTGTCTGGCGGGCGGGATCGTGGTGACCGTGGTCTGGTCTCGGGGTCTGCCGGCCGAGCCGTCGTCCGTCCGGGTCTACCGGGACGGACTCGGTGACTGGTACGCGTCGTTCGTCGTCCCCGCGCAGCTCGAGCCGCTGCCCGCCACGGGCCGGGTGCTCGGGGTCGACTGGGGCGTGCGCGAGACCGCGACCACCACCGACGTCGCCTACGACCTGCCGCACGCCGAGCACGGGCGCAAGGCCGCCGCCGGGCTGGCCCGGTACCAGCGGATGATGGCGCGCCGCAGACCGCCACGGGGCAAGGCGGGTTCGCGGCGCTATCGGCACGCCCGGCGCCAGGCCGCGAAGCTGCACGCCACGGTCGCCCGGCAGCGGCAGGACACCGCCCGCAAGTGGGCCAAGCGCGTCGTGGCCGACCACGACGCGATCGCGGTCGAGGACTTCCGGCCGAAGTTCCTCGCCAGGACCACCATGGCACGCAAGGCCGCCGACGCCGCGATCGGCGCGACCAAGCGGGCCCTGGTCGAGATGGGCCTCAAGCACGCGCGGGACGTCCGTCTCGTGCACCCCGCGCACACCACGATGGACTGCGCGCAGTGCGGAGCGAGAGCCAAGCACGCACTCCCCCTTTCTGAACGAACCTACGTCTGCACCGCGTGCGGAGCCTCGTCCCCCCGGGACAAGAACTCCGCCCGTGTGATGCTGATCCGGGCAGGTCTGAACCCGGCTGGTGTCGAGGGCATAGGACCTGGCTGTCCGCCGGACAGCCAGGCGGCCTGAGCCAGAAATCCCTTCCTCACGAGGGAGGGGAGCAGTCAAGGCTGTCGTACCCCTGTCTTGACGTTTTCTTCCAGCAGGTCGAGCCGGTCGGCCAGGGCGACCAGCGCGGCTTCGTCGTCCGGGTTCGCACCGTACAGCAGCTCGTGGGCCTCGGCGGTGGAGCGGCCGGTGCGTGCCGCGACCGCGTCGGTCAGGACTGCGGGCGGCAGCGTCGCGTCGCCGAGTCCGAGTCGGGCCGCGATACGGCCGCGGGTCGCCGCGCGGAGTTCCTCGGCGGCGCGTCCGACGGTGCCTCCGCGGCGGTAGAGGCGGGCGCGGCCTTCGGCGGTCTCGGTCGCGCGGACGACGACCGGCAGCGGCTCGTTGACGACCGGTCCCAGACGGCGCGCCCGGTACAGCGCGAACAGCACGAGCGCGAAGCCGAGTTGGAGCATCCCGAAGCGCCAGCCGTCGGGCAGCAGCGAGAGCAGGCCCTTGTGCTCGCCGGTGTCGGCGCCTTCCGGCAGGTACCAGAGCAGGTGCGGTTCCGCGCCGAGGAGTTGGAGGGACAGGGACGCGTTCCCGCGGTCGGCGAGCCGGTCGTTGCGCAGTGCCGCGCCGCTGCCGAGCAGGACGACGTCGCCGCCGTCGCGCGGCACGATCACCAGGGACGGGGCGCCGTGCCGGGGGTAACAGCGCACGGTTCCAGAAGTGTTGGCGGCGTAGCCGTGGCCGCCGAGGTCGGCGTCGCCGGCGCGGAGGGCCTCGGGCAGGTCGCAGCGTGGTTGGACGTCCGCGGTGCCGGCGTCGCCGAAGTCGTGGGCGCTGATCTCGAACGTGTCGAGGGCCTCCTGGTCGGCGCCGACGAGGACGACGCGTCCCGGTCGCAAGACGCCCACCGCAACGCGCTGTTCGGCGGTCAGCCGGTTCGGGAACGGCACCAAGAGCGTGGTCGTCTCGGGCGCGCGCTCGATCGCGGGGGTCAGGTCGGCGGTGTCGGTCACCAGGGTGACGTCGACGCCCTGCCCGCGCAGGAGTTCGGCGAGCGCCCGGGAGCCGGCGTGGTCGACGGCCCGCGGATCGAGCTCGCCGTGGTCGCGGCCGCCGGTCAGCAGGACGGTGCCGCTGACGACGAGGAGGATGAGCACGGCCAGCAGCAGCGGGCCGCGGGCGGCCCGCCACAACGCGGCGGCGTCGGGGCTGACCGAGGTCGTGCTCGGGGTCGTGTCCGTCGGGCCGGGCGTGGCCGAACCCTCCTGCGGCGCCTCGGGGTCCGCCGTGCCTGCCGCGCTCACCGGGGGGTCCTGTCCGGGGCCGCGGCGACCGGTTCGGCGGCGGGGCGGGCCGCGGCGCAGCGGGTGTCGAGGTCGCGCAGTGCGGCGTCCATGTCGGCGGTCGCGGGGTGGGCGCCGTAGCGGACGTCGTCGAACATCACGGCGGCGGCTTGCAGCGGGTCGGCGAGCTGCGGGAGGTGGATGCCGGCCTCGGCGGCGGCCTCGTCGGCGGTGCGGCCGGCGCGTTCGTCGAGGATGGCGCGTTCTTCGAGGGCGCGGACGACGGCGCGGAGCCGGTCCTGGACCGCCGCGTCCCAGTCGCCGCGGGCGGCGTGCGCGTCGGCGAGCCTGCGGTATTCGTCGGCGGTGCGCGGGCCTTCGCCGGCGAACAGGCCGCGCCGGGCGGCGGCGCGGCGGGCGACCCGCAGCGGGCCGAGGCGCATGCGTACCGCGATGACGACGGCCAGCAGGACCAGCGCCAGCACGATCAGCCCGAACGGGCCGCCGGGCGCCAGGTTCGAGGCGCGGTCGAGGAGTTCGCTGAAGCGGTCCATCAGCCAGTTCAGGACGCGCTGGATCAGCGACGGGTCGTCCTGGTGGTAGATGGGCTTGGACAGTTCCTCGCGGGCGAGGTCCGCGGCGGGGTCGCGCGGGATGTCCACCGGCCCGGGCGGCGGTGTCGCGGCGCCCGAAAGCGCCGCGAGCACCGGCGCGAAGGCCGCCCCCAGGCCTGCGGTCACGGGGCCGCCGGAGCGTCGTCGTCCGCGACGAGGCCCGCCGCGCGGGCGAGTTCCAGGTCGAGTGCCTCGCGCCGCATGCGCTGGTCGATGTAGAGCAGCACGAGCGCGGCGGCGCCGAACGGGAACGTGAGGCCGTAGGACAGCACCTGGCCGACGCCCATGACGACCATCTCGAGGAACGAGTCCGGCACCGTCTGGGTGAGCGAGAAGCCCGTCGCGAACACGAACGGCATCTGCACGATCCCGCCGATCAGGAAGGTGAGGACCCCGATCAGCAGCGTGATGCCCATGACCCGCCACCAGCTGTTCGTCACGAGCTTGCGCGAACGCCGCAGCGACTTGCCGACGGTGCCCTTCTCCAGGATCAGCGCGGGGCTGGACAGCGACAGGCAGATGTAGGCGTAGATCGCCAGGCCCGCGCCGCCGATGACGCCGAGCGTGATCAGCGCCCCGCCGCCCGCGCCGCCGGCGGCGGCGGCCAGCGCCGCGCCGGGCAGCAGGCAGGCCAGCAGCAGGCCGAGCGGGATCAGGAACGTCATGAGCGAGACACCGAGCAGCCGCCACAGCAGCGGGCGGGTGCCGGCCCACGCCTGCCCAAGCGTCATGTTCTTGCCGATGACGGCGCGGCTGACGACCAGGGTGAGGATGCCGGTGATGAAGAGCTGGCCGAGCGCCACGATGATCAGCATCACCGCCGACGATCCGAGGACCGGCCAGATGACGTCGTTGATCTGCCGGGTCGTGGCGTCGGGGTCGTCGAGGACCGAGGTGTCGACGTTGCGCAGCAGCGCCCACTGCGTCGGCACCACGATCGCCTGCGTGATGAGGGCGACGACCAGCGACAGGCCGATCATCACCTTCCAGTGCGCGCGCATCGCGGCCACCGCGCCGTCGAGCATCTCGCCGACGCCGAGCGGGCGCAGCGGGATGATGCCGGGCTTCGCGGCCGGCAGGTAGGGGCCCTGCCAGCCCTGCGGAGCGCCCCACGCGGGGCCGCCGGGGGCGCCCCAGCCGTGCATCGGGGTCTGTGGGGGCGGCGGGGCTCCCCAACCGGGGGTGCCGCCGGGCGCGCCCCAGCCGGAAGGCGGCGGCGTACCCCACCCGGGTGCCGAGGGCGGCTGCTGCGGGGACCAGCCGGGAGGAGCCTGCTGCTGCCCGCCGGGGGCGCCCCATCCGGGCGCGGCCGGGGGTTGCTGGGGGGACCACCCTGGGGGCGGCGTGGCGCCGTTGTCGCCCGCGTCCGTCCGGTCCGGCTCGGCGGGGGCTGTGCCGTCGTCCTCGCGCCCCGCGGCCGTCGTCCCGGCCCCGTCGTCCTGCCGCGTGCCCGCGGCCTCCTGGGGCCGCTCCTCGCCCGCTCCCGCGCCGGTGCCCGGCGTGCCTGCGTCCACGACCGTCTCCTGCCCGTTGGCGGCCGGCTCACCCTCCGGCGACCGCCCGGACCGCGGCGGGTCGTCGGGCCGCGGTGCGTCCGGTGCGGCCGAGCCCGGAGAGTCCGTCATCGAAGTCGCTCCTCGTTGTTCCTGCCAAGGGATCGGGGGGTGGCGGTCAATCGTGGCACGTTTTCGCCCCCGCACGATGATCGACTCCCGGTCCGGTTGGTGCGCGGCATCGTGCACGGGCCTACCGCGGCGGGGCGGGTGGTTGCGGGGGCGGGCAGACTGGGCGGCATGGACAACGCCTCCCCTGCCGCTGACGAGTGGGTACCGCGTCCGGCGTATTGGATCGACGACGTGCCGACGGCGTACGGACACGGCCCGGCGGTCGTGCTGCTCGACCAGACGCGGCTGCCGGCCGAGGAGGTGCGGCTGGTGTGCAGTGACGTGCCCACGCTGGTCGACGCCGTGCGGCGGCTGGTGGTGCGCGGTGCGCCGGTGCTCGGCATCGTCGGGGCCTATGGCGTCGCGCTGGCCGCGGCGCGTGGTGACGACGTGAAGGCGGCCGCTGAGGACATCGCGCACGCCCGGCCGACGGCGGTGAACCTCGCGTGGGGTGCGCGGCGCGCGCTGGCGGCGTGGCAGGCGTCCGGGGGCGACGCTCTGGCGGCGCTGCGCGAGGCCCGGGTGCTGCACGAGGAGGACGCGGCGGCGAGCGCGGCCATGGCGGCGCACGGGGCGCGGTTCGCCGAGGGGCTGGCGGAAGGGCGGCCGCTGCGGGTGCTGACGCACTGCAACACGGGCGCGCTGGTCTCGGGCGGCGAGGGCACGGCGCTGGCCGTGGTGCGGGCGCTGCATCGCGTGGGGCGGCTCGAAAAGCTGTGGGTGGACGAGACCCGGCCGCTGCTGCAGGGCGCGCGGCTGACGGCGTACGAGGCGGCGCGCACCGGCATGCCGTACGCGGTGCTGCCGGACAGCGCGGCCGGCTCGCTGTTCGCGGCGGGCGAGGTGGACCTGGTCGTGGTGGGCGCGGACCGGATCGCGGCGGACGGCGCGACCGCGAACAAGGTGGGCACGTATCCACTGGCGGTGCTGGCGCGGCACCACGGGGTGCCGTTCGTGGTGGTCGCGCCGTGGAGCACGGTGGACCGGGAGACCCCGGACGGCGCCGCGATCGTGGTGGAGCGGCGTGATGCCGGAGAGGTCACGGAGTTGTCCGGTTTGCCCCTCGCGCCGCTCGGCAGCGAGGCCTACAACCCGGCCTTCGATGTGACGCCTCCCGATCTGATCAGCGCGATTGTCACGGAAACGGGCGTTTTGTCGCCCGTCAGCGCGATCGTGATTGCTCGGATGAGTGCAGGTCACGATCCGGTAATGCGACGATGATGTCTATGAAGGGACGTGTCCTCATCGTCGACGACGACACCGCGCTGTCCGAGATGCTTGGCATCGTGCTGCGTGGCGAAGGCTTCGAGCCGTCGTTCGTAGCGGACGGCGACAAAGCGCTGCAGATGTTCCGGGAGGTGAAACCGGATCTGGTGCTGCTCGACCTGATGCTGCCGGGCCGCGACGGCATCGACGTGTGCCGCCAGATCCGCGCCGAGTCCGGCGTGCCCATCGTCATGCTCACGGCCAAGAGCGACACGGTCGACGTGGTCGTCGGGCTGGAGTCCGGCGCGGACGACTACGTGATCAAGCCGTTCAAGCCCAAGGAGCTCGTGGCCCGGGTCCGCGCGCGGCTGCGCCGCGCGGAGGAGCCGACGCCCGAGCAGCTGGTCATCGGTGACCTGGTCATCGACGTGGCCGGGCACTCGGTCAAGCGGGACGGCCGGAACATCGCGCTGACCCCGCTCGAGTTCGACCTGCTGGTCGCGCTCGCCCGCAAGCCGTGGCAGGTGTTCACCCGCGAGGTCCTCCTCGAGCAGGTCTGGGGCTACCGGCACGCGGCCGACACGCGCCTGGTCAACGTCCACGTCCAGCGCCTGCGCTCGAAGATCGAGCGCGACCCCGAGCGCCCGGAGATCGTGGTGACCGTGCGCGGTGTGGGCTACAAGGCCGGACCCGCCTGACGTGAGACCTGTGTGACGTGAGTACCGACCGTCGTCCCGACACGGGCCCGGGGTCCGCGGGGCGGCACCCGGGCCGGCGCAGCGCGTGGTCGCTGTGGACCCTCGCGCTGCGGCGGGTGCGCGGCGGCGTGCGCCGCGTCGTCGCGGTCTGGCGGCGGTCGATCCAGTTCCGCGTGGTCTCCACGACGCTCGTGCTGTCCGCGACCGTCATGGTGCTGCTCGGCATCGTCGTCGTCGGCCAGGTGCAGGGCGGCCTGCTCGACGCGAAGGTGTCGTCGGCGACCGCGCAGGCACAGGGCGGGTTCCAGGTCGCCCGCACGCAGGCGTCCGCGATCGCCGTGGACGCGGGACGCCAGACCGTGGTCGGGACCGCTCCCGGCGCGGGTCAGGTGGCGGGCGGCACGTTCGACGTGAAGGAGTGGCTGACCAAGCTCGTCGACCAGCTGTCGAGCGGCGGCAAGGGCCAGTACGACGTCGCGGTGCTCAACGCCTGGTCGGACACCAGCAGCGGCGAGACGCGGTGGGGGCCGCGCTCGTCCGGCAACGTGCTGGCGGACCTCAGCGTGCCCGCGGACCTGCGCCACGAGCTCGGCGCCCGCGGCGGCGCGGCCTACCAGTTCACCAAGATCATCCGCGAGACCACCAGGGCGGACGGCCGCACGATCCGCACCAGCACGGCCGGCGTGGTCGTCGGCGAACAGCTGTCCGCGCCCGCCAACGCGGGCCACTACCAGCTGTACTACTTCTTCCCACTCACCCCCGAGGAGAAGACCCTCGGGCTGGTGCGCGGCACGCTCGCGACCGCGGGCGTGTTCCTCGTGCTGCTGCTCGTGGCGATCGCCGCACTGGTCACGCGGCAGGTGGTCACACCGGTGCGGATGGCGGCGCGCATCGCGGAACGCCTGGCCGCCGGGCGGCTCGAGGAACGCATGAGGCCGACCGGCGAGGACGACCTCGCCAGACTGGGCTCGTCGTTCAACAAGATGGCCTCCAACCTGCAGAACAAGATCCGGCAGCTCGAGGACCTGTCGCGCATGCAGCGCCGGTTCGTCTCCGACGTGTCGCACGAGCTGCGCACCCCGCTGACCACCGTGCGGATGGCCGCCGACCTGATCTACGAGGCGCGCGACCGCTTCGACCCGGCGGTCGCCCGCTCGGCCGAGCTGCTGCAGACCCAGCTGGACCGGTTCGAGGCACTGCTGTCCGACCTGCTGGAGATCAGCCGGTTCGACGCGGGCGCGGCCGTGCTGGACGCCGAGTCGTTCGACCTGCGCGTCATCGTCCGGCGCGTGGTGGACGGCGCCGAGCCGATCGCCGAGCGGCGCGGCAGCCGCATCGTCATCAGCGCGCCGGACGGGCCGTGCGTCGCCGAGGTCGACCCCCGGCGCATCGACCGCGTGCTGCGCAACCTGGTCGTCAACGCCGTCGAGCACGGCGAGGGACGCGACGTGGTGGTCACCGTCGGCGCCAACGACGACGCCGTCGCGGTCACCGTGCGCGACTACGGTGTCGGCCTCAAGCCCGGCGAGTCGTCCCTGGTCTTCAACCGCTTCTGGCGCGCCGACCCCGCCCGCGCCCGCACCACCGGCGGCACCGGGCTCGGCCTGTCCATCGCGCTCGAGGACGCCCACCTGCACGGCGGCTGGCTGCAGGCCTGGGGCGAGCCCGGCGGCGGCTCGCAGTTCCGGCTGACCCTGCCGCGCGTCGCGGGCGGCGAGCTGGTCCGCGCCCCGCTGCCGCTGGAACCGCCGGACTCGCGCGCCAACCGCGGACTCCACCTCGCCGGGACGCCGTACCGGCGCACCCCGCGCGCGCCGGAGAACGACTCCGACGCGCCCGGCGGCGGAACCGGCACCGGCAACGGCACGAGCAACGGCACAGGCTCCAACAACGGCACAGGCTCCAACAACGGCACGGGCACCAACCACGGCACCAACCACGGCACCGGCAACGGCACCGGCAACGGCACAGGCACCGGCAACACCGCCAACCCCGCCGCGCCCGGTCCGCAGGGCACCACCTCGTACAAGACGTACAAGAGCAAGGAGGGCGGCGGCAGGTGACCCGAACCCGAAGCGCGGTGGGAACGCGCCGCGTTCTCCGCGCGCTCGCCGTCCTGTGGATCCTGTGCGTGCTCGGCGGCTGCGCCTCGATGCCGAGCCACGGCAAGGTGCAGGACGCCACGCGCGACGACGCCGCCGAGAAGGCCGACGAGCAGCAGGTCCGGGTCTTCGGCGTGCCGCCGCAGCAGGACGAGAAGCCCACCGCGCTGGTGGAGGGCTTCCTGGAGGCGGTCACCAGCGACGAGCCGGACTACGCGACGGCCCGCAAGTACCTCACCCCCGCGACGGCCAACGCCTGGCAGCCGGTCGGCGTCAAGGTCATCGAGTCGTCCCCGCGCGCGAACACCCCGGCGTCCTCGCCGCCCGAGACGAACATGATCTCGGTGGCCGTGAACGGCAAGCTGGTCGCCGAGGTCGCCGGCGACAACACGTACCAGCCGATCAAGTCCGAGGTCCGCGACTACCACTTCGAGCTGCTGCGCGGCGGCGACGGGCAGTGGCGCATCGACAAGCTGCCCAACGTCGTGCTGCTGTCCAAGGCCGACTTCCGGCGCATCTACACCTCGGTGAACCTGTACTGGTTCTCCAAGACGTCGGACCGCCTGGTGCCCGACCCCATCTACCTGCGCAGCCGGGTCTCGCTGATGACCACGCTCGCCAAGCAGCTGCTGGTGGGCCCGACGCAGAACATCGAGCCCGCGGTCGAGACGATGTTCCCTGCGGTCCCGTCCCGCACCGCCATCCTCGACCACACCGTCTCGGTGGACGACGACAACGCGGTGCACATCCAGCTGACCGACGAGCCGCGGGCCGTCGCCATGGCCGAGTGCCCGAAGATGGCGACGCAGATGCTGTACACGCTCCGCCAGGTCGCCAAGGTCGAGTCCGTCGAGCTGACCGACCGGCAGGGCACGCTGTGCGTCCAGTTCCGGACCTCGGCGCAGACGTACGACGCCGCGACGCCCACGGCACCCGTCGACGGCTACTTCATCGGCCAGTCGCACCGCGACGTGTGGCGGCTGCGCATCGACCGGGCGAGTCCCGAGAAGCTCGGCGGCGCGCTCGGCGACGGCTCCCAGATGTTCAGCCAGATCGCCGTCTCCCGCGGCAGCCAGCCGCAGATCGCCGCGGTCGACGGGACCGAGGAGAAGCTGCTCGTCGGGAACGTCGACACCGGCGTGCTGACGACGCTGGCGCAGGCCGCTCCGGGCCATACGTTCCGCAGCCCCAGCTGGGGTGACAAGGGCGTGTGGGTCCTGGAGGAGTCGAAGGACCACGGCACCTCGGACGTGGTGTGGATCGGCGCCACGCCCGACGAGAAGATGAAGGTCCCCATCAACATCGAGGGGCTCGGCAGCAAGGTGACCGACATCCGGGTCTCGCCCGACGGCACCCGGGTCGCGCTCCTGACCACCGGCGGCCAGTTCCTCTACGTCGGCATCGTGACCAGCACCGGCAGCCCGTCGCACGACATCAAGGTGACGATCACCGGGCTCCGGGCGCCCATTCCCGACCTCGCCGACGCCAAGTCCGTGTCGTGGAACGGCACGTCGCGGCTGGTGGTGCTGGGGACGCAGGACCGGGGCTCGATGCAGCCGCAGTACGTCGACGTCGACGGCGGCAACCCGACCGCCGTCGCGGCCATCGCCGGCATGGTCCGGGTGGCCGCGCCGGACGGCGCGGACCAGCCGCTGCTCGCGAACATCGACAACAACAGCGTTTTCCGCCTTGAGCCGGGGAACAACTGGCGGCAGGTCACGCTGGGCTCGTACCCGGCTTATCCGGGCTGATCCGGGCTGATCCGCGCGCCGGGCGGCCCCGGCTCTGCGCCGGGTCCGCCCCGTTCGATGTTCGAACCGAGGCCGCGGCCGTATACCCGATCCGCTGTATTCGGAGTGGCGAATCCCGGAAAACCGGGCACACCCGGCGTCCGTGGCGCACCGTGGACCCATGCGGCACGTCCATCACTCCACCCACGGCTCCGGGCAGCACCCAGAGCGGCGACCGCGGCCGGGTCCGCTGCGCCGACTCGCGTCGGCGTGGGTCGACCTGGTGCTGCCCGGCCGGTGCGCGGGGTGCGGTGTCCGGGGCGCCGTGCTGTGCGCCGGATGCCACGTGCCGCTGCGGCGCGGGCCGCGGCCGGTGCGGCCGGACCCGGCGCCCGCCGGGTTCCCGGGCGCGGTGTTCGCGGCCGCGCCGTACGAGGGCCCGGTGCGGGCGGTCCTGATCGCCCACAAGGAGTACGGCGCCCACGCGGCCGCGCGTCCTCTCGGGATCGCGCTCGCCGGGTGTGTCGCGGCCCTGGGCCCGGGGCCGCGCGCGGTCCTCGTCCCGGTGCCGTCCACCCGCCGCGCGATCCGCGCCCGAGGGTGGGACGCGACCGGTGCGCTGGCCCGGCAGGCGGCCGCGGAGCTGCGCCGGAGGGGTGTCGCCGCACAGGTGGTACCGGCCCTCCGGCATACCCGTCAGGTGGCCGACCAGGCAGGCCTTTCGGCCCGTGAACGGGCGGTGAACGTCACGGGAGCACTGGGTGTTTCCCGCAGGTTGGCACCCCTATTTACGGGCATTAGTGTGGTGATCGTCGACGATCTCGTGACCACCGGAGCGAGTCTCGCGGAGGCGGCCCGTGCGGTCGAGTCCGCGGGAGCGAGGGTGACCGGAGCGGCCGTCGTGGCCGCGACTCCCCGGCACCCCCGGCCGGGCCCGGGCCACCGGGCCATGCGCCGACCGGCCATGGCGCACGAGGCCGGAGACCAGCTCGGCCGGACGGGCGGACCGCCCCACCGGCGTGGCGCGATGGATGGAGTTCTGCGTGGACATTGTCGTCAAGGGCCGCAAGACCGAGGTGCCCGAGCGGTTCCGCAAGCACAGCGTCGAGAAGCTGGAAAAGATCCGGAAGCTCGACGGCAAGGTCATCAGCATCGACCTTGAGGTGTCCAAGGAGCGCAACCCCCGGCTCGCGGACCGATCGGACCGCGTGGAGATCACACTGCGGAGCAAGGGGCCGGTGGTCCGGGCCGAGGCGGCAGCCACGGACCCGTACGCCGCGCTCGACCTCGCGATGTCAAAGCTGGAGGCACAGTTGCGCAAGACTGCTGACCGGCGTCGCGTCCACCGGGGGCACCACGCCCCCATGTCCACGGGTGCGGCCACCGCGGAACTCAACGGGAGCGCCCGATTCGGCGGTGCCCAGGTGGCCACCGTCGAGGAGATCGAAGCGCTGGACGGCGTGGCCGTCAAGCGCATGGAAGGCCCCATTCAGGTGGACGGCGAGGGTCCGCTCGTCGTCCGCGAAAAGGTCCACGCCGCCCCGCCCATGGCGTTGGACCAGGCGCTGTACGAGATGGAACTCGTCGGACACGACTTCTACCTGTTCGTCGACGCCACCTCGATGCTCCCCAGCGTCGTCTACCGGCGTCGTGGCTATGACTACGGCGTCATCCAGCTGCGTCCGGCCGAGGCCGAGACGGAGATGGACGAAGCGTGACCCGTTGAGCGGGTGACGCCGCACGCGGCCCGCCGCCTCGACCGGCCTCGACCGGTTCGAGGCGGCGGGCTGCGTGCGTGTCGATGACATGCGATGCTGGATCGGATACGGAGCGTGCCGATGCACGACCGAGGGATGATCGACACCGGGCCGACCGAGGGGGAAGACACGGTGGGAGGACACCAGGTCCCGGCACCGCGGCCGTATGGCGCGGACGATCCGCAGGACCGGGAGCCGATCAGGGTGCTGGTCGTCGACGACCACGCGCTGTTCCGCCGCGGCCTGGAGATCGTCCTTGCGGCGGAGCCGGACATCGAGGTGGTCGGGGAGGCGGGGGACGGCGCCGAGGCGGTCGAGGCCGCGCAGGACCTGCTGCCGGACATCGTGCTGCTGGACGTGCGGATGCCGCGGCGCGGCGGCATCGAGGCGTGCACCGCCATCAAGGAGGTGGCGCCGAGCGCGCGCATCATCATGCTGACGATGAGCGACGACGAGGCCGACCTCTACGACGCGATCAAGGCCGGCGCGACGGGCTACCTGCTCAAGGAGATATCGACCGACGAGGTGGCCACCGCGATCCGCGCGGTCGCCGACGGCCAGTCGCAGATCAGCCCGTCGATGGCGGCCAAGCTGCTGACCGAGTTCAAGTCGATGATCCAGCGCGACGACGAGCGCCGCCTCGTCCCGGCGCCGCGGCTGACCGACCGCGAGATCGAGGTGCTGCGGCTCGTCGCCACCGGCAAGAACAACCGGGACATCGCGAAGATCCTTTTCATCAGCGAGAACACCGTGAAGAACCACGTGCGCAACATCCTGGAGAAGCTGCAGCTGCACTCCCGGATGGAAGCGGTGGTGTACGCGGTGCGCGAGAAGATCCTCGAGATCCACTGAGCGGCTGAGCGGCTGCGGACCGGCTGACCGGCGCGCCGGCGGACCGCGCCGGGCCGGTCACCCGAGCAGCGCCGCCAGTCGCGGCCGCACCGTTTCGGGTGCGACCTTCTCCAGGCGGACGCTGTCGCAGCCGACCCACGCGGCGGCCTCGCGCAGCGCCGCCGCCATCGCGTCCAGCGCCTTCTCCGAGACGCGCGGCGACTCGAAGGAGAGCTGGCGGGCGACGAGCGTGCGGCCCTCGCGCGCGGGGTCGACCCGGCCGATCAGCCGGCCGCCGGCGAGCAGGGGCATCACGAAGTAGCCGTGCTCGCGCCGGGCCTTCGGCACGTACGCCTCCAGCCGGTGGGTGAACCCGAAGACCCGCGCGGTGCGCGGCCGGTCCCACACGAGCGAGTCGAACGGCGACAGCAGCGTCGTCCGGTGTCGGCCCTTGGGAGGTGTGGCCAGCGCGTCCGGGTGCGCCCAGGCCGGCAGCGGCCCGTCGCCGGCCGGCCCCCAGCCCTCGACGGCGACCGGCACCAGTCCCGCGTCGGGCAGCGCCTCCTCGACCTGGGCGCGGGTGAGCCGGTACTGGTCCACCAGGTCGGCGGTCGTGGCGACGCCCAGCTGCCGGGCGGCGAGCACGACGAGCTCCCGCACACAGGCGTCGTCGCCCGCGTCGGTCTCGAAGTGCTGTGCGGGGATGGCGCGTTCGGGCAGGTCGTAGACGCGCTTCCAGCCGCGGCGGCGCACGCACACCACGTCGCCGAACGCGAGGGCGCGCTCGACGGCGATCTTGGTGTCGCTCCAGTCCCACCACTCGCCCTTGTTCTTGGCCCCGCCCAGTTCCGTCGCGGTCAGCGGGCCCTCGGCGCGCAGCCGGTCCAGGACGGTCGCGTGCGCCTCGTCCGAGACAGGGTGGCCGCCCCACAGGCGCCCGCGCTTGCGGTAGTGGCGGCGCCGGAAGGCGAAGTGCGGCCACGCGGACATCGGCAGGACGCAGGCCGCGTGCGACCAGTACTCGAACGCGTCGTCGCCGGACCAGTAGGCGTCCTCGATCGCGGACCGCCCTATCGCGCCGAGCCGGGCGTAGGGGACCAGCTCGTGCGAGCGGGCGAGCGTGGAGATGGTGTCGAGCTGGACCGCGCCGAGGCGGTCGAGTACGCCCGCGACGCCGGCCCGCCGCTCGGGGACGCCGAGCACGCCCTGCGCGCGCAGCACGACGCGGCGGGCGTCGTCCGACGTGAGCGTGAGGGCGGAGCCGGTGGAGCGGGCGGGGGCCGGGACGGCGGGCGTACTCATACGACGCACCTTAGAACAGAAGTTCGACTCCGATGGGGTGAACACACAGGTGGATCACCGGGTGAACCGGGCGGATCACCCGGGTCGTCCGGGTCACGGCACGGGGTCGGTCACGATCAGCGCGTGCAGGTGCTCGTCGTGGTAACCGATGCCGTCCCGGTTCGGGGACGCCTCGCGCATCACGCCTTCGAGTGCAAATCCGGCGCGTTGCGCGACCCTGCACGACCCCGGGTTCCCGACCGCGTGCACGAGGGTGAGGCGGTGCAGCCCCAGCGCCCCGAACGCCCAGCGGGACGCGATCTTGGCCGCCTCCGTGGCGACTCCGGCGCCGCGCGCCTTGGGCATCACCCAGTAGCCGATCTCGGCGGTGTGACAGGTGCGGTCGATGTGCTGCACGCTCACGTCCCCGAGCACCTCGCCGCTGACCGCGTCCATGACGATGAAGCACGCGTGTATGCCCTCGGCCCAGAAGCCGATCCGCCTGGTCAGCCACTCCTCGGGGCCCGGATGCTGCTCGCCCGGTGGGCGTGGTGCCCGCCAGCGCATGATCTCGGGGTCGGTCAGCGCGACCCGCGCGGCGTCGACGTCGCGCTCCGTCCACGGGCGCAGCTGGTACTTTCCGGCGGCGATCTCCACGGGTTCCATGCGGCACATTCTCCACCGGCCGAAGCACGCCTCCCCGACGGTTGCGTCCTCGCATACCATGGGCCCATCGGCGGGACGGGCCCCGCCGTGCCGACCGCGGACCGCGGGCGGGCGCCGTCCGGCAAGGAGCTCACACAGCGTGTCCATCTTCGACAAGGTTCTGCGCGCCGGCGAGGGCAAAACCCTGCGCAAGCTCACCCGCATCGCAGCACAGGTCAACTCGATCGAAGAGGACTTCACCAACCTCTCGGACGCAGAGCTGCGCGCGCTGACGGATGAGTACAAGGAGCGGTACGCCGACGGCGAGTCGCTCGACGACCTGCTCCCCGAGGCCTTCGCGACGGTCCGCGAGGCGGCCAGCCGCACGCTCGGCCAGCGCCACTACGACGTCCAGATCATGGGCGGCGCCGCGCTGCACCTCGGCAACATCGCCGAGATGCGCACCGGCGAGGGCAAGACGCTGGTCTCGACGCTGCCCGCGTACCTGAACGCGATCGCGGGCAAGGGCGTGCACGTCGTCACGGTCAACGACTACCTCGCCGAGCGCGACTCGGAGTGGATGGGCCGGGTGCACCGCTTCCTCGGCCTGGAGGTCGGCTGCATCCTCGCGAACATGCCGCCGCACGAGCGCCGCAAGGCCTACAACTGCGACATCACGTACGGCACGAACAACGAGTTCGGCTTCGACTACCTGCGCGACAACATGGCGTGGAGCCAGGACGAGCTGGTCCAGCGCGGCCACTTCTTCGCGGTCGTCGACGAGGTCGACTCGATCCTCATCGACGAGGCCCGTACGCCGCTGATCATCTCGGGCCCGGCCGACCAGGCCACCAAGTGGTACGCGGACTTCGCGAAGCTGGTCACCCGGCTCAAGCGCGCCGAGCCCACCAAGGACGGCGAGACCCCGGTCGGCGACTACGAGGTCGACGAGAAGAAGCGCACCGTCGGCATCCTCGAGTCCGGCGTCTCGCGCGTCGAGGACTACCTGGGCATCGACAACCTCTACGAGGCGGTCAACACCCCGCTGGTCGGCTACCTCAACAACGCGATCAAGGCCAAGGAGCTCTACAAGCGCGACAAGGAGTACGTCGTCGTCGACGGCGAGGTCCTGATCGTCGACGAGCACACCGGCCGCATCCTCGCGGGCCGCCGCTACAACGAGGGCATGCACCAGGCGATCGAGGCGAAGGAGGGGGTGGACATCAAGGACGAGAACCAGACCCTCGCCACGATCACCCTCCAGAATTTCTTCCGCCTCTACGACAAGCTCGGCGGCATGACCGGTACCGCCATGACCGAGGCGGCCGAGTTCCACCAGATCTACAAGCTCGGCGTGGTGCCGATCCCGACGCACCGCAAGGTGCAGCGCCTCGACCAGCCGGACCTCGTGTACAAGACCGAGGAGGCCAAGTTCTCCGCGGTCGTCGACGACATCGTCGAGAAGCACGAGAAGGGCCAGCCGGTGCTGGTCGGCACGACCAGCGTCGAGAAGTCCGAGTACCTGTCGAACCAGCTGCGCAAGCGCGGCGTCCCGCACGAGGTGCTCAACGCGAAGCACCACGAGCGCGAGGCGCAGATCGTCGCGCAGGCGGGCCGCAGGGGCGCCGTCACGGTCGCCACCAACATGGCCGGCCGCGGCACCGACATCATGCTCGGCGGCAACCCCGACCACCTCGCGTCGGCCGAGCTCGCGCAGCGCGGGCTCAACGCCGCCGAGACGCCGGACGAGTACGAGGCCGCCTGGCCGGACGCGCTCGAGAAGGCCAAGAAGGCGGTCAAGGCCGAGCACGGCGAGGTCACCGAGCTCGGCGGCCTGTACGTGCTGGGCACCGAGCGCCACGAGTCGCGCCGCATCGACAACCAGCTGCGCGGTCGTTCCGGCCGTCAGGGCGACCCGGGCGAGTCGCGGTTCTACCTGTCGCTCGGCGACGACCTGATGCGGCTGTTCAAGGCCAACATCGTGGAGGCCGTGCTCAACCGCGCCGGCGTCCCCGAGGACGTGCCGATCGAGTCGAAGATGGTCTCGAACGCGATCAAGTCGGCGCAGAGCCAGGTCGAGCAGCAGAACTTCGAGATCCGCAAGAACGTCCTCAAGTACGACGAGGTGCTCAACCGGCAGCGCGAGGTCATCTACGGCGAGCGCCGCCGCGTGCTCGACGGCGAGGACCTGCACGAGCAGGTGCGGCACTTCATCGACGACACCGTCACGGCGTACGTCGCGGGTGCCACCGAGGGCTTCGCCGAGGAGTGGGACCTCGACAAGCTGTGGACCAACCTCAAGCAGCTCTACCCGGTCAGCATCACCGTCGACGAGGTCGAGGAGGAGGTCGGTGACCGCGCCAACCTCGACGCCGACTCGCTGACCGACCTGCTGATCGCCGACGCGCAGGCGTCGTACGAGGAGCGCGAGGAGAAGCTCGGCGGCGAGGTCATGCGCGAGCTCGAGCGCCGCGTCGTGCTGTCGGTGCTCGACCGCCGCTGGCGCGAGCACCTCTACGAGATGGACTACCTGCAGGAGGGCATCGGCCTGCGGGCCATGGCGCAGCGCGACCCGCTGGTCGAGTACCAGCGCGAGGGCTTCGACATGTTCAACGCGATGATGGAAGGCATCAAGGAGGAGTCGGTCGGCTACCTCTTCAACGTCGAGGTCCAGATCGAGCAGGTGCCCGAGGCGCCGCAGATCACGCTCGACCAGGCCGCGCCGATGCCGGAGATCCACGCGAAGGGCCTGGAGACGCCGCAGCGTCCGACACACCTGTCGTACAGCGCGCCGACCGTGGACGGCGAGGGCGGCGTGGTCACCACCGAAGAGGACTACGACGACGCCATTCCGGAGCAGGGCGGCACGCGCGCCGAGCGGCGCCGCGCGCAGCGGGCGTCGCGCAAGAAGAAGCGCTGACGCGAGAGTCGTGAACGCGGCAGGGGCCGCACCGCCTTCGGGCGGTGCGGCCCCTGCCGCGTTGTGCGTGTCCGCGACGTTGCGGTCAGGCGAGGAGTTCGCGGACGAGGGTGTCGCGCAACCAGGCGCGGTACCGCTCCGGGGACCAGCCCCGGAGTCGGCGGAGCAGCTGGAAGACGTGCGGTGAGGCGAGCGCGAACAGGATGTCGGCGGCGGCGACGGCGTCCAGGTCCGGGCGCAGCGCGCCCCGCGCGTGCAGGCCGCGGGTGAGTTCGAGGTGGACGGCGTGGGTGGCGGCGGCGCCCGCGTCGGCGGTCGCGCGCATGTCGGGGTCGGCGCCCGCCGCCTCGACACTGACCATGATCAGGTCCCCGGCGCGTTCCAGGAGTTCGGCGGTGTAGTCGACCGTCCGGGCGATCGCGGCCCGCGGGTCGGGCTCGTCCTGGGTGGCGCGGACCTCGGGGCGGTCGGCGACCGGTACGGGCTGTTCGTCGCCGACGACGGCGACGCCGAGGGTGTGTGCGAACAGCGCGGCCTTGCCGGGGAACGCGTCGTAGAGGGTGCGTTCGCCGACGCCCGCCGTCGCGGCGACCTGGCGCAGCGTGGTGGCGGCGTAGCCCTGTTCGGTGAAGAGCCGCGCGGCGGCGTCGCGGATGCGGGCGCGGGTGAGGGCGGCGGCCGCGGCGCGCTTGTCGGACTGGTAGCGGCGCTTGACGGGTTCGGTCACAGGGAGCATCCTAGAAGCAATTGACCGCAGTATAGCTGCGGTGATTGTGGAGGTGTCCCATGACCCGCCCCGCCCTCGACGGCATCCACCACGTCAAATTCCCCGTCTCCGACCTGCCGCGGTCGCTCGCGTGGTACCGCGACGTCTTCGGGCTCACCGTCGTCATGGAGTTCCCGGACGAGGGCGGCGTGCCGCGCGGTGTCGCGGCGACCGTGCCGGGCCTCGGCGAGACGATGTTCGCGCTGCGGGAGAACCCCGACGCGGCGGCCGGCTGCAAGGGCTTCGACCCGGTCAGCTTCGCGGTGCGCGACCGGGCCGACGTCGAGGCGTGGGCCGCGCACCTCGACACGCTCGGCGTGCCGCACTCGCCGGTGATCGAGGCGAGCATCGGCTGGATCCTGGTGTTCCACGACCCCGACGGGCTCGAACTGCACGTCTACACGTGGGCACGCCACGGGCAGGACCACGGCGACCTGCCGGGCTACGGGCGCGCGGTGCCCGAGTGACGCGGGGCTGACTCAGCGGAAACGCAGCGCCGTACACACCCACGCGGGCCGGCGGGAGCCGGGGGAGTGCGGCTCGACGCGCTCCAGACGCACCGCGACCGCCTGGCAGCGCTCGCCGCCGAGGCGCAGCCGCAGGAAGCCCTCGGCGACGCCGTCGGCCGGCGAGCCGGCGTTCCACGACGCGACCCGCACCGCGGTGACGTCCTGCGCGCGCAGCGCCTCCCGCAGCTGCTCGACGCGCCCCACCGCCTCGCCCGTCACGTGTGCGCCGAGCTGACGGAACGGCCGCCGCTCGCTGAGCACCTCGGCGAGCAGAAACGCGAAGTGGTGCACCCGCCGCCGCGCCTCCGCGACATCCGGCTCGTCGGCCGTTGGCGCGGGAGCCCCGACCAGCCGCAACACCGGCCGAGGCCCCACCGGCGCCGGCCGCCGGGGAAACGGGATGACCACCGCGTCGACCGACTCCGTCGGAGGCTCCCACTCAGGCGCCCGCAACAACCGCAACGGAGGAAAGCCGCCCTCGTCGTACTCGACCTCGTGCGCCCCGGCCGGCCCCCGCAGAGGCTCGACGTCGTAAAGCGGCGACATCGACACAGCCAACGCCCCCATCGGCGCCGCCCCGCGCCCCAGGCGAGGAGGCAAGCCGCGCACGGGGCCCGCCGCGCCGCCGACCGGCCCGATGCCGCCGCGGCCGGGCCGGCCCGGGGTCCGGCGAGCCGGCGTTGCGGGGGTGGGCTCGGTGGCGCGGGCGCCCGGTGGAGTGCTGCCGCCCGAGCCCGCGGGGGATGTGCGTGCGGCCTCGGTGTACCCGCGACCGGGCTCCGTCGGGTCGGCCGCCCCGGCTTCGCCGGGCGGCCGCTCGCATGCGGCGGGCCTGCCGCCGGCCTGCGCCGAGGCTTCTCCCGTGTGCGCGCTCGCGCGGGTCCCCAGGCCGTCGGCCGGCCTGCGCGGCGTGCGCGGTGCGGTCTCGTCGGAGCCCTGGTCGGGTCGGTTGTCGTGCGGCTTCATGTGGACCATCGGTCCTCCCCGTGAAACGGCATGCCTCCGGCACGCGGGGGTGCCGATTCGGCGCGGCGTCGCGTGTGGGCGGCGGCCCCCGGCGCCTTGTTGCGGACTTTGGTATCCCGGGGGTGGAGTGGGAGTCAAACAGCGGGTTGGGCCGGGGCGCCCGGGTTTCGGGCGGGGGTCGCCGGGGGCGTGCGCCGGGATAAAAGGTGGCGAGAACGGTCATTCTGGGGTGGGCGGTCGGATCGCGGCACGGTCGGCTGCTCGTACGATGCACTCCGGTGGCGTCCGCTGATTCACCCGTCGGTTCATCCGTGCGGGACGCCGCTCCCGTCGTTCGCTACCGCAGGAGCCCCTGATGCGCGTGTACGTCCCCTCGACGCCGGCCGCCCTGGCCGCGCTGCACCGCGCGGCCGCCGTGGAGCCCGCGCCGGTCAGTGCCGTCGCCGTGACGGCGGAGCTGCGCGCGTGGTGCGGCACCGAGGACGACGAGGAGCTGGAGTACGCCGCGACCGTGCTGGCCGGCCGGGCCTCGCTCGGGCTGCTCGCCGGGGAGGAGGGGGCCGGGCCGCGGCGTGTCGTGCTGGCCGCCGAGGTGCCGGACGGCATCGTCTCGGAGGTGCCCGACCTCGGCCCCGGGGCGGTGCTCGTCGACGGCACCGTACCGCTCAAGCGCGTCGCGTCGATCCACATGGACGCCGCCGACGCCGAGCCCGCGGTACGCGCCGCGCTCGCCGACCCGTCCGACGAGGCGCTTGTCGAGGCCGTCGAGGAGCACGAGCTGATGTGGTACGCCACGCAGGAGCTCGGCGGCCTGGTCGGCTGACCGCCCGCCGGCGGTTTTCCCGGGTGTCGCCGCGACAGGGCACAATGCCCTGATGAGCTCGCCGCGCACCCGCCACATCGTGTGGGACTGGAACAGCACGCTGTTCCACGACATCGACGCGGTCATCGCCGCCACCAACGACTCCTTCGCGGCCTACGGCCTGCCGGCGATAACGATGGAGCGCTACCGCGAGCTGTACTGCGTGCCGGTGCCGCGGTTCTACGAGAAGATCACCGGCCGGGTCCCCGAGCCCGACGAGTGGGCGATGCTCGACGCGACGTTCCAGCGCTCGTACGCGGCGCACGCCGTCGCGTGCGGGCTGACCCCCGGCGTCGACGGCCTGCTCGCGGACTGGCAGCGCGCCGGGCGCACGCAGTCGATCCTGTCGCTGACCGCGCACGACGACCTCGTGCCGTTCGTCGACCGCTTCGCGATCAAGGACTTCTTCGTCCGCGTGGACGGCCGCGTCGGCCCGGCCGGCGGCGGCAAGGCCGAGCACCTCCAGCGCCACCTGGCGGCGATGGACGCGGACCCGGCCGAGGTCATGGTGATCGGCGACGCCGCCGACGACGCGTACGCGGCCCGCGAGGTCGGCGCGTCGGCCGTCCTCTACACCGGGGGCTCGCACGCGCGGACCAGCCTGGAGAGGGTCGGCGTGCCGGTCGTGGACTCGCTCGCCGAGGCGGTCGCGCTCGCGCGCGGCGGGCATGCCCCGGCGGCGGAACGGTAGGCGTCAAACCCATCGAAACCGGGCACCTCGTGTGACATGGATGCGGTCACTCAGGTTCCCGTGCCGGTCAACGAGCCGGTGCACTCGTACGCCCCCGGCAGTCCCGAGCGCGCCCGCCTCGAGGCGGAGCTGAAGCGCCAGGCCACCGAGCCGGTCGAGCTCATGCAGACGATCGGCGGGGCCTCGGCGTGGGGCGGCGGCCAGCGCGTCGACGTCGTGCAGCCGCACCGGCACCGGGCGCTGCTGGGCACCTACGCGACCGCGACCCAGGACGACGCGCGGGCCGCGGTGGCGGCGGCGAAGGCGGCGGCGCCGGGGTGGCGGGCGTTGTCGTTCGACGACCGTGCGGCGGTGATCCTGAAGGCGGCGGACCTGTTGGCGGGTCCGTGGCGGGAGCGCCTGGCGGCGGCGACGATGCTGGGCCAGTCGAAGACCGCGCAGCAGGCGGAGATCGACACGCCGTGCGAGCTGGTGGACTTCTGGCGGTTCAACGTGCACTTCGCGCGGCAGATCCTCGCGGAGCAGCCGATCAGCTCGCCGGGGGTGTGGAACCGGCTGGACCACCGCCCGCTCGACGGGTTCGTGTACGCGGTCACGCCGTTCAACTTCACCGCGATCGCGGGCAACCTGCCGACCGCCCCGGCGTTGATGGGCAACACGGTGATCTGGAAGCCGTCCCCGACGCAGACGCTCGCCGCCTGGTACCTGATGCGCCTGCTCGAGGAGGCGGGCCTCCCGCCGGGCGTCATCAACATGCTGCCGGGCGATGGCGTCGCGGTGTCCGAAGTGGTGCTGTCGGATCCGCACTTCGCCGGCCTACACTTCACCGGCTCCACCCGGACCTTCCAGTACCTGTGGTCGACCATCGGCGCGAACATCAGCGGCTACCGCACGTACCCGCGGATCGTCGGCGAGACCGGCGGCAAGGACTTCATCGTCGCGCACCCGACGGCCGACCCGGCGGTGCTGAAGACGGCGATGGTCCGCGGCGCGTTCGAGTACCAGGGCCAGAAGTGCTCTGCCGCGTCGCGCGCGTACGTCCCGCGCTCGCTGTGGGAGGGCGGCGGCTTCCGCGACGCCGTCGTCGCGGAGATCGAGGGCCTGTCGATGGGCGACGTCACCGACCTGAGCAACTTCATGGGCGCGGTCATCGACGACCGGGCGTTCGCGAAGAGCAAGGCCGCGATCGACCGCGCGCAGGCGGCGGACGACGTCAAGGTGCTCGCCGGCGGCACGTACGACGACAACGTCGGCTACTTCGTCCGGCCGACGCTGCTGGTGTGCGGCAACCCGGCCGACGAGGTCTTCACGACCGAATATTTCGGGCCGATTCTCGCCGTCCACGTCTACGAGGACCACGAGTGGGAGCCGATGCTGCGGCAGATGGAGTCGGTGTCGCCCTACGCGCTCACCGGTTCGGTGATCGCGCAGGACCGCGCGGTGCTCGCGCAGGCGACCGAGTTCCTGCGCTTCGCGGCCGGGAACTTCTACCTCAACGACAAGCCCACCGGCGCCGTGGTCGGCCAGCAGCCCTTCGGCGGCTCGCGCTCCTCGGGCACCAACGACAAGGCGGGCGCGGCCCAGAACCTCATGCGCTGGACCAGCACCCGGACCATCAAGGAGACGTTCGTCCCGCCGACGGACTACCGCTACCCGCACATGGAACCGGGAGTCCTCGGCCAGGTCTCCCAGTTCGCCAACGACGTGAAGGACGCGTTCAAGGGGCTGCGCTGAGCCGGCCGCCGGCCCCGGGGGCGCCTAGCTCGCCGGGGCCTTGCCGCGGAGGATCTGGATGAACTCGCGCATCCAGCCCGGGTGGTCGACCCATGTACGGCCGGAGACCAGCGTGCCGTCGACGACCGCCTCGCCGTCGACGAAGGTGCCGCCCGCGGCCCGGACGTCCGGGGCGATCGCCGGGTACGCCGACGTCCTGCGGCCCTGGAGCACACCGGCCGCGGCGGCGATCAGCGGGCCGTGGCACAGGTGCGCGACCGGTTTGTCGTTCTCGAAGAAGTGCCGCACGAGGCGCTGGACGACCGGGTTGTTGCGGATGTACTCGGGTGCGCGGCCGCCGGGCAGGACGAGGGCCGCGTAGTTCTCCGGCCGGACCTCGACGAAGGCGAAGTCGGCGGGCCAGGTGTAGCCGGGCTTCTCGGTGAAGGTGTCGAAGCCGTCGACGAAGTCGTGCACGACGAACTGCAGTTTCTTGCGGGAGGGCCCCGCGATGTGGACGTCGTAGCCCTCCTCGCGCAGCCGCTGGTACGGGTACAGCACCTCCAGCGACTCCGCCGCGTCCCCGGTGATGATCAGGATCTTGCGTGCCATGGAACCCCCTCGCCGCGCGGCGCCCGCTTCGGTGGCGCCTCGATCCGGTCGTGTCCACCGTGCCCGGCGGAACCCCGGGACGGCAATGGGTAGCGGTGCGCGGACAGGGGGTGACGTGTCCGGAATCCTGTCGTACGTTCTGCACGGGAGGGCCGGACCGGGACGGGAACCGGCGGCCCCGGGCTGCGACGGATTGGGGGCACGGCATGATCAGGCGGGCACGCGGCGGCGAAGGCGGGACGCGGGTCACCTTCTGCCTACCGGTGGACGAGCCGGCGGGCACGGTGAGCGTGGTGGGTGACTTCAACGACTGGCAGCCGGGACGGCACACGTTGGTGCGGCGGAGCAACGGGATGCGCTCGGTGGCGGTGAACGTCCCGTCTGGTGAGACGGTGCGGTTCCGGTATCTGGGCGAGAACGGTGTCTGGTTCGACGACGACGCGGCCGACCACGACGGCGAGAACGGCCTGGTTACGGGCTGACCGCACACAAAGCGGACGGCTCGGACACCGTGAGGGGGCACTCCTTCGGGTGTCCGGTTGACGCTTTGTCAGACAGCGACCCGGGATTGCTGACAGGCTGCCGCACGGTTACCGGCCGGGGGCCCCTCACCACCGCGTGAGGGCGCGGGTAGCCTGGCGGGCGTGGGTGGCGCCTGGGCCACGTACGCCGAGCGAGTCAGACCACGGTCGTGCCGTCGGGACAACGGTGTCCCGTCGACCGGATCCGGACCGGCAAAGACGCCGGAAAGGAACCGCCGTGGCGCGGTCACGCGTCGGTGTCGTTCAGGGACACTCACCAATCAGGGTGAAAACGCAAAAAGTCGGTCACGCAACGGCGCGCGACAGGAGCAACGGCATCATGCAGAGCAAGCTGGACGAGGCGAAAGCGGATCTGCTGGCCCGGGCGGCGGAGGCGGCCCGGCAGGCATCGTCACAGCACGGAGGCGGCGGCGAAAACGGAGCGGGGCACATCGACCTCGACGTACTGCTGCGCCGCTACTACCGGCACACCGCACCCGACGACCTGATCGGGCGCGACCCGGTCGACGTCTACGGTGCGGCCATCTCGCACTGCCGTCTGGCGGCGTCGAGGCCGCAGGGCACGGCCAAGGTGAGGGCGTACACCCCCTCGGTCGAGGAGAACGGCTGGGCGTCGGGTCACACCGTCATCGAGATCGTCACGGACGACATGAGCTTCCTCGTGGACTCCGTGACCAACGAGCTGTCCCGGCAGGACCGCGCGATCCACGTGGTCATCCACCCGCAGCTGGTGGTCCGCCGCGACATCACCGGCAAGCTGCTCGAGATCCTCGACGTGTCCGACGCGGTGGCGCTCCCCGACGACGCCGTCACCGAGTCGTGGATGCACATCGAGATCGACCGCGAGACCGACCGCGACGACGTCCGTGCGATCGAGCAGGGCCTGCAGCGCGTCATGGGCGACGTGCGCGAGGTCGTCGAGGACTGGCACAAGATGCGCGAGACCGCGGTGCGGCTCGCCGACGAGCTGGCCGACGAGCCGCCCGCGCTGCCCGCCGAGGAGATCGGCGAGGGCTGGGAGCTGCTGCGCTGGCTCGCCGAGGACCACTTCACCTTCCTCGGCTACCGCGAGTACGACCTGGTCACCGAGGACGGCGAGGACGTGCTGCGGGCCATCCCCGGCACCGGCCTCGGCATCCTGCGCCCCGACCAGGACATGTCGCAGTCCTTCTCGCGGCTGTCGACCGAGGCGCGCGCCAAGGCCCGTGAGAAGAAGCTCCTGATCCTCACCAAGGCCAACTCGCGCTCGACGGTGCACCGCTCGGCGTACCTGGACTACGTCGGCGTCAAGAAGTTCGACGCGGACGGCAACGTGGTCGGCGAGCGCCGCTTCCTCGGCCTGTTCGGCTCGTCGATCTACACCGAGTCGGTCACCCGCATCCCGGTGGTGCGCCGCAAGGTCCACGAGGTGCTCGAGCTGGCCGGCTTCCCGCCGATCAGCCACGACGGCCGCGACCTGCTGCAGATCCTCGAGACGTACCCGCGCGACGACCTGTTCCAGATCCAGGTCCCCGAGCTGTACGACATCGCGATCAGCGTGCTCTACCTGCAGGAGCGCCGCCGGCTGCGGCTGTTCCTGCGCAAGGACGAGTACGGCCGCTTCTACTCGGCCCTCGTCTACCTGCCGCGCGACCGCTACACCACCGAGATCCGGCTGCGCATGCAGGACATCCTGCTGCGCGAACTCGGCGGCAGCGTCATCGACTTCACGGCGCGCAACACCGAGTCGGTGCTGGCCCGCCTGCACTTCACGGTGCGCGTCCCCAGCGGCGCGACGCTCGGCGACCCGGACATCGAGCACATCGAGCGGCAGCTCGCCGAGGCGACCCGCTCGTGGGCCGACGACTTCGCCGAGGCGCTGGTCTCCGAGTGCGGCGAGGAGCCGGCCGCCGAGCTGTCCCGCAAGTACGCCAAGGCGTTCAGCGAGGGCTACAAGTCCGACTTCTCGCCGCGCACCGCGGTCGCCGACCTGCGCCGCATCGAGGCGCTGGACCCGGACCCCGAGGTCTCCGACTTCACCCTCAACCTGTACCAGCCGATAGGGGCGCTGCCCGGCGAACGGCGGTTCAAGGTCTACCGGACCGGCGGCCCGCTGTCGCTGTCCGAGGTGCTGCCGATCCTGCAGCGCATGGGCCTCGAGGTGGTCGACGAGCGCCCGTACGAGCTGCGCCGTTCCGACGGCCGCATCGCGTGGGTGTACGACTTCGGGCTGCGCCACGACGCCGAGCTGATCGACGCCACCGACGACCTCAAGCAGCTGTTCCAGGACGCGTTCTCGGCGGTGTGGACCGGCAAGGCCGAGTCCGACGGCTTCAACGCGCTGGTGCTGCGCGCCGGGCTGACCTGGCGGCAGGCGATGGTGCTGCGCGCGTACGCCAAGTACCTGCGGCAGGCCGGCACGACGTTCAGCCAGGACTACATCGAGGACGCCCTGACCGGGAACGTCCACATCGCCCGGCTGCTGGTCAACCTGTTCGAGGCCCGCTTCTCGCCCGGCCACCAGCAGGCCGGCACCGAGCTGGTCGACGGCATGGTGGAGGAGCTCGAGGGCGCGCTCGACCAGGTCGCGAGCCTGGACGAGGACCGCATCCTGCGCTCGTTCGTGGCGATGGTCCGCGCGACGTTGCGCACGAACTTCTTCCAGCGCCGCCGCCTGGACGGCGACCCGCACGAGTACATCTCGCTGAAGTTCGACCCGTCCGAGATCCCCGACCTGCCCGCGCCGCGGCCCAAGTTCGAGATCTTCGTGTACTCGCCGCGGGTCGAGGGCGTGCACCTGCGCTTCGGCGCCGTCGCGCGCGGCGGCCTGCGCTGGTCGGACCGCCGCGAGGACTTCCGCACCGAGATCCTCGGCCTGGTCAAGGCGCAGATGGTCAAGAACACCGTCATCGTGCCGGTGGGCGCCAAGGGCGGGTTCGTGTGCAAGCACCTGCCCGACCCCGCGGTCAACCGCGAGGCGTGGCTGGCCGAGGGCATCGCCTGCTACAAGACGTTCATCTCCGGGCTGCTCGACATCACCGACAACCTCGTCGGCGGGCAGGTCGTGCCGCCGTCGCACGTCGTGCGGCACGACGGAGACGACACCTACCTGGTGGTCGCGGCCGACAAGGGCACCGCGACGTTCTCCGACATCGCCAACGAGGTCGCGGGCTCGTACGGGTTCTGGCTGGGCGACGCGTTCGCGTCCGGCGGCTCGGCGGGCTACGACCACAAGGGCATGGGCATCACCGCGCGCGGCGCGTGGGAGTCCGTCAAGCGGCACTTCCGCGAGCTGGGCCACGACACGCAGACGCAGGACTTCACCGTCGTCGGCATCGGCGACATGTCCGGCGACGTGTTCGGCAACGGCATGCTGCTGTCGGAGCACATCCGGCTGGTGGCCGCGTTCGACCACCGGCACATCTTCCTGGACCCCGACCCGGACGCGGCCGCCTCGTACGCCGAGCGGCGCCGGCTGTTCGACCTGCCGCGCAGCTCGTGGGCGGACTACGACACCGAGCTGATCTCGGCGGGCGGCGGCGTGTTCCCGCGTTCCGCCAAGTCGGTCCAGATCAGCCCGCAGGTGCGCGAGCGCCTGGGCCTGGCCGCCGGGGTGAGCCGGCTGTCGCCGGCCGAGCTGATGAAGGCGATCCTCCAGTCGCCGGTCGACCTGTTCTGGAACGGCGGCATCGGCACCTACATCAAGGCGTCGACCGAGTCGAACGCCGACGTGGGCGACAAGTCGAACGACGCGATCCGCGTCAACGGCGGCGACCTGCGCGTCAAGGTGGTCGGCGAGGGCGGCAACCTGGGCTGCACGCAGCTCGGCCGCGTCGAGTTCGCGCTGGCCGGCGGCCGGATCAACACCGACGCGATCGACAACTCGGCGGGCGTGGACACCTCGGACCACGAGGTCAACATCAAGATCCTGCTGAACCAGGTGGTCGCGGCCGGCGACCTGACGGGGAAGCAGCGCAACGAGCTCCTGTCGAAGATGACCGACGAGGTAGGCCACCTGGTCCTCGAGAACAACTACGACCAGAACTTCGCCCTCACGAACGCCGTGGCGCAGGCCCCCAGCCTGCTGCACGTGCACATGCGGTACCTGCGCAAGCTGGTCCGCGACGGGCACCTGGACCGCGAGATCGAGTTCCTGCCGAACGAGCGCCAGCTGCGCGAGCGGCTGCAGGCCGGCGGCGGGCTGACCCAGCCGGAGCTGGCCGTCCTGCTCGCGTACACGAAGATCGTGCTCGCGCAGGAGCTGCTGGCCTCCGACCTGCCCGACGAGGACTACCTGCGCGGCGAGCTGCACCGGTACTTCCCGACCGCGCTGCGCTCGGACTTCGCGGAGGAGATCGACACGCACGCGCTGCGCCGCGAGATCATCACCACGCGCGTGGTCAACGACCTGGTGAACCTGGCCGGCAGCTCGTTCATGTTCCGCATGCGCGAGGAGTCGGGCGCGGCCGCGGACGAGGTCGCCCGGGCGCACCTGGCCGCGCGTCAGATCTTCCGGGCGGACGACGTCCTGGACCGCGTCAAGGCGCTCGACAACCAGGTCGACGCCGCGGTGCAGACCAAGATGCGGCTGCACCTGCGCCGCCTCGTGGAGCGCTCCACGCGGTGGATGCTCAGCAACCGGCGCGAGATCGACATCGCGGCGCAGCTGGCGTTCTTCGGCGAGGGCGTCGCGGACGTCGTCGCGCACCTGCCCAAGCTGCTGCGCGGCAGCGACCTGGAGTGGATGGACGGGCTGTACGCCGAGTTCACCGCCGCCGGGGTGCCGCACGACCTGGCCACCACGGTCGCGGGCTTCTCGTCCGCGTACGCGGCGCTCGACATCGTCGAGGTGGCGCGCGACTCGGGGCACGGCGTCGTCGAGGTCGCCGAGGTGTACTTCGACCTCGTCGACCGGCTGCCGATCGCGATGCTGCTCGACCGCATCATCGAGCTGCCGCGCGACGACCGGTGGAAGTCGATGGCCCGCGCGTCGCTGCGCGAGGACCTCTACGGGGCGCAGGCGGGGCTGACCTTCGACGTGCTGTCGTCGGGCGGCCCGGACGACACCCCGGAGCTGCGCTTCAAGGCGTGGGAGGAGAAGAACGCGTCGGTCATCAGCCGGGCGCGGACCACGCTGGAGGAGCTGGCCGAGGCCGAGACGTACGACCTGGCGACGCTGTCGGTCGCCATGCGGGTCGTGCGGACGCTGCTGCGGAGCGGCAGCATGGGCTGATTCGGCCGTCCGTCCGGTTCCGCCGGGACTCGTGGGGTTCGTGAGTCCTGATACGGAAATCCGGTAGGACGGAAGGGCTGGCAAGGGCTTGTGCGGGGCCGTGGGGAGATGTTCTCCTTGCGGCCCCGCAGCTGCGTTCAGCGGATGTTGATGCGCGCGCCACAGACTTGACCGGAAGCGGGCGTCGCCCGCTCGTCATCTCTTGATGAACGCAGGTCAATAGCCCACGCTTGGCTCCGCGCGAAGGAGGCCGCAGACATGTACGACAGACCTGACCCCGACGGGGTCGAGCCGACGCCGTACCTGCCGGCCTGGCTGGACGGGACACCGCCGTACGGGGAGCAGTACCCGCAGCCGTACGCCGAGCCGTATCAGCAGCAGTACGAGCAGCAGTACGAGCAGCAGTACCAGCAGCCCTACACGCAGCCGCAGGCGCAGCCCTATGGGCAGTCCTACGGGCAGCCCGCCGCGCAGCCGTACGAACGGCACCGCTACGACGAGGCGTTTCCCCCCGAGGAGGAGGAACGTCCCCAGTACGGCGGCCGCCCCATCGGCTACTACGGCGACCCCTCCCAGGAACTGGTGCCCCGTCAGGAAGCGCGCTCCGCCGAGCTGGTGCCGACGGACGACGACGAGTACGAGGGGCGTCGCGACCGGCGGCGCGCCGGGCGGCGGGACGGCCGGGTCGGCGGCGTGATGCGCACCATCCTGGTCTGCGCCGTGCTCGTGTGCGTCGGCGTGTTCGGCTACTGGGGCTGGACGGTGTACGAGGGGTCGACCCCCGTCGTCGAAGAGGGCGACTGCATCGCGGCGCTGAACGGCGACGACGTCAAACCGCTCAAGTGCGGTGACAGCGACGCGCACTTCCTGGTGATGGAGATCTTCACCAACTCCACGGACACCGGCAGCTGCGCCCAGGTGCTGGGGGCGACCAATCCGCTCGTCGTCCAGCGGGACGGGCGCAGCGACGTGTGGTGCGTCGGGCCCAAGTAGCCGCCGGGGTCGGCTGCGGCGGTCGGCTACGGGAGTCAGCTGCGGGACGCGCGCTCGGCCTCGGGGCGGCGCGGGGCGGGCAGTTCGTTCTCCAGCAGGAGTATGTCGTCGCGGCGGCGCTCCTTGAGCAGCCACCACGAGGTCAGGTAGAACGCGGCCGGAAGGCCGGTGGGGGCGAGCAGCCACAGCGGGCCGCGCAGTGTGGGGACCAGGATCGCGGTCCACAGGTGGATCATGCCGAGGGCGGCGAACCGGCCCAGCGCGCCGTACCCGTAGCGCAGCATGCTGCGCACCGCCATGATGCTGCCGGCGCACAACACGGTCAGGCCGGCGGCCAACAGTGCGGCCAATATGAGCAGTTTGTCCAGTCCGGCGAGCTCGTCGCCCTCCTGGCGCACGGCTATCGCCATCACGCCCAGGCTGCCCGCGCCGAGGCCCAGCGCCACGCCCTCGATCGCCAGCACGGCGTACAAGGTGCGCAGCAGCGTTGTTCGGCGGCTGCCCTTCATTGACTCCCCCGCTTCCCCGACATCCCGCCCCAGGTGCCGCGTGTAGCCGGTGGTTCTGGGGCGATTCCCCGTTGATGTGGTGAGCACGTTACGCCTGTGGACCATGTCACGGGCGCGGTACCCCCGGGTGGAGGATAGGTAACGGTTCTGGGCCAGCTTGGTGGCCGGTTCGACAAAGCGTGATGACGTGCCGTCCGATGTGCTGACAAAACCGGCCAAATCTCTTGCTTCGCGGAGATATTCGCCACGCAACGCCACCCTGTGCCCTACGGTGGAACCGCTGCCGCGACTGGCGTCGACGTGGAACCGACCACGAGGAAGCGGCGGTGCGCCGACGCGCGTGGTGCCGTCCGCCTGGGCACCCGGGTCCTGTCTCGAACGAGCCGACCCGGGAGGAAACCCGTGGCCCAGACCGCACCCGTCCTGCACCGAGCGACCGACGCCCTCGCCGCCGCCGACCCCGAACTCGCCGCCCTCGTCTGTGCCGAGGAACGCCTCCAGGCCGACACCCTCCGGCTGATCCCCAGCGAGAACTACGTCTCCGCCGCGGTGCTCGCCGCCACCGGCAGCGTCCTCACCAACAAGTACTCCGAGGGCTATCCGGGGCGCCGCTACTACGAGGGCCAGCAGAACGTCGACCCGATCGAGGAACTCGCCCGCGACCGGGCCAAGGCGCTGTTCGGCGCCGAACACGCCAACGTGCAGCCGTACTCGGGCTCCCCGGCCAACCTCGCCGTCTACCTCGCCTTCGCCAAGCCCGGCGACACCGTGCTCGGCTGCGCGCTGCCCATGGGCGGGCACCTGACGCACGGCTGGGACGTCTCGGTCACCGGGACGTGGTTCCGGGGGATCGGCTACGGCGTCCGCCGCGACACCGGCCGCGTCGACCTCGACGAGGTCCGGTCGCTCGCCCTGCGCACCCGCCCGCGGATCATCTTCTGCGGCGGCACCGCCCTCCCGCGCACCGTCGATTTCGCGGCGTTCGCGTCGATCGCCGCGGAGGTCGGCGCGGTGCTCGCCGCCGACATGTCGCACCTGGCCGGGCTCGTCGCGGGCGGCGTCCACCCGTCGCCGGTCGGGCACGCCGACGTCATCGTGACCACCACGCACAAGACCCTCCGGGGTCCGCGCGGCGCCATGCTGCTGTCCGGCGCGGAACACGCCAAGCGGATCGACAAGGCCGTGTTCCCCGGCCTCCAGGGCGGGCCGCACAACCACACCACCGCGGCGATCGCCGTCGCGCTGAAGGAGGCCGCGGGGCCCGACTTCCGCACGTACGCCCGGGCCGTCGTCGCCAACGCCGCCCGCCTCGGCGACGAACTGGCCGCCCGCGGCTTCGACCTGGTCTCGGGCGGCACCGACACGCACCTGCTCCTGACCGACCTGACCTCGTGGGGTGTGGCCGGCAAGCCCGCGGCGAAGGCGCTCGACCGGGCCGGGATCGTCGTCAACCACAACACCGTCCCGTACGAGACCCGACGCCCGTTCGACCCGTCAGGTATCCGCATCGGCACCCCGGCCCTGACCTCGCGCGGGCTCGGCGTCGAGCACATGCCGCAGATCGCCGAGTGGATCACGCGCGTCGTGCGGTCGGTCGCCGAGGACCGCCCCGACGTGGAGAAGCAGGTCCGCGGCGAGGTGGCGGAGCTGATGGCGGCCTACCCTGCGCCGGGACTGCCGGTGGGGTAGCGGGTGCGGTCGCCGTGACGCGGACCGCCGGGAGCGGCGGCGGGTCGCGATCCGGCGGAGACGCTCAACCAGGGTGGGGCGTCGCCTCTACGGCGGCGCCCCACCCGGTCGTTCCGCTTCTCCTGTCGGGGGCTACCAGAGCCGGGGGAGCGGCGCCGCGCCCAGCTGTTCGGCGGTGCGGCGGAGCGTGCCCACCAGCAGGGCCAGGTCGGTGGGGCCGATCGGGGGGCGGCCGGTCGGCGTGGGCGGCGTGGGTGGGCGGCGGTTCAGGGGCGTGCCCAGGTCGGTCCAGTCCTGGCGGACGGCGGTGGGGCGCAGCGTCGCGGTGCGCGGCATACGGCCCGTGACGCGGCCGGTCTGGAACGGATGGACGGCGCCGTCCGCGCCGCGGATCAGGGCGCGGCCGGGGTACTCGTCGTCGAGCGTGCCCGCGTCGTCGATGTGGATGAGCGCGTGCGAGCCGGCCGCGTCATCGGTGCGCAGAGCGATCCGGAGGTCCGCCTCCGCGGTGGCCTCGATGCTGTCGGCGTGGGACGGCGTTCCGGTGGCGACGGCCAGGTGCACGCCGACCGGTCCGCCCCGGTGGACGACGTCGGCGAGGCCCTTCACGAAGTCGGGGAACAGCCGGGCGAGCCGGTCGACGTCGTCGACGGCGACCAGCAGGCGGGGCAGCGGCAGGCCGGTGTCGGGCGCCCGGTAGGCGGCGAACGCGGTGTCGCCGAGGAGGTGTTCGCGGCGGTCGAGCTCGGCGAGGAGCGCGGCGGCCGCGGCGGTGGTGCGGGCGGTGTCGGGCTCGTCGAGGTAGCCGAGGGTGTGCGGGAGTTCGGCGCATCCGGCGAGGCCGTCCGGCGGCGACTCCGGGTCGAGCGGCGTGCCGCGGACCAGCGCGAGGGCGAGCTGGTCGGGTCGGTTGGCGACGGCCAGCGAGGCGATGAGGGCGGCGAGCATCTCGGTCTTGCCGCTGCCGGCGGTGCCGCCGATCACCGCGTGCGGTCCGTCGTCGTCGAGGTCGACGGTGACCGCGCCGCGCACGTCGGCGCCGAGGACGCCGCGCGTGCCGCGCCCGGACTCGCGCCAGGCGGCCAGCACCTTGGCGGGCGTCATGAGGTCGAGGCCGAGCAGGTCCAGCAGCCGGACGGTCTCCGGCAGCGGTGACGCGGCGCGCGTCGCGGCCTCGCGCAGCGGCGCGACGGCGCGGGCGAACCGGTCGGCCCAGGCCGGCGAGACCGCGTCGGCGACGATGTCCTCGATCCGGGTGGCGCCGGGGCCGACGAGCGCCAGCCGGGTGCCGACCTCGCCGGTGACACGGCCGATCACGGCGCAGGCGAGCGGGAGTTCCTCGGCGCGGTCGTCGAGGCACAGCGCGTGGATGCCGGCGGCGGGCCCTTCGGCGAGCACCCGCGCGAGCTCGGGACGGCCGGTCAGCGTGCCCGCGCCGTCGAGGACCACGACGGTGCGGCGGTGCCGCGCGGTCCCGCCGCGACGGTCGAGCCGGTCGAGCAACTCGCCTGTGCGGGCCAGCACCTGATCGCGCGTCAGCCCGATCAGCAGGCGGCAGTCCTGGCCGTCGGTCGGCCGCAGGTGGGGGAGCCAGCGCAGCCACGCCCAGTCCGCGGCGGCGGCCGGGTCGGCACACAGCAGTACGAGCTCGAGGTCGTGCGGGCCGTACAGCGCGGCGAGCTGGGCGACCGCGGAACGGGCCAGACCGAGCAGTTGCGGGCGCGGGCCGGCCAGGCCCAGGACCGCGTCACGCAGCGAAACGGTCACGGGCGCGGCGAAAGCGGTCAGCCGCCGCACGCCTTCGCTCGACGAAATGGTCACGTCGGACGGGAAGTCGCCGGTGCCGAGGCGCACCGTGAACCGGTCCGCGGTGTGCAGCGCGGCGGGTGCGGAGCCGGCGGGGGGCGCGGGGGACGACGGGGGCGCGGGGCGCTCCCCGGCGGGCGCGGAGCGCTCTCGAACACGGGAGGTGGGGGGAGACGGGTGGGCCGACCGCTCCCATACGCGCACCGGCACGGCGGGCCGACCGCGTTCCGCCGCGCCCGCGTCGAGCGCGGCGAGCAGCAGCGTGGCCGGGTCGGGCGCGAGCTCGCGCCGTCTCCGCACCTCCTCCAGGACGGCGAGCCGGGCCTGGTCCTCCAGCTCGGCGCGCTCCACGGCCACCGCGCGGCGCCGCCCGGCGAATCCGAGGCGGCGCGCCGCGGGTTCGTCGGGCAGGTCGACGCGCACGGGCTCGACGGGCGCGGCCGGGCGGCGCGGCCGACGCGGCATGACGACGTGGCCGAGCCCGTCGGGACGCGGCCCCTCCGGCTCGTCCGGGGGCGCCGGGTCGTACGGCAGCGGCAGCACCGCGGTGACCGTGGTCTCGCCCAGCCGCAGCAGCGACCCGGGTTCGAGACGGGCGGGCTCGGGCCCGACCGGGGCGCCGTCCAGCGTCGTGCCGTTCGTCGACCCGAGGTCGGTGACCTCGACGTGGCCGCGCGCACCCGGCGTTATGGTCAGCTCGGCGTGCAGCCGGGACAGGTCCGGGTCGCCGATGCGGATCTCGGCGTCGGGCGCCCGCCCGATGCGCACCGTGCCCTGCCGCAGCAGGTGCACGCCACCCGCGTCGGGGCCGCCCACGACCCGCAGTTCGGGCGAGCCGACGGCGGGCGACGCCGGGCCGGGGCCGCCGACGGTGACCAGCGCGCCGTCCACCAGCGGAGGCCGGCCGAGCGGGGTGTTGTCGGCGAGCCGTACGTCGCCGACCCAGAACCGCTGCCCGTCCGTGCCGGAGGTGGAGCGCAGCGCGCCCGCGACGGCGCCGAACGTGGTGCCGGTCGGCGCGGTGACGAGGACGTCCGCACCCGGGCCTTCGTCGCGGTAACCGAGCACGGTCAGCCGGATCTGCATGCTCCTCCGTCCGTCCGTCGCCCTGCGCCTGCGTAGTGCCGTGTACCCGGGTCCGCGCCGGGCGTGCGGACACGCGCGTGCCGCGTGTGACCGCGCGTTTCCATCGTGCATGTGCGTGGCACCGTATGTGCATCGCGTAGGCATCCTCGCACCCGTCACGAGGATGGCACTCCGCGAGCGCCCATGGGAATGATCTTGGGGTTGCGGCGGTGCGGACGGCCTCCGCGTGACGTCGGGCGAACCGGTTCGCCGCGCCACGCGTCTGCCATGCAGGGGGCGCTGACGTGCCCCGCACCCGCGCCCTATGGTTGGGCGCAGGTGCCCGCATCGAGCGGCGCGGGGGCCGCCGAGCGTCGGCAGGGTGCCCGAGGGTGCCAGCAGGTGAGGAGCAGCGTGGACCGGCCGGTCGGAAGCAAATACCTGCTTGAGGAGACGCTCGGGCGAGGCGCCAGCGGTACCGTCTGGCGCGCGCGGGTCCGCGACACCGGGGAGACCGTCGCGGTGAAGGTGCTGCGCGAGGAACTGGCCGGGGACCCGGACGTCGTCACCCGGTTCATGCGCGAGCGCTCCCTGCTGCTGCAGCTCAGCCACCCCAACCTCGTACGGGTGCGCGACCTGGTCGTCGAAGGCGACCTGCTCGCGCTCGTGATGGACCTGATCGACGGCCCCGACCTGCGCACCTACCTGCGTGAGAACGGCGCCCTGCCGCCCGCGGCCGCCGCGCTGACAATGGCTCAGGTCTGCGACGCGCTCCAGGTGACGCACGCGGCGAACGTCATCCACCGCGACCTCAAGCCCGCCAACATCATGCTCAACCGCAACGGCGACTCGCTGTACCCGATGCTGACCGACTTCGGCATCGCGCGACTGGCCGAATCGCCCGCGCTCACCCGCACGCACGAACTGGTCGGCACGCCGAGCTACGTCGCTCCGGAGGCCGCCGAAGGCCGGCCGCTGACGCCGTCCGTCGACATTTACGCCGCCGGTGTC
This sequence comes from Yinghuangia seranimata, assembly GCF_029953285.1. Taxonomy (GTDB): domain Bacteria; phylum Actinomycetota; class Actinomycetes; order Streptomycetales; family Streptomycetaceae; genus Yinghuangia; species Yinghuangia seranimata. The sequence goes on along the minus strand of NZ_JASAOI010000060.1, from coordinate 65,655 downwards.
GTGCTGTACGAGCTGGTCGCCGGGCGGCCGCCGTTCACCGACACCAACCCGCTCACGCTGCTGCACCGGCACCTGTCGGAACAGCCGCAACGGCCGCCGAACACGCCCGACGCGTACTGGCTCGTGACCGAACGCTGCCTCGCGAAGCGACCCGAGCAGCGGCCCGACGCGCGCGGCCTCGCCGAGGCGCTCCGACTGGCCGCGGACCTGCTGTCGGGCGCGCGGACGGACGACGGGGCGCTGCGCCGCCTGCTGGACGCCTCCGCGGCGGCCTCGGCGGCCGCGTACGGGGGCGCGGCGGCGGGCGCCGCCGCGGGCGGCCTCGGCTCCGCGCTGCCCGACGACCCGACCCGTGTCGTCCCGCGCGGCACCCCGCCCGGCATGACCTCGAGCACCCCGCCCGCACCGCCGGCCGCCCCGCGCCCGGGCGTGCCCGACCCGACCCGGGTCCTGGACGCCCAGCAGGCCTACGGCCAGGCACCGACCCCGCCGCGCGCCCAACCGCCGGGGTACCCGCCGCAGGACTACCCGCAGCCGCCGCTCTACCGCGACGACCCGGCCGCGTACCAGGGGAGCCGACAGCAGTACGGCGCGGCGCCCCAACCGGCCTACCGCGCACCCGAACCGCCCCCGCGCACCGCCCCGCCGCAGGCCCCGCCCCAACGCGAGGCCCCGCGCCCGCCGGACGTCGAACCCCCGCGCCGCGCGCCCCGCGAGCCGAAAGAACCCCGCGAGCCCCGCCGCCGCGGCGGCTTCCGACCGAGCATGATCCCCGGCGTCGGCTGCACCACCAGTTGCCTGTTTCGCCTGGTGATCATGGCGGGGATCCTGGTCGCGATCTACTACCTGACCCCGCTGCACACATGGGTCAACCAGGGCATCGACGTCTTCCACGAGATCAAGGGCTGGTACGAGAAGGCCAAGGACTTCTTCGGCGGAGGCGGCGGCGACAACGGCTCCACCGGCGGCAGCAACGGCGGCAACGGCAACGGCGTCCACCTCCCGACCTCCATCCCGACCGCCCTCCCCGGCGGAATCAAGATCCCCGGCACCGGCTGACGCGACGCCCCACAGCCAACGCTCGCGTCACGCCGACGAGCGCGTGTGCCGCGGCTCGCGGAGGGCGATGCCTTGCGCGGAGCCGTGCAAGCCGTGAGCAGTCGACCCGGCTCCACGCCGCGAGCGGTCGCGTCCAGCCCATGCGTTACGCCAGGTACTCACGCCGTCCCACTGGGTGCCGACCTGCCGGGTAGCCTGACGGCGCCTCAGGCTGATGAGCGGCTGTGCTGCGGCTGTCGGAACGGGGTGCGTGCCCGGGGCTCGGGCGAAGGGGCAACAGCCGGAGGCGGTCTGACGGCGCGTCGGCTGTCGGTTGGTTGTTTTGTCGCTGCATCGGGTTGTGCGGGGCCTGGTCGGTGGCCGGCAAACGCCTGTGTGGGGCTGTTCTTCTGACGGGGTGTCGGGGCTTGGTGGTGCGCCGGGTGGGGGTGGCGCACCACGGCGCGATCCGCGACACCTCTGGTCGGTTCCGGCGCTCCACGCGGCTGGAGGGTGTGCGGCAGGTAGCCTTCGGGCACGGAAGTCCGATGTGTGAGCGCACCGCTTGACGTCGGCTGCGGGGTCGGGCGGGATTCACCCCGTTGCCGCGGGGGCGCAGTCGGGGGAGCAGCCGAGGAGCAGCAGTGGCACGCAGGATTGGGAGCCGGTACGTCGCCCTGAAGGTGCTCGGGCGCGGCGCGAGCGGCACCGTCTGGGCAGGCGAGGGTCCGGAGGGGCCGGTCGCCATCAAGCTGCTGCGCGAGGACCTCGCGTCCGACGAGGTGCTGGTCGCGCGGTTCGTGCAGGAGCGTACGGCGCTGGTGAGCCTGGACCATCCGGGCATCGTGGGCATTCACGACCTGGTCGTCGACGGCTCCGACCTCGCCCTCGTCATGGACCTCGTCGACGGTCCGGACCTGCGGACCCGGTTGGAGAAGGAGCGGTCGCTGACGCCCGCGCTCGCCGCCGCGATCTGCGCCGACGTCGCGGAGGGCCTGTCGGCCGCGCACGCCGAGGGCGTGATCCACCGCGACGTGAAGCCCGAGAACGTCCTGTTGGACACCCGTGGCGGGCAGGTCCGGGCCAAGCTGACCGACTTCGGCATCGCCCGCCTCGTCGACGCGCCCCGCCGCACGCGGGCCACCCGCATCATCGGTACGCCCGACTACCTCGCCCCCGAGATCATCGAGGGCCTGCAGCCGACCGCCGCCGTCGACGTGTACGCGCTGGGCACGGTGCTGTACGAACTCCTCACCGGCTGGACCCCGTTCGGCGGCGGCCACCCCGGCGCGGTGCTGCGCCGCCACGTCACGGAGCCGGTGCCGGGCATTCCCGGGCTGCCCGCCCCGGTCGCGGAGGTGCTCGCGGCGTGCCTGTCGAAGGCGCCCGCGGCCCGGCTGACGGCGCGTGAGGTCGGCGAGCGGCTGCGGGCCGCGCTGCCCGCGCTCGCGGGGCTGCCGCGGTTCGACATCCCGGCGCCGGACGGCGCGGGGCATCCGGACCGGGGCGAGACCCCGCCGCCGCTGCCCGCGGGCGTGGTGCCGCTGGTGTCGGGCGCGGAGCCGGACGCGTCGCGCGACACGCACACGAACCTGGCCCGCCCGACGTTCTCCGCGCCGCCGATCGCCGCGTCCCGCCGCCGCACGACCCACCGCAGGCGGCGCGGCCGCACGCTCGTGACGGTGTGCGCGGTGGTGGCGGTGGCCGCGGTCGGCGCGGTCGGCTGGTGGTACGCCGGCCGGGACGACGGCGACGCCGGGACTCCGGCGCCGGTCTCGAACACGGTGTCGCCGCCCGCGCAGGGCGCCGCGCCCGCTCCGGTCCCACCGAGCGCGTCCGCCGGTATCGGCGACACGCAGGCGGCGCGCGTGCCGACGTGGGACCGCTGGCTGGGCCTGCCGATCGCGCCGGTGCAGCTGCTGGGCGGGCCGGCCGCCGCGCAGGCCGCGGGCGACCGTGCATACGTCGTGCAGCGGGACGCGGCCGGGCAGCCGTGGGCGACGTCGGGCGACGGCGCGAAGTACGCCGACTGGCAGCGGCTCCCGGTGTTCAAGACGGGCGAGGACGTCGCGGTCGCGGCGCCGGCCCCGGGCCGCCTCGAGGTGCTCGCCGTCGGCTCGGTGGACAAGCTGCTGTACCGGTGCACGCTCGCGGACGGCAAGTGGGGCGACTGGGTCCGTATGGACGCCAAGACCAAGGTCACGGGCGCGCCGGCCGCGACCGTCACGGGGGACCGCCTCGACGTCGTGGTGCGCAGCGGCGACGCGCTGGCCTACGGCTCGCTCGCGGGCGTCGTGCCCGGCGGCGGCTCGTGGTCGGGCTTCGCGACGGTGCCGAGCGCGGGCCGGATCGAGCAGGCGCCGGCGCTGGTGGCGTCCGGGGCCGGCACGGTCGACGCGTTCGTCGTCCGCGCCGGCGACCACGCGCTGCTGCACGTCGCGTTGGCGGGCGGGGCGTGGCGCGAGCCGCAGCGGGTCGGCCCGAGCGGTTCGGCGCGGCCCGCGGCCGCGTGGACGCAGGGCGGCGGCCTGGTCGTCGTCGTGCCCGACCCGGGCGGCAAGCTCCTCGGCGCGGTCACCGGCGCCGGGCCCGACGCGTGGCGCCCGCTCGACCTCGCGCGGCCCGCACCGGACGGCGCCGCCGCGGTCGCGGCCGCCCCGGACCGGGTCGACGTGTACGTCCGCACGCAGAGCGGGCAGGTCCAGGTCGCCCCCTCGGCCTGACTGCGGGCCGGGCACCGGCGGCCCAGTACCATGGTGGCGTGGCTGCCATTGATCCTTCCGAAGAGCTCAAGTCCGTCGAATCCACCATGGAGTCGATCGAGGCGGTCCTCGACCTGGACAAGATGCGGGCCGACATCGCGGAGCTGAACGACGCCGCGGCGGCGCCCGACCTGTGGGACAACCCCGAGAGCGCGCAGAAGGTGACCAGCCGGCTCTCCTTCCTGCAGGGCGAGCTGCGCAAGGTCGAGGACCTGCGCCGCCGTATCGACGACGTCCAGGTGCTGTTCGAGCTCGCCGAGGCCGAGGACGACGCGGACACCCGCGGCGAGGCCGAGGGCGAGCTGGTCGCCGTCCGCAAGGCGGTCGACGAGCTCGAGGTGCGCACGCTGCTGTCCGGTGAGTACGACGCGCGTGAGGCGCTGGTGACGGTGCGCGCCGAGGCCGGCGGCGTCGACGCGGCGGACTTCGCCGAGAAGCTGCTGCGCATGTACACGCGCTGGGCCGAGCGCCACGGCTACTCGACCGAGGTCTACGAGACGTCGTACGCGGAAGAGGCCGGCATCAAGTCCGCCACCTTCGTGGTCAAGGTTCCGTACGCGTACGGCACGCTGTCCGTCGAGCAGGGCACCCACCGTCTGGTGCGCATCTCGCCGTTCGACAACCAGGGCCGCCGCCAGACCTCGTTCGCGGGCGTCGAGGTGCTGCCGGTCGTCGAGACCAGCGACCACGTCGACATCGACGAGTCGGACCTGCGCGTGGACGTGTACCGCTCGTCGGGCCCCGGCGGCCAGGGCGTCAACACGACCGACTCCGCGGTGCGCCTGACGCACATCCCGACCGGCATCGTGGTCTCGTGCCAGAACGAGCGCTCGCAGATCCAGAACAAGGCGACCGCGATGAACGTCCTCCAGGCCAAGCTGCTGGAGCGGCAGCGCCAGGAGGAGCGCGCGAAGATGGACGCGCTCAAGGGCGACGGCTCGTCGTGGGGCAACCAGATGCGCTCGTACGTCCTGCACCCGTACCAGATGGTCAAGGACCTGCGGACCGAGTTCGAGGTCGGCAACCCGCAGGCGGTGCTGGACGGCGAGATCGACGGCTTCATCGAGGCCGGTATCCGCTGGCGCAAGCAGCAGCAGTCGGCGAACTAGTCCTCGGCCGGGCGGTGTCCCCGTCCGGCGAGAGCGTGCGACCCCGGTTCCCTTGTGGAAGCCGGGGTTTCGCTTTACGCTCCGGGCAATTCCTGGCGCGCGGCGCGCAGTCCATCACTTTGTCGATACGGCTTCAGGAGTTCCGGGCGCATCGCCGGAGTTTTTCCATCAATTATCTTCGGGAAACCGGACATCCCCCTCATCCTTCGTAGTTCGGCCTTGACGTGCCGCGATGGGCTTCATCAGGCTGGGCGTCGGCATTGCTGCGACTCATCAGCGCACGGCGTCCCGTCACACGGCGGGGAGTCCGGGCGGGCTGGTCCCCTAAAGGTCGTCGCGGTGCCCCTTTGACGTTTCGGCCTCCTGTCGCACCGGTGCGGGGACGGGGAGCACGACCAACTGGGGGTTGTTGCATGACGAACAAAACGCGAGCCCGGGTGGCGCGGATAGCCGCCGCCGCGATTTTCGCGGGTGGCGCGTCGCTGGCCGTCGCCGGAATCGCGTCGGCCGAGGACAACCCGTGCTCGCCGATCTGCCACGAGGAAGAGCCGCCGCCTACCACCGGTGGGAACGCCGACGGCGGCCAGGCTGCTGGTGGTAACGCCGCTGGTGGTAACGCTGCTGGTGGCAATGCTGCGGGCGGTAACGCTGCTGGTGGTAACGCCGCGGGCGGTAACGCTGCGGGTGGCAATGCTGCTGGTGGTAACGCTGCGGGTGGCAATGCTGCTGGTGGTAACGCTGCCGGTGGTAACGCCGCGGGCGGTAACGCTGCCGGTGGTAACGCCGCGGGCGGTAACGCCGCGGGCGGTAACGCTGCGGGTGGCAATGCTGCTGGCGGTAACGCTGCCGGTGGTAACGCTGCCGGTGGCAACGCCGCGGGCGGTAACGCTGCCGGTGGCAACGCTGCTGGTGGCAACGCCGCGGGCGGTAACGCTGCCGGTGGCAACGCCGCGGGCGGTAACGCTGCCGGTGGCAACGCCGCGACCGGCGGCACCACCACGACCGGCGGCGGTTCGACCGACGCCGGCGCGTCCTCGACCGGCGGCGCCGGCGGCGTCACCTCGGGCGGTGTGAACAACAACGGCACGTCCGGCGGCAACAACCACGCCAACTCGGGCGGCTCCGCCCCGAACCGCAACTACGGCGGCGGGACGGTCAGCACCTCGGGCTCGACCGGCACCACCTCGGGCTCGACGGGCAGCAACCAGCAGCTCGCCCAGACCGGTGAAGACGCGAACCTGACGTTCCTCATCATCGGCGGCGCGGCCATGGCCGCGGGCGGCTTCGCCTTCGCGGTGCTGCCGCGCCGGCTCAACCGTCGCGAGGAGGCCGCGGCCGCGTGACGCGGTCCCGGCGGACCCGGTCCCACGCGGACCGGGACGTGGCATAGCGGAAGGCCCCGGGGCGTCGCCCCGGGGCCTTCCCGTGCTTTTGGTACCGCGTCGTGTCGTGCCGTGTCGGCCGGATCGCGCGGATCCCGCCGCGTGCCGGTCAGCCCGCGAGCTTCTGCAGCAGCACGGCCGCCACGACGACGAGCGCGGCGAGTGCCGCGAGCAGCCCGGGCGACAGCTGGAGGCCGCTTTCCCGGTTCATGCGCTCGCGTGAGGCGCGGCACACCGAGCACCGGCCCTCACTCACCGGGCCGGCGCAATTGGCGCACACCAGGTGTTCCCACGTCATGACGTCCTCCTCGGCCCTCGGGGCCCGACCCGCTGGTCGTCTCCTATAACGCGCTCGGGGCACCAGGAAGTTCCCTTCGCCTTCCACTGTGCCGCTTACACTCCTGGAATGGCCATGCCCAGTGACGTACCTCCCCAGGCCTGCGCGCCCGGCCGAGGGGGCGGTACCGTCCCTGGGACCTACGTACCACGGTCCCCCGTACGACGCCCTTGCCCCCTAGGATGGCGCGCTGTGATGCAACCGTGATCCGATTCGACAACGTCACCAAGACCTACGCCAAGCAGCCTCGGCCCGCGCTGCAGGACGTCTCGCTCGAGGTCGAGAAGGGCGAGTTCGTCTTCCTCGTCGGTTCGTCCGGCTCCGGCAAGTCGACTTTCCTGCGGCTGATCCTCAAGGAGGAGCGGCCGTCCACGGGCAACATCTTCGTGGCCGGCAAGGACCTCGGCCGGCTGTCCAACTGGAAGGTGCCCGCGCTGCGCCGCCAGATGGGCACGGTGTTCCAGGACTTCCGGCTGCTGCCGAACAAGACCGTGCGCGAGAACGTCGCCTTCGCGCTCGAGGTCATCGGCAAGCCGCAGGGGACCATCCGCAAGGTGGTGCCCGAGGTGCTCGACCTGGTCGGGCTGGCCGGCAAGGAGGACCGCATGCCGGGCGAGCTGTCCGGTGGTGAGCAGCAGCGGGTCGCGATCGCGCGCGCGTTCGTCAACCGGCCGATGATCCTCATCGCGGACGAGCCCACCGGCAACCTGGACCCGCAGAACAGCGTCGGCATCATGAAGCTGCTGGACCGCATCAACCGGACCGGCACGACGATCGTGATGGCCACGCACGACCAGGCGATCGTCGACCAGATGCGCAAGCGCGTCATCGAGCTGGAGCAGGGCCACCTGGTCCGCGACCAGTCCCGCGGCGTCTACGGCTACCAGCACTAGCACCCGGCACGGCAAGGCCCGGGCGGCGGACCCGCCGTCCGCGGCCCAGATTCGGCGTCCGCCACGACGCCCCGAGCGATTTAGGACATCATGCGCGCCCAGTTCGTGCTGAAGGAGATCGGCATCGGTCTCCGCCGAAACCTGACCATGACGATCGCGGTCATCGTCAGTGTCGCGCTGTCCCTGACCCTGTTCGGGGCGGCGCTGCTGGTGAACGCACAGACGGGTGCGATGAAGGACTACTGGTACGACCGCGTCGAGGTCTCGGTCTTCCTGTGCAACAAGTCCGACCTGAAGAAGGACGGGTGCGTCAACGGCGAGATCACCAACGCGGACCGGCAGGCCATAGAGGCCGAGCTCAAGGGCATGTCGGAGGTCCAGACGCTCTTCTACGAGAGCCGGCAGGAAGCGTTCCAGCACTTCAAGGAGCAGAACAAGGACTCGGCGCTCAGCGAGACGCTGACGCCGGACCAGCTGCCCGAGTCGTTCCGCGTGAAGCTGAAGGACCCGACGAAGTTCGACATCATCTCGAGCCGCTTCAACGGACGCGCGGGCGTGCAGTCGGTGCAGGACCAGAAGAAGCTGCTCCAGCCGTTCTTCAACCTGCTGCGGAGCGCGAAGTACGCGGCCTTCGGCATCATGGCGTTCATGCTGGTGGTGGCGATCCTGCTGATCGTCAACACGGCGCGTGTGTCGGCGTTCAGCCGGCGCCGCGAGACCGGCATCATGCGGCTGGTCGGCGCGTCGAACTTCTACATCCAGGGGCCGTTCATCCTGGAGTCCGCGGTGGCCGGGTTCATCGGCGCGTCGGTGGCGTCCGGGCTGTTGTCCGCCGGCTACTACTTCGGCTTCAAGAAGGGCCTCGTCGACTCGGTGCAGGTGCTCCAGAGCCAGCTGATCGGGTTCGACAAGGTGATAGAGGTTTTGCCGTTCATCTTCCTGCTGGGCGTGGGCATGTCGGCGATCGCGTCGTTCTTCACGCTGCGCAAGTACCTCAAGGTCTGACGCGCCTGCGCGGCCCGCACCGCGCCGCGGTTCGGCCGGACGAGTGTCATATCAAGTGAAAAGTCGGTTGTATGGCGTAATCGTGGTGTGACGCCTGGTACCTGTGGGACTGGAGGGTACGTCCTTCCGGACGCTCGCAGGACACCAGGCAGGAGGCCACGCCCATGCGCGCCACGCACCGCCGCCGGGTCGGCCTGCTCGCGCTGATCGCCGCCACCGGAGCCGCGATCGGCTGGGGCACCGCGCACGCCGACGACGACCCGCGGACCGAGAAGACCAAGGTCGAGGGGCAGGTCCGGGACGTCCGCGCGGACCTGGACGGCGCCGTCCGCCGGCTCGCCGACGCCGAGAACGCGTACGCCGACGCCGACGCGCGCCTGCCCGGCGCCCAGGCCGCCCTCGCGACGGCCCGCGACCGGCTCGCGGCCGCGCAGACGAAGGACGCCGACCTGCGGCGCCGCCTCGACATCGCGGTCGGCGACGAGGCCGCGGCGCAGCAGCAGGTCCGCGACCTGGACGGGGCGCTCGCGCAGGCCCGCGACGCGCTCGGCACGGTCGCGCGGCACGCGTACGAGCACGGCGACCTGGCGGCGCTGTCCGTCGTCATGCAGGCCGAGACGCCCGCCCAGCTGCTCAGCCGCCTGGAGGGCTACCACTCGCTGATGCGCGCCGACGACGCCGTGCTCAGCCGGCTGCGGCAGATCCGCCAGGAAGCCGACGGCCGCCAGAAGGCCCTCGCCGCCGCGCGCGACCAGGTCCGCGCCGACCGCGAGGCCGCCGCGGCGCAGCTGACCGAGGTCCAGGCCCTGGAGACCGCCGCGCGCACCGCGTCCGACGAGGTCGAGCGCCTCGTCGCGCAGCGCCGCGGAGCGCTGGAGACCGCGCGCCAGGAGAAGTCCGCCGACCAGCAGCGCTACGAGTCCCTGCTGGCCGAACAGCGGCGGCTCACCGAACTGGTCAACCGGCTCAACGCGCCCTCCCCAGGCCGCCGCCCGGGCGCCGAGGCCCGCGGCCAGGACGGCGCGCTGTCCTACCCGCTCGACGGGCCGGTCACCTCGCCGTTCGGCATGCGGTTCCACCCCGTACTCGAGTACGTGAAGCTGCACACCGGAACCGACTTCGGCGCCGTCGAGGGCACCCCGGTGCACGCCGCCCGCGAGGGCACGGTCATCTCGGCGGGCTACAACCCGGCGTACGGGTACCGCGTCGTGGTCTCGCACGGCCAGGTCGGCGGCGTCGCGCTGACGACGACGTACAACCACCTGTCGCGCATCGACGTCGGCGAGGGCCGGCGCGTCAAGCGCGGCGGCACCGTCGGCCTGGTCGGCAACACCGGCTACTCGACGGGCGCGCACCTGCACTTCGAGGTCCTGGTGGACGGCGAGTTCGCGGACCCGCTGACGTGGCTGTGACGCCGGGCGGGCGCCGGGGCCTCGTCGCTTAGCCGTTCGGGGCGTCGGCGGTGGGGGCCTCGCCGCCCGCGCCCCGCGGCCGATGCGATCAGCACACCGATCGCGGCGCCCGGCCCAACCGGAACCCCCGCCTCACGGCGCTGCCCTATGCTCGCGCCATGAGCTCGGGTCGAGTGCGCCGAAGAGCCGCGCTGGCCCTGGTGTTCGGCGCCGCGCTGACCACCGGGGCGGCGACGGGTGCGTGGCACGACCCGCCGGGCCCCGGGGACCGGCCGCCCGAGGTGCGGCCGCGCTTACCGCAGCCCGTCGGGCCCGCCGCCGGAGTCCCGCTGCCCGCACCGCGTACCGGAGGGTCCGGCGTCCCCGACGGCACCGCGCTCGACGCCGCCGCCGCACGCGACCTCCTGTCGGTGCTCGACGACCGGTGGGCCGCCTACTACCCGCCCGAGACCGCCGGCGAGTACCGCGAGACCGTCGACGGGGCCTACCCCGGCGTCGGGCTGACGGTCAGTCAGGCATCGGGCGCGATGCGCGCCACCTACGTCTCGCCGAACGGGCCCGCCGCCCGCGCCGGCATCGCCGCGGGCGACGCCCTCGTCTCCGTGGACGGCGCCCCGACCGACGAACTCGGCACGGCCGGCGTCGTCGCCCGGCTCCGCGGCCCCGCCGGGACCCGCACCGAGCTGGTCGTCGTCCGCGACGGCGTGCCGCACACCGTCGGCCTCGTCCGCGAGGTCCTGACCGGCGCCGACGTCACCGCCGAACCCGTCGGACCGGCCGCCGCCCGGCTGCTGTGCGTCCGTGTCACCGGCTTCGGCCGCGGCACCGCCGACCAGGTGCGCGCCGCCCTCGCCACCAAACCCGCGGGCGTCCTCCTCGACCTGCGCGGCAACCCCGGCGGACGCATCGACGAGGCCGCCGCCGTCGCCTCCGCGTTCCTCCCCGGCGGAGTCGTCGTCAGCTACGACGACGGCACCGGAGGCCGCCGCCAGATCACCGTGACCGGCCGGCCCGGCGACGCCGCCACCCCCGTTGTCGTGCTCGTCGACGGCGCCACCGCGAGCGCGGCCGAGGTCGTCGCGGCGGCACTCGGCGACCGGGGCCGCGCCGTCGTCGTCGGCGCCACCACGTACGGCAAGGGCTCGGTGCAGGCGCCGACCACCCTCGCCGACGGCGGCATCCTCAAACTCACCGTCGGCCGCTGGTACACCCCCGACGGGCGCAACCTCGAAGGCCGCGGCATCGACCCCGACATCCCCGTCCCCCCTGGCACCGACCCGGACGCCGCCGCCGCACGGGCCCGCGACGTCCTCGCCGGCCTCGTCGACGCCGGCACGGACGCCTGACCGCGGCGGCCGCCGGGAACCCCGTGGCCCGACGCCCCGCCGATGGGCGAGAATGCAGAGATCATGGCGAAGCGACCAACCATCGTGCAGATCCCGGGCAAGCCGACCAAGTCCAAGAAGGCGCAGGCGGCCCCCAAGCGCAAGCTCATCGCGCAGAACAAGAAGGCCCGGCACGACTACCACATCGACGACACGCTCGAATGCGGCGTCGTGCTGACCGGCCCCGAGGTCAAGTCGCTCCGGCAGGGCAGGGCGTCCCTCGTCGACGGCTTCGCGACCATCGACAACGGTGAGGTGTGGCTGCGCAACGCGCACATCCCCGAATACCTCGAGGCGACGTGGAACAACTCCGCGCCGCGCCGGCCCCGCAAGCTGCTGCTGCACCGGCTGGAGATCGCCAAGCTCATGAACAGGCTGAACGACTCCGGCACCACGCTCGTCCCGCTGAGCATCTACTTCAACGAGGACGGCCGCGTGAAGGTGGAACTCGCGCTCGCCCGCGGCAAGAAGCTGTACGACAAGCGGCAGGCCCTCATGGAGGCCCAGGGCAAGCGCGAGGCCGACCGCGCCATGAGCGCCGCCATCCGCAGGCAGACGCGCTGACGGCGGAATGAAGTGGACCCCTCCGGGGGTTGAACCGTACGATGACACCGGCGGTCATCCGGTCAGGCATGTTCCGGACGGCGGCCGTCAAGCGGCAGCTTGTACGACGCTTGAAAACTCAATAGGGGGTGATCGGTTTCGACTGGAGATGTCGGAGCAGAGGAAGCGAGCCGAGGAAGCGGCAATGATCTCGTTAACCATATGCCGAAACCTATAATCGCCGATAACAAGCGCGATTCCTTCGCCCTCGCCGCCTGAGCGAGCTTCGAAGGTGTCAGACCGGGCGCGTCCCCGTCCCGGATCCTGGCATAATCAAGGGGACTCCACCGTCCTACCCGGTTACGGGGTAGTCCGGAACATTTAACAGTAACTGAGCCCGTCGGCGACTTGTCCGCGTGATTGCCGGGGCTGAGAAAAGCACAGCGGACTGCGCTCGGAGAAGCTCTGGTCTCGCACTTCAGGACGCGGGTTCAATTCCCGCCACCTCCACCCCTTTATTAGCGAAAACCCCGTCCGCAAAAAGCGCGGACGGGGTTTTCGCTTGTGCGGCTCCGCCGCGGCGGGGGCTACGCCACCCCGCAACAAAGCCCGCACCGCACCCCAAGCGAACCGCGCCCGGCAGCGCGACGAAGCCGAGCAACGAACCCGCACCGCTTTCCATGATCATCAGAACCAGATGGACACCAGGTGTCCATCTGGTTCTGATGATCATGGATATCCACCACACGCGCACGGCAGCCCGGCGGGAAAACGCGACGAAGCGCGTCCACACCCCGCGCCCCTCCCGCTAGGTGCGAGGTAGTTAGCGCGGACGGCTCGCGGGTCAAGGCGCCTCCCGAACCCCGGGACAGGTCACCTGAGCCGCGTCAGAGACATCGCGCCTTGACGCGCGAGCCGTCCGCGCGAAAAGCAAAAAGCGGGAGGGGCGTCAGGCCGCTGCCGAAAGCCAGGTCGGGAACGGTGCAGGCCGAGAGTCAGGCCACTGCGGTGATCCAGGCGTCGAGTTCGGTGCCGGTCGGGGGGTCGGCGCCTGGGCGGGTGCAGGTGTAGGAGGCGGCTGCGGCGGCGTATTCGAGGATGCGGCTCAGGTCGTCGGGGGCGATGGTGCGGAGGGCGCCTACGCGTTCACCGCCCAGGAGGTTGCGGGTGTCCAGGCCGTGGAGGAGGGCGCCCATGAAGGCGTCGCCGGCGCCTACGGTGTCGGCGACGGGGACGTCGGGGGCGGCGACGGCGACGGCCTGGTGTTCGAGGACGGCGGTGGCGCCGTGCGGGCCCTGGGTGACGACGACGAGCGCGGGGCCCGAGTCGCGCCAGAGGCGGGCGGCCTCGACCGGGGGGAGGTCGGGGTAGAGGTGGGTGAGGTCGTCCTCGCTGGCCTTGACGACGTCGCACAGCGGGACGAGGGCTTCGAGGCGGCGGAGGACGGCGGCGAGGTCGCCGGCGATGTCCGGGCGGATGTTGGGGTCCAGTGTGAGGGTGACCGCGCCGCGGGCGTGTTCGCGCAGGATCATGCGGAGCAGGGCCGTGCCGCCGGGTTCGAGGTGGAGGGCGACGGAGCCGACGTGCAGCGCGAGGACGTCCGGGTCGAGCGGGTCGGGGAGTTCGCTGCCGGACCATTGCGCGTCCGCAGTGCCGGTGAACCAGAAGTCGTAGGACGCGCGCCGGTGTTCGTCGAAGTCGAGGACGGCCAGGCTGGAGGGTTCGCGGGCGTCGACGAGATAGCGCGGGGAGACTCCGTCGGCGGCGAGCCGCTCGCGGACGCGACGGCCGAAGGCGTCGGCGCCGATGCGGGCGATGAGCGCGGCGGGGGTGCCGAGGCGGGCCGCGGCGATGGCGGTGTTGGCGGGGCTGCCGCCGGGGACGGCGCGGTAGGTGTCGGGTGCGTCAGGGGTCGGGACGAGGTCGACGACGTTCTCGCCGGCGACGGCGACGCGGGCCCGGTCGGTCCCGGTCACGCGGGGCCGTCCAGGCGGGCCCGCAGGGCCGCGGCGGGGCCGGGGGCGAGCGGCAGCTGCGGGAGCAGGGTGGCCTGGTAGGCGTGGTAGACGTCCGGTTGGCCGGCCCAGACGGTGGCGGACGGCCGGTTGTCGGGGCCGAGTTCGTGGTGCCAGCCGCCCGCGGGGTCGACGACGTGCTGCGCGGTGTAGTCCCACCACAGTCGGTACCAGTGCTCGTAGACGAGGTCGCCGGTGCGCTGGTGGAGTGCGGCGGCGGCCGCGATCGCCTCGGCGGCGACCCAGTGCATGCGGGCGCGCACGACGGGTTTGTCGTCGGCGTCGACGGTGTAGACGAAGCCGGGCCCGCCGTCGGCGTTCCAGCCCTGGCCGACGGCGGCGACGAACAGCCGGCCGGCCGCGTCGGCGAGCCAGTCGGGCGGATCGGGCAGCGTCGCCTCGAGGTTGAGGAGGAGCCGGGCCCATTCGAACGAGTGCCCGGGCGTGGTGCCGTAGGGCCGGAAGGGGTCGGCCTTGGCGTCGGCGTTGTAGTCCGGCAGCGGGAACCCGTCGGGGGTGAAGTGCTCGGGGACCCGCCACCCCTGGCCGCGGGCGATGTGGTGGACGAAGAAGTCCGCGACGCGCAGCGCGCGTTGCCGCCACACGGGGTCGCCGGTGGCGTCGGCGACGGCGAGGAACGCCTCGACGGTGTGCATGTTGGCGTTCGCGCCGAGGTACGCCTCGGGCTCGGTCCACGCTCGGTCCCACGACTCGCGGGCCCAGCCGTGCTTGTCGTCCCAGAAGCGTTCCTCGAAGACCGCCGTCGCGTCGGCGAGGAGCGTTTTCGCGCCGGGCCGCCGGGCCTGGACGAGGGTGGCGGCGGCCAGGAGGACGAACGCGTGCCCGTAGGCCTCCTTGCGCGTGCCCTGGGGGCCCGTGTGCGGCCCGGGGACGGCCGGATACCAGCCCCCGTCGGCGGGGTCGCGCAGCGGGCCGCAGAGGGCCGCCAGGCCGTGGTCCGCGAGCGGCGCCGCCCCCGGTACGCCGCGCAGCGCGGCCAGACCGAACACGTGGGTCATCCGGGTGGTGATCCACAGCTGCGTCCCGCGGGCCGGATCCGGCGACCCGGCGGCGTCGAGCCACCCGAAGCCGCCCTCGGGCAGGCGCGCGCCGGCCGCGAAGCGCAGCAGCCGGTCGGCCTCGGTGTCCAGCCATGCGCGGTGCGTGTCCAGCGCGACCCAGGAGCCGGCGCGTGACCCGTGGTGTGAGGCGTTCATCGCCCTCATGGTCCCACCGCGGGGGCACGAATCCGGGCACGCGACGCACCGCGACACGAGGGGGAGGACCCGGGGGAATCAGGCGGAAAACGAACCGGCGGCCCCGAAGGGCCGCCGGTTCCGACGCTTACGACACCGACCCGCCAATGCTCGCCTCTCGGCAAGTGGTCCCTCGTAGGGACTAATGGTTGGGCCCGGGGGCTTGGATCGAGCCGGTGCCATGAACAGAGTAACCGACCGCGCGGGAAGCGGAAGGGACGCGGATCACAGTTTGCGCGGCGCCGCCGCGGACGTAGCGCGGGCCCTTGAGGGGTGGGTGTGGCGCCGTCCGCCGGACCGAAGTGAGACGATCGGTGCGGTGCCGTGCCATGGCACCGAGCCTGTTGAGGAGACTGCTTCATGCCCGCAGCGCCGAGCGCTTCGTACTCGATCACCGCACGCCTCGAGGTCCCCGCAGGGGGCCGGGTCGTCAGCCAGCTCACCAACGCCGTGGAGTCCGCGGGCGGTTCGGTGACCGGCTTGGACGTCACCGCGTCGGGGCACGAGCGGCTCAGGGTGGACGTGACCATCGCGGCGTCGTCCACCGACCACGCGGACGCGCTCGTGGACGCGCTGCGCGGCATCGAGGGCGTCGCCCTCGGCAAGGTGTCGGACCGCACGTTCCTGATGCACCTCGGCGGCAAGATCGAGATGCAGGCCAAGCACCCGATCCGCAACCGCGACGACCTGTCGATGATCTACACCCCGGGTGTGGCGCGCGTCTGCCTGGCGATCGCGGAGAACCCGGACGACGCGCGCCGCCTGACGATCAAGCGCAACACGGTCGCGGTGGTCACGGACGGTTCCGCCGTGCTCGGCCTCGGCAACATCGGGCCGAAGGCCGCGCTGCCGGTCATGGAGGGCAAGGCGGCGCTGTTCAAGCGCTTCGCCGGCATCGACGCGTGGCCGATCTGCCTGGACACGCAGGACCCGGACGAGATCGTCCGCGCGGTCCAGATGATGGCGCCGGGATTCGCCGGCATCAACCTCGAGGACATCTCGGCGCCGCGCTGCTTCGAGATCGAGCGGCGGCTGCGCGAGACGCTCGACATCCCGGTCTTCCACGACGACCAGCACGGCACGGCGATCGTCGTGCTCGCCGCGCTGACCAACGCGCTGCGCGTGGTCAACAAGAAGATCTCCGACGTGCGCGTGGTCATGTCCGGTGCGGGCGCGGCCGGCACGGCGATCCTCAAGCTGCTGCTCGCGGCCGGTGTCGCGCACGCGGTCGTCGCGGACGTGCACGGTGTCGTGCACGCCGGCCGCGACGACCTGGGCGAGGACCTGCGCTGGGTCGCGGAGCACACCAACTCCCAGGGCCTGACCGGCACTTTGAAGGAAGCGGTGGTCGGCGCCGACGTCTTCGTCGGAGTGTCCGCGCCGAACGTCATCGACGGCGACGACGTCGCCCGGATGGCCGACGACGCGATCGTGTTCGCGCTGGCGAACCCCGAGCCGGAGATCTACCCGGCGGTCGCGCAGGAGCACGCGGCCGTCGTGGCGTCCGGGCGCAGCGACTTCCCCAACCAGATCAACAACGTGCTGGTGTTCCCGGGGGTGTTCCGCGGCCTGGTCGACGCGCAGAGCCGGCACATCACGACCGACATGCTGCTCGCCGCGGCGCGCGCGTTGGCGTCGGTCGTGACCGACGAGGAGCTGAACGCGAGCTACATCATTCCGAGTGTGTTCCACCCGGAGGTGTCGAACGTGGTGGCGGCGGCGGTGCGTGACGCGGTGGTCGCCGACCGCCAGGCCGGAATGTGACCATCCGGTTGTACGTCCGTCAGGCCGGGGGCGGTGCAGCGGCAGCGCCACGATGGGGCGAAGATACGTGAAGATGGGGGCCGGGAACGGTGCGCGACACCGGGCCCGCGGGCTCGCCGCGCGGTGTGACGAACGTACGTGATGGTCGTCGTATGGTCGGTGCGTGGCGGGGCGTGCGGGGCCCGGTTGGGGCCCGTAATCTGCCACGAACCGCCAAATCACGGGGCTTTCCGCGTGATTCGGCGTGTCCCTGATTAGGTTCCGGGCCCGGATACGTGCAGGATTCGTCCCCGGGGCAAGAACAGCGAGTTGGAAAGACCACGGGAGATACACATGAACCGCAGTGAGCTGGTGGCCGCCCTCGCGGAGCGGGCCGACGTCACGCGCAAGGACGCTGACGCCGTGCTGAACGCCTTCGCCGAGGTGGTCGGGGAGATCGTCAGCAAGGGCGACGAGAAGATCACCATCCCTGGCTTCCTCTCCTTCGAGCGGACCCACCGCTCGGCGCGCACCGCGCGCAACCCGCAGACCGGCGAGCCGATCGAGATCCCGGCCGGCTACAGCGTCAAGGTCTCCGCGGGTTCGAAGCTCAAGGAAGCCGCCAAGGGCAAGTGAGCCCCACACCCGCGCGGGTGAGGGAGCAGGACGACCGTGGTGCCGTGCCCGGCACGACGGATGACTCGTTCGAGCGAACTTGCCGGTGCGGGCGGCCCCGCCGGTGACCGGCCGGGCCACCGCAGTGAACGCCGAAGGGCGGTTCCCCTCTTCCGGGGGAACCGCCCTTCGGCGTCGCTGCGACCGCCGGGGCCGCGCGGAGCGTGTCAGGCCACCACGGACTGGGCTTCGGCCGGGAGTTCGACGTGCGCGCCGAGCGCCTCGAGCTTCCCGAAGAAGCCCTCGTAGCCGCGGTTGATCAGGTCGATGCCGTGCACGCGCGAGGTGCCCTCGGCTGCCAGGGCCGCGATCAGGTACGAGAAACCGCCGCGCAGGTCGGGGATCACCAGGTCCGCGCCGTGCAGCTTCGCCGGACCCGAGATGACCGCCGAGTGCTGGAAGTTGCGCTGCCCGAACCGGCACGGCGTACCGCCCAGGCACTCGCTGTAGAGCTGGATCGTGGCGCCCATCTGGTTCAGCGCCGAGGTGAAGCCCAGCCGGCTCTCGTACACCGTCTCGTGCACGATCGACAGGCCCGACGCCTGCGTCAGCGCGACCACCAGCGGCTGCTGCCAGTCCGTCTGGAAGCCCGGGTGCACGTCCGTCTCCAGCGCGATCGCGCGCAGCCGCCCGCCGGGGTGCCAGAACCGGATGCCGTCGTCGTCGACGCTGAACGCGCCGCCGACCTGCCGGAAGACGTTCAGGAACGTCATCATGTCCAGCTGCCGCGCGCCGCGCACGTACACGTCGCCCTGCGTGGCCAGTGCGGCACACGCCCACGACGCGCCCTCCAGGCGGTCCGGCAGGGCGCGGTGCGTGTAGCCGCCCAGCCGGTCCACACCGGTGATCCTGATCACCCGGTCGGTCGCCACGGAGATGATCGCGCCCATCTTCTGCAGCACGCAGATGAGGTCTATGATCTCCGGCTCCACGGCCGCGTTGCGCAGCTCGGTGGTGCCCTCGGCGCGCACCGCGGTCAGCAGCACCTGCTCGGTCGCGCCGACGCTCGGGTACGGCAGTTCGATCTTGGTGCCGCGCAGCCCGTTCGGGGCCTCCAGGTAGAGCCCCTCGGGCCGCTTGTCGACGGTCGCGCCGAACTCGCGCAGCACGTTCAGGTGGAAGTCGATCGGCCGGTCGCCGATCCGGCAGCCGCCCAGGTCGGGGATGAACGCGCGGCCGATCCGGTGCAGCAGCGGGCCGCACAGCAGGATCGGGATACGGCTCGACCCGGCGTGCGCGTCGATGTCCGCGACGTTCGCCAGCTCCACCGACGACGGGTCCATGACCAGCTCGTCGGGCTCGTCGCCCTGGTACACGGCGACGCCGTGCAGCTGCAGCAGGCCGCGCACGATGTGCACGTCGCGGATGCCCGGCACGTTGCGGAGCCGGCTCGGCTCCTCGCCGAGCAGTGCGGCGACCATCGCCTTCGGCACCAGGTTCTTGGCGCCCTTGACGCGGACCTCGCCCTCGAGAGGGGAACCACCATGAACGGACAACACGTCGTCTTGCATATATCTCGCGATCTCGCGTTCTCGGACGGGGGGTCGGGGGAGAACCTGCGGGACCCGCGCTGTCTGGGCTGCTGAGCGCGGGCAACAGCGACCCACGGTACGCGCTCCCCGGCGCGGAACACGCATCGTCCGCGCGGGGGAGGGGAACAGGATCTTGGACGGGCGCGTCCGCCCGCGAAAGGGGGGTGGTGCGTGATGACCGGATCCATGAGGGCGCACCACGGGGATCGGGCCGAGCCCCGGACAGCGCCGTCGGCATGCAGGATCATGGGCCCATGACCGAGGTCTCGCTCACCGGACGCCTGCTCGTGGCGACGCCCGCGCTGACCGACCCGAACTTCGACCGGTGCGTGGTGCTCGTGCTCGACCACGACGAGGAGGGCGCGCACGGCGTCGTCCTCAACCGGCCCACGCCCGTCGACGTCCACGACGTGCTGGTCGGCTGGTCCAAGGCGGTGACCGCGCCCGCCGTGGTGTTCCAGGGCGGGCCGGTGTCGATGGACTCGGCGCTCGCGATCGCGTCCGTTCCGGGCGGCGGGGAGCCGGTCGGCTGGCGGCGGGTCTTCGGCGGGCTGGGACTGGTCGACCTGGACGCGCCGCCGGAGCTCGTGGCGTCGGAGTTCGGCTCCATGCGGGTGTTCGCCGGCTACTCGGGGTGGGGCCCCGGGCAGCTGGAGGCCGAGCTCGCGGAGGGCGCCTGGTACGTCGTCGAGAGCGAGCCGGGGGACGCGTTCAGCGCCGAGCCGGAACGGCTGTGGCGGGCGGTGCTGCGGAGGCAGCGGGGCGAGCTGGCGATGGTCGCGACGTACCCCGAGGACCCGTCGCTGAACTGAGTACAAGAGGCGGGAGCGAAGCGACTCGAACATGGGCGGTGGGGGGCGACGGGCGGGCCGAACGGGTGGCTTGCCCGGCCCCGCTTAGAATCGGACACATGACCACTCCGCAGGACTACCCGGAGCCCGAGCGCGGTACCGGCACCGGGACGCTCATCGAGGAGACCCCGCAGGTCTCCCACGGCGACGGCGACCACGAGCGCTTCGCGCATTACGTCCAGAAGGACAAGATCATGGAGAGTGCCCTGTCCGGCACCCCGGTGATCGCGCTGTGCGGGAAGGTCTGGGTGCCGGGCCGCGACCCCAAGAAGTATCCCGTCTGCCCCATGTGCAAGGAGATCTACGAGACCATGGGCCCGGGCGGCGGCGACAAGGGCGGCGACAAGTAGCCCCACCGCACGCCACGCGGGTCCGGGAGGCGCCGGGGAACACGGTTCCCCGGCGCCTTCGGCGTTCCCCGCGGGCACCCCGCCCGGGTTCGTATGGCAACTCGGCCGCGCGTCCCCCGGGTGGCGCAGTAGCGTTGTCCCGCTGTGAACGATGCGATCTTGCTGCCGCACTCGCTCGACGAGGCCGTGGACGCGCTGGCCCGCGAGCCCGCCGCGCTGCCCGTAGCGGGCGGCACCGACCTGATGCCGCGCGTGAACGCCGGAATGCTCCGGCCGCGCGCGCTCCTCGGCCTGGCCGGGATCGGCGAGCTGCGCCAGTGGCAGTTCGAGGGCCGGCACGCGCTGATCGGCGCCTGCGTCACGTGGGCGCGGCTGGCCGGCCCCGACCTTGCCGCGCTGGTGCCCGCGCTGGCGACCGCCGCCCGGCAGGTCGGGACGCCGCAGATCCGCATGATGGGCACGCTCGGCGGCAACCTGGTCGCCCGCACCCGGGAGGCCGACGCGGTGCCCGTGCTGGCCGCCCTGGAGGCGACCGTGCTGGTGCGCTCCGCGGGCGGGGTGCGTGAGTTCGTGTGCGACGGCGAGCCCGGTGCGCAGCTGCGCGCCGGCGAGCTGATCACGGGTGTGCGGGTGCCGGTGCTGCACGGGCCGCAGGAGTTCCTGAAGGCGCGGGTGTCGGCCGGCTTCCATGCGACGCTGGCGCTCGTCGTCGACCCGGGCGCGCGTACGGTGCGCTGCGCGGTCGGCGGGATCCGCCCCGGGGCTGAGCGGCCGACCGCCGCGGAGCGGTGGCTGAGCGGGCGCCTGGACCCGGCGTCGGGCCACCCAGTGGACGCGCGGGACGCCGCCACGTTCGGGGCGATGGTCGCCGACGGCCTGTCGGCGGGAGACGGCCCGCGCCCGGCGCGGGCCCATGAACAGCGCGTCGTCGCCGCACTGGCGCGGCGTGCGGCGGAGAGGGCGTTCGCGGCGTGAGCGTGGAGGACGGGGGGTCGCCCCCGAAAGGGACGTGGCCACCGGGGTTCACCCGGGACGAGGGCCATGAGGAAGCGCGCCCCGAGGGGTATCCGGCGCGGCCGGGTGCCGGCGGTGCGCCCGGCACGCCGGGGGTGCCGCCGGACGCCGGGGGCGTCGTCAGCCTCGGTTCGGCCGGCCTCGGCGAGGCCGCGCCGCTGCCGGACGCGCTCCCGTACGGGTTCGGCGACGCGTCGGCGTACGGCAACGAGTCCGGGTTCATCGCCGCCGTGCGGGCGGACGCGCTGCCGCCGACGAGCGGGGGATGGCCGCCTCAGCCGCCGGTCGTGCCGCCCGTCATCCCGCCTGTTGTCCCGCCCGTGGTGCCTCAGCAGCAGCCCGGCCTCCCCGTCGACCTCGAAGGACTGCCCGTCACGGGCCCCGGGGACGTCTACGCGCCGGTGCACAGCCACGGCCACGGGCCCGCGGACGCGCCCGTATTGGTACCCGGGGGCGGCTACCCCCAGGGGCCGCTGAACGCGCCTGTGGTGCCCCACCAGGCGCCGCCCGGCGGGCCTGAGGCGTGGGGGTACCCCGCGCACGAGGCCGCCCCGGCGCAGGCGCCCGAGGCGTTCCAGTCGGGGTTCTTCTCGGCGGTGCTGCCCGAGGCGCCGCACGCCCCCGACCCCGACCCGGCGCCGATGCCGACGCCCGCGTCCGGGACACCGATCGGACGGCTGCCGATCGGGCTCGGGCAGCCCGTGCCCGGCCCGCCGCCGGTGTTCGACGACGTCGTGCCGCCGGTGGAGGCCCATCCCGCGTTCCACGCACCGTTCCCGGCCGACGGGGGCGATGCCGGGGGCTACGTGAACTTCGTTCCGGCGGACGTCGATCCGGCGCCCCCGGCCCCGGCCCCGGACCCGTTGACGGATCCGATCCCGGCCCCGCCGCCGTTCGCCGAGCCCGCCCGGCACCCCGAGGCCGCGCCCGAACCGCCGCCGTTCGCCTCGGGGTTCTACGCGGCGGTGCTGCCGGAGCAGGTCGCCGAGCCGCGGCCCGACGCGTTCGCGCAGCGGTGGGCCGAGCCCGCGGCGGAGCCTTTCGCGGGACCGGCTGTCGAGCCGTTTGCCGAGCCGGTCCCGGAGCCGGTCCCGGAGCAGTTCCCCGAGTACGTCCGCGAGCCGTACGCCGAGCCGGTCGCGCAGGAGACCTACGCCGAGCCCGTCGCGCCGGAGGCGTCGTACGCCCCGCCCGCGCCGGAGACGTACGCCGAACCCGTCGCGGCCGGCGAACCGGCGGCCCCGCCCGCGCCCCGCGCGACGGCCTCGGTCTCCGACACCGGCATGCTCTCGATCGCCGGTGCGACGCTCGGCGAGTTCGCCGTGGCCGCCTCGCAGGCCGCCGAGGTGCAGGCGCGTGTGGAGGAAACCCCGTCGGCTGACGGGGAGTTCGCGCCCGAGCCGGCGGTCGTCGACCCCAGGTCCGCGTACCGCCGCGCTGCGGAACCGTTCCCGCAGCCGGCCGACCCGTACTTCGACGCCCCGCCCGCCCGGGACCCCGCCGCCGATCCCGGCCCGCCGCGGCCGCCGGTCGTCTCCGTCGAGGCCCTGCCCGCGCCCGGTCCCGCGACCGACCCGGCGCCGTTCGGCATCCCGGGAACTCCCCTGGGGGAGACGGCCTTCGGTCCTCCGGACGTCCCCGCCCCCGCCGGGCCGGACGTTCCGGTCGTCACGTACCCCATGCGCGTCAACGGCGTCGTGCAGGTCGTCGAGAGCGCCTGGATCGGCGAGAGCCTCCTGTACGTGCTGCGGGAACGCCTCGGCCTCCCCGGTGCGAAAGAGGGCTGCGGGCAAGGCGTTTGCGGCGCCTGCACGGTGCTGGTCGACGGCGCCCCGGCGGCCGCGTGCCTGGTGCCGGCCGCGACGGTCGGCGGCCGCGACGTCACGACCGTCGAGGGCCTGGCCGAGCACGGCGTGCCCACCGCGATCCAGCGGGCGCTGGCCGAACACGGCGCCGTGCAGTGCGGGTTCTGCATCCCCGGCGTCGTCGTGAGCGCGCAGGCGCTGCTTGCGCGCATACCGCACCCGGACGAGGCGACGGTGCGCCGCGCGCTCGCCGGGCACCCCTGCCGCTGCGCGGGTCCGAACCGCATGGTGGCCGCGGTGTGCGCGGTCGCGGCGGAGCGTCCGGCGGACGTGGTCGACGCGGCGGGCTCGGTGTTCGAGCCTGCGCCGCACGCGGGTGCGGAGGGCCGGCCGTGACGGTGGTCGAGGGGGCCTCGGTGCCCGAGGCGCGGCGCTCCCGTGTCGAGCGGCCGGACGCGTTGGCCAAGGCGCAGGGCCGGTTCACGTACACGGCCGACCTGTGGGCGCCCGGCATGCTGTGGTGCGTGCTGGTGCGTTCGCCGCACGCACACGCGCGTGTGCTGGGCATAGAAACGTCGGCGGCGTACGCCGTGCCGGGCGTGCACGCGGTGCTGACGGCCGCGGACCTGCCCGGCGACGCCTACCACGGCTCGGTCGTCGCCGACCGGCCCGTGCTCGCCTCCGACGTCGTGCGGTTCGCCGGCGAGGCGGTGGTCGCGATCGCCGCCGAGACCCCGCACGCGGCCCGGCGCGCGGCCGAAGCGGTGCGCGTCGACTACGAGCCGCTCGACGCCCGCCTCGACCCCGAACACGCCTTCGCGAGCGCGCCGTTGCACCCCGACGGCAACGTCTTCCGGCACATCGCGCTGCGGCACGGCCGCCCGGTGCAGCGCCGCCCCGACGGAACTCCGGTGCAGGAGATCGTCGTCGAGGGGCTGTACGAGATCGCCGCGCAGGACCAGGCGAACCCCGCGACCGACGCCGTGCTCGCGCTGCCGTGCGCCGACGGCGGCGTCGAACTGCACGTCGCCACGCAGTGGCCGCACTCCGACCGCGACCAGGTCGCCCAGTGCATCGGGTTGGCGCCGGGCGCGCTGCGGCTCATGCCCGCGGGTGTGGGCGGATCGTCGGGCACACGCGAGGACATCGGGCTGCTGGCGGTGGTGGCGTGGCTTGCCGCGCGTACCGGACGGCCCGTCAAGTCCGTTGTGGAGCGCGCCGACGCGCTCACCGGCGGCGGGCACCGGCACGCGGCGCGGCTGAAGTACACGCACCGGGCCGACAGCAACGGGCGGTTGCTCGCCGTCGAGGCCCAGATCCTGCTCGACGGCGGTGCGTACGCGACGAGTTCGCCCGAGGTCGTGGGGCGGCTCGCGGGCTGCGCGACCGGGCCGTACATGGTGCAGCACGCCGCCGTGGACGTGTGGGCGGTGCGCACCAACAACCCGCCGGCCGGCACGATGCGCGGGCCGGGCGCGACGCAGGTGTGCTTCGCGTACGAGGCCCAGATGGACAAGCTGGCGGCCGCGCTCGGCATGAACCCCGTCGAGCTGCGGCTGCGCAACGCGCTCAGCACCGGGACCATGCTGACCACCGGCCAGATCCTGGACGGGCCCGCGCCCGCGGGGGAGTTGCTGCGCGCGGTGGCCGAGGCGTCGGAGCCGCCCGAGCCGCCCGCGCCGGGTCTTCGGCGGGGTGTCGGGTACGCGGTCGGGCTGGTGCCGCTGCTGGGCATCGAGGGCGCGGACGAGGCGTCGACGGCGACGGTGCGGCTCGACCACGGCGTCGTCACCGTGACCTGCGCGGCGGTCGAGGTCGGGCAGGGCTTCACGCTGCTGGCCCGGCAGATCGTCGAGCGGGCGCTCGGTATCCCGGACGCCATCGTCCTGCCGGCCGGCACCGCGCTGCCGAGTGCCGGACCGCCCGGGCTCGGCCGGCACACGATGCTGACCGCGGGCGCCGTCCACCAGGCGGTGCGGGAGATCCGGACGCGGCTGCTGGCGCCGATCGCCGCCCGGTACGGCATGACGGCGGCGCTGCTCGACGTGCGCGACGGCCGCATCGTGTCGTACGACGGCCTGGTCGACCTGCCGGCCTCGGTCATGACCGAGGGCCAGGAGGTCGCCGCCACCGCCGGCGCGGCGCGCGCCCGGCACACCGAACCGCTGGACGACGCGGGCCAGGGCGACGCCTACCCGGTCCTCGCCTTCGCGGCCTGCCGCGTGGTGGCCGACGTCGACCCGGACACCGGCGCGGTCCGGATCGCCGACGTGACCGGCGCCTACGACGCGGGCCGTGTCCTGGACCCGGTCCAGGCGCTGTCCCGGGTCGAGGGCGCCGTCGCCCTCGGGGTCGGCCTGGCGCTCGTCGAGGACCTCGGCGCGGCCCGCCTCCACGGCCCGGTCGCGTGGGCCCAGCCCGGAGCCCTCGACCTCCCGCCGGTCCGCGTCGCCGCCTGGCACGAGGACCCCCAGCCCGACGTCGACCTGGGCGCCAAGGGCCTCTCGGACGCCGCCGCCGTCCCGGTCCCCGCCGCCATCGCCGCCGCCGTCCGCGCCGCCACCGGAGCCGAACTCCCGACCCTCCCCCTCCGCCCCCGCGACGTCGCCGCAGGAGCAGCCCCGACGAACTGACGCGAGCGGCGCGGCTGAACTACTGCTCACCCGGTCGGCCAAGGCGCTCGACGCGTCGTCGGCGATCGACCTGGACGGCGACGACGCGACCTTCGTCTTCACGGCGCACAGCCCTGATGCCGGGGGTGACGCCGCCGAGGGCGGGCGTAGCTCCGTCGCCTGAGCGCGCGGGCTCGGGCGATGCCGGTGATCGAGAATGATCGATCTCTGACCGGTTAAATCCGGTTGCGGGGCGCACTTAGGCTGTCCGGGTGACTTTGCTGGACAAGGGTGAGGAATCCACAGGCGCCGCCGCCTCCGTCGACGCGTCCGCCGGCGCGACCCCGTCCGGCGCGGCGGCGCCCGGGGTGCTCACTCCGCCGTACCGGGCGCTCACCCTCGGCATCGTCTGCGTCGTGCTGCTCATCGCGTTCGAGGCGATGGCCGTCGGCACGGCGATGCCCGACGCGGTCAAGGCGCTCGACGGGGTGTCGCTCTACGGGCTGGCCTTCTCGTCGTACTTCACCACCAGCCTCGTCGCGATGGTGTTCTCCGGGCTGTGGTGCGACGCGCGCGGGCCCCGGGTGCCGCTGCTCGGGGGGATCGGCGCGTTCGCGGCCGGGCTCGTGGTCTCCGGCACGGCGCAGAGCATGTGGCCGTTCGTGCTCGGGCGCGCGGTTCAGGGCTTCGGCGGGGGGCTGGTCATCGTCGCGCTGTACGTCGTCGCGGGCCGCGCCTACCCGGACTCGATACGCCCGAAGGTCTTCTCGGCGTTCGCGTCCGCGTGGGTGCTGCCGTCGATCGTCGGGCCGCCCGTCGCCGGCGTCGTGACCGACAACCTGGGCTGGCGCTGGGTGTTCCTCGCGATCCCGGCGCTCGTCGTGCTGCCGCTGGCGGCGATCGTCCCGCAGCTGGGTCGCCTCGAGGCCCCGGACGCCGACGGCCCCAAGCGCCTCGACCGCGGCCGCCTGCTCGCCGCCACCGCCGCCGCGGCCGGTGCGGGACTCCTCCAGTACGGCGGCCAGCACCTGACCGTCCTCGGCGGCGTCCTCCTCGCGGCGGGCCTCGCGATCATGATCCCGACCGTCCCGAAGCTGCTGCCCCGCGGCACTCTGCGCGCCGCCCGCGGCCTGCCCGCCGTGATCCTGTCGCGCGGCGTGCTGGCCGGGGCGTTCTTCGCGACCGAGTCGTTCGTCCCTCTCATGCTCGTGAACGAGCACGGCTTCTCGTTGACGAAGGCCGGTGTCACGCTGACGACCGGGGCGCTGTCCTGGGCGACCGGGTCGTGGCTGCAGGGCCGCACGTCGGCGGCCCGCCGCCCGTACCTGGTCACCGTCGGGTTCGTGCTGGTGGCGTGCGGGATCGGCGGGGCGACACTCGCCGTGGTGCCGGGCGTCACCCCGTACATCGTGATGCCCGCCTGGCTGGTCGGCGGCCTCGGCATGGGCCTGGCGATGTCGGCCGTCGGCACGCTGACGCTCGAGTTGTCCGCCCCCGAGGAGGCGGGCGGGAACTCGTCGGCGCTCCAGGTCTGCGACGCGCTCGGCAACATCGTCCTCACCTCGCTCGGCGCCGCGTTGTTCGCGGCGCTCCGGCACGGTGAGGGGCACGACTCCCGGGCGTTCGCCGTCATCTACCTGACGATGCTCGGCGTCGCGCTGCTCGGCCTGTTCGTCGGGCCGCGCGTGCGCCCGAAGGCGGCGTAGCCGCTCAGTCGACCTCGGCGAACGCCGCCTCCAGCGGCGGGAAGGCCGCCCGCGCGTCGTGCCCGCCGAACCACAGGCCGACCACGAACACCGACGTCGCCTCGAGGTACTTCGCGCGGGCCAGCCCGCCCGCCGGCAGCGGGTCGAGGCCCAGGTCGCGGGCCAGGCCCGCGACCCTCGACACGGCGTCCGGGGCGTCGCCGCACAGCGGCACGGCGAGCGCCCGGCCCTCGAAGTCCCGTCGCGGGCCCGCCCACACCTCGGCCGCGCACAGGTTGAACGCCTTCACCACGTCGGCGCCCGGCACCAGCCGGGCGACCCGCTCGGCCACCGCGTCCTCCGACAGCACGAACGACACCGGCCCGCCCTCCGCCGCGGCCTCGTCCGGCACGAACGCGTTCGTGCAATCGACGACCGTGCGGCCGTCCAGCACGCCGTCGGCCGCGCCCGCCGCGGCCAGCACGTCCGCTGTCGCCGATGTCGGGACCGCCAGCAGCACGACGTCGCCGAACCCGGCGGCCTCCCGCAGCGTCCCGGCCCGCGCCCCGACGCCCGCCGCGAGCTCCGCGGCCCGCTCGGCGTCCCGCGCGCCGATGAGCACCTCGTGGCCCGCCTTCACCCAACCGCCGCCGAGCGCCTCCGCCATCGCGCCCGCGCCGAGGATTCCCACTCGCATGATGTCCACTCCGTACGTCCGTTCCGCGCACGGCGGTTGCCCCGCCGCGCCTCGCAGAGCACGGTAGGAAAGCCGACAGGCACCCCAAGGTGCGCAACGGGAGAGGCAGAGTGGGACGCATGGACGACGAACCCGCGCCGCGGCCCACGGAGCCGGCCCCCTACGGCGACTTCGAGGCCGACTGCCCCGCCCGGCTCGGCACCGACCTGTTCGCCAACCGCTGGCTGCCGGTCGTCGTCTACATGCTGCGCGACGGCCCTATGCGCCCCGGCGACCTGCGCGTCCGGATCGGCGGCGTCAGCCAGAAGATGCTCACCCAGACCCTGCGCCGGATGGAGGGCATGGCCCTGGTCGAGCGCCGCCGCTACGCCGAGGCCCCGCCCCGCGTCGAGTACGGGCTGACCGAGGCGGGACGGGACCTGCTGGTCCCGATCCTCGCCCTCGGCGACTGGGTCGACCGCCACGGCGCCGCCGTCGCGGCCGCGATGGACGAGGCGGAGGCGCGGGCCGGCCGTTCGGCGTGAGCGCCGGCGCAGACTGTCCGGTTGACGCGGAGCCCGCCCCACGCCGCAACCGCCCCGCGCCCCGACCCCGTCTGATACTTCGTCAGGTCCGCGAGGCGCCGTGCCACGGCATTTCGGCGAAACGGCGGTGCGCCTCCCGGCTGTTTGGAAGCATCAGTGGCGAGCGGCCGGGCTGTCCGCCGGGTCGCAACCGGGGGAGGCCTGGGTGACCAGTGGGGTGGGGCGGCGGCTTCTGCTGAAGGGCGCGCTGGGGGTCCTCGCGGCGGACCTCGTGGTGACGTCGTGCGGGGACAGCCGGGAGACGAAGCGCACGGCGCCCGCGGCGTGGTTCTACGCCGACGGGGTCGCGTGGGTGTCACCGGTCGTGGTGGGCGGTGTCCTGTACTACGGCAGCAGCGACTACAACATCTACGCCGTGGACGCGGTGACCGCGAAGGAGCGGTGGCACCAGGAGACGCTCGGCGTGGTCTACGGCGCGCCCGCGGTCGCCGACGGCGGCGTGTACATCGGCAGCGACGACGGCAACCTGTGGGCGCTGGACGCCGCGAGCGGCGGCGTGAAGTGGCAGTTCGACACCGACCGGTGGATCGACGCCTCGCCCGCCGTCGCCGGGGGAGCGGTGTTCTTCGGCAGCCGCGACGCGAACGTCTACGCCGTCGACGCGGCGACCGGCCGGCAGCGGTGGCGGTTCGGCGTGTCGGGCGAGGTCCGCGCCACGCCGACGGTCGTCGACGGCGTGCTCTACGTGGGCGGCGTCGACGGAACCCTGTACGCCCTCGACGCGGCCTCCGGCACGCCCCGCTGGCGCGCCCAGCCCGGCGGCGCGCTGCGGGCGTCCCCGACCGTCGTCGACGGGACCGTGTACGTCGGCGGCGACAACCAGGTCCTGGCGCTGCGCGCCGACACCGGTGCCCAGAAGTGGGCCTACCCCCTTCCGAACGCGAGCGGCTCGTCCCCGGCCGTCGCCGACGGCACGGTCTACGCCTGCAGCCGCACCGAGGGTCTGCACGCCGTCGACGCCGCCACCGGCGCCGCGAAGTGGCACTTCGCCGGGTCGGGCTGGATCGACGCGTCGCCGCGCGTGGCAGGCGGCACGGCGTTCGTCGGCACGTCCGAGCACCTCCACGCCGTCAACACCACGACCGGCAAGGAGCGCTGGCGCTTTCCGCAGGCCGCGGAGGAAACCGCCGACCAGGCCGTCGCGTTCCGCTCGCCCGTGCTCGTCGACACGCGGGTCTACGCCGGCACGAACGCCGGTGCCCTGTACGTCGTCGAGGCCGCCACCGGAAAGGCCGTGCACCGTGTGTGACGGCCGTCCGGGGGCGGGCCGGGGGGACGCGTCGTGCCCGGGATCCGGATGAGGCTCGGGTAGGCTCGGGGGTTCGTGCCTGTCCCGACGTACGACCCGGAGCTCTTGTCTCGCAGTGAGTACTTCAGCCGCGTCTCATCTGTCCCCGGCCTTCCCCGCCCGTGCCCCCTGGGGTACCGCGGGCAAGCTGCGCGCTTGGCAACAGGCAGCGCTCGACGAGTACTTGGGGCGGCAGCCGCGTGACTTCCTCGCGGTGGCGACCCCGGGCGCGGGGAAGACGACGTTCGCGCTGCGGATCGCCAGCGAGCTGCTGCAGCGCCACATAGTCCAGCAGCTCACGATCGTGGCGCCGACCGAGCACCTGAAGAAGCAGTGGGCGGAGGCGGCGGCACGGATAGGCATCCGGATCGACCCCGAGTACTCGGGGTCGTCCGGGCCGGTCAACCGCGAGTACCACGGTGTCGCGGTGACGTACGCGGGCGTCGGGGTGCACCCGATGCTGCACCGCAGGCGCGTGGAGAACCGCAAGACGCTGGTGATCCTCGACGAGATCCACCACGCGGGCGACTCGAAGTCGTGGGGTGACGCGGTCTTCGAGGCGTTCGAGCCCGCGACCCGCCGGTTGGCGCTCACCGGGACGCCGTTCCGCTCGGACACCAACCCGATCCCGTTCGTGTCGTACGTGGCCGGCTCCGACGGGATCCGGCGCAGCGCCGCGGACTACACCTACGGCTACGGCCACGCGCTGGCCGACCACGTCGTCCGGCCCGTGATCTTCCTGTCGTACTCGGGCGACATGCGCTGGCGCACCAAGGCGGGGGACGAGGTCGCGGCGACGCTCGGCGAGCCGATGACCAAGGACGCCATCAACCAGGCCTGGCGCACCGCCCTCGACCCGCAGGGCTCGTGGATGCCGCAGGTGCTGCGGGCGGCCGACAAGCGGCTGACCGAGGTGCGCAAGGCGATCCCCGACGCGGGCGCGCTGGTGATCGCGACCGACCACGAGTCGGCGCGCGCCTACGCCCGGATGATCCGGGAGATCAGCGGCACCGGCGCGACGATAGTGCTGTCCGACGACACGGGGGCGTCGAAGAAGATCGAGGACTTCAGCGCGGGCGACTCGCGCTGGATGGTCGCCGTGCGCATGGTGTCCGAGGGCGTGGACGTGCCGCGCCTGGCGGTCGGCGTGTTCGCCACCACGATCTCGACGCCGCTGTTCTTCGCGCAGGCGGTCGGCCGCTTCGTGCGCGTGCGGCGGCGCGGCGAGGTCGCGTCGGTGTTCCTGCCGAGTGTGCCGACGCTGCTGCAGCACGCGAACGAGATGGAGGTCGAGCGCGACCACGTGCTCGACCGGCAGAAGAAGGGCGAGGGCCTCTACGACTCCGAGGACGCCCTCATCGCGCAGGCCAACCAGGAGAAGGACACCCCCGGCGAGCAGGAGCAGTTCTCGTTCGAGGCGCTGGAGAGCGAGGCGCGCTTCGACCGGGTGCTGTACGACGGGGCCGAGTTCGGCCTCCAGGCGCACACCGGCAGCGAGGAGGAAGAGGAGTACCTCGGCATCCCCGGCCTGCTGGAGCCCGACCAGGTGCAGATGCTGCTGCAGAACCGGCAGGCCCGGCAGCTGGCGCGCAGCCGCCGGAAGCCCGACGCGGAGGCCGACCTGTCGGAGAAGCCGGCGGCGCAGCGGCCGGTCGTGACGCACCGGGAGTTGTCCGGATTGCGCAAGGAGCTCAACACGCTGGTGGCCGCGTGGCACCATCGCAGCGGTCAGCCGCACGGAGTCATCCACAACGAGCTGCGCCGGGTGTGCGGCGGCCCGGCGACCGCACAGGCGTCGGCGGGGCAGTTGCAGGACCGGATCAGCAAGATCCAGCAGTGGGCGACGTCGGCGCGCTGAGCCCGCGCCGCTCCGGATACCGGACAAAAAGGGGGCCTCGCCGCACAGGGGGCGTCCGTATACCGAGATCAACAATTCATGTTGCACGTGTCACGGTGTGAGATCTTGTCCGTTTTGGCCAGATTCATAGGCATTTGGAGCTGGGATCTTGCTGGGAATCCGTCCACATTCCGGAAACTTGCTTACTAGCAGGCCTGCCCCTCATTACCGTTATTGACATCGGAAGGCCAGGACAAGAGCCTAGCCCTTCGACTGACTGCCCGATCCTGTCCTCGGGCAGCTCAAGACGAGTTGTACGCGCAACCACGACCTGGCGCCGCGCAGCAGCATCGTGACCCCGGCGTCCGCCACCAGGCCGCGCTCGGAGTCGCGCCTGTAGGGGGACCGGGGATGTGTTTCCCGGGAATGCAGAGCACGCGTGCAAGGGAGGCTTCTCGTGGCCGCGGAGACATCACAGACCCTGGACCGAGGGCTCAAGGTCCTTGAACAACTCGCCGACGCCCCCGAGGGCTTGACCGTGCCGGAGATCTCCGCGGCACTCGGCGTGAACCGAACCGTCGTGTACCGGATCCTGGCGACGCTGGAGCAGCACGGGCTGATCCGCCGCGACGCCGGCGGCCGGACCCGGCTGGGCCTCGGCGCCCTGCAGCTCGCCCGCCGCGCGCACCCGCTGGTGCGCGACGCCGCGGTGCCGTGCCTGCGCCGCCTGGCCGAGGAGACCGGCGCCACCGCACACCTGACCATCGTCGACGGACTCGACGCGCTGGCCGTAGCGGTCGCCGAGCCGACCTGGACCGACTACCACGTCGCGTACCGCGTCGGCTCGCGCCACCCGCTCGAACAGGGCGCCGCCGGCCTCGCCATCCTCACCGCCCGCCGGGTGCGGGCCGGCCTGGACCCGGCCGTGCCGTACGTGCACGTACCCGGCGACGGCCACCGCTCCGCGCCGGGGATCGCCGCCGCGGTGCCCGCGCTGGCCGGGGTCGAGGCCAGCGTCGGCGTCGTGTCGTTCAGCGAGCTGGACAGCGAGCGGTTCGGCCCGCGGGTCGCGGAGGCCGCGCTGGAGCTGGCCGAGACGCTGGGCGGCGGACCCAAGGTGCCGAGCCCCCGGGAGAGTGTGCGCGAGGAGGAAGGCGCCGCACTGCTTTAATCCTGGGGTGGCCCGTTCCAAGCGCACCCTCGTCGTGTCCGTCCTGCTCGTCGTGATCCTCGGCGTGCTCGGCTTCACGGTTCCGCTGCCGTACACGGTCATCACGCCGGGGGACACCGCCGACACGTTGGGCACGGTGAACGGGCAGCCGGTCATCGCCGTCGAGGGGGCCGTGCCGCAGCCGACCAACGGCGAGCTGCTGCTGACCACGATCCGCGCGGTCGACCCGGACCAGAAGCTCTACCTGACCGACCTGCTCGACTCGTGGTTCAACGACGACGAGGCGGTGCGGCCGAAGCAGGCCGTCTACCCCGCGGACAAGTCCAAGAAGCAGATCGAGGCCGAGGTCACGAAGCAGATGGCCGAGTCGCAGTCCAGCGCGGTGACGGCGGCGATGGCCTACCTCAACGCGCACTACGACGACAAGTACAAGAAGGAACCGGTCACGGTCACCCTGCACCTGGACGACGTCGGCGGTCCGAGCGCGGGCCTGATGTTCTCGCTCGGCATCGTCGACAAGCTGGGCACCGTCAACCTCACCGGCGGCAAGGTCGTCGCCGGCACCGGGGCGATCAAGGACAACGGCGAGGTCGGCGAGATCGGCGGCGTCGAGATGAAGGTGAAGGCCGCCAAGCGGGACGGCGCCACGGTGTTCCTGCTGCCCAAGCAGGAGTGCAAGGCGGCCGACCCGGCGGCCCCCGAAGGCCTCCGACTGGTGCCCGTGGAGAGCCTGACCCAGGCCGTCGACGCCCTCACGGCGCTCCAGAACGGCGGTAAGGTGCCGTCCTGCTGACGGTGGATCAGGCCCTCCGCGGGCGGTCCGGTCAGCGACCCGGCGCGATCTCCGGGCAGTTGTGGTACGACGCGGCCAGCCAGCGCCCGTCGCGGCGCACCAGCGTCCACGTCGCCAGGATGTAGCGGGAGTCGGGCACCTCGGTCTCGCCCGCGAACAGGATCGCGCCGCGCGCGGTCACCACGGCGGTGTCCGGGGCCGGGAAGCGCACGTCGCGGACCTCGTCCACGACCGTCGACCCCTTGAGCACCCCCTCGAAGCCCACCGCCATGTGGTGGCGGATCTCCGAGCGGTCGCCCCGGTAGGAGCCCGGCAGCGTCGAGACCGCGTCCTCGGTGAACGACGCGACGAACGCGTCGGCGTCGTTCGCCGCCCACGCGACGTACACGTCGGTCAGCACCTGCTTGACCTCCTTGACCGCCGCCTCGGTCCCGGCCTGCGTCGACGATTCGTTGGTGTTTGTCAGCATTTCTCTGCCCTTTCGGCGCGTGCGTGTGTACGGTCGTCGGTATGTACTCGGCCGAGACCACGGATTCATCGGTCGGCGCGGAATTCGCCGCCCGCGTCGAACCGCACCGCCGCGAACTCCTCGCGTACTGCTACCGCATGCTCGGTTCGACGCACGACGCCGAGGACCTCGTGCAGGAGACCGTGGTGCGCGCGTGGCGGGCCCGCGACCGCTACGACGCGTCGCGCGCGAGCCTGCGCACGTGGCTCTACCGGATCGCCACCAACGCGTGCCTGACCGCGCTCGACGCACGCGCCAGGCGCCCGCTCCCGGCCGAGATCGTCGCGGTCGGGACCGACCCCGGGGAGCCGTTCCGGCCGGGCTTCGAGGTCCCGTGGCTCGAACCGTTCCCGGACGCCCGCCCGCACGACCCCGAGGCGGCCGCGCTCGCCGGCAGCGGCCTGCGCCTGGCGTTCGTGGCCGCCATGCAGGTGCTGCCCGCGCGGCAGCGCGCCGTGCTGATCCTGCGCGAGGTCCTCGAACTCCCCGCCGCCGAGGTCGCGGAGACCCTGGAGATGACCCCGGCCGGGGTCAACAGCGCCCTGCAGCGCGCCCGCGCGCGGCTCGGCCCGGACGGCGTCGCCGAGGACGCCGTCGACGAACCCTCGGACGCGGAGCTGCGGTTGCTCCTCGACCGCTACGTCAAGGCCTTCGAGAAGGCCGACGTCCCGGAGCTGAAGCGGCTGTTGGCGCACGACGTCGTCATGGAGATGCCGCCGTTCCTCAACTGGTACGTCGGCACCGACCACTACGGCCGGTTCATGGAGCGGGTGTTCGCGATGAACGGCACCGACTGGAGGATCCGCGCGACGACCGCGAACGGCGGGCAGCCGGCGCTCGCGGCGTACCTGCGCGCGCCGGGCGAGGCGGACTACAAGGCCCACACCTTCCAGATCTTCGAGGCGTCCCGCGACGGCATCACCCGCAACACCGTGTTCCCCCTGGACGCCGCGCTGCTGGCCGGCTTCGGGCTGCCGGCTCAGCTCTCCGCGGACGGCTGAGCCGGGTCCTCGACCGCGGCGTCGACCAGCGGCAGCACCCGGTACGGCACCGGGTTCTCCAGCGCGATCGTGGTCGACGCCCGCACGATGCCCTGGAACGCGACGACGCGGTCGATGACCCGCTGCAGGTCGGCGTTCGACCGCGCGACCAGCCGGCACAGCATGTCGCCGCGGCCGGTGATGGTGTGCAGCTCGAGGACCTCCGGGATGGACGCCAGGTGCGCGCGCACGTCCGGGCCGTTGCCCTGGCGGATCTCCAGCGTCGCGAACGCCGTCACGCCGTACCCGAGCGCACCCGGGTCCAGGTGCGGTCCGAAGCCGCGCACCACGCCGCGCGCGTGCAGCCGGTCGAGCCGGGCCTGCACCGTGCCGCGGGCGACGCCGAGGCGCCGCGAGCACTCCAGGACGCCGAGCCGCGGCTCCTCGTCGAGCAGCCGGATGAGCGCTGCGTCCAGACGGTCGATCGCCACGGCGTAAATCCTCATGTGGTGAAGGCGGCGGGGAACGCTGGGCAGGCTGCCCAGCAGGGCGGTCATATCGTCCCCCTGGTTGTGCAGATTGTCCACCTGAAACCGGACCTGTTGCACAACCTGTCGGTCAGAGTGAGGCTTCGCTTATCGAACCGACCAAGTGAGCGCCCCCGGGAGTCGTCATGACCGACATGCTGCACCGCGCCGACGCCGACACCCCGGCGCACGACCCGTTCCCCGTCCTCGGCATGGACGCCGTCGTCTTCGCGGTCGGCAACGCCCGCCAGGCCGCGCACTGGTACTCCACCGCCTTCGGCTTCCGCTGCGTCGCCTACTCGGGCCCGGAGACCGGCAACCGCGACAGCGCGTCCTACGTGCTCGAGTCCGGCACCGCCCGCTTCGTGGTGACCGCCCCGATGCGCCCGGGCACCGCGCTCGCGAAGCACATCGCCGAGCACGGCGACGGCGTCGTCGACCTGGCGATCGCCGTCCCGGACGCGCGCGCCGCCTACACCTTCGCCACCGCGCACGGCGCCCCCGGCCTCGAGGAGCCCACCGAGCTGCGCGACGACAACGGCGTCGTGGTCCGCTCGGCGATCGGCACGTACGGCGTGACCCGCCACTCGCTGGTCGACCGGCACGACTACACCGGACCGTACCTGCCCGGCTACGTCGCCCGCGGCCCGCTCGCGCCGGCCCCCGAGAAGCAGTGGATCACCGCGATCGACCACTGCGTCGGCAACGTCGAGCTCGGCAAGATGAACGAGTGGGTCGAGTTCTACCACCGCGTCATGGGCTTCACGAACATGCGCGAGTTCGTCGGCGACGACATCGCCACCGACTACTCGGCGCTGATGTCCAAGGTCGTCGCGGACGGCACCCGCAAGGTGAAGTTCCCGATCAACGAGCCGGCGATCGCGAAGAAGAAGTCGCAGATCGACGAGTACCTCGAGTTCTACGGCGGCCCGGGCGTGCAGCACATCGCGCTCAACACCGACGACATCGTCGCCACCGTGCGCGCGATGCGCGAGGCCGGCGTCGAGTTCCTGGCCACCCCGGACACCTACTACGACACCCTCGGTGAGTGGGTCGGCGAGACCCATGTCCCGGTCGAGACGCTGCGCGAGCTGAAGATCCTCGCCGACCGCGACGAGGACGGCTACCTCCTGCAGATCTTCACCAAGCCGGTCCAGGACCGCCCGACGGTGTTCTTCGAGATCATCGAGCGGCACGGCTCGCAGGGCTTCGGCCTCGGCAACTTCAAGGCGCTGTTCGAGGCGATCGAGCGCGAGCAGGAGAAGCGCGGCAACCTCTGACGGTCGCCGGCTGACAGACCACCACCCGTATGACGGTGACGGCCCCGGGTCCCCAACGACGTGGACCCGGGGCCGTCGTCGTGTCCGGACGCCGGAAAATCGGCCGGTCAAGGCCCTGATCACCGCACCCGGCCGGGGATACCCTGCGCATATGAGTGAAGCGGGCGCCCCCACCGCCGAACACGACGCCGCACGCGCCGACCGCGTCGTCGCCGAGCTGCGCGCGGTCCTGCCCGCCCGGACGGTCGTCGCGGACCCCGACGTCGCCGCCGCGTACGCGCACGACATGGCCGCGCTGTGCGCCGCCGGGCGGCCCGCGGCCGTGGTGCTCGCCGAGGACGTCGACCAGGTGCGGGACGTCATGCGCGTCGCCACCCGGCTGCGTGTGCCCGTCGTGCCGCAGGGCGCCCGCACCGGCCTGTCCGGGGCCGCGAACGCCATAGACGGCTGCATCGTGCTGTCCCTGACCCGCATGGACCGCATCCTGGAGATCAACCCGGTCGACCGCGTGGCCGTCGTCGAACCGGGCGTCGTCAACGCCGACCTCTCCAAAGCGGCCGCCGAGTTCGGGCTCGCCTACCCGCCGGACCCGTCCAGCTGGGAGACCTGCACGATCGGCGGCAACATCGGCACCGGCGCGGGCGGGCTGTGCTGCGTCAAGTACGGCGTGACCGCCGAGTACGTGCTCGGCCTCGACGTCGTCCTGGCCGACGGCGAGCTGCTGCGCACCGGGCGGCGCACCGCAAAGGGCGTCGCCGGCTACGACCTGACCCGGCTGTTCGTGGGCGCCGAGGGCACGCTCGGCGTGGTCGTCCGCGCGACCCTCGCGCTGCGCCCGGCGCCGCTGCCCGCGCTCGTCCTGGCCGCACAGTTCGGCAGCACGGCCGCGGTCGGGCGCGCCGTCGCCTCGATCATCGAGGCGGGGCACGTGCCGTCGCTGATGGAGCTCATGGACGCCACGACGGTGCGCGCCGTCAACGACATGGCGAAGATGGGCCTGCCGGAGGAGACCGCCGCACTGCTGCTGGTCGCCCTGGACACCCCCGACCCGCGCGCCGAGCTCGCCGCGATCGGCGAACTGTGCGCCGCGGCGGGCGCGTTCGAGGTCCTGGCGGCCGAGGACTCCGAGCAGTCCGCGATGTTCCTGACCGCGCGCCGGCTCGCGCTGCCCGCGCTGGAGCGGCTCGGCACGTGCATGATCGACGACGTCGCGGTCCCGCGCTCGCGGCTGGCCGACATGCTCGACGGCGTCGCGGAGATCTCGACCGCGTACGACACGGCCGTCGGCGTCTGCGCGCACGCGGGGGACGGCAACACCCACCCGATCGTCATCTTCGACGCCGCGGACGCCGGGGCCACCGAGCGGGCCCGCGCCGCGTTCGAGGCGATCATGGCCCTCGGCCTGGAGCTCGGCGGCACCATCACCGGCGAGCACGGCGTCGGGACGCTCAAGCGCGACATGCTCGCGCGCGAGCTCGGCGACATCGGCCTGCGCACGCACCGCGCGGTGAAGGCCGCGCTGGACCCGCTGAACATCCTCAACCCCGGCAAGGTGTTCGAGCCGGGGCGGTAGGCCGCCAAGTGTGGGGGAGCGCCGACGGCCGGGCGCGGCGTACGGCAAGATTCGGGCATGTCCTCGAACGCGTCGATTCCCGTTCCCGGGTGGTATCCGGATCCGGAGTACCCCGGGTATGTCCGTTACTGGGACGGTGCCGCCTGGGTGGCGGACTCCAGTCGTCCCTCAGGGGAGTTCGAGCAGCCCTCGGCGACGCCCGGCGACCCCCGGGGGCACGCGGGCGGCACGGCCGACGCCGGCGGCGGGGACCCGTCGTTCCAGGCCCAGGGGCGGGTCATCCAGGGCGAGGTGATCGCCGCGCAGTCGGTGCCGATCGACCCGAACGCGCCCGCTCCCGGGTTCCCCGGGCAGCCGGCGGCCGAGCCGGCGTGGGACCCGCGGGTCAGCGCCGCGGCGGCCGCCGCCTCGGGCGCGCCGGCCGCGGCCAAGCCGGCGGACGCGTTCATCCCGCCGCCCCGCAACGACCTGTTCGCGACGGCGTCGCGCTCCCCGGCGCCGCTCGTGCGCCGGCTGCTCGCGCGGATCGCCGACCTGCTGGTCCCGATCGCGGTGGGTGTCGGCGTCGCCATCGTCATGGTGCCGCCCGCGATCGACCATCTGCGCGACCGCGTGCACCGCATCCGCTACGAGGGCCGCACCGAGACCGTGTGGCTGCTCGACGGCCGCACCGCGCTGGCGGGCGGGGCCGTGGTCGGCTCGGTCCTGCTGGCCATGCTGGTGTACGAGGCGCTGCCGACGTGGCGGTGGGGCCGCTCGCTCGGCAAGACGCTGTTCGGCCTGCGCGTCGTGGACATCGACAGCCACGACCTGCCCGGGTTCCGGCAGTCGCTGATGCGGTGGCTGGTGTTCAGCGTGCCGGGGCTGCTGGTGGTCGGCGTCATCGGGATGGTGCGGGCCGCGTTCGACAAGCCGTGGCGGCAGGGGTGGCACGACAAGGCGGCGCGGACGTTCGTCGCGGGGGACGGCTGACCTTCGGCGGAATGGCTGACGGCGCGTCACCCGTGGCCCGGCGCGCCATGCCCTCTTTCGGACCAATACCGATAAAAGTACTAAAGCTCACTTTTACTGTGCGGTATGAGCAGCAGCGAACCGCCTCCGCCCGACCCGTTCGGGAAGCCGCAGGAGCCGGGGCGGCAGCCGCCGTACGGCGGTGAGCAGCCGCCTTCCTACGGCCAGCCGCCACCGGGCCAGGAGCCGCCCCCGGGCGGACCGCAGCCGCCGTACGGCCAGCCGCCGCCCGGCGGTGCGCCTCCGCCCGGCGGCCAGCCTCCTTACGGCGGCGGCCCCTACGGCCAGATGCCGCCCCCGCCCGGCGACTACAGCCAGTACCAGGCCGGGCCGACCCTCGCGGGCAGCGGCAAGCGGTTCGTCGCGCGGCTGGTCGACTTCGTCGTGTTCTTCGTGATCGAAGTGGCGGTCTTCTTCGCGTTCGTCGGCAGCGACACCGACAACGTGAGCTTCGGCAAGGAGATCGGCGCGGGCACCGTGGCCCTGCTCCTGTACTTCCTGTACGAGGGCTCGATGCTCAACTACAACGGCCAGACGCTCGGCAAGATCGTGATGCACATCCGCGTCGTGCGGGTCGCCGACGGCGGCTCCATCCACGGCTCGCCCGCCTGGACCCGCGCCGCGGTGTACTCGCTGCCGCCCATCGTGCCGTGCGCGGGCATCGTGTTCTGGATCGTCGACCAGCTGTGGCACACGTGGGACCAGCCGTGGCAGCAGTGCCTGCACGACAAGGCCGCGAACACGACGGTCATCCGGATCTGACGGGGGAGGAGCCCGTGGGTCCGACCGGAAAACGACCCTCGTGGGCCCGGGAACGCGGTGTGCCGGACCGCTGGGCGGCCCGGCACACCGGTCGAAACCCAGGGCGCGACGCGCCCGGTGACACTAGCGCCGGCGGTCCGGCGGCGCAGCGTCCCGGTTGCGAAGGGTCCTGGGGCGCACCGGAGTCCGTGTCCGGCGCAGGGTAGTGAGCGTCCCGAGGACGATGCCCAGCGCGGCCGCCGCGGCGGCACCGCCCGTGGACCTCGTCCCGGAAAGCACTAGGAAGAGTGCGGTCGCGGTAATCGCAACCAACGCTCCGAACGACAGATGGGTGATGTCGAGTCGGTTCACGGCCGGCCCACCTCCCCGCCTCGGCCGGGTCCTCGTCGCCCGGGCCCTCGGGCCACGGTACTGCGCACGCACGCGAGGCGCGTCCCACGGGAGGAGTACGCGCCAACTCCGCCGGGTGGCGGCGGGAGCGGGGCGCCGCCCGTGGATCCGGCCGGGATCCGTGGTGATCGGGCGGACGGTTGTCCGCTTGCCGTAGGCGTTCCCCACCGCGGCGCAGAACGAACACGGAGGCGACATGGGCTCCTTGGGCAGAGACCCGGGACAACCCCCCGACGGCGGACGGCGCCCGCGGCGGCGCGGCCGACGGCGGACGGCGCGCGCCGTGGCCGTGGCGGCGGTCGCGGGACTCGCCTGCTGCCTGCTGGCGGTGCCGGGCCTGGAGTCCGACGACGACGTGCGCGCCACCAGCGGCCAGGACGGCGGGGACCTGCCGGGCGTCGTGCAGGGCTCGCGCGGGTACTGGGACGCACGGGCCCGCGAGGCGGCGCCCGTCCCGCAGCCGGGGCCGAGGACGCCCGCCGCGGCCGCCGGACCCGGTACCCCCGGCGACGACCTGCCGGGCCCGTTCACCGACCGCCGCAAGGCCCGGCGCGCCGCGGCGGTCAACTCCGTCATGCAGTCGTCCCAGAGCCGGGGCGCCGGACCCCACACGGCCCCGGACGTCGTCACCCTGCCGGGCGGGCCCAAGGTGGAGCTGCGGCCGCCGACGCGGGCCAAGGTGTTCGTGATCCTGGTGGAGTTCGGCGACCGCGTCGACGGCAACACCACCAACGCCTCCGACGGCTCGGACGGGTCCTCCGCGGGCCGCGGCGGCCAGGCCACCTACGGCGGCGTGCCGGGGCCGCGGCACGACACCATCCCCGCGCCCGACCGCAGCGTCGACCACAACACCGTGTGGACGCGGCACTTCGACCGCGACTACTTCCGCAACGTGTTCTTCGGGGACGGCTCGAAAGGGCCCTCGCTCGTCACCCATTACCGGGCCCAGTCGTCCGGGCGTATGGAGGTCGAGGGCAATCTCACCGACTGGGTCCGCGTGCAGTGGAACGAGGCCCGCTACGGCAGCAACTACTGCGGCGCCGTGGTGTGCACCAACGCCTGGGACCTCGTCCGCGACGCGATGAACCAGTGGTACGCCGACCGCGTCGCCGAGGGGCTGACGGACAAGCAGATCGCCGACGCCCTGGCGCCCTACGACGTATGGGACCGCGACGACCACAACCACAACGGCAAGTTCGACGAACCCGACGGGTACATCGACCACCTGGAGATCGTGAAGGCCGGTGTCGACGAGGCCGCGGGCGGCGGCGCGCAGGGCACCAACGCGCTCTGGTCACACCGCTGGTACGCGTACGGCGACCAGGCCGGCCGCGCCGGTCCGCCCGGAAACCTCGCGGGCGGCACCCGCGTCGGCAACAGCAACATGTGGGCCGGCGACTACACCCTCCAGGCCGAGAACGGCGGACTCGGCGTCATCGCCCACGAGTTCGGCCACGACCTCGGCCTGCCCGACCTCTACGACCGCAAGGACACCTCAAGTGGCTCCCCGGTCGCGTTCTGGTCCCTCATGGGTCTGTCCGGCTACCTCAGCGACGGCAAGTCGGGCCTGGGCACGGCCCCGGGCTCGCTGTCGGCGTGGGACCGGCTGCAACTGGGCTGGCTCGACTGGATGATCGCCGACCCGACCGCGACCACGTCGATAATGCTGGCCCCGTTGCAGTCGACCGGCGACCCGCAGGCGATCGTGATCCCGCTCCCGGGCCGCAAGGACTCGGCGAAGGCCCGCTGGTACGTCGTCGAGAACCGCCAGTACCTGGGCACCGACGCGTCCCTGCGCACCGGCCCCTACGACGGCCAGGCGTCGACCCCGGAATCGGGCTACTTCCCGTACGGCAGCGGCGTCCTCGTGTGGCTGTGGGACACCTCCTACGAGGACAACGACGTCGCCGACCACCCGGGCGAGGGCCTGATCCTGCCGGTCGACGCCCACTCCGAACCGCTCCTCGTGGACGACGCCGCCGCCCGGGCCCGCCTCGCGCTCTTCGACGCCCCGTTCACAGCCGCCACCGACAGGACCGACCCGATCCTCCTGAACCAGGCCGGCGGCCAGGCGCCCCTCCCGGCCCGCCCCGGCAACCCGGTCTTCGACGACCGCACCCCGTACTGGTCCCCCCGAGCCCCCCTCGCCGGCGTCAAGGTCGCCGAGGCCGGCATCCACATGACCGTCGACACCCCGGCCCGCACCGGCGACGCGGTGAGACTGACGATCGGCCCGAGCCACTGACCCGACGAGCGCGGGCCCGACGACGCGCCCGCGCCGTCGGGCCCGGACCGGGTCAGGCGGTCGGGACGACGGGGTCGCCCGTCAGAGCGACGCCTGCTGCCCGGAGTTCCTCCAGGGCGCGGGTCGTGGACTCGGCCGCGACACCCGCGGTCAGGTCGAGCAGCACGCGGGTCGCGAAGCCCTCCCGGGCCGCGTCCAAGGCGGTGGCGCGGACGCAGTGATCCGTGGCGATGCCCACGACGTCGACGTCCGTCACGCCGCGGGCGCGGAGCCACGTCGTGAGCCCCGTGCCGTCGTCGGTCGCCCCCTCGAAGCCGCTGTAAGCGGCCGCGTGGGCGCCCTTGGAGAACACGGCCTCGATGTGGCCGTCCTCGACCGCCGGGGCGAACTCCGGGTGGAACTCGGCGCCTTCGGTGCCCGCCACGCAGTGCGGCGGCCAGGTGTCCACGTAGTCAGGCGCCGCGGAGAAGTGCGAACCCGGGTCGAGGTGGTGGTCGCGCGTCGCGACGATGTGGGCGTACGCCGGCGCGTCGGGCCGCTGGTGGACCGGGTCCGGCGGCTGCTCGGCCGCGTTCCCCGCAACGTGCGCGCGGATCGCCGCGGCGACGGCCGCGCCTCCTTCGACCGCCAGGCTGCCGCCCTCGCAGAAGTCGTTCTGCACGTCGACGACGATCAGTGCTCGGGTCATGCCGTCCACTCCTCGTTCCGTCACTCGTAGATGGTCGGGATCACCGCGTCGCCGCGGGACAACTGGGTAGCGGACAGCGGAAGTTCCGCACGCACCCGCTCGTGCCGGTCGCGGGCCTCGTCGAGCGGCTCGCGGCCCACGACCTCGCCGCCGACGACCAACGGCACGAGCAGTTCCCGCAGTTCGGGACCGATCGGCCCGGTCGCGCCGGTCCGCAGCACCTCGGCCTCCGCCACACCGTCCGCGTCGTAGGACCGCAGCGCGGTCTTGCGGCCGCCGTGGCTCGGCTTGCCGGGGGACTTCTTCGCGACGGAGACCAGCGGCGCGTCGGGGTCGTCGCCGACCGCGCGGGCGACCAGCTTGTAGACGAGGGACGCCGTCGGGTGGCCGCTGCCCGTCACGAGCTGCGTGCCCACGCCGTACGCGTCCACCGGCGCCGCCCGCAGTG
The DNA here is from genome assembly GCF_029953285.1 of Yinghuangia seranimata. Classification (GTDB taxonomy): domain Bacteria; phylum Actinomycetota; class Actinomycetes; order Streptomycetales; family Streptomycetaceae; genus Yinghuangia; species Yinghuangia seranimata. The sequence continues at coordinate 21,469 of NZ_JASAOI010000060.1, read as the reverse complement.
CCGCGATCGCGTACTCGTCGAGGTCGCTGGTGACCACGATGCGCGTCCGGTCGGCGCCGAGCTCGTCGAGCTGCCGCCGGACCCGGTGGGCGAGCAGCAACAGGTCGCCGGAGTCCAGCCGCACCGCGCCCAGTTCGGGGCCGGCGAGCTCGACCGCGGTGCGCACCGCCTCGGCGACGTCGTACGTGTCGACCAGCAGCGTCGTGTCCTTGCCGAGCGCGGCGATCTGCGCGCCGAACGCGTCGCGCTCGTTGTCGTGCAGCAGCGTGAACGCGTGCGCGCTGGTGCCCAGCGTCGGGATGCCGAACGCCTGCCCCGCGCGAAGGTTGGACGTGCTCGCGAAGCCCGCGATGTACGCGGCGCGCGCCGCGGCGACGGCGGACTGCTCGTGGGTGCGCCGGGACCCCATCTCCACGCACGGCCGCCCGGCCGCCGCGGACGTCATACGGGAGGCCGCCGCGGCGACGGCGCAGTCGTGGTTGAGCACGGAGAGGATCAGCGTCTCCAGCAGCACGGCCTCGGCGAAGGTGCCCTCGACGACCAGGATCGGCGAGCCGGGGAACCAGCACTCGCCCTCGGCGTAGCCGTGGATGTCGCCGCGGAACCGGTAGTCGGCGAGGAAGGCGAGGGTCTCGGGCCCGACGACGCGGCGCTCGGCCAGGAAGGCCAGCGTCTCGTCGTCGAACCGGAACGCCTCGATCGCGTCGAGGAGGCGGCCGGTGCCGGCGACGACGCCGTAGCGGCGGCCCTCGGGCAGCCGGCGCGCGAAGACCTCGAACACCGAGCGGCGGTGTGCCGCGCCGCTGCGCAGCGCGGCCTCGACCATGGTGAGTTCGTAGTGGTCGGTCAGCAGCGCGGTGGTCCCCAGAGCGTTCATACCGCGAGGATAGCACCACTACTCGTCAGAGTGACGATTAATCCGGGGGGTGTTTCACGGCACACTCGCGGGGCCTGAGGGGCGGGCGCGAAGCGCCCTCGAATATGGGCGGTGGGGGGAGACGGGTGGGCAGGTTCGCCGCACATCCCGGCTGATGGGAGCATGGGGGTCATGAGCGTCGCGCCCATCGAGGTCGAGAAGCCTGAGTCGGACGAGGTCCTCCTGCCCGACACGCCATGGGTCTGCATCGTCTGGAACGATCCGATCAACCTCATGTCCTATGTGACGTATGTGTTCCAGAGCTACTTCGGTTACCCGAAGAAAAAGGCCGAGAAGCTGATGCTCGACGTCCACAACAAGGGGCGCGCGGTGGTCTCCAACGGCACCCGCGAGGAGATGGAACGCGACGTCTCGGCGATGCACGGCTACGGCCTGTGGGCCACCGTGCAGCACGACAAGTGACGGGAGCCCGGTGAACGGCCACTTCGTACGCGGACGCAAGTCGGGCCGCCCCGAGATCGTCCTCGACGAACTGCACGGCGAACTGCTCGCGGACCTGTGCCGCCAGGTCATCGACCTGGTCGCGCCCGAGCCCGCGGCGGACGCCGCGAGCGACGACCCGCTCGCCCGCGAACTCGGCCTCGACGGCCTCGACTGGGGCGGCCTCGACGCGCCGGACACCCCGCCGCCGGCCACGCCGGACGACCCGGTGCTGGCCCGTCTGCTGCCGGACGCCTACCAGGACGACCCGGGCGCCGCCGCCGAGTTCCGCCGCTTCACGGAGAACGACCTGCGCCAGCGCAAGTGCGCCAACGCGCGCACCGTGCGCACCGACATCGCCGCGGCCGGCGCCGAGGGCCACATCGTGCTCGACGAGCAGCACTCCCAGGCGTGGCTCGGCGCGATCAACGACCTGCGGCTCGCGCTCGGCACCAACCTGGGCGTCACCGAGGACCTGGACGAGTACGCCCGCGGTCTGCACGAGGACGACCCGCGCCTCGCGGTGCTCGCCGTCTACCACTGGCTCGGCATGCTCCAGGAGACCCTCGTCGAGTCGCTGACGCCCTGACGGGCCGCCGGCGCCGTCCCCGCGGGCGCAGGCCGCCGGGGACGGGCGGCGCCGCGCGGGCGCGCCGTGCCGCCCTGGTGTGCCGCGGCCGCCGGGGCGCGCATACCCTTCGGGCATGCTGAGGATCACCACCGAACTGCGCGACGCGATCGTCGCGCACGCCCGCGCGGACCACCCCGACGAGGCCTGCGGCGTCGTCGCGGGCCACGAGGGCAGCGACCGGCCCGAGCGGTTCATCCCGATGCTGAACGCGGCGCGCTCGCCCACGTTCTACGAGTTCGACTCGGGCGACCTGCTGGCGCTCTACCGCGAGATGGACGACCGCGACGAGGAGCCGGTGGTCATCTACCATTCGCACACCGCGACCGAGGCGTACCCGTCGCGCACCGACGTCTCCTACGCGTCCGAGCCGAACGCCCACTACGTCCTGGTGTCGACCCGCGAGACGGGGAACGAGCCGGGGCCGTTCGAGTTCCGTTCGTACCGGATCGTCGACGGCGTCATCACGGAAGAGGACGTCGAGGTCGTCGAGTCGTACTGATTCGCGGCCGTACGAGGCCTTTCTCCCTTCGCCCCGTCTCGGCATTCGGAACTCATGGTTCCAGCATGCGAGAGGGGAGCGATTCGCCCGCCCCGGAATGGCTAGCATGACGATATGCGTTACGCAGGCATGGACATGACGAGCGAGGGCCCGGGCACCGCACCCGGCGCGCTCCTTGTCGCGCGCCTGCACGTCGATCTCTGCCGGCTGTCCAGCGCGCTCTGTCGCGCCGTCCCCCTGGGCTGAGCGCCCCGCCGGACCCGCCGCCGCACCGGAGCGGCGCGGGCCCGTGCCGCGCCCGAGCCGGCCCGACCCCGTCGCGACCCCTGGCCCCGGCCCGGAGCGACCCCTGCCTGCAGTCACGTAACCCGCATTCTTGGAGCGCCCCATGGCCATCGAGGTCCGCATCCCGACCATCCTGCGCGAGTACACCGGCGGCGCGAAGGCCGTCGAGGGCAACGGGAAGACGATCGACGAGCTGATCGTCGACCTGGAGTCCCGGCACGCCGGGATCCGCAACCGCCTGGTGGAGGAGAACGGCGAGCTGCGCCGTTTCGTCAACGTCTACCTCAACGACGAGGACGTCCGCTTCATCGACGGCATCGCCTCGGCGCTCGACGACGGCGACTCCGTCACGATCCTCCCGGCCGTGGCCGGCGGCGCCTGACATGCGCTACGAGTCGCTGATCGACGCGGTGGGCCGCACCCCGCTGGTGGGCCTGCCGCGGCTGTCTCCGTCGCCCGAGGTACGGGTGTGGGCGAAGCTGGAGGACCGCAACCCGACCGGCTCGGTCAAGGACCGTCCCGCGCTGCACATGATCGAGGCCGCCGAGCGCGACGGCCTGCTCACGCCCGGCTGCACGATCCTGGAGCCGACCAGCGGCAACACCGGCATCTCGCTCGCGATGGCGGCCCGGCTCAAGGGCTACAAGATCGTCTGCGTCATGCCGGAGAACACCTCCGAGGAGCGCCGCGAGCTGCTGCGCATGTGGGGCGCCGAGATCATCTCGTCGCCCGCCGCGGGCGGCTCCAACACCGCGGTGCGCGTCGCCAAGGAGCTGTCCGAGCAGCACCCGGACTGGGTGATGCTCTACCAGTACGGCAACCCGGCCAACCCCGAGGCGCACTACGCGACGACCGGCCCCGAGCTGCTCGAGGACCTGCCGACGATCACGCACTTCGTGGCGGGCCTCGGCACCACCGGCACCCTCATGGGCGTCGGGCGCTACCTGCGCGAGAAGGTCCCGGGCGTGCAGATCGTCGCCGCCGAGCCGCGCTACGACGACGTCGTGTACGGCCTGCGCAACCTGGACGAGGGCTTCATCCCCGAGCTGTACGACGCCGACGTGCTGACCACGCGCTACTCGGTCGGCTCCGCGGACGCCGTCCGCCGCACCCGTGAACTCCTCCAGCTGGAGGGCATCTTCGCGGGCGTGTCGACCGGCGCCGCCCTGCACGCCGCGCTGGGCGTCGCGCGCAAGGCGGTCAAGGCCGGCGAGCGCGCCGACATCGCGTTCGTCATCGCCGACGGCGGCTGGAAGTACCTGTCGACCGGCATCTACACCGCCGAGTCGACCGAGGCCGCGGTCGAGGCGCTGCACGGCCAGCTCTGGGCCTAACCGCACCGTACCGGCCGGCCCGCGCGGGTCGGCCGGGTCGTGGCGCGGCGGTCTTCGGCGGGATCCTCCGCCGGAGGCCGCTTCCGCGTGCCCAGGCCGTGTTTCCCGGGTGATTCCCGACACAGCGGGGGTGAGCCCTCCGGGCTGGGCGGGAGCCGGAACGTACCCTCCTGTATGTGGCAGACCTCGGCGACGCGCCCATCGGCATCTTCGACAGCTCCTTCGGGGGGCTGACCGTGGCGCGCGCCGTGCTCGACCAGCTGCCGCACGAGCCGGTCCTGTACCTCGGCGACACCGCGCGGCAGCCGTACGGGCCGCGCCCCATCGCCGAGGTCCGCGCGTACGCCCTCGAGTGCCTCGACCGGCTCGTCGACCAGGGCGTGAAGGCGCTGGTCATCGCCTGCAACAGCGCCAGCTCCGCGATGCTGCGCGACGCCCGCGAGCGGTACTCGGTGCCGCTCGTCGAGGTCGTGCACCCGGCCACCCGCCGCGCCGCCGCGGCGACCCGCAACGGCCGGGTCGGCGTCATCAGCACGGCCGCGACCAAGCAGTCCATGGCGTACAACGACGCGTTCGCCGCGGCCCCGCACATCGAGGTGTTCTCGCAGGCCTGCCCGCGCTTCGTCGAGTTCGTCGAGGCCGGCGTCACCGGCGGCGACGAACTCCTCAAGGCCGCCCACGAGTACCTCGACCCGCTCATCACCGCCGAGGTGGACACGCTCATCCTCGGCTGCACGCACTACCCGCTGCTGACCGCTGTCATCAGCTACGTCATGGGCGAGCGCGTCACGCTGATCACCAGCAGCGAGGAGACCGCCAAGGACGTCTACCGGGTCCTCGCCGCGAACCGGCTGATGCGCGACTCCACCCGGCCCGAGCCCGAGCACCGCTTCCTCACCACCGGCGACCCCGCGCAGTTCCGGGACATCGGCCGGCGCTTCCTCGGACCCGAACTCACCCACGTCGACGCCCTGGGGGCCGCCGTATGAAGCTCACCGTCGTCGGCTGCTCCGGCAGTTACCCCGGCCCGCAGGCGCCCTGCTCGTGCTACCTCGTCGAGGCGGACGGCGTCCGGATCCTGCTCGACCTCGGCAGCGGCGCGCTCGGCGCGCTCCAGCACCACACCGACCTCGGCGCCGTCGACGCGGTGGTGCTGTCGCACCTGCACGCCGACCACTGCCTCGACCTGTGCGGGTACTTCGTCTACCGCAACTACCACCCCGAGGGCCGGCTGCCGCTGCTGCCGGTCTACGGGCCGCAGGGCACCGCGGACCGGCTGGCCCGCGCGTACGACATACCGGGTGAACCGGGTCTGACGGAGGCGTTCGACTTCCGCACCGTGACGCCCGGGGTGTTCGAGGTCGGGCCGTTCCGGATCACCGCCGGGCACGTCAACCACCCGGTGGAGTCGTTCGCGTTCCGCATCGAGGCCGACGGCCGGACGCTCACCTACTCCGGCGACACCGCGGACAGCGACACACTGGTCGACCTCGCGCGCGACAGCGACCTGCTGCTGTGCGAGGCGTCGTTCGTCGACGGCCGCGACACCTACCCGGACGTGCACCTCAACGGCCGCGAGGCCGGCGAACACGCCGACCGGGCCGGGACCCGCCGCCTGGTGCTCACCCACATCCCGCCGTGGACCGACGGGGAGCGCAACCTCGCGGACGCGCGCAAGGCGTACGCCGGGCCCGCGGAACTCGCCCGCTCGGGCGCCGTCTACGAGCTCTGAGCCCGCCCCACGCGCGCGTCGGCGGGGCCGGGAGCGGGACGGCGAACGCATAGGGTGGTGGCCATGTCACGAGCAGACGGCCGCACCCCCGAACAGCTTCGCCCGATCGCCTTCCACCGCGGATGGCTCGACCACGCCGAGGGCTCCGTCCTCGTCGAGTTCGGCCGCACCCGCGTGCTCGTCGCGGCGAGCGTCACCGAAGGCGTCCCGCGCTGGCGCAAGGGCAGCGGGCTCGGCTGGGTCACCGCCGAGTACTCGATGCTGCCGCGCGCTACGCACACCCGCGGCGACCGCGAGTCCGTCAAGGGCCGCATCGGCGGGCGCACGCACGAGATCTCCCGGCTCATCGGGCGCTCGCTGCGCGCCGTCATCGACTACAAGGCGCTCGGCGAGACGACCATCCAGCTCGACTGCGACGTGCTCCAGGCGGACGGCGGCACGCGCACCGCGGCGATCACCGGCGCGTACGTCGCCCTCGCCGACGCGGTCGCGTGGGCCCGCGCGCACAAGCTGGTGAAGGCCACCGCGCAGCCGCTCACCGGGTCGGTCGCGGCGGTCAGCGTCGGCATCATCGACGGCGTCCCGATGCTCGACCTGCCCTACGAGGAGGACGTCCGCGCCGAGACCGACATGAACATCGTCTGCACCGGCGACGGCCGCTTCGTCGAGGTCCAGGGCACCGCCGAGGGCGAGCCGTTCGACCGCGACCTGCTCAACCAGCTGATCGACCTCGGCGCCGCCGGCTGCGCGGAACTGACGCTGCTTCAGCAGATCGCGCTGGAAGAGTCCCGGTAGCCCTCGGAGGGCGGCGCGGGTAACGCGTGGGACGCGTTCGTCACGAGACGGCAACCGACCAGCGGTGAAACGACGACCGACCCCGGCAACGGCCGCCGGGCTCCGCTACCTTCTGATCACCGGTCAGCGATCGGAAGCACTCGTCCCCCTCTTGAGGAGCATCATGTTCCGTGCCCACCGCGCCGTGCGTACGAGCGTCGCCGCCGTCGCCCTCGCCGCCGCCCTGTTCACGGCGACGGCCTGCTCCGAGGCGCAGAAGGCGATCGACTGCGCCAAGCTCGGCGTGCAGTTGACCAACGACGTGTCGACGCTGCAGAACGTCATCAACGACCCCGCGGCCGCCACCCAGGCGCTCGACAGCATGAGCAAGACGCTCACCAAGGCGGCCGGGAACATCGACTCCCAGGAAGTCAAGGACGCGATCGCCAAGATGAGCACCGAGGTCGCCGACCTCAGCAAGCAGATCGCGAACAACGAGACGCCGTCCGTCGACGCCATCGGCCTGCTGCGCACCAGCGCCACCGCGATCGGCAGCGCCTGCACCTCCTGACCCCGCGCGAACGCCTGGGGCCCGCCCGCCGGGGCAGGCCCTAGGCTGGCCGGTATGAGCCGTCTCGTACTCGCCACCCGCAACGCGCACAAGGTCACCGAGCTCCAGCAGATCCTCAAGGGAGCCGGGCTCGACGTCGAACTCGTCGGCGTCGACGTTTTCCCGGATGTACCCGACGTACCGGAGACCGGTCTCACGTTCGCCGCCAACGCGCTGCTGAAGGCGCACGCCGTGGCGAAGGCGACCGGTCTTCCGGCCGTCGCGGACGACTCCGGCCTGTGCGTCGAGGCGCTCAACGGCATGCCGGGCATCTTCTCCGCGCGCTGGGCGGGCCGGCACGGTGACGACCGCGCGAACCTCGAACTCCTGCTCGCGCAGCTGTCCGACATCGCGGTCGAGCACCGCGCCGCGTACTTCGCGTGCGCGGCCGCGCTGGCCCTCCCCGACGGCACCGAACGCGTGGTCGAGGGCCGCCTCAACGGCATCCTCACCTTCGCCCCGCGCGGCACCGGCGGCTTCGGCTACGACCCGGTCCTCCAGGTCGACGGCGACAGCCGCACCACCGCCGAGCTCACCCCCGACGAGAAGAACGCGATCAGCCACCGCGGCCGCGCGTTCCGGGCGCTCGTGCCGATCGTCGAGGAGCTCGCCACCGGCCGGTGAGGCCCGCCTGCCGCAGGAATCCCCCGCGGCACCCGGCCCACGCGCCGGTTGTCACCGATCGGTAAGCCCGCGAACAGCGCTTTCCGCAGCCTCCGGCGGCATGATGAGGGCACCATCAGCGTGACAACGCGTGAGGAGTAGTCGCGTGCCCCTCTCACCGGTCGCCCGGCGGATCGTGCGGACCCACGTACCGGCCGCCGTCAACGGCGTCGTCGCGGGCGGAGTCGCCGTCGCCGCCGCCGAGTTCGCGGCCGCGTTCGTGAGGCGCGAGGCCGCGCCCCTCGTGACCGTCGGGCAGTCCGTCATCGACCAGACGCCGCACGCGCTGAAGAACTACGCCGTACGGCAGTTCGGCACGCACGACAAGGCCGTGCTGCAACTCGCGGTCGGCGTCGGCCTGGTGGTGTTCGCGGCGGTCATCGGCATCGTGGCGCGCCGCTGGCTGTGGGCCGGCCTCGTCGGCGTCGGGCTGCTCGGGGCGGTGACGGTCGCCGCCGCGGTCTCCCGGCCCGCCTTCCGCACCTCCGACGTGATCCCCGCCCTGGTCGGCGCCCTCGTGGGGGCATTGGCGCTCATCGCGCTGACCAGACCCGAACTGCTTCGGCGCGGCGGCCGGGTGGCCGCCGAGCACGCGGCGGAACCTGGGGCGGGGGCCGCGGGGACCACGGGGACCACGGAGGTCGCGGATGCCGCGCCGCCGCGGCTCGACGTCGCGACCAGGGCACCCGAACCGGGGGCGTCCGGGTCCGCACCGGACCGCCGCACGCTGCTCCTCGGCATGGTCGTCGGTGCGGCGGGCGTCGCGGCGCTCGGCCGCTGGCTCCAGAACGTCCGTTTCGACGTCTCGAAGTCGCGCGAGAACGTCGTGCTCCCGGCCCCGGCGGCGCCCGCGCCCACACCGCAGCCCGGCATCGAGCTCGGGGTCCCCGACCTCAGCCCGCACATCACGCCGAACAAGGACTTCTACCGCATCGACACCGCCCTCGTCGTCCCGGAAGTGCGGGCCGAGGACTGGAAGTTGCGCATCCACGGCATGGTCGACCGGGAGATCGAGATCGACTTCAAGACGCTGTCCGCGCGTCCGACCATCGAACGCGACATCACCCTGTGCTGCGTCTCCAACGAGGTCGGCGGCCCGTACATCGGCACCGCCCGCTGGCTCGGCGTCCCGCTCGCCCCGCTGCTCGCCGAGGCCGGCGTCCACCCGGACGCCGACCAGCTCGTCAGCCGCTCCCACGACGGCATGACCATCGGCACGCCCACCGCCGTCGTCACCGACGGCCGCGACGCCATGCTCGCCATCGGCATGAACGGCGAACCCCTGCCGATCAACCACGGGTTCCCGGTCCGCATGGTCGTGCCGGGCCTGTACGGCTACGTCTCCGCCTGCAAGTGGATCGTCGAGATCGAGGCGACCCGCTTCGCCGACTACGACGCCTACTGGGTGCCGCGCGGCTGGTCCGCCCAGGGCCCGATCAAGACCGAGTCGCGCATCGACACCCCGACGAACATGGCCAAGCTCCCGCGCGGCCGCATCCCCGTCGCCGGCGTCGCCTGGGCGCAGCACAAGGGCATCGACGCGGTCGAGGTCCAGATCGACGACGAGCCCTGGCAGAAGGCCACCCTCGCCGTCGAGGACAGCATCGACACCTGGCGCCAGTTCGTCTGGTACTGGGACGCCCGCCCGGGTCCCCACCGCATCCGCATCCGCGCCACCGACCGGACCGGCCAGACGCAGACCGAGAAGGAGGCCACCGTCGACCCGGACGGGGCGACGGGGTGGCACACCATCTCGGTCGTGGTGACCTGATCTTCGACGGGTCCCGGTCGCCGAGGACGACGCGGACGACGCGGACGACGCGGACGACGTGGACGACGTGGACGAGTGGACGACGTGAGGGCGGGCACCTGTCGGTGCCCGCCCTCACGTGTGTGCGTGGCGTCGACGGGACTCGAACCCGCACTGATGCGGACCTAAACCGCATGCCTCCTGCCAGTTGGGCTACGACGCCAGCGACAGGCTACCCCGCCCGCGCGCCTGGGATCAGCGAGGCTGATGTTCCGTCCGGGTCGTGCGGCCGAGGCGGTGCGGCGGCGGTCTCAGGCGGCGATCTTCAGGTCCTTCAGGAGCTTGGCCACGTGGCCCGTCGCGCGGACGTTGTACCAGGCGTGCTCGATCTTGCCGTCCTCGTCGACGACGAACGTCGAGCGGATCACGCCGGTGACCTTCTTGCCGTACATGGTCTTCTCGCCGAAGGCGCCGTAGGCGGTCAGCGTGGCCTTGTCCGGGTCGGAGAGCAGGGTGACCTTGAGCTCCTCCTTGTCCCGGAACCTGCCGAGCTTCTCCGGCTTGTCGGGGGAGACGCCGAGGACGTCGTAGCCGGCGTCGGCGAGCAGCGCCAGGTTGTCGGTGAAGTCGCAGGCCTGCTTGGTGCAGCCGGGCGTGAGGGCCGCCGGGTAGAAGTACACGATGACCTTGCGGCCCTTGTGGGACGCCAGGGAGACCTCGTTGCCGTCGGCGTCCTGGAGGTTGAACGCGGGGGCGGTGTCGCCCGGCTGGAGTCGCTCGCTCACTCTCGGCCTCTTCTCAGGGGTTCTGGGGGAGTCGTCTCGGTCAACCAGGCCACGCTAGGCCCGGCTCCGAATCCCGGCAAACGACGGTGCCGCTCGCAGGTGACACACCTCGCTAATTGCACATCTTTTGCAAGTGCGATCCGTCTTCATATTATTGGGCGGTTCGGTGGCTCGGCGGCCGCATCCAGATCGTCCCGGGGGAGGTCCCCATGCACGTGCCTGATGGGTTCATCAGCGCACCCGTCTCGGTCGCGGCCGGGGTGGTCGCCGCCACAGGCGTCGCGGTCAGCCTGCGCGGCGCGCGGCGTGAGCTCGACGAGCGGGCCGCGCCGCTGGCCGGGCTGGTCGCGGCGTTCATCTTCGCCGTCCAGATGCTGAACTTCCCCGTCGCGTCCGGCACCAGCGGGCACCTGCTCGGCGGGACGCTCGCCGCGGTGCTGGTCGGGCCGTTCACCGCCGTGCTGTGCATGTCGGTCGTGCTGCTCATGCAGGGCGTGTTCTTCGCCGACGGCGGCCTGACGGCGCTCGGCGTCAACATCACCGTCATGGGCATCACGACCACGCTCGTCGGCTACGGCCTGTTCAAGGTGCTGGTGGCCGCGCTGCCGCGCACCCGGCGGTCGGTCTCCGGCGCGGCGTTCGTCGGCGCGCTGGTGTCGGTCCCCGCGGCGGCCTGCGTCTTCACGCTGATCTACGCGGTCGGCGGCACGACGGACGTCGCCCTGGCGAAGGTGGCCGGCGCCATGATCGGCGTCCACGTGCTGATCGGCATCGGCGAGGCGCTGATCACCGCCGCGACCGTGTCGAGCGTGCTGGCGGTGCGCCCGGATCTGGTGCACGGCGCGCGAGGGCTGGCCCGGACGCTGGAGCTGCGGGACGGCGCCTTGCCCACGGCATCGGCCGCGCCCACCGCACCGGCCGCGCCCACCGCTTCGTCGACGACTCAGGCCTGAGGGAGGGGCACGGTCATGCCGATCGTCGGTACCCGCACACTGCCGAAGATCCGTACCCGCACGCTGCTCATCGCGGGCGCGCTGCTCGCGCTCCTGCTCGCGGGCTTCGTCAGCTACTACGCCGACAAGAACCCCGACGGCCTGGAGAAGGTCGCCGCCGACAAGGGCATCGACGCCAAGGAGAAGGACCACGCGACGGCCGACGGGCCGCTCGCGGACTACTCCGTCAAAGGCGTCGACAACCAGCGCCTGTCGGGCGGCCTCGCGGGGGTGCTCGGCGTCGGCGCGACGCTGCTCGTCGGCAGCGGGGTGTTCTGGATCGTGAAGCGGCGCGGCGACGGCGGCGTGGGTGACGTCGACGGTGCGGGCAGTGCGGGCAGTGCGGGCAGTGCGGGCGGTCTGGGCGGCGACGCCGCGGCGTCGGTCGCGGACCCGTCGTGAGGACGCGCACGGCGGCCCGCCCGGGGCCGCGCTGATGGGCGCCGGGCACGCGCACGACCTGTACCGGCACGCCGACACACCGCTGCACCGGCTGCCGCCGCAGTGCAAGCTCGTCGCGGTCCTGCTGTTCGTGCTCGCGGTGGTCGCCACGCCGCGCGACCGGTTCTGGGCGTTCGGCGTGTACGCGCTGCTGCTCGCCGCCGTGGCCGCGGTCGGCCGGGTCCCGGCGGGCTACGTCTTGCGCCGCGTCGTGGTCGAGATCCCGTTCGTGGTGTTCGCGTTCGCGCTGCCGTTCCTGGCGTCTGGGCCGACGGTCGACGTGCTGGGGGTGGACGTCAGCCGCGACGGTCTTTACGGCGCCTGGAACATCCTGGCCAAGGGCACCCTCGGTGTCGTCGCGTCGATCCTGCTCGCCGCCACGACGCCGCTGCGCGACCTGCTGCTCGGCATGGAACGCCTGCGCATGCCGCAACTGCTCGTGCAGATCATGCAGTTCATGCTCCGCTACTCCGAGGTCATCAGCGGCGAGACGGGCCGCATGAAGGTGGCCCGCGAGTCGCGCGGGTTCCAGGCCCGCGACGTCCGCCAGCTGCCGGTCGTCGCCAAGTCGGCCGGTGCGCTGTTCATCCGCTCGTACGAGCGCGGCGAGCGCGTCCACCTGGCGATGCTGAGCCGGGGCTACACCGGCACCATGCCCGTGGTCACCGACGTGCGCGCCAGCGCCGCACAGTGGGGCGTCAGCGCCGCCCTTCCGGCGGCGGCAGCGTTGGCCTGCGCGGTGGCGTGGCTGGCGGGTGCGTGAGGATGGAGCACATGTCCGACGCCGTGAAGCCGCCTGTTTCGGGTGGGAACGAGTCCAGGAGCGAGTTCGGGGCTCCGTCTGGGGTTGTGTCTGGGGCTCCGTCGGGGGCTGTGTCTGGGGCTGCGTCTGGGGTTGTGTCTGGGGTTGTGTCTGGGGCTGCGTCTGTGGTCGCCCCGCCGCTGTCGCTTGACGTTGAGGGCCTGGCCTTCGCGTACCCCGACGGCCACCAGGCGCTGTTCGGCGTCGACCTGCGCATAGGGCGCGGCGAACGGGTCGCTCTGCTCGGGCCGAACGGCGCCGGCAAGACCACGCTGGTCATGCACCTCAACGGCATCCTGTCCGCTGACACCGGGACCGGGCGCGGCACCGTCAAGGTCGCCGGGCTGCCGGTCGCCAAGGCCAACCTCCCCGAGATCCGGCGACGCGTCGGCATCGTCTTCCAGGACCCCGACGACCAGCTGTTCATGCCCACCGTCCGTGAGGACGTCGCGTTCGGCCCGGCGAACCTGGGGCTGCGCGGCGCGGAGCTCGACGCCCGCGTCGACGAGGCGCTCGAGCAGGTCGGCATGGCCGGGTTCGCCGACCGGCCGCCGCACCACCTCAGCTTCGGGCAGCGCCGCCGGGTCGCGGTCGCCACGGTGCTGGCGATGCGGCCCGAGATCCTGGTGCTCGACGAGCCGTCGTCCAACCTCGACCCCGCGTCGCGCCGCGAGCTCGCCGAGATCCTCGACCGGCTCGACGTGACGGTGCTGATGGTCACGCACGACCTGCCGTACGCGCTCGAGCTGTGCCCGCGGTCCGTGGTGCTGTCGGGCGGGGTCATCGCCGCGGACGGGCCGACCGCGGAGCTCCTCGCCGACCGCGCGCTGATGGACGTCCACCGGCTGGAGCTGCCGTACGGGTTCGCGCTGCCGGACTGCGAGCGGTGCGCGCCTGTGGACCGGCGGCGTGGCCGAGTACCTTCGGACACCTCCGAACAGGGTTGAGGACCACCCGGATGCCGCACCACCGGGGGGATACCTGCTTGACTTGGGGGCACACGCGGGAAACCGCGTGGACGAGTACGGGATGAACACGAGACGAGCAGGTGGACGAGCCTGCGACGACGCAGCGACGCGGGACCGAGAGGACGGGCTGTGGGCGAGAACGGGCACGGCGGGCCGGAGCGTTCCCCGGCGGACCTGGAGCGGGCCGGACGGGCCGCGCTGGGACGTCCGGTGACGGTCCAGGCGGAGCACTCCCGCGTGGAGCCGGCCGGCGGCTCGGCGGGGGTCGAGGAGAAGCCCGCGCCGCCGCGCACCCCGCAACAGATCGAGGCGGACATCGAGGCGGCCCGGGCCAACCTGGCGGCCACCCTCGACGAGCTGGTCGACCGGGTGAAGCCGGCCAACGTCGCGCGACGCACCTCCGAGCAGATCCGCGCCCAGTTCATCGACAGCGACACCGGTGCGCCGCGCATGGACCGCATCGTCCCGGTCGCGGGTGCGGTCGTGGGTGTGCTGGTGGTCGTGGGGCTGCTGCGGCGGCGGCGCGACAAGTAGGCGGGGCGGTCGGTTCCGTTCGACGGATCGGCGCCCTGGTGTCACACAACCGGCGCCGGGCGGGTACGTTTTCATGCGTGAGTTCCGACGCGTCCACGCCCTCCACGCCCCATGACGGCGGCTCGCCGAGCCTCGGTGAGAAGCTGCCCATCCGCATGCTGCACGACCGGGTCCTGGTGCGCCAGGACGCCGGCGAGGGGGACCGCAGGTCCAGCGGGGGGATCCTGATCCCCGCGACCGCGCAGGTCGGCAAACGGCTGGCGTGGGCCGAGGTGATCGCGGTGGGGCAGAACGTCCGCACCGTCGAGCCCGGCGACCGGGTGCTGTACGACCCCGAGGACCGTGCCGAGGTCGAGGTGCGGGGCGTCGCGTACGTCCTGCTGCGGGAGCGCGACCTGCACGCGGTGGCGGCTGAGCGGGTTGAGGCGTCCGGTGAGGCTACCGGGCTGTATCTCTGACGTTCTGGGTTCTGCGTTTTGGCACGCTGAGTTCCGAGTTCTGGGTTCTGGTTCTGGTTCTGGTTCTGGGTTCTGGGTTCTGGGTTCTGGTTCTGGGTTCTGGGCTCGTTCTCGATCGTCTGGGTTCCCGAGGGGGATCAGACGGGTTTCTGACCGCTGCGGTCGGCTGGTGAGTTACCTCACCGGCCGACCGTTTTGTTCTGTGCGGGGGATTTGAGAGGCTGGTTGCGGCAGGCCGGATCTCGGCCTTGCCCCCGACGAGGTGCGACGTACCGGGCCCTGACGACGACGCGTATGAGGTGCGTTGTCATGGCGTGGGTCCTGCTCGGAATCGCCGGCCTGCTCGAGGTCGGCTGGGCGATCGGCCTCAAGTACACCGAAGGCTTCACCCGGCTCTGGCCCAGCGTGTTCACTGCGGGCGGCATCGCCGGAAGCATCCTGCTGCTGTCTCTGGCCGCCAAGTCGCTGCCGATCGGCACGGCGTACGGCGTGTGGGTCGGCATCGGCGCGGTCGGCGCGGGGCTGCTCGGCATCGCGGTGCTCGGCGAGCCGGCGACCGCGGCCCGGATCTTCTTCCTGTGCCTGATGGTGGTCGCGATCGTCGGCCTGAAGTTCACCGGCGGGGCCGGGCACTGACCTGGGCCGGGTGGTCGGTGGTGACCGGCTGCCCGGCCGCTGGTCGTCACGCCGCTGTCCGCCGGTTGTCCGCCGGTTGTCCGCCACCCCCGGCTGTCTGCCAGGATGGCCGCCCTGAGAGGGCGGCCGTCGGTCGGCCCGGGAGGGGAGTCGAGAGCAATGGTGGTGTCTCGCCGGATCGTCATAGCCACGCTGGCGGCTACCGCGTTCTTCGGGCTGCTCATCGGCGGCGTCGCGGGCTTGCTCGGCGGTGGCGGTGGCGGAGACGGCAAGAAGAAGAACGCTGCCGCGACCGCCTCGACCTCTGCGGGGCCTCCGACCAGCGCCCCGCCGCCTTCGGCTGCGCCGCCGTCCGAGTCGCCGTCCGCGAGCGCGTCCAAGACGTCCGCGTCGCCGAGTGCGTCGAAGCCGGCGGGACCGGCGCCCGGGAAGGTCTATGCGGTGGTCTCCGGTGGCGGCGCGATGGATGTGTACGGCGGGGAGAAGGCCGACAACACCCCGGTGATCCTGTACCAACCGGGGGCGGGCAAGCCCAACCAGCAGTGGACCGTGCAGGATGCCGGCGGCGGGTTCGTGAACCTGGTCTCCCGCTCGGCCAACAAATGCCTCGACATGCGCGGGGGGAAGGACGGGCACGCGGTCCTCGACGACTGCGGGCGCGACGGGTCGCAGCAGTGGCAGGCTCAGCCGCGTGGGGCCGGGTTCGTCCTGGTGAGCCGCGACGGGCGGACGGCTTTGGGGCCGGGGCCGCAGGTGCGGGGGGCCACGGGGTTGACGCTGGTTCCGGCGGGGTCCGGGCTGGTTTGGTCGTTTACGCCTGCGTCCTGATGAGCGGTTCTGTGCTGCACCGTTCCTGACCTGGTTTGTGGTTTTGGGCTGACGCCCCTCCCGCTTTTTGATTTTCGCGCGGACGGCCCGCGCGTCAAGCCGTTCCTGGCAGCGCTTGGTCTGGTGGCCTGGTTCGTTGCGGCTTGACCCGCGGGCCGTCCGCGCTGAACCACCTCGCACCTGGCGGGAGGGGCGCGGGGTGTGGACGCGCTTGTTTTGGTTTCCCTGCCGGGCTGCGGTTTCGCTTGGGGTTCCGGGCGGGTTTTGTTGCTTGGTTTTGTTGCGCTGCCGGGGGTCGTTCCAGCATGGGGCCGCGCCCGTTTGAGTCGGTCGGGGGCACGGCCTCGACCCCCCATCACTTTGCCGTCACGTATGCGAATCACCAGAACTCCCTCATTAGGGGGTGTTCGCGTCACACTTGCGTCACCGCGCTGCTTTGGTCTGAACCGTAAATTCGGTGGCTGCTTTCCGGGTCGCGTTGCCAGAGTCGACCATGACCGAAGCTCTCCTGCCGGGGCTGCTGGCGGGCTACGGCATCGCCATGCCTGTCGGTGCCATGACCGTGCTGATCCTGACCCTCTCGGCGCGCAACTCGCTCGCGTACGGGCTCGCAGCCGGGCTGGGGACCGCCACGGCCGACGGGCTGTACGCGCTCTTGGCGGTGCTCGGCGGGGCGGCGCTCGCCTCCGCGATCGAACCGGCCGCGTCCTGGCTCCAGGTGGCGGCGGCTGTTGTGTTGGCGGGGATCGCGGCCAAGGGGCTTGCTGACGCGCTGCGGCAGCGGCGTACGGCCGCCGGGGCGGGGACGGAGGAGGGCTCGCGGCAGCGGGTGGCCGCCGACCGGAGCCTGGGCCGCACGTACTTCGGTGTGCTGGGCCTGACGATGCTCAATCCGACGACGGTGGTCTATTTCGCGGCGCTGGTCATCGGGGGGCAGAGCACCGGCGAGGGCTCGTTCGCGGCGGGTGGGGTGTTCGTGGCGGCGGCGACCGTGGCGTCGGCCAGCTGGCAGGTCATGCTGGCGCTCGGCGGCGCGGCGGTCGGCAGGGTGCTGACGGGGCCGCGTGGGCGGCTCTGGACCGCGCTGGTCGGGAACAGCGTGATCCTGCTGCTGGCGGCGCGCCTCGCGTGGACGGCGTGACCGGGGGTTGGTGTCTGGCTTACGCCGCGCTGTCCTCGCCCGGCACGGCGATCACGTCCACCATCGCGCCGTTGCGTAGCACCGTGATGGCCAGCGGTACCCCGATGGCGTTGGCGAACATGCTGCGCTGCAGGCCCTGGGCGTCGCCCACGGGGTCGCGTCCCACGGTCAGCACCAAGTCGTAGCGGCGCAGGCCTGCCCGGTCGGCCGGGCTGCCCGGCACCACCTCGACGACGCGCAGGCCTCGGCGCTGGCCGGTGCGGCGTGCGACGTCGGCGGGCAGCGGTGCCGGGGTGACCGCGAGGCCGAGGTAGGCGCGGCGGACCCGGCCGTCCTTGATGAGGGACTGCACGATGTGCCGGGTCGTCGCGTTGATCGGCACGGCGAGTCCGATGCCGACGCCGGCGACGGCGGTGTTGACCCCGACCACCTTTCCCGTCGAATCGGCCAGCGCGCCGCCGGAGTTGCCGGGGTTGAGGGCTGCGTCGGTCTGGATGACGTCCTCGACGACGCGTGCGGCGCCGCCGGACCGGGTCGGCAGCGCCCGGCCCAGTCCGCTGACCACGCCGGCGGTGACCGAGCCGGCCAGACCCAGCGGGTTGCCGACCGCGACGACGAGCTGGCCGACGACGAGGTCGTCGGCGTCCCCGAGCACGGCGGGCTCCGGGGTGTCCGCGGACACCCGGACGACGGCGAGGTCGGACAGCCGGTCGGTGCCGACCACGTGGAACGGGGCCGCGCTGCCGTCGGCGAACTCGGCGGTGCCGCCGGACGCGGAGCCGACGACGTGGGCGTTGGTCAGCAGGAAGCCGTCCCCGGTGAACACCACCGCGGAACCGGCGCCGTCGCCGCGTGGGCCCGACACCCGTACGGCCGCGACGCGCGGAAGCAGGTGTGCGGCCACGGCGGCCACAGTGCGTGAATAGGCGTCGAGGGCCTCGGCCCCCGGCGGAACGGCGAGCTCGGACATGGGCACCCCCGGGTCGGTGTGGTGTCATGTCGAACGCGGGGGTGGGGGAGGGGACTTCCCGGGTTCGCCAGGGGCGAAAGCGCGGGGCGTGAGGGCGCCGGGGCCGTCCTCAGGCGCCCGCCTCGGCGGCCGTGGTGCGGCAGGCGGGGCAGCGGCCCCAGAAGGTCACTTCCGCCTCGTCCACCTCAAAGCCGTGCGTGCTGTCGGGTTCCAGGCAGGGGGCCAGGCCGACGACGCAGTCCACGTCCTCGACGGCGCCGCAGTCGCGGCAGACGATGTGGTGGTGGTTGTCCCCGGTGCGGGCCTCGAAACGGGCCGGGTGGTCGCCGGGCTCGATGCGGCGGGCCAGGCCGGCGCGTACGAGCGTGTGGAGGGTGTCGTAGACGGCCTGGGTCGAGACGCTGCCCAGTCGGCCGCGGGCCGCGCGGGCGAGCGACTCCGCGTCGCTGTGCGGCTCGGTCCGGAGCAGGTCCAGGATCGTGGCGCGCGCGGCGGTGACCCGCAGCCCGGCGCGGCGCAGCAGCAGGGGTATGTCGTCGCGGGACGTCCCGGTCATGATGCTCAATATACGAACGATCTGGAACCGCTCAAGAGAACGGCCTTGATCGGAATCCGGAGGAGTGGATCCGTGTGATGTACACGGATGCGCCTGAGGCCTGGAACGGGCGTGGAGACGGCTTCGGAATCGGTCCCGGAACCGGCCCTCGAAATTTCGCCCGGTTGCCTCGCGACCGTCTCCGCAACCTGCCTCGGAACCCGTCCCGGAACCCTGTCTCGGAACCCGTGCTGGGATCTCTTCGAGCCGGCCACGCAACCGCCCCGGCGCCGTAACCCGACCCGACCCACCAAGGAACAACAGCCGACGACCTCCTGTTGGCCTCTGACGTGCCCCTTCACGCGATACCGCTGTCCGTCCTGGACCTTGCGCCCGTCGGCTCCGGCTACACGGCCACCGAGGCCCTCCGCACCAGCACCGAGCTGGCCCGGCGCGCCGAGCGCTGGGGCTTCCACCGGTTCTGGGTCGCCGAGCACCACAACATGCCCGGCATCGCCAGCTCCGCGCCGCCGGTGCTGCTCGCCCACCTGGCCGCGCACACGAGCACGCTGCGGCTCGGCTCGGGCGGGATCATGCTGCCCAACCATGCGCCGCTGGTGGTCGCGGAGCAGTTCGGGACGCTCCAGGCGCTGCACCCGGGGCGTATCGACATCGGGATCGGGCGGGCCCCGGGCACGGACCAGGCGACCGCGCGGGCGCTGCGCCGCAGCGAGGACGCGCTGTCGGTGGACGACTTCCCGCAGCAGCTCGGCGAGCTGATCGGGTTCCTGACCGCGTCGTTCCGCGAGGGACACCTGTTCGAACGCATCAGGGCCGTGCCGGGGCCGGTGTCCGGCATCGCCCCGGGTGGTGAGTGGGAGGCGTCGAGGGCGCCGGTCTGGCTGTTGGGTTCCAGCGGCTACAGCGCGCGGCTCGCCGGCGCGCTGGGCCTGCCGTTCGCGTTCGCCCACCACTTCAGCGCGGTGCACACGCTGCCGGCGCTGGCGCTCTACCGCGAGCACTTCACGCCGTCGGAGGACCTCGACAAGCCGTACTCGATGATCGCCGCCGGCGTGATCGCGGCCGACACCGACGAGGAGGCCCGCCGCTACGCCCTGGCCCAGGCCCTGGCGATGCTCCGCCTACGCACGGGCCGCCCAGGCCTGCTCCCGAGCCCCGACGAGGCCGAGCAACACCCGTGGACCGAGGCCGAACGAGACTTCGTCCGCACCTACCAGGCCGACCACATCATCGGCGGCCCAGCCACGGTCCGCGCCGGCCTCGACGAACTGGTCTCCCGCACAGGCGTCGACGAACTGATGGTCGTCAGCAACGTCCACGGCCACGACGCCCGCCTGCGCTCCTACGAGATCATCGCCGAACAGTGGGGCCTGCCGGGCGTGTGACCGCTCTCCGACTGCCGAGCCCAACCGCCCCGCCTACGCCTACGACGCTCCGCGTGTGGAGGCTCTTGCACTTGAGCTCGCTCCACACGGCGCAGGTCTGACGGTGGCGCGGCGCGGCAAGTGGCCGCGCCGCGCTCAGAACCTCGGACACGGTGGGCTGGTGGGTGGTGTACGCCCACGACCCTGCGCGCGTGAGGCGTAACAGGGCCTACGGCGGCGACCGTTCAGCTCACGACCGCACACAGTTGCCCAGCCCGGCCCAGCCGTCGGGTTCCGCGCCGTACCCACGATCCGCAGCGCGTTCGGTACCTCGGACGCGGCGGCCGGTTGGTGCTTGCGTACGTCCACGACGCTTCGCGCGTGAGGCGGCACGCTCCTGCGCTGGAGCTCGTCTCAGCATGGTGCACGTTGGACGGTTGCGCGGCGCGGCCACGGCTCGCGCCGCGCCAAAACCCTATGGCTACAACCGGGTTGGGGGTCCGTGTGCGTCGACCGGCATGCGCGGGGTCGTTCGATTTCCGCGCCGCGCCCGTGGGGCGCGGCGCGGCAGATACCCCCGCTCCATCGTGTGTACGCCCACGACGCTTGGACCGTGAGACGTGACGCTCGTGTTGTCGGCGGTCGTTCGACGCGGGGCAAAAGCGCCTCGTGGCGCGGCGCGGCAGTGTGCCGCGCCGCGCCAAAAGCACACGCCTGGCGATGAATTGGCCACGAGCGTCGGTGCGCACGCGACCTGGGTTGTTCGATGACGGTGGTTGTACGGCGGGCGGCGCATCCATGGGCCGCGCCGCCGTAGCACGGGGTCGTGCTGAAGGTGTTTGGGCGCGACTCGAGGGTGGTTGGGCGTATGGAGTTCCGCGCGGCGCCGGTGGGCGCGGCGCGGTCAAAGACCCGGTCCTGCGGGTGCTCGGGTACAGCCACGACGCTCGCGTGAGCCGTGTGGGTTCGCTGTTGCTGCGCTCCTGAATCGGGCCCTGGCGGACGGTTGCGCGACGCGGCCGCGAGCCGCGCCGCGCCAAAAGCGCCTGCCTGACCAGGTATTGGCCAGGAACGCCGGCGCACATGCGAGCTGGATTCATTCGGTGGTCGCGGTTGTACGTCGGGCGGCGCGGCCCCGGACCGCGCCGCCCATGGAGCAGGGGCATGCCGAACCTGTTCTGGGCGGTGGATGGGCCGTGCTGGGGTGCGTAGTTCCGCCGCGCCCATGGGCGCGGCGCGCTCAGAACCTCGGCCACGGCGGACTGGCGTTTGCGTCCGCCCCCGACGCTTCGCGTGTGAGGCGTGACGCTCCTGCGCTGGCGCCCGTCGGTACGACGCAGGTTGGACGGTTGCGCGGCG
>NZ_JASAOI010000059.1 GCF_029953285.1 Yinghuangia seranimata | reverse complement strand
CGGCTGAAGGCCTTCCGGGCGGTCGCCACCCGCTACGACCAGCGCGCCTACGTCTTCCACGGCACGGTCACCCTTGCCGCCATCCGCCTCTGGCTCAGACCTTGATCCCCAAAACGCTGCCTAGCCCGAGAAACCCGGTCGGACGCGACCGGTTCGAGGCCTACGACGCAATTCCGGCCGACCCGGACGACATCGCGGCACCGACGGCACCGACGGCACGGCGTACGCATGTACCCCGTGCCGTCGGCCCCGCCTCGCGGTACGCGCTCGGGACCTACTCGCCGGCCCACGGCACGAGCACCGCTCGGGCGAGTGTGTGCCCGCCGATGAAGAACCCGAGGGCGGCGGGGGTGGACTCCGGAGTGATGCCGAGCGGGCGCACGGACGGTATGTCGAGCGCGTTGACGGCGACGTAGTAGCGGTGCTTGCCCGTCCCCGGCGGCGGGGCGGCGCCGGTGTAGGCGGCAGCGCGGACGTCGTTGGCGATGTGGAAGGCGCCCTCCGGCAGCGCGCCGTCGCCTGGCGCTCCGGCCCCGGCGGCGAGCGAGGACACGTCAGCCGCGATATCGGCGACCGCCCAGTGCCAGAAGCCGGACGGGGTCGGGGCGTCCGGGTCGTACATCGTGACGACGAAGCTCCGGGTGGCCGCGGGGAATCCGCTCCACGACAGCTGCGGCGAGCGGTCCTCCGCCCCTGCGACGCCGCTCATGGCGGCGAAGTGCACCAGCGGCAGGGCGGCCCCGTCGGCGACGTCGGCGCTGGTGACGGCGAACGCGGGCACGGCGGGCAGGGAGTCGTACGGACCGGTCATCGGGATCTCCTTCGAGCCGGGAGGCACCTCCTCCCTGACTTTCAATAGTGAACCACACTTTTAAAAGTTGGGCCATCTGTCGAACGTTGTAGGATCCGCCTCGTGGCGAGAGAAGCAGGGCGACAGACCCGCAGCGAGGCGGTGCAGGACCGCATCCGGGCCGACATCATGGGCGGCCGGCTCCGCCCCGGGCAGCGGCTGAAGTTCCCCGAGCTCAGCGAGCGCTACGGGGTCAGCACAGGCGCCGTACGCGAAGCCCTGCTCAAACTGGTCGCCAAGAACCTGGTCGTCTCCGAGGCGCACCACGGCTTCCACGTCACCGACGTCACCGCCCGCGGACTGGCCGACCTCACCGACGCCCGCACCGAGATCGAGTCCCTGGCCCTGGCCCGCGCCATCCACGAGGGCGACCTCGCCTGGCAGGCCCAAGTGCTCGCCGCCCACCACACGTTCGAGCAGACCCCGCTCGGCGACGACGACCAGCCCGGCGAGGACTGGCTGATCGCCCACACCGACTTCCACACCGCCCTCCTCGCCGGCTGCGCCAACCCCCGCCTGCGCACCATGGCCGCGTCGCTGAGGGAAGAAGCCGAGCTGTACCGGCGATGGAGCCGACCGGCGTCGGCGCAGACGAGCCGCCCGACCGACCCGGCGGGCCACAAGGAGCACCGCGACCTGCTCGACGCCGTCATGGCCCGCGACAGCGAACGCGCCGACACCGTCCTGCGCCGCCTGATCGGCTCCACGTCGAGCATGGTCCTGGACACCGACCCAGGCGCGTGACGCCCGACCAACCGCTGGACCGTCAGCCCAGCGCGCGGTCCAGGTTGAACGCCGCGCTGATCAGCGACAGATGCGTGAACGCCTGTGGGAAGTTGCCCAGTTGCTCACCCGTCCGCCCGATCTCCTCGGCGAACAGCCCGACATGGTTTGCGTACGTGAGCATCTTCTCGAACGCCAGCCGGGCCTCCTCCAGCCGCCCCGCACGCGCCAGCGCCTCCACGTACCAGAACGAACAGATCGAGAACGTGCCCTCGGTGCCCCGGAGTCCGTCCGCGCTGGCCGCGGGGTCGTAGCGGTAGACCAGCGAGTCGGAGACCAGGTCCGAGGTGAGAACGTCCAGCGTGGAGAGCCACTTGGGGTCGGTCGGCGAGATGAACTTCGCCATCGGCATCATCAGCAACGACGCGTCCAGCACCTTGTCGTCCAACCCCTGGACGAACGCGCCGCGTTCGGCCGACCAGCCACGGGCCATGATCTGCCGGTAGATCGCGTCGCGGGACTGCCGCCAGCGGGGCAGGTCGGCGGGGAGCCCGCGCCGGTTCGCCATCCGGACGGCCCGTTCCAGCGCGACCCAGCACATCAGCCGCGAGTACACGAAGTCCCGCCGCCCGCCCCGGGTTTCCCAGACACCCTCGTCGGGCTGGTCCCAGTGCGTGCACAGCCAGTCCACGACAGCGCCGACCTCGTCCCAGTGACCGCTGCTGATCGGCTGCCCCCATTTGTCGTACAGATAAACGGAGTCGAGCAGCGCGCCGTAGATGTCCAGTTGCAGCTGCTGGGTGGCGGCGTTGCCGACCCGCACCGGGGCGGACCCGAGGTAGCCCTCGAAGTGGGACAGCTCGTACTCGGGCAGGTCGCAGCGCCCGTCGATGCCGTACATGATCTGCAGCGGGCCGGTGTCCTTGGTGCCCCGCATGATCCCGCGTTCGGAGATGAAGCCCATGAACGCCTCGGCCTCCGAGGTGAATCCCAGGCGGAGCATCGCGTAGATGCAGAACGCCGCGTCGCGCACCCACACATAGCGGTAGTCCCAGTTCCGCTCGCCGCCGATCTGCTCGGGCAGGCTGGTCGTCGGGGCGGCGACGATCGCGCCCGTGGGCGCATACGTGAGGAGCTTCAGCACCAGCGCCGACCGGTGCACCATCTCCCGCCACCGCCCGTGGTACCGCGAACGCGACAGCCAGTGCCGCCAGAACCGGACCGTGGCCTCGAACTCCCGCTCCGCCTCGCTGCCCGGGCACGCCCGCGGTCTGACGCCTGCACCCACCTGGTCGAGGGCGAAGACCGTCGACTCGCCCTCCAGCAGCTTGAAGCGCGCCGACACGTCCGTTCCGTCGGTCTCGATCGGCACGGAGGCGGTCAGCGCGAGGGTCAGCGACGGCGAGCGGAACACCGCGAGGCCCTCCCCCAGCTCCACGGTGTGCGCCTCGGTCCCGTAGCCGAAGCGCGGGGCGACCTTCACCCGGAACGGCAGCACCCCGCGGACGCACACCACCCGCCGGATCAGCCGGTGCCGGTCCGCCTCGCGCGACTCGTCGACGACGGGCATGAAGTCCTGGATCTCCGCGACCCCGTCCGCCGCGAAGAACCGCGTGATCAGCACGTTGGTGTCGGGAAAGTAGAACTGCCGCGTCCGGGCCGGCACGTCCGCGGCCAGCTCGAAGCGTCCGCCGCGGTCGGCGTCGAGTAGGGACGCGAACACGCTGGGTGCGTCGAAGCGCGGGCAGCAGTACCAGTCGATGGTTCCGTCGGTGGCGACGAGCGCGGCGGTCCGGAGGTCGCCGATCAGCCCGTGCTCGGAGATCGGCGGATACCGCGAACCGTCCAGCAGCCCGAATCCGGCGGTGTCCTGCTGCGCCATGAGGGCCTCCTCACCAGGCGGTGCGGGGCGTCGAGCCTCTTGTTTCATGCTAGATCCAGGCACGGAGGCGTCGCACATGAGCGTGCCGGCCGTCGCTCGCCGCAGCGTCGACGAAGCCCCGGCACGTCGCGGATCCGGTGCTCGGCGCGGGTACGGCCGGAACCGGTGGACGCATCCGGGTCCACCGGCTCCGAGTAATGGTCCGCCGCCCCCGAGGTGTCGGTTGGCCGTCGGCGCGCCCCCGGTGGCACCCACCGCCCGCGGAGTGCTGTCGCCGAGCCCGGCGGAGTCAGTCGGCCAGGCGGGCGAGGGCCAGTTCGTGGGCGCGGTCGAGGGATTCGGCAGCAGCGCAAGCGACGTCCGGCTGCACACCGACGCCCTCCCAGTTCGTGCCCGAGACGGGGTTGACGGCGCGGCCGAAGGGGACGGTGACCTCCAGGTGCGGGTGCACGGTCCAGCCCTTGCACGGGTGTGCGCCGCCGCGGGTGGTCTCGCCGACGACGACGGCGCGGCCGAGCTGCTGGAGGTCGTACGCCAGCTCCTCGGCGGCGGAGAAGCTGCTCTCGCTGGTCAGCACGTACAGCGGCTTGGTGCCGCCGAAGCGTGCGCCGGGGACGTGCGGCTGGCTCCAGGACTGCTCGTTGTGCTGGCCGCCGCGCCAGGACATGGTGTTGAGGTGGGTGCGCTTGTCGAGCAGGTAGCTGCAGACGAAGGCGACCGTGTCCGGGTCGCCGCCGCGGTTGCCGCGTAGGTCGATGATCAGCGCCTCGGCGCGGGAGGCCAGGGTGAGCGCGGCGGCGAGGGGTTCGGCGGCCCAGTCCAGCGGGAACAGCATCGGTCCCAGCTCCACCACCGCGACCCCGCCGTCGAGCAGCTGCACGCGGGGCGCGCCGCCGAGCGAGGTGTCGAACTCCCGGCGTATGGACTCCAGGGTGGCCGCGCCCTCCTTCGCGGAGACCGGGTCGGCGTGGTACTTCAGCCTCAGGTGTCGGTCGTTGTTGACCGACTGCAGGTCCTCGGTGACCAGGCGGGCGAGCTCCTCGGCGTCGTCGACGTCGTAGGCGCCCTCGGCGAGGCGTCGTTGCAGGAGGCCGGCGACCTGCTCGGCGACCTCGGGGAACACGTAGTTCTCGGTCAGCAGGCGGACCGTCTCGTCGATGACGGGGGCGGGGGTGATCTTCGTCAGAGTCGTCATGGCCGGGAAGTAGATCATCGCCCTTGCGAAAGCGTCAAGAAGGTTAGACACTTTCGCCATGCCTGATCAGCCGCCCCACCAGCCGCCTCCCGAGGACGTCCTGGAGATCGCCGCGCCCGAGCAGTTCGCGGCGCTCGCCCACCCGCTGCGCCAGCGGCTGCTCTTCGCCCTGGGCCACCGCCCCGCCACCGTCAGCCAGCTCGCGGCGCAGCTCGACGCGAAGAAGGGCAACGTGGCCCACCACCTCAAAGTCCTCCGCGAAGCCGGGCTGATCCACATCGCCGAGACCCGCCAGGTCCGCGGCGGCACCGAGCAGTACTTCCAACGCACCGCCCGCCACATGCTCGTCGCCGAACCCCAGGCGGCCGGCACCGCCGCGATGCTCGCCGCGTTCGCCCAGGAACTGGACCGCTCACCCGCCGAGACCCTGCGAATGCGCCACATGCGCCTCAGCCCCGCACAGGCGAAAGCACTCGGCGAGACCCTCACCAACCTCGTCGACGACACCGAGGAAGGCGGCGACGAGGAGCCCCTGCACGGCGTGCTGGTGGCGCTCTACGAGCAGGCCCCGCCGACCGGGACCACCGGGTCCGCCTAGCCAGGCGGGCGGAGTCACCGGCTCCGGAGGCGGCGCGTCCCGTCATCGCTGCATGTCCGCAGGTCAAGACGGACGCGTTCGTCCCGAGAGTGCTTCGGGACGAACGCGTGACCGGCTTTCTGCAGCGTCAGCTCACGTCCGGCGGGTCGATGCTGCCGAAGGGCCTGCCTGCCGCGTCGAACGGCTTGATCGAGAATTTCGGCGTGCCGGCCTGCGCCGTGATCTTCACGTGGAAGACCCGGATGTCGGCGGACAGTTGCGTGGCCGTCATGGTCACGGGGCCGGTGCCGCCCTCCCAGGTCAGCTCGACGTGGTCGACCTCGTTGGAGGTGTTGCCGTTGACTTCGTACGTCCAGGTCCCGTCACCGTTGGGCTTCGACGAACCCGACCAGTTGATGCGGTCGACCCTGGCCTTGCCGTCGGGACCGATCGCGGGTCCGCTGCACGCACCGCCGCCCACGTCCCCGGTCACCGGGTCCACGTCCCTGTGGCACAGGAACCCCCGGCCGTCGATGAACGACCGGACCTGCCATACCTGTCCCTTGGTGGTCCCCTCCGTCAGGACGACGTTCGGCTCGCCGCTCGGCACCGCGTGTCCGGCGTCGACCGCGATGATCGAGGAGGACTCACCGTTCTCGTCGAGCACCGACGAGGCGATCACGGTGCCCCCTCCCCCGACGAACAACGCCAGCGCCACGGAACCGCTGAACACCCATCGGCGGCGGCGCTTCGCCTGGATCCGCCCCATCACGGCCGCCACCGTCGGCGGAGTCGGATCGGCCTGTTCTACTTCCCGCATGAATCCCTCTTTCAAAGCAGCGCCGTCATCAATCACAGCCGCGCCTCCACTGCGTGCGCCGAGAGGGTCGATCGGTCCCTGAAGAGTTCCACCAACTCGGGGTCCCGGCGAAGTTCCGCCAAGCCCTTGAACGCCTGGCTCCGCACCGCGCCCACCGAGCAGCCGAGAATGTGGGCGACCTCCGCTTCCGGCAGATCCTCCCAATACCTCAGGACGACGGTGGCCCTGCGTCTGGCCGGCAATCGGGCGAGTGCCGCCATCAGCACGCTGCGGTCGGCGAGCCCCGCGGTGCTGTCCGGCCCGGCCTTGTCCGGAAGACGGTCCGTCAGGATCTGGGCGACCCGGCGTCTCCGTATCCGCGACAGATGCGTGTTGACCAGAATGCGACGCACGTACGCGTCCCGATTCCGCGCCGACTTCGCGCGATTCCATGCCGGATGAAGCTTGAGCAACGCGGTCTGGGTCAGGTCCTCGGCTTCGTCGCGGTCGCCGCATACCAGGTAGGCGGTACGGACGAGCGCCACACGATGCGTCGCCACGAAAGCACGGAACTCGCCTTCATCTTGGGATTTCAAGCGTCCCCCTCTCACCCTGATAGACGCCGGACCCGGCTCCCCGCTATTCCCCGAGCCCCGAAACCGACGACGGCCTGCGCAACCGAGGTCGCGCAGGCCGTCGTCACACCGACCCCGATGTACCAACAGCGTCTGGAGCGCTCCGGTCGGGGCCGGCCTGCCGAGCGCGACGTGGCTAGACGGGGTAGATGACGGCGCTGCCGTACTGGTCGCCCGGCTTGGTGTGGACGGTCAGTTGGACCTGCGCCCGCATGGTTCCCATGACGATCACAGTCAGCACGGGGCACTTTTCGGTTCGGATCTGCTCGTCGCGGTCGAAGCCGCCGGGCAGTGCCACGGTGGCCCTGGCGCTGATGGACGAGAGCGAGAACGCACAGTCGGCGCGGGTGACTCGGATGACGTGGGTGCGGCGGTCGGGCAGGCCCACGTTGCGGCACTGGTTGTCGACCCAGTTGTACTTCGCGTTGGTTCCGGTGGTGATCGTGCCCGAGCGCTTGCCGAGCGGGATGCAGTCGGTGCCGTCCTCAGCCGAGGCCGTGCCGGACGACGGGCCGACGACCGCGAAGGCGGCCAGCAGCGTGCCACCGGCCACGAGGGCTCCGGTGCGGCCAAGAGTGCGGGTCATGCGTCGCGTTCCTTTCGTTGCGGGATCCGGATCGGTGGCGGGCCCGCGCGCTCAGGCGGGGTAGTTCCCGTTGTTCCAGGTCCACAGGTCGAGGAAGGCGTTGTCGATGATTCCCTGGGTGGCCTCGGCGTGGAACGTCTTGCACTGGGCCTTCGCAGGCAGGTTGCGCATCGGCAGTTCCAGCGGGGTTCGTCCTGTCGCGTGTTCGCGGTAGACGAGCGTCCCTCTCGGCGAAGTGCAGTAGATCGTGGCGTTCAGCGTGATCAGCACGCCCCTGGGACAGCTCGGCGTGCTCTTGAACCAGACCTTCCGGTACGAGCCGTACTGGTCGGAGTCGTACCACAGCTCGATCGACGGGTAGTTGCAGACACCCGAGGCGACTGCCGCGGCTTCGACCGGAGACGGTTTCGGCGCGGCCGGGGACGGGGCCGCACCGGCGGCGGGCGCCGCGGACACGGCCATGGCCATCGCACAACCGAGAGCAGCCGAAATACGGGCACGTCGAGAGGGTTTGCCTCGGAACTTCATCGAACCTCCTGGGCACGCAGGGAGACATGCAGCGCGGTCGGGACGATCGCCGGGAGACGCGTGCAACCGCGAACGCCCTTCTCCGCCCCGGGACTGGAGGCTCCCCTGAGCCTTGAGGGACCACCGAGGTGCCTTCTGCGCGGCCACTGTCCATATCGCGCGGATCGAGCCCCGGCCGGGATGCCCCGGATGCTGTTGATGAATTCGGGGTTGGTGTGACGACGGCCTGCGCGACCGACCGATCAGGAATCGAGAAGCCCCGGCTGTTGCTCAGCACCTAGCGTGATCGTCACGACAGCGGCGGACACGCCGACGCGACGGCCGGGCCCGAGCCCGGACGTCCGTCACCCACACACCTAAAGCGCAAGGAGCAGGACATGAAGGCGCACGTCAGCTCGATCCTCCTCGGTGTCAGCGACATGGACCGGGCGAAGCGGTTCTACACCGACGGCCTCGGCTGGAAGATCAAGAACGACTTCGGCATCTCGGTGTTCTTCGAGTCGGACGGCGCCTCGCCGGTCGGCTTCTACGGTCGCGAAGGTCTGGCCGGCCTGGTGGGCACGGACCCGGCGGGCAGTGGCTTCAGCGGGCTGGTTCTGACCTACGTCGTCCGCAGTGAGGCGCGGGTCGACGAGGTCATGGCGGAGGCCGAGAAGGCCGGCGCCACGATCCTCAAGCCCGCCGGCGCCCTGCCGTGGGGCGGCTACGGCGGCACCTTCGCCGACCCGGACGGCTACGTCTGGAGCCTCGGCTACAGCGCCGAGGGCGACGACCAGCCCTACGCCGAGTAGCCGCGACACCTCTTGCCCCACAGCCACCCGGGACGGCGCGGCACGTACCGCAGCCGTCCCGGACACGGCGATGGCCCCACTGCAGAAGGTGGGAGCGGCCATCGGAGCCGGGCGGGCCCATCCACGGCGCGCCGACAGAACAACAGGAGTAAGAACATGAAGTTTCGCGCCCACGTCGAACCCCCCGAGCCCATGCGGGGCCTGGAAGTTCCGCCCGAGGTGGTGGCGGCGCTCGACGGCGGCGCGCGTCCGCCGGTGACGATCACGATCAACGGGCACTCCTGGAAGAGCCGCGTCGCCCTCCTGCGCGGCCGCGCCCTGCTCGGCCTCAGCAACGCCAACCGGCAGGCCGCAGGGGTCGAGATCGGCGAGGAGGTCGAGGTCGAGGTGGAGCTCGACACCGAGCCGCGCGTCGTCGTCGAGCCCGAGGACTTCACCGCGGCTCTGGACGACGACCCCGCCGCGCGCGCCGCGTTCGACAACCTCACCGACAGCCGCAAGCGCGAGCACGTGCGCGCCATCGAGAGCGCGAAGAAGCCCGACACCCGCCAACGCCGTATCGAGAAGGCCATCGCCACCCTCCGGGGCTGACGGCCGAGAAGCGAGGCTCCGCGCGGTGACGGCATCGCCGCGCGGAGGCATGAATCCGGCTGTTCGCCGCGGACGTCCCGGAAGTGCCGTTCGACACCCTGCCCGCGTCCGACGGGACCGAGCCCTGTGTCGTCAGGGTGAGAACGTCCGCGGTGACGGACCGGCGTCCTGGGACTGGGCGACCCGCTGCGTGTGGGCAGTCCGGGGCAGGGGCCGATCCGCGGGCGGGGCGGTTTCCTGTGCCAGGCCGTTGAGGGTGGCCGAGACCAGACGCTCCGTCTGGAGTTCGACGTCGCGCCGGTCGTCGATGTGGACGAGGTCGTCGATGAGCAGGACGGCCAGGCCGTGGATGGCGGCCCAGACCACGAACTCGGCGCCCGGACGGGCCTGCGGAGGCAAAAGCCCCGTGTCGGCCAGACGGTCGAGTTCCGTGGTGAGCACGTCGTGCGGGTGGGGCGAGACGGCGGACTGCGGCTCTGTGGCGCCGCCGCGGAAGACCAGCCGGGCGACGGCCGGGTCCAGGACGGCCCAGGTGACATAGGCGCGGCCGCATGCGACGAGGCGTTCGGCGCCGTGCCCCGACGTCGCGTCCATGGCCGCGCGAAGGTGGCTCCCCAGCCGGGCCAGCACGACTTCGGACAGAGCCCGGACGAGCTCGTCGCGTGACCCGAAGTGGTGGTACGCGGCGCTGGGGCTGACCCCGACCCTGGCCGAGGCCTCACGCAGCGACCAGCCGTCGGCGCCCCGCTCCCGTACGAGGGCCTCTGCCGCGTCGAGCAGGGCCTCGCGCAGGTCTCCGTGGTGGTATCGCGCCTTCGCCATTCCTCGATCTTAGCGGTGTTCAGATCAGGTGTTACGCTCGGACCGCAATCTCAACACTGTTCAGATCTGGGAGTCGTGCCATGTGCCCCACCGATCCCGCACCCCTCGCCGCCGACGGCGCGCCGGACCTCCTGCAGAGCCCCCCGCCGGTCGTGTCCGGCGCGCCCGTCCAGGTCTCCGAGGGCGTCTTCGTCATCCCCGACAACCGCGTCGAGCTGGTCCCCAACGTCGGCATCGTCCTCGGCGAGACCGCCGCACTGGTCATCGACACCGGGCTCGGCCCCCGCAACGGCGCCTACGTCCTCGAACAGGCGCGCCACCTCGCCGGCGACCGCCGCCTGTACCTGACCCTCACCCACTTCCACCCCGAACACGGTTACGGCGCGCAGGTGTTCAAGGGCGCGGCCACGATCGTCTACAACACCGGCCAGCGCACGGAACTGCGGCACAAGGGCGTCGGCTACCTGGGCATGTTCAAGGGCCTGAGCCCCGAGGTCGCCACCGAACTCGAAGGCGTGGAACTCGTCGACCCCGACCTGGTCTACGAAGGCGAGGCCGAACTCGACCTGGGTGGCCGTACGGTGGTGCTGCGCGCGGTCGGCCCGGCGCACACCGGCTCCGACCAGATCATCCTCGTAGACGACCGGGTGCTGTTCGCCGGCGACCTGCTGGAGACCCGCATCTTCCCGATCGCGCCGTACTTCCCACCCCACGACACCGATGTGGACGGCGCCGGTTGGATCGGCGTCCTCGACGAACTCGCCGCACTCGAACCGCAGATCGTCGTCCCCGGCCACGGCGAGGTCACCGACGCCTCACTGATCCACGACGTCCGCGACTACCTCGCCTACGTCCGCACCGAAGCCCGACGCCTGCGCGAAGCAGGCGCCACCGCCGACGAAACCGCCACCACCATCGACCAGAACGCCCGCGCCCGCTGGACCACTTGGGAACGCCCCGAGTGGATCGCCCTCGCCGCCCGCGCCTTCTACGACACCGACGCCCCAGCCTGAACCATCGCCGGTCTGAGGACCGGCGCGTCCCGCGTCGGTCAACACACGTACCGTTCCGAACGTCGTTCCACAGCAAGCGTTTCGGAAGGTCCGTACGGAGAGGATTTCCGGTACGGTCCGCGCCATGGGAACCGACAACCACGCCGGCGGACTCGAGCTCGGCGCCCGGGTCTCCGCTGAGGCCGCCGAATGAGCCCGGGCCGGGGCACGGCGTGGGAAGCGGGTGACGAACTGGCCGGACGGTACCGGCTTCAGCGGCGGCTGGGCAACGGCGCGATGGGCGAAGTCTGGCGGGCACTGGATCTGACGCTGGACCGGCGTGTCGCGGTGAAGACGCTGCTGGCCGGCAAGGCCGACGACCAGTGGCACCGGGCGCTGGCCCGGTTCCGCCGGGAGGCGAAGGCCGGCGCCCGTTTCAGCCATCCCCGTATCGCCGCCGTTCACGATTTCGTCGAGCACCAGGATCCGCCGTTCCTGGTACTGGAGTTGCTGGCGGGCCCGGATCTGGCCGCGCACCTCAGGGAGCACCCGGCGGGGTTGCCGATGAACACGGTGCTGGAGTACGGCGCGCAGGCTGCCGAGGGCCTGGCGGCCGCCCACACGGCAGGGGTCGTCCACCGCGACATCAAACCGCACAACCTGATGCTCGACGACAGCGGCGCCGTCAAGATCTGCGACTTCGGGATCGCCCGCCTGGACGACGCCACCGCCGGCCTGACCCTGGACGGCACTGTCCCCGGCACACCCGCCTACATGGCCCCCGAACAGCTGACCGGCAACCCCGCCACGGCCGCCGCGGACGTCTACGCGCTGGGGGCCACCCTGTTCCAACTGCTCACCGGCCGTGTGGTGTTCCCCAACGGGGGTGTGTACGCCGCCTTGTACGAGGAACCGCCACCGCCCAGCAGCCTGCGGCCGGCCGTCCCCGAAGCCGTCGACACCTACCTGCTCGCCCTGCTGGCCAAGGATCCCTCCGCCAGGCCGCCCGCCCGCACCATCCCCGCCACACTCCGCGCCCTCGTCGAAGACTCGTCCGACCGGCCGCCGTACGCTCCCTGGGGGGCCGGCGTCACCCTCCAACTCCTGAACAGCGAAGCGCTGCAGGAACTGGGGTTGCGTACCCCGCCGCCCCTTCCGCGGCTCCACCCCCTGGACGCATCGTGGCGGCCAGAGCCGTTCCAGCCCACCGGGGCCGGCCTCCTGCTCATCGGAGGGGGCGCGCACCTTCAGGCCGTCGACGTGTCCGCCTGGCGAGCCGAGTGGACGATACCCGGACCCGAGGACGACGAAGTCCTCACTGTGTGCTCCAGGAACCGGGTCGCCTACATCCCGGAATCCGCTCACACGGAGCGGACGACCCCCGAGATGATCCGGTGCGTCGATCCGCTCACCGGGCGGACGCTGTGGAGCCGCCCGATACCGCGCCCCGGTCCCGACACGGACGCGACGCCCGATCGGCACTGGCAGTACGCCCCGGACAGGCACATCTACCACGCGGCCTCGCCAAGCGTCATCGTGACCGCCGTCGGCGACGGCGAGGTCACGGTCTGGGACACCGAAACAGGGAACGTCCGCTGGTCCGTCCCCCTCGGCCGCATTGCTCTGACCCGGAAGTCGTCGTTCTTCTCCCCACTCATCCTGGGTGAACACGTCGTCTACAGCGATGCCCAGACGGCTACCGCTCGCCGTCTGCGAGACGGGCACGTCGTCTGGTCCAGTCCGCTGTGGAACGGCTACGTGTCGGGCCGGACGCTCGCGGGCCAGATCCTCCTGGAGCAGGGTGACCGCGTCGATTTCATCGACGCCCGTACAGGCCGGACAGCGCGCTCCTTCGAACTGGACGCAGGCACCTCCGCCATCAACGTGATCCCGTCCCCGCGATGCCTCGTCATGGACGTCTATCCAAGAACGCACAACAGGACGCATCACAAGGAATGCCGGGAGCTCACCGGTGAGCTCCGCTGGCGGACCCCCGTCACCGAGTCGACAGGAGGGTTCCTACGCTTTCTCGGTGACGCGCTGATCTGGAGCAGAACTGTCGGCAGAGCCGGAGACGAGACCGTCAACTCCTCGTTCGTCCGCCTGAACCCGGACACCGGCGCCGCTCTGTGGGGCTGCTCCTTCATCATCGACAAGGCGGCGGACTGGTCCTGGGACACGGAAGTCGTCGCGGTCGGGAACACCCTGCTGCTGACCGTCGCAGAGCGCATCTACCGGATCGGATGACCCGCGCTCGGCGCCCAGCGGGCGAAGGCATCGTCAGATCCTGTGTATCGATGAATGCGGCCGGAACTCCCAAGTCGGCCGCTCGAGTTGATCGTTGTACACGATGATGTCGGCGTGGTCGGTCGGGCGGGCTGTGGCGAAGTAGAGCTGCTGGGCGGGGATGTAGCGGTCGCGCCACGACCGTTCGATGTCGGCGGTCTCGGCGGTGTCGACGGCCGATCCGGCCGCCGCTGTGCCGCGGTCCCTGGCGCGGTCTACCGTCTGCTCGAAGGGGACGGACACGAAGACGCGCAGGTCCCACCGGTCGATGAGCTCACCGCGGGTGCCTTGGTCCATTGCCGCCTCTCGGTGTCTCTGTCTCTGTGTTTGGCACCGTAAATCAGGCTGCGGTCCGCGGGCTCGCGTTCGAGCGGCCTCATCGGCCGCGGTCACAGGAGCTCGGCGCCGTCGATCCGCCGTCGTTCGAAGACGAGCCGCACCGCCGCCGAGCCTTCGCCGACCGCCGTGGCGACGCGTTTGACGCTGCCGCTACGCACGTCACCCACGCAGAACACACCCGGCTCGCTGGTCTCGAACGGCAGCGGCGCCCGCTCGCCCGTCCGGTGTTCGTCGAGGTCGTGCCCGGTGAGGAGGAACCCGTCGCGGTCGGTGGCTAGTTGGCCCTGGAGCCAGCTGGTGCACGGCGTCGCGCCGATGAAGACGAAGACCGCACCGACCTCAAGCAGCGAACGCCCGCCGGTCGCCCAGTCGACGACTTCGATCCCGGTGACGGCGGAGTCCGCTACAAGTCCCACCGCCTCGGTCCGCACCCGGACATCGATCTTCGGGTTGGCCCGGATCGCGTCGATCAGATACCGCGACATCGAGCGCTCAAGGTCGTCGCCACGCACCAACAGGTGAACCGGCTCCGACGTCCGCGACAGGAACATGGCAGCCTGGCCTGCGGAGTTCGCGCCGCCGACGACGGCCACGGGGCGGCCCTCCACGTGCTGGGCCTCGGCCACGGTCGCCGCGTAGTGGACGCCGTTGCCCTCCCACGCGCCGATGCCGGGCACGTTCAGGCGCCGGTATTCGGCGCCGGTGGCGATGATGACGTCGCGCGCCTTGAACACCCGTCCGTCCTCGAGCGTGACGCAGTGCCTGCCCGCACGGGTCCCGAACGCCGCGGCGCGGGCGTTCCGGTGCAGCCGCACGCCGAACTTCTCTGCCTGGACGGCGCCGCGAGTGGCCAGCTCCGCCCCGGACAGACCGGCCGGGAACCCGAGGTAGTTCTCGATGCGGGACGACGTGCCGGCCTGGCCACCAAAGGAAGCCGCGTCGAGCAGCACCGTCCGCAGCCCCTCCGACGCGCCGTACACCGCCGCCGCCAGCCCGCCGGGACCACCGCCGACGACCAGCAGGTCGCAGACGTCTCCGCCGTCATCCTCGTCCGCCTCGGTCGGCGGCTCCCCGAACTCGGCCGCGATGTCGGCCGGTTGCGGATTGCGCAGCAGCGGCCGCCCGGGACCAGGACGATGGGCAGGTCGGCCACAGGAACCTGGAGTTCACGCAGGAGCTCCTCGGCTTCCGCGTGCTCTTCCAGGTCCAGCCAGGTCACCGACGTACGGTTGAGCGAGAACGCCTGGAGCAGCGCCCGGCAGCGCTCGTCGTACCGCGAGCCGATCAGGGTGAGGCCGGCGCCCTTCCTCAGCAGGTTCGCGCGGCGTTCCAGGAACGTGTGGAGGATGTACTCGCTCAGCGCCGCATCCTGCACCACCAGCGTCTGGATCCGCTCGACCGGCACCCGCAGGACCCGGCCGACAGTCCTCATGACCCCGTCGAAGCGCGCGCGCTCCCCCGTCAGCATCCCGATCTCGCCGAGGAACTCCGCAGGGCCGTAGGAGGCAACCACACGCTCGTTCGCCTCGCCGAACCGCTCGACGATGTCCGCACTGCCCGCGAGCACCACGAAGAAGTCGTAGGACGCGTCGCCCGCCGCGAACAACACTTCGCCCGCCTCGGCGTGCCGCTCCTCCCCCAGCCCCGCGAGCTTCGTGAGCTGCTCCCCCGTAAGCGACGCGACCGGCGTCCAGGCCGGATTCTCTCCGCGTACGGCGTCGTCCATATGCTGCCTTCCTTCGCCGTAGGGGCGGCCTACGCCGCGCCGATGCCCACGATCAGCGAGGCCACCGACTCCGGGTGACGCGCGGCCGAGAACAACGCCGCGTCGGCCCGGGCCGTTCGCCGGTGTCGGCGTAGCGGATCGTCAGACCGTCGACGGTCCGCGTCGCCAGGTCGCCGAGGGCCAGCCCCTTGCCGCTCATGTCGCCCGTCTCCCTTCGAGTGAGCCTTCTCCCCGGCGCGGGATCACGCCGGCGAGTGCGAGGCGTCTCGACCGCCAGCACATCACCGAACCCGCGCTTCAAGCATCGGCCACGCCCCGCACCCTCCGAATCACTCGATCGGGCCACACGTACGCGCGGGCCGCGGCGGCGCCGGCCCGCCGACGTTCGCCGCCCTCCGCCGCCCTCCCGCCCGACGCGCCGCACGCACGGACATCCTCCGTACCGCCGCGACCACCTGAGACCGTGCCTGCATCGCGCCGCGAATCGTTGACCGCGGCGAGGCCCGGGCCCGACCGGACCTCCGGCACAGCCCTCACCACCCGGAAGGACCCAAAGGACCCATGAGCGCCATCAGCCTCGGCCAAGCGATCGTCCTCGGCATCGTCGAAGGGGTCACCGAGTTCCTCCCGATCTCCTCCACCGGCCACCTGAAGATCACCGAAGGGATCATGGGCATCCCCGTCGACGACGCCTCGGTCGTCGGCTTCACCGCGGTCATCCAGGTCGGGGCGATCGCCGCCGTGCTCGTGTACTTCGCCAAGGACATCGGCCGCATCGTCACCGCGTGGACCCGCGGCCTGCGGAACCCGGAGGAGCGCTACCACCACGACTACAAGTTCGCGTGGTGGGTGGTCTACGCGACGATCCCGATCGTCCTGGTGGGCCTGGCCGCCAAGCCGCTCATCGACGGGCCCCTCGCCTCGCTGTGGGTCGTCGCCGGCTCGCTGATCGCGGGCAGCGCGGTGATGTATGCGGCCGACCGCGTCGGACGGCACAAGCGCGGCGAGGACGACACCGACCTCACCGACACGATGCTCGTCGGCTGCTCCCAGATCCTCGCGCTGCTCTTCCCCGGCTTCTCCCGCTCCGGCGCCACCATCTCCACCGGCCTGCTCCGCGACCTCGACCGCGTTGCCGCCACCCGCCTGTCGTTCTTCCTCGGCATCCCCGCCCTCACCGGCGCCGGACTGTACGAACTCAAGGACGCCCTCGGCTCCGGAGCCGGCGCCGCGCCCCTCGTGGCCGGGACGCTCGTCTCGTTCGCGGTCGCCTACGCGTCCATCGCCTGGCTGCTCAAGTACGTCGCCCGGCACACGTTCAACGCCTTCGTCGTCTACCGCCTCGTCATCGGCGTCCTGCTCCTCGGCCTCCTCGGCACCGGCGCCCTCAGCGCGTGACGGCCGTCGCCAGGCACCCCGCCAGGAGCGGACCGTTGACCTCCTGGACGACCGAGGCGATCCGGCCTGGGACACCGTCAAGGAGTACGCGGCGCACGGAAATCCGGCGTACGCACGCGAGTTGGGGACCTCCACGCGGAGTGGCCCTACCGCCGGCTGGCCTGGCTACCGACACGCTGGCGCGACATCGAGCACAATGCGACCGCGACACTGCCCCGGCGCGGCTCAGGCCGCGCAATCGGCGCGTCGTCGAGACCGGGCCGACAGAGGCGCTGCCTAGGTGAGACCGGTCGTGCAGCCTTCCTTTGCCGCGTAGGCGGAAACGAACACGCCCAGCAGCGCTGGGGTTTCGGCATCAGCGTGAGAAGAGGAGTCTCGGAGCTTGAACATCACTTGCTCGCTGCCGCAGGCGCCCATCACCCACGCTTCGCGGAAACCGCTGTGCCCGGGGTACTTCCCGTTGCCCAGGGGCGTGCCCGCGGTCCGCAGGTAGGGGACGACGGGGCCGCGGACGACGGTGAACGTGACGTCGGCTTTGACGTCGCCCCCGCCGTACAGGCCGCACCAGGACACGTTGCCGCCTGGTGGGGACACAGCGTACGAGTCCCAGTTCGGCTTGTTGGACCCGGCCGCGGTGTTGCCGTTCGGCAGGCCGGTGCTCGGGAGGAATCCGCACACCGGGTCCTGGCCCAGCGCGACGCGGGTGGCGCTGTCCGCGTTCCACGTCCGTTGGAAGTCCGTTTGACGGCGACGCTCTTGCTGGCGGGCCGGCGGGGTCGCGGCGACGGGCGCGGCGTCCGGCAGTTCAGGGCCGCCACAACCCGCCCGGTCACGGATCAGGCGTGCGGCGCCGACCAGGTACCGCGCGTGGTACGCGCGGCCTTGGTCGCCTGAGATGTTCCGGCCGACGCTTCCTTCGAAGGAGACGGACACGAAGTACGGGGTGCCGGCGCCGACGGACGGGCACGGCAGCAGCAGCCACCCGCTGTCGGCCGCCACGCTGCCGGACAGGCCGGGACCGAGCGGCACGTGCTGGCGGAAGCCGAAGTCGAACCGACCCGGGGCGTCGCTGTTGCGGGACAGCGGGTAGGCGCGAAGGTCGAGGCCGGACCCCACCCGGCACCAGGTCTGCGGGTCGTTGGGTGCCGGTTCGCGGTAGCGCTGCTCGCGCAGGTCCGGGAACCCCAGTTCCTCGCGTACCTGCTCCGCGGGGAGCAGGCCCCCGCAGACGGTGTCCGGGCGGCCGGCCTCCGCGACGAGGTCGCGCGTCCACAGGGTGCCGCTGAACACCAGGGTCGCCACGACGAGGATGACCAGGATGCCGCGCGGGGCGGCGAGGCGGGAGCGGAACGACGGCTTGGCAGGGCCGGCCGGTGGGTCCGGCTCGTGCGGCTGGTCCGGCTCCGCCGACAGGTCGGGGCTCTGCGACGGGTCGAAGGCCCCTGCGGGCTCGGACGGCCGAGGTGCGTTAGGCGTTTCCGCGGCGCCCGGTGTCTCCGGTGCCTCCGATGTCTCGGGCGTTTCCGGCGTTTCTGTGGTGCCCCGCGC
Source organism: Yinghuangia seranimata (assembly GCF_029953285.1). Taxonomy (GTDB): domain Bacteria; phylum Actinomycetota; class Actinomycetes; order Streptomycetales; family Streptomycetaceae; genus Yinghuangia; species Yinghuangia seranimata. The sequence continues at coordinate 92,337 of NZ_JASAOI010000059.1, read as the reverse complement.
CTGCGGTGCTTCCGTGGTGCCCGAAGCGTTCGGAGTTGCCGCTGTCTCCGGCGTCTCCGGGGTCTCCGGGGTCTCCGGGGTCTCCGGGGTCTCCCGTGACGATGTCACCGTCCACTCCCCTCGCCGCTGACCAAACGGCATCCCGCCGTTGTGCGCTGGTAGTCGAGAAACCGCTGGTATGCCCGGCGGCCCGCGTCGTCGGCGTTCGGCGCATCGACCGTGCCGTAGCTCTCCTGATGGACGATCCAGCTGACGGGCACATCGCCGCAGACGGCTTCGGTCCGGTAGCGCACCCACCGCACGGGGTCTGTGGACCGGAACGCGGTCAAGTCCGCGGCGGCGCGCGTACCGACTCCGGACAGCGGGCCGCGGAAGGCCGAGATGCTCTGGTTCAGCCAGCCGCCGCCGTTGCCGGTCGGCGGCACCAGGTGCAGCGAGCATTGGCTCTGCAGACCGGACGCGTCCGACCATGTGTCGTGCGTCGGCAGCCCGTCAGCCGCCCGGTCGCACGCCGGGTCGGCCGCGGGTTTGGCGCGGTCGACGCGCAGCGGCGGGTACGGAACCTGCGGCGGCGGGCCGGGCGGGACGGCCCCGCATCCGGCGCGTTCGGCCACCGCCGCCGCGGTGTTGCGGGCCAGCGCGGCGAGTTCCGCACGCGTGTCCTCGACGGCGTCGACCTCGTGCGGCAGTAGCATGTCGAGGCTCCCGTCGGGCTTCGCGTACACCGCCCGGGCGAAGAACCGCCTGTCGTCGCCGCCCGGGCAGCCCACGACGACCCACGCGCCGCGCTCGGACGCGAGCCCGGCGGGTACGCCGGAGGGGACGGTCGCCGCGTTGAAGGATTGCAGCCAGGTCGGATCGGCCTCGGCGAGCGGGAGGGCTTCGACGCGTACCGTCGACTTGCCCGTCACGTCGCAACGGAGCCCGGGCTGCGCCGCGGTGGGAAGGCTCAGCCGGGCCTCGGTGAGCGGCCCGTCCGCCCGCAGGTCGCGCAGAGCGGCCACATCATCGGGTCGGACGAGGCCGCCGCAGACGGTCGCAGGCACCGCGGCCAGCGGCCGGTTCTCCACTCGCGTCCGGTCGTCGTCCCGCTTGCCGACCGCGTGCCAGGACCACCACGACGCCCCTACACACAGCGCGGCGACGAGCCACACCATCCAAGCGGGAGGCTGCCACCGCCCGCGGGACTCTTCGCCGCTCATCGATCTTCCTCGCTGGTCCCACGGCATGGGCGCCGTCAGTCCTTTACCTAGTCTTGGGGCGGAATCCGATCGGAGACTAGGAAGATCGACATCACCGGTCAAACACAAAGGTCTAATCGCGCACCCGAGCTCGGATATGGCGTCGCCTGCCGGATGTTCCATACGAAAACGCCACGCAGTTGGGGCAAGCAGGCGACGCTATTCGAGCAACCGTCGGGTGATCGAGGCGGGTTCGCGGCCCGCGATCGTCCAGCCGGCCGCGACGGCCAGCAGCGGGATGCCGAGGCAGGCCGGCGGGGGTCGCGCGTCGGCGCGGGGCTGCTGCCGCGTCCGACCCGGCACCGGTCACCGCCCCGGCTCCGTTCCGGGCGCGAGCAGCGACTCGGGACCGGGCAGCGGTGCGGTGGCATCGACGATGCCGCCGTCGCGTACGAACACCACCCGGTCGGCCCAGGCGGCCAGTTGCGCCTCGTGGGTCACGAGCACCGCGGCCGCACCTTTACGGCACGCGGAGCGGATCAGCCGCATGACGCCCTCGCCGGTGTGCGTGTCGAGCGCGCCGGTGGGCTCGTCGGCGAGCAGCAGGCGGCGTTCGCCGACCGGGGCACGCGCGATGGCGACGCGTTGGCGTTCACCGCCGGACAGCTCGTCGGGGAACCGCTCGGCACGGTCTGCGAGGCCGAGTTCGGCGAGGGCGGCAAGTCCGGTTCGACGTGCGGATTTGCCACGCACACCGTCGAGTTCGAGCGGCATCGTGATGTTCTCCACCGCCGTCAGTCCGGCGAGCGGATCGAAGTCCTGGAAGACATAGCCGATGTGACGGCGCCTCAACCGGGCGCGCGCGTCGCTTCCGAGCCCGCCGAGCGCGACGCCTTCGACGAGCACCTCGCCGCCCGTGGCGTCCTCGAGGCTGCCCGCGATGGCGAGCAGGGTGGACTTGCCGGAGCCGGACGGCCCCATGACGGCCATCATTCGAGGACGCCGCTCACCGCCGCACCTCCGCCCGGTCCACACGCGCCTGGGCGCGCTCGGCCGTGGGCGTCGACGCCGCAGGGGTGTGGTGCGAGAGGCGGGCGTCCGCGGAGTCGAGCCAGTGCACGATCGACTGGAGCCGGAACAACTGCGCGTCGGCGACCAACAGCAGCGCGACGTCGTCGGCGTCCTCCTTGAGCCGCGTGTACTGGCGCATCTGGACGATGGTGTGGTTGCGGTGCGCCTGGAGGAGCGCGCGCACGTCCACGCCCGGCAGCCGCATCGCGACCAACACCTTGATGACCAGCTCGTCACGCGGCGGGGCGTCCGCCCCCGGCGGGGTACGCAGCCAGTCGGCGAGTTCGGCGTCGCCCTCGGACGTGATCCGGTACATCTTCTGCGGCCCGTCGGGCCCGTCGCCGTCCGCCCCCACGAGCCCGTCGCGCTCCAGGCGCTGCAGTGTCGTGTACACCTGACCGGCATTCAGCGGCCAGACCTCCCCCGTGCGCGCCTCGAACTCCTGGCGGAGCTGGAGCCCGTACTTGGGGCCTTCGCAGAGTAGGGCAAGTAGTGCGTGGCGTACGCTCATTCGTCCTCACCGGCCTCGCGTTATACCGAGTATAATACTCGGTATAACGCCGAAGAGGCGGCCCCGTCAAGGCCGTTCCGCACCGGCTAGCCGCCGTTCCGGGCCTTGGTCGGCGTCGAACGCATGGGCCTGATGTCAATGTCCATGGTCGACGGACACGCCCCAGAACGCCCTCGCGAGCACCGCCCCGACGCACGTCCACGCCGCGGCCAGGAGCCATCCGCCCACCACGTCACTCGCCCAGTGCACTCCCAGCCACACGCGGGTTACCCCGACGGCCGCCGCCCACCCCAGCGTGACGGCGATCCACCCCGCAGCGCCGCGCGGACGCCGCAGGACCAGCGCGACGACCAACAGTCCCGCAGCCATCGCCGACGTGCCCGCGTGCCCCGAAGGGAACGACATCCCCGACGGATGCGCGCCGACCCAGTCCCCAACCGGCGGCCTCGGCCGCTCGACCGCCGCCATCAGCGCATGACGCAGCCCCTGCCCAATGGCCAGCCACGCTGGCCACGCCGCCACAACGAAGACGATGCGCCTCTCAGGCCTCCACCCCAGCTGCGCACCGGCCAGCGGCCACGCAACCAACACCCCTGCCGCAACCGCGAGAACGTACGGGAACACCCCGGTGCCCGTCGCCGTCACCACGCGGAGCACATCGACAACCCACACCGGGCGGTGCCCCATCAGGAAGCGGTGAGTACGCCCGTCCCCGGGCAACGGTCCGAGCCCGTGTGCCGACACGACCACTGCCAACGCCGCGAACAGCACCGCGGCCGCCACCGCAGCCACCAGCAGCGGACGCGCCGCCGCGTCGCGCCGCCACACCGCCGTACCGCCGTCGAACGTCACCGTGCGACCGCACTCACGCCGACCCGGCCCCGAACCCCGCGCGGCCAGCCGAAGCCCACCGCGCCCCGGTCCCCGCGCACTCGTACCACCGTCCTCATCGCGGACCTCCCCCTCATAGCCGACAGCCCCCACCTACGCCCGACCGGCACCCCCTCGTCCAGCGCCGTGCGTGCACCCGACTCCGGCGGCCCGTGACGCCCCACTGATCCTGTACGCCTATGGAGACACGTCGGTTGCATCACGGACACACACGACAAGCGGCGCCCGGCAGGCGAGTTGGAGGCCAGCGCGCCGGCGGCCCGCCGGCAGCCGACAATGCCGACACGGCTTCGCGCACCCGACTCCCCCTTTCATAGCCATCATGACTATGATGACGATCCTGCCGAGCCCGGCGTCGCGACCAGAGACGCTGTTCAGACCACGGCACGCACGGGTCGACCGACGAGGAGTCGTCCACACCGACCACCGAACCAGCGCGCCCGCGACCGAGCAGGACGGTGCCGACCACCGATGAAGTACAGCTTCAACGTGTTCAACCACTCGACGTACTACGACCTGCCGCCGACCCTCCCCCAGCAGATCCACGCTGCCGCGCTCGCCGGGTACGACCACATCGGCCTCGACGTCATGTCGGTCCTGGAGCACGAACGCCGGGGGCTCCCGCCGCAACGGCTGGCCGAGTCGCTCGGCGAGGCCGATCTGCCGTGCTACGAACTGGTCTCCCTGTCCATCAGCGCGGACGTCGACGCCACCACGCGCAGCCTGGCCAACGTGCTGCGACTGGCCCCGATCCTGGGCGCCCGCCAGATCCTCGCCGTCGCGACGGGCCCGGCCGACCAGGTCGCCGCCGGCGCCCGGCGCTGTGTAGAGGCGCTGGCCGACGCAGGCCTCGGCTTCGCGCTGGAGTTCCTCCCGACGCGCCACATCGACTCCATCGATGCGGCGCTGCACCTGGCGGAACTGGCCGGAGTGTCCGACCACGACGCCTTCCGACTGGTCGTGGAGAGCTGGCACTTCTTCCGCGGCCCGAGCACGTGGCGGGACCTGGAGGCACTCCCCCTGGACCGGATCGGATTCGTCCAGTTCGCCGACGCGCCGGAGATGATCACGACGGACCTGCACGCCGAGTCGATGCACCGGCGCGTCCTCCCCGGCGAAGGCGTGCTCGACCTCGCCGGATTCTGCGACGCCCTGGTCGGGAAAGGCTACGACGGCGTCGTCAGCGTCGAAGTCCTCTCCGACACGTGGCGCCGAGCCCCCCTCGACACCTTCGCCGCAGCCACCCTCCACTCCACACGCAACGCCTGGGAAGCAGCCTCAGCGCGGGCCTAGGTCGTCCCCCTTTGGATCACCGTGTGGCCCAACAGATAGCCGCAGAACCGATTCCGGGGCCATCCTCGGGTCCGCAACCTTGCCCCTGGGGCAGGGCCTCGTCTTCGTCCCGTACGCACGGCGATGGTGCTCGTCCCGGATGGGGCAGCGAACCGATCACCGGCATGCCGCTGCGCATCCACGAAGACCGTGCGCGATTCCGCGGGTAGGTCACCATTCGCCGCGAAAGCGTACGTACTCACCGTTCATTAGGTCCCAGAAGGAGCGGTAGCGCACGGCACCGGTCAGCCAATGCGCGAGGTACCACGCCTCCCATTCGCCGTCCGGTGTCATGACGTGAGGGTTGAGGAGGTAGACGTCGGTGGCGTCGGGCGTGTGGCTGATCTTCAGGGTGTGCCGAAGGTATTCGGGCCACAGCGAGACCGTGCTCTGGGCCTCGCCGTAGACCAAGTACTCCTCGTCTCCGACCCGGGCGCCGGCATCGCCGTAACCGTCCGTCCAGGCCGTCACGAGTTCGGGGTCCAGGTCCCGCGTCCACCCCACTTCACGGGTGGGCAGGATCCGCTCGATGGACTCAGTGGTGTCCAGCCAGCCATCGCTCACCAACAGGAACTGCCGGTAGCTCGGGGGTAGTTCCGACCCTAAGCGCTCCTCGAGTGCTTGGACGTCGCGGACCGAGGCCCCGGTGGTTCCCAGCCAACGGGCTTGCCGGACCTCATCGGTGAAGGGTTCGCCCCGCTCCTGCTCGTGCAGGACCGGGTCGAGCCACTCGTCACTCCAGCGTTGCAGCAGATCCCGCCACGCGAATGTTGCTTCACAGCCATCCAGCTCGTCGCCCATGCGCGAAGCGTAATGAGGGACACCCACATCAATGGCTCGGAGTCTTGCCACCCGCACGGAGCACCGGGCACCTCACGAAAGCCCGAGGCTGGGCCGTTCACTCAGCGGGCCCGTACCAAACCGTCGTGACGTTGCAGAACTCGCGGATGCCGTGCCCCGACAGTTCGCGGCCGTAGCCCGAGCGCTTCACGCCGCCGAAGGGGAACGCCGGGTGGGAGGCCGTCATGCCGTTGAAGAAGACGCCGCCGGCCTCCATGTCCCGGGCGAAGCGGCGCTGTTCGTCCTCGTCGCGGGTCCAGACGTTCGAACTCAGGCCGAAGGGCGAGTCGTTGGCGACGTCCAGGGCCTCGTCCAGGTCCTCGACGCGGTACAGCGAGGCCACCGGGCCGAAGGCCTCCTCGTGGTGGATGCGCATCTGCGGGGTCACGCCGGCCAGGACCGTCGGTTCGTAGTACCAGCCGTTCGACAGCGACTCGGGGCGCTTCGCGCCGCACAGGGCCACCGCCCCGCGCTGCAGGGCGTCGTCCACGAGCGTCTCCACGTCGGCCCGGCCCTGTTCGGTGGCGAGGGGGCCGACGTCCGTGGAGTCGGCCATCGGGTCGCCGACCGTGAGTGCGGCCATCAGCTCCGTGAAGCGTGCCGTGAACGCGTCGTAGACGTCCGTGTGCACGATGAAGCGCTTGGCGGCGATGCAGGACTGGCCGTTGTTCTGCACCCGGGCCGTGACAGCCGTGCGTGCGGCGCGCTCGAGGTCGGCCGACGGCATCACCACGAACGGGTCGCTGCCGCCGAGTTCGAGCACCGTCTTCTTGACCTCGTCGCCCGCGACGGCGGCGACCGAGCGGCCCGCGGGCTCGCTCCCCGTCAGCGTCGCCGCGGCCACCCTGGGGTCGCGCAGCACGGCCTCGACGGCGCCGGAGCCGATGAGCAGGGTCTGGAAGCACCCTTCGGGGTAGCCGGCCCGGCGGAACAGGTCCTCCAGGTAGAGCGCGGTCTGCGGGACGTTGGAGGCGTGCTTGAGCAGGCCCGTGTTGCCGGCCATCAGGGCGGGGGCCGCGAAGCGGATCACCTGCCACAGCGGGAAGTTCCACGGCATGACGGCCAGGACCACGCCGAGAGGCCGATAGTGGACGCGGGCGTGCTCGGCCCCGGAGTCGCGCACGTCCCCCTGCGAGGGGTGCTCGTCCGCCAGCAGGGCCTCGGCGTTCGCCGCGTACCAGTGCATGGCCTTGGCGCACTTGGCGGCCTCCGCGCGGGCGGCGGCGAGCGGCTTGCCCATCTCGGTGGTCATGGTGCGGGCGATGGTGTCGCGGTCCTCGTCCAGCAGGTCCGCCGCGCGGTCGAGCAGCCGGGCCCGTTCGGCGAAGTCGGTGGACCGGTGGCGCCGGAAGGCCGCATAGGCGGCCGCCAGGCGCCGCTCGATCTCCTCCGGTCCCATCGGGTCGAAGGTCTTGAGGGTTTCGCCGGTCGCGGGGTTGACCGTTGCAATGGGCATGAGGGAAGTCCTTCCGCCTGCTGCGTCGTACGCGCCACACCATTTGTCTGGATGATGCCGGATACGCCGACTCTCGCACAGCATCACCCGCCGAACGAGGGAGCGCCGGCAGAGGGCGGCGAGTCTCCGGAGCCCGGTCAACCACCACTGGTAGCTTCTGACCCGATTTTCCTGCGAAACACCCGTATTACCGAAATCAATCGCATTATCCGGTAAGAAGGTTCGCGGGAACGTCGCGGGTTCCGGCCGACGAAGGAGATGTGGCGCATGAGCAACGGCGTTAGCCGACGGGGACTTCTGGGCGCCGCCGGAGCGGTGATCGGCGGAGTGTCCCTCGGCGCATTCGGCACCGAGACCGCCGGCGCGAAATCCGCCGTGGCCGCCCCGGTCGACTCCGATTTGATCGTCCGGCCCGGGGACGGCCGCTACGAGACCCTCAGCCAGGGGTTCAACCAGCGTTGGACGAGCGATCCGCTATACATCCAACTCCTCACCCGCGACGACCAGGCGGTCGGAGCGGTACGCACCGCCCTCGAGCGGAATCTGCGCCCCACGGTGCGCAGCGGAGGCCACTGCTACGAAGACTTCGTCGAGAACACCGGTGGCGCCATCCTCGATGTGAGCACGATGAAAGGCGTCTGCCACACCAAGGACAAGTACGGCCGTAGCGCCTATTGCGTGGAGTCCGGCGCCACCAACTGGGACGTGTACACCCAGCTGTTCCGCAAGTTCGGGGTGACCATTCCGGCCGGGTCGTGCTACTCGGTCGGCGCCGGCGGCCACATTTGCGGCGGTGGCTACGGAATCATGTCGCGCCGCGACGGGCTCACCGTCGATTACCTGGTGCAGGTCGACGTCGTCACGGTCAAGGACGGCTGCGTCACGGTGACCGAGGCGCATCGCTCCGACCCGGCGGGCTCCGACACGGCAAACCTTTTCTGGTCGCATACGGGCGGCGGGGGCGGCAACTTCGGAGTCGTCCTGCGCTATTACTTCGCCGATCTGCCCGTACCGCCGCCGCACATGTGGCTGAGCAGCATCGCCTGGCCGTGGGCCGACCTGATCAAACACCGTGACGACTTCGACAAACTGCTGGCGAACTTCGGCAACTTCTTCGCGGCCCACAGCGGACCCGACGAGACCGTTTACAACCAGCTGTTCAGCATTCTGAAACTCACCCACAAGACCAACGGCAACATCGTCGTGTCCAGCCAATGGCTCGGCGAGGACGTCGCACCGCTCGACGCCTATATCGCGGCCCTGGAGGCGGGACTCACCACCTCTTCGACGGTGCAGATCGCCGAAGTGGGCGGCCTGTTCCTGCCCCTTCCGGAAAAGCGCCGCCAGATGCCGTGGCTGCAGGCGACCCAGACGCTCAACGGCTCAGGGCCGAACCAGCGCGGAAAGTACAAGTCCGCCTACCACCGCAAGCCGTTCACCGGTACCCAGGTCGCGGCCATGTGGGACTGGCTCACCAAGGACGTCCCGGATGTGGACCTGACCCAGACCATCGCCCAGATCGACTCGTACGGCTGCCGCGTCAACGCCGTCGCGCCGCACGACACCGCGGTGCCGCAACGCGATTCCTGCATGAAGCTCCAGTACCAGACCTACTGGACGAACCCCGCCCAGGACCAGGCCCACCTGGACTTCCTCAAGGGCTTCTACACCGCCGTCTACGCCGACACCGGCGGCGTGCCCGAGGTCAGCGACGCGACGCACGACCGCACCACGGACGGCGCGTACGTCAACTACCCGGACGTCGACCTGGGCATCGCGACCGACCCCGCCCCGCAATATCCGCGGCTGTACTACAAGGACAATTACGAGCGGCTGCAACTGACGAAGGGCATCTGGGACCCGAACAACCACTTCCACCACAAGCAGTCGATCGTGCCCCCGACGGCGACCGCAAGCCGCACCGCCGACTAGCAGCCTAATGACAAGAAATTCCGGGCCCGTGTACTAGGGTCCGTCGCTAGCTTCACTCAATCGACCGTGCTCACCCAATCGCTAGGAGGCCCGATGATCGGCGTGCTCGTGACTTTCACGCAGACCGACAAGTTCGACCGTGCAACTGTCGCAAAGATTGCCGGCGAGCTCCGCCCACCGTTCGAAGGCATGGCCGGCCTTCGTTTCAAGAGCTTCATGCTCGACGACGACGGCGTTCACGCAAGGAACTTCTACGTGTGGGACGACGAGGAGAAGGCCCGCTCCTTCTTCACGGATGAGCTCGTCGGCAAGGTGACGGGGGTTTACGGCGTCCGGCCCAAAATCGAATATCTCGACATCGTGGGCTTCGTCGACAACTCCGGCGCCTGATTCTCAAGAACGCTGCCGCACAATCCTTGGCGGCCCAGACCGTTCAAGACCATCTGGGCGCGGAACCTGCTCAGGGCGCGGCAGGCATCGGAGTGCTCAGCGGTTGGCGTCAGCCTCGGCGAGGAACCGCTCGGCGCCCGGCACCGTGCCGAGCGCTCCTCGCAACGCACCGACGCACATGGCGTGCAGTTCGGGCCGCGTGAACGTGCCGTCGGCGAGCCACTCCACGCACAGCACGCGGACGAACAGCAGCCAGCCCGTCAGTGCGGCGGAGGCCATGTCCCGTGCCCGGCCGTCCACTCCGCTCGCGTCCAGCAGCCGCTGCCGCAGCTCGGCCAGCTCGTCGTTCACGATCGTCTGGATCACCGGGTCGCCCGCGAGCTCGCGGTTCGCGGCGAGAACCGTGTTCCGGTTCGCCGCGAAGTAGTCGAAGTGGACGTCGAGCCCCGCGGACAGCTGCTCGAACACCGGGCTCGCCGGGTCGATCGGCGTGTCGGCGAGCAGCCGCTTCGTCGCCTGCTGATAGATCGCGGCGAACAGCGCACGCTTGTTCGGGAAGTAGCGGTACAGCAACGCCCTTGAGATTCCCGCCCGCTCGGCCACGTTCTCCATCAGGACGGCGTCGTACGGCTCGGCCGCGAACAACTCCGCCCCCGCGTCGAGCAACTGGCGGCGGCGCTCGTCGGGGCTGAGCCTGCGGCGCGTGGTCACGCCCCGAGGTTACTTGACGCGTGTCTACCAACGCTTTTACCTTCGCCTTAGTAGACAGCTGCCTACTAAGGCTGGGGTGACCGACGTATGGCAAGGCTCCTCAAGTGGCTCTCATGGACGATGGGCATCGCCTGCGTGGCGATCGGCGCCACCCACATGGCGACAGGCATGGACTCGGTGCCCGGTGCGAGTTCGGCCGGGCCGACCGTCGACAGCCTGGTCAGGTTCTTCAGCGCGACCTTCCTCGGCTACGGCCTGGCCTGGATCTGGGTGGCCCGGCAGTCGCCCATCCCGTCGAAGGCGGTGCGCTGGCTCGCCGGTGTCTTCTTTCTCGGCGGCGTGAGCAGGTTGTTGTCCTGGGGCGTCCAAGGGCGGCCTCAGTGGTTCCAGTTGGTCCTTCTGGCCATCGAACTCGTGCTCCCGGCAATCTACTTCTGGCTCTCAACCGCCGATGAACGCCACCACGCCACCAGTCCGCGCGCGACGGACAAGCCCATCCCGGTCTCCCCGCCGACGCGTTGACCGGCGATGCGCTGGCACAGCGCTGTGGACGCGTGCCTACTGCGATTTCAGTACGCGGTCGTGTGGTTTCAGTAGGCCGCAGTGTCCGTAGCGGCATGACGACTGGAGGGGTCTCCCCCGGCGAGCCTTGAGCGGTCATCGCTTGTGGATAGGGAGACCCTGACGTGGCGACTTTTCTGTATCGGCTCGGCCGCGGCGCCTTTCGGCGGCGCGGCCGGGTCCTCCTGGTGTGGCTGGGGGTGCTGGTCGCGGTCGCGGTGGGCGCCATGGGGGCGCCGGAGGCCTCTGACGACGAGTTCTCGATGCCGGGGATCGAGGCGCAGAAGGCGTTCGATCTCATGGAGGACCGTTTTCCGGGAACGGCCGCCGACGGCGCCACCGCCCGGGTCGTCTTCGTCGCCCCGAACGGGCAGAAGGTGACCGCGGGCGACACCCGGAAGGCCGTCGAGGACGCCGTGCACTCGCTCGGTGGCGGCCCCCAAGTGGCGGGCGTCGCCGACCCGTTCGCGTCGGGAGCCGTCAGCGGGAACGGTACGACGGCGTACGCGACCGTCACCTACAAAGTCGAGTCCTCCGAAGTCACCGATGCCGACCGTGCCGCCGTGGACGCGGCGGCCGACCGGGCGCGGGCGGCGGGCCTGACGGTGGAGACCGGCGGTTCGGCGATGGACGCGGGCGGCGGGCCGGACGGGACCGCGGAGATCGTCGGGCTTTCGGCGGCGGCGGTCGTGCTGCTGTTCACGTTCGGGTCGCTGGCGGCCGCGGGCCTGCCGCTGCTGACCGCGGTCGTGGGCGTGGCCGTCAGCCTGTTCGGGATCGTGCTGCTGGCCGACCCGTTGGGGTTGTCCTCGGACACGGCCACGCTTGCGATGATGCTGGGCCTGGCGGTCGGCATCGACTACGCGCTGTTCGTGGTGTCCCGCTACCGGGAGGAACGGGCGCGCGGGCGGGCCGCGGCGGAGGCGGCCGGAGTGGCGGTGGGCACCGCCGGGTCGGCGGTCGTGTTCGCCGGGGTCACCGTGGTGATCGCGCTGGCGGGCCTGTCGGTGGTCGGCATTCCGACGCTGACGAAGATGGGCCTGGCCGCGGCGGGGGCCGTCGCGGTCGCCGTGCTGGTCGCGTTGACGGTCGTCCCCGCCCTGCTCGGGTTCTGGCCCGACGCGGTGCTGGCGCGCAAGGCGCGCCGGGCGCGCACGTCCGGTGCGCGTGACGGCGTCGCCGGGCTCCGCGACCGTGCCGCGGGAGGACGGGACAACCTGGGCACGCGCTGGGCCCGGTTCGTGCTGCGGCGCCCGGTGGCGGTGCTGGTCCTCGGGGTCGCGGGCCTCGGCGCGCTGGCCGTCCCGATGGCGTCGCTGCAACTGGGCATGCCCGGCGACGAAGCCAAGTCCACCGCGACCACCGAGCGGCGGGCGTACGACGCGCTCGCCGAGGGCTTCGGCCCCGGCTTCAACGGTCCGCTGACCATCGTCGTGGACGCGCGGGGAACCGCCGATCCGCACGCCGCGGCGCGCACCGTCGGGGAACGGATCGGCGGTACGGACGGCATCGTGTCGGTCTCGCAGGCCCGCTTCAACGAGGCCGGCGACACGGCGGTGTTCAAGGCCACCCCGTCGACCAGCCCCACGGACGAGAGGACCAAAGCGCTCGTGGAGCGGATCCGCCGCGAGCGGCCGGCGGTGGAGGCGCAGGCGTCGGCGACGTACGAAGTCACCGGCACCACCGCGCTGAACATCGACATCGCGGCGAAGGTGCAGTCCGCGCTGGTGCCGTATCTGGCCGTGGTGGGCGGCTTGGCGGTGGTGTTGCTGATGCTGGTCTTCCGGTCCGTGCTCGTGCCGGTCAAGGCCGCTTTGGGATTCGTCCTCTCGGTGCTGGCCGCCCTGGGAGTTCTCGTGTTGGTCTTCCAACAGGGCCATGCCGCGGGCCTGTTCGGAGTGGAGCAGACCGGCCCGGTGATGAGCCTGATGCCGATCTTCATGATGGGCATCGTCTTCGGACTGGCCATGGACTACGAGGTGTTCCTGGTCTCCCGGATGCGCGAGGCGTACACCCACGGGGAGTCCGCGGACCAGGCCGTCGTCTCGGGGTTCCGGCACAGTGCCCGCGTGGTGACCGCCGCCGCGCTGATCATGATCGCGGTCTTCTCCGGGTTCGTCGGGGAGCAGGGGTCGCTGATCAAGATGCTCGGGTTCGGGCTGGCGGCCGCGGTGCTGTTCGACGCGTTCGTGGTCCGGATGGCGATCGTGCCCGCCGTGCTGGCGCTGACCGGCGAGCGGGCCTGGTGGCTGCCCGCGTGGCTGGGCCGGGTCCTGCCGCGCGTCGACGTGGAAGGCGCGGCACTCGGCCACGCGCGGCCCGGCAGCCGGGACCCGGATCCGGATCCGGACGGGCCGGTCGAGGCGCGCGTGTGACGCACTCCGCCCACGCGGACCGCCCGAGCACGGTGTCTCGGGCGGTCCGCGCGCCCCGTCCCCGCCGTCATCGGCGACCATGGACCACGGCACGCCCCCTTGCGGAGAGCAGGATGACCAGCATTCACGAGCGGTACGCGGAACGCCGCGCCCGGGCCGCGGACGTGGCGACGGTGGTCGCGTTGTGCGTCTGCACGCTCCTCGGTGCCCGGATCAGCACGTCCGAGTCCGCTCCCCCGCACGCGCTGTGGCCCGCCTGGATCCTCGTCGCCTCCAGCGCCGCTGTCCTGCCGTCCCGCATCCATCCGCGCGCCACCCTCGCGGTCACCGCCGCCGGGGCCGCCGCGCTGACCGCCCTGGGCTATCTGCCCAGTCCGCTGCTGCTGGCGCCGGTCATGACCGCCCTGTACCGGCTGGCCGCACTCACCGACTCGCGGACCACCGGCGTCTACGGCTCGGCGACCGTGACCGTGCTGACGGCCACCTCGCTGGCCGGCGCGCCGCTGGGCGACGACTTCATCCTCCGGACCGTGGGCACGGTCCTGTGGCTGCTGCTGCCGATGTCCCTGGGCGGCCAGAACCGCTTCCGCCGCGCCTACCTCGAATCCGTCCAAGCCCGCGCCGCGCACGCCGAGCGCACCCGCGACGAGGAAGCCCGGCTGCGCGTCGCCGAGGAACGCCTTCGCATCGCCCGCGAACTCCACGACGCCGTCGCCCATCACATGGCCGTCGCCCACGCCCAGGCCGGCACCGCCGCCCACTTGGCGGAGACGCACCCCGAGCAGACCCGCAAGATCCTCGCCGACCTGGTCGGCACCACCACCTCCGCACTCCTGGAACTCCGCGCCACCGTGGGCGTGCTGCGCCGGACCGCGGGCCCCGACACCGACCCGCTGGAGCCCGCTCCGGGGCTGGACCGCCTGCCCGACCTGGTGACGGCCTGCGCATCGGCAGGCCTGACCGTCACCGTCACCGCAGAAGGACCGGCCCGGCCCCTGTCCCCGGGAGTCGACCTGACCGCCTACCGGATCATCCAGGAAGCCCTCACCAACGCCACGAAGCACGCACCCGACCACGCCGCCCGGGTCCGGCTCCACTACGACACCGCACGCCTGCTCGTCACCGTCACGAACGACGGCACCGCGAACGACGGCACCACGAACGAGGGTTCCGCGAACGGTGGTTCCGCGAACGACGGTGCCGTCCCCCCGGTGCCCGGCGGCGGATACGGCCTGATGGGCATGCGCGAACGCGCCCATTCCGTCGGGGGCGACCTGCGTGCCGGCCCCCGCCCCGAAGGCGGCTTCGAAGTGGCCGCCGCCCTTCCCTTCCGGCCCCGCACCGCGGCGGACGCCCCGGCCGGACCACGACCCGAGGAATCCCGTTGACCATCCGCGTGTTGCTCGCCGACGACCAGGCCCTCCTGCGCGGCACCTTCCAGTTGCTCATCGACTCGTGCGACGACATGGAGGTGGTCGGCGAAGCGGCCGACGGCCGCCAAGCGGTGGAACTCGCCCGCGTCCGGCGGCCCGACGTGGTCCTCATGGACATCCGCATGCCCGGTACCGACGGCCTCGCCGCCACCGCCGCCATCTGCGAGGACCCCGACCTCGCCGGGACCCGCGTCCTCATCCTGACCATGTTCGAGACCGAGGAATACGTCGCGCAGGCACTGCGCGTCGGCGCCAGCGGCTTCCTCGGCAAGTACGTCACCACGGACGCGCTGCTGGACGGAATCCGCACCGTCGCCGCGGGCGAGGCCCTCCTGTCCCCCGGAGCCACCCAGGCCCTGATCACCCGCTTCCTCACCACGCCCGCCTCCGGCCCGCCCCTCGCCCCGGCCGAACGCCTGGCCGACCTCACACCGCGCGAACAGGAAGTCACCGTCCTGGCGGCGCACGGCAAATCGAACGATCAGATCGCCCAGGAGCTCGTCGTGAGCGTCCTGACCGTGCGCACCCACATCCAACGCGCCATGACCAAGCTCGGCGCCCGCGACCGCGCCCAACTCGTCGTCATCGCCTACCAAAACGGCCTGGTACGCGCGGAACCCCCGACCCTCTGACCACTGCGGTCCGGCGCGCACGGCGTTCGCGCCCATGTAGCGCCCGATCCGCCCCCGCGCCCAACACGCACTCCCGCTCGGCCAGTTGCCCCATCGGCGGCACGCCCGCCGACAACCCTCCCGACCGTGAGGTTGCGAGGTTGCGAGGCGGTTAGCGGCTGCGGTCACCGCCGTGCAACCGGTCGCCGCCCGGTACTGCAACCGCGTTGCAGTCCTTGAGGTTGCCGCAGGTCAGGACCCAGTCGATCGACGCCGCGATGCCGAGGACGAGCAGGCCGCCGATCAGCTGGACGGCGACGTCCCGTACCCATAGGCCCCGCCGCGCACGGCATGCGGCCGGGCGTTCCTCGTCGGCGCTGCGGACCTCACGCGTAGTACGTGTCCCAGAAGGCTGAGTACTCCTCGGCCGAGAAGCCCTCGAACTCGCCGTGCCGCTCGGCTTCGCGGATGCGGTCCAGTGCCGCTGCCGCGGCGGACGAGGGATGGGCCGAGAGGTAGGCCTTCGTCGCCTCGAGTCCGCGGCCGAGGAGAAGGTGGATGTCGATCGAGCACGAGGCGTCGAAGCTGGCGCGCTTGGCGTTCCAGATAAGGAGGGTGTCGTCGAGCTCGCCGCTGTTGAACAGCTGGATGCAGCACAGCTTCATCAGCACGGTGTCGCCGTCGCCCTGGGCGCGCCGCTCACGCTCGGTGCGCTCGCGGAGAAGTGCGCGGATCTCGTCGAGATGGGCGCCTACAGGGCGGAGACCGAAGCGGAGCAGGCTTTCGTCCTCGTCCATCAGGGGACTCCCTTGGTCGTCCTGGGTCGCCGGCTGCCGACGACCGACCGCTGGCGGCTGGCGGCTGGCGGCTGGCGATCAGGCGGGGGCTCCGCCCGCGGCCCCGTCGGCTGGGCCGCTCGGGGGCTCCGCCGCGCTGCCGCCCGGGTCCGCGGCGGGCTCGCGGACCGCGTAGCGCTCCGGGTACTGGTCCACGTACGGGTCCTGTACGCCGGGCAGCCGTTCCCACGGCGGCGGCCCGACCCGCCGCGCGTCGAACCGCCGTCCGCCAGGCGGGCCTTGTGCTGACGGGGCTGCGGGAGACGAGCCCGGCTGCACACGCCCCTGCGGGAGCGGGCCCTGCGCCTGCTGGTCTTCCATCGCCTGCGCGTACAGGTCGACGTACGAGGGCCCGAGCAACGGCCCGCGCTCGTTGGCGTTGTCGATCCACTGCTGCTCGGGCCAACCGTCGGCGCGCGCCCGGCCTCTTGTATCCAGCGCGGCGTGGCCGAACGCCGCCCGCATACCGGGGTCGCGGATCTCCGCGATGCCGCCCAGCGCCACCCGCCCGAGGCCGTGGCCGCCGGCGACCGCGGTCTCGTGCGCCTGCAGGCCCGCCGGGTCGCGGACTTGCTGCCACAAGTAGTGGATGCCCTGGTTGGTCAGCGGCGACCGCCCCCGGTCGGTGCTGGTGAACAGCAGGAACGACGCGGCCACGCAGGCCGCGCTGCCGAGCAGCACCAGCAGCAGGTCGGCCACCCAGACAAGGGTGCCGTCCAACGGGGACTCGGCCAGGTCGTCAAAGAACAGCCCCGTCACGCCGACGAACGGCGCAAGCACCAGCGCAAGCTGAGCCCGCATCAGGGTCGGGTTGCGGGGGCCCGGATTGACCAGTCCGGACGCGAACAGCCGTGCCCGCACCGCCCGGACGGGCTCGGCATCCGCGACGGCCACCCGTACCGCGTCAAGCCGGGTCGGCCCCGCGTGCCCGGCGACCACCACCGCGGCGCCGAACGCGTCGGGCGGGTCGCCGCATCCCGCCACGACCTGCCCGTCCGGCCCGACGAGCACGCTGCCGCGCGCCTGGGCCGCGAGCACGGCCACGTCGGCGACCCGCGCGGGGCCGCCCGCGAGGTAGGCCAGTTCGTACAACCCGAGCGTGTTCGGCGCAGGCATCGGGACGACCCGGGGCTTACCCCGTCTTCGCGCCACGAGCGCGTACACCCCGGCACCGCCGTACATCAGCGTGCACAGCACCATCCATGCCATCGCGCCACCACCCCCGTCGGTCACTGCACGCCAGCGGCAGCGCGGCGCGGCCGACGGCGATCAACGTCAACGAACACGGAGATGCCATCCAACCGGTTCCAGAGCGATCGCGATGCCGCCGTATCAGCACCGGCGAGTGAGCGGAACCCCGCCGCTGCGTGCTTCGCGACACCGACGTTCGCACCGGTTTCGCGATCAAGGAACGTGCGGGAGATCACCCGGGACTTGGTAGGTCTGGAAGGGCGGCCAGTCCGATGGTTCGCGGCCGACTCGGCGCAGTCCACACGCAAGTTCTCGCCGTGAACCGCCCAGGCGGCCGTCACATGTCGGCGAGGCGGTCCATCAAGCGGCCGGCCAGGCGGAGGACTTCGATTTCGGTCTCGGTCAGGTCGCCGAGCGCGGCGGCCAGCCAGGCGTCGCGTTCCGCCATGTCGGCCAGGAGCGCGGCTTCGCCGGCCGAGGTCAGGGTGAGGCGGACCTGACGGCGGTCCCCGGTGTCGCGGGAGCGCGTGACCAGGCCGTTGCGTTCGAGTTGGGCCAACACCCGGGTCAGTGACTGGAGTTGCTTGTGGTCTGCGGCGGCCACCTCGGTCGGCGTGGACGGCCCGCGGCGGTACAGGTGGCCCAGGACGCTGACTTCAGCGCCGCTGAGGGCGTCCGCGGAGCGCGCGGCGCGCAGGCGGCGCGCGAGACGTGTGGCTCCGCGGCGGATCTCAGCGGCGGCGGCGCGCGGGAGGCCTCTCTCCATCTGGTGCATATTACTAAGATATAGCTTGTGGTTTGGTCGACACGATCAGTGCTGTCGAGTCAATCTAATAAGACTATGCATAGTAAATTGCGTGAGGCGGGGGCCGCGGCAGCCACGACGGCCGCATCGTTGGCGCTGGCGTTCTGGGCGGGGCTGTGGCTCAAGCGCGCCGCCGGACTGGGCGACAGCATCGTCGTGTTGACGGTCGCGATCACGGTGACCTTGGCCCGGACACAGCGCGAAACCTCATGGCGGCGTGCCCTGTTCGGGCTGGCACTGCTGCCTTTCGCCGCCGTGGGCGCGGCGGAGGTCGGGTGGTTGCTGGCGAAACGCCACGGCGTGGGCGACACGTTGTGGCTCGTCGGCGTCGCGGGGGCGATCTGGGTCCGGCGTTTCGGCCCACGCGCCGCCGAGTTCGGCACGCTGGTGACGTTGCCGCTGGTGGCCGTGCTGGTCAGTCCCGTGCCTCCCGGGGACGGCCCCGTCGGGCGCGTGGTGTGGTCGGCCGCCGCGGCGGGGATCGCGTTCGCCAGTGTGGCGTTCGGGCGGATCGCGGCTCGTGCCGTCGGGATCGGGACCACCCGGCAGCCGGCGGTGCCGCGTTCGAGTCCGGAACGCGGGGCCGGTCGATCGCGCCTGCCGGCCAGTACCCGCATGGCGCTGCAGATGGCCGCCGCGTCCGGCGCCGCGTTCCTGGTCGGAAGGCTCGCGTATCCGGACCACTGGACGTGGACGGTACTGACCGCGTTCCTTGTGTGCAGCGGCAATCGCGGGCGGGGCGACGTCGTCCACAAGAGCGTCCTGCGCGTCGCGGGCGCCGCCGTCGGCACGGTGCTGGCGACACTGTGCGCGGGGGCGTTCTCGCCAGGGGACCACGCGTCGGTCGCGGTGATCCTGGCGGTGCTCGTTGTCGCATCCTGCTTGCGGACGTTCAGTTACGCCTATTGGGCCGGCTGCGTGACGGCCGTCCTGTCGCTGTTGTACGGCTACTACGGGCAGACCGGAACCGGTCTTCTGCGCACCCGGCTCGAGGAGATCGTGGTGGGTGCGGCGATCGGTGTCGCCGCGTCCTGGTTCGTGTTGCCCGTACGGTCCGGCGACGTGGCACGCCGCCGGATCGCGGACGCGCTTGCCGCGTTGGGGGACGTCCTGGCCCACGACCGCCGGAACCGCGCCGACGAAGTCGCCAAGGCTCACGCACGCTTCAACCGGAGTGTCGCCCAACTGGGCGAAATCGCCGCTCCGTTCGACGCGCACCACCGCATCGTCCGATGGTGGAGGCCGCAGGCCGCGCATCCCGCCGACGCCATCGCCGCCGTGCGGTCGTGCGCCGAGCCGGTACGCGCCATCGCCACGCGCGGCCCCGACGACGGCTTCGCCGAGCGCGCCGAGGCCGTGTCGGCGAACATCGTCGCCACACGACTGGCGATCGGCCGCCGACCGGGACGCCCGCACCGCGAACTCCCGCCGCCGCGCCCACACCTGGACACCGCGGTGGCGGCCGCACATGCCGCCCTGAGCACCATCGACACCGCTCTGATCCGGGTCACCCGCGTATACCCGCCGCAGCCACCGGCCAACGCCTAGAACGGCCTCCGCGCGCCGCCTCGACGGCTCTACTCAGACGCAGCCCACCGCTCGCCAATGCGCAGCCGGATCCGACCACGCCCCGGTCGTGATGCACCTGACGTACTGAACCGCCCCAACCGTTCGCGTCGGATATCGCGTGGCGGTCAGGCGTCCGTTCCGGCAGGGTGCCGGGTGATGAGCGAAGAATGCGAGCTGTTCTACGCATACCCCGATTCCCTCGAAGGGCTGCTGCAGCGGGGGCGGGGCCTGGGCGCGGTGCGGGCCAAGCAAGACCCGGTGGCGGCCACGCCGTTCGTCTACGACTCGATCCAGCGGGACTGGACGTGGGACTTCCCCGACGTGCGTGCCGTGTACCTGGCCCGGCTGGTTCGCGACCTGGAGCTGCCGCTCACGCCGGTGGTGGAGCAGTTGTCGGTGTCCGAGGACGCGAATGCCCGCGCGGCGGACGTGCTTGTCCTGCTCGCCGTCGATGGATCGGACGAAGCCCGCGACGTACTGCGTACCCACGTCCGGGACGGCGCGCACTGGATCTGCGTCCTGACGTCGATGGCGAACCGCTGGCCGGACGCGTGGTGGGACGACCTCGGCGACGTCGCCCGCACCCGCATCCGTGACGAGCCGGAGCTGCCCTTGCGGAATCCGGTGTGGACACGGTTCGGGATCGACGTCCGCCAATCCGAACCCCGTCCTGCGCGCCGCGACCTGACCGGGCACCCGGACGGCGCGCTGTACGACCTACTCGCGTCGGCACGCCCCAAGGACCGCGCCCGGGTCGACGCCCTGCGTGAACTGCGCCGCCGCGACTCACTGGGCGCGCTGATCCCGCTCGTCCCCTCCCTCGTCACCCCGGACGACGACAGCCTCCTGCCCGAGATCCGCCGGGCGGTCGAACACCTCGGCGCTGCAGCCGTCCCGGCAGCTCGCGGCTGGGCGCATGACGCGGCGCCGTGGCTGGCCCGGCTCGGCACGGACGTACTCGCCGACCAACTCCAGCCCGAGGCAGTCCCGTTCCTGGTTGCCGACCTCGCCCGCCTGCTGCGTACCCGCACCTGGTGCGGACCCGACTCGAGCGCACGGCGCCTGGCCCGCTTCGGCCCGGCGGCCTCTGACGCCGTGCCGTATTTGCGCCGGTTCTGGTGGCGCACTCCGCACTCCTACGAACGGGCCGCCTACCTTCAGGCACTGGCCGCGATCGACCCGACCGGGCTGGAGTACGCCTACACCGAATCCCTGTGGGACTGCGAGGATAACGCCCGCGTATTGGGCGTTGCCCATGCACCCGACAACGCCACGACGCGGGCGCGGATCACCGAGCTGCGCGACGATCCGATGGAAACCTTTGCCGTGTGGGCCGCCGCCCGCTCGTAATCCACCTTGCACATCGGAGCTCCTTGGTCCTCGACGTCCTGAGCAGCCGAACGCGGTCGTAGCCCGCCGTGCCGTGGCCATCCGCCGAGCCTGGGCGGTTTCGGCTCGGGGCGTGCTCACAGGCGGCGAGGGCCGGTGCCGTCTTCGGCGAGTTCGTCGCCGGGGTTGAGGAGGGCGCAGGCCTTCATCGAGAGGCAGCCGCAGCCGATGCAGCCGGTGAGTTCGGCTTCGAGGCGTTCGATGGTCTTGCGGCGTTCTTCGAGGCGGCGTTTCCAGCCACGGGAGGCGCGCTGCCATTCCTGGTGGCTGGGCGGGCGGTCGAGGGGGACGTCGGCGAAGGCGTCGCGGAGGTCCTGGAGGGGGATGCCGATGCGCTTGGCCACCGAGACGAGCGCGACGCGGCGGAGCATGTGGCGCGGGTAGCGGCGTTGGTTGCGGTCGTCGCGTTCGGACGCGATCAGGCCCAGTTCCTCGTAGAAGCGCAGCGCGGAGACAGCCGTGCCGGTGCGGGCGCTCACTTCGCCGATGGTCAGCCAGTCGTCCGGGCGGGCCCGGGTCTCCTTGGGTCGCTTGGTCGTCATGCGGATCCTCCCTTGACCTCAAGATTACTTGAGGTCATACGGTCGGCTGCGTCGGAGCGACGGAAACGACGTGAGAGGACGACCGTCCCATGACCTATGTCATCGCTTTGCCCTGCGTGGACGTCACGGACAAGGCCTGTGTCGACGAGTGCCCTGTCGACTGCATCTACGAGGGCGAGCGCATGCTCTACATCCACCCGGACGAGTGCATCGACTGCGGCGGGTGCGAGCCGGTGTGCCCCGTGGAGGCGATCCACTTCGAGGACGATGTCCCGGAGGAATGGCGGGAGTTCACCGCCGTGAACGCCGAGTTCTGCGCCGATCTCGGTTCGCCTGGCGGGAGTTCCAGGATCGCCCCGGTCGGGCGAGACCATCCCATCGTGGCGGCGCTACCGGCACAGGGTGCCGTGGAGACGCCTGCTTAGCCGCGCCCCCAACAGCCCTGCGGGTCGATGCGCCTCTGTGTCTCTGACGAAGCCACCTGACGGCTGGCCCCGTTCACCCGTACGTACCTGGCACTCGCAACGAGTACGTCGACAGGTCACCGCCGCGATCCACATGTGGGCCGCCCGATGATCTGTCCCTAAAGCTCGAGCAGGCGAGTCCGGACCGCAAGGTCGGAGCCGACCTGACGAGCGATCACGGTGGCCAGCTCGCTGGCCACCGCCTCGTCGAGGGTGCCGTGAACCGTGATCTGGAGTCCCGGTTCTTCCCAGCAGAATTCGACGCCTCACCGACCCGCAGCCCCGCCGCGGCCAGCAGGCCGATCAGCGTGCGGTAGGTCGCCTCCTGCAGCGGCTGGGGAATCGTCTCCGTCGCGGCGGCCACGATGGCGGCGACGTCTGCATCGGAATAGGGGAAGATCCGGCCGCGACGCCAGCGAACGGCGGTGATCCTTCTCGGGCTGACCGTGGTGACCGCCTCGGGCTCGCGGGCCTGCACTCAGTCCACCGCCGCGGCGACGGTCACTGTCCCTTCTCCGTGTTCCTCCGGGAACGCCACGAAGTCAGGTAGTAGATAGGCCGCTTCGGCCATCTGGTGGCCCAGCGAGCGGCGCAGCCGCAGGCGGATGGGCGCTGTTGTCGGTGGTGGCCAGGGCGGCCGAGGCGAGCAGGTGGTGCTGGGCGTCCTGGTCGTGGCCGCGGCGAAGCACGGGCTGCAGGCCAGCGAGGAGTTCGTGCGGCTGGCCGTCGGTGAGTACGTCGACGCCCGGACCTGGGCGCCGGACAGTCTGGAGTCCGGATGCCGGCTGTTAGGGGTGGAGGTGGGTGAAGGGCATCAGCGGCATCCAGCGGTACCGGGTGGAGCCGGTGTAGGCGTAGCCCTGTGTCTGGGCCATGGCGATGATCGCGGAGGGGTCCACCGGATAGAGCTGGAAGGAGATGTAGGCGCGGGCCTGGCCGTTGAGGCGGGTGGTGATGTCCTGCTGGACGCGCTGGTGGGTCCAGCGGCGGCGGCGGAGGCCGGGACAGGACGACGAAGGCGATGCCGGCCGCGGCGAAGCTTCATTGTCGGCGGCGGTTGAGCACCCCGATGAAAGCGGCAAGGTCGGCGGCGCCGGCCGGGTCGTCCGCGTAGCGGGTGGTCTGGAGGGGACCGACCTCAGGAAGGACGATGTCCTCGCGGGCCAGAACATGGACCAAGGTCAACAGCGCGGCGCGGGCATTGCCGTCAGTGAAGGGGTGAAAGAACGCCACATCGAGGTAGGCGCGGGCCGCGCGGGCTGCCAGCGGGATGTCCGGGTCGTGTGTCTCGCGCAGGCAGGAATCGAAATCGGCTCGGGTGCGCGGGTTCAGGCCGTAGCGCTCACGGCCGTCCTTCGCATAGGCGTCGCTGACGCGGAACGGTGTCTCTGTCGCGGCAAGGACTTCGCGCTGCCAGCCGGCCAGCAGGGCGAAGTCCAGCGGGGCACGGCGTGCGGCATCTTCTCGGGCCAAGGCGTGTGCGGCGAGCAGACGTTCGGCGCGAATCGGGTCGCGCCGACGCACCGCTCCCTCGCACCAGGATCGGAACCCATGGCGGCCGTGCGGGACCCGTTGCAGGGCCGGTGCGCGTTGCCAATCGACCTCGCGGCGCACACGCAGCCAGACTGAAAGGCTGTCAGTAGCGGTCATGGAGTTCCTCCAGCGCCGCCCTCTCACGGTGGTCCTGGTACGGGGCGTGGCCGGTGAGGCCGACGGCGAGATCCTCGCCGACGGATTCGATCAGTGTGCGCTCCGGGTAGACCCAGCTCTTGAACCGGCCACCGATCGCCTTCTCCACCGCTTGCGCGGCTTGGGTCCGGTCCATGCCGGTGCTGGTGAGGAACCAGCCCAGGACGATCGAGGCCTGCCCGTACCAGCCGCCCTCCGCGCCCGAGTCCAGCGTGTGGGTCACGAGCCGGACGCAGGCCCGTTCCAGATGCCAGCTGCGATCTTCGGGTGAGGCGTCAGGCGGCGGCGCCAGCTCAGCGAAGCGCTGGGCCATCCGCTCCAGCCACTCCCGCCACTCCAGCAGCGCGGCCACGACGCGTGCTGCGGTCTCGTCGGGCGTCGTCACCGAGCTCGACCCGCTGACCCAGTTGCCGATGGGCCCGCCGTCGCGGTAGCACCAGCTCCATCCCCAGGCCCAGGTGCCATATCGCTCCCGAAGGACCGCGTCCACCTGGCTCTCACACCAACGTTCGCCCTGCCACCAGCCGGCCATGCCGGAGAGAACGGGCGGCACCCACGCGCGGACCAGCGAGCGGAGATGAGCGTCTTCGGCATCATCCCAGGCGAACGGGTGTCGAGCCGGGTCGAATTCGTCCCAGTTCCGAATGTTCTCGTAGGTGACGGGAGGCACACGGTTGTCGGGGAAGGGCAGGGTGTCACGGTTGTACGTCAGGGCTGGCCACTCTTCCGGTTTGGTGTGATCGACCTGTCAGTCTCGGCTCGAAGCCCCTGCCATCGCGAATGGTTTTTGCGGCGGTCGTGAGGACGAACAGGACGCGGGGCCGCCACACCGGAGACGGCGGGGTCCGCAGTCGCCAGGACGGCGGCGCCGCGAACGTGTCGGTCACCGAGGAAGGCTCACGGCCGCGCTGCGCCACCGGGTTGGCCGCGGCGTCCGTTCTGAGACGCCCCGGCTCGGTGCCCGCACGTCGGATCGCGAAAAGGCCAGCGCCCGCCGTCGGCGATCAAGGTACTCTTCGGGCGGTTATCGATAACCGCAGCGTCATTGTTAACCCCTGAGCACGAGGATCGCCGATGGAACTGCGGGACATGGAGATATTTCTGGTGCTGTCCGAAGAGCTGCACTTCGGGCGTACCGCGGAACGGCTCCACATCTCCGCGGCGCGGGTCAGCCAGTCGATCAAGAAGCAGGAGCGCCGCATCGGCTCCGCGTTGTTCGACCGCACCAGCCGCTCCGTGGCGCTGACGCCGATCGGCCGCCAACTGCGCGAGGACCTCCGGCAGGCGTACGACCTGATCAACGGCGGGATGGCCCAGGCCACCGCGGCCGGCAAAGGCGTCCGCGGCACGCTGCGACTCGGCGTGATGGGTGCCCACGGCCACGAACTGCGGCCTGTGATCGACGCCTTCAAGACCGCCCAGCCCGACTGCGACGTCGAGATCACCGAGTTCCACTTCAGCGATCCGTTCGTGCTGCTGCGCGCCGGCCTGGTCGATGTGCAGCTGATGTGGCTGCCGATCCGGGAGCCGGACCTGGCCGTCGGTCCGGTCGTCCACACCGAGGGGCGGGTCCTGGCGGTCGCGGCCGACTCCGACCTGGCCGGTCGGGAGTCGGTGTCCCTGGAGGACCTCGCCGACCGCTGGGTGCCGAGTGCGGGCACCGCCATCCCGGACTACTGGGCCGAGGCGATGGTGCCGGCGCACACCGCCGGCGGTCGCCCGATTCCGCGCGGTCCGGTCGCAAAGACCTTCCACGAGGTGCTGTCCCTCGTCGCCGACGGCCGTGCGATCTGCCCGCTGAACGCCCACGTCGGGTGGTACTACACGCCGCCCGGCATCGTGTTCGTGCCGATCCACGACGCGCCTGTCACCGAGTGGGTCCTCGTCTGGCGCTCCACCGCCGACAACGCCCACTTGCACGCCTTCGTCCAAACGGCTCGTGACCTGGGCCCCCGCCAGATCCTCCCTGGCAGCTGACCACGCGGAGGTTGGTCGGCCGGCCTCCCGCACGCGGGGTCGTGTGCTCTCTTCTCCGAATGGCAGGATCTGCTTATGACTGGCGATTCGCTCGTGACCCGGGTGCGTGGTTTGTGGGAGCGATTGGCCGGTGCGCCTGTGTCGTTTCCGTCGAACGGCGGCGTGTCGGTTGCCGTCTCGCCGGATTCGC
This sequence comes from Yinghuangia seranimata, assembly GCF_029953285.1. Lineage (GTDB taxonomy): Bacteria > Actinomycetota > Actinomycetes > Streptomycetales > Streptomycetaceae > Yinghuangia > Yinghuangia seranimata. The sequence goes on along the minus strand of NZ_JASAOI010000059.1, from coordinate 66,390 downwards.
TGTTGTGTCCGCCTTCCTGGGCGGGCGTTGTGAGGGTGGGCGACGGGGCGATCGTCACGGCGCCGGACGACGGGCAAGCCCGCCTGCTCCGCCGGGCGTTGGAGAAGGTGCCGGTCCATTCCGTGGTGTCTGCCGACCAGTTCGGGCCGATGCTGCCGGTGGCCGAAGTGCTGGGGCCGGCGGCCCTGGCGTATCTCTCAAGGGACGACTTCCGCCCGGCCCGAGGTGACGCCGTGATCACCTGCCTTCCCCCAGGCCACCGGGACGTTCTGGCGTTGGTGGACTCGGTCGGGCCGGAAGACGCGGACGAGAGCGGCATTGCGGAGATCGACTCCCCGGTGTTCCTGGTCCGCGAAGGCTCGGAGCTCCTCGCTGCGGCTGGATACCGAATGTGGCCGACGTCGACCGCGCACCTGTCCGTACTGACCGCTCCGCAGCAGCGCGGGCGCGGTCTCGCACGGCAGGTGGCTTCCGCGGCGGTCGGCCACGCGCTCGACGCTGACCTGCTGCCCCAGTGGAGGGCTCGTCCGGCGGCATCCCGACGAGTGGCGGCGGCCCTCGGATTCCGGCATCTGGGTGATCAGTTGAGTCTTCGCCTAGGCGAGTGAGAGCAGGCGTGAGCCCGGCGGCCACGAACTTGACCTGTGGCAGGGGCGGTTCATTCGTCCGCGCTCTCCTCGGCCTCCCAACGGAGGAGGTCGCCCGGCTGGCATTCGAGCACCTCGCACAGTGCGGCGAGCGTCGTGAAGCGCACCGCCTTGGCGCGGCCGTTCTTGAGGACGGCCAGGTTGGCGGGCGTGATCCCTATCCGGTCCGCGAGTTCGCCCACGGACATCTTCCGCTTGGCCAGCATCACGTCGATGTCGACGGCGATCGGCATCAGATGACCTCATCCAACTCGGCCTGCATCCGGGCTGCTTCGACGTCGCGGGCGACGGCCTGGGCGAGCAGGGTGCGCAGCACGAGCACGATGAGCGCGACGCCCAGGATGGCCACGCCGATCCCGGCCATGATCCCGGTGACGCCCGGGTCGTCGCGCTGGCCGGGCGCGTTGACCGCAGTCACCGTGAACCACACGAGCGCGGCCGCGACGGCGGCCCCGATGATGCCGTCCACGTAGCGAAAGGCGGCGTGGGAGAAGACGGTTCCGCGTCGCACCATCGTCAGCAGCCGCCAGACGCAGCCGACGGCGACCTGGACCGTAGCGATGCCCACGATCGTGATCACGCGCAGCGCGGTCAGCGGGAGCGAACCGTCCTCCTGGTCTTTACCGCTGACCAGCGCCCACACCATCAAGGCCTGTACGAGCACGCTTCCGGTGAGCACCACCGCGAGCACGGCGTGCAGCGCGCGCACTGTCAGCTTTCCCACGGCCCCACTCCTCCCATCGAATTGCGATGGTAATCTATCGAATATCGATAGGCAAGGTTCGGAGGGCGCCGGCGTCACGGTCTGCGGACGCGGGCGGCGAACGACAGCTCGAGCGGGTGGGCTTGCGCACCGCTCCGGGTGTTCGGCACCGCACGTTCGACCTCGGACGCGCGCCCAGCCGCGACCGTCGGGACGTTCGGCCGGCGATCCGGGTCAGGCCCCCTCGCCAGGTGCCGCCGCCACGCCGGTGGGCCCGTCGCCTACGGTCACGGTGTCCGTTGCGCGGTCTGTCGCGGTGTCGATGACCGACAGAGTGTCCGAGTCGAAGTTGCTGACGTAGACCCGGGATCCGCCCGGGCTGACGGCGAGGCCGTTGGGGCCGTGTCCCACGGCGACCGTGGCCGTGACTGCATCGGTGCGGGTGCTGATCACGGACACGGTGTCGGACCCGATGTCGGCGACGAAGACCTGCCGGCCGTCCGGACGCACCCCGATTCCCGCGGGCTGGTTCCCGACCGGGATGCGGTCCGACTCGACGCCGTCGTGGACGTCCACCACCGAAACGTCGTCCGAGGTCAGGTTGGAGACGTACAGCCGACGGCCGTCGGGGGTGAGGACCAGGGCGGTCGGTCCGCTGCCGACGGGGATGGTTCCGGTGACCGTTCCTGTGGCGGTGCGGACCACGGAGACGGTGTTGGACCCGGCGTTGGCGACGTACAGGGTGCATCCGTCGGGCGTCACGGCCACGCCCAGCGGGGCGTCGCCCACCGTGATGGCGTTGGTCACGGCACGGGTGCGGGCGTCGATCACCGAGACGTCGTCCGACTTGACGTTGGCGACGTAGACGTTCCGGTTGTCGGGAGAGACCGTCACTCTGCTCGGTTCGCCCCCTACGGGGACGGTGGCGATGACCGTCCTGGTGCGGGTGTCGATCACCGACACGGTGTCCGCCGCGGAGTTGGTGACGTAGACGCGGGAGCCGTCGGGGCTGACGGCCACGCTGTCCGGTCCGTCCCCGACGGTAACGCTGTCCACGACCCTGCCGGTGCCGGCGTCCACGACCGAAACCGTGTCGGAGTGCAGGTTGGCGACGTAGACGAGGGCATGGGACCGCGGCGACCGTCCGGCCGCGGAGGACCCGGCGAACGCACCAGCCGGGTTTCCCGGTCCCATCAGGGCCGCTGCCACACAGAGCACCACGGCTGCGCGCCGCCGCATGTTCCTCGTCATGGGGTCACGCTAGGGCTCGGGGGCGGAAGGCCCCGTGAGACTCGGACTCAGGCCGACCGAACGGCGCAGCGCCCACGAGCGGGGGCAGCGCCGAAGGTCACCCGGGTGAGTATCCGGCCTGCTTCACGTTCGCTTCGTGGGGCCCGGCGAGCCAGTTCTGCGCCAGCCGCACGTCGGCCGGTTCCTCCCCGCGCCGCAGCGCGTCGACGTACGCACGATCGGCGGCAAAGCGGGCCGCCACCTCGGGGCCTGTGGCAACAGCCCCGTGGCCGGGGACCACGACATCGACGTGCCTGGCCGCTTCACCCAGGCGGTCGAGCGCGGTTCCGTACGTGTCTACCTGACCCTCTTGGCGGAAGTCGAAGAGCGGGATCAGGACGTCGGAGAGCATGTCGCCGGCGAGCAGCACGCCGCGGTCCGCGAGCAGGACCGCCGCGTGGCCGACGGCGTGCGCCTGGTGCTCGATGATCTCGCCGGGCACCGGCCCGCCGTCAGCGGGCAGCGGGGTGACCAGCGCGATGAGGTCGAGAGGGATGCCGGACGCACTGTCCGCCGCCATCTCCTGCGCCTGCTTTCGGGCTTGGCCGGCGAGGTTGGCGCACGCGGAAGTGGCGTAGCGCGGCACGTCACCGAACCGGGAATGCCACAGCAGGTGGTCCCAGTGAGGATGCGTGGAGAACCCGGCGACCACCCGAATGCCGAGCCGCTCCACGTCATCGGCGAGCTCGTTCAGATCGGATCCGTCGATGCCGGGATCGACCAGGACCAGCCCGCTCTCCCCGCGCACCACGACGGCGTTGCTCCAGACCCACTCGCTCTGCCGGACCCAGACGCCGTCAGCCACCTGATTCAGCATTGGCCCACTTTGTCAGGTTTCTCCACCCGGCGCGACCGTCCGTGATCGGGGCGGTGACGCCGGCGCAGGGGTATGCCGGGGCGACCGCGTATGCCCGGTTGGGCCAACCAGGTGGCGGTGAGCAGGTGGGGCGGGACGGTGCATCAGCCCGCGACGGGGCGCCGTGGAAGCACGTTTGGTCGAGCGCGCGTTCGACTCGTGCGCCCGCCTGCTGACTCCGTGCGCTCTGCCGCGAGGTGGTCCGCGCCCTCGAAGCTGGACACCCTGCCCCGCCGCCGCACCGCATCGGAGGCCCCGTCGTGCCCATGCAGCCCCCCGCTCCCGACGCAGACGACCACGACCGCACGCGCGTCGTCCGGCGCGGATCGTTCGCCGAACTCGTTGCCGCCGACGAGCCCGACGAGGCAGGCCTGTTCGGGGAGCTGTGGCCCGTGCGGCAGTACCGCGGCCAAGCGGTCACCGCAGCGGCCGACCCGCCGCCCCGCGCCCCGGTCGCCACTCCGGCGGGCGTCGCTGCCACGGGAAGCCGTGACCGGCAGCTGCTCCCGCACGAGGCCTGGCTGGCCACACTGCCGCTGCACTACACCAGCGCGGCCGTACTGCTCACTGACGAGGACGGCCGGGTGCTGCTGCTGAAGGCGTCCTACCGCGAGGGGTGGCTGCTGCCAGGAGGCTGCCTCGACCACGACGAGGACCCCGCCACCTGCGCCAGCCGGGAGTTGGAGGAGGAGACCGGCCTCCGGCTGTCCGTCGGTGCGCTCCTGGACGTCGACTGGCGGCCGCAGGACCCCGACGGGGACGGCCGGATGGCCGCACCGGTCCTGCAGTTCGTCTTCGACGCCGGCACCATCCCTGCTGACACGGCCGTCCGGCTCGACGCCGAATCGGTGGACTGGCGGTGGGCGTCGCTCGACGAAGCCGCCGCGCTGCAGGGCCCGGCCGGATACGAGCGCCTGCGCCGCGCCTACCGGGCACGCACCACCGGCCGTCCCGGCTACGGCGTCTCCGCACGAGGAGCCATCGACTGAGCACCGTCGCCCATGCCCCCGGACGCTTCAAGGGGGAAGCATGCGCGCAGCCGACGAAGAGACCGCGAACACCGTTGGTACGGTCCGGGACTTGCCGTGGTGGGCCATGGCAACGGCTGCGCGTACATCGAGCCTGTACATGACGGCGTACGACAGCGCCGACTGGAACGACGGGGGCGAACACCCGCTCCGTATGGCCACCTTCGTCGTCCTGGTGTCCACCCCGGCCGGACTGCTGCTGGGCGTCGCCGCCCGCGGAAGTGCTCCACCGGGCGTACCGGCGTCCCATGTCGTCCCTCTAGTACCGCACTCGCCGTCTGATCTGGTCTTTGCCCAGCAGATGCGCCAGTCGGGCCGACTTCACGGCTGGGTGCGTCGCTCGGCGGCGTCGAACGCCGGCGCGAGCGGGGCAAGCGCCGCGCGGAGCTGGTCGGCCAGCGAGCCCGAGGGCACGACCAGTCCTCCAGCGGCGAAACTCCCGGCGGCATCTGCGTCTTCGGTCGGCCGGAGCCAGCCTTCCAGCGCGATGCGCACCGCCGCGGCCACGCTCGCCGCGAGGACGCGGGCTGTGTGCGCTCCGGCATCGCCCAGGCGTTCGGCGATCACCGCGGCGAGAGGGGGTTCGATGCCGGCGGTAGCGTCGAGGAACGCGTCGCGCAGCGCGGTCTGGGTGGTGATCAGCAGCAGCGCCTTGTGTTCGCGCTCGCCGGTGTTCGTGTACTGCTCGACCACTGCATCGGTGACGGCGTCGGCCAGGCGTACGCCCGAGGGTCGGGCCGCGACCGCTGCCGCGATCCGCTCCTCCCGGTCCGCAGTCACAGCGGAGACGATCGCCTGCTCGCGGCTGGCGAAGTAGTTGTTGTACGTACGCGGCGAGACCCCCGCCGCTTCGGCGATGTCCTCCACCCGTACCCGGTCGGGTCCGCGCTCCACGGCCAGGCGCAGGGCCGCCTCACGCAGCGCCTCACGCGTGGCCTGCTTCTTCCGTTCCCGCAGCCCTGGTGTCGTCACGGCGCCAGCGTTCCACACAGGTCTGCGCGCACGCAAAGTTGCGTGTACGCAAACTTGCGCGCACGCATTTTTCCTGGCAGCCTCGACCGGACCGAGACCGGCAGAGAGGACGTCAGCATGCGAGCGCGAGGAATGACCTACGACACCGGATTCGTCGTGCACGACCAGATATCCCGCGAGCACTTCGACCCCGCGGTGGTCCGGCGCGAGCTCGCCATCATCCGCGACGACCTGCACTGCAACGCGGTCCAGATCATCGGCGGCGACCCGGACCGGCTGGAACTCGCCGCCGACGCCGCCGCCGAACTCGGCCTGGAGGTCTGGTTCTCGCCCTATCCGCTGGAGCTGGATCCGGAGCAGATCCTCACGCTTTTCCGCGACTGCGCCGAGCGGGCGGAGCGGCTCCGGCGACAGGGAGCCGCGGTCGTGTTCGTCGCGGGGGTCGAACTGAGCGTGATGAACCGCGGGTTCCTGCCCGGAGACAGTCCCGAGGAACGGGTCGAGCAGCTGATGGGCCGACCCGAGCGGCGGGCCGAGGCGATGCGCGAACTCGGCGTGCGCATCAACGCGTTCCTCCACGACGCCGCGGCCACGGTCCGCGAGCGCTTCCAGGGCGAACTCACCTACGCGGCCATCCAGTTCGAGCAGGTAGACTGGACCCCCTTCGACTTCGTGACGTTCGAGCTGATCCGCTCCGCCGAGGTCGCCGACCGGTTCCGCGACGCCGTGCGCACCCTGGCGCAAGGCCCGAAACCGCTCGCCATCACCGGATTCGGCACCGCGGCCTACCGCGGCGCGGGAGACCGCGGCGGGCGGGTGCTGGAAGTGGTCGAGTACGACCCGAAGACCAAGGCCCCGGTACGGCTGAACAACATCTACGAGCGCGACGAGCCCGGCCAGGCCGCGTACCTGAGCGAACTACTGGAGATCTTCGAAACAGAGGGCGTGGACAGCGCGTTCGTGTTCCTGTTCGCCCTGCCCGGCTACCCGCACCGCCCGGACGGCGACCCCAGGGACGACTTGGACCGGGCCGGCCTGGGCATCGTCAAACTTCTCGAGGGACGCCGCGGGCGGACCTACCCCGACATGGACTGGGAACCCAAGGTCGCCTTCGCGGCGGTGGCCCAGCGGTATCGGAGGTGACAGACCCGCGCACGGCGACCAGGACGCCGGACGTCCCCGACGCCAACGCCTTTGCGGTCAGCCGCGTTTGGCGGTCGGCCAGCCGTGGCCCCAGCCGCCCTGCACCATCGTCTGGAACGCCCAGCCGCCCTCGGTACGCACCAGCAGGTCGACGTAGTGCATGCTCTGCCGCTGCCCCTCGAAGGTCATCGTGGCCTCGGTCTCCACGACGACGAGGTTCGCGCTGACGAAGCGGGGAGTCCGCGTCGACGCGAGGTCGAGCCCCGCGGTTCCGCCGCCGATGGCCTCACGCATCGCCTCGATGTACTCCTCCCGAGTCCACTGCCGCACCGCGGCGTGGCCGCCGGGCACGTCGGTGGCCACGTTCATCGGGAACACCGCCAGATCGGCCAACTCTTCGATCGCGCCGCGCTCGGCCACCGCGTCGTACGCGACGAACCACGCCTCGACGGCCTGCAGTTCCTCGGCGGTCGGTTGATACATGGGTGCTCCTCACTGCACAGGTGCGCGTTACTCCGTACAGCGTACGGTACGCTGTACGGAGTACAAACCCATAATTCCCCGGGCAGCCTGAGACCGGCCGCACACCGACGAACGGGTGAACATCGGCCCCGCCACCGACCCATGCACCGCGCGCGTTGCGAAGATCGACCCGCACAAGCGGGCAGCATCGGTGCAGCGGAGGCAGCGAACATGGCAAACGAGTTCGAGACGAGCGGCCTGGTGCCCGATGTCCTGGACACGGCCCCGAGCGACGTGCTGCGCGCGTCGTACGGCAGCGGCCTGGACGTCGCCTCCGGCAACGAGTTGACGCCCGCCCAGGTGTGGAACCCGCCCGTCTCCCTCCACTGGCCCCACCAGGCCGACGCGCTCTACACCGTCTGCATGGTCGACCCGGACGCCCCCAGCCGCCGCTCCCCCAGCTACCGCTCCTGGCTCCACTGGCTGGTGGTCAACGTGCCGGGCGAGGACGTCACAGCAGGCGACGTAGTGACGAACTACCAGGGCGCCCAGCCTCCCAGCGGCACAGGCCCACACCGCTACGCGCTCGTGGTCTTCCGCCAACCCGGCCCCATCGAGCCCGCAGCGACCAACCTGGAGGGCGCCCCACGAGGCGGCTTCGACCTCCGAACCTTCGCCCGCAGCCACGGCCTCGCCACTGCGGTCGCGGGGAGCCACTTCGTCAGCCGTACGCCCTGACCGCTGGCGCAACGTCCGTGCCCAGCGGTGATCTCGGCCATGCTGTACTTTCAGCCGCCGATACCAGCCGCTGCAAGGATCCCGCTCGTGCCCAAGCCCACCGCGCCCGTCCCACCCGACGCCCAGCCCGACGGGGAACCCAACCGCCACCTCGCACGCTTCAAGACCTCACTGGCCAAGCGGTGGTCGCACACACGCATGACCGAGCTCTACGAAACCCTCGACCTCTCGCTATACCTGTGGGCCCTTGACCGCGACGACGAAGCGCTGGGCGTCCTGGGCTCGGTGACGTCGGCGGTCACGACACCGATCGGCCGCGACGGCCTGCCGAACTACAACGTCTGGTCCCCCGTCGTCGCCATGAACGCCCTCGAGGCCCGCATCCTGCGCCTGGCCGGAAACCCACAAGCCGCCGCCACGCCGGCCGCCCGCCTCGCGTCCGACCCGGGCCTCGCCCCCAACCGCGACTTCATCACCGACAAGATCACCGACGCCCAGGGCGAGCTCGACGCCGCCGCCACGGAAACCTCCGTCAAATGGGCCTGCCACAAACTGGCCCGTAGGACCGGAACACTGGTCCTGTACGCCGAACTCGCCGCAGCCGCCCACCCCTACGCCGCCTGGTCCGAGGCAGACGACGTCGAGCGACTGATCACCACCGGTCGCACCCACCTCCGCACTCGCCTCACTGCGGCGGCCTGACCGCGACGGTGGCAGCATCGCCGAGATTCGCCACGGTGACGCGATGTCGACGGCGGTGAGGTCGGGGAGGGCGGCGGAGCGGGAACGCGGGCGTTTGAGGGTCCAGGGCCGGGTGACGAGGATCTCGGGGAGCCCGGCTCGCGCGTCGGTGTTCGGCTCGGCGGCGTCGGACGCGTCCTCGGGTCGTGCGGCGCCGCCGCGGGCCGCCTCAGCCAGCGGCCGGACGACCGCTGCGATCTGCGGCGGCAGTTCGGGAAGGACGTCCCCGGTCAGGTCGCCGTTCGCGGCAACGCGCGCGGCCAGGAAGCCCTGCGTGAGCTCGGCGTCCCGACCGTCGTCGACCCGGGCGGCGAGCCAGTACGCTGCCGTTCGTCGGCCGTACTGGTGGTTTTCACAGGAGTGCCTGCGAACTCGCAGGCGAAATAAGACACTTGATGGTTACGTCACGGTCCCACGCAATACCGGTAGGGGCTCTTCCGGCGGAGCGACAACGGTAGACCCGGCAAGGAAAGCGGTGCTGCTGCTACTGGGCCACGGGGTCGAGGCCGGGGGCGGGCGGGGTGCGCGGTCGCAGGCGTTCTCCCTGTGGCCCGAACATGATCAGGTACTCGACGGGGCCGCCGGGGCCGGCGTTCGCGACCCCGTGGGGGCTGCGGGTGTCGAACTCGGCGACGTCGCCGGCTCTCAGGATGAGGTCCTGGTCGCCGAGTGCGAGCCATAGCCGCCCGTACAGGACGCACAGCCATTCCCAGCCGTTGTGGGCGACCTGCCGGGGCCGCGCGGGCGGGTCCTGGACGGTGGGCAGGACGTGTTTGTGGGCGTGCAGGCCCCCGACATACCGGGTCAGCGGCAGCACCGCCTTGCCGTCGCCGACACGCCGGGTCGTGGAGGTGCTCGGCTCGGAGGCGGGGGCGGCGCCGGCCAGCTCGTCCAGGGAGACGCCGTACTCCTTCGCCAACTGCAACACCGCTTCCAGGGTGGGCTTGCGGCGGCCGGTCTCGATCCGCGACAGCGTGCTCGGGGAGATGCCGGTTGCGCAGCTGACTGCGGTGAGCGTGGCGCCGCGGCGTTCGCGCGCGGCCCGCAGCCGGGGGCCCATCGCCGCGAGCGTGTCGGCCATGTCGTCGTCTGTCACCGGCCCCGGCTCCTTCCGGACGTGTCCTTCCAGCGTTCTGTCCTGCAAGTTTGCCATTCCGGCAACGCGGGTCGCGTCGGCCGGTCACCGCCGCGCATGATCCATGGGTGCCCGCGTCCGCCGGTTGACCGAGGAGACCCCATGCAGTCCGAGCCGTCCGCTCCGCTCCGCCACCTCATCGTCGACGCCCCCGCCGGGCGCCTGCACGCGGTCGAGCAGGGCTCCGGTCCGCTGGTCCTGCTCGTTCACGGTTTTCCCGAGTCCTGGTACTCCTGGCGGCGCCAGCTCCCGGCCCTTGCCGCGGCCGGCTACCGGGCTGTGGCGCTCGACGTGCGCGGCTACGGCCGCTCATCCAAGCCCGCGGCAACCGACGCCTACGGGATGCTGGACCTGGTGGAGGACAACGTCGCCCTCGTGCACGCCCTCGGCGAGGAGAGCGCGGTGGTCGTCGGCCATGACTGGGGCTCCAACATCGCCGCCACCTCCGCCCTGCTCCATCCCGAAGTCTTCCAGGCCGTCGCCCTGCTGAGCGTCCCCTATGCGCCACCCGGCGGCCCCCGCCCCAGCGACATCTTCGGTCGGATCGGCGGACCCGAGCAGGAGTTCTACGTCTCCTACTTCCAGGAGCCCGGCCGCGCCGAGACGGAGATCGAGCCCGACGTCCGGGGTTGGCTCGCGGGCTTCTACGCCGCCCTGTCCGCCGACACCATGCCCGCCGAGGGCGAGCCCGACCCGCACTTCGTCGCCCGCGGCGGACGGCTGCGTGACCGATTTCCCGCCGGCACCCTCCCGGCCTGGCTGACCGAGGAAGACCTCGACGTCTACGCCGGAGAGTTCGAGCGCACGGGTCTGACCGGCGCCCTCAACCGCTACCGCAGCATGGACCGCGACTGGGAAGACCTCGCACCCCTGCGCGGAGCGCCGATCACGCAGCCGTCCCTGTTCATCGGCGGCGCCCTCGACGCCTCCACCACCTGGATGTCCGACGCCATAGACGCCTTCCCCACCACCCTCCCCGGCCTGACCGCCTCGCACCTCCTGGAGAACTGCGGTCACTGGGTCCAGCAGGAAAGCCCCGAGGAGGTCAACCGTCTGCTGACAGGCTGGCTCGACACACTCGCGGCCTGAACCGCCGGGGCGCGACCACGAAACGTCGCACGCACCCAGCCGCCGGACCGGCACGAAATATCGCCACAGCCTTGGATTTCCCCACCTGTTGCTCCGTGGGTGGCCAACCGTCTCGGGTTGCGCGAGGCGGCTCAGCGCTGCGGGCCTGCTGTCCACGCGCCGAGGAGAAGCCTTGTGTGATCGGCGAGTTGGGCCGGTGTTAGGGGGACCCCGGTTTCCAGGATGACCGCGACGACAGGGCCGGCGAGTTGGGCGGCGGCCAGTGGCGGAGCGGGCATGGCGGCGGCGTGGGGGCGTACGCGCGCGAGGACGGCCGAGGTGGCCGTGCCGATGAGGTCGGCGGCGCGGACGAGTTCGCGTACCGCGGTGTCGTGCTGCGCTTCGCCCAGCAGTGCCCGGTAGGCGAGGCCGGCCGGCGAGGTGGTGAGGAAGGTGGTCAGCGCTTCGAGGAAGGCCAGGAGGTCGTCGGCGGGACGAGCCCGCGGCTCGACGTCCAACTCGTGGGCGGCGTCGGACGTGCTCGCCTCCAGCAGGATCTCCGCCTTGGTGGACCACCACCGGTAGACGGTCTGGCGCCCGACTCCGGCGCGTTCGGCGATGCCTTTCATGGTCATCGCCGCGTACCCCTGCTCGACGAGCATGTCGTCGACGGCGTGGAGGACGGCGATCCGCGCCGATTCGCTGCGGGGGCGTCCGGGCGCGGGCTGTCCGTGGGCGGTGCGTGACATGCGGCCAGATTATCAAGACACGATGCCTCGTAATGCTGCTAGCCTCATTCCGAGGCACGATGCCTCGAAATTGAAGCGGGCCGCCACAGGCATGCCCCGCCGCCCCCGGACACCAGAGGGAAGCCCCATGAAGACAACCCACCGCTGTACGGTGCTGGCCCGGCGCCACCTCACCCCCCGCACGGTCAGACTCACCCTGGGCGGCCCGACTCTCATAGGCCTCACTCCCCTGCCGGCCCAGGACGTCGAGGTGCTGCTAGCCGACGCCCGCGGGAGGCGCGTCAAGCGGCACTACACCATCCGGCAGGCCCGCCCGAAGGTCGGCGAGTGGGACATCGACGCGGTCCTGCACGCCGCCGGCGGGCCGGGCACCACCTGGGCGGCGAGCGCCGAAACGGGTTCCCCCGTGGAGTTCGTCGGCCCCAAGGGGAAGCTGCAGCTCCGGCTGGCCGACGGCCATCTGTTCGTCGGCGACGAAGCCTCCCTGCCGGCGATCGCGGCCCTGACCGAGGCGCTGCCGGACGGTCAGGAGGCCGCCGTCGTCGTCGAGACCGAGTCTCCCGCCGACCGGGTCCCGATCGCGGCGGGCCGGGTGCGCTGGCTCGAGCGCGACGGCGCCCCGGCCGGCGACCCGCAGGGGCTTCTCGCCGCGGTCGCCGAGGAGTTCCGGGAGGGCCGCTTCGAACAGGTCTACCTCCTCACCGAGGCCCACGCGGCGCGGGCGCTCCGCGAACTCGTGCACGGCGCGGGCGTCCGGCCCGACCACGTCTTCGCCAAGGGCTACTGGACCGCCGACCGCCGCCCCGCCCGCATTTTGTGGAACTCGAGGTGACCCCAACGGCGTCATGCTGCCCTTCGTCGTCCTTTGGGCCCCCTGGGCCTCCTCGCCGGCCTCGCCACCGCGCGGGCCGCCCGCCCGCCGGGGCCGCCGCGCGGCGGCCCCGGCCGAGCGTGCGTTCCTGAACGGGTGTGGGTCAGCCGTTGTACGGGGCTGCCACGTCCAGGACCCAGGTCACGCCGAAGCGGTCGGTGAGCATGCCGTACAGCGGTGCCCACTGCGACGGTTCCAGCGGCTGCACCACCGTCGACCCCTCGGCGAGCTTCTGCCACAGTGCGCTGATCTCGTCGGCGTCGTCACCGCGCACAGAGACGAAGAACGGGTTGCTGCCCTGCCCCCAGGGCAGCTGGGAGGGCACGTCGTAGGCCATGACGTGGAAGCCGTTGTCGCCGACCACCTCACCCCACACCACCCAGTCCGCCTCGTTCGCGTTCTGCACGTTGCCCATGTCCTTGTACGTGACGGCGGTGACGCGTCCGCCGAAGACGGACCCGTAGTGGTCCAGCGCCGCGCGGGCATCGCCCCGGAAGTTCAGGTGGGTGGTCGTCGTGACAGACATGGCGTTCTCCTCAGCTGCGGTTCGGCGAGGCGCGCCGCGACACGGCGACGAAAGCCCTGCGGGCGGCGACCTCGTGGCCAGGGGCTGTGGCCTCTCTGGCGTTCGTGAGACCCACGGTTCCACGGGTAGCGGACAGGTTGTGTCCTGTACTGGGAGCAGAATGGCGAGCATGCAGAAGACGTCCTCGCGCCTGTTGGCGCTGCTCTCGCTGCTTCAGACGTCTCGCGACTGGTCCGGTGACGACCTCGCCGAGCGGCTGGACGTCACCCCGCGTACGGTGCGCCGCGACATCGACCGTCTTCGGGAACTGGGCTACCCGATCCGCGCGTTCAAGGGGCCCGCCGGCGGCTACCGCTTGGACGCCGGCTCGCAACTGCCCCCGCTGCTGTTCGACGACGGCCAAGCCGTCGCCTTGGCGCTCGCCCTGCAGAGCGCGGCCACCGACACCACGATCGGTGAGGACGCCGCACGGGCCCTGTCCACGATTCGCCAGGTCCTGCCGTCCCGTCTGCGCCGGCGCATCGACCTGCTGCAGGTCACCGCCCTCCGGCCTCCCGACACCGGTGGCACCCCGCCGGTCGGCACGCAGCTCCTCGTGGAGTTGAGCCGCGTCATCCACGCCCGTGAGGAGCTGCGCTTCGCCTACGGGTCCGACGCCGCCGACGCCGTCGACCCCGCCGGGCAACCCCGCCGGACCCAACCCCACCACCTCGTCACCTGGCGCGGCCACTGGTACCTGGTCGCCTGGGACCTCGACCGGGGCGACTGGCGCACCTTCCGTGTGGACCGCATACGCCCCCGCACCCCCACCGGCCCGCGCTTCACCCCACGCGATCTCCCCGGCAGGGACCTGGGCGCGTTCCTCGCCGGCCGATTCCGCGGAACCGACGGCTCCACCGCCGACTGGCCCTGCCGCGGCGAGGTCGTCCTCGACCTCCCCGCCCAGGCAGTGGCCCCCTTCGCGCAGGACGGAATCGTCGAAGACCTCGGCCCCGACCGCAGCCGCCTCACCCTCGGCTCCTGGTCGTGGACCGGCCTCGCCGCCGCCATCGGCCGCTTCGACACCGACATCCACGTCATCGGCCCACCGGAACTGACCAATGCCTTCGCCCAACTCGCCGCTCGCTACGCCAACGCCGCAGGCACATAGCGGCGGGTGGGTCGGGCCGCCACCGGTTCGGGCCGTGCCCGCCACCGTCCGACGGGCCTCGTGCCGCCTCTTCCGCTGAGCCCTCGCCCGGCACAGACTGTCGCGTCGGAACAACCGCGATCGTCATCACGGGGGAGCATCCGGTGCAGACGTTGGCCTTCGGCGCGGACGACCTGGCACGCACCCGCTTCGCGACCTCGGCACTCGGACACCTGGTGCACGGGGTCCACAACAGTCCGTGCGGCCGACGGTCCCCGCTACGCCAGCGCTGGTGGCGCACAGCCCGGCGCAACGTCCCGGCGCAGGCGATGCCGCTGGTCGAGCTCATCAACGCGGATCCGACCCGCCTCCCGCCGTTCCTGCTGCCGATGCCCGCCGCCGATCCGGGCGTTTTCGAGCCGACCATCGATGACGAACTGGACTACCTGCGCGCCGCCAGCGCTGAGGAGATCACCGCCGCGCTCGCCATGTACGACGTGCCGGACCGCGCCCCTGCGGCGAGCCCCGCCGACGTCTCGCGGAACGGGGGCACGAATGGCCGGGAGCCAGGCCTCATAGGCGAATTGCGTGACGGCACGACGCGCTCGATACCGCGTCTCGTGCAGGCCGCTCAGGCACTGTTCCGCGCGTGCCTGGCCGACGATTGGCCCGACATACGGCGGCGGCTCCACCTCGACCTGTCGCACCGCTCGCGCGTCTTCATGGGCGCGGGGCCCGGTGCGGTCCTGGAGACGCTCCACCCCTCGGTCCGTTGGGAAAGCGGCCGACTCCTGCTCCCGGACACCTGCGGCCCGATCCCCGGCACCGCGCCGGGAACCGGTCTCACCCTCATGCCCTTCGCGTTCGCACGTGACAGCGTCCATCTCACGTCGGCGCAGCACGGCGCCCCCGTCCTCATGTACTCGGCGATGGCCACGGACGGCGGACACCTGCGCGACCGCGACACGCTCGCGACCCTGATCGGCGCGGGTCGCGCCCGCGCGCTCCGCGCCTTGGCCGTCCCCGCGTCCACCAGCGGGCTCGCCCGTCGGCTGGGCGTCAGTGCGCCCGCCGCATCGGTCCACGCCACGGTGCTGCGCGAGGCGGGCCTCATCGCGACACACCGCGACGGCCGCAGCGTCGTCCACGAACTCACGGCACTGGGAACGGGGTTGCTCATCGCGAACCCGTCCCCACCAGAGTGATCCGTCCCGTCAGACCACAGTCGCGACGGCCGGGACACCGGGCGCCCGTGAACGGGCGGATCGCGCGTCCGCGAGGAGCTGCCGAAGCATCGCGCGGGCGATGCCCTGGCGCCGATGCTCCGCAGCGACCACCACGGCCTCGACGAACGCCGTCGGCGCACAGCCATAGGTCACGTTCGGCATCACCATCAGCGTCGCCGTCCCCACCGGTTCGCCGTCGACCTCGGCGAGATAGACGGTCAGTTCCTCGGACCGGGTCACCCGGTCCCAGGTCCGCCGTTCGACCGCGGAGGCGGACCGCGGCACGTCACCGCCCGGATCACGACGGGCATGCACGCCCAAGACGGCCAGCAAGTCCTCAGCGCCTGCGGCGCGGACAACCAGATCGGTCACCCGGACAGCATGCCCGCTGCGGATCACGTTCGCAGACGTTCGGGCCGAAGCCCTCTGGCAGGCCCCTGTGGACATTCTTCGATGAATGTCGCTAGCGTCCCGCGACCCCTTGTCCCCGCTCACGCCCAGGCGCCGAATTCCCGGAGGTACGCGTGTTTTCCCTGGCCAGGCAAGAAAGACGGGGCGTGTGGCGCACCATATCGGGCCTCGCCGTTCCGCTCTTTGTGGCTGAGGCCCTCAATTTCGCCGTCCAGCTCGGAATCGTCGCCGTTCTGGGGCGTATGGGGGGCGACGCCATTTACATTCGCTCCCTGTATCAGCCGGTCAGCCTCGTCGTCATCGCGGTGACCATGGGCTTCGCGGTCTCCCATCAGGTCGCCGCCGCGATCAGCAAGGGGGCCGGGCGTCCCCGGGATGTCATGGCGAACGCCGCCAGCCTGGCCAAGGTCTGGCTCGTCATCGGCGCGGCCCTCTACCTGTTCCTCGTGATCGCGGCTCCCCTGCTGACCGGCCTCATCCATGTGGACGCCGAGCAACAGGACACGTTCGTCTCCTTCCTGCGGTGGACCAGCGCAGCCAATCTGCTGGTCATCGGCGCCGAGCTCTGCGCGTCCAGCCTGCGCGGCTTCGGGTACGTGCGGCATGCCACGCTCCTGGCCGTGTGCACGGCGAGCGTACGGATCGGACTCGTGGCCGGCCTCGGGCTCGGCACCGACATCGGGGTGGCTGCGGTGCCCGTCGCCGAGGCGACAGCGGGGCTCGCCGGCCTGGCCATGGGCCTGGTGCAGATGCGCCGCACCGAGCTGTGGCATCCTCCGGCCCTCCTGGTCTGGCGGCGCGAAGTCCTTGCCGACCTGCGCCGCATAGGCGTACCGATCGCCATGTCGCTCCTCGTGATCTCCGCGTACAACCTCGTGGTCATCGGCGTTCTCGGGAACTACGGGCAGAACGCCGTGGCCGGGTTCACGGTCGTGTCCTCCGTGCAGAACGTCGTCCTGCTGCCGGGAACGGTCCTGGGCACAGCCACCGCCATCATCATCAACCAGCAGCGGGGCAAGGGCGATTGGCCGCGCATACGTGCGTCGATGCGCGGCGGCATCGAGATCACCGTCATGGCCTATGTCGCGATCGCGGTGCTGGTGTGGTTGGTGCACGACCCCGTGGCGCGGCTGATCAGCGGGGACGCCGGGGTGGCCGCGGCCGCCGGCAGCTACCTGGGAGCCGTGGCGCTCACCTTCGCCGTCCAGGGCCCCGTGCTCACCTCGCTGACCGTCATGGAGGAGACCGGCGGCGGTTTCCGGGCCATCGCGCTCAACGTCGTCTACTTCGGCCTGATCGTCGCGGTCAGCTCTGCCGCGGCACACGCCGCCGGCAGCGCGGAAGGCTTCTACGCGGCCGTGGCGTGGTGCAACCTCATCGGGGTGAGCGTGCCGCTCATCGCCGTACGGCACATCCGAAAGCTGTCGGACGAGGGCAGCGCCCTGGCCCGGGCGGCTGCCCCGACCGGCTGACGCGCGGCGGACCGTTCACCCCTGAGGGCGTCTAGCGCGGAGGCGATCCAGGGGCTGCCGATGCCGGCTGCGTTCGGCGATCCGCTGCTCTGGTGGCGACAGGTGCTCGACGACGAACGGATTCCCAGCACCACGATCACCTCGCCCACAGGCACGCCGAACGTGCTGCGGAAGGCGATGGCGGCGCCGGCGCTGCGCGCCGCCGCCGAAGCCGACTCGCTGCAGGCCGCGTTGGATGCCCTGCACGCCGCCGCCCACGGCAGCGGGTTCCGGACGCTGCTCGTCGACGTCCGGCAGGCCTGGCCCGCACTGGGCGACCCGCCGCTGCCTCCGGAAGGGCCGGTCCAACCGGGGGTGGCCTACGACCAGGCCGTCAACCTGGCGTGGATGGAGAGCTCCTGATCGGTCGTCATCGTCCCTCTCAGACGCCCTTCTCCGCCGGCAGCCTCCCGCTCGCGATCGCGTCCAGGAGCGCCTGGTGGTCGCGTTCGTTCTGGTCCGCGTAGCTCTCCGCGAACGTGGCGAGCGCGCGGTCGAAGGAGTCGCTGCTGCCGAGGTACGCCGCGATCGCGATGCGGTCCCCGGAACGGGCGTGTGCGCGGGCGAGGTTCGCGCCGCAGGCCTGGCCGAACTCGGCCAGTTCGCCCGGGTCCATGGTCTCCGGCGTGGCGATCCACTTCCAGTCACGCAACTGGCGTACGTAGAAGTCGCGTTGCTGGTTGTCGATGCCCTGCACGCGTTCGAAGCCGAGGAAGATGTCGCTCGCGGCCTGCATCATCCGCTGGCCCGCGACGACGCGTTCGCCCTGCTGGTCGTACTGGCTCGCGCCGCAGTAGGGCGCCAGGACCGAGGTGTCGGCCTCCTTGGCCTGGAGGAACAGTGGGTCCTGGTCGTCTCGGCCGAGGAGCAGGACGATCCAGCAGCGCGTCCCCACGCTGCCTACGCCGACGACCTTGCGGGCCATGTCGACCACGCGGAACTGGCCGAGCAGTTCACGCCGGTCGGACGGAATGCTCTGGCTGTACCGCGCGATCAGTTCGGTGATGCGGCCCGAGAGCTGCTCGGCGTCGTGGTCGGAGAGCAGTTCGCGGACGGGTTCGAGCAGCGGCGGGTCGGAGGCGATGCGGCGGCGGCCGTCCACGACCTCGGTGAGCTTCTCGAACACCTGGAGGTTGTCGCGGCGTCGGGCCTTCTCGGCGGCCTTGGTGACGCGCTCGCGTTCGCGCTTGCCGAGTTTGCGCAGCATCAGCTGCTGCAGGCGGTCCAGGTCGATCTGCGAGTACCAGACGTCCAGGTTCGGCATGCCCGCGAAGCGCGCCATCCACTCGCGGTACGCCTTCACCGTGGACCGCACGATCGTGCCGCGCTCGCCGTCGTCGAAGCCGTTGGCGCGGCCGGCGATGACGAGGCTCGCGCTGAGCCGCTTGACGTCCCACTCCCACGGCCCCGGCAGCGTCTCGTCGAAGTCGTTGATGTCGAACAGCAGGTGGCGTTCCGGCGATCCCAGCAGCCGGAAGTTCAACAGGTGCGCGTCGCCGCACAGTTGGGCGCGGATCCCCGATTGCGGGGTATGCGACAGGTCGCCCGCCATGATGGCCGCCGCCCCGCGGTAGAACCGGAACGGCGACTCGGTCATCCGGCCGTACCGGAGCGGCACGAGCTCCTGGACGCGCCGCGCCGACTGCTCCTCGAGCACGTCCACCGGATCGAACCGGTCACGCGGCGCCTGGTACTCGGCGTGGCTCGAGCGCGGCACCGCCTTGCGCGCGGCGCGACCGCGCGCGGCTCGCTCGTCGGGCGTCGGGTGCGCATCGATGCCGATGCCGGCCGTCGGTGTCGCTGCCATGCCAGGCCCTCCCTGCTGGGGACTCCTCAATGATCGACCAGCATGGCGGACCTTTGCGACATTTCGCGCGATTTCACGACCATGACCGGCCCGTGGCGCGGACCCAGGCGTCCGTCCGGCGCACCGGGCAGACCCCAGCGTCGACTACTAGTCGCCGCGGCCGGGGGCGGGCCAGGGGTCGACGAGCTCGGCCGACTTCGCGGGTCCGCCATGTGGTGATCGTCGGCGGCGGGTTCGTCGGATGCGAACTCGCCTGCACCGCGCGGGAGCACGGCATGGACGTCACGCTCGTGCTCCCCAGCGCGTGACGCTCGCCTGCCACCGTCGGGCACGAGCCACCCGGCCTGCCGACGTCACGCGCACAGCCGACGTCACGCGGGCCCGACGGCAGGTGAGTGCGCGATCTTGTGTTATCCCGCTTCGGCTCGCAGGTCTCCTGTATGTCGGCCTGCTCCGGGTCGACGGTTCAGCGAAGGGCTGGAACAGCGTGGGCAACCGGAACGGAACGGCACCCGGACGGCGCAGGGCGCGCGGCGGGCGGCACGGGCAGGGCACGCACGGCGGGCACCGACGACGGGCGCGGCGGGGGCGGTGGTCCCGGGTCTGGGTCGTCGGCGCGGTCCTGGCCGTCGTCGGTGCGGCGGTCGCGGTCGGCGGCATCGTCTCCGGCGGCTCTCCCCGAGCCGGCGGCGGGCGCCCAGGGGTCGGCGCGTCCGGAGCGGCGGCAGACCCCCTGGCGGCCCGGCAGTTCGACGTGGCGCCCGGCGGCACGTCCGCCTCGCAACAAGCCCCCGAGCACCCGATACCGAGCCCTTCCGCAAGCTCGACGGCTTCCGCCCCGTCCACGGCCGACGCGACGCCCGCCGCGTCGCCGACTCCGACCGCGCAACCGACCAGCGCCCGTCCGTCGGCCACGACGCGGACTCCCACGACGGCCGCGCCGCATACGAATCCTCCGGCCACGGGACCGGCGAGCACCTTCGCGGCCGAGGTCCTTCGGCTGACCAACGTGGAGCGCGCCAAGGCCGGGTGCGGGCCGCTGACCGACAACGCCCGGCTGGACGCGGCCGCGAAGGGCCTCAGCGACGACATGGCGGCGCGCAACTTCTTCGATCACACCGACCCGGACGGGCACGACCCCGGCGACCGCATCACCGCGGCCGGGTACAACTGGAGCAGCTACGGCGAGAACATCGCGCGAGGTCAGCAGACCCCCGCCGCCGTGATGGACGCCTGGATGAACAGCCCCGGTCACCGCGCCAACATCCTGAGGTGCAGCTACACGGAGCTCGGCGTGGGCATCAACACGAGCCCGGGTGGCCCGTGGTGGACGCAGGACTTCGGCGCGCCGGCCTGATCCGCCAGGGATGCCCGCGGTCGGTCGTGGACCATCACGCACAGGGTCTTGGCTGGATCTGCACGTCCTCGTAGCGTGGCCGGATGTTGGAGATGCGGGAGATCGAGGCGTTCCTCAGTGTCGCGGAGGAGCTGCATTTCGGTCGTGCGGCCCAGCGGCTGCGGCTGTCCACGTCGCGTGTCAGCGTTCTCGTGCGCGCCGTGGAGCGCCGTGCGGGCGCACAGTTGTTCGAACGCAGCAGCCGCGTGGTCAGGCTGACGCCGCAGGGGGCGCAACTGTACGCAGGTCTGCGCGCCGCCTATGTGCAGATCGAGCGGGTCCTGGACGACGTCCGGCGGGCGGGCGGCCACGGCGGCGTCCTCCGCGTCGGCTTCGCCACCACGCTGCCGCAGCGGCTGAGGACCGAGCTGATCAGCACGTTCGAGAGCCGCTACCCCGACTGCCGGGTCGTCGCCTCCAGCCTGCCGACGCCCGACCTGTTCCGGTGGATCGGCAAGGAATGGCCCGTCGCCGCCTTCGTGACCTGGATGCCCGTCGCGTCCGTGCCGCTCGCGCCGCCGCTCCACATCGGCCCGGTCGTCCACCGTGTGCAGCGCGCCGTCCTGCTCGGGGCCGGGCATCCGCTCGCGGGCAAGGACTCGGTCGACATCGACGACCTTGCGGCAGGCGGACATCCGGTGATCTACCCCGAGCTGCCGCCGTGGTTGGGCGGGTCCTGGACGCCGGGCGCGACACCCGCGGGTCAGCCGCTGACCCTGCGGCGGATGCCCGCACCGTATGTCGAGGACGTCCTTCGCCTCGTCGCCGACGGCGAGCTGGCGCACCTGACGTTCGCGTCGCTCCTGGAGGTGCACGACCGTCCGGGCGTCGTGCTCACCCCGCTGACCGGGCTGCCGCCGATGCCCATCCGCACGGTCTGGGCGCCGGGTCCGCACGAGCATCTCGCGGAGGCGTTCGCGGACCACGCGGGTCGCGCCGCGCCGGCGGAGTGGCTCGGGGACCCGTCGCCGACCCCGGCGTGACGCGGCGGCCGGCCGCCGACAGATCGTTGCGCGGAACGGGACGATCGTTGTGCATTTCCGCGTTGATGCAGGCCAGAGGCTGCGCGACGCTGGCCGCATGACCGAGATCAAGCGTTTCCAGATCGACATCCCGCAAGCCGACCTCGACGATCTCCGCGACCGCCTGGCCCGCACCCGCTGGACCCACGAGCTCCCGAGCGACCCCGACGCCGCGCCGACCGGTCCGGTGCAGCCCGGCTGGGAGCGCGGTGTCCCGCTGTCCTACGTCAAGGACCTCGTCGAGCGCTGGCGCACCACGTACGACTGGCGCGAACACGAGGCGAGGCTCAACGAGTACCCGCACTTCGTCACCGAGATCGACGGGCAGAACATCCACTTCGTGCACGTCCGGTCCCCGCACGAGGACGCGACGCCGCTGATCCTCACCCACGGCTGGCCCAACACGTTCGTCGAGTACGTCGGCCTGGTGGACGCCCTGACCAATCCGGCCGACCCCGCCGACGCCTTCCACGTCGTCATCCCCGACCTGCCCGGATTCGGCTTCTCGGGCCCGACCCGCGAGGCGGGCTGGAACCGCCACCGCATCGCCGCCGCCTGGGCCGAGCTGATGCGACGGCTCGACTACGAGCGCTACGGCGTACACGGCAACGACGCGGGCGCGTACGTCGCCCCCGAGCAGGGCCGGCAGAACCCGGACGACGTCATCGGCGTCCACGTCAACCAGCTCTTCTCCTTCCCGGTAGGCGCGCCCGGGGAATTCGACGGGCTGAGCGAGCAGGAGCTCGGGATGCTCCAGTTCCTGCAGTCCTTCAACGCCGAGATGTCCGCGTTCGCCGAACTCCAGGCGACCAAGCCGCAGAACCTCGCGCACGCGCTCGCCGACTCCCCGGCCGGCCAACTCGCGTGGATCGGCCAGCTGCTCGGCACGTCCGTGGAGCCGGACACCCTGTTGACCATCGCCACGATTTACTGGTTCACCAACACCGGCGGCTCCTCGGCACAGCTCTACTACGAGGACCGGCACACCGAGCACCCTGCCGAGCCGACGACCGCCCCGACCGCGCTGGCGAGCTTCGCCTACGACTTCCGACCGGTCCGCACGTTCGCCGAACGCGACCACGCGAACGTCGTCTCCTGGAACGAGTTCGACCGCGGCAGCCACTGGGCGGCCCACGACGCCCCGGACCTGCTGGTCGGCGACCTTCGGCAGTTCTTCCGCGGACTGCGCAAGGGCTGAGGCCCGGGGTGTCCCGGGCCCGGCCGCGCAGGGCAGGCGGCCCTGTGCGGCCGGGGCATCCGGTCAGACCCCGGCCGGCTCTTCGGCCGCGGCACGCGGCGCGGGACTCAGGCCTCCGCCTGCGGCCAACACCCGGACGGCCAGCGCGCATCCGGCGCCGGTGGACGCGAGGACCGCCCACACCAGCCAGAGCGCACCGTGGTCGCCCGCCCAGTCCCACAGCGCACCGCAGACCAGGTTGCCGAGGGTGATGCCCACGCCGGAGACGGTGTTGTACAGCCCGTAGTGGCTGGCCACCAGCCGGCCCCGGGCGAGCGTCACCACCGTGTCCATCTCGAACGGGTAGACCACCGCGCCGCCGACGGCCAGAAGCGCGACGGTGGCGAACAGCGCGGCCGCCACCAGCCTCCGATCGTCCGGAGGCGTGCACGCGAGCGGGACGAACGCCGCCCCCATCGCGGCCAGACCCAGCACGACGGCCTGCGACGGCGTGCACCGCCGCTTCGCCCACCCGGTGAGTCGCAGCTGGCCGACGACCGCGACACCTGCCGAGACCACGAACAGGCCGCTGGTGACGGTGCTCCCGCTGTTCCCGAACGCCGTTCCCGCCGCCAGCGGCAGGGTGAGGTAGACCTGGAACGTCAGGACGTACGAGCCGATCATCGCGACGGAGAAGAGCACGAACGGCCGGTTGCCCGCGACGACACGCCATTGGGCGAGCACCCCGGTCTCCCGGTCCGCCGCGGCCGCTCGCCCGGAGGGCAGCGCTCGGGCCTGGAGGAGGGTCAGTCCGGCGAACACCGCGGCCGATGCGGCGCAGACCACCGTGAAGTCGGCGGCCAGCAGCGCGAGTCCGACGAGTGGCCCGAGGAGCATCCCGGCCTGGTAGTAGACGTTGAACGCGGCGAACGCCTCGACCCTGCGCTCCCCGGCCTCGGCGGCCAGGTAGGCCCGGACGGCCGGGTTGAACAGCGCCCCGGCGAACCCGGTGGCCGCGGACGCCACCACCAGCGCGGGCAGCGACTCGGCCAGCCCGAGCAGCGCGAATCCGGCGGTGCGGAGCAGGCAGCCGGCCATGATCAGCGTCTTGTAGCCGTAGCGGTCGGCGAGGGTGCCTCCGACCAGGAACATGCCCTGCTGGGAGAGGTTCCGCACGCCCAGGACCAGCCCGACCGCCCATGCGGCCAGTCCCAGCGGGCCCGCGAGTTGGGCGGCGAGATAGGGCATGAGCATGTAGAACGCCAGGTTGATGGCGAACTGATTCACCATCAGCACCTGGGCGGCGGGCGGGAACGAGCGCGTGGTGCGCCACAGGTTCGTCATCGTGCCGTCCCGACGAAGCGCACGTCACCGGTGGCCGTGCAGGTCGCGCGGCGGTCCGGTTCGTCGCGGTCGGCGACGCCCGGGCCCGCGTCGCCGTCCGGGCCCGCGTCGCCGTCCGGGTCCGCATCGCCGTTTGGGTCCGCATCGCCGTTTGGGTCCGCATCGCCGTCCGGCGCGGCGCGTCGGGCGAGCGGGTCGACAACGGTGGTGCAGCGCGTCCAACGGGTGACCACGTCGTCGGCGGGATGCCCGATCTCGTGCGGGTCGTCGGCGGGCGGACGGTCCAACAGGTCGCGTTCACGGCACCAGTGGTCGTCGAAGATCGTGGAGACGTAGCGCTGGGGACCGTCGGGGAAGACCGCGACGACCCGCTGCTCGGCCGGGCCGGTGCGGGCCAGCCAGCGCGCGACGAGGGCGACCGCGCCGACGCTCCAGCCGCCGGTGGCGTACTGGTCGCGGGCCAGTGACCGCGCCGCCCACACCGCCTCGGGCGCGGCGACCCAGTGCACTTCGTCGAAGAGCGCGTAGTCGACGTTGCCGGGGAAGATGCTCGACCCGAGGCCGCGCATCAGCCGGGTCGTGGCGGGCTGTCCGAAGATCGTCGAGCCGCAGGAGTCCACACCGACGATCCGCAGGTGCGGGTGCACGGCACGCAACACGTGCCCGACGCCGGCCGAGTGGCCGCCCGTTCCGACCGAGACCACCAGGGTGTCGATCCGGCCGAGCTGGGCGACCAGTTCGTGGGCCAGCGGCCGGTATGCGGCGGTGTTGTCGGGGTTGTTGTACTGGTCGGGGCACCACGATCCCGGGTGCGCGGCCAGGAGTTCGCCGACCCGGTCGCGGCGCGCCTGCTGCCAGCCGCCGACCGGGTGCGGCGCCTCGACCAGATGGAGGTCCGCGCCGTAGGCGGCCAACAGCCCGGCCATCTGCGGCTCCATGCCGGGATCCGTGACCACGCTCACCGGGTGCCCGTGGACGACGCCGGCGAGGGCCAGCCCGAGCCCGAGCGTGCCCGAGGTCGACTCCACGATCCGCGCCCCGGGTGCCAAGTCACCGCGCAGCCGCGCCTGTTCGACCATGTGGAGGGCGGTGCGGTCTTTGATGCCGCCGGGGTTGTGGCCTTCGAGCTTGGCCCAGAAGCCGCGGTCCGGCGGGCTGAACGGGGACCCGATCCACAGCACGGGCGTGTCCCCGACCAGACCCGCGGGCGACGACGCGGGGCGGGCGCCGCAGGACAGCACCTGCGCGGCGGGCGCGGACTGCTGACCCGCGGGAGACGGGCCGGGCCGCGCGGCCGCGCGGCTCCTGGCGGCGCGGTCCGCCGGGTGGCGCAGCGACGGGGCGCCGGCTGTGTGAGTGAGCGGGGCGTGTGTGATGGGGGGCTGACTGCGGGTGTTGCGCGACGAAGGCATGGCAGCGTCTTCCTGCGGCCGGCCGCAGGTGAGCGGGGCCGCGTGAGGAGTGCGGAGGGTGGACGCGGGGCCGTCCGCGCCCGGCACCTGGCGAACAGGCGGGCGCGGGGCGGCGGTCCCGGTCAGGTCCGCCAGACTCCGAGCAGCGCGCGGGGCCCGACCAGCGTGCCTGCGACGAATGATGACGGGGCGTCACGTCCCGCGGAGGGTGCTGCCGCACAGGGGACGTCGGCCGCAGGACAGGCCGGCGCCTCGGCGCAGACGGTCGAGCCGGCCACGGCACGGTCACCGGCCTGCGCGCACGGGTGGCCGCATCCGGCCTCGTCGTCACCGCCGTGCGGTGCGGCGGCGCGCGGCTCGTCGACGAGGACGGCCGCGGCGACAGCGACGGCGGTCTGCTGCGGCCCGCCTGAGGTGGGGTTCGTGTCCGGAACGGCGCGGACCGGAGTCGCGCAGGACGGGGTGGCCCGTGCGAAGCCCTGCGCGGTCGCGTCCACGTTGGCCGTGGAGTCCGGCCACGCTGCGTGGGCGCAGGCCAGTGCGTGCACGGCGATCAGCAGGGCGAGTGCGATCAGCGCCACACCCGGCACACGCCGGCTCGATGCCGCAGCCCCACACCTCATGTCGCCGACAGTAATCGATCAAACACCGACTGCTTGCACCCATGGAGGACCCTGAGAGCCAGTAGGGCCGGTGACTCCAGTCGGCTAGGCCCCGTTTTGCCGCTTGTTGAGGCGGGCAGGCGCGGGGCCTCGCGGCGCGCCGACGTCACGCGACGGTTCGCCGCTTCGAGTGATTTCCGGCGCCGGTTCGACGATCGCCGGTCGGCGCTTTACTCGTACCGGTACTTCAGCGAATCCGCTTCCGCCTGCTCGATGTCGGCGATCGTCAGGTCCGGCATCCGCAGCTGGGCCAGCGTCACTTCGGCCGAGGTCGGCTGGGCGTCCGCCGGCAGCCACTGCTCCGGCTTCCAGGCCCCGCTGCGCAGGAGCGACTTGGGGCAGTGCGGGTAGACCTCCTCGATCCCGACCACCAGCGCACTGGCCGGCGGCTTGCCCACGGCGGTCAGCTGCGACAGCAGCTCCGGACGGGTGGAGACGCAGGCGCGGCCGTTCACCCGCAGCGTCGTGGTGCGCCCCGGGATGACGAACAGCAGCCCGGCCCGCCCGGTGGCCACGACGTTCTGAAGGGTGTCCAAGCGCTTGTTGCCGGTCGCGTCCGGTATCGCCACCGTTCGCGCGTCCAACACCGCCACGAACCCGGCCGGGCCGCCGCGCGGTGACACGTCACAGTTGCCCTCGGCATCCGTGCTCGCGACCAGCACCAGCGACGAGCAGGCGATCAACTGGCGCGTCTGCTCCGTGAGTTCGGTCATCTGCTTGCGCACGGCCGCGGCGCCGGGGAGTTCGTAGGCCCGACGCAGTCCTTCCAGGTCGCGCACGGCGTCGAGACGGAGAGAGTCGAAGGCACTGCCGACAAGGGAAGACGTCATGCCCCGACCCTAAACGGGCCGCCCTGCCACCGATCTTGGCGGGGGGCTGCGCGGACAAGTCCTGACCATCAGCGGACCATCAGCCGATCGGAAGGGGGCGGCGGCACTGTTGGCGATGTCGGCGGGAGAGACCGCCGGAACACCGACACCGCGGCCGGATCCCCCGGCTGCCCGCCGAAGGAGCGTCACCGTGCAGAACCGCCTCTACGACTACAGCCCCATCGTCGACCGTGCCCCGATCACCTGGCCCGAGGGCAACCGCGTGGCCTTCTACGTCGGCCTCAACATCGAGCACTTCGAACTCGGCAAGCCGTCGACCAGCATCAACCAGGGCACCGCAGGGCTGACGCCCGACCCGCTGAACCACGGCTGGCGCGACTACGGGCCCCGGGTCGGAATCTGGCGCATGATCGAGGTCTTCGACCGGTACGGCATTCGCCCGAGCGCGCTGCTCAACTCCGACGTCGCCGAGCAGTACCCGCAGATCATCGAGGCCGGCCTGGCCCGCAACTGGGCATGGCTCGCCCACGGCAAGAACAACTCCATCGTCCAGGCCGAGGTCGAGGCGGACGAAGAGGCCTACCTCGCCGACGTCGTCACGACCATCGAGAAGGCCACCGGGCAGCGCCCGCGCGGCTGGATGGGCCCGGCGCTCAGCGAGACCTTCCGCACCCCGGAACTGCTCAAGGAGCTCGGCCTGGACTACGTGCTCGACTGGACGGCCGACGACCAGCCGTTCCGGCTGAACGTGCCGGGCATGCTCAGCGTCCCCTACACCCTTGAGCTCAACGACCTCGGCATCTTCACCGCGCACTCGGTCAGCGGTCCGGACTTCGTGCAGATCGTGAAGGACCAGGTCGACCAGCTGTGGGCGGACTCCGAGCACAGCGGCCGGGTCATGTCGCTGGCGCTGCACCCCTTCGTAACGGGCCAGGCGTTCCGTACGAAGTACCTCGACCAGGCGCTGGAGTACGTGGTGAACCACCCCGGCGTGTGGACCACGACAACCGACGAGATCGCGGCACACTACACAGCGACCACAGCGGCCGAGGCACAGGGCAGCTAGCGGCTTCCGGGGCGTCCGACCCCTCCACGCGCGCGTGACCTGACGGGCCCGGCCGCCACCGCGGCCGGGCCCTCAGCGAGGCTGCGGTCCCGCGGCGGCCAGCGCGTCCACCACGAGCTCCGCGACCCGTCGCGGCTCCTCGTTGGGGAGGAAGTAGCTGGTGCCGGGGATCGTGACCACCGTCGCGTGCGGGCAGGCCTCCAACGTGCGCCGCTCGTCCGCGGTGAGCGCGCCGTCGCCCTTCTCCGCGTGCGCGACCCACACCGGCACTCCGGCCGCACACAGGCGCGCGGCCGCCTGCTGATGCCCGACGAGGTGGTCCAGGTAGCCGCGGAGGATCCGGCGCACCGTGTGCGGATCGTTGCTCCGCAGGTCGCGGAGCAGCTCGGCCCGGCGCTCGGGCGGCACCCGCATGCCTTTCGAGGCCGGGCCCATGAGCTTCAGCAGCGCGGCGGCGGGAAGCGGGCCGAGGACGTCGCCCAGCCGGCAGACGGCCCGGAAGAAGGCGGGTTCGTCCGCGGGCGACATGCTGCTGCCCAGCAACACGGTCGGGCCGGTGAACGCGCCGGTAGCGACCATCTCGAGCGCGACCGTGGCCCCCATGCTGAATCCCACCGCCACGTCGCACGCCTGCTCCTCGGCCAGCCGGGCGGTGTGCCGGACCAGGGTGCCGATCGTGAAGTCCTCCGGCGGCGCCGTCCCGCAGTGTCCCGGCAGGGTCGCGGCGACCAGGCGGGTACCGGCGAGCGCGGGCTCGGCCATCACCTCGGCGTACGACCGGGCGGGGATCAGCCCACCGGGGAGCAGCAGCACGGTCTGCTGGGCGTCGGCCGGCCCCGAGACGAGCAGGTCCCAGGGGACCATGACGTCCATGGGGTGTCCTCTCGCAGGCCGACACACTGGGCCGATGCCCGGACTACCCGGGATGCCCGGACTGCCCCGGGTGACCGGATCGGCCCCTCCTCCCATCGTGACGTGATCGCACTCGCCGGGCCACCCACGCAACAGCTGGTGGGGCCGTGACAAGTGCTCCCGCGCGGCGTTGGTCAGTCCAAGCGTTCCCTGCGGGGCCCGCTCCCTCGACGAAAGGCACAGCGTGTCGGATGCGTTTTCGGCTGCGCGCGACGTCAGGCACCTCCGCGACCCGCGCGGTGTGGCGTCGGCCGTGGATTTCCTGGCGGCGGGCGGCGTGGTCGCCCACGGCTTCGCCAACTTCTACGCCATGACGTCCCGGCCCGAACGCGAGGCCGTTCGGGCGATGAACACCCTGAAGGGGCGCCCGGCCGATCAGGTGGGCAGCCTGAGCGTTCCACCGGCCCGGATCGCATCGGTGTTCGACTGGTCGCGCCTCCCGACGGCCGTCACCCGCGACCGCGTCCTGGCGCTTGCGGACCTGCTCTTCACGCGAGGCCCGTTCGGGCTGCGCGGACCCGCCGCCGCCCACGTCCCCGAGCACCTCACCGACCCGGACCAAGGGATGCGCACCACCCAGGTCATCGCGCCGGGCTACGCCTGCCCGTCGAACTCCTTCGTCGCCCAAGCGCTCGCGGCCACCGGCTGCGCGTTCCTGGCCATCACCTCCGCCAACCGCTCACGCCACCGCACCGGAACCGCGGAGGAGCCCGCCCACTGGCAAGCCGCTCCCCTGCGAACCGAGTTCACTGCGGAACCCGGGTGGATGCTCCTCGAACACGACGACGAGGAAGCCGCCCGCGACCTCTTCCCGGCACACCGCCCCATGTCCACCACCGTGCTCGCGTTCCACACCACGACGCCCTCCCGCGACGATCCCCGGCCGTGCCTCACCGTGCAACGCCAGGGATCACTCCCCCTGGACCTCGTACGCGAACTGGCCGGGCAGGCCGGCTTCTCCGTCGCCCTCCATCCCCACGCCGGCACCGCCACCCAACGCAGCTACCCCGCATAGCGCGCCGAGCCGGGCCAGGTCAGGGTTTCCCGGCACCCGGTGCGGGTGCCGGAAACACCACAACCCGCCCACTGGGTTGCTGCGACTCCGGTCCGCCCCAGGTCTGGCCGACGACGAACAGGCGGGGGTCGTCCCCGCGGCTGAGCACGCAAGCGAAGGCGCCGCGATCCAGGTCGACTGTCGCGAGCACCTCACCGCCTTCGCGCACCCGAACACAGTGCTGGTTGGCGACGTCGGCGTACCAGGCCGCGCCCTCGGCATCCATGCAGATTCCGTCCGGGTGGTCGTCAGGCGTCTCGGCCCACACACGCCGGTTGCCGAGG
The DNA here is from genome assembly GCF_029953285.1 of Yinghuangia seranimata. GTDB lineage: Bacteria > Actinomycetota > Actinomycetes > Streptomycetales > Streptomycetaceae > Yinghuangia > Yinghuangia seranimata. The sequence continues at coordinate 36,218 of NZ_JASAOI010000059.1, read as the reverse complement.
TCGCCGTGGCTGCCGATGTCGTAGGCGGTGAGCCGGTTCGCGTACGACTCGGCGACGATCAGCGTGCCACCGTCCCGGCTGATCGCCATTCCGTTCGGGAACGCCAGGTCGTCGGCAACGTGCGTGACATCGCCTTCCGGCGTGACGAGCACGATCGAGCCAGGCGCGAACTCACCGCCGGGAAAGTCGAATCCGATGGTGTTGACGTAGGCGTTGCCCCGGTCGTCGACCACGATGTCGTTCCACGGCTTCCGCGAGACCGTCGAAAGGTCGGCGTGCTGGACGAGTGTCCCGTCGGGTTCACGGCGCAGCAGCCGTCGTCGGGCCGAGTCCACGACGAGCAGCCGCCCGTCGGGGAGGAAGTCGATGCACATCGGGAACGACGGGACGGTCACCACCACCTCGTGGCGGCCGTCGGCGTCAAGCGTGATCACCTGGCCTGCGCCCCAGTCGGAGAACCAGAGTTGCCCGTCGTGCCAGCGCGGCGACTCGCCGAACACGACGCCTTCCAGCAGGACTTCGGGTGCACTCATCACGCTTCTCCGCTCGCTCGGTACAGGCCTTCGGCATCGCAGGCACGCATCCGTTTGCTTTTGCACATAAAGAGCATCTAAATAAATTCTGCACTAAAGGCCTGAAATCGGGCAGTGAACCGACGGCGCCACCGGAGGCGGCGGGGGACGCCGCGTCGCGCGGGGGCGCGCGTTGGCACGAAAGGGTGCTGCCGGTGCGCCGACCGGGTCGCGTCCGGGTCGCGTCCGGGTACGGCCGGGTTTCGCGGCGCGCCCGTCGGATACCTGTGGCACGTCCCAACTTGGGACGCGCCCGCGAGGCGCCATTGATCGCCGGCGCCCCCGCGCGGACAACACCGTCGGCATCATCCTCACCGTCCGCGCCGCCGCACCACCGGTATGACCTCGCGCACTCCGAGCGGGACTTCTACATTGCCGGGATGAAGAGCTACGGCCGCACGCCAACTTTCCTCACGGTCACGGGCTACGAGCAGGTCCGCTCGATTGCGGGTGCCATCGAACGCGGCGATGTCTGAGCGCGGCCGTGCCGAAGCGTTGGAGCAGGCGCGCGTCGGCACTGAAGCCCCGCCCGCTCCCGCCGCGGCACCGGCGGCCGATGACCTTCATCGGCCGCGGCTGCGGACTGTCCTGACGGCGCTGTGCGTCACCGAGATCACCAGCTGGGGCATCCTCTACTACGCGTTCCCGGTCCTCGCGTCGACCATCAAGGACGACACCGGGTGGTCCATCCCCGCCTCCACCGCCGCGTTCTCCCTCGCCCTGGTCGTCGCGGGGATCGTCGGTATCCCCGTCGGGCGGCTGCTCGACCGGCGCGGACCGCACCTGCTCATGACGGCCGGCTCGGTCGTCGGCGTCGGCGCGGTCCTGATGGTCGCGTGGGCACCGAACCTGGCCTGGTTCACGGCTGCGTGGCTGGTCGCGGGCGTCGCCATGTCCGCCGTGCTCTACCAGCCCGCGTTCGCCGCACTGACGCGCTGGTACGGGCCCGGCCACCTCGGGGCGCTCACCACCGTCACCCTGGTCGCGGGCCTGGCGAGCACGGTGTTCGCGCCGCTCACCGACCTGCTCGCCACGCACATGAGCTGGCGCGCGACGTACGTCGTGCTTGCCGGCGTGCTCGCTGCGGTCACGATCCCCCTGCACGCGATCGTGCTGCGCCGCCCGTGGCCGCCCGCGCCACCGCCCGCCGCACACGCGGACGTTCCCACCGACACCCGCGCGATCATCCGCAGCCGCCCGTTCGTCGTCCTGGTCGTCGCCATGACAGTCGGGTCGTTCGCGATGTACGCGGTGGTCATCAACATCGTCCCTCTCCTCGAGGAACGCGGATCGAGCACGACGGTCGGCGCCTGGGCCCTCGGACTCGGCGGCGCCGGCCAGGTCCTGGGCCGCTTCGGCTACTCCAGGTTCGCCCGCGCCAGCGGAGTGCGGGCCCGCACCGTCGGAGTCCTCGCGGCCACCGCCGCCTGCACTGCACTGCTCGCCTTCGTACCCGGCCCGGTGTGGCTACTGGTGGTCATCGCGGTCGTCGCGGGCACATGGCGGGGCATGGCGACGCTGCTCAACGCCACTGCCATCACCGAGCGTTGGGGCGCCACCTCGTACGGGACGCTGTCGGGCATCCTGTCCGCACCGGCCATGGCCGCATCCGCCCTCGCCCCCTGGGCCGGCGCCGCCCTCGCGGGCCCGCTCGGCGGCTACGCCCACATGTTCGCACTGCTCGCAGCACTGGGCCTCGCCGCCGCGGCGCTCGCGACGGGCAGCGTTCCGACAGTTCGGGTCAGTCGGATCCGGCGAGCATCGCGGTGAGTTCGTCCGCGCTCTGGGTGAAGTCGACCTCGTTGATGGAGTCGAACGGGAAGCCCACGCGCTCGAATTCCTTCTCCACGTCGGCGGCGCTGTCCGCCTCGTACACGCTGGTGATGAAACCGGTGTCGGTGTTGACGTACAGCTGCCGGAACGTCGCGTGGACGTTGCGCGCCACCTCGGGGCCGTAGCCCGCGATCTCCTCCGGCGACAGACCCGGCGCCTGATGGAGGCTGACGAACAAAGCCATGGGAGTCCTCTCTTACTGCGCGGGCGATGGACGATTTACTGTATCCCACAAACAAGTTGGCAGTCCGTGTCCACGAGGAGAACACCGTGAGCGAGGACATCACCACACCAGTACATCTGGCGGAGAGCCGGCGCATCCCCTCCCCCGACCCCGAGCGCGAACCGCTCAAGACGAACGTCTACGCGCGCATGGCACAGGCCGCCGCGCAGTTGACCCCGCTGTTCCCGTACGACCACGCGGGCGCGATCGTGCCGTGCGGCAACGTGCTGATCGGCGGCGAGGACGTCGCGTACGGCCACTTCTTCCACTGGAACACGGTCGACGAGGTTGTGGTGGCGTACGGCTCGGAGGGATCGGTGCTGAACTCCGGCCAGATCATGGCCACCCGCAACCTGCACGGCGTCAACTCGTTCCTGCGCGACCAGACGAACCCCGAGGCGTACGCCGTCCTGGTGGTGACGCAGCGTCAGGCCGAGGAGGGCACGCAGTCCGAGGCGATCACCGCCCGCTGCGCGAAGTGCAAGGCCGAGATCGTGCGCCACGAGTACGACGCAACTCCGCATGATCTTCCCAGATTCGACGCCGACCGCTACGGCGACCCCGGCGACGCCGTGATCCAGTTCCCCTCCGCGGTCGGCTCCGCCGAGTTCGTCGAGATGCGCAACTCCGAAGAGGGGCGCACCTGCACGGAGTGCGGGCACGTCAACGCGTCCTTCCCCGGCGAACTCTGGGGCTGGGCGCGGCAGGTCCGCCAGACCCGTGCGGTGAGCGCGGCACACCGCGCCCTCGTCGCCGCCGCCGTCGCACCCGAAGGGAGCGTCCGCCCGTGAACCGCCGCCGCATGCTCAACGCCCTCAAGTCGCCCGACGAGTTCGGCCAGTACGCGGACGAGGCGGTACTGCCGGAGGACACCGACCCGCAGGTGTACCTGTCCCACAACCGGCTTCCGCAGCCCTTCCACCTGTTGTGCGAGAAGGACAGCGTCATCAGCCAGCTCTCGGGCACGGTGGACGTGTACCTGCACGACAGTTCGGTGAACCGCTTCCGCGTGACCGTCGGCGACCACGTCTACATCCCGGCCGGGACGCCGCACCGGATCGTGCCTCGCGAGCCTGGTGTGACGCTGCGCTACATGGCGTTGGAGGCCGGACTCCTAGGCGCCGCCTGGTACTGCGCGTCATGTGGCGGCGAACTGCGCCGCTACGAATGGGAGCACGACAACGCCGTCGCCCCCGCGCGCTTCTACGCCGCCGCCTGCGCACGCTTCAACGCCGACAAGGCCGCGCGTACGTGCGAATCGTGCGCGACCGTACACGAGGAGATCGACCTCGACGCCTACGCCTGGACGGAACTCGCCGCCGCGGAGGGCTAAGCCGCACCTCGAGGCGCGGGGGCCGGCCCTTGCCGCCCCGAGTGGTTGCTTCTCGGTCGCGGTGCTAGAGCTCGCAACTGACGGATACGCTGACGCTGCCGTCCGCTCCGACTTCGACGCCGATGCTGACGCCGATCTCCTCGACCGTCGGGACGATGGAGATGGGCGTTCCCGTGGCCAGTCCCTGGCTCACCAGCGCCCTCCACCGGAACTCCTCGGCGGGGTCGGACGTGGCGGCCTCCAGTTGGGTGTGCTGTTTGTCGGTGAGCGCGAAGTACGCGTCCGCGAACGCGACGACGCCGCGGGTCTGGATGATCTCGATCGCCCTGGTGCGCTCGTGCTCGTCAGCCTTCAGTCGGTCGACCAGCTCTGCGAAGTGCTTCGGAGTCAGGGCAGGCTTGGTGTAGGTACTCATGATGTCTCCTCGGGATCACGGGATGGCTGACGCGCACAACGGCGTACGTCCGATGCAACGGGGGAGCCGGTGCGTGGGCATCGACGGCTCGCATCGTGTTCACATCCCGCTTCCCAACCTACGCGCAACTCGCGCGTGCCGCAGAGCGGGGGGAACGGGAATCCGATGCCGCGGATGACAACTGCCGTGGCCGCCCCCTAGCATGACTGCCCTGCATCCGGGACCCCCGGTGGTTGACGCGCCTCGGGGTCCTATGTACAGGGGGCCGGTGCGTGGTGTGGGGGCCACGGCCGCAGGTGCAGGCAGTCAGCTCGCAGCAGCACCACAGGCGGCACGCTTCGCACTGTCTCGAGGTCTAGGACCCTTTCCATGCCCTTCAAGAGCCTCCGTAGGACGACCGCTCCGCGGCTGACGCCGCACCTGGACGACACCGATCTCGGCAGGATATGCAAGCGTCTTGCTCCGCGGAGCACTCCCATGGCGCAGACGCTGGACTCGGCGGTCGTCGGCCAGTTGCTGGACGCGACGGGCGGCGATTGGGATCGCCGGGCGCACCGCATCTGGGTCTTGGCCGAAGCGGTGCGACCCAGTGTGCAGCGCTGGTGGGCCGGTCGCGAGCCACGAGACGCCCACGCCCAGACGTTGTTCGCCTGCGGGGTGCTGCTTCGGGCCGAGGCCGGGAGCCAGGAGGACAGGGAGGCGTTCTCCTCTGCGCTCGACGCGTGTGCTCGCGCGGCCGCGGCGCTGCCGAGCGACCCTACGCCGTGGGTGATCAGGCTTGCGCTGCTGAGTCTGGCGAAGCGTCCCACCGCTGAAGTGGTTCCGGTCTGGGAGGAGATTCAGCGGCGCGACCCGTGGCATCGCCAGGCGCACCTTCAGATGTTGGAATATCTGACCTCGGACGGTTGCGACTGGCCCGGACAGGCTGTGTCGTTCGTCGAGGACGCAAGCAGGGCTGCTCCGGACCGCTCCCCCACGGTCGGCTTGCCGCTCGTGTCCTTCATCGATGCGCATCGCGCCGCACTGCAGCGAGGCGGGGCCCACGCGCTCACAGCCCATCACATGTGGGAAGGGCAGGAGGTTTCGGCATTCCTGGACGCCGCGGCAAGGCGTTGGGTGCGTCCCGGCTTCCTGACGCACGCCGCTGCGGTAGCGGACCTGAACCTGCTGGCGTACGCGCTCGTCTCGGCCCGCCGCATGAACGAGGCGGGTGCGCTGTTCCAGTCGATCGGTGGTGTGGTCTCGGCTGAGCCCTGGTGGCGGACGGGGCATGATCCCGTAGCAGCCTTTACGGAGTTCCAGCGCAAAGCCGGCGTCTGATTCCCCGCGGGCGGCGTAAAGATTCACCGGATCCCGGCATCGTCCAGCGGGCCGGGCAACCTTGCGGCGCGGCTCAGGTGTTGATGGAGAGGCAGTCGGCCCCGGACCGGGCAGACGCCGGCACGGCCGGGAATTGGGCGCGCGGACACCGCCCAATCCGCAGGCCCGGCGGCGTCGGTATCGGTAGGCAAGCCGAACAGCTGCCGGAAGCCACGCTCCGCGCCGTGCGTGCGGGGCGGTCGACAACAACACTCGGGGGTTCGGTCATGCACTTGAAGAGGGTCAAAGCCGCCGCGGTCGCGGCCTTGTCGGCGACGGGGCTGTTCCTCGCCTCCGCCTCGCCGGCGAGTGCCGGGGGATACAACTGGGACGACCAGATCGGGCCCGACGGCAAGGGCTGCTACGCATGGACGACGTGGAGCCAGTACATGGTCCAGCCGCACATGTGGCAGCAGCCCGGCAACGTCTCCGTCGCGTGCCTGATGCGCGTGGAGCACGTCGGGTACGACGCCACCTGGTCGCGCCGCCTCTACTACAACTCCTGGCCGGACTCGGGCGAGGCCTCCACGACCGGGCGTAGCACCGGATTCGACGGGCCCAACTGGTACTACGGCCCGTGGGACGGCAGCGGCCACATGTGCGTCGTCATCAAGGTCAGGACTCCGAACATGAGCGTGCCTGACACCGCCCAATACTGTTAGCCGCCCGTCCAGTGCCGCCTGAGACCGACGGCATTCGAGGCCTCCGCCGACGAGGTTCTGCTCCTTGACAGGTGCGGAGCCGGATCAACAGTCCGCGACGGTCACGCGAAGCCGACCGCATCGGGCACCGACGCGCACGGTGGTGGTCGCCCCGGATCCTGCCGGCTCCGGGGCGACGGCGTCCCCCTCGATGCGCAGAGAGTCGCGGGGAACGGTTCCGGCGATTCCGGGGCTACGGGGCGCCGCCGGTCGGCAGCATGGATGCCATGGACGAGCGGGATGCGCATTCCGGCAGCCGGTTGGTGGTTCGGGTTCCGGTGGAGCCGGTGGAGGCGGCGGCCGAGGCCGATGCCGTGGACGCGTTGCGCCGCGAGGGCGTGCTGATGCTGCGCGGCCCGCTGTTCGGCGTGGCGGCGCAGTCCGCTGAGGACGGCGGACGGTGGCGGGTGGTCTCGCCGATCACGAGCGGCTGTCCGCAGTCGGCGCGGGACAGCCTCAACTCCTTGTTGTGGCACCGGGCGTACACCGGTGGCGCCGGCCCTCGGCCCGGGCCGCCGGTCGACCGTGCGGTCCGGCGGGAGCTGCTGGCGGCCGTCGCGCGGCTGGAGACCGAGACAGTGGACGAGCTGCTGGTGGCCGGCACCCGGTACCGGGTGGTGCGCGCCGAGGAGTACGCGGTCGCCGGCCCCGACGGGCTCGAGGGCCCGCGCCCCACCGACCCCCAGCCGCCCAAGCCGGACTGGGCACGGGGGCGTGGCGCCGTCGTCGACGACGGGCTCGTCCTGGACGTGGACGCACCCGTCAGTCCGGCGACCGCGCTGGAGCAGCTCGCCCTGCGGAACCTGCACTACACGGGCGCCCGGTTCCCCGACCCGGTGCGAGCCGACTCGGAGGTCGCCGTGGGCACCCACCCGGACGTGCTGTCGCTCCCGGCGGTGTTCACGCTTGTGGAGCAGGCCGCCGGTGGGGCTTCCGCCGGCTGGAAGGCGGCCGGCGGCGCCCACGCCACGGCGCACGACGCCCGCAAGAGCCTCGACTTCGCCTTCGTCTGGATGCTGCCGCGGCTGCACGGCCTCATCCCCGAGGACGCGCTGGACGCCGACGCCACGACGTACCGGACCACGGACGGCCGGCCCGACCCGGCGCTCGCCCCGTACGCCGAGGCGTCGGCGGCACTGCGCGCCGGGCTGCTCACGCGCCTGGAGTTCCTCGGCACGGTCCATCAGATCGCCCGCGCCCGGCGCCTGCTGCGCTGGGGACCGGACGGCCCCGAGGGCCCGCGGCCGTCCGACGTGAACAGCCAGCCCCCGACGCAGCTGCATCTGCGCCTCGACGAGGACGGCCGCGTCATCCCCGAGGCCTGACCGGACCTGCGCCGCCGATCCGCCCGGCCCTGCTGCGCGATCGGCGAGGCATCGAAAATCAAATGGTGCGAAAGGAGCAGGGGCACTAGCGTGCGCGCGTGGATCTTGAACCAGGGAAGACCGTGCCCGCCGTTCCCGTGCCCCTCGACGCCGAACTTCGGGTCGCCTATGACGCCTACCTGGCGGCGGAACCGGACTCGGCGCCGATGAGCATAGAGAAGCTCTCGGTGATCCGCGCGGAGATCGACGCCGAAGTGGCGGCGCTCGAGGACCTCAGCCGCGGCGGGCGCTTCACCGTCTCCCAGCCCTCGGTGCCCGGCCTGGACGGCGCCCCCGAGATCCCGCTGCTGGTGTGTACGCCCTCCGGCGCGCCCGCATCGCGGCCGGCGCTCTACTCCATCCACGGCGGCGGCTTCTACGGTGGCGATCACCGCACCGGGCTCGACCAGATCCTCGAGACGGCCGAGCGGCTCGGGGCCACGCTGGTCTCGGTCGGCTACCGGCTCGCGCCCGAGCACCCCTACCCCGCCCAGATCGACGACGCCTACGCCGGTCTGCTGTGGGTCGCCGACCACGCGGACGAGCTCGGCATCGACCGGGAGCGCATCGTCGTCACGGGCTTCAGCGCCGGCGGCGGCCTCGGCGCCGCGCTCGCTCTGACCGTGCGCGACAAGGGCGGTCCCCGCCTGCTCGGCCAGCTGCTGCTTGCCCCAGTGCTCGACGACCGCAACGACAGCGCCTCGGCCCTGCAGATGGACGACGTCGAACTCTACGACCGCAGCCGCAACGAATTCGCCTGGAGCACGCTGCTCGGCGACGCCCGGGGCGGAGCGGACGTGCCGCAGTACGCCGCGCCCGCCCGCGCCACCGACCTGTCCGGCCTGCCGCCCGCGTTCCTCGACGTCGGCTCCGCCGAGTGCCTGCGCGACGAGGTCCTCGCATACGCCGACCGGATCTGGCAGGCCGGCGGCGAAGCCGAGCTGCACGTGTGGCCCGGCGGAATCCACGGTTTCGACCGGAAAGCCCCCGAGGCACGGATCAGCAAGGCCGCCGTCGCGGCCTGCCGCAACTGGCTGGAGCACCTTCTCGCCACCAACTGACGGCCTCCCCCGGCGGCAGTCGGTCGCGGGATGCGCGAGGGCGCAGGGGTGCTCGCCGCACTGCTGCGCTCCGAAGGTTCGTAGGCCCGCTCCACCATCTATCTGGCAGCCGTGCTCGCCGTGCCGGCGGGCGAGAGGGCGCCGTCACCCGGCACCCTCTCGCTCACCTCGTCTGCGCGGGCCGATCCGGCCTGGCCCCGCCCCTGTTCGTCAGGTTGTGTGCGGTCTGATCACCTGGGCGTCGTACAGCCTCTTCCACGCGCACTCGATCTCGAACAGCAGGGTTTCGCGGCTGATTTCCTCGGGTCGGTAATGCAACTTGTCGAAGAGGTCGATGCCGAACTGCACGGCGGCTTCGTCCGTGGGGTCAACGTGCCCGTGCTCTTTGATGTCCGCCGCGTCTGCGGCGTCCCTCAGCAGCTCGGCCGAGATCCCCGCCACCCGGCCGACGAACCCGTAGTGGATGTTCGACCAAGCATCGAATCGGATGTCGAACGAAACGCCGCTGACCGAAAAGCCGGGGATGGGGGTCCACCATTCGCCCCCGGTCAAGTGGAGAATCCAGTCCTTGTGGTCCCATTCCGCGCCGGTATGGACGAGGTTGTACCACATGCGCAGCGCCTTTTGGTCGTCCCATGCCACCTTGGGCGGAAGGAGGGATTCCATCGGGCTGGTAGCCAAGAGGCCACGGATCTCCCTGACTCGCGGATCGTAGCTGTTTTGGCGCATCTGGCGCGCCATGTAATCGAGAATGGCAAGCGTTGTGTGGTCCGTGGGCGCCCGCCCGTCTGGATCCGTATACCGCAGCGGGTTGTTCCGCGTATACGTATACGCCGCCAGGTTGACCGGATTCCCTATCCCCCCGGCCAGGTCGGAGCCGAAGTACTGCGGCAGCGCCGGATCCGCCCCCGCCCACAGCTGCGTTCGCGGGTTGTAGTAGCGGGCGCCGTGGTAATAGAGGCCGGTTTCGGAGTCGAGTTCCTTCCCCGTGAAGCGGTACGACGTGTCGGTCGTCCCGGCGCGTTCCTCCACCCACGTCTCGCCGTACGGGAAGTACTCGAAGTGTTCGACCACGTTCCCCTGCTTGTCCGTCACATAGCCGGACGAGCCGAGGTGGTCCTGGTGGAAGAAGGACTGGGTGTTCTCGGTCCCGGACGCCGCGACGGTCTTGGTGACCAGCCGGGTGTCGCCGACGAAGACGTGCTTGTAGCCGACTCCGTCGCGCTCGCTGTAGGTGCTGTTCGGGTAGAGGGAAACCCCGTCGCCGTTCTTGACGACGCGGTTGCCCTTGTCGTCGTAGGTGTAGCGCGAGGCGGCGCCCGTGCAGCCCGCCGGGTTCTGGGTGACGGTGGCGGCGGCGGTGTCCTGGGTGCAGACGAGGCGGTTCTCCTCGTCCCACACGTACTGCCGGCGCTTGCCGCCCGCCGCGGTGTTGACGGTGTCGGTGAGGTTGCCGTTCGCGTCGTAGGCCTGCGTGATCGGGCCGACGGCGCTGGGTGCGTGCGGTTTGCCGCCCGCGTAGGTGTAGGCGTAGTCGTACGTGGTCTTGTCCTGGACGTCGGCCGCGTTCGACGCGTCGTCGACCGGTTCGATCGGGCCGGGTGAACCGGCGCCGGCCGGGAACGCCGCGGTGCCGCCGGCGATTTCGTGGTGCTGGGTCTTGGTCGTGGTGTTGTGGATCGAGTCGTAGCCGAGGCTCAGCGTGTAGGTGTTGGCATGGTTGTTCTTGTCGGTGTACCGGCCGGACGCCGAGGTCAGCTGGTACTGGTCGTCGTAGCCGAAGGTCTGGGTGCTCGGCCCGCCGATGGTCCCGCCCTGCGGGACGTCGTTGGTCAGCGCGGTGACGTTGCCGACGTTGTCGTAGGTGTAGGCGAGGTTCTGGAACGTGCGCGTGCCCGACGCCGCCGCCGACTTCAGCGTGGCCAGGCGGCGGTCCTCGGCGCCGTAGGTGTAGGTGGTGCGCACCCCGTCGCCGGTCTGCTGGTAGATCTTCTGGCCGAACTTGTCGTAGTCGATGCGGTCCAGGTAGCCGTACTGGGTGTAGCCCTTCATCCCGGTCGCCTTGGTGACCAGGCCGCCCGTGTCGTACTCGTAGGTGAGCACTTCGCCGTCGGGGTAGGTCTGCTGGAGCACGCGGTTGAACGCGTCGTAGCGCCACAGGGTGGTGAAGGTGCGCGTGGCGCCGCCGGTCGCGGTGATCGTGCGGGTCTCCTTGGCGGTCTCGCCCAGCGGCCCGTAGCCGCGGGTGACCGTGCCCGCCGCGTCGTGGATCTCGGTGATGCGCGACGCCGCGTTGTCCGGCGCTCCGGGTGCGCCGTAGGCGTAGGTGACGTTGTTGGCCGGGAACGTCGGGTAGCGGACGGCCTTCAGCCGCGAGTAGTCGTAGTCGTACTCGATGCTCGTGTCCGCCGCCCGCAGGTTCGCGGTGGTCTTCGCGACGGGGTTCCCGGCCAGGTCGTACCGGGTTTCGGTGCGGCCGGCGTCGGGGCTGTCGAGCACCGTGCGGCGGCCGGCGCCGTCGTATGCGGTGCGGGTGACGTTGCCCTTGTCGTCGGTGACGGCGGTGACCTGCTTCATCGGGTCGTAGGCGTAGTCGGTCCAGATCACCGCCGATCCGTTGGTCTCGCGCACGGCTGTGGTGAGGCCGCGGACGTCGGTGTAGGTGCGCGCCTGCTTGCCGTTGCCGTCGGTGGCGGTCTTCTCTGAGCGGGTCACGCCTGCCCGGTCCGGGCCGAACCCGTACGCGATGGTGGACGTCACGCCGTCCGGCTGCACGGCCTTCAGCGGCCGGTCCAGCACGTCGTATGTCTGACGCGTCGGCGCCACCGTGTCGTAGTCGGGCGTGAAGTCGGTGTCGCCGGAGTACTTGGCCTTGGTCGTCGGGTAGTACCGCGCGACGGTGCGTCCCAGGGCGTCGAACGTGAGGCGCCCGGAAATCGTCATCACCTGCGAGGCCAACCCGCCGGGCGTCGACGGCACCGTGGCGTCCTTCTTGGTCTGCAGGACGCGCTTGAGTCCGTCGGTGAAGGTGACCGTGTCGATGGTGTCGCTGCGCAGGCCGACGGCGTTGCGGTCGATGTTCTTGGTCGTTGCGTACGGGACCGCGGCTTCGGGGTGGTACTCGAACTCGATGGTGGCCCGGAAGCTGCCGATCTCGTAGGGGCCCGTCACCGTGCTCAGCCGGCCGACGGTGTCGTACGCCATCTGCACGGACTGGTTGTTCTGGTCGGTGGTGCGCTCCGGCACGCCGAACTTGAGGTTGTACGCCGCCGTCGACCGGTACCCGAAGCTGTCCACGATGGACTGGATCTGGACCCCGACGACGGTGTCGTAGCCGTATTCGAGCTTGTACCGCTGCCCGGCGGCGTTCGGCGGGCCGGTGACCGACTTCAGGTTGCCGTCCGGCTGGAACACCATGTCGGAGACCGCCGCGGTGCCGTCGTCGACGTACTCGCGGACCTGGCGCACCTCGCCGGTCGCGCAGTCGACCGAGGACTCGTGGTGCCGCAGGAGGACGCCGGTCGCGGCGGCCTTTTGCCGCAGCACGGTGGCCGTCCCCACGATGTTGCGGTCCCGGCACGCGGGGTCGGCGCCGCTGTACTCGTAGGTGCTTTCCAGATCGTCCGCGGTGCCTTCGCCGGCCGCGGCAAAGGTGCGGACGACGTTGCCGTAACTGTCGTAGGAGTAGTCGGTGTACGTGGACGCGCCCGCGGCGGCCTGGCCCTCGTACTGCTTGTCCTCGACCCGGGTCAGCTGCGGGAAGACGGTCGCCGTCGTGCTGCGCGGGTCGGCGTCGCCGCCGGTCGCGATGTCGAGCAGGCGGTAGGTGTTGAGCGTCTCGGTGAACGGGTGCCCGGCGCCGTCCGCGGTCAGCGTGCGGGTGAGCAGGCCGCGGCCCGCGTATCCGTCGTTGCGGTACTCCCGCGTCACCGTGCGCACCACCGCGTCGCCGGCGCTGGGGTCGCGCTCTTCGGTGACGACCCGGCCGAAGCCGGAGAACTCGCGCTCCTGCCGGTCGTAGCGGCCCTGCTCGTAGCGGAAGGTCGTCAGGCGGGTGTCGACGCCGTCGCCGGCGACGCCGTCGAACACGGCGACGCGCGACAGCACCCACCGGCTTTGCGGCATGGCCGTGGTGTTGCCCGCCCGGGTGTAGTCCAGGTCGATGCGGGCGCCCATCGGCCGGTTGACCGAGCGCAGCAGGTTGGTGCGGCCGGTCTTGTTCACCGCGACCTGGAGTTCGTTGTCGCGGGTGGACTTGACGTGGTCGACGAGCCCGTCGCCGTTGACGTCGCGCAGCGCGACCTCGGAGCGGCCGATGCCGACGGACGTGTCGACACCCGGGTTGAAGACGATGCAGCCGAAGGTCAGGCAGAACCCGAAGGTGAAGTACACGCCCGCGCCCAGGTCGGCGTTCTTGTCGACGGCGATGTCGCTGAAGGAGCCGCGGAACGGCACCGGCGAGGTGAAGCCGCCGCCGGTGTTGATCGCGACCTTCAGCGGATTGGCGCCGTCGGTGAAGACGTGGTCCAGGAGCCCGTCGCCGTTGACGTCGGCGAGGGTTCCCTTGGTCCACGAGGTACCCAGCGTCGCGGACGCGCCGCCCGCGAAGCCGTAGTTGTCGAGGTTGAAGCCGAGGTTGACGCCCGTACTGCGGGAGGAGGCGTCGTTGACCGGGCCGCCGCCCCACGGTTCGCGGGCGGCGAAGGCGTAGCCCAGGCCGAGTGCGGCGTCGCCGTTGGCGTACACCTTGTCGGGCAGCCCGTCGCCGTTGATGTCGACCAGGTCGAACTTGGTGTCGGACTCGCCGCCGCCGAGGTTGCCGCCGATGCCCAGCGAGGGCATCTCGCTGCCGTTGCGCGCGCTGTTCGCCCCGGACTCCCCGGTCGGCGCGTCGCGGCCGGCCGCAGTGGTGGTGGTGCGGGTCGGGCTGCCGGCGCTGAGCGACACGCCGCCCGACGTCGAGTCCGACTCGCGGACGTTGCTGCCGAGGACGCCCCGGGTGGATCCGAGGCCGCCGTTCATGTCGGAGTACTGGATCTCCTTCGAGCCGACGACGTCCGGGTACCCGTCGCCGTTGAGGTCGAGGAAGTCGACCTCGCCCGCGGTGGTGCCGGCCGCGCCGCTGCCGCCGAACGGGCCGAGCGTCAGCGTCGTGGAGATCTGCTGGGTCCGGCCACGCCGGATGGGGCCGGTCGCGCCCGCGAGGTCGGCGTCGGTGACGACGTCGACGGTGTCCGGACCCATCCGGGAACTGGCCGCCGTGCCCGGGCCCGCCCACGTACTGTCGTCGGAGGCCACCCACCGGCCCTGGGCGGGCTGCGGGGCGAACACCGCGATCCGCGGCGCGGGGACCTTCGGGTCGGCGGTGAACCCCGCCACGTCGGCCTGGACGGGCTCGCGCGGCAGCGCGTCCTTGTAGCTCTGGTCGATCACCAGCTCGTTCTCCGCGATCGGCCGGGTCGCCCGGTCGCGGTTGGCCTGGTAGCCGATCACGCCCCAGCCGCGGTACGGCTGCGCGAACGCCCCGTCCTCCGCGGCCGCGTGCAGTGCGCTGGGGACCGGTGTGAACGTCTCCCCGGCGTCCCAACTCACCTTCACCGACTGCGAGGTGAGCAGCCCCGGGATCTTCGCGTCCGTGGTGCTCAGGTCGAAGAACAGCTCGTCGCCTTGCGTGACCGGCACCGAGAGCCGGACCGCCGTGTTCAACGGCCCCACGCCCGACACGATGTCGATCGCCCGCTTGCCGACCAGCGTGCCGTCGCGCTTCTTGGCGGTGAGGAAGACCCGCGCGGTCTCGGAGTTCGGCTTCATCCGGAAGTCCGGCTCGACGAGGAGCGTGCCGGTGGCCGTCGCGGTGTACGACGCCTGCGGCGCGGTCAGCGTGTCCACCGGGTACATGCTCAGCTCGTACGGCGGGTTGATCACGATCGTCGGGTTGCCCTGCGCGTCCACCACCGCGTCCACGCCGGACGCCTGCGTGTAGTACGCCTTCGGCGTCCACTTCAGCGCGTTCGCGTCGATCGGCGAGTCCACCAGCAGCTTCCAGGACAACCGTTCACGGGCGCCGACCTGGACGGTGAGGTCGACCGGCGTCGTCCCGGTCGACCCGGCCGGCAGGACCTTGCGCATCAGCTCGGTGGTGACGGGCTTGCCCGCGGAGTCGGTCTTCTCCTGGGTGATCAGCAGCGTCACGTCGTCCGACGTCGGGGCGCTCTTGGCCACGTCGCCGGTGATCTTCAGGGTCCCGGCCAGCGGCGTGTTGACCAGCGAGGGCCGCCCGGCGAGGGTGAAGTCGCTCTGCGCGTCGAACACCGTGGTGCTCAGCCCGTTGACGTCGGTGCCCGCGGGCAGCCCGAGGTAGGTGATCTTCGGGTCCCACGCGACGGTGTCGTACTTGCCGTCGAGGATGGACTGCACGCGGAAGTAGAGCGCCTCGCCCTTGTGCACCTGCACCGAGTCCACCCCGGTCGGCGCGAACTCGATGTAGTCGTCGGGGCCGATGCGCTGCGCCCACAGTTCGCTGTCGCCGTGCTGGATGGCGACGCGGACGCCGTCGGCCTTCGCGTACTCGGCCCGCTGCGGGCTGGTGTCCTGCACCAGGCGCGCCCGGCCCTCGATCCGCACGGTGCCGTCGTAGGGCGCGACCCAGCGGCGCACGCTGTCCATCAGCGGCGAGTTGTCGACGGCGCGTTCGAACGCGGCGGTCTGGTCGCCGACGATGGTGCCGTTCGTGCGGCCGGACCCGACCGGTACGGGGGTGTCGGCGCTGTTCGCGGTGTAGACGGGGTTGCCGTTCGCGTCCAAGTGGCCGAACAGGACGCCGCCGTTGTTGACCAGGTCGGCGATGCCGTCGGCGTTGACGTCGGCGAAGTATCGGTCCGACGTGGTCGTGGTGGACACGTAGTCGAGCTGCCCGTTGACGCCGAGGTAGGCCTCGACGCCGACGGTGCCGGACAGCGTCCGCTCCCGCGACATGCCCGGCAGGCCGGTCAGCTTGACCGCGGTGTCGGAGAACTTCGGCTGCCCGTTCGGCCCCGACAGGTTCGCGCGGTAGAACACCTCGCCGTCCTTGCGGAAGACCTTGTCCGGCAGGTTGTCGCCGTTCACGTCCTGCAACGCCAGAAGCCCGTCCGTCTGCCCGGCGTTGACGCCGACCTTGACGCCGACCGACCCGCTCTTGGTCGGAGCCACGGGGTTGTAGCCGACGTACAGGTGCCCGCCGACGCTCGCCGACGTGTTGGCCGACACCGCGCCGGCTTGGCCGTCGCGGACGTTCACGCCGAGGCCGTCGTCCGGGACCGTCCAGCCTGCCGCCTGGGCGAACGCGGTGTAGTTGCCCTGCGCGTCGCGGACGTCGTCGTAATAGTCGAACGTGTGGGTGTCGAACACGCGGTTGTCCGAGCCGAACTGCGCCACCCCCGCAAGGAGCGTCTTCGTGAACGCGCCGGTGCGGTAGTTGAGTTCGTAGGCGCGGATCAGCTGGTCGTCGAGTTTGACCTCGATCCGGCGCAGCAGGTCGGCGGTCACCCGCTTGAAGCCGAACCGGGCGTCGATCTGCACGTCGGCGCGGCGCGCCTCGCGGCGGTCCCGGTCCCGGATGAAGGTCACCGAGTAGTGGCCGTCGGTGTTCCCCTGCCCGGTGTACGTGATGCGCTGCGGGTAGAGATTGGTGCCCGGCACCGTCGAGTTCGCGGTGCCGCCGTCGTTGACCCGGGCGTAGGTGTAGCGCATGAGGTTGTCGTGCGTGTCGCGCACCTCGCGCACCGCCCACATGGCCGTGTTGCCCGCGGCGCCGGCCAGCGTGGTGTCCGGTGCACCGCCGAACACCATGCGCATGCCCTGCTTGTCGGTGACCTCCCACCAGTAGTTCGCGGGCTTGTCGCCGTGCCGCACGATCCGGTCGAACCGGCCCTCCACCCGGGTGTGGAAGATCTTCTCCGCGGTGCGCGGCTGGAGCGCCCCGCGGTTCGCGACCGGAGTCAGCTCCTCGCCGTTCAGCAGGTAGGTCTCGGTCTCCGACGCGGGGTCGTACCGCGGCACCCCCCACCGGGTGTCCACGGTGATCGAGGGGAGGCTGAGGTCCCATCCGAGGCCCAGCAGGCCGTCCGAACCTTGGGAGTTGTAGGCCAGCGCCAGCGTCGGCTGCACACCGGCCCGCCCCTTGGGCAGCTCCAGCGGATACGACAGCCGCGCGTCACCGGCGTTCGTCGCCGACGGCGCCTCGATCACGTTCACACCGCTGCCGGGATCGGCGGCCTTGATGTCCTTGATCTGGTTGGGATTGAACGACGTTCCTTCGGGATGCTCGGGGGTGTTCACCGATGGGGCGGCACCCGTGCCGGTGGTCGACCCGCCCGCACCGGCGAGCCCCGGCGGGGCGACGCCCAGCGTCAGCAACGCCAGACACAGTGCCGTGGCGACCGCGGTGTGGCGGCCTCGCCGTCTGCGGACACGTTGCTTGTGGCCGACGCGGCGCGTCGATGCCAGAACCGACATGGTCGGCTTCCCCCTTGGTGAGATCCCCGTCCGCCCCGACACCCGCCGGGGCGTGCATGTCCACGGTCCGGACAGCGCGCACCGACAGGCCGTATCCCCGTCGAACGCGGAATCGGCATGGAGCACGACCAGACAGGTGGAAAGTTCGTTCTAGGTGGCGGGACCAGCCTGCGGAATGCCCGCCGTGGCAAACGGTGTTCGACCGTTCCACCCGCTGGGACACGGCTCGGTGGCGTCGGTGTGGAGCGGTGTCTGACGCCTCATCAGGTTCTCGGTCACGGAACATCATGATGGGCGGCTCGTGAAGGGGCGCCAGGAGTCTGCTGGTCCTGGTACCGCCACTATCTGGCACCCGGATGCGGCGGTGGGCATGATCGTGGCCATGAACGCCGACACACGCGCCGCGTCCGCTCCGGTCGGGAGGGTCGGCGAGAACGCCGCCGCGGCACGCCGGTCCGAGCTGGCCTCGTTCCTGCGCAGCCGCCGTGAGCGCATCGATCCGCGGGACGTGGGCCTGCCGCCGGGCATCCGCCGCCGCACTCCGGGTCTGCGCCGCGAAGAGGTCGCCCAGCTCGCCGGGATCGGGGTCGCCTGGTACACGTGGCTGGAGCAGGCGAGGCCGATCAACGTCAGCGTCCAGGTCCTGGCCTCGGTCGCGCGTACGCTGCGGCTGGACGCGACCGAGACCGAGCACCTGTATCGGCTCGCCGATGTGTCAATGGTCCAGGCGCTGGCCGGGGGTGCGCAGCTGGCGCCGGAGGTGCACGACATCCTGGACGCCCTTGTCCCGTTACCGGCCGCGGCGCTCAACGACCTCAGCGACGTGCTCGCCTGGAACCGCGCCTTCGCGCTGCTGTTCCCGTTCGTCGTCGACGCCCCCGCCGACCAGCGGAATCTGCTGTGGCAGTCGTTCATGCTGCCGCGCTGCTGCGGCCCGTTCGTGAACCGTCGTGAGGAACTGGGCCGGATGGTGGCGGGCTTCCGCTCCCGCTACGGCCGACACGTCGGCGAGCCGGCGTGGGACGAGTTCGTGTCGCGACTGGCGGCGGCCAGCCCGGAGTTCGGCGAGCTTTGGGCCGAGCAGGCCGTGATCGACCACATCGCGTGGAAGCGGGTGTTCCGGCACTGCGGCCTGGGTGAGCTGACGTGCGCGTCGACCACGCTGGACGTCGCCGCGGCGCCAGGCGCGCACCTGATGGTCCTGTCGCCGGGCGACGACGCGACGCGCGAGAAGTTCGAGCTGCTGCGCGGCGACACCGTCCCCGTCGGCACCTGCGCCTGCGGAGACAGCGGCAACGCCCCACCGCGGTCTGACGCGACCTGAAGCGAATCGCCGACCGCCGACCGCGTCACGCGTCAGGCGTCCCCGGTTCGGCGTCGGCAATGTCGGCGCTCTCCGGGTAGATGTTGATCCACACCGCCTTGCCGTGCGGTCTGCGGTACACGCCCCAGTCGCCGAGGGCCGCCACGATCAGCAGGCCCCGGCCGGTCTCGCGGGTTTCGCTTTCGCCTTCCTCGGCCGACAGGGCGGACGGGATCGGGGGCGAGACGTCCCAGTCCTCGACCTCGAAGTGGATGTGGTCCTCGCGCTCGCGCACGCTGACGGCCACGGCGCTGTCCGCGTGGATCAAGGCGTTGGTGACGATCTCCGACACCATCAGCTCCGCGTTCTCGACGGCGTCGGCCCAGCCCCAGTCGGTGAGCACGGCGCGGAGCCATCGGCGGGTGTCGCGCACGCCGCGCAGGTCGTGACGGTGGATCGTGAGCCGTCCGAGGCGTCGCCGGCGGCCCTGGCCTTCGTACAGGGCCAGCAGGAGCGCGACGTCGTCTCGGCGGTCGGGCGGGGCGGGCACGCGCGCGACGATGTGGTCCGCGAGGTTCTCGACGTCCACGCCGTCCTGCGTGCCGGATTCGACCAGTCGGCGCGCCTTCGCGACCACGTCCTCGTCGTCGCGCGCGCCGGCCAGGCCGTCGGTGTAGAGGGCAAGGAGCGCGCCCGGGGGCACGTGGACCTCGAACTGCTCGTACGGCTGCGGGACGGCCAGGCCGAGGGGCACGCCGATCGTCGCGTCCAGGGTCTCGATGCGGCCGTCCGGATAGCGGAGCAGGGGCGCGGGGTGACCGGCGAGCGCGATCCGGGCGGTGCCGGAGGTGGTGTGGAGATGGATCAGGCAGCACGTGGCCAGCAGGTCGGACTCCAGCTGCGTGAGCAGGTCGGACGCCGAGGTGAGCACGGCGGCGGGGTCGTGCCCCTCGGCCGCGTAGGCGCGCACCGCGCTGCGGAGCTGGCCCATGACGACGGAGGAGCGCACGTCGTGGCCCTCGACGTCGCCGCACACCAGGGCGATGCGGCCCTCCCCCGGCAGCACGATGGCGTCGTACCAGTCGCCGCCGGCGCCGGACCCGGCGGACCCGCCTGATCCGGCGGGCGCGGGCAGGTAGCGGCAGGTCGTGGTGACGGATGGCAGGTCGCGCAGGTCGGTCGGCAGCAGACGGCGCTGCAGCAGCTCGGCCAGCTCGTGCTCGTGCTCGTGCAGCCGGACCCGGTCGAGCGCCTCCGCGAGCAGGCCCGCCATCATCATCATCAAGGCTTGTTCCTCGGCCTTGGCCTCGTGCCGCCGCTCGAACATCAGGCCGCACACACCTACAGGGCGGTCGGAGGCGCTCAGCGGCATCCACGCCCATGACCCGCCGCCGTTGATCGGTGCGGTGGGATATTGCCGGGGCAGGGCCGCGGGGTCCGGGAGCAGCAGCGGGGCCCGCGACCGCAGGACGTCGGCGGCCGGTGTGCCGTCGTGGGCGGACGCGCCGTGCAGCCACCGGGCGACCGTCGAGACCCCGTAGTGGCCGAGCACCCACGTCCGCTCGTCCGCGGCGCTCAGCAGCAGGATGCCGGACGCGCCGAAGGGCTCCATGACGTGGGTCCGGGCCACCTGCACCACATCGGCCGTGGTGAGCGCCTGGCCCAGGACCGCCGCCAGCGAGGTCAGGTGGTAGGTCATGGTGAGGCCCGGAGAGCCGGTGATCGTGCCGATGCCCCATGTCGAGGCCGTCGACGGCTTGCCGGAAACGGGCACGAACGCGGGCCTCGGGCTGGGGCCGATGGGCACGTCGCGGGCGGCGAGGTCCGCCAGATCCGCCGCCAGCCGGCGGCTCACCTCGCCCAGGCGCGTCACCTGGTCCTGGCGGATCCGCCCGTCGCGCGACGGGATCCGGATCACCGTCAGGGTCCCCCAGCACCCGTCGTCGCGGCTCTCGCCGTCCGACTTGCCGCTGTAGTTCAGGGGCAGCGCGCACACCGAGTACGGCCAGGGGAAGGGCACCAGTCGGTCGAGCGCGGGGTCCGGCGCGTCCTCTCCCATGATCACGACGCGGCCTGTGGAGTACGCCTGAGCCGAGGCGTGCGGGCCGTCCAGGGAAATCTTCTCCGGAAGGATGAAAGCGGCCGGGGGCCAGCCCGCGACGATCGTCGCGGCCAGGGCGTTCGAGCGATCGTCGATGAGGTAAAGCAGGACGATCACCGCGTCGGCGATGTCGAGCGCCTCGTACATGGCGGCGGTCTGCACGGCCTCGAGTTCCGTGCAGAGCGTCTCCCGATCGTCCACTGCGCGCCTCCCGTCCGGTGCCACGGGCGAGCGTGCCGCTAGCTACCGAAGATTTACCCCGTTCTCGGATGGGATGCCATGTTTGTCATCGTACGGCGGGAGGCGTGCGCCGCGAATCTTCCGGCCTCGGGAGGGCGTGATCGCACTCCCGAGCGTGTCGCTCGCACTGGTGTTCCAGGCGGCCCGAGGATCCGGCGGATGCGCCGCTATCGACGCGCGACGGGTCCGGCTTCGAGGCGTCCGGGGCGTTCCAGGTGGCGGCCGCGGGCTTCGGCGTAGCGGGTTCGGACCGCGTTGTCGGATCGGCTCGGGGTGAACAGGGTTCCTTCAGTCCGCCAGTCCGGAAGCCGGTGCTGTCCGGACACGGCCCAGGCGGCTTGGCGGGCCGCACCGGTGGCGGCGTACTCGGCGGGGACGGGGAGGAACACGGGGCGGTCGAAGAGCGCCGGGGCGATGCCGGTGACCGCGGGCGACCGGGCTGCGCCGCCGGTCAGCACGACGCGGTCGCCGTGGACGCCCGCCGCGTCCAAGGCGTCCAGGGCGTCGGCCAGTCCGCACAGCATGCCTTCGACGGCTGCCCGGGCGAAGTGCGCGGGGGTCGCGTTGTCGGAGGTCAGGCCGAGGACGGAACCGGTGGCGTCGGGCAGGTTGGGTGTGCGTTCGCCGTCCAGGTAGGGGACGAACGCGAGCCCGTCCGCGCCCGGCGGCGCCGACAGCGCGAGTTCGGCGAGCCGGGCGTGGTCGACGCCGAGCATGCGGGCTGCGGCGTCCAGGACGCGCGCCGCGTTGAGCGTGCACACCAGGGGCAGGTATTCGCCGGTGGCGTCCGCGAATCCGGCGATGGCGCCGGTCGGGTCGGCAGTCGGGGCCGCCGCGACGGCGTACGCGGTTCCGGACGTGCCCAGCGAGACGGCGACGTCCTCGCGGGTGAGGGCGAGCCCGAGCGCGGCGGCCATGTTGTCGCCGGTGCCCGCGGAGAGCACGACACCGTCGAAGCAGGTGCCTGCCGTCGCGTTCGGCTCGGCGACGTGCGGCACCGTCGGCACGCGGCCGAAGGCGAGGCGCAGCAGGTCGTCGCGGTAGCACCCGTCGGCGGGCGACCAGTAGCCGGTCCCGGAGGCGTCTCCCCGGTCGGTGACGAGGTCGGCGATGTCGCCGGAGCCTCGCAACCGCCAGGTGAGGTAGTCGTGCGGCAGGCACACCGCGGCGACCCGTGCCGCCGCATCCGGTTCGTGTTCGGCCAGCCAGCGCAACTTGCCGACGGTGAACGACGCGACGGGGACGCTGCCCACCTCGTCCGCCCACGCCGCGGGTCCGCCGAACTCGGCGACCAGGTCGGCCGCGGCACGCGCCGAGCGGGTGTCGTTCCACAGCAGCGCGTCCCGGACCACCCGGCCGTCCTCGTCGAGGCACACCAGCCCGTGCTGCTGCGCGGCGACGCCGAGGGCTGCGACGTCGGCGAGCCCGCCCGCGTCGTCGACGGCTTCTTGCAGCGCCTGCCACCAGTGCTCGGGGTGGACTTCGGTGCCGTCCGGATGCGCGGCGCGGCCGTGGCGCACCACCGCGCCGGTCTCGGCGTCGCAGACGACGACCTTGCAGGACTGGGTGGAGGAGTCGACCCCCGCGACCAGGCGGGCCGCCATGTCAGCGGGCCCCGAGGATGTGCTCGACGGCGAGTTGGTCCAACCGCTCGTAGCCGAGGCCTCGTTCGGCTGCCTCGCCCGGGTCGAAGTCGTCGTCGGCGAGGTCGGCGTACGTCTCGTCCGGCGCCAGCGTCGGCACCGCGAGCTGGTCGAGGCCGGCCGCGGCCGCGGCCTCGCGGACCTCGGGGTCCGCGCGGAAGGCCGCGGCGCGTTCGCGCAGCAGCAGGTACGTGCGCATGTTGGCGGCGGCCGACGCCCACACGCCGTCGGCGGTCTCGGTGCGCAGCGGCTTGTAGTCGAAGTGCCGGGGGCCGTCGTAGCCGGCGTGTTCGAGGAGGTCGACGAGGAAGAACGCGCTCTTCAGGTCGCCGTGGCCGAAGACCAGGTCCTGGTCGTACTTGGGGCCGTGCTGGCCGTTGAGGTCGATGTGGAAGAGCTTGCCCGCCCAGAGCGCCTGGCCGACGGCGTGGACCATGTTGAGGCCGGCCATCTGCTCGTGCCCGACCTCCGGGTTGAGCCCGACCATCTCGGGGTGTTCGAGCCGCTCGATGAACGCCAGGCCGTGGCCGACGGTCGGCAGGAAGATGTCGCCGCGCGGCTCGTTCGGCTTGGGCTCCAGGGCGAAGCGCATGTCGTAGCCGCGGTCGCGGACGTAGCCGCACAGGACGTCGATCGCTTCCTTGTAGCGGTCGAGCGCGGTGGGCACGTCGGTGGCCGCGTCGGATTCCGAGCCCTCCCGGCCGCCCCAGAACACGTAGGTGCCCGCGCCGAGTTCCGCGGCCAGGTCCAGATTCCGCATGACCTTGCGCAGCGCGAAACGGCGGACCCCGCGGTCGTTCGCGGTGAACGCGCCGTCCTTGAAGACCGGGTGGGCGAAGAGGTTCGTCGTGACCATCGGGACGACGAGCCCGGTCGCGTCCAGCGCCGCCCGGAACGCCGCGATCCGCTTCGCCCGCTCGGTGTCGTCCGAGCCGAACGGGATCAGGTCGTCGTCGTGGAAGGTGACGCCGTAGGCGCCCAGTTCCGCGAGCCGGTGCACCGCCTCGGCCGGGTCCAGCGGTGCCCGCGTGGCGTCGCCGAACGGGTCGCGCGCCTGCCAGCCCACCGTCCACAGACCGAAGCTGAACTTGTCCTCCCGCCGCGGGGTCAGGTCCGGCACGGTGCCTCCTCATGAATAAGTCTAGATACTGGACTAATATGGTCCAGGAAACCGTCGCACGCCCGAACTGTCAACGCCTTCCGGCCGACGACCTCACCGCGGGGGCCCGGCGGCACCGAATGCGAGGATGACGCGCATGCCCGAGAACGCCCGCGCCACCCACCTCGATGCGGTACGGGAGCGCAACCTCGCATCGGTCCTCGGTGCGGTCGCCCACCACCAGCCGGTCACGCGCGCCAGGCTCGCCGAGCTGACGGGACTGACGAAGACGACGGTGACCGGCCAGGTGGCCGTGCTGGAGCGGCTCCGGCTGGTCGTCGGCGCCGACCCGGTCCGGGTCGGCGGCCGCGGGCGCCCCGGGGCCCCGGTGTCGCTCGCTCCCGGCCCCGTCGCCGGGCTCGGCCTCGAGGTCAACGGGCAGTACCTGGCCGCCTGTGTGCTCGACATGACCGGCGCGGTACGGGCGCGCGCGACCGTCGCGGGCGACAACCGGGGGCGGCGGCCGGACGCGACCGTCGCGGCCCTGGCCGACCTGGCCGGCCGCATCGCCGCCGAAGCCGCCGCGTCGGGCCTCGACATCGTCGGAACGGCGGTGGCCCTGCCCGGCGTCCTCGTCGAAGACCGGGTCAACGCCCCCAACCTCGGCTGGGACGCGGTGCCCGCCGCGGACCTGCTCACCGCCGCGCTCCCGGTCCAGCCGTTCGGCGTGACCGTCGACAACGAAGCCAACTTCGGCGCGCTCGGCGAACTCTGGTACGGCGCCGGGCAGGGCGCCGGCAGCTACCTCTACCTGTCCGGCGAGACCGGCGTCGGCGCGGGCATCGTCGTCGGCGGAAAACTCTTCCGCGGCGCGCACGGCGCGGCCGGCGAACTCGGCCACGTCGTCGTCGACCCGGACGGACGCCCGTGCCGCTGCGGAGGCGCGGGCTGCCTGGAGCAGGTCGCCGGGCTCGACGCGCTCCTGCGCACCGCGGGCATCCCCGACGCCTCGGGAACGGCCGCCGCCGGACTGGCCGAACTGGAGCGCCGACTCGCCGAAGGCGACCCGGCCGCCCTCCAGGCGGCCGCCGCCGCGGGCGCGGGCCTGGCCATCGCGCTCACGGGGGCGGTGAACCTCCTCGACCCCGACACCGTCGTCCTCGGCGGTATCCACGCCCGCCTCGCCCCGTGGCTCGTCCCCACCGTCGAAGCGGCCGTCGCCCGCAGCGGCAGCCGACTGCGCGGCCGCACCCCAGCCGTCCGCGCCGCGTCCCTGGGCACCGAAAGCGCTGTACGAGGCGCGGCCGGAACCGCCATCGCCCGCATCTTCGCCGACCCCGGCGCCCTCGCCTGACCGCCGCTGCCGCAGCCACGGCAGTCCGGCGCGGAGGCCACGGCCACGGCGCAGGTGCCCGGGATGGTGGAGGTTCTCGGTGCCAAGCCCGTGAAGCCTTCTCGGCAAACGCGGTCAGCTACTTCACCTGGGTGGCGTGGTCGGCTCCGCCCTGTGGCGAACTACCGCGCCCAAGCGCCCGCAACCAGCGTGCCGAGGGCCGTGCGCCGGTGGGTGACCGAGCGGCCCGCGCGGGTCGTCGTCGCCATGCCTGCCGATCTCAGCGCGGCCGCGTGCGACGAAGCCGTCGCGTTGCTGACGTGGAGGGCGAGGGCCAGGGATGTCGTGGTGTGGGGTTCGGCGAGCAGGCGCAGGGCGTCCAGCCGTGTGCGGCCCAGGACGGCGGCCAGGGCCTCGGCGGCGACGACCGGGTCCTGCGCGGTGGGCGGGAGCCCGGGGCCGGCCGGGTACGTCAGGACCGCAGGATGCCCCGGGACGTCCTGGACAAGTGGTCCCGCCGGGTGGTGGAAGGTGGGCAGCACAACCAGGCCGCGCCCGTCGAGGCGGACGTCGCGGGCCGGCGCTGCGCCGGGCCATTCCCACACGCCCTCGTGGACGCGGCTGCCCGGGGCCAGGCCGGTCAGGGCGGCGGCCACGCCGTGCTCGGCGACCGTCAGGGCGTAGCGGGTGAACTCCTCACGATGCAGATCCTGCACGACGGACCAGACCGGCGCGAGGACCGTCTCGTACGTGGCCTGCTGGGCGCGGCGCACGGTGTGCCAGGCCGTCTCGTCGCCCGCGTGCAGGCCGCGGATCCAGCGCGGGGCGGGCGCCGCCCCGTAGACCCGCTCCAGCTCGGACCGGACAAGAACGGGGCTGGTGGCGCGAATGTGTTCGAAGCCGTCGTCGACGGTGTCGCCGAGGACGTCGAGGAAGGAAGGCGGGCGGCCCGCCGGAACCAGGTCGGCGAGCGGGCTGCTTGCGGCCGGGAGGGAGCGCAGGACGCGACCACGCCACGGCGCGAACAGCGGCCCGCCGCTTCGGGTCGTGGCGGTGGTCATGGCGGCGTGCAGCTCCTGGAGCGGTGCCGGGCGGCCCGCGAACCGGGTGCGCGCGAAGTCCTCCGCGGTGAAGTGGACTCGCAGCACTGGCACAACCCCCCGTCCCGGGCCGGCCTTTCGGCCAGGGCCTGAACCTTCGCGTCGTGACGGCCCCGCACCAAAGATCTTCGTATGACTTCGCGACGCACTCTTCTGAAAGGCACCCTATTCGGGGGTGCCGCCGCCCTGCTGCCCACGGCCGCGTCCGCATCCGGTGGCGGCCCGGTCCTCCGGCTGCCCGCGCCCTCCGGCCCTTACCCCGTAGGCATGCAGACGGTTCATCTGACGGACCCGTCCCGGACCGATCCGTGGGTGGGCGGTGTGCGGGAGTTGATGCTGACGGTCCTGTATCCGGCCCGATCGGCGCACGGCTTCTCCCGGGCCCCGCAGCTGACTCCCGCCGAGGCACGGGAGTTCGCCGGCCTCGCGCCCCACATCCACCCCGGACTGCCGCAGCCGGGAACGGTGGACTGGGGCGCGGTCCTCACCCACGGGCACGTGGGCGCGCCGCCGCTTCCCGGGCGGCGACCGGTGTTGGTGTACTCCCCCGGCGGCGGTGACTCCCGCACGCTCGGCACGACCCTCGCCGAGGACCTGGCGAGCCGCGGTCGTGTGGTCGTGCTCGTCGACCACCCCGGTGACGCCTCCCAGGTGGAACTGCCGACCGGGCTGCGGACGACCGTCCTGTTCGGGCCGCCGGACCCGGCAACCTTCCGCACGATGGTGGACACCCGGATCGCCGACCTCCGGCTGGTCCTGGACCGGCTCGGCACCCTGCCGCTCGCCGGGGTCATGGACTCCCGCCGGATCGGGTTGTACGGGCACTCCGCAGGCGGCACGGCCGTGGTGTACGCGGCCCTCGACGACCGCCGGGTCGGTGCGGTGGCGAACCTGGAGGGCTATCTCGACCTGTACCCGACGCCGGCCGGCCCCGACCGGCCGCTGCTGCTGTTCCGCACCGACGGATTCGACAACGCCGCCCGGATCGAGTCGTCCTGGGCGGGCGTTCCCGGTCGCCGCGAGCTGCTCCCCGACGCGAACCACTGGGCGTTCACCGACTACGGCTCGCTCGCACCTCGACTCCAGGCGTCCGGTCTCGTGACAGCGCCGGCGCGAACCGCGCTCGTGGGCACCGGCGACCCTGCGCTGACACTCGCCGAGGTACGGCGCCGGGTGGGAACCTTCTTCGCCCGCCACCTGTCGTAACGGGGCTTTCCGACTTCCACGAACGCATCCTGCTCGAGGAGATCGCGTCACAAGCGGCCTCCCTCGAAGACGTGTTCCACGACCTGACGGAAGGACAGAACGCATGAGCCGCCTGGTACGTCCCAGGTGATGCGACGGTGCCTGTCAGGTTGCGGTTGGGGCCTCGTGGTCCGTGGCGGCGCGGGTCATGTCGCGGAGTTCCGCGGCCTGGGCCAGGGCTGTTGCGGCGCTTCTGCGGTCGGCGGGGGAGAGCGTCAGGCGGTCGAGTTCGTCGAGCCGGGCGTGGGCTTGTGCGGGATCGTCCAGGCGTAGGTGGAGTTCGGCGAGGAAGGCCAGGGCTTCGACACGGTCTGTCGGTGTCGCGGTCGGGTCCGGGCGGTCGACCGCGCCGGAGAGCGACCTCGCCGCCTGTGCGACGTCGCCGCGGGAGTCTGCGGTGACGACGGCGTTGGCGTGGGCGGCGGCGAGCCTGCTGGTGGTGGCCGGTGCGGACTTCACTTCGGCGCTCGCGTGGGACTCCGCGTCCTGGGCCACGTCGGGCTCGGAGCGGACCACGCGGATCCAGTTCCCGGACGGGTCGATCAGGCTGAACCCGCTCAGTCCGCCGTAGTTCTTCCGGCGCCTGGGGCGCGTGATCCGGGGGAATCCGGTGAGCGGGATCCGGCCGTACTTCGTGCGCAGGCCCGCGGCGAACGCCTCGAACAGCGGCTCGGTGTCCGGGACGGCGAGCAGGCACGAGCCGTAGGAGTCCTCGGCGCGGAAGCCGGTGATGCCGTTGTAGTGGAGTTCGACACTGCCGCGCCGCAAGGCGACGTAGGGGTTCGGCCGGGTCTGCCGGTAGGTGACCTCGAACCCGAGGGCGGTGTGGAAGTCGGTGATCTCGTCGATCGAGGCGCAGGGCAGGATGGGAATCACTCGTGCTTCGGCCATGATCCCGATCCAACTACCGCGGGAAGGCCTGAGTCAGGGCCCGAGGACGTCGCGGAGTTGGGCTCGGGCGGTGATGCCGAGTTTGGGGAAGATCTTGTGGAGGTGGTAGCCCGCGGTGCGGGGCGACAGGTACAGGCGGGCGCCGATCTCGCGGTTCGTCAGTCCTTCCGCGGCGAGTTGGGCGATCCGCAGCTCCTGCGGAGTCAGGTCGGCCACGGCATCCGGGGTCTTCGAGTCCGCCACTGCCACGCCCGCCGCGCGGAGTTCGGCGGAGGCGCGCTCGATCCACGGGCGTGCCTGGAGTCGTTCGAAGATGTCCAAAGCGGTGTGCAGCGCGTCGCGCGCCTCCGCCGAGCGGCGGTGGCGGCGCAGCCATTCGCCGAAGTCCAGTTGGGTGAGGGCGTGTTCGAAGGGCCATTGGGTTCCGGCCGGGTCGGCGAGGGCGGCGCGGAAGTGCGGCTCTGCGTCGTCGGGTTCGCTCAGCAGTGCCGAGGCGCGGTGCATGATCGCGTTCAGGCGGGGTGAGCGGGGTTCGGCCAGCGTCGCTTCGGCGGCCCGGAGTACGGCGCGTGCGTCGTCGGCCCGGTCGGCGGGGGTGGCGGCCGCCGCGATGTCGGCGACGCAGTAGAGCGACGCGTGGTGGTGCACCGGGGCGGGCTCGGAACCCTGGGTGAAGGTGCGGCGCAGGTGCCCGTACGCCGTCCTGTGGTCGCCTTCCGCGAGTGCTGCCAGGCCGAGCGCGTAGCGGCGGCGGACGTACAGGCTGCGGGACTTGTGCAGGTCGACACCGTCCAGGGCGTCCGCGGCCTGGGCCCGCGCGCCCGCGTGGTCGCCGCGGGCGGCGCGCAGTGTGGCCTGGAGGACCAGCGACGCCGTTGAGATGTTGTCGGCGCCCGCCTCGGTGGCCATGCAGAAGGCGGCCTCGGTGGTCGACTGCGCCTCCGCCCACGCCCCGCTCTCGAACAGCGCGGTGCCGAGGGCTTGGGCGACCGTGCAGTTCGCGCCGGCCGTGGCGGTGGAGCGGTGGTGGTCCACGGCCTGGCCGAGTATGCGTACGGCCAGCTCGGTCTCGTCCAGGATCCAGGCGGTGCCGCCGAGCATGAGGAGGTCGGAGAAGGAGAACGAGCTGTTCCGCGTCCCCACGGCGTCGTTCAGGCGCCGCACCGCCTCGTCCCGGCCGGTGAAGGGGTCGGCCACCGCCTGGATCCACAGCTCTTCGGTCCGGTCCGGCTGTGGCGCGATCACGTCGGCGATGCGCCGGAGTTCGGCGCGGTAGAAGGGGTCGCCGGATTTGGTCGCCGAAGTGGCCGCGGTGCCGAGGGCGGTCAGGGCGAGGCCGGGGGCGGCGGCGGCCATGGACTCGGCGGCGGGCAGCAGGAACCCGAGGGCGTCGTCGTGTCGCAGGGTCACGGCCAGCGACCAGCCGCTGCGGAGGGACGCCTCGGCGAGCAGTCGCGGGTCGTCGGTCAAGGTCGCGACGCGGGCCGCGATCTCGCCGACCCACTGGGGGTGTCCGGCGTACATGGCGTAGGTGGCGGCGGCCAGCAGGCGGCCGGCGCGGCGTTCCGTGTCCGGGGTGAGTTCCGCGGCCCGTTCCAACGCGGTGGCCGCCGCCGCGTATCCGCCGCGGCGTCGGGAGCGTTCGGCGCTTTCCGCCAGGGCGTGGGCGATCTCTTCGTCCGGGCCGAGTGCGGCCGCGGCGAGGTGCCAGGCGCGTCGGTCGGGTTCGTGCGCGAGCGCGGTCGCGAGCGCGAGGTGGGCCTCGCGCCGGTCGGCGAAGGAGGCGTCCTGGTAGATCGCGGCGCGGACGAGCGGATGCCGCAGGTGGACGTCGCCGCTCTCGACCCTTACCAGACCGGCCTGTTCGGCGGGCCGCCAGACCTCGGGGTCGGCCAGGCACGGGGCCGCGTGCAGCACGTCGGACAACCGGTCCGAGCCCGCGGCCGCGGCCAGGAGCAGGGCGCGCCGGGTCTCGTGCGGCAGTCCGGGCAGGTCGGCGGCGAACAGCCGTTCCAGGCGGGCGGTGAGCGGAAGCGCCTCGACCGGGCCGGTCCGGTGGCCGCCGGGGTCTTTCGCGTGCGCCCGGGCGAGCTCGATCAGGGCCAGCGGGTTCCCGGCGGCCTGGTCGAGGATCTGGGCGCGGGCCTTGCCGCGCGGCGGCTGTGGCTGTGCGTCCAGGACGAGGCCTGCCGCCGCCCGGTCCAGGGGGCCGGTCGTCAGGTGCGGGAAGTCCCGGTCGAATCGCGCGGGCACGGCCTCGTCGCGCGCGGCGACGAGCATGGCGATGCGCTCGCCTTCGAGGCGCCTCGCGACGAAGGCGAGGACGTCCAGCGATCCGATGTCCAGCCACTGGGCGTCGTCGACGACGATGAGCAGCGGTCGTTCGGCCGCGGACTCCGAGAGCAGGGACAGCACGCCGGCGCGGATCGCCAGCGGGTCCGCGGTCCGCCGCGCGTCGTTCTCGACCGCGCCGAAGGCTTCGTCGAGGGCGCCGCAGTGGCGCGCGGGCAGCCGCTCGGCCTCGTGGAGGATCGGGTGCAGCAGTTGGTGCACGCCGGCGAGACCGAGGCCTTGCTCGCCCTCGTAGCCCCGGACCCGGAGCGTCCGTCCACCGCGGGCCGCCGCTTCGGCCACGGCGTGGTCCAGCAGCGTGCTCTTGCCCGCCCCCGGTTCTCCGGAGAGTACGAGCACCTTCGGGCCGGCGCCGTCCACGGAGTCGATCAGCCGGCGGATCGCATCGATTTCACCGATCCTGCCCTGAATGTTCCGTTTGTGGCCCACTATGGCGCCGCCGCCCATGCTCTCCCTTGCCAGAACGACGGCCACCGCTGTCCACAGTGCGGACTGAGGTGGCCGTTTGATGATTCTTCACCGCGTTTGCGCCATTCTGCCAGGTCGGTTTTCCGGTACGACTGGTCACCTGACAGAAGCGGGCCCCGTCGGTTGCCTGGCAGGATCGCCCGGGGCCCGGGAGACGACGGCCTCGTACCGGAATCGGAGGACCACGCGGGTGTTCGCATCGAGGGGCGCACGTGCACCCATCGGCCGGGAGGCCGAGGTCGGCCGGATCCTGCGGTCCCTCGACGTAGGTTCCGGTCGGCCCCAGGCCTTGCTCGTGCTCGGCGGGACCGGCGCCGGCAAGTCGACGCTGCTGCGGTTCACCGAGGAGACGGCCGCGGCACGCGGGACCCGCGTCCTGTCGGTGCACGGCCGCGGCATCGAGGAGCCGGGGTCGTTCAGCACGCTGCACCGGCTGCTCAGACCCGTGCTCGACGATCCAGGGGTACTGCCCGCACCGCAGCGACAGCTGCTGCTTGCCACCCTGCACGGCGGAACGGAGATCGATTCCCGGGAGCGGCGCGCACTGTCGGCCGAGGTCCTGGCGCTGGTCGGCCGACTGGCCCAGGCAGCCCCGGTTCTGCTGGCCGTCGACGACGTCCACGACTGCGACCGCGCCTCCCTGGACCTGCTCTCCTCCGTACAGCGACAGCTCACCGACGAAGCCGTGACCATGCTCTTCACGGCGGCCGGCGAGGTACCCCCGCCGGGGTGGCCGCCGAGCTCCCCGTGCTGTCGCTCGGCCCGTTGTCTCCCCCGGCGGCGGCGCGGCTTCTGGACGCCCAGCCCGACGCCCCGACCGGACGGGCCCGCTTGGACGTGCTCCGGCAGGCGGAGGGCAGTCCGCTCGCGGTCGTCGAGCTGGGCAAGGCCTCACGCGCGGGTGCCGGCTGGACGCCGGTCCCTGGGGCGCCGGGCCGGACCTCCCGGATCCAGGCCCTGTTCGAGGCACCGCTGAGCAGGTTCCCCGACGAGACCCAGCGCGCGCTGCTGTACGCCGCGGCCGCCCTGCCCGACGAGGAACTCTCCGTCGTGATGGCCGCTTTGGGTACCGCGGACCTCGCCGTCTGGTCCCCGGCGGAGGAGGCCGGACTGATCGGCATCGCCGACGGCCGGCTCGCGTTCGGCAACCCGCTGATCCGCACGGCGGCGTTCCACCGGCAGCCGGCGAAGGCACGGCAGCGGGCCCGGCGGGACCTGGCCGACGCTCAGGGCCGACTCCCGTTCCATCGCGCCTGGCACCTGGCCGCGGCCGCGATCGGCCCGAACGAGGCGGTGGCCACGGCGCTGGAGCAGGCCGCCGTCCACAGCCGGCAGGCGGGCCATCGCTTCGACGTGGCGACGGCGTTGGAACAGTCGGCGCGGCTGAGCGTGCACACGGCGGACCGGGCCCGCCGTCTCGCCGCGGCCATGGCGGCGGCCTGCGACGTGGGGGATCCGGAGTGGGTCCGCGATCTGTACGCGGACTTCACCCAGGTCAACCGCGACCCCGAACTGCGGTGCGTCGCGGCCTGCGCGATGGCAAGCGCGCTGACGCTGCTCTCGTTCCAGCGGGAAGCCTTCGGCCTGCTCCTCGACGTGTGGCGGCAGTCGCCCCCGCGCACGGCCACCACGTCCTTCGCGCTCACGGCGCTCGCGGCGGGGATCGCCCACCAGTCCGGTCTGCCCGAGCATCGCCGGGAGCTGCCGCGTCTGCTCGACCACGCGAAGCGCGCGGCGGAACCGTCGCCGACGACGGGGAACGAGCAGGAGCGGGGTGCGGCCGTCCCGGAGGGCATCCCGGGGCTCGCCGAGTCGGATGTCCTCGCGGCCCTGGAAACCTTCGTGGCAGCGGCCCTCGATCCGGGTTCCCGTGCCGGCGGCGCGCCCCGACACACCGCCGTTCTCCTTTCCGAGCCCGTCGCCGGTGCGGGGCCGCTCACCCGGCTGCTGGCCGGTGCCTCGGTGGCGTACTACACCGACGAGTCGGAGCTGTGCGCCGAGCTGTACCGGCAGGCGAGCACCCTGCGCGGGGCGCGTGAAGCATGGGGGCCGCGGGTATGGGCGCTCCCCGCCCACGTGGACGCCCTCATCGCGTTGGGCCGGTGGGCGGAGGCCGACGCGCTGATCGAGGAAGGCCGCTCCGAGGCGGCCGTGCACCGGCTGCCCCGCATCGACATGGACCTCGAAGCGCTGGAGGTGACGCTGCGCGCGCTGCGCGGCGACGGCATTCCGGAGGTCCCCTTCACCGGCCCGTACTGGCGTTCCGTCAACCTGGCGGAGAACCGCGCCACCCAGGCCGGAATGCTGCGCGCCTGCGGTCTGACCGCGCTGGTGCGCGGGGACGCGGACAGCGCCTTCCGCCATCTGCGGGCGCTCTTCGCCGAGGACGGTTCTCCGCTCGCCCCCTTCCTGTCGCCGCGCTCCATCAGCGAACTGGCCGTCGCCGCGCAGCGCAGCGGCCGTCAGGAGGAAGCGGCCGGCATCCTCGCCCAGGTGCGGGCGGCCCAGGGCGATCGGCCGACGAGCCGGATGACCCTCCTGCTGCATCACGCCGCCGCCCTCGTCGACGAGGAGGCCGACCCCGAGGACCACTTCCGCCTGGCCCTGGTCAACCCCGGGGCCGAGGCCTGGCCACTCGAACGCGCCGGAGTCCGACTCCACTACGCGATCTGGCTGCGCCGCCGCCGGCGTTCCCTGGAAGCCCGCACCCAGCTGACGGCCGTGCTGGAAACCGCCGCCCGGCTCGGGGCCCGGACCCTCGAGGAGGCGGCCCGCGGCGAGCTGCGCGCGACGGGAGTGGTCGACGCCTCCCCCGCCCCCGACCGGCTGGCGGAGCTGACCGCCCAGCAGCAGCAGATCGCCCGGCTCGCCGCGTACGGTCTGTCGAACCGGGAGATCGGTGAGCGGCTGTTTTTGTCACCGCGTACTGTGGGCTCGCACCTCTACAACGTCTATCCGAAGCTCGGCATCAGCAGCCGCCACCAACTTCGGGACCTTCTGCGCGACACCTGACGCGCGGCGAACCGGTACGCAGAGGGCCTGACGGAGAGGCGAGCCGCATGCACGCGGACCACGAGGACCAGGGGCACGCCATGCCGGCGCGCCCGGTGGTCCTCGATCCGCTGGTCCGCCGGCTCGTTGACGCGTCGGCGGCTCCGCCCTACCTGCACGAGCTCGGCCCCGACACCGCCCGGCAGGCCCTGCGCGAGTCCCAGGCCGACCGGATCGACGACTTCGACGTGGACGCCGGCTTCCATGTGGCGTCGGTGGAACCCGCCGGACTTGTGGGCTTCTGGCTGTTCCGGCCGACCGGCGTGACGGGACCACTGCCCACCGTGCTCTACGTCCACGGGGGGCGCTGGATGCTGGGCGACGCGCAGACCCACGCGCGGCTCGTCAGCGAGCTGGTGCGCGCGGCGGGCGTGGCGGCCGTCGTCCCCGAATACAGCCGCGCCCCGGAGGCCCGGTACCCCCGTGCACTCGAGGAGTGCTACGCCCTGCTGGAGTGGATGGCCCGGGAGTCCGCGGGGCTCGGCATCGACCCGGACCGCGTCGCGGTCGCCGGCGACTGCGCCGGCGCCACCCTGGCGACCGCCGTCACGATGCTGGCGAAGGAGCGCGGCGGGCCGGCGATTCGGGCCCAGCTGCTGTACTACCCGATCACCGACGCCCGCTGTGACAGCCCGTCCCAACGGGAGTTCGCCACGGGATACCTGCTCACCCGGGAAGCCTTGCGGTCGTACTGGGGTCACTACGTCGCCGACCCCCGGCAGCGGGACGAGCCGACCGCGTCCCCGCTGCGCGCGAGCCCGGACCAACTGGCTGGGCTGCCAACGGCGCTGGTCGTCACCGCCGAGGCGGATGTGACCAGGGACGAGGCGGAGGAGTACGCGGACCGGCTGCGCCGTGCCGGCGTCGACGCGTCCGCCGTCCGATTCCAGGGCACGGTCCACGACTTCGTGTCGCTGACCGCGCTGCACAGCAGTCCGCCGACCCTGGCGGCAGTGCGGCTGGGCGCCGGCTTCCTGCGCGACCATCTGCGCTGAACCGGCCGCGGGACCAGTCAGCCGACCGATGCGTCCGCGACCGCACCCCGGGCACGCTGGATTAATGTCCGTCGTACTCTCCACATCGCCCATCTCGCCGGTCGAACGGGCCGACTACTGGCACAGCCTGGTCTCCGAGACCTTCATACCGCTGGACGTCACACTGCACGAACGCGAGCCGTCCGTCGGGACGATCACCAGTGACCGGCTCGGTCCCCTGCAGATCTCCCTCGTCGAGGCGGGCCCCCAGACGGTCACGCGCCGCGCCCCGCAGATCTCCCGGGGCGGGGAGGAGTTCATGACTGTCACCCTGCAGCACCGCGGTACCGCGAGGCTGACGCAGGACGGACGCGACGCGCTGTCCGAGCCCGGGACCTTCACGTGTTCCGACGCCGCGCGGCCGTACCGCAGGGAACAGCCGGACGACTTCCGCTTCACCGCCTTCCGCGTGCCGAAGTCCGAACTCGGCGTGGCGGAGGCCGATCTGCGGGCGGTCACCGGAACCGTGTTCAGCGGCCGTTCCGGCGCGTCGGGGCTGGTCGCCGGATACCTGGAACGCCTTGCCGAACGGGCATCGGGCTTCGACCCGTACATCGGCCGGCAACTCGCCATGACCGCGGTGGATCTGCTGGCGGTCCTGGTACGCGAACACCAGGGGCGGCTGGACCCCCACGCGTCGGAGGCGGCCCGCGGCATGCTCGCGCGCGTCAAGGAGTACATCCTGCGGAACCTCGCCGACCCGGACCTCTCCCCCGAGCGGATCGCGTCGGCGCACCACATGTCGGTCCGGTACCTGCACAGACTCTTCGAGTCGGAGGGGACCACCGTGGGACGCTGGATCCACCGCGAGCGGCTGGAGCGGTGCCGGCGCGACCTGGCGCGGCCGTCGCGGTCGGCACCAGCGGTGTCGGCGGTCGCCCAGCGCTGGGGTTTCGTGAACCCGTCCCACTTCAGCCGGGTCTTCCGCGCGGCCTACGGGGTGTCGCCCCGGGAGTGGCAGTCGAGCAGCGCGCAGCACTGACGAACAGACCGGTGGGGGG
>NZ_JASAOI010000058.1 GCF_029953285.1 Yinghuangia seranimata | reverse complement strand
CGGACTCGCCCGCGCGGGCGTCGGGCCGAGCCCGCAGCCGCCTGCCGTCGTGGTCGCCGCGGCCGGTCCGTGGGCGGCCGCGGCGGCCGGGCTCCGGCACGCGGCCGAGGCGGCGTCGGCGGCCCGGGGCCTGACCGAACAGCCCTGGTACGACGCGCGGCGCCTCGACATCGAACTGCTGCTGTGGCGCATGCGGGAGCAGGCCGACCTGTCCGCCTTCGTCCGGCGCGCGGTGGGCCCGCTGCTCGAGCACGACAAGACCGCCAGGCAGCCGCTGCTGCCGACCCTGCAGGCCTACCTGACGCACGCCGGCCGCAAGGCCGAGACCGCCCGCGACCTGCACCTGAACCGGCAGACGCTGTACGACCGGCTGGCCCGCATCGCGCAGCTGCTGGGCACCGACCTGGACGACCCGGAGACGGTGCTCGGCCTACGGCTGGCGCTCCAGGCGCGCAGGCACGTGCACGACTGAGGCCCGGACCGGGGACGGCCGGACCCGGGGCCGCGGCGGGCCGAGGGGGTCGCCGCTGGATCCGGTCACGGGCCTCGGGGCCCCTGACGCCCGTCAGGGGCCCGGATCCCTTATCGTCGCTCTCCTATGACCATCGGACCGATCGACAGCCCCGACCCCGCCGCCGCGGGCGGCCCCGCCGGCCCGGCCTCCGCCGACACCGTGTCGGCCGACGCGCCGCCCCCGGCCGACCGGGCCGAGGACGCCCGCCCCGCCGGGCCGTCCGGCGTGCCCGGCGGGTACCGGCGACACAGCGTGACCGAGCGTTTCGCGGCCGTGGTCAGCGTCGCGCTGCTGATCGCGGGCCTCGGCGTCGTGGGGCGCTGGTCGTCCGACATGAGCGAGCACCCCAACGGGCCGCGGATCGACCAGCGGGTGCTGTCGCTGGCGACGGAGCACGCCAACGCCGGGAACGAGACGTTCTATGTCATCGGCACCCCGCACGAGGACCAGCTCCTGATATCCCGCGCCTACGCCGGGCACCAGAGCCAGGCCCCGCAGAACAACGGCCCCGCCACCGACTTCGCCAAGAACGTCATCATCGCGGTGTCCGTGGACACCGGCTGCCGGCAGGCCTCCGAGGTCCACCTGCGCGCCGACAACGACCAGCTCACGCTCGACATCCAGCTCGCGCGAATACCCGGCGAACGCCCCGGCAACCTGATCAACTGCGCCATCAGCAAACCGCTGTTCGTCCGCTTCGAGGTGCCGCGCAGCCGTCTGCCGGGACTGCCGACGATGTTCGACAACAAGCACGCCGCCCGCGTCGACGAGACGCCGGGCCCGACGGTGGACGGCAGCGAGGGCACCGGGAACATCATGGGCGGGCTCGTCGGGCACGACTGAGCACGTCGCGCCCTCCGCACCGCCGCCTGCCGGAACCGGATCGCGCCGGGCCGCGTCACAGCGCCATGTCCGCCCCCGATCCAGGCCGATCCCGCCGCGTGACCCACCCGCGCCTCCGCGCCGCCGCCGCGTTCGCCGCGGCCCTGCTGGCCGCCGCCGCCACGGGCTGCGGCGCCTCCTCCGGAAGCGGAGCCGGCGACGGCCCGCCGCCGGTCTCCGTCGCGCCCGACTCCCGGATCGACGTACGCACGATCAGTCTTGAGACGGCACAAGTCCCGCCCGTTCAGGCGGTGTTCACCGTCGCCCGCAGCGCCCGCGAGGACGCGGCGGTGCTCGCCCAGGTGTACGCGGGCGACCTCACGCGCACCCCCAAACCCCCTTCGCCGGCGGTCGACTTCGCCCGCAATGTCACCATTACCGTTGCCACGGGCACGGGTTGCCGTACCGCGAAGTCGGCGACCCTCCGCGCCGACGGCACCACGCTCGGCCTCGACCTGTCCTTCGACGGGCCGAACCCGCCGGAATGCGTCGTCCAGGCGCGGGTGCTCGTCCGCTTCGAGGTGCCGAGCGAACGCCTGCCGAAGTCCCCGGTGATGTTCGACGGCGTCCGCCCCGCCTCACCGGGCCTGGGCGTCCTCCGCGTCTACGAGAAGGCCACCGTCGCCGCGGGCCGCCACATCACCCCGGCCCAGATCCCGGACCAGGCGGCTTTCTCCCGCTGGATGACCGGACTGACCGGTACCCCGGCGCCCACGGGCCAGTGGCCCGCCCTCGACAGGGCCTTCAAGGCGAAGGAACCCGGCGAGGAGCTGTACGCGTTCGCGGTACGGGCCTGCGGTCGATCCGTCCCCCGCCTCGAACCCACCTCCGAGGGTTTCGCGGTCATGTCGGCCGAGAGCCCCGGCGCCGCGCCGGCGGCGTCCTGTCCCGAAGGCGAGTACCGCGTCGCGGTGTTCGGTCTCCTTCCCGGCGAAGTGCCCGGCGGTAGCGGAACGTTCCCCGACCCGGGTGGCGCCGGGTAGGCCTGCCCCGCTCTAGCCGTCCCCGCCCAGCCCCTCCGCCAGGAGCTCGGCCAGGTGCCGGGCCCGGCGGCCCGCGAGCTGGTCGATCTGCGTGCGGCAGCTGAAGCCGTCCGCCAGGACCTCGGCGTCCGGGGCGGCGGCCAGCGCCGGGAGGAGGCGTTCGTCGGCGATGGTCCGGGAGATCTCGCCGTGGCCCGGTTCGTAGCCGAAGTTGCCGGCCAGGCCGCAGCAGCCGCCCGCCAGGGGGCCGGTCAGGCCGGCCTTCGCGCGGAGGCGGCGGTCGGCGTCGTCGCCCAGGACGGCGTGCTGGTGGCAGTGGGTCTGGCCGGTGACCTCGCGGTCGATGCGGGGCGGGGACCAGTCGGGGGCGAGGTCTTCGAGGGTTTCGGCGAACGTGCTGACGGCGTCCGCGAGTCCGGCCGCCTCGGCGCCGAGCAGTTCCGGAACGTCCGTGCGCAGGGCCGCCGTGCACGAGGGTTCCAGGCCGACGACCGGCAGGCCCGCGTCCAGGGCCGGCCGGAGGACGTCCATCGTGCCGCGCATGACCCGGCGCGCGGTGTCGAGCTGGCCGGTGGAAACCCAGGTCAGGCCGCAGCACACCGGTTTCGGCGGGACGAGCACGCGCAGACCGGCGTCTTCGAGCACCCGTACCGCGGCCCACGCGGCGGACGGCGTGAAGTGGTTCGTGAACGTGTCGGGCAGCAGCACGACGGTCTTCCCGTCTCCGCCCCGGCGCACGTCGGCGAGGCGTTCGGCGACCGGACGACGGGCCCGCCACGAACGGGTGAAGGACTGCGGGGCGAAGCGCGGCAGCTCCCGCGAGGCGTCGAGCCCCGCCGCCCGCAGCCCGACCCGGGTCGCCCGCTCCCACCGCGAGGCGGTGCCCAGCACGCCCGCCGCACCCGGCACGGCGTCAATCGCCCGTGCCCACCACGGCAGCCCGCCCAGCACGTAGTGCCCCCGCGGCCGGGAGCGGTCCTTGTAGTGCTGGTGCAGGAACTCCGCCTTGTACGTGGCGACATCGACCCCCACCGGGCAGTCGCTGCGGCACCCCTTGCAGCCCAGGCACAGGTCGAGCGCGTCGCGGACCTCCTCCGACCCCCACCCGTCCCGCACCACGTCGCCGATGAGCATTTCGTGCAGCAGGCGCGCGCGGCCGCGCGTCGAGTCCTTCTCCTCGCCGGTCGCCCGGAACGACGGGCACATGACTCCGCCGCCCGAGGTCGCGCTGCTCTCCCGGCACTTGCCGACGCCGACGCAACGCCGCACGGCCGCCGCGAAGTCGCCGCCGTCGTGCGGGTATCCGAAAGCGACCGGCACCGGCGTACGAGGCAGCCCCGTGAACCGCAGGTCGGCGTCCACCGGGCGCGGCCGCACCAGCATGCCGGGGTTGAGCAGGCCACGCGGGTCCCACACCTGCTTGAACCGGCCGAACAGGTCGACGAGTTCGCTCCCGTACATGCGCGGCAGGAACTCCGCCCGGGCCTGACCGTCGCCGTGCTCGCCCGACAGCGAACCCCCGTGCGCGACCACCAGATCCGCCAGCTCACCCGAGAACTCCCGGAAACGCGCGGTGCCTTCCGCGCCCATCAGGTCGAAGTCGAACCGGATGTGCACACAGCCCTCGCCGAAGTGCCCGTACGGCAGCCCGCGCAGCCCGAACCGGCCCATCAGCGCCTTCAGTTCGCGCAGATAGCCGCCCAGCAGCTCGGGCCGAACGGCGGTGTCCTCCCAGCCGGGCCACGCCTCCGACCCGTCCGAGAGCCGCGTCGCCGTGCCGGACGCCTCCTCGCGGATCCGCCACAACGCCCGCTGCTCCGCCGGCTCCCGCACCACCAGGTAGGCGCTACGTGCCAGACCGAGCCCCGACGCCATGGCATGCGCCCGCTCGGCGGCCTCGTCCGCGCTGTCGCCGCCCACCTCGACGAACAGCCACGCCCCGCCGTCCGGCAACCGCACCCCACGCGCCGACGACGCCAGCGAAGCCAGCTCGGCACTCAGGCTCTCCACCGTGAGCGGCCCGAACGGCAGTACGGCGGGCGCCGCTTCGGCCGACGCGACGTCGTCCGCGAAACCCAGCACCGCCAGTACACGGGCCCGCGGCGTCGCGACCAGGCGCACGCCTGCGCGCAGCACCACGGCACACGTGCCCTCCGAGCCGACGAGGGCCCGGGCCAGGTCGCGGCCGTGCTCGGGGAGCAGCCGGTCCAGGGCGTAGCCGGACACCCGGCGCGGCAGGTCCGGATAGCCGCGGCGGATCAGCGCCAGGTGGTCGTCGGCCAGCGCGTGCAGGTCCTGGCGGATCCGGTCCGTGCCGATCTCCGACCCGATCTCGGCCCGCACCCCGTGCGGGCCCGCGCCCGCGAACGCCTCGGCGCCGGAGCCCACCCGCAGACGTACGCCGTCCGGCGTCAGGACGTCGAGCCACGCGACGTTCGCCGACGTGCGGCCCCACGCGACAGAGTGCGACCCGCAGGCGTCGTTGCCGATCATGCCGCCGATCGTGCAGCGGCTGTGTGTGGACGGATCGGGCCCGAACGTCAGCCCGTACGGCGCGGCCGCCGCCCTCAGGTCGTCCAGCACCACCCCGGGCTCGACGACGGCGACCCGCGCGTCCGGATCGACCGACTCGATCCGGGTCAGATGCCGGGCGAGGTCGAGCACGACCCCGGTGCCGGTGGCCTGCCCGCCGATGCTCGTGCCTCCACCACGCGGCGTCATGGCCGCGCCGAATTCATGGCACACGGCGACCGCCGCGACGAGGTCGTCGACGTCACGAGGAGTCACGACCCCCGGCGGCACGTGCCGGTAGTTCGACGCGTCCATCGAGTACATCCCGCGCGCCTGCGCGTCGAACCGCACCCCGCCGCGCACCCGCGCCCGCAACGCCCGCGCGAGCTCGTCACGTTGTTCATGCGTGTCACGCGACACGGAAGACCCAAGATCACCCACGGGAACAGTGTGGCAAGCGGGAGGCCCGGGAGGGCAGGGACCACACGACCGAATCGCCCGCGAGGCCTCGGAAGAGCGGGATCGCCGCGCAGGAGGACGCACCCGCACGAATCAGCGGTCGTGACAACACGTCGTGCACGAGCGCGTATCCGCTGCGGGCGAGAGGCCAGGCCGACGGGCACGTCGTCACGACGGACCCGACAGGCACGACAGGCGCGGCGGGTGCGGCCAGTCCGTG
Source organism: Yinghuangia seranimata (assembly GCF_029953285.1). Taxonomy (GTDB): domain Bacteria; phylum Actinomycetota; class Actinomycetes; order Streptomycetales; family Streptomycetaceae; genus Yinghuangia; species Yinghuangia seranimata. The sequence continues at coordinate 113,667 of NZ_JASAOI010000058.1, read as the reverse complement.
GGCGCAGCGCGCCCGTGGCGCGACGTCGCCTGCCACGCGCCCCACATCCTCGTGACGCCCCGGCGCCCCACCGCCCCGGAGCTCGGCGGCCCTCACAGCCCGATCGCCCCACCGGCGCCCTGTCCGCCCCACCACCCGTCGGAATCCGTCCGTCGAGTCCGGGCCACGGGTCGGGCCCTCCGCTCCAGCGGGACATGCCCCCGGTCGAGGCTGACCGGCCGTCGGGGGCATCTCACACAGTGTCGTCGGATTGACCGGATGCTGGTCCGGATCGTCTCACTTGGTGGATTTTGACGCTCTCATGACCTGCCCCCGGCTACGCTCGCCGCGTGGCCGAGATCCAGATTCCCGAAGAGCTCAAGCCCGTCGACGGCCGGTTCGGCGCGGGCCCGTCCAAGGTGCGTCCTGAAGCGCTGAGTGCGCTCGCGGCGACCGGAACCTCGCTGCTCGGCACCTCGCACCGGCAGGCGCCGGTGAAGAGCGTGGTGCGCCGGGTGCGTGAAGGTGTACGCGACCTGTTCAGCCTCCCCGAGGGCTACGAGGTGGTGCTCGGCAACGGCGGCTCGACCGCGTTCTGGGACATCGCCGCGTTCGGCCTGGTGGAGCGCAAATCGCAGCACCTGTCCTTCGGCGAGTTCTCGTCGAAGTTCGCCGGGTCGGTCAAGGCCGCGCCCTGGCTCGACGAGCCCAGTGTCGTCAAGTCGGAGCCCGGCACGCACCCGCTCCCGGTCGCCGAGGCCGGCGTGGACGTGTACGCGCTGACCCACAACGAGACCTCGACCGGCGTCGCGATGCCGATCAAGCGCGCCGAGGGCGCGGACGAGGGCTCGCTCGTGCTGGTCGACGCGACGTCGGGCGCCGGCGGCCTGCCGGTCGACCCGCGCGAGTTCGACGTCTACTACTTCGCCCCGCAGAAGTGCTTCGCGGCGGACGGCGGCCTGTGGCTCGCCGCGTTCTCGCCGGCCGCCCTCGAGCGGGCCGCGCGGATCGGCGCGTCCGACCGCTACATCCCGCCGTTCTTCGACCTGCCGACGGCGATCGACAACTCGTCGAAGGACCAGACCTACAACACGCCGGCGCTCGCCACGCTGTTCCTGCTCGCCGAGCAGCTCGACTGGCTGAACGGCAACGGCGGCCTGGACTGGGCGGTCGCGCGCACCGGCGACTCGTCGTCCCGGCTGTACAACTGGGCGGAGAAGTCGGCCTACGCGACGCCGTTCGTCGCCGACCCGGCGCAGCGCTCGCAGGTCATCGGCACGATCGACTTCGCCGAGAACATCGACGCCGCCGCGATCGCCAAGGTGCTGCGCGCCAACGGCATCGTGGACACCGAGCCGTACCGCAAGCTGGGCCGCAACCAGCTGCGCGTCGCGATGTTCCCGGCGATCGACCCGGCGGACGTCGAGGCGCTGACGGCCTGCGTCGACTACGTCGTCGAGCGCCTGGGCTGATCCGCCCGGCGGCCGAAAACCACCGAAACAGCACGCGGCCTTCCTCTGCCGGACACCGGCGGGGGAAGGCCGCGTCGCGTACCGGAAGTACGCTCATCGGGTGAATCCTGCCGAGACGGCCGTACCTCCGACTCCCGCGACGAGATCCGCGACCGCCGCACCGGCGGAGACCACGCGCCTGGTCCGCGACCGGGCGACGTGGCTGCTGTACCTCCAGTCGGCGGTCTTCGCGTACTTCCTCTACTGCTTCGGCCCTTCGGTGCCGCTGCTCGGCGACGACCTGCACGTGAGCAAGGCGGTCGCCGCGCTGCACGGCACCGCGTACGCGGTCGGCGGCGTGCCGGTCGGCCTGCTGGGCAGTCGCCCGGTGCGCCGGTTCGGCCGCGGCCCCGCGCTGTGGGGCGCGTTCGGGTTCCTGGCCGCCGGCATATCGCTGTACGCCGTGGGCCCGTGGCTCGCCGTCACGCTGCTCGGCGCGCTGCTGTGCGGCTTCGGCGGGTTCGCCGTCGTGAACATCGTGGCCGCGGCAGTGGTGGACCACCACGGTCCTGCGGCCGGGCCCGGCGCGCTCAGCGAGGCGCACGGCATCGGCGCGGCGGTCGGCATGATCGCGCCGCTGGCGATCGGCGGCGCGCAGGCGTCGGGGCTCGGCTGGCGGTACGGCATACTGGCCGCGCCCGTGCTGATCGCACTGCTGTACGTGCTGTTCCGCACGGTCCGCATACCCGGCCACCACCGCGACGACATCGCGGCGTTGGAGCGCGCCGCGCTGGAGCGGGCCGCGCTCGACCGGCCCGCCGTGCCCGACGCCGCCCCCGCCGGCCGGCTTCCCGGCCGTTACTGGTGGGCGTGGCTGATGATCGTCTGCCTCGTCGCGGTCGAGTTCTCGTTGTCGCTGTGGTCGTCGGACCTGCTCCAGGACCGCACCGGCCTGTCGGAGGGGGTCGCCGCGACCGCGATGACCGCCGTCGTCGCGGGCCTGTGCGTGGGCCGCATCGTGGGCGGCCGGCTCGCGCTGCGCTACCCGCTGACGAGCCTGTACGCGGTGGCGCTCGCGGTGAACCTGGCCGGTTTCGCGGCGCTGTGGCTGAGCACGGTCGCGTGGCTGTCGTTCGGCGGCCTGTTCGTCGCGGGGCTCGGCATGTCGGTGCAGTTCCCGCTGGCGATGGCGCGATCGATGGAGTGCGCGCAGGGCCGCAGCGACCTGGCGGCGTCGCGGTCGGCACTGGCCACGGCGTTGGCGGCGGGCGGCGCTCCGTTCCTGCTCGGCCTGCTGGCCGACGAGCTGGACATGCGTACCGCGTTCCTGATGGTCACGGTCTTCATCGCGGTCGCGGTCCCGGCGCTGCTGCTGAGCGGCCGGGTCAGTCCGAACCCGACTTCGGCCCGCGGAACTTGATGAACGCGTACACGGTCACGACCAGCACGACCACGGCGAGGAACCCGGGCCCGTAGGCCTTGGTCGCCGGGCGTCCCGCCTGGCCCTCCTGGTCGCCGCCGCCGGCCTGCGCCGGGTCGGCGGGCGCACCCGAGCCTGACGGTTGCCCCGACGGCTGCCCGGGGGCCGCCGCCATCGCCGGCAGGAACAGCCCGTCGAGCGCGACCCTGCGGACCGTGCTGTGCACGCCTTCGCTGCCGAACAGCACCGCCTGGCCGTCCGCGGTGAAGCACACGGACTCGCCCTGCGGGAAGGCCATCTGGAACGCGCCGGGCACGTCGCCGCTGTGGTCGGCGCCGTTCTCGACCGGTTTGCCGGGCGCGGTGTACATGGTCGCGCCGCCGTAGCCGCGCAGGATGAACCGGGTGCCGTCGGGCGCGAAGGCGCCGTCGGTGACCGTGGGCGGCGCGTCCGCGACGCGCGTGAAGACGTTGACGCCGGTGGGCGACAGCGCGGCGGGCTGCTCGTACAGCCCGCCCTTGTTCTCCTTGCTGGCGATGTAGACCTTGTTGCTGCGCGGGTCGACGAGCAGCGCCTCGGCGTCGCGCGGCCCGTCGGCGTACTGCACGCGGTACTTGACCGGCTTGACGGTCGCGTCCTTCAGCTCGGCAGGCTCCGGGATGCGGTAGATCCACACCTCGGGCCACTTGCCCTTGAAGTTGTCGCCGATGTCGCCGATGAACAGCGCGGGGTTGCCGGCCTCGTCCTTGCCGACGGAGACGGCCTCCCAGTCGCGGGGTTCGACACCCTCGAGCGTGATGACCGCCTTGGTCGCGCCGTCCGCGCCGACCGCGAACAGCCGCGGCAGGTCGCCGCTGTCGTTGTGGGTCCAGAACACGCCCGGGTGCCGCACGCTCGCGATCAGTCCGCTCGACTCGGTGATGCGGTCGTCCTTGAACGCGAGCAGCTGGCTCTGTTCGCCGGCCGCGCCCGCCGGCGCGGCCCCGCCCACGACCAGGGAGACCGGCAGCACGAGCAGGACGAGCAGTGCCGCGGCCGCGCCGGCCAGGCTCCGCGACGCCGCGCGGGCCGCCTGGGACGCCGCCCGGGACGGGGCGCGCAACGGAAAGCTCATACCCGACACAGTGCCAGGACCGCGCCGGTCGCCGCTGGACCGCCGGGTCCGGTCGGCCGATTCGCCCGCCACACGGATCAACCCGGACGGGTGGAGGCCTCGGTGGTGCGCGCCGCCGCTGCGGCCCCGTCGCGGGCCACGTCCGGCCCGCCCGGATCGATCGGCGTACCGGCCGGCGACGGCGCCTCCGTCGGCGCGCCGCTCCCGCCGTCGTACTTCGGGTCCGGCGGCGGGGTGCTCGGCTTCGCCTCCGGCGGCGTCACGCCGCCCGTGTCGTCGACGCCGCCGCCGATGAGCTCGACGGTGTCGCCGATCTCGACCTCCTCGTAGAAGGCGCGCGCGCCGTCCTCCGAGTAGGTGCCGATCAGCGCGTGCTGCGGCAGCGGGTCGTCGCAGGTGTCCTGGTTCTGGCACTCGGTCGGCGCCGCGAAGTACAGGACCGCGCCGCCGTCGGTCTTCAGCTCGACGACCCACGGCACCCGGATGTTGTACGCGTCGCCCATGCCGTTGGCCTCGGACGTGAACAGCTGCGCCTCGGACCGGTTCGTCACCTGGAGGTGCGTGGCCTGCTGCACGACCTTGCCGGCCATCGTGTTCTCGTAGATGCGCAGCGGCTCGCCGGAGAGGTGCCCGGTGTCGTCGTAGAGGTTCGCGACCTTCCGCTGCAGGTCGATCTGCGCGGTCGGCTGGTCCTCGGCGGGGGCGCCGCCCGGCAGCGGTGCCGAGGTGGCGTCCGCCGGGTCACCGGACGGCGTGGCGGGACCGGTCCACGGTGCGGCGGCCTGTGCCGAGTCGGGCACGGCCGCCTGCGAAGGGCCCCGGTCGGGGGTCAGCGGGCCGACCACCACGGCGCCCACCAGCGCCGCGGCGACGAGCCCGGCACCGCTCCACATCAGGTGTCGGCGGGTCCGGCGCCGGGTGCCTCTGGCCCGTACCTCACGCGCCGACCAGCGCGGCACCGCGGGCCCGGGCAGGTCGAGGTCGCGCAGCGCGCGGGCCAGCTCGGGGTCCTGCCGGGAGCCGGCGTCGTGGCCGAGGTCGGCGTAGTCGTCGCCGAACGCGCGGCGGAACTCGCGGCCGAAGTCGTCAGAAGCGGGCACGGCGTCCCTCCGCTTCTCCCTCGCGCTCGCCGAGCAGCTTCGCCAGCGCGGCGCGGCCGCGCGACAGGCGCGCCTTGACCGTGCCGCTCGGCACGTCCGCCTCGGCGGCGATCTGGTCGACGGTCATGTCGCACAGGTGGTGCAGGACGATCGCCTGCCGCTGCGCCTCGGGCAGCTTGCGCAGCGCGATGACCAGCGCGGCGTGGTCCGGGTCGGGGCCCTCGACCGGCTGTTCGACGTGGTTGCGGCGCAGCAGGTCCCAGCCGCGCCGGGCGCGCCGCCAGCGGCTGACGGCGAGCCGCCACGCGACGGTGCGGATCCACGCCTCGGGGGCGTCGGCGGCGAAGAACTGGGAGCGGCGGTCCCACGCGCGGACGAAGGCCTCCTGGACGACGTCCTGGGCCTCGGAGTAGTCGCCGGTCAGGGCGTAGAGCTGGTGGACCAGTCGGGAGAACGACGCATGGTAGAACGCGTCGAACTCCTCCTCGGTCATCAGTCGCCCCTCGGGGTCGGGCAGACCCTCGGACGGCGACAGGACGGGGTCGGCGCTGGGGGCCGCGGCGTCGTGCGTGTCGGGGACGTCGTGGGTCGGCTGCTCGGTCGGCCAAAGAGCCGATGATCCCACAGCCCCACGGGTGGCCGTTGAGGCCGGTCCCGTTGCGAGCGCCGTCGTACCCGCGACCACGCGTGTGTACCTCCCGATCCGCTGTGTCCCACTCCATCTACTGACGAGCGGGCCTGAACGGTTGCATCGGGCGTACGAAACGGATGGCGGAACGCGGTCAGGGGGGTCAGCGCTGGATCGCGGCGCCGATCGCGACGGCGATCAGCAGGAGGATGAGTGTGGCGGAGACGATGCGGGTGCGGGTACGCGGGTTCACCCGACCAACCTAACCCGCCCGCGGGCCGTGCTCGGCCACACGTACTCGGTACTTCGGAGTGCTGCGCCGTGGGTCCCGGCCCTGGCCGACCGGTCCCCCCTCCCACGGTGGATCAGATCATCGACAACGCGAGCCTGCGGCGGAACGCCGCGAGCACGGTCAGGTCCCCGGTGCGGGAGACCACCGTCCCCGGCCGGCGGCCCCACAGGTAGAGCAGGAGATCGCCCGGTTCGCCGGTCACCGCGGCGTCGGTGAAGCCCGGCGAGCGTGAGACCTCCACCACGTCGCGGCGCAGGGTGAGCCGCCAGTGGTGGTTGTGGCAGCGCACCCCGACGGTGCGTCCGACCGCCGCGTCCCGTCCGGCCGCGTCGTAGCGCAGCGGGAGCAGCACCCGCAGGGCCTCGTCGATGCCGTCGACGGCGAGCTCGGGGTCGATCGGGCGGGGGGTGCCGGTGGCGAGCTCGACGTCGGTGCGGTGCATGGCCGCCTCGTGCGCGAGCCTGCGGTACCAGAACCCGACCGCGCCGTCGCCGTCGCCCTCGTCGTCCTCCGCGACCGGGTCGTGGCGGGCGAGTTCGGCACGCAGTTTCGCGAGCGCGTCGCCGTACCACGCCAGTACGTCGGATTTCGGCGCGGGCGGCGCCGTGTCGGGGCGGTGGCCGACCCGCAGCCATTCGGCCGCTGTGAGGTAGACCGAACCGGTGTGGCCCACCAGGTCGGCGACCGTCCATCCGGGGCACGAGGGGACGGGGGTGTCCAGTCCCGCGGCCGCCGATTCCGCCAGGCGCAGCCCCTCTTGATGGAAGAGCCGTTGGAATCTTGCGTAGTCCATGTGCGAATCGTTCCAGGATGTCGCGAACGGTGTCGATGACTTCGGTCACCCGGACGGACTAGCAGCAGACAAAGATTTGCCTTGCGCTACAACGATATTGACGATGTGTTAGATGTTGACCGCACCGTGCCGCAATCAGGCCGGAACCGGATCGGGCTGCCGCGCGGGGGACTTGCCGGCCGACGCGTCCACCAGCCGTACCGCGGGGTGCGGACGGACCGCGAAACGCACGCGCATCCGCTTGTGGCGGGCCAGCAGCAGCCCGACGACCACCGCCGCCGCAGCGGAGACCGCGCCGCCGAAGAACAGCGCCGCACGCGGCCCGTAGGCCTGCGCGATCCAGCCGACCAGCGGCCCGCCGAACGGCGTGCCGCCCATGAACACGAGCATGTACAGGCCCATGACGCGGCCGCGCAGCGCGGCGTCCACGCTCAGCTGCACCGAGGAGTTCGCGGCGGTGTTGAAGGTGATGCCGGCGACGCCGATCGGGATCAGCATCAGCGCGAAGGCCCAGTACGCCGGCATGACGGACGCGAGCACGCTCAGCAGGCCGAAGGTGAGGGCCGCGCCGATCAGCATGCGCATCCGGGACCGCCCGCGCCGCGCCGCCCACAGCGCGCCGCCGAGCGAGCCGACGGCGAAGACCGTGTTGAGCAGGCCGAAGGCGCCCGGCCCGGCGTGGAAGACCTGGTTCGCGAAGCCGCCGATGGTGACCGCGAAGTTGAAGCCGAAGGTGCCGATGAAGCCGATCAGCGCGAACGTCGCCAGCAGGTCGGGCCTGGCCCGCACGTAGCGCAGCGCCTCGCGCAGCTGGCCGGGCTCGCGCTTGACCGGCTCGACGGGGCGCAGTTCGCGCTCGCGCATGGCCAGCAGGCCGAGGATCACCGCGACGAACGACAGCGCGTTGACGGCGAACACCCAGCCGGTGCCGATCGCGGCGATGAGCACGCCCGCGAGGGCGGGTCCGGCGATCCGGCCGAGCTGGAAGTTGGCGGAGTTGAGGCTGACCGCGTTGGGCAGGTCGCGGCGGCCGACCATCTCGACGACGAAGGACTGCCGGGTGGGGTTGTCGACGGCCGTGGCCAGGCCGAGGCCGACGGCGAGCAGCCACACGTGCCACACCTGGACGACGCCGGCCAGGTCGAGCACCGCGAGGACGGCGGCGAGCAGGCCCATCACGGTCTGGGTGGCGATGAGCAGCCGGCGCTTCGGGTAGCGGTCGGCGATCGCGCCGCCCCACAGGCCGAACAGCAGCATGGGCAGGAACTGCAGTCCGGTGGTGATGCCGAGCGCCATCGTGCTGCCGGTCAGCTTCAGGACGAGCCAGTCCTGGGCGAGGCGCTGCATCCACGTGCCGGAGTTGGAGACCGCCTGTCCGGCGGCGAACAGCCGGTAGTTGCGGACGCGGAGAGAGGAGAACATGGAGGGTCGGTCACTGGCCTGGTACTGCTGCGCGGCCGTCAAGGCGCTCCCATCGTCGAGCCGTCGGGTGTGCGGGACCGGCAGGCGGTCCCTCTTGTCCGACGCCTCCGTGACGGGGGCTGTGCGCTCAGAGCTGGGCGAGCTTCTCCAGGACGGGCACCGCGGCGCGCAGCGTCGCGAGCTCCTCCTCGGTCAGGCCGTCGAGGTGCGCGGCGAGCCACGCGTTCCCCAGCCTGCGGCTCTCCGCGACCACCTGGGCGGCCGGCTCGGTCGCCGTGACGGTGATCTGCCGCCGGTCCTCGGGGTGCGGGTCGCGGCGCACCAGGCCGCGTTCCTCGAGGCCGGCGATGACGCGGGTCATCGACGGCGGCTGCACCTTCTCGTGCCGGGCGAGTTCGCCCGGCGTCATGGCGCCGCGGACCACCAGGACGGTCAGCACCGACAGCTGCGTGGGGCTCAGCGTCTCGTCGGCGCGCTGGTTGCGCAGTCGGCGGGCGAGCTTGAGCACAGACGCTCGAAGCACCGCGACCGTGGCACGGTCGGTATCGGACAAGGACACGTTCGTTAGCTTAAATCATTACCTTCGCTAACGGGTAACCGTTTCCGTCGCCGCCCTTATTCCGCCGCGCCCTCCACCGACCCCACCGGTTCCGCGGGCACGCCCGGCAGCGGTCCCACCGACTTGGGGCGCGCGGGCAGCAGCCCCTGCGCGCGCCAGTACTCCGGGTCGTGCGGGCAGCCCAGCCAGCGCGGCATGCGCCCGGCCGCGAGCTCCATCGCCTCGCCGAGGTCGACGCCGGGCACCAGCTCGACGACCGCCTCCTCCAGGTAGTGGGTCGCGTGGTCGATGTCGCACCAGCACGCGACGCTCACCGCCGCGATCACCGCGAGCACGCCGGGGCGCACCCACACGACGTCCAGCTCGAGGTCGAGCCAGTCGGCGTTGAGGCCCTCGTTGTAGAGGCCGACCGCGGTGACCAGCACGAGCGGGGTGACCCCGGCGATCGGCTCGGGGGACACCGCGTGCTCGGGCCACCACTCCCAGGTCGGCGGGTCACCGGGCGGCCGCAGCGCGTCGACCGCCGCCGCGACGCGGCGGACGTGTTCCAGCTGGTCGGCCCCGGCGCCCGGGAACAGCAGCGCCAAGGGCACGTCGTCGATGGTGCCGCTTTGCATCCCCACCCGCCCGATGGTGGCGTCGCCCGCGTACAGGCACAAGACCCGTGCGCGGAGGCCGCGGCCGACCGCCGCGCCGTCCTCGGCCCGCGCTAGTCGATCCCGAGCAGCTGCTCGACCGGGTCGATCGCGAAGTAGATGAGGAAGAACGCCGCGACGACCCACAGCAGCCACGGCACCTGCCGCGTCTTGCCGGTCGCCGCCTTGATCAGCACGAACGCCAGGAAGCCGGCGCCGATGCCGTTGGTGATGCTGTACGTCAGCGGCATCAGCACGATGGTGAGGAACGCCGGGACCGCGATCTCCCAGTCGTCCCAGTCGATGCCCTTGACCTGCGTCATGAGCAGGAAGCCGACCACGACCAGCGCGGGCGTCGCGGCCTGCGACGGCACCACGGTGGCCAGCGGCGTCAGGAACAGCGCGACCGCGAACAGACCGCCGGTGACGAGGTTGGCGAACCCGGTGCGGGCGCCCTCGCCGACGCCGGCCGTCGACTCGACGTAACAGGTATTGGACGAGCACGACGCCGCGCCGCCCGCGACCGCCGCGAAGCCGTCGACCAGCAGCACGCGGCCGATGCCCGGCAGGCGGCCGTCCTCGTCGAGCAGCCCGGCCTCGTTGCTCACGCCGATGATCGTGCCCATCGCGTCGAAGAAGTCCGACAGCATCAGCGTGAAGATGAAGATCACCGCGGTCAGCACGCCGACCTTGGAGAACGCGCCGAACACACTCACATTGCCGACCAGTCCGAAGTCGGGCGCGCCGACCACGCTGTCCGGCAGCTCGGGCGTGATCAGGCCCCACTGCCCGGCCGGGACGTCCGCGACCGCGTTGACCACCATCGCCAGCACCGTCATGGAGACGATGGAGATGAGGATCGCGCCCTTCACCTTGCGGATCAGCAGGATGAAGGTGAGCATCACGCCGAGGCAGAAGATCAGCGTCGGCCAGCCCTTGAGGTGCCCCTCGGGACCGAGCGTCACCGGGACGGTCGAGCCGACCTTGTCCGGCGTGCGGGTGATGAACCCGGCGTCCACCAGGCCGATGAACGCGATGAACAGGCCGATGCCGACGCCGATCGCCTGCTTGAGGGCGAGCGGGATGGCGTCCATGATCATCTGCCGTAGGCCGGTCACCACGAGGATGACGATCGCCACGCCGGACAGCACCACCAGGCCCATCGCGTCCGGCCACGACATCTCCGGCGCGATCTGGAACGCCACGACGCCGTTGAGGCCCAGGCCCGCGGCGATCGCGAGGGGCAGGTTGCCCGCGACGCCCATGATGACCGTCATGACCCCGGCCACCAGGCAGGTCGCGGTGACCAGCTGGGCGTGCGACAGGTGGTGGCCGTACTTGTCGTGCGCGCCGCTCAGGATGATCGGGTTCAGCACGATGATGTAGGCCATCGTGAAGAACGTCGCGATGCCGCCGCGCGTCTCCTGCAGCGGCGAGCTGCCCCGGGCCGACATCGTGAAGAAGCGGTCGAGCGCGTTCGCGCGGCCGGGCTTCGGGGGCTCGGCGCGTCTGTGCTCGGGCGCGCGGGCGGCGGCGGTCATCGGGCTACCTCGGGGTGTGCGGGGCGGGGGACGCCGGGCCGGGACTCGTGTGTTCCACCGACGGACCTGGCGTACGCGGCGGCCCCGACTGGCGGAAGCTCCAACCGGCCGGGGCCAACAGGGTGCCACGCGCCCGCCGCGCGGAACGAAACCGGGGACCCGCCAGGGGCTGCGCCGCACACCCGGGACGCACAAGTAGCCTTGCCCCTTGTGAGCACGCACGGGAACCGGCCCGCCCAGCCGGGCGACGAGTACGACGCGCAGGCGTACCCGCCCGCCGGCCAGGCGTACGGCGGGGCCTACGACGGGGCGTACGAGGGCTCGTACGACGGCGCGTACGCGTCGACCGGCCAGCAAAGCGGTGGATATCCGGCGGCGCCGTACGGCGACGGCGGCTACCCGGCACCCGGCTACGACAACGGCGGCTACGCGGCGTCCGGCTACGCCCGGACCGAATCGGACGGCGCGGACCACGACCAGGGCTACGCCGCCTATGCGACCGACGACTCCGACGGCTACGGCTCCGGCGGCTACCCGGCGGAGGGCTCGGGTGACGGAAGTCACGCCGAGCGCGCCGGGGGCGACGCGTCCGACGACCGTGCCGCCGACGCGCGGAAGGCCTCCGGCGACGACCGCGGCGCGGCCCGCCGCGACCGGCCGGACCGCGGGGCCGCGGCCGCCCCGGCGGCCCCCTCCGGCAAGCGCGTGCGCCGCCCCGACCCCGAGCCGCTGGAAGCCGACGACGTCAAGATCGTCATGATCGGCACGGTCGTCTGGTTCGTGCTGTTCCTGATCTCGCTCCCGTTCCGCGACAGCCTCGCGGAGGACGGCCACGAGTGGTGGCCCTGGTGCGCGCTCGCCGGGGCCGGCCTCGGCCTGCTCGGCCTCTGGTACGTGCGGCGCCGCCGCGACGCGCTCAGCCGCGCCGCGTACGAGCGCCGCCCCACCAAGGACTGAGGCCGCGTCCGCCCCTCCCGCACCGGTCGGAATCACCGCGGAATCCGACATTCCATGACGTAACGTCGGTCCATGACCGACGCCGGGACACCGCCGCCCGCCGAGCCGCTCGCCGGCGCACCGGCCGGGGCCGCGCTCTCACCGCGCGGCCTGACCACCGCCGAGGTCGCCGAACGCGTCGCGCGCGGCGCCGTCAACGACGTCCCGGCACGCTCCAGCCGCAGCGCCGTCGAGATCGTCCGCGGCAACGTCTTCACCCGCTTCAACGCGATCATCGGCACGCTGTTCGTCATCATCATGGTCTTCGGCGAGCCCCAGGACGGGCTGTTCGGCCTCGTCATCGTCGCCAACACGGGCATCGGCATCGTGCAGGAGCTGCGCGCCAAGAAGACCCTCGACGCGCTCGCCGTGGTCGGCGAGGCCAAGCCGCGCGTCCGCCGCGACGGACACACCGTCGAGCTGACGCCGCGCGAACTCGTCCTGGACGACGTGTGCGAACTCGGCTCCGGCGAACAGGTCGTGGTCGACGGCGTCGTGGTCGAGGCGCAAGGGCTGGAGCTGGACGAGTCGCTGCTGACCGGCGAGTCCGACCCCACGCACAAGAAGCCCGGCGACCCGGTGATGTCGGGCAGCTTCGTCGCGGCGGGCAACGGCGCGTTCCGCGCGACCAAGGTCGGCGCCGACGCGTACGCCGCGAAGCTCGCCGAGGAGGCCAGCCGCTTCACCCTCACCAAGTCCGAGCTGCGGTCCGGCCTCGACACCATCCTCAAGTACGTGACGTGGCTGATGGTCCCCGTCGGGATCCTGCTGCTGATCAGCCAGCTGGAGAGCAACGCCGGCGACTTCGGCGGCGCGATGACCGGCATGGTCGCGGGCGTCGTCACGATGGTCCCCGAGGGCCTGATGCTGCTGACGTCCGTCGCCTTCGCGGTCGGCGTCGTGCGGCTCGGCCGCAAGCAGTGCCTCGTCCAGGAGCTGCCGGCCATCGAGGGCCTCGCGCGCGTCGACGTCGTCTGCCTCGACAAGACGGGCACGCTCACCGAGGGCGGCATGGACGTCGGCGAGATCCGGACGCTCGACGACAGTGTGCCGGTCAAGGAGGTCCTCGGCGCGTTCGGCGCCTCCGACCCGCACCCCAACGCCAGCCTCCAGGCCATCGTCGACGCGTGCCCCGCACCCGACGACGACCGGTGGCGGGTCACCGGCACCGAGCCGTTCTCCTCCGCCCGCAAGTGGAGCGGCGCGAGCTTCGCCGGCGAGGGGTCGTGGTTCCTCGGGGCGCCCGACGTCCTGCTGCCCGAAGGCGACCCCGTCCTCGGCGAGGTCGACGAACTCGGCGCCCAGGGCCTGCGCGTGCTCCTCCTCGCGAAGGCCCCCGACGGGCTGACCGAGCAGGGCGCGAGCGAGGCCCGGCCCGCCGCCCTCGTGGTCCTCCAGCAGCGCCTGCGCCCCGACGCGGCCGACACGCTGCGCTACTTCGCGGGCCAGGACGTGGCCGCCAAGGTCATCTCCGGCGACAACGCCCTCTCCGTCGGCGCGGTCGCCGGCACGCTGGGCCTGCCCGGCGCCGACCACCCCGTCGACGCCCGCACGCTCCCCGAGGACCGTGCCGAACTCGCCGAACGGCTGGACGCCAACACGGTGTTCGGCCGCGTCACCCCGCAGCAGAAGCGCGCCATGGTCGCCGCGCTGCAGTCCAAGGGCCACACCGTCGCGATGACCGGCGACGGCGTCAACGACGTCCTGGCGCTGAAGGACGCCGACATCGGCGTGGCGATGGGGTCCGGCAGCGCGGCGAGCCGCGCCGTCGCCCAGATCGTCCTGCTGGACAACCGCTTCTCGACGCTGCCTTCCGTCGTGGCGGAGGGCCGCCGCGTCATCGGCAACATCGAGCGCGTCGCGAACCTCTTCCTGTCGAAGACGGTCTACTCGCTGCTGCTGTCGCTGCTGATCGGCGTCGTGAGCCTGCCGTTCCCGTTCCTGCCCCGGCACCTGACGCTGATCGGCACCCTGACGATCGGCACGCCGGCGTTCTTCCTGGCCCTCGCGCCCAACAACGAGCGGGCCCGGCCCGGCTTCGTGCAGCGGGTGCTGAGGTTCGCCGTCCCGTCGGGCATCGTGGCCGCCGGCGCGACGTTCCTGACGTACTGGTTCGCCCGGCTCAACCCCACCTCGAACCTCGACCAGGACCGCACGGCGGCGACGATCACGCTGTTCATGGTCGCGATGTGGATCCTCGCGATCGTCGCCCGCCCGTACACGCTGTGGAAGATCGCCCTGATCGCCGCGATGGGCTGCGGCTATCTCCTGGCGCTGTTCGTCCCGTTCCTCAGCACGTTCTTCGCGCTCTACCCGCAGAACCTGCCGAACTGGGGCATCGCCGTGGCCATGGGACTCGCGGGCATGGCCGTGCTGGAGGTCGGCTGGCACGTGTCGGGCTGGATCGTGAAGGCCCGGTCGGCCAAGGCCGCCTGACGTTCCAGGCGGCCTCGGCCGTTCCGGCTACAGCGGGTTGTCGAAGTCGCGTTCCGCGTCCAGCAGCGGGGCCAGGCCCGGGTCGGACAGGAGCTGGGCCACCTCGAAGCGGCGGTGCCACTCCCCCGCCGCCCAGGCCAGGCCGCGGGCCAGGCCCTCGAAGGTCGTGGCGTGGACCTCGCCGTCGACGTACCGCCACTCGGCCTCGAGCTCGGTGCCGTCCGGGCCCGCGACCAGCAGCGTGTCGTGCTCCACGTACTCGGTCGGGGCACCGGCCAGCGCCGCCAGCACCGCGTCGGGGACCTCGTGGCGGAGGCCCTCGCTCAGCACCGTGCCCGGCACCACCTCGGACACCAGCGGGAGTTGGAGGAGCTCCGCGAGCGCCGTCGCCCGGTCCGGGCGGACGGGCAGCAAAGCCCAGGCCGGGTCCTCGGACAGCAGCGCCGCGAGGTCGGGCGCGTCCGCGACGGCGCCCGAGCTGGCCTCGACGACCGTGATCCGGCCCGCGACGACCGCCCGCACCTCGTGGGGCGCGTCCACGCGGTCCATGTCGACGTCCGCCAAAGCCGTGTAGAGCAGCCGGAGTTGGTCGCGGCCGACTTCGTTCGAGCGCTTCGCGAGGCGGTCGAGGAGCTCGTCCGGGCCGCCCGGCTCGGCGAGCAGCGCGGCCAGGGTGGTCCGCACGCCCAGCGCGCGCAGGAACACGTCGTCCAGGTGCGAGTCGACCTCTTCGTACAGCCCGTGCAGCGCCGGGTCCGCGCCCGCCGCCAGGAGGCCCGCCGGCGGACGGCCGTCCAGCACGGGGTGCCCGCGCAGCCACCAGGAGGTGTACGACGGGATCTCGGCCCGTCCCCCGTCCGGCAGTTGCACGCGGGCCGGGTCGACGACCGCGGCACGCAGCGGCGGTGCCGCCAGCAGGTCGAGGGCTTCCTCCCACGCGTCGTCGGCGACCAGGTCGAGGTCGCGCACCGCGGTGAAGTTGGTGAGCACCGGCGGCACTTCGGGGTCCGGCAGGTGGTCGAGGACGTCGTCCAGCCAGTCCTCTTCCAGGTCCAGGTCGTGGTCGCACGCGTCGTGGTCGAGCACCACGTCGTCCTCGACGACCATGCCGAACGTGTCGAGCACGCCGACCGCGCGCAGCACGTCCGCGCCCCAGCGCTCGACCACGGCCGCGTCGACGACCCCGAGCGTCCCGTCGTCCACCAGGGCCGCCAACGGCCCGTCGGGCAGCATGAGTTCGCCCGCCGGGACCAGCTCGCCCCGGTCGTCGGGCAGCGGCAGCTCGGCGAGCCACGGCTCCTCGCCGGCGGTCAGGTGCGCGGCGCGCACCAGCTCCAGCACGGCGTCCGTGAAGGCGTCCGGGTCCTCGTGGTCGTCGGCGTTCGCCACGCCTTCGCGTACCGCCGGGTCGGCCAGCACCGTGCGCGGCGCGGCCGGCAGCGCGCCCAGCCGCTCAAGCAGCGCGTGCACCGCGTCGGGGTGGACGATCCGCAGGTCGAGCGGCGCCAGCACGGCGGGCTTCGGCGTCTCCGGGCCGGGCAGCAGGAGGTGCCGCGGGCCACGCACCAGGCGGCCGTCCACCAGCGGCACGGGCAGCGCGCCGAGGGCGTCGCGGTCGGCCGGGTCGAGGGCCGTGTACAGGCCGTGCCACCACTCCGGTTCGCGGTCCAACGCGGCCAGCTGGTCGACGACTTCGGCCAACGGCAGGCGGCGCACGCCGAGCGCGCGCAGCGCCGGCGACTTGTCGAGCCCGGACGGCAGCAGCCCCGGCAGCACCGGCGTCAGCGCGGCGACGAGGCCGGGGCCGGCGCCCTCGAGCAGCACCGCGTCGCGCGGGCGCAGGCCGGCGTGCGCGGAGTGCGGGGTGCCGGACGTGGCGTCCGCCGCGGCCTCCGGGTCGGCCTCCGCGGCGGCTGTGCCGGCTGCGTCGGCCCCGTTCGGTCCCGCGGTCGGCAGGAACGGCGTCTCCGCGAGCCGCTCCAGGACCGCGCGCCGCAGCAGCGCGTCGAGTTCGCCCTCCGGCGCGAGCCCCGGAACGAGCCCGAGCAGCGCGCGGTTGAACGGCGTCGGCCATTCGCGCAGCAGGCTCGCGTACACCTCGGCGGCGCGCGCGATCAGGAAGTCCCGCAGCGGGCCCGGCGCGACGTGCCGCCGCGTGCTGTCGAGCGGGAACGAGGCGATCAGCAGTGCGGGCAGGCCAAGCGGTTCGTCCGACGCGGTCGGCGCGTGCACGACGGGACGCACCGAGAGGGGACGACCCGCCGCGTCGTCGGGGGCGGAACCCGCGCGCCACACCGACCCGCCGGACAGCGGCACCGGGGCACCCGTCGCGTCGACCGGCACCGCCCACAGCACCGACCAGACGCCGCGCAGCCGTTCCTCGGTCGGCCGGTCGGCCAGCAGCGCGGCGTCCAACGGGCCGACCGCCGACTCGACCCACCAGCGCGTCTCCACGCCGCGGTCGGACACCACCACGGCGCCGTGCTCGTCGCGGCGGGTGAGTGTCCGGATCTCGGCGTCCGTCTCGACGACGATCTCGGTGAGCCCGGACAGCGTCAGCAGCAGCGCGTCGTCGATCTCGTCGAGCAGCCGGGTCGCCAGGTCGACGGCGGCGACGTCGCGCAGCGGCAGCACCACGACCGTGTCGTAGTCCTCGGGCGGGGTGCCTTCGGCGGGCAGCGGGAGCCGCAGCACCGGGACGTCGCCGTCGCGGCGCAGCACCTCGTCGGCGATCTCCGGCACCCCGGCGGCCAGTTCCTGCGCCTCGCGCAGCGACCAGCGCACACCGCCGGTCCGGGACAGCACGACCGGCTCGTCGGACACCGCCAGGACCGCCGCGAACCCCACCCCGAACCGGCCCACCGTGCCGGGGCCTTCGTCGCGCTTCGCGGACGCGCGCAGCGTGGACAGGGCGAGGACACCCTCCGCGTGCAGCGGGTCACCGGTGTTCGCGGCGGCGAGCACACCGTCACGCAGCGTCAGCCGCAGCCGCCCGGGCACCCCGCCGCGCGCGGCCGCGTCGGCCGCGTTCTGCGCCAGCTCGACGACCAGCCGGTCCCGGTATCCGCCGAGCGCGAGCTCCTCCTCGGCGTTGGCGTCCTCCCGAAAGCGCGCGGGCTGTGCCGCCCAAGCGTCCAGTACGGCCCGGCGCAGTCCGGCCGTCGCGAAGATGTCCTCGGTGCCCATGGACCCACTCTTCACGCAAGGACACCCCGAGTGCCAAATCCGGCCGCCGGATCCGCCGGAGAAAGGGCGTAGACCTGACAAACCCCCTCGGCGGGCGGCTGTCCGAACACGGCTCCCCCGACACGTGGTCACGCACCGCTGCCGACTGTCCACATCGCGCCGGACGTCCGCGCCCGGCGCCGCGGTCGGACGGGTCCGGTTGAATGGGCCGAATGATTTTCGACCGGCACGACACCACGGCCGACCGTCCCGACGCGCACCTCCCGATGCTCACCGTCACCGAGGCCACGCGGCTGCGGCAGCTCGTCACCAACTGGTTCGCGGAGCGGCAGTCGCCCATGTCGCTCGGCGGCAACCAGGTCCGGGTCTCGCAGGACCAGTACCTCCCGCTCGACAACCTCGCGCACTTCGCGCGGTCGACGCCGCCCGCCGAGTGGGCCGCGCTCGTCGACCGGCACTTCTCGGCGTTCTTCAACGCCCCGTACAGCGCCACGCCCGCCGACCAGCTGCTCCGCGACACCCGGCTGCGGCTGCTCGCCGACGACGCGCTCCCTGACGACGGCGGGTTCGACTACGTGCGCCCGGTCGCCGAGGGCCTGGTGGAGGCGCTCGCGCTGGACCTGCCCGACACCGTCCGGATGCTCCACGACGACGACGTCGCCGCGGCGGGCCTCGACGCGCTGCGCGCCGCGGGCCGGGCGAACCTGCTGGCCGAGCCGGCCGACCACGAGCTCGTCGAGCGCCCCGGCGGCGCGGTCCTGCACTACGTCAGCGGCGATTCGTTCTTCGTCGCGAGCAAGGTCCTGGTCCTGGACGACTACGCGCTCGCCACGACCGGCCGGCCGCTGCCCGAGGACGGGGCGCTCGTCGTCGTCCCGGCGCGCAGCCTGATGGTCTACTACCCGATCGCCGACGGCCACGTCGTCGAGGCGATCAACGACCTCGCCAACTTCGGGCTCGGCGCGTACGAGGACAACGCGGGCTCGATCTCCCCGCGGCTGTACTGGTGGCACGCGGGCGCGCTCACCTCGCTGACCCGCATAGACCACGCCACGCAGGAGTTCAGCATCCAGCCGCCGGACGCGCTGATGACGGTCCTGGACCGGCTCGTCGGCGGCTGACGCGTGACCGGGCAGCGGTCGGGCCGCCGCGACGCGGCCCGACCCCCGGCTCCGTCAGGAGTGGCCGAGCTCCTCGCCCGGCTCCGCGTCGTCGACCGACCCGGCCTCCGGGTGCACCCGGACCGGCTCGATCTCGTAGTCGTCGACGACCGGCGCGGACATCGGCGGCACGGCCGGCATCACGGCGGCCTCGGAGTGGCCGCCGCAGCCGAAGCCGAGCGAGACCATGTGGCCGTCGGCCGGCGCGTACTCGTTGGCGCACACGCCGAAGGCCTGCCCGAGCGGGCCGCCGATCTTGACGAGGAAGCCGCACGAGACGCAGTGCGCGGGGGCGGCCTGCGCCATCGCCGTGCGGACGCCGAAGTGCTCCTCCCACCGGTCGGCGGCGAGGTCGAGGCCGAGCGGCGACAGCACCCGGGGCCGGCCGAGGCCGAGCTGCTGCGCGACCGCGCCGGGGCCGAAGCCGACCGGCTCCTCGGCGTCCTCCGGGTCCACATCGGTGTACCCGGGCTCGAGGCGCTCGTCGTCCTCCTTGGTCGGCAGCAGGTCGCCGACCCCGAGGTCGCCGGGGCGCAGCCGGTCCTCCCAGGGCACCCAGCTCGGGGCCAGCAGGGAGTCCGGGCCGGGCACGAGAACGGTCTCGTCGACGGTCACCAGCTTGGCGCGGGGGGCGCGCGCAACGGTCACCGCCCAGCGCCACCCCTGGTAGGCGTCTTCACGGCAGGCGAAGAAATGGGTGACGACGCGGTCGCCTTCCACCTGGACGCCGAGATGTCCGCCGACCCGACCCGGGCCTGCCACATCCTCGGCCGCAGCAAGGGCAAGGTCGACGGCTTCCGCGCACAGGCGGTCGGGGGTTCGGCTACGGATCGGGGCACTCACGAGAGTGATTCTCTCTCAACCTCCGGGCGGTATGGCGAGGGCTACCCTCAAGAGGCACGGATTCCCGTCCCGGACGTGCAACCGACCACCCCTTCCGGCGTGTCGAGAGAGACGTACATCCGGCGTAGATCGGACACAGATCGGATGCATATCGGGTGTGGACCGGCCGTGGATCCGACGTATTTGCGACGGCAAGGGGCAGCATTCAAGGGGTGGGAGCCTTGCGGACTGGAAGCGAACCGAGGGTAGGCGCGATGCGTGCGCGAGGAAGCAGCACGCACGGAGCCGGGCGGTTCCGGCGTAGCGTCGGATGGGCCGGAGCGCTGCCCGGTGAGACCGCCCGCCGGTTCCGCCGCGCGTCGCACTCGAAGGGCGCGGGCGAGAGCGGGCTCGGCAAGCTGATCGAGCTGCACGCGCTCAACAACGCGGGTGACGCGCTGGTCACCATCGCGCTCGCCACCTCGGTGTTCTTCTCTGTGCCGACCGGCGAGGCACGCGACCGCGTGGCGCTGTACCTGCTGGTCACAATGGCGCCGTTCGCGCTGATGGCGCCGATCATCGGCCCGCTGCTCGACCGGCTGCGGCGCGGCCGGCGCGTGGCCATCGCCGTCACGATGCTGGGGCGCGCGGTGCTCGCCTACATGATGGCGTCGTCGATCGAGGACGCCAGCCTGGAGCTGTACCCCGAGGCGTTCGGCGTGCTGATGATCTCGAAGGCGTACGGCGTCTCCCGCAGCGCGGTCGTGCCCCGCCTCCAGCCGCGCTCGATGTCGCTGGTGAAGGTGAACTCGCGGATCACGCTGTTCGGCCTGATCGGCACCATGCTCGCGGCGCCGGTCGCGGGCGCCCTCAAGTTCGGGCACGGCACCTCGTGGATCATGTACGCGGCCGCGGTGGTCTTCGTGGTCGGCGCCGTGCTGACGTTCACGCTGCCCTCGAAGGTGGACTCGGCCAAGGGCGAGGACCGTGCGTCGTTCACCCACGAGGCGCCGGGCGTCGAGCACGAGCCGCACTTCCCCGGGCACCGGCCGCGCAAGGGCGCGCGCCGGCTGCGCAGCGTCGGCCCGTCGGTGGTGCTGGCGCTGTGGGCGAACGCGTCGCTGCGCGGCTTCTCCGGCTTCCTGATCATGTTCCTCGGCTTCCTGCTGCGCGAGCAGCCGGTCGGCGGGCTCGGCACCAAGCAGGCACTGGGCGCGGTCGTGATCGCCGCGGCGGTCGGCAACGCGGTCGGCACCGCGCTGGGCGCGTGGTTCAAGTCCAAGGCGCCCGAGGCGATCATCTTCGGCGTCGTCGCGGTCTCCGCCGGGTCCGCGGTCGCCGCCGCGCTCTTCTACGGGCTGCCCACCGTGCTGGCGGTCGCCGCGGTGGCCGGCCTCGCTCAGGCGCTCGGCAAGCTGTCGCTCGACGCGATGATCCAGCGGGACATTCCCGAAGAGGTCCGCACCTCGGCGTTCGCGCGCAGTGAGACGGCTCTGCAGCTGGCGTGGGTGGTCGGCGGCGCCATCGGCATCGCGCTCCCGCTGAACGGCACGCTGGGGATGGGTGTCGCGGCAGCGGTGCTGCTGCTCACCCTGTTCACCGCCGCCCGCCGGCTCACGACGCGCCGGACGCGCCCGGCGCGGTCCCCCGGCTTCCGGCTGCGCGGCGCCCGGTAACCTTCCGATCATGACGAACCGCCGCCGCGCCGCGATCGCGGCTGTCGCACTGCTGGGATCCTTGACGCTCGTCGGGTGCGACCTGGACACGAAGCCGTCCGCGTTGGTCACGTTGGTCGCCGGCGACGACTCGGTGCACTCCGAGGCCGCCTGCCGCAACGTGAAGCCGAGCGAGGAGCCCGCGGCCGACTGCGCGAAGGAGTCGGGCGCCAAGCCCACCGTGCTGCGCGTGTCGGAGGGCACCACGATCGGCTTCGGCGTCGAGCCGTCCGTCGCGGACACCGGGTGGGTCGTGCAGATCGGCAACCGGCAGACCGCGGTGATCAAGGACAAGACCTACTTCGCCGGCTACTCGGTGCCGTTCGGCGCGTTCCAGGACTCCGACCAGATCGCGGTCGCCGTCGTCCAGTACAAGAAGGACGTCCCGAAGAACGTCTGGCTCTTCAGCCTCAAGCAGAAGTAGCCGTCCTCCCATGCGCGTGCTGGTCGTCACCGCCGTGCCCGCCGAGCGCGACGCCGTGCTCGGCGGCGGCGCCATACCCGGGGTCGACGTGCTGGCCGTCGGGGTCGGTCCGGCCGCGGCGGCCGCGGGCACCGCGGCGGCGCTCTCGCTCGCGCCGTACGACGTCGTCGTGAGCGCCGGCATCGCGGGCGGTTTCGCCGGCGTCGCCCCGGTCGGGACGTTCGTCGTGGCGAACCGGGTGGTGGCCGCCGACCTCGGCGCCGAGACCGCCGAAGGGTTCACCCCGATCGACGAACTCGGTTTCGGCACCGCGTCGTTCGACACCGACGAGGCACTCGCCGAACGGGCCGTCGAGGCCGCCGCGCGCGTACTGTCGCACGTCGCCGTCGGCCCGGTCCTCACCGTCTCCACGGTCACCGGCACCGCGGCGCGCGCCGCCGAGCTGATCGCCCGGCACCCGGGCGCGGCCGCCGAGGCCATGGAGGGCTTCGGGGTCGCCACCGCGGCGGACGCCGCCGGCCTGCCCGTACTCGAACTCCGCGCGGTGTCCAACCCGGTCGGGCCGCGCGACCGCGCCGCGTGGCGCATCCCGGAGGCGCTGGCCGCGCTGCGCACCGGGTTCGACGCGGTCCTCCCGGCACTGCGCGGCGAGGAGGCCCGGTGAGCCCCGCACCCCTGTCCATGGCGTACTCGCCCTGCCCGAACGACACGTTCACGTTCCACGCGTGGACGCACGGGCTGGTGGCGGACGCCCCGCCGGTCGAGGTGACCTACGCGGACATCGACGTCACCAACGGGCTCGCCGAACGCGGCAGCCTCGACGTGCTGAAGATCTCCTACGCGGCGCTCCCGTGGGTGCTCGACGAGTACGCGCTGCTGCCCTGCGGCGGCGCGCTCGGCCGCGGCTGCGGCCCGCTGGTGCTGGCCCGCGAGGCCGTCGCCCCCGCCGACCTCGCCGGGCGCGTGGTCGCGGTGCCCAGCGAACGGTCCACCGCCTACCTGCTGTTCCGGTTGTGGGCGGCGCGCGCCGTGCCGGGCGGCGTCGGCGAGATCCGCGTGCTGCCGTTCCACGAGATCATGCCCGCGGTCCGCGACGGGCTGGTGGACGCCGGACTGGTGATCCACGAGGCCCGCTTCACGTTCCACGAGTACGGGCTCAGCCGCCTCGCCGACATGGGCGAGGAGTGGGAGGCCGACACCGGCCTGGCGATCCCGCTCGGCGCGATCGTCGCGCGGCGTTCCCTGGACCTCCCGGCGCTGGCCGCCGCGGCGCGCGCGTCGGTCGAGCACGCGTGGGCCGACCCGGAGGCGTCCCGCGCGTACGTGCACGAGCACGCGCAGGAGATGAGCCCGTCCGTGCAGGAGCGGCACATCGGCCTCTACGTCAACGAGTTCACCCGCGACCTGGGCGACGAGGGCTACGCGGCCGTGCGCGGCCTCCTGGACCGCGCGGCCGACGAAGGCCTGGTGCCGAGGGTCGCGCCCGGGCTGCTGGCGTTCCCGGGCGCGTAGGGCCTCGGCGTGTGGGCCCGTGGGTGGGGGCCCCGCATCAGACCAGCTCGGTGGCCAGGTAGTCCTCGAACGTGCGGGTGCCCACCAAGGCGCCTTCCAGCGTCAGGTTCTCGCCCGCGCGGTACGCCTTGCCGATCTTTCCGGGGATGCGCACCGGCAGCTTCACGCGCTTCTTGCCCGTCGCGGCGAGGTACCCGGCCGCGAGCTCACGGACGTCGTACACCGTCGGCCCCGTCAGGTCCGGCACCAGCCCGGCCGGCTCGCCGAGGGTCAGCTCCAGCATGCGGTCGGCGACGTCGCGGGCGTCCACGGGCTGGAAGCGCAGCCCGCCGGGGACCGGCAGGAACGGCATCTTCGTCATGGACCTGACGATGTTCAGCGCGAGGTAGTGGAACTGCGCGGCGCGCAGTGTGGTGTACGGGATCCCGGACTCGGCGATCGCCCGCTCGGCGCCGTGCTTGGCGCGGAAGTAGCCGATCGGCATCGTGTCGGCGCCGATCACGGAGATGTAGACGATGTGCCCGACGCCGGCCTTCTTCGCGGCAGCGACGAGGTGGCCGGTGGCGACGTCGTCGCCCTTCGGGCCGCCGGCGAGGTGCACGATCGTGTCGACGCCCGCGACCGCCTCGTCCACGCCCTCGCCCTTGAGGAGGTCGCACGCGACGTACTCCACGCTCTCGTCGGCGGGGCGGGTGCCGCGGGTCAGGACGCGCACCTTCTGCCCGGCCTCGACCAGCCGCGGGACCAGCAGGCTGCCCAGCGCGCCCGTTCCGCCGGTGACCAGGATGTTCTTCGCCGTGTTCGTCATCGTGAGCTCCGGTGCCTCGTGGCCGGGGCCCCTGCCCCGGCCGGTTCGAAGCACTGACGGAGCGGGTGGCGAAGGTGTGACAGCGGAGGTCTTTTTCTTCGCGGGAGTGTTTTCGCGGGAGATCTTTCGCGGGAGATTTTTCGTCGCTGGGGCTTCATGGCGGGCCCGGCCGCGTCGGCCGGGCCCGGCGAGGTCAGCTCTCTATCTGGTCGGCGACGGCGCGCAGCAGCTCGGCGACCTTGTGCGCGGTGGTCTTGTCCGGGTACCGGCCGCGGCGCAGTGTGTTGGACACCCCGTCGAGGACCTTGATGACGTCCTCGACGATCACGGTCATCTCGTCGGGCTTCTTCCGGGTGGCGGCGACGACGGACGGGCGCGGGTCGAGGACGCGCACCGACAGCGCCTGCTCGCCCCGACGGCCCTCGACGATGCCGAACTCCACCCGCATCCCGGGCTTGAGCGAATCGACACCCTGCGGCAGCGCGGAGGAGTGGACGAAGACGTCGCCGCCGTCGTCGCGGGAGAGGAAGCCGAAGCCCTTCTCGGTGTCGAACCACTTGACCTTGCCGGTAGGCACGGGAGACCTCGATTGTGTCGGGACGTCGCCATCTGGACGGTCGGACCTGGCAGAACCATTGACCGGGTGCGGCGCGTGGCCCCCCGTTCACTCAACCAGGCTAACGGTCGCGACCGACGCGGCATACGGGGATACCCGGGCGGGAACGCCCGCGCGGGCCAAGTACCGTGGGACGGTGAGCACCCTCGAAACCTCCCCCGTGGCGACCCGCCCGGCACGTGCCGACCAGGCCGTCCGGGTCGGTGCCGTGCTGTTCGGGATCGGCACCGTCGCCGTCGTCGTCACCCTCGTGCCGTTCCTGATCGGCACCCACCCGTTCCCCCGAGCCGTCTACCTGACCAGCGCGCTGATGCCGCTCGGGTTCGCGGTGGCCATGGGCGGGCTGGTCGCGACGGTGGTGGGGCAGCGGCGGCGGGTCTGACGTTCGCCCTGCGGGCTTCTTTGCGGGGCCGGTCTTTTTTCCGGGCCGCTCCTCACGGAGCTTTCACGCCACGCGGCCCCCGGGGCTTCGCTCTTTCGGGGTGTCCGCTTTGCTTGGGAGATTAGGTTAACCTAACCTAAGTCCCTGGCAGCTTCGGCACTCTCGTGCGGACGACGCTGCGCCGCACCGCAGCCTGTCCGGGAGTCCGACGTGAACACACCGCAGCCACGTGGCGGCGCCGACCGCACCGGTCGCCCGTCCCCCTGCGCCGCCGTCGCCCGCGCCCTCGGCGAGTCGGTCCTCGGCAGCGCACCCGAGACCTGCGACGCGTGGCTGCTCGTCGAGCACCCCGGGCCCTGGCCCGCGTACGACATCCCGGCCAGTGTCCCGCGCGATGTGGCCGAATTCCTCGACCGGCTCCCGGCGTTCCGCATCCGCCCCCAGCTCGTCCGCCGCCCCGGCGCGCGTCGGCCGGTACCGCCGCACCAGATCTACGTCGCGTACTCCGGCGGCCCGCGCGGCGCCGAGGTGTGGCTGGAAGAACGCGAAGTAGCCGATTTGCGCGAGCTGTTCGATCTGGATCTCGGCGCCGTCTCGCGCGGCGAGCGACCGCGTTGGGGAACGCCCCGCACCGACCCCGTGCTGCTGGTGTGTACGCACGGCAAGCGCGAGCCGTGCTGCGCGCGGTTCGGGCGGCCGACCGTTCGTGCGCTGCACGACGCGTACGGCGAACCGGTGTGGGAGACCACGCACGTCGGCGGCGACCGGTTCGCGGCCAACGTGGTGGCGCTGCCGCACGGGACGTACCACGGCATGGTCACCGAACCGGCCGCCGCGGAGGTCGGTGCGGCGTGCCTGCGTGGTGAGGTGTCGCTCGCGCACTACCGCGGCCGCATGGGAGTGCCTGCGGCGGTGCAGGCCGCGGAATGGTTCGCGCGCAACCACACCGGCGCGGTGGAGGTCGGCGCGGTACGGCCGTTGGCGCACGTCGACGGGGTCGACGGCGGCGCGACGGTCGACCTGGTCGCCGGGGGGCGGCTGTTCCAGGTCACCGTCCGGACGGCACGTACCGGATGCCCTCGGCTGACCTCTTGTTCGCAGGGGGCGGTCACCGATCCCGACGAGTTCGTGCTCGATGAGTTGCGGGAGCTTACGGCGTAGGTGGGTTACACCGTCGGCTGGACCGGCTCCTGCTGGTCGCGGGGCACCGGTACCCGCGTGCCCTCGGGGGGCGTGCCGTAGTGCTCCCAGACCGAGTTGAGCTCGTTCTGGTAGTACAGCGCGCTGAGCCCGGCGATGAAGAACAGGATCAGGCCGATCCACGGGTTGCACGACGGCCGCATGCCCGCGGCCTCCTGGTCCTGCGCGATCCGCTGGCCCAGGCGGTACGTCGACACGAACGGCGGCACGATGATGATCCACCCGACGAGGAAGGACATCATCGACCAGAAGGGGTTGACGTCGACCCGGTGGTCGAAGTCCTTCGTCTCTCGGTTGATCTTGTACGTCCAGACGAAGAAGTAGACGCCCAGCGTGATGAACGGCCAGATGAGCCAGACCAGGAAGATGTTCTTGCGCTTACCGATGGTGCCAGTCACGGGAACCCGACCGATCTTCGACGAGTGGTGGTCCCCGCGCCTTCCCGGGTGGCGACGACGGTCATGCGCCCGCTAGGCCGAACGCGGGACTGAGGTCACTCTGTTGGCTCTCGTCGGCGGGCTTCGTGGGCTTCTTCTTGGGTTTCGCCCTCAGGCCTCGTCGTCTGCCGCTTGTGCACGCATCAGGCGCACCAGGAGGTAGACCGCTGCGGCCGCGCCGAAGATGCGCGGCATCGTGGGGATCAGCTCGTCGAAGCGGTGCACGGCCTGCGACCGGGTCAGGTCGACACCCACTTTGCCGGTCGCCCGCAGCCACAAGGCCGTCGCGAAACCGGCGACGGTGACGGCCGGGATGGCGAACGCTGCCATGCGCTTTTCGCGGTGCGCCCAGACGCCTGAGGTGAAGACGACCATCAGCCCTATGACGACGACCACCGCCGACGAGACCATCGCGCCGACGACGAGCAGGACGATCGCGATCAGCTCCCGCAACGACGCCTTCAACGGGATGCGCTTCACCGGCTCCGGGCCGACGATCTCGGCGCCTTCCCAGTCCGAGGCCTCCCCCGGCCGGATCCCGATCGGGTACGCGGGCCAGCCGATCAGCCCGTCACCGATCGGCTGCGCGGGAATCGCGTCCACGGCCTGCGCCTCCGAGCCGTCCCGCTGCGAGGGGACCGGCGTGGCGTCCGGGCGGAAGCCGATCTGTGCCGCGATCGTCGCCGTACGGGAGCCTCGGACGGAGGCCCCACCCGACTCGCCCATGCCGGCTCCGGCGGGTGCGTTGCGGGCCTGGTAGTCGGGGGCGCGGAAGACCTCGTTCGCGACGACGGCGTCGGGCGTGCCGATCTTTCCGAGGATCGCGCGGACGGACGACGGGGTGTCCGAACCGGCGCGCTCGCGTTCGATGTTGATCTGCGTACGGAGTCGGTCGACGAGACGTGCGCGGTCTGCGGGGCGCAACTTGCGCTGCGCGGCGTCGCCGACCTCGCCCAGGTACTGCAGGACCAGCCGGTCGCACTCGAAATCCATGTCCGGCCTCTCGTGTTCACCCGGGTGGGCCAGCAGTTGGACCAGCACATCAGCTTACGGGCCGGGGTGGTTGCTCGACGATGACTTCAGCCGAACGAGGGACCTTTGGGTGGGGCTGTTGTCGACGGCACCTGGCTGCACCGTTCCTGACCTGGTTTTTGGTGGTGGCCTGACGCCCCTCCCGCTCTTGGATTTTCCGCGCGGACGGCCCGCGCCTCAAGCCGAACCTGGCAACGTTGGTTCTGTTGGCCTTGTCCTGTTGCGGCTTGACCCGCGGGCCGTCCGCGCTGAACCACCTCGCACCTGGCGGGAGGGGCGCGGGGTGTGGTGGCTCTTTGGGTTCGCTTGCCCTGCCGGGCTGCGGTCGTTCTGTGGGTGCGGTGCGGGTTTTCTTGCGGGGTTTTGTTGCGCTGCCGGGCTGCGGTTCCAGCGTGGGGCCGCGCCTGCTGACTCGGTCGGGGGCACGGCCTCGACCCCCCATCACTTTGCCGTCACGTATGCGAATCACTAGAACTCCCTCATTGGGGGGTGTCCGCGTCACACTTGCGTCACCGCATCACGCCCGGTCCCGCCGGAGGTCCCGCGCGTGATGGTGGGGTCAGGCCCTACCGTTAGTGGGATGACCACGTCGACCCAGAGATCCGCCGGTGGGCCCGCCGGTGTCCCGGACGGTGCCGGGGTGCCGCGTACGCTCGCTGAGGATCTGCGGTCGCGGACGGACGCCGAGCTGGCCGCGCTCCTGCGGGCCCGGCCGGACCTGACCACGCCGGTGCCGGTCGATCTGACGCAGTTGGCGACGCGGGCCACCACTCGGGCCTCGGTCGCTCGGGTGCTTGAGCGGCTGGACCGCTTCACCCTGCAGGTGGTGGACGCGGCGGTCGTGCTGCCCGAGGGCTTTTCCTATGCGCGGCTGCGCGAGCTGATCGGCGACGACGTGCCGCAGCTGCCCGGTGCTGTTCGGGCGCTGCGTGAGCGGGCGCTGTTGTGGGGTCCCGATGACGGCTTGCACGTGGTGCGTACCGTCCGTGACCTGGCCGGTGCCACTCCGGCCGGGCTCGGTCCGGCGTTGGCCGTCGCGCTGGCGGGGACGGGGCCGGCGCGGTTGCAGGACGTGCTCGCCGGGCTCGGGCTGCCGCCTACCGCTGACGCGGTCGGTGCGATCGCCGCGCTTGCGGACCTCTTCGGCGACCACAAGGCACTGGCCGCGCTGCTCGAGGGTGCGCCGCCGGCCGCTGTCGAGGTCTTGGACAAGCTCGTCTGGGGTCCGCCGACCGGCATTGTGCGCGGGGCCGACCGGCCGGTGCGCGCGGACGAGGCCAATACGCCCGTCGAGTGGCTGCTGGCCCGTGCGCTGCTGGTGCCTGCTGGGCCGCAGACCGTGGTGCTGCCCCGCGAGGTCGGCCTGACGCTGCGCGGCGGCCGGGTGCACCGCGATCTTGAACCTGAGCCGCCCGCTCTGGGCATCGTCGAGCGCGACGCGCAGATCGTTGACGCGGCCGCTGCGGGTGCGGGGTTCACGGCGGTGCGCCGGATCGAGGACCTGCTGGAGCTGTGGAGCCTTGGTGGGCCCGCTGTCCTGCGCGCGGGTGGGCTCGGTGTGCGTGACCTCAAGCGGGTCGCCGCGCAGCTCGACGTGACCGAGGCCGAGGCCGCTCTGTGGCTCGAACTGGCGTACGCCGCGGGTCTGGTCGCGGGTGATGGCGAGGCCGACGAGCGCTGGCTCCCGACGCCTGCCTATGACACCTGGCGCGGCCGTCCCGTGGCTGAGCGCTGGTCGGTGCTGGCCGGTGTGTGGCTCGAGACCACGCGCGTGCCCGGCCTGGTCGGCACCCGCGACGACAAGGACCGGCCCGTCAACGCGTTCGGCCCTGGTGTCGACCGCACCACCGCTCCTGAGGTCCGGCACGCGCTGCTCGGTCGGCTCGCCGGGCTTCCGGCCGGCACCGCGGCTCCGGCCGCCGATCTGCTCGCCGACCTGGCCTGGCATCGGCCCGTGCGCACAGCACGTCTGCGCTCCGAGCTGGTGGACCGCACCCTGGTCGAGGCCGAGCTGATCGGGGTGACCGGACGGGGCGCGCTGGCGTCCGCCGGGCGAGCGCTGCTGACCGGCGAACTCGCACGTGCCGCTGACCTCTTGACGCCGCTGCTGCCTACACCGCTGGACCACGTGCTGCTGCAGGCCGACCTGACCGCGGTCGCGCCCGGTCCGCTGGTGCTCGAGCTCGCGCAGGAACTGCACCTGGCGGCCGACATCGAGTCGACCGGCGGGGCGACCGTGTACCGCTTCAGCGAGTCGTCGGTGCGGCGTGCCCTGGACTCCGGCCGTACTGCTGCCGATCTGCACCGGCTGTTCACCACGCACTCGCGCACCCCTGTCCCGCAGCCGCTGACCTATCTGGTCGACGACGTCGCGCGGCGGCACGGTCGGCTGCGGGTCGGGGCCGCTTCGGCCTATCTGCGGTGTGACGACGAGGCCGTGCTCAACGAGTTGCTCGCCGACCGGCGTGCGCACGGGCTGCGGATGCGTCGGCTCGCGCCGACCGTGTTGGCCGCGGAGGGGGCGCCCGACGCGGTGCTGTCGACGCTGCGGTCCCTGGGGTACGCGCCTATGGCCGAGTCCTCGACCGGCGACGTGGTGGTGACCCGACCCGACGCGCTCCGCACGCCGCCGCGGTCCTTGCCGCCGCGCGTCACGGGCGAGCCTCCCGCTCCGGGGGCGACGCTGATCGACGCCGCGGTCACGGCGATCCGGGCCGGCGACCGCGCCGCGACCAGCCGCCAGCGCGGCACCGGCGACGACGAGGCCCCCGGCGAGCTCCCCCGCACCTCGGCCGCCGAGACCCTGCTCGCGCTGCAGGCCGCGCAGGCCGACCGGCGGGCCGTGTGGATCGGGTACGTGACCCGCGAGGGCCGCGCCACTCAGCGCATCATCGTCCCGTTGGGGCTTGAGGGCGGCTACGTGACCGCGCAGGAGCACACGGCGGGCGAGCTGCACACGTACCCGCTGCACCGCATCACGGGGGTGGCGCCGGTGGAGGTCGCGGAGCCCGCCGACTCGTAGTCGGCGGATCAGCCCTCGCCTTTGTGCCCGTCGGGCTACATCTCCCGGCGTCCCACGCGCCACACGGCCAGCGACAGCATCACGACGACGAGCACGATGGCGACGATCGACGGGACCGCGAAGTCCCCTGGGGCGGCGCCGTCGAGCAGGTCGGTCTCGGCGCCCGCGAGCCGCGACGGCTCCCAGTGGCGCAGCGGCTTCCACAGCCTCGGCAGCGGCGACAGCACCAGCGCGACCATCGCCGCGCCGAACAGCGCGACCGGGCGGCGCAGGAACGCCGCGGCGCCCGCGACCAGGCTGAGCGCCATCAGCAGGTACAACGTCGAGAACAGCCAGCCGTACAGCATCCGGTCGGTCGGCACGGGGCCGAACAGCCACCGCACCTCGGCCCACACGATGGCGCTGCCCAGCAGGTTCGCGATGCATACCGCGGCGGCGCTGACCGTCCAGCGCGGCACCACCAGGTCCCACGCCCGCCTGGTGCGGGTGCGGTAGAACGCGGCGAGTCCCGGCCGGTGGTCGAGCGCGAGCGCGGCCGCTGTGGTGCTCAGGGCGACGAGCAGTCCGATCTGGCCCGACACGCCCACGTACGCGGTCACGCCGTCGTCCGCGCTGGTCTCTCCGGCGGACAGCGAGGCGTCCGCGCCGAGTGCGTCGAGGATCTCCCGCAGGTGCGCGACGATCGGCGGCCCCGCGGCGCCCAGCAGCGGGTACGCGATGAGCAGCAGCAACCAGCGCCGGGTACGGGTGAGCCGCAGCACCTCCAGGCGCCACAGCCCCAGCGGCCGGCGTCCCCGCGCTGCGGCCGTCGCCGTGCGCGGCCGCTGCATCGGCTTTGCGGCCGCCTTCTCGGCGCGCGTGCCGGCGGTCGTGGCGGACCCTGTGGGGGCCGCTCCGGGTCCGGGCATCACGCGGCCCCCGTGATGGACAGGAACGCGCTCTCCAGGTCCGACTCCTCGGGCCCGACGGAGATGACGCGCTCGCCGCTGCGGTCGAGCACGCCGAGGATGTGCCGCTCGCCCTCCTCGACGCTGCGGGCCTGTACCCGCACCAGCCCCGGCCGCACCGACGACACCCGCACCACCCAGTTCTCGGCCGCGAACGTGCGGCACAGCGCCGCGCCGTCGTCGCGGACCCGGATCAGCCACGTAGGCCGCATGTGTTCGGCGACCAGCTCCGCGACCGGGCCTTCGTACAGCAGCCGCCCGGTGCGCAGCACCCCGACGTGGTCGCACACCCGCTGCACGTCGGCCAGGATGTGGCTGGAGAACACCACCGTGGTGCGCCCCCGCATGCCGGCCACCAGGTCGAGGACCTCGGCGCGGCCGCGCGGGTCGAGCGCCGAGGTGGGTTCGTCGAGGATCATCAGCTCCGGCTCGGCGACCAACGCGGTGGCGATGCCCAGCCGCTGCGTCATGCCGCGGGAGAACGATCCCGCGCGCCGGTCGGCGGCGTCCGACAGCCCGGCGCGGTGCAGGGCGGTCTTCACGCACTCGGGCCGCAGGTCGGGGTTCACCAGCCGCCCGGCCAGCTCGACCACCTCTGCGGCACTCAGCCACGGCTCGAACTCGGGGACGTCCGTGCACACCGCGATGCGGTCGAGCGGCACCCCGAACAGCACCTCGCCGGCGTCGGCGCGGCGCATGCCGGAGATGAGCGAGAGCAGGGTGGTCTTCCCGGCGCCGTTCGGCCCGACCAGGCCGTACACGCTGCCGCGGGGCACGACCAGGCCGACGTCGAACACGCCGGTGCCGCGACCGTAGTCGCGGGTCAGCCCGTGCGTACTGAGCGCCGGGCCGGGGTCGGGAGCCGCGGGAGCGCCGGGGTGTACCGGCAGCGGCGGGAATTGCGCCATTGAATATCAGGGTAGGAGCGGCGCACTCGGCTGCGGTTCCTACTCAAGGAGGGGTCTGCCGCTCATCCCTGCGCAGTACGGTCCCGTAGGGCTGCTTCCCATGGGGAAGATCTCCGCGTGGGAGCGGTTTTCGGCGGTTTTCCCCCGTCTCGCCGACGGCGTTCGGAACACGGGTCGCCGCCCCGTGGTTCACACTGGACGTTCCTCGTTCGCCGTAACGGCGCCCCCCATCGAAAGGCCCCGCGTGCCAGAGCCGACCTCCGGCCCCCTCATCGTCCAGTCCGACAAGACGCTGCTGCTCGAGATCGACCACGAGGCCGCGGCCGACTGCCGCCGCGCGATCGCGCCGTTCGCCGAGTTGGAGCGGGCGCCCGAGCACGTGCACACCTACCGGCTCACCCCGCTGGGCCTGTGGAACGCGCGCGCGGCCGGGCACGACGCCGAGCAGGTCGTCGACGTGCTGCTGCGCTATTCGCGGTACCCCGTGCCGCACGCGCTGCTGGTCGACGTCGCCGAGACCATGGGCCGGTACGGGCGGCTCACCCTCGCCAAGCACCCCGTGCACGGCCTGGTGCTGACCACCACCGACCGGGCTGTCCTCGAAGAGGTCCTGCGCAGCAAGAAGATGGCCCCGCTGGTCGGCCAGCGGGTCGACGCGGACAGCGTGGCGGTGCACCCGTCCGAGCGCGGCCAGATCAAGCAGGTGCTGCTCAAGCTGGGCTGGCCGGCCGAGGACCTCGCGGGCTATGTGGACGGCGAGGCGCACCCGATCGAGCTCGCCGAGGACGGCTGGCACCTGCGTCCGTACCAGAAGGAGGCCGTCGAGGGCTTCTGGCACGGCGGCTCCGGCGTCGTGGTGCTGCCCTGCGGCGCGGGCAAGACGCTGGTCGGCGCGGCCGCGATGGCGACCGCGAAGGCGACCACGCTGATCCTGGTGACGAACACCGTCTCGGCGCGGCAGTGGAAGGCCGAGCTGATCAAGCGGACGTCGCTGACCGAGGACGAGATCGGCGAGTACTCGGGCACCCGCAAGGAGATCCGGCCGGTCACGATCGCGACGTACCAGGTGGTGACGACCCGCCGGAAGGGCGTGTACCCGCACCTGGAGCTGTTCGACTCCCGCGACTGGGGCCTCATCGTGTACGACGAGGTCCACCTGCTGCCCGCGCCGATCTTCCGCTTCACCGCGGACCTCCAGGCCCGCCGCCGGCTCGGCCTGACCGCGACGCTGGTGCGCGAGGACGGCCGCGAGGGCGACGTGTTCTCACTGATCGGCCCCAAGCGCTACGACGCACCGTGGAAGGAGATCGAGAACCAGGGCTACATCGCCCCCGCGGACTGCGTCGAGGTACGGGTCACGCTGACCGACGCCGAGCGGCTCGCGTACGCGACCGCCGAGCCCGAGGAGCGCTACCGGTTCTGCGCGACGACCGCGACGAAGACGCGGGTGACGCGCGAGCTGGTGGAGCAGCACACGGGCGAGCAGACCCTGGTCATCGGCCAGTACATCGACCAGCTCGACGAGCTGGGCGAGACGCTGAACGCGCCGGTCATCAAGGGCGAGACCCGCAACACGGAACGGGAGCGGCTCTTCGAGGCGTTCCGGCAGGGCGAGATCTCGGTGCTCGTGGTCAGCAAGGTCGCGAACTTCTCGATCGACCTGCCCGAGGCGGCCGTCGCGATCCAGGTGTCGGGCTCGTTCGGGTCCCGGCAGGAGGAGGCCCAGCGGCTCGGGCGCGTGCTGCGGCCGAAGGCGGACGGGCGCGCGGCGCGGTTCTACTCGGTGGTGGCGCGCGACACGATCGACCAGGAGTTCGCGGCCCACCGGCAGCGCTTCCTCGCCGAGCAGGGATACGCGTACCGCATCGTCGACGCGGACGACCTGCGCGGCTGAGAGTCGCAAGTCGCGAGTCGAAAGTCGAAAGAGGCCCCGCACCCGTTCCGGGTGCGGGGCTTTTTCGTTCGGCTGGTTCGGCTGGTTCGGCTTGGTTCGGCTTGGTTCGGCTGTCAGTCGACGGCGTACTCGCCCATGAAGACGACCTTCGCGGTGGTGACGGCGAACACGCCTACACCGCGTGCCGTGACGGCGGCGACGTGTCCGGTACGCGCGAGCGCGCCGGGGTGGGTGGGGCTCTCGGGGGTGGTGCGGGCCACGGGGTCCCCGCCGCGAGCGGCGGGAAGCCGGGGGGCCTGCCGGTTCGGGGGGTGGGATGCGGTGGCCATGTCTTCAACATTACGTTTTCGGACATAAGGGGTGCGTCGGTAGAAGGTCGTCACTGTGCTGTCCGGAGTTACGCCGGAGGGATGACCGGTCCCCCGACGGAAATCAGGGTTGGTCGGGGACCCGCGCCGGGTTTAGGCTGGCGCATTCCGCTGCCGCGTAACCGCACTGCCCCTCAGGGTTGGGCGCCGGCCAACGCCGTCCGGAGTTTCCATGTCATCTGCACCGGGGTCGATCGACCCTGCCGCCGATCCGCACATCGACCCGCGCACCGACCCGTTCGCCGACCCGACCGCCGACCCCGAGGCCGCGCTCGCCGGCGAGCGCGCGCACCTCGCCGCGTCCCGTGCCTGCCTGCGCCGCATGCGCGAGGAGACCGAGGCGATCGACCTGCGCGACGTCGGCGGCAACGACGTGTCGAACAAGATCGTCACCAGCCTCATCCAGACCCGCATCGCGGCCCTCGCCGACCTCGCCGACGTGCCGCTGTTCTTCGGCCGCGTCGACGGCCGGTTCGCGGACGCCCCCGACGTGTCCACCGGCACCGCGCCCGTCGAGGTCCGGGCCGACCCGAGCCGCCCCGTCGAGCGCTTCTGGATCGGCCGCCGCCACGTCCACGACCACCTCGGCGACCCGATGGTCGTCGACTGGCGCGCGCCCGTGTCGCGGTCGTTCTACCGCGCGACCCGCATCGACCCGCTCGGCGTCGAGCTGCGCCGCCGCTTCGGCTGGACCGGCGGCGAGCTGACCGCGTTCGAGGACGAGCACCTGACCGACCCCGGCGAGGCCGACGGCAAGAGCGCCATCCTCGCCGCCGAGATCGAGCGCCCGCGCGTCGGTCCGATGCGCGACATCGTCGCCACCATCCAGCCCGACCAGGACGAGATCGTCCGCGCCGACCTCGGCCAGACCGTGTGCGTGCAGGGCGCGCCCGGCACCGGGAAGACCGCCGTCGGCCTGCACCGCGTCGCGTGGCTGCTGTACGCGCACCGCGACCGGCTCAACCGCAGCGGCACCCTCGTCGTCGGGCCGAACCGCTCGTTCCTCGACTACATCCAGCAGGTGCTGCCCGCGCTCGGCGAGGTCGAGGTCGGTCAGACCACCGTCGAGGACCTGGTCGCGAACGTCCCCGTGAAGGCCGCGGACACCCCCGGGTCCGGGCGGCTCAAGGGCGACGCGCGGATGGCCGACGTGCTGCGCCGCGCCGTGTGGTCCGGGCTCGCCGCACCGACCGAGGGGCTCCTCGTGGTGCGCGGCTCTCGGCGCTGGCGGCTGCCGTCGTACGAGATCGAGGAGATCCTCGACGGTCTGCGCGGCCGCGACGTGCGGTACGGCGCCGCGCGCGACATGCTCCATCAGCGCCTCGCGCACGGGATCCTCGTGCAGATGGAACGCGCCGGCGAGTCGCCCGACGACCGCGTGCAGGACGCCGTCGCCCGCTCCAAGCCGGTGCGCGACATGGTGAACGCCCTCTGGCCCGCGGTCGACCCGGCCAAGCTGGTGCTCCGGCTGCTCTCCGAACCGGAGTTCCTCGCCGAGCACGCCGACGGGCTGCTCACCGCCGACGAACAGGCCGCGATCCTGTGGGCGAAGCCGGCCCGCGGCGTCCGCACCGCGCCGTGGACCCCGGCGGACGCCGTCCTGGTCGACGAGGTCGCCGACCTCGTGTCGCGCACCGGCAGCGTCGGCCACGTCGTCGTCGACGAGGCCCAGGACCTCTCCGCGATGCAGTGCCGCGCGATCGGCCGCCGCTGCACGACCGGTTCGGCGACCGTGCTCGGCGACATCGCGCAGGGCACCACGCCGTGGGCCGCGACCGACTGGTCCGAGACGCTGCGCCACCTCGGCCGCGCCGACGTCCGCTACGAGGAACTGACCCAGGGTTTCCGCGTCCCGCGCGAGATCCTCGAGTTCGCCTCCCGCCTGCTCCCGCACATCGCGCCGGGCCTCGCCCCGGCGAGTTCGGTCCGCGAGGCCCCCGGCTCCCTCGACCTGCGCGCCGTCGACGATCCCCAGGCTGTGGACAACACCGCCGCGACCGAGGCCGCCCGACTCCTCACCCACGAGGGCTCGATCGGGCTGATCGCCGCCGACGCCCAGATCCCCGCCCTCGCCGCCGCCCTCCGCGAAGCCGCCCTGGACTTCCGCCAGTTGGGCACCGAGGCCGACGAAACCCGACTCAA
This sequence comes from Yinghuangia seranimata, assembly GCF_029953285.1. Taxonomy (GTDB): domain Bacteria; phylum Actinomycetota; class Actinomycetes; order Streptomycetales; family Streptomycetaceae; genus Yinghuangia; species Yinghuangia seranimata. The sequence continues at coordinate 76,726 of NZ_JASAOI010000058.1, read as the reverse complement.
CCTCGTACCGGCCTCACTCGCCAAGGGCCTCGAGTTCGACCACATCGCCGTCGTCGAACCCGCGGCCATCGTCGAGGCCGAACCCCAGGGCCTGCGACGGCTGTACGTCGTTCTCACGCGCGCCGTCTCCGGCCTGACGATCATCCACAACCGCCCCCTCCCCGACGAGTTGTCGGCCGCCTGACCCGGGACGACGCGGACCGATCATCGGATATGCACCACGGTCCGCCAACCGCCTCAGCCGCGGGCGGCGCACCGGCCGGGATGCCGGGAAAAGCCCGGGTCGGCTGGCATGCTGAGGGCGTGGAACGCATCCAGGAGACCGCCACCATGACGTTGCAGGAACGCTGGGCCCGGCTCGTCGAGGGCTCCGGATCGACGGCCGCGGCCGTCGGCGAGGATCTGATCGGCCGGTACTCGCAGCCGCACCGGCGCTACCACGCCACCGGGCATCTGCTCGCCGTGCTCGACCTCGTCGACGAGCTGGCCGAGGACGCCGACGACGCGGACGCCGTGCGGCTCGCCGCGTGGTTCCACGACGCGGTGTACGACCCGGCCCGCGCCGACAACGAGGAGCGCAGCGCCCGCCTCGCCGAACGCGCGCTGCCCGAGGCCGGGTTCGACCCGGGCCTGGTCGCCGAGACGGCCCGGCTGGTGCGGGTGACCGCCGAGCACGCGCCGTCCGAGGGCGACCGCAACGCGGCCGTGTTGTGCGACGCGGACCTGGCGATCCTGGCCAGCGACCGCGACCACTACGACGCGTACGCCGCCGCCGTGCGCGAGGAGTACGCGTTCGTCCCGGAAGAGGCCTTCCGCGGCGCCCGCGCCGCCGTCCTGCGCGACCTGCTCGAGCTGCCGCGGCTCTTCCACACGCCGCTCGGCTACGCGCGGTACGAGGAGGCCGCGCGCCACAACCTCCGCACCGAGCTCGACCGCCTGGAAGGCGGCATCCCCCGCCAGCAGGCCTGACCGGGGACCCGGGTGGGGCCGGTGCACTCCGGCCCCACACCTCGAGGCGGCCTACTCCGCCTCGGCCATCGACAGCCAGCCGAGCGGCGCGACGGGCGCGGCGTCCTTCTCGCACACCCACGTCGGGTCCTCGCCGAGCTCCGGCTCCAGGTAGAGCTGGTGCGCGTCGGGGGTGTCGTCGTGCCGCGGGCAGGACGGCCAGCGCACGCCCGCCGCTTCCAACGCCTCCTGGACGTCCTGCGCCACCAGGCCCGGCGCGTACGCCGCGCCGTCCGGCCACTGCTTCACCCACCAGCGGCGTTCGGACACCGCGTCCTCGACCAGCGACACGAACTCCGGCTCGGCGGCGCCGCACGCGGCGAGATCACGCAGCACCAGCGCGCGGGCCTCGTGCAGGGCGGTTTCGATCACGTCGTTTTCCACCCGCCCATTGTCCGTCGGGTGCGCGGAACCGGCATGATCGAGGCGTGACGGTACTCATCGACCCGCCGACCTGGCCCGGGCGCGGCCGCATGTGGTCGCACCTGGTCAGCGATGTGTCCTTTGACGAGCTGCACGCGTTTGCGCGCCGGCTCGGCGTCCCCGAGCGGGGCTTCGACCGCGACCACTACGACGTGCCGTCGGACCTGTACGACAGCGCGGTCGCCCTCGGTGCCGAGCCGGTCGGCGGCAAGGAGCTGCTGCTCCGTTTGCGGGGCGCCGGCCTGCGGAGACGGAAGCCGCCGCGGACCAAGGCCTGACGCGCCGGCGGAGGACGCACTCCGCCCCCGGCGCTACGCCGAACGGACGGGCGTGCGGCCGGGCGGCGGATCCACTCCGCCACCCGGCCCCGTACCTCGCCCGCCCACGGCCGTTGTCAGACCGCCGCGGCGCGTGCCGTCAGCGACGCGTACACCGGTGTGTCCCCGGCGAGGGCGTACGCCCCCACCAGCGTGTCGCCGAGCACCTGCCCGACGGCCGTGTCCTCGTGCCGCTGGTCGACGCCGACCAGCAGCGTCCGCGCCCCCGCCTCGGCCGCGGCGGCCTCGGCGAGGGACTGCTCGCGTGTGTCGGCGTCGCGGACCGCGGCCGCGAGGAGGGCGAGCGGGTCGGCCCCGTCGCCGCCGGATACCGGCCCGAGCGGCACGCGGGTGCGTGCGTCGGCCGGCACCCCGGCCGCCTCGCGGCGGACCGCTTCGGCGCCGTAGCAGAACCGGATCAGCGGCTCCCACATCGCCCGCCAGTAGGCGTGCGACGGGGCGCGCTCGACGCCGACGACCTGCCCGTCGAGCAGCACGACCGCCCCGATCTGGTCGTCGACGAGTTCGAACTCGGCGACGAACTGGTCGAGTTCGGTCGCGAACCGGGCCAGGAACCGGATCAGGTCGGCCACGCTCCCGGATCCCGAGGACGCGTTGAACGCACTCACCGCCGGCCACAGCCGGTTGTACCCCGGCGCGGCCGGCAGGTCGGAGGCCGCCTCGCGCAGCGAGGGCGGCAGCACCGCCAGCCTGTGCCGGCCGGACCGGATCAGCCCGCCCTGGGTCTGCTGCACGCACATGGCCGCGGTGTACGCGAGCTGCGTCCCCGGCGCGACCAGCGTGGCGCGCGGCATCGCGTGGTCCTGCGCGGCCTGCGGCACGATGACCGCGAGGTGGCACGGCACCAGCGCGACGCCCGGGCCGCCGTTGCCGAACCGCAGCGTGCCGTAGTTGTCCGTGGAGATCGCCAGCTCGCGCGGGTCGCCGAGATCTGCGGTCGGCGCGTCGCCCGCGAGCAGCGGCAGCACCTGCATCCGGCCGACGCTCTGCACGCGCCCGGGCGCGGTGCCGCCGAGCAGTTCGGCGACGGTCGCCGAGCCCGCCGCGGCGGTGACCTCGGCCGGGTCCGCCTTCCTGGCGAACGGGTTCCTCATGGGGACACCTCCTCGGGCGCCTCGTCGGTCGTTGTCCGTACGTCGTCGGCCGCAGTCTCGGGCAGCGCCCGCTCGGCCACCCCGGCGATCCGCAGCAGCAGTCCCGCCGCGGCCTCCGGGTCCACCTCCAACAGCAGTCGGCAGGCGGCCAGTTCGAGGCTCTCCAGGCGCTGCAGCGCGGCGACCGGAACGGCCTCGCCGAGCGCCCGCACGCCGCCGGTCTCCGCGGCGAGCACCGGGTTGAGGTGCACGACGGGGGTACGGACGCCCAGCCCGCGCGCGGCGTCCAGCGTCTCCGCGAACCGCCCCGCGGGCGTGTTCTCGTACCCGTCGCCGACCACCACGACCAGGTCCGGCCCGGTGGAGAGCGCCGCGATCAGCGCCTCGGTGGGTGCCGTGGCGCCGCCCGGGTGCACCAGCCCCGACGCGTCGGCCCGGCCGCCGAACCACTCCTCCGCGACCACGTCGGCGCCCGCCCGGAACGCGTCCCGCAGCGCGAGCGTGACGGCGATCGGCCGCAGCGGCTGCGTCTCGGACCCGGCCATCGAGCCCGACCCGTCGAGCAGCAGCGCGATCCGCCGCCCGCCGAGCGCCAGTCCCGCCCCGACCTGCCGCGCCCGCGCGGCGAGGGCGTCCGCGACGTCGGCGGTCAGGCCGCGCTCGAACGCGTACAGGTACAGCCGCACCGCGTCGTAGCGCGTGAGGTCGACCTCGACCTCCACGGCCGCCCGCTCGGCGGTGGCCTGCACCGCGAGCCGCTGCCCCGTGGTCAGCCGCGCCTTCGTCAGCTCCAGCACGCGCGCCGAGGGCACCTCGCGGTGGAAGCGGCCGCGCAGTCCTTCGAGCGTCTCGTACGGCAGCGCCCGCCCCGCGTCGAGGTCGGTGCGCGCCTCGCCGTAAGCCCGCAGCCCCGGCCGCGTGTACGGCCCCGGCGCACCGAGCAGAAACGCCACGCACTCCCGCACGACCGCCGCGTCGCGGCCGCCCGTCCACCGGTCGACCTCACGGGCGAGGATGCCGCGCTCCTTGTCGGTGAGCGGCTCCCCGGAGAGCTCGCGGGCGAGCACCGAGCGCAGCACGCCGGACATCCGTGCACCCCACGCGTGCCGCAGCGCGACCGCCAGCTTGCGGCGGTACGTGACCGACCACCGCTCCAGCGCGGGCGCGCCGAGCAGCGTGCGCAGGATGAGCTTGCGCACACGCGCGTTGTTGACCCGCTCCGCGGCGAGCGCTCCGTAGAGGTTGAGCATGCGCGGCACCGTGAGCTGGGAGACGGCGCGCCGCACCGCGGCGTTCTCGTCGAGGGCCGAGTCCTCCGCGGGCGAGGACAGCAGGCGCAGCGCACCGCTCTGCCGCGCGCGGTCGGTCATCGACGGCCCGGCGACCAGCGCGGCGTACAGCGCGCGGTCGAGCTCGGACATCGCGGTGTGGGCGTCGCGCTCCAGCACGAGCTGCTCGTCGCGCGTGTTGTAGAAGGTGGCGCGGCCGGTCGCGCCGGCCGCGACGTCGAGGAACGCGGCGACGGTGCGCACGGCGGCGGAGTCGGGACCGGCGGCGAGCACGCGCTCGACGGCGGTGGACGTGGTTGCGGACACGGCTGTGCCGAGTGTCGTGGTCATGATGGCGGCTCCCGAAGAGCGCCCGGGGAAGGATGCGGGTCCCGTGTTTCCTGATTAACAGTCAGGTGTGGTCAGCGTTCAAGGCTGATTACTGGAAGGACGCGCAGGTCCCCGGGCGCGGAACGTGGGTGCTCGCGGGTAGGTCGCAGGTTCCGTAAAGGGATTTGAACCCTCGGTTCGCTCCCCATGGGGGAACGTGTCTACCGAGACTGAAGGAACGTGTAGTTCCCGCAAGCACGTTCACGATGCTAGAAGCGGGCGCGGGCGCCCGGCCACGGGTTTTCCGCCCCGCCCGCCCCGCCCGCCCCAACCGGTTCCGGAAACGCCGAAGGGCGGCACCCCCTTGCGGGGGTGCCGCCCTCGTGAGGCGAACAGCCGATCAGCTAACGCTGGATCAGAAGTCCATGCCGCCCATGTCCGGCGCGCCGCCGGCCGGGGCGCCGCCCTTCTCGGGCTTGTCGGCGATGACGGCCTCGGTGGTGAGGAAGAGCGCCGCGATGGAGGCGGCGTTCTGCAGCGCGGAGCGCGTCACCTTGGCCGGGTCGATGATGCCCTCGGCGACCAGGTCGACGTACTCGCCGGTCGCGGCGTTGAGGCCGTGACCCGGGGTCAGGTTGCGCACCTTCTCCACGACGACGCCACCCTCGAGACCGGCGTTGACCGCGATCTGCTTGAGCGGGGCCTCGACGGCGAGCTTGACGATCGCGGCACCGGTGGCCTCGTCGCCCTCGAGCTCGAGCTTGTCGAACGCGGCGGTGGACGCCTGGAGCAGGGCCACGCCACCACCGGCGACGATGCCCTCCTCGACGGCGGCCTTCGCGTTGCGCACCGCGTCCTCGATGCGGTGCTTGCGCTCCTTGAGCTCGACCTCGGTCGCCGCGCCGGCCTTGATGACGGCCACGCCGCCGGCCAGCTTCGCGAGGCGCTCCTGGAGCTTCTCGCGGTCGTAGTCCGAGTCGGACTGCTCGATCTCGGCGCGGATCTGGTTCACGCGGCCCGCGACCTGGTCCGAGTCGCCCGAACCGTCGACGATCGTCGTCTCGTCCTTGGTGACGACGACCTTGCGGGCGCGGCCGAGCAGCTCGAGGCCGGCGTTGTCCAGCTTGAGGCCGACCTCCTCGCTGATGACCTGGCCACCGGTGAGGATGGCGATGTCGCCCAGCATGGCCTTGCGGCGGTCGCCGAAGCCCGGGGCCTTGACGGCGACGGACTTGAAGGTGCCGCGGATCTTGTTGACGACGAGCGTGGCCAGGGCCTCGCCCTCGACGTCCTCGGCGATGATCGCGAGCGGCTTGCCGCTCTGCATGACCTTCTCCAGCAGCGGGAGCAGGTCCTTCACCGAGGCGATCTTGCTGTTGACGATCAGGATGTACGGGTCGTCGAGGACGGCCTCCATACGCTCCGGGTCGGTGGAGAAGTAGGGCGAGATGTAGCCCTTGTCGAAGCGCATGCCCTCGGTGAGCTCGAGCTCGAGGCCGAAGGTGTTGCTCTCCTCGACGGTGATGACGCCTTCCTTGCCGACCTTGTCCATCGCCTCGGCGATCATCTCGCCGATCTGCGGGTCGGCGGCGGAGATGGAGGCCGTCGAAGCGATCTGCTCCTTGGTCTCGACGTCCTTCGCCAGCGCGAGCAGCTGCTCGGAGACGGCCTCGACGGCCTTCTCGATGCCGCGCTTGAGGGCCATCGGGTTGGCGCCGGCCGCGACGTTGCGGAGACCCTCACGTACGAGCGCCTGGGCCAGGACGGTCGCGGTCGTCGTGCCGTCACCGGCGACGTCGTCCGTCTTCTTCGCGACCTCCTTGACCAGCTCGGCGCCGATCTTCTCGTACGGGTCCTCGAGCTCGATCTCCTTGGCGATGCTCACACCATCGTTGGTGATGGTGGGCGCGCCCCACTTCTTCTCGAGCACGACGTTGCGGCCCTTGGGGCCCAGCGTGACCTTGACGGCGTCGGCGAGCTGGTTCATCCCGCGCTCAAGGCCGCGACGCGCCTCTTCGTCGAACGCGATGATCTTGGCCATGTGGTGAGGTCCTCCCAGAACGGGGTGGATGTAGAGGACCGGCGCCGACGCCCGCGACGGACGACCCGGCTCCGCGGGGATCCTTCCCCCACGGCCTCCGGACCTCGCCTGCCCGGTCCTTTTGTCACTCTCACATCCAGAGTGCTAACGCCAATGATTAGCACTCGACCTACCCGAGTGCAAGCGGACCCGGGCACGTCGCGGCCTCGCGCCGCCGCCGGGACCTCGCCGGCACTCCGCTCCGGGACAGCGACGAGGCCCGGTCTCCGCACGGGAGACCGGGCCTCGGCCACGTCTGAAGAAGAACAGAGAGAAGAGCAGTATCCGAAGAGCGGCGATCAGGCTCAGGCGGTCACACGGACCATGTCGGCCTGCGGGCCCTTCTGCCCCTGCGAGATCTCGAACTCGACCCGCTGTCCTTCCTCAAGCGTCCGGTACCCGTCCATCTGGATCGCGCTGTAGTGGACGAAGACGTCCGCACCACCGTCGACCGCGATGAAGCCGTACCCCTTCTCCGCGTTGAACCACTTGACGGTGCCCTGAGCCATTCCTAACTCCCCTGTTACTGGCCCTTTCACGGAAACTGCGCGCCGCAGCTCCGGGTCGTTCGCTTACTTCTTGACCGACTGAGTGAAGTCAGCGCAGGGCAAGCAGGTTCGCGAGTTGTTGCCGCGCACCAGATCCAGTACGTGGAACCGTCCGACCGCGGCTGAATGTATCCGCATGGATGCCCGACGCAACAGGTCAAACGGACGAGAAATCCGACAGGAATAAAGGCGACCTATCGCCTTAACCCTCGGCAAACACCGCATTACGCTCTACCATAAAAGCGACAAACAGCTCAATTCGGATGTGATCCCGGCCACGGGATTGTGTGGCCGTTGCCGCGACATCTCCGGAAAATGCGGGTGCATGTGGCACGGTCCCACGGAATCCGCGCTTCCGAATCCGGCGCTTGTGCGGCATCCGCACTATCCGATCATGAAAAAGCCCGCCCCCCGGCCCGGCCGGGCGGCGGACTTCAACTTTATTTGCAGGATCAACAACCGCCGGCGACCGCGGGGATCACCGACACGCTGGCGCCGTCGGCGGTCGCGGTCTCCAGACCGTCGGCGAAACGCACGTCGTCGTCATTCACGTAGACGTTCACGAAGCGGCGCAGCTTGCCGGTGTCGTCGAGAAGCCGCGCGGCAATGCCGGGGTACGCCTTCTCCAGCGAGTCGATCACCTCGGCCAGCGTGGCACCCTCGGCCGAGACCTCGGCCGCCCCGCCGGTGTACGTGCGCAGGATGGTCGGGATACGGACGGAAACGCTCATCGTTGTCGCAACCTTTCAGTCAAACCGTAGGACCGCAGCACCGCAGCACGGCCGTGGGGGCTCAGGCCAGGCCCGCCGCGCGGAAGGCGTCGAGGCTGGGGCGGATCGTCGCGGTCGCGCCGGTGGTGGCCTCGATCGCGTCCAGGGTCTTCAGGCCGTCCCCGGTGTTGAGGACGACGGTGCTGGCCTCGGGGTCCAGCTGCCCCGTCTCGACCAGCTTCTTGAGGCAGCCCACCGTCACACCGCCGGCCGTCTCGCCGAAGATGCCCTCGGTGCGCGCCAGCAGCTTGATCGCCTCGACCACCTGCTCGTCGTTGACGTCCTCGACCGCGCCGCCGGTGCGCTTGCACACGTCGAGCACGTACGGGCCGTCGGCCGGGTTGCCGATCGCCAGCGACTTCGCGATGGTGTTCGGCTTCACCGGCCGGATCACATCGTGCCCGGCCTTCCAGGCCGCCGAAACCGGCGAGCAGCCCTCGGCCTGCGCACCGAAGATCTTGTACGGCGTGTCCTCGACCAGGCCGAGCTTGATCAGCTCGCGGAAACCCTTGTCGATCTTGGTCAGCTGCGAGCCGGACGCGATCGGGATCACGATCTGCTCGGGGATACGCCATCCGTGCTGCTCGGCGATCTCGTACGCCAGCGTCTTGGAGCCCTCGCCGTAGTACGGCCGCAGGTTGACGTTGACGAAGCCCCAGCCCTCGCCCGCCTCGTCGCCGATGAGCTCCGAGCAGAACCGGTTGACCTCGTCGTAGTTGCCCTCGATGGCGACCAGCTCGCCGCCGTACGCCGCCGCCGTGACGACCTTGCCGGCCTCCAGGTCGGACGGGATGAACACGCACGACCGCAGGCCCGCGCGGGCAGCGGCCGCGCCCACCGCGCCGGCCAGGTTGCCGGTCGACGAGCAGGACAGCGTGGTGAAGCCGAAGTTGCGGGCCGCCTCGACGGCGATCGCCACGACGCGGTCCTTGAAGGAGTGCGTCGGGTTGCCGGAGTCGTCCTTGACGTAGAGCTCGCGGATGCCCAGCTCGCGGCCCAGGTTGCGGGCCTCCACCAGCTTGGTGAAGCCGGGGTTCAGGTTGGGGCGGGCGGCCACGTCGGCCGGGACGGGCAGCAGCCCCGCGTACCGCCAGATGTTGTTGGGGCCCGCCGCGATCTGCTCGCGGGTCACGCCGCCGGAGAAGTCGTACGCGACCTCCAGCGGCCCGAAACAGAACTCGCACGCGAACTTGGGGCCGAGGTCGTACCGCTCGCCGCACTCGCGACAGGACAGCGCGACGGCCACGCCGAAGGCGCCGGGGGAAACGGGGGTGTGAGCGATCGTGGGTGTAGCCATGGCGAGGCCTCTCTCCTCATCTTCCCCACGGGGGTTCCCGTAGGACGGACTTGGCACCAGTCCGCCGGGGGCCCCGCGTGCGACGCACATGGGTGTACCGATCGGATGGTTGCCGGGGCTTCAACGGGCCGTTCCCTCTGCCCCTCTGGATGAGCTCTATGACGGGCTGTGCCGCTGGTCACCCAGCGGTCGCACCGTGTTTGTGTGAGCCGACGTGCGATCGTCGTATCACGTGTCCAAGACTGTAACCGAAGCCGTGGCCGGTCGATCATCGGCGTCCGCCACGCGAGACGATGTCTGATAGGAACACGCGTACGACAAGCAACGACAGGGGAACCCCACAGTGCTGCCCGAGGTGAGCCGCTGGCTGGACCGGCGGTCGTCGACCGCCGCCGACTGGCCGGTGCCCCGGCTCGTGGAGGCCAAGCGCGCCGCCCGGGCGAAGCACCGGATCAGCGTGGTGCTGCCGGCCCTCGACGAGGAGCCCACCGTCGGGGAGATCGTGCGCACCATCCGCACCGAGCTCATGGACCGCCACCCGCTCGTCGACGAGCTCGTGGTGATCGACTCCGGCTCCACCGACCGCACCGGCGAGGTCGCCGCGCGGGCCGGTGCGCGTGTCGTGCACCGCGACGACATCCTGCCCCGGCTGCCCGCGCTGCGCGGCAAGGGCGAGGTGCTGTGGCGCTCGCTTCTGGTCACCAGCGGCGACATCGTCTGCTTCATCGACGCCGACCTGCGGGGCTTCTCCGCCGACTTCGTCTCCGGCATCATCGGCCCGCTGCTGACCGACCCGTCGGTGCAGCTCGTCAAGGCGATGTACGACCGGCCGCTGGAGATCGGCGACACCGTCGTCCCGGCCGGCGGCGGCCGCGTGACCGAGCTCGTCGCCCGCCCGCTGCTCAACATGTACTGGCCGGAACTCGCCGGATTCGTGCAGCCGCTCGGCGGCGAGTACGCGGTGCGCCGCGGCCTGCTCGAACGGCTGCCGTTCCCGTGCGGCTACGGCGTCGAGACCGCGATGCTGATCGACGCGCTGAACCTGGTCGGCCTGGACGCGATGGCCCAGGTCGACGTCGGTGTGCGGCGGCACAGCCACCAGGACGAGGCCGGGCTCGGCCTGATGGCCGGCGAGATCTGGCAGGCCGTCCTGGAGCGCCTGCACCGCACCGGCCGGGTGCGCCCCGGCACCGGCCGCCTGAACACCGTCTTCGCCCAGTTCGAACGGGACGAGGAAGGCTTCCAGGTACGCAGCCACGACGTCGCCGCCCACGAGCGCCCGCCGATGATCACGATCCCGGAGTACCGGGCCCGCGACGCGCTCGCCGGCTGACGGAGGCATCAGCGCCCCGTTGGCCGCCCCGAAGCGTGTCAGGGTTTGTCGAACCGGGTGGCTGGCTAGGTTGGGGACATGAGCCCCAACGCCCCAGCCCGGGTCCTCGTCGCGTCCAACCGCGGTCCGGTGTCCTTCCGGGCCGAGGACGACGGGTCACTCTCCGTGCACCGCGGCGGGGGCGGCCTGGTCTCCGGACTGTCCGCGGCCGGCCAGGGCACCGGCGCCGTATGGGTCTGCGCTGCACTGTCGGACCCGGACCGCACGGCGGCGCGCGAGTCGCCTTCCGGGCGCATCGACCTCGCCGGGCACGACACCGGCGGGCTCGCGGTGCGGCTGCTCGACATCGACCCGGGGACGTTCGCCCGGGCGTACAACGCCATAGCGAACTCGACGCTGTGGTTCATCCACCACCTGCTGTACGACACCGCCACGAAGCCGGTCTTCGACGGCCGCTTCCGCAAGGAGTGGACGTCGTACGACGCGTACAACGCCGCCTTCGCCCAGGCCCTGGCGGCCGAGGCCGGCGAGGGCGCCAAGGTGGTCGTGCAGGACTACCACCTCACGCTCACCCCGCTGATACTCCGCCGGCTGCGGCCCGACCTGCGCATCGGCCACTTCTCGCACACCCCGTGGGCCCCGCCGGACTACTTCCGGCTGCTGCCGGACGACATCTCGCGCGCGGTGCTGGAGGGCATCCTCGGCGCCGACCACGCCGGATTCCTGACCCGCCGCTGGGCGTCCTCGTTCCTGGACTGCTGCGAGCAGGTGCTCGGCGCGGACGTCGACCGCGCGGCGATGACCGTGACCCACGAGGGCCGCCGCACCCAGGTCGCCGTGCACGCGCTGGGCGCGGACGCGGACTTCCTGCGGGAGCGCGCCGCGCGCCCCGACGTCGAGGCGCGGCTGGCCACGCTGCGCGACGCGGTCGGCGACCGCAAGGTGGTCGTGCGCGTCGACCGCACCGAGCTGTCCAAGAACATCGTGCGGGGCCTGCTCGCCTACCGGGACCTGCTGCGCGGCCGCCCGGAGTGGCACGGCCGCGTGGTGCACATCGCGTTCGCGTACCCGTCGCGGCACGACCTGCCCGAGTACCGCGAGTACACGGCGGCGGTGCAGCGGATCGCCAAGGAGATCGACGACGAGTTCGGCGACGACACGTGGCAGCCGCTGATGCTGCACGTCAACGACGACTTCCCGCGCTCGCTCGCGGCCTACCGGCTGGCCGACGTCGCGCTGGTCAACCCGATCCGGGACGGCATGAACCTGGTCGCGAAGGAGATCCCGGTGGTCTCCGAGCACGGCTGCGCGCTGGTGCTGTCGCGCGAGGCCGGCGCGTACGAGGAACTGGGCTCGGACGCCGTCGTGGTCAACCCGTTCGACGTCACCGCGACCAGCGAGGCGCTGCACGAGGCGCTGTCGATGGACGCCGGCGAGCGGCGCGCGCGGACGAAGAAGCTGGCCGCCGCCGCGACCGCGCTGAGCCCGCAGCAGTGGTTCCTGGACCAGCTCGACGCGCTGGACTGACCCCCCCGGGACACCCACGCGGCGCCGGGCTCTATGCCTCCAGCGCGTCGGCGAGCGCGGCCAGCAGCGCCGCGACCCCGGGCGGGCCCGGGACCACGAGGTCCGCACGCTCGGCCAGTTCGCGCACCTCGGCGGACGCGCTGCACACCGTCAGACCCGCGACACCGCTCCCACGCAGCGTTTCCACGGCGTCGAACGCGGCCAGGTCGCCGAGGTCGTCGCCGGCGAACAGCACGGCCGCCGCGTCGTGTTCGGCGAGGAAACCGGTGAGCGCGCGGCCCTTGTCCATACCGGCGGGCCGCAACTCCAGGACGTACCGGCCGGGTTCGACGACCAGGCCGTGCCGTACCGCGAGCTCGCCCAGCGGCGCGCGCAGCTCCTCCAGCGCGGCGTCCGGGTCGGGGGCACGGCGGGTGTGCACGGCGAGCGCGCTCCCCTTGTCCTCGGTCCACGTGGTCGCCCACATGCCCAGCGACGCGAGCAGCCCGGGCAGCTCGGCGCGCACCCGGTCGACGCCCTCCGGCACCTCGGGCGCGAGGACGCGGCCGCTGACCGCGTCCCACCGCTCCAGCCCGTAGTGGCCGAGGACGGTGAGGCGGTCCAGGCCCGGCACGCCCGCGAAGCGGCCGTAGGCGACGGCCACCGCCGCGGGGCGGCCGGTCACGACGACGACGGCGGCCAGGTGCGGGGCGAGGCGCGACAGCGCGACGACCGCGTCGGCGTCGGCGCGCGCCGCCTCGGGGTCGTCGACGATGGGCGCGAGCGTTCCGTCGAAGTCGAGCGCCACGACCGCCCGCCCGGGGTCGTCCAGCAGGGCGGCGAGTCCGGTCTTGCCGGCTGGGGTGGTCGGCTGCGGCAGCTCCATAACCGCCAACCTATCTACCCTTTGGGCCTTTCCGTCCCCAAGACTTTGCGAACCAATGGTGGATTCTGCGTGTCCACCACGATGACGACCAGTCGGGTCTGCGAGATCCCCGCGAACGTCGGCTTGACGCGCCGCACTTCCGGGAAGGCCGCGGCCAGCCGCTTCGCGGCGGCCTCCTGCCCGGCCGGGTGGTAGACGGTGGTCGCGGGCACGGCGCCGTGCCAGTCGCCGGTGCCGGTGACCCGCCATCCGGCGGCGGTCAGCCGCTGCGCGAACGCCTTCATCGAAGCCTGCGTGCGGCCCTGGCCGAGGACGACGACCTCCCCGGAGCCGGTCCGGGCGTCGGGCGGGGGCACCGCGGCCTGGCCCGCGGCGGCCGCGGCGGGCGGGGGCAGGACGGCGGCCGGGCTCGCCGCCGCTGCCGGCGCGTCGTCCGCGCGCGGATCCGGGTCACCCCACGAGCCGCCGAACCCCGCCAGCAGCACGGCGGCCAGCGCCGCGGCGACCGAGACCGCGATGGTCGCGGTGCCCGCGGGGCCGAGCCGTTCCAGCGGACGCCGCGCGGCGCCCGTCCCGAACGCCGCGTCGGCGAGGTGGTCGGGCCGCCGCCACACCCCGCCCGTCCGACCGAACCCGGCGAACGTCCGGCCCGGATCGGTCAGGTCCGGCAGGACACGGCGCCGAGCGGGGCGCGGTCCGGACAGGCGGGGCGGACGGGGAAGGCGCATCGGCGTCTCTCCGGGGTCGAGAGAGAAGAGGAAGAGAAGGGACGGGAGAGAAAGAAGGGGCGAGGGCGAAACGACGCGACGACGCCCGGCGGGGACGACGCGCGGGCGTGAACGGCGTGAGCGAACGGAGCGGCGAACCGCCACCGGGTCCGGGTGGGCGGGCCGGCGTCAGCCCCCGTGCCGACGCACGGCCGAACGCGCCTGCTGGCGCGCGGTACGCAGCCTGCGCAGGCGCGAGACCAGCATCGGATCGTGTTCGAGCGCCTCGGGACGGTCGAGCAGCGCGTTGAGCGCCTGGTAGTAGCGGGTCGGCGTGCACCCGAAGCGGTCGCGGACCGCGCGCTCCTTGGCTCCCGCGTGCCGCCACCACTGGCGTTCGAAGTCGAGGATGTCGAGGTCGCGCTCGGACAGCCCGGACTCCGTGCGCTCGGCACCGGCCGGGTCGAGCGCCGCCTCGGCGTCGACGCGACGCGGCTCCGGCGCCTGCGGCGGGACGACCGCGACCTCTCCGCCCAGCGGTATCGAGATGGTCGCCTCGCGCGCTTCGGTGTCCCGGTCGTTCATCCTCGTCGCCCCTCTTCCTGCGTCGCGGCCCCCGCGTGGCGGGCCCGCGCCTCCGTGCCGTCATTCTGCCCGGCCGCTCCGACGCCACCCTGCACCGCCACATCCAACAGGCCGGGAAAACCACCTGATTCACCCGCCTGCCCGGCGACGCGCTGTAGGGTACGCGCCCCGCGGTCAGACCGGGCTCAATCGGGCACTAAGCTCCAGCCCCATGTCCACCTCTGACTCCACGTCCCACGGCACGTTCGCGGTTCACATCCCCGACGCCGAGCTCGAACCCGACCCGCTCGACCCGGCCCAGATCGTCTCCGGTTCGCCCGAGGTCTCCGGCAAGCTGCTGTGGGAGTCCGAGGACGGCAAGATCCTGCGTGGGCTGTGGCAGATCACCCCGGGCGTGGTGACCGACACCGAGGCGAACGAGATGTTCGTCGTGGTCAGCGGCCGCGCGACCATCGAGGTCGAGGGCGGCCCGACGATCGAGGTCGGCCCCGGCGACGCGTGCGTGCTCGAAGAGGGCGCGAAGACCACGTGGACGGTCCACGAGACGCTGCGCAAGGCGTACGTCATCCAGCTCTGAGCGGTAACACGGACGAGAGGCCGGGCGGGCGCATCGGGGGTGTGCCCGCTCGGCCTCTCGGGTTTTTTCCGACCCGGCCCGGTCCTACCGGGCGCGGGGCTTACTTGATGGAACCGGCGGTCAGGCCGGACACCACGTGCTTCTCGATGAACGCGAACAGGATCACGACCGGCACGATCGCGATGACCGATCCCGCGAACAGGTACTGCCACTGCACCTCGTAGGCGCCGAGGAAGCTGTTGATGCCGACCGTCAGCGGCTGCTTCTCGGGCGTCGTGATGAGCGCGAGGCCGACCACGAACTCGTTCCACGCGGTGATGAACGCGAAGATGACGGCCGTCACGATGCCGGGCATGGCCAGCGGCAGCGTCACACGGCGCAGCGCACCGAACCGCGACGCGCCGTCGATCATCGCGGCCTCTTCGAGCTCCACCGGGATCGAGCCGAAGTACGCGGTCAGGATCCACACCGCGAACGCCAGGTTGAACGCGCCGTTGACGAGCACCAGCGCCCACACCGAGTCCAGCAGGTCGGCGTTGTAGAACTCGCGGTAGAGGCCGACCAGCAGCGCGGTCGGCTGGAACATCTGGGTCACCAGGACCAGCAGCAGGAACGCCCCGCGGCCCCGGTAGCGGCGGCGCGCGGTGTAGTACGCGGCCGGCAGCGCGACGAGGATCACCAGCACCGTGGACAGCCCGGCGACCAGCAGCGACACCTGGAGGTTGTCGCCGAGCGTGGAGTCCTTCCACACGTTGACGAAGTTCGACCACTCGAACGTCGAGGGCAGGTAGCCCGGCTTGGTCAGTTCGTCGCTGGGCCGCAGCGCGCCGATGAACATCTCGGCGTACGGCGCGACGAAGATCAGCGCGACGGACCACGCGACGACCGCGAGAGTCCACTTCCTGCCCCAGCCCCGCTCGCCGAGGAACGCGGGACGCGTCCGCTTCTTGTCGGCGCGCTTCCGGTCGGGACGCTTGTCCGCCGGCGGCTCGGTCTCCTGGGTGACGACGAGGTCCGCCATGTCAGTCCGCCTCCTTGTTCCAGCGGTTGACGCCCAGGTACAGCAGTACGAGCACGATGATGATGCCGAAGTTGACGACCGACAGGGCCGCGCTCTCGCCGATGTCGCTGGCCTTGATCTTGTACATGAACGTCGTCGTCGTGTCGGTCTCGTAGCCCGGTCCGCCCCCGGTCATCGCCCAGATGATCGGGAACGAGTTGAAGACGTTGATCAGGTTGATGACGACGGCCACCAGGATCGCCGGACGCAGCAGCGGCAGCGTGACGCTCAGGTAGGTGCGCCACGTCGACGCGCCGTCCATGCGGGCGGCCTCGTACACCTCGCCGGGGATCGTCTGCAGGCCGGCCAGCAGCGTGTAGGTGGTGAACGGCAGCGACACGAACACCGCGACGCCGATCATCCACGGGAACGCGGTGGACGGTTCGCCGAGCCAGTCCTTGCCCTCGTCGATGACGTGCAGGTCCACCAGCAGCGTGTTGATGGCGCCGTAGCTGTGGTGCAGCATCCAGCGGAACACGATCGCGGTCATGAAGACCGACGCCGCCCACGGGATGATGAGCGCCCACCGCGCCACCCGGCGTCCCGGGAACTGCTGGTTGAACAGCTGGGCCAGGGCCAGCGACAGCACGATGGTGATGCCGACGACGCAGACCACCCACACCATGGTGTTCCACAGCACGTGGGTGAAGTCCGGCTCGTCGAACAGCTTCTTGTAGTTGTCGGTGCCGTTCGAGCCCTTGACGATGCCGCTGCGGCGGATGCGCAGGAACGAACTGCGCACCATCTCGACGACGGGCCAGAGCACGACGAACGCGATCAGGATGATCGCGGGGCTGATCCACGGCAGGGGTCCGAGCGCGGTGCGCAGTCGGGCGGAAAAGGGGCGGCGGGCGGCGGGTGCGGCCTGGCCGTCGTCCCCGGACGGTTTCCGCGACGTGGGTGGTGACGCGGTCTCGCGCACGGTGAACTCCTCCCTCGGGGCGAGGGGGTCGGTCGCGGCCGCGCCGCCCGGGACGCGACGGGCGCGTCCGGGGCGGCGTGGCCTCGGTCAGGACGGGTGGAGCGGGACGGGAAGCGGGAGCAGCGGGGCTACTTCTGCTGCTGGACCGCGTTCTCGGCTTCCTTCTGGAGCTGGTCCAGGACGTCCTTGGGCGACTTTCCGGAGACCGCGAGGCCCAGCTGCTCCTTGATCTTCGGCGAGAGCACGTCCCACGCGGTGTCGTTCAGCGGGTAGAACTTCGCCTTCGGCAGCAGGTCGATGTACGGCTTGAGGCCGGCGTTCGCCGGGTCGGCGACCATCTTCTGCATGACCGACTTGGTCACCGGGGCGAACGAGTTCTCCTGCTGGAAGCGCAGCGAGTTCTCGGTGTTGAAGGCGACGTCGAGGAAGGCCCGGATCTGGTCCTTCTTGCCGTTCTTCTTGAACGCCATCACCCAGTCGCAGACGCCGAGCGTGGAGTCCAGCGGGCCGGTCTTGCCGGGGATCGCGGCCGTGCCGAAGTTGAGGTTCGGGTACTTGGCCTTGATCTGGGTCAGCATCGTCGGGTTGCTGTTCACCATGCCGACGGTGCCGCCGTAGAACTCGGTGTAGACGTCCTTGCGGTTCTTGGTGCCCGGGTTCGGCTCGGTCAGGCCGGTCTTGACCAGGTTGTCGTTGACCCAGTTCATGGTGTCGACGTTGGCCTGGCTGTTGACCGTGTACTTGTCACCGGTCTTGTAGCCGCCGCCGTTGCCGAGCATCCAGTTCATGAACTCGCCCTGGGCCTCCTCCTTGCCGAGCGGCAGGCCGAAAGGCGTCTGCACGCCCGCGGCCTTCAGCTTCTCGGCGTCGGCCTTCAGCTCGTCCCACGTCTTCGGCGGGTCGGTGATGCCGGCCTTCGCGAAGAGGTCCTTGTTGTAGATGAGCTGGCGGGTGCTCGAGGTGAACGGGATGCCGTACTGCTCGCCCTTGACCGTAGCGGCCGGGAGGAACGAGTCGATGAAGTCGGCCCGGGTGGCGTCGGACATGACGTCCTTCACCGGGTAGAGCAGGTCGTCGGCGACTTTGTCGGCGTATCCGCCGGTCTGCAGGATGTCCGGAAGCTGGTTGTTCTGGACCATCGTCTGGACCTGCTTGTCGATGTCGTCCCAGTTGATCACCTGGAGATCGACCTTGATGCCGGGGTACTTCGCGTTGAAGCTGGAGATGACGCCGCCCCAGTACTTCTGCGTGCTGCCGTCGCCGCTGCCGTAGTCCGCCACGACCAGCTTGATCGAGCCGTCCTTGGGCGCGGGCGCCGCGCCTCCGCTGCCGCCGGGCGCGGCCGAGGACGGGCTGTCGTCGTCCTTGTCGTCGCTGCTGCCACCGCACGCGGTCAACATCATCGTCGCGGAGAGGCCTATCGCGGCCGCCGCCATCAGGTGACGCTTCACCCTGAAACCACCTTTTCCACCGGAGACACGACTTGGTTCGCCGTCGGCTCCGGGAGGACGGAGCCGCCTGCTTGGTCTTGCGCATAAGTGTTTGCAACGTGATCGCAGTGCAAACTTTTAAGCAGTGACGAGCATCTTGGGACTCCGCCGGTACGCAGTCAACACCCCGTTCCGGAAAAGGTCTACACCAATTTGCCGAATAGTTAGACGCGATCTTGTCGACATGGCTCCAGGCATGCCGCAGAGACCCACAAACCTGGGCGAATCGGACTAAAAACGTAAGGTTTTCGATCGATAACGATTGAGCGCTGACGCTCCGTCAGGGAACCCGGCGGGGAACCGGCCCCGAACGGGTGCGGCCGAAGGCCGGATCAGACCCGGACGACCCGCACGCCGGCCTCGGTGAACCGGGCTACCACAGCGTCCGGCGCCGCGGAGTCCGTCACCAGCGTGTCGATCGCGTCCACCGGGCAGATGCGCGCGAACGCGCGCCGGCCGAGCTTCGACGAGTCGGCCGCCACGATGACCCGCTCGGCACCGGCCGCCATCAGCTGGTTGATGCTCGCCTCGCCCTCGTGGTGCGCGCTCGCGCCGTGCTCCACGTCCACCGCGTCGACGCCCAGCATCGCCACGTCCAGCGCCACCTCGCGCAGGATGCCGGTGGCCAGCGGGCCGATCAGCTCGTACGACTGCGGGCGCGCGACACCGCCGGTGACCACGATCTTCACGTGCCGGCGCACCGCGAGCTCGCCCGCGATGTTCAGGGCGTTGGTCACCACCGTCAGCGACGTCGCGTCGCCGTCGGCGTGCAGGTCCGCGCGCGTCACCAGGGCCCGCGCCACCTCGGTCATCGTCGTGCCGCCGTTGATGCCGACGGTCTGGCCGGGCTGCACGAGCGCCGCGGCGGCCACCGCGATGCGCTGCTTCTCGGACGCGCGGCGGGCGGTCTTGTAGCGCAGCGGCAGGTCGTACGAGACCGAGTGGGCCACCGCGCCGCCACGGGTGCGCGTGAGCATCTGCTGCTGCGCGAGCTGGTCGAGGTCGCGGCGGATGGTCGCGGCGGACACGTCGAGGGCCTCGGCGGCCTCCTCGACCTCGAGCCGCCCCTCCTTGGCGAGCAGCTCCAGGAGCGCGCCCCACCGCTCGTACCGGCTCACCGTGACCTCCCTGTCGCCCCCGTCGTCGGGGTTCATCCTGCCCGGTCCGGCCGGGTCCGCTCACAGCGGGCCCGCGGGCACGCACACTCTGTGGAGCACAGCCTATGGCGTTCTTGCAGTTTTATGCTTTCAACTGCTATTCAATGAGCACATTCGAGCAGTCCGGGAACTATCCGGCCCCTTGGAGGCAGCGCCGATGACGCCGAGCCAGACCACGGACGGCCCCGCCGTCGGAGCGGGACACACCGTGGCGGAGATCGCCACACAACCCGATCTCTGGGCACGCGCGGCGGCCCTCGCGACCGACAAGGACAACCCGCCCGAGGGCCTCCCGGCCCCCGGCGAACGCGTCGCCGTCGTCGGCTGCGGCACGTCCTGGTTCATCGCCCAGGCGTACGCCGTCCTGCGCGAACAGGCCGGCCACGGCTGGACCGACGCGCTCGCCGCGTCCGAGTACCCGCACACCCGCGGCTACGACCGCGTCGTCGCGCTCACCCGCTCCGGCACCACCACCGAGGTCCTCGACCTGCTGGACCGCCTGCGGGGCAGCGTCCCGACGACCGTGATCACCGGCTCCCCGGGCACCCCCGGCGTCACCGCCGCCGACCACGCGATCCTCCTGGACTGGGCCGACGAGCAGTCCGTCGTCCAGACCCGCTTCGCCACCACGGCACTCGCCCTCCTGCGCGCGCACCTCGGCGAGGACCTCACCGCCGCGATCCGCGACGCGGCCGTCGCCGTCACCGACCCGCTCCCGGAAGCCCTGCTCGCCGCCGAGCAGTTCACCTTCCTCGGCACCGGCTGGACGGTCGGCCTCGCCGCCGAGGCCGCCCTGAAGATGCGCGAGGCCAACGGCGCCTGGACCGAGCACTACCCGGCCATGGAATACCGCCACGGCCCGATCAGCATCGCCGCCCCGGGCCGCGTGACCTGGATCTTCGGCCCCGTCCCCGAAGGCCTCGCCACCGACATCGCCCCCACCGGCGCCCACCTCGTCTCCAACCCGGGCGACCCGATGGCCGACCTGATCCGCGCCCAACGCCTCGCCGCGGCGGTCGCCTACGCCCGAAACCTCGACCCCGACCGCCCCCGCAACCTGACCAGGTCCGTCGTCCTGGACCAGGGGTAACAGTGAGAACCGGACGCCCAACGAGCGACGGCGTGCGCGCACCGCGGTCGGGTGACGCACACCCCGTCGCCGGGTCCCGCCTGTGCGGGCAGCCCGCCTGCGCTCGGGCCCTCGTCGGATCGGGGTGGGGCGGGTCGCGGGGCCAACTCTTCAGGGGGTACCGTTCCGCAGCCGTGGCCGGACATCACACCGGTGCGGGCGCGGGTGGTGGCGGTCTCATCAGGGGCGGGCGCTCCCGCGGCGTGCGGTGTCCCTCGACCGTGGCCGGCCACCCCGCCGGGCCCTCCCGCACCGCACATCGCGACACCCGGCGCGCTCCCTCACGCGCCTCGACCATGGATACGGCCTGCCATCGCGCGGGCCCGACCGCCACCACCGAGGGAACCGGCCCGGCGAGAACGGCTTTTGCCGTACACGGCCGTGGCCGAAAGCAGGAGCACCAGTGAGCGCGTACGACGACCACAACCACCCGCACGCCGCCCCCGCGGACGGCGTCGAGCCGACCCGCACGGCGGCGGGCGCGGTTCCGCACTCTCCCGCCAACCCGTCGGCTCCCACGGGTGGATCGGCTGTGCCGCCGCGGGGCTCCGCGGCCGGCACCGGTTCGGAGGCGTCGTCCGCCGACGCCCAGGCCGAGGTCGGCGGCGAGTCGACCGCCGCGGGTCGAGATGTTCCGGCAGCCGCGTCGGCCGGCGGCGGCCCCATAACGTCACTCTCTGCCTCGTCGGCTCCGGCGAACCCGTCGGGGCCCACCGGCGGTTCGCCTGACCATGGGGCGGCCGTCAGTCCCGTCGGTGGTCCGGACGCGCGTGTGCGCGTCGGGGGTGACTGTGTCATCGCCCTGGACGTCGGCGGCACCATCATCAAGGGCGGGCTCGTCGCGCCCGGCGGTACGTTCCTTCACACCGAGCGTCGGGCCACCGGGCGTGAGGGCGGTCCCGAGGCGGTCACCGCTCGAATCGTCGACTTCGCGGACGACCTGCGCCGCACCGCGCTGGCGGAGGGTCTGAACCCGCGGGCCGTCGGGGTCGTCGTGCCCGGGATCGTCGACGCCGCAGCCGGCATCGCGGTCTGGTCGGCGAACCTGCGTTGGCGTGATCTGCCGCTGCGCGACCTGGTCGCCGAACGCACTGGGCTGCCCGTCGCGTTCGACCACGACGTCCGCGCAGGCGGGCTCGCCGAGGGGCGTCTCGGGGCCGCGAAGGGCTGTGCGAACTTCCTGTTCCTGCCACTCGGTACCGGCGTCGCGGGCGCGTTCGTCGTGGACGGCGTGCCGTACGCCGGTGCCCAAGGCCGGGCCGGCGAGATCGGCCACATCATCGTGCGCCCCGGCGGGACGCCGTGCGGCTGCGGCGCCCGCGGCTGCCTGGAGGCCGAGATCTCCGGTCCGGCGGTCGCCCGCCGCTACGCGGAGGCGGTGCCCGGCGGGCACGCGACCGCCGCCGAGGTGGCGGCCCGGGTGGGGGCGGGCGACCCGGTCGCGGCGCGGGTGTGGGAGGAGTCGGTGAGCGCGCTCGCCGACGGCCTGCTGATCGCGCTGGCGCTGCTCGACACCTCGCTCGTCGTCATCGGCGGCGGCCTGTCGCGGGCCGGCGAGACCTTGTTCACCCCTTTGCGCGAGGCGCTCGCCGCGCGTGCGACCGTCCAGTTCGTGCCGCGGATCGAGGCCGCGGCGCTCGGCGACGACGCCGGGTGCCACGGCGCGGCACTGCTGGCCTGGGACATCTTCGAGGTTGCCAGGTGATCCGTCAGACCCGATTCACTGGGGCCCGTGTGGTCCTGTCGTCCGGTGTGCTGGAGGGCGGCGAAGTGGCCGTGGCCGACGGCCTGATCACGGCGGTCGGTGGGCCCGGCTCGTTGCCGGAGACGCCTGGTGCGACGGTGCACGACCTGGGCGGGCGTTGGCTGGTGCCCGGGTTCGTGGACATGCATGTGCACGGGGGTGGCGGTGCGTCGTACACCGCGGGGGACGCCGACCAGGCGTTGCGGGTGGCGGCGTTCCACCGGGCGCACGGCACGACCACGACGATGGCTTCGCTGGTTACCGCGACGCAGGACGAACTCCTTCGTAGCGTCTCGGAGTTGGCGGGCCTGGTCGAGGACGGCGTGCTGGCGGGCGTGCACCTGGAGGGCCCGTATCTGAGCCGGGCCCGGTGCGGCGCGCACGATCCCGACCTGCTGCGGGAGCCCGACCGGGCCGAGGTCGACGCGTTGCTCAAGGCCGGGCGCGGGACGGTCCGCATGGTGACGTTGGCGCCCGAACTGCCGGGCGGTGTCGACCTCGTGCACCGTTTGGTGGACGCGGGTGTGCTGGCGGCCGTCGGCCACACCGACGGCACGCACCGCGAGACGCAGGCCGCGCTCGCGGCGGGTGCGAGCGTCGCGACGCACCTGTTCAACGCGATGCGCAGCGTGCACCACCGCGAACCGGGCCCGGTGACCGCGCTGTTGCAGGACAGCGATGTGGTGGTCGAGCTGATCAACGACGGCGTGCACCTGCATCCCGGCATCGTCAACCTGGCGTTCCAGGCGGCCGGTTCGTCGCGCGTCGCGTTCATCACCGACGCGATGGGCGCGGCCGGCATGCCTGACGGCACGTATCCGCTCGGCCCGATGACCGCCCGGGTCGAGGGCGGAATAGCGCGGCTCGCCGACGGCGACTCGATCGCGGGCAGCACGCTGACCCTGGACCGCGCGCTGCGGACCGCGGTGCGCGAGAACCACCTGCCGATCACGGACGTCGTCACCGCGTTGAGCGCGACCCCGGCGCGCGCGCTCGGCATCGCCGACAAGGTCGGCTCGATCGAGGCGGGCAAGCAGGCCGACCTGATCGTGCTGGACGAGGATCTGAAGGTGGACGCCGTGCTGTGGGGCGGGCGTTGGGTCGGCGACGGCCTGGACGCCTGATGATCCTCACGGTCACCCCCAATCCGGCGCTGGACGTCACGTATCACCTGGACGAGGTGGTCTGGGACGGCAGCAACCGCGTCGAGCGAATATCCGCGCGGGCGGGCGGCAAGGGGCTCAACGTCGCCCGCGTGCTGACCGCGCTGGGCATACCCGCCACCGTGCTGGGGCCGCTCGGCGGGCGGACCGGCGACGGGGTGCGCGAGGACCTCGCGCAGGCGGGCCCGCGCGACGCGACCGTGCCCGTCACCGGTGAGACGCGCCGCACGACGACCGTGGTGGACGCGGCGGCCGGCGAGACGACGGTCTTCAACGAGGCCGGCCCCGAGCTCAGTGCAGGCGAATGGGCCGCGCTGTGCGAGGCGTTCGACCGCCTGCTGCCGCAGGCGCACGCGGTCGCGTTGTGCGGGAGCCTGCCGCCGGGCGTGCCGACCGACGCGTACGCCGACCTGGTCCGCCGCGCCCGCGACGCGGGTGTGCCGGTGCTCCTGGACACGTCGGGCCCGGCCCTGCACGCGGGCCTGGCCGCGGGCCCCGACCTGGTCAAGCCGAACGCCGACGAACTCCGTGAGGCCACCGGCGAGTCCGATCCGGCACGCGCCGTCGCCGCGCTCTCCGCCCAGCTGCGCGCGGCGGGCGGCGACGCGGTGGTGGCCTCCTTCGGTCCCGAGGGCCTGCTCGCCGCGACCGCCGCGGGCTGGTGGCGGGCCCGTCTCCCGTACGCCATCCAGGGCAATCCGACCGGCGCGGGCGACGCGGGTGTGGCCGCCCTCCTGGCCGGCCTCACCGCCGGACGCCCGTGGCCCGACCGCCTGGCCGAGGCCGTCGCGTGGTCCGCCTCGGCGGTCGCGGCGCCGGTGGCCGGCAGCGTCGACCGCACGACATACGTCACGGCCCGCGCCCACGTCCTGGTCGGCGCCGTCGAACCGCCCCACGGCCAACGGGATCCCGGGGCCGGGACACCGGGCCTGAACCTCCGGCCCGGCACCGCACAGCGCGGCGGAGCCGCCCAGGCGGGCGAGCCCGCCGCCAGCCTCTCCACCGCCCTGCGAGGCAAGGCCCCCGCCGAGCCCTCCGCCCCCGCACCCCAAACCCCCGAAGGGAACGGCCATGCCGCTCACGGTCACCGGTGACATCGTCGCGTCGGCACGCGAGGCCGGACGCGGGGCCGCCGCCTTCAACGCCATCACGCTCGAACACGCCGAGGCGATCGTCGCCGGCGCCGAGGCCGTCGGCCTCCCCGTCATCGTGGCGCTCAGCGAGAACGCGGTGCGGTTCCACGACGGTCGCCTGCGCCCGCTCGCCGACGCGTGCGCGGCGCTCGCCGACTCCGCGTCCGTCGCGGTGGGCCTGCACCTCGACCACGTCGTCTCCGAGGAGCTCCTGCTCGCGGTCGAGGGCACGGCGATCAGTTCGGTCATGTTCGACGCGTCGAAGCTGTCCTACGCGGACAACGTCGCCGCGACCCGCGCCGCCGCCGCATGGGCGCACGGCCGCGGCCTGTGGCTGGAGGCCGAGCTCGGCCAGGTCGGCGGGAAGGCCGGCGAGCCGGCACTCGACGCGCACGCGCCCGGCGCGCGGACGCGGCCCGACGAGGCCGTCGACTACGTCGCGGCGACCGGTGTCGACGCGCTGGCCGTCGCCGTCGGCAGCAGCCACGCCATGACGACCCGCACGGCGGCGCTCGACCACAACCTGATCGCCGAACTGCACGCGGCGGTCGCGGTGCCGCTGGTGCTGCACGGCTCGTCTGGCGTCCCGGACGACGAGCTGCGCGCGGCGACCGCGCACGGCATGACGAAGATCAACATAGGCACGGCGCTCAACCTCGCCTACACCGCCGCCCTGCGCGCCGAACTCGCCGCACACCCCGAGCGCACCGACCCGCGCCCCAGCCTGACCGCGGCCCGCCAGGCGATGGCGGACACCGTCGCGCACCTGCTCACCGTCGTCGCGAAGGGCTGACCCGACGGCGAAGGGAACCGAGAGGGCGAAGGAGCCATAGGGCGTGTCTGGGGGATCTCTTCGGATCAGCCCGCGTCGCGTGGTGCGTGCGCGCCGGGCCTGGCGGCCCTCCCGAGCGAGGCGCAGGACTTGGGAGGGCCGCCAGGCCCGGCTGCTCGTACTCGGTCGTACTCGCGAGGTCCTGCAACGCGGCGGAGCGAGCGCAGCGAGTGAGGAGGGCCGTCTAGGCCCGGATGCGTGCCACGCGGCGCGGGCCCGGAGAGATCCCCCAGGCACGCCCTAGAGCTCGAGGATCGCCCGCAGCGCGATCTCGACGCGCTCCATTGTGTCCGAGTCGACCCGCCCCAGCAGCTTGCCGTGGTCGAAGCGCGCCTGCCGGAAGCCGGCCACGTCCGGCACGCCGACGACGCCCTGCACGGGCTCCTCCAGCGGCACCGTGACCAGCGACTCGGGGAACGCGCCGGGCTCGTGGACGACGACGCACAACGCCTGCCCGTACATCGCGGTCACCTCGTCGGCCCCCACGACCAGCACGGTGCGCTCGCGTCCCACGGTCGGGATGCGCCAGACCTGACCGCGCCTCATCGCAGGTCCGTCTCTGCCGCGTGCAGCACGTCGTCCGGCGGCGGGGGCGGATGCCCCGCGTCGGCGACCTCGCGCATCGCGTCCATCAGCAGCGCCGAGCGCAGCGCCTTGACCACGTACGCCGTGATCTCGCCCCCTGACGCCTCGCCGACCGCGGTGACCAGCTCACCCGGCAGCGACAGCGTGACCTCAACGTCCGCCATGCCCGACCCTCCCCTTCCCCGAGGCTGGGGCCCACCGTAGCGGGTATCCGAGGCACGCCGAGTTGCCCCCGATCGGGGATGATCGCCCGCGCAAGGGGTAAGACGACGCCCATGTTGGGACTGCCGGACGCCATCCACGCCTTCCTCTTCGACCTCGACGGTGTGCTGACGCAGACCGCCAAGGTGCACGCCGCGGCCTGGAAGGACATGTTCGACGGCTTCCTGCGCGCCGAGGCCGAGCGCACGGGGACCCCGTTCGTGCCCTTCGACACGGGCGCGGACTACGACACCTACGTGGACGGCAGACCCCGACTGGACGGCACGCGCGAGTTCCTGGCCTCACGCGGCATCACGCTCCCGGAGGGCGCCCCGGACGACCCGCCCGGCACCCGCACCGTGCAGGGCCTGAGCAACCTCAAGAACGACACGGTGCTGCGCATGATCCGCGAGCAGGGCGTGGACGCCTACCCGGGCTCGCTGGCCTACGTGCGGCGCCTCGCCGAGCTCAACGCCCCGCGCGCGGTGGTGTCCTCCAGCGCCAACTGCCGCGACGTCCTGCACGCCGCCGGGTTCGACGGCATGTTCGAGGTGATCGTGGACGGGATCGTCGCCCAGCAGGAGCACCTGCCGGGCAAGCCGGCGCCCGACACCTTCCTGGCCGCGGCCCGCAAGCTCGGCTACGAGCCCGAGAACGCCGTGGTGTTCGAGGACGCGCTGGCGGGCGTCGCGTCGGGCCGGGCCGGCGGCTTCGGCCGGGTGGTCGGCGTGGACCGGGTCGGGCAGGCGGACGCGCTGCGCGCGCACGGCGCCGACGTGGTGGTCGCCGACCTGGCCGACCTGCTGGCCGACCCCGCGCAGGGGCCGGGCCCCTCGGGCAACGGAACGGATCGAGGTACGCGATGACCGCACACGACGCCTACACCGTCGACCCGTGGGGCCTGCACGAGCAGTCCCTGGACTTGGAGATGCTGGCCCGCGCCGAGTCGGTGTTCACGCTGTCCAACGGACACGTCGGGCTGCGCGCGAACCTCGACGAGGGCGAGCCGCACGGCCTGCCCGGCACCTACCTCAACGGCGTCTTCGAGCTGCGCCCGCTGCCGTACGCCGAGGCCGCCTACGGCCAGCCGGAGTCCGGCCAGAGCGTCATCAACGTCACCAACGGCAAGATCATCCGGCTGCTGGTCGACGACGAGCCGTTCGACCTGCGCTACGGCGACGTCAAGCAGCACGAGCGCCGCCTCGACTTCCGCGACGGCCTGCTGCGCCGCCGCGCCGTGTGGACGTCGCCGGCCGGCCGCACCGTCAAGGTCACCTCGACCCGGCTGGTGTCGCTGACCCAGCGCGCCGTCGCGGCGATCTCGTACGAGGTGGAGCCGGTCGACGGCCCGGCCCGCATCGTCCTGCAGTCCGAACTCGTCGCGAACGAGCAGCTGCCGTCGGCGAACGGCGACCCGCGCGCGTCCGCCGTGCTCGAGGCGCCGCTGGTCGCCGAGCAGCACTCGCACAACGGGACCAAGGCGGTCCTCGTCCACCAGACGCGGTTCAGCGGACTGCGGGTGGCGGCCTCCATGGACCACGTCGTCGAGTGCGACAACCAGTACCTCGGCGAGATCGAGACCGAGGAGGACCAGGCCCGCTACAGCGTCACGACCGTCCTGAAGGCCGGCGAGAAGCTGCGGCTGATCAAGTTCATCGCGTACGGCTGGTCGGCCGCCCGCTCGCTGCCGGCCGTCCGCGACCAGGTCGCCGCCGCGCTCACCGCCGCCCGCTTCACCGGCTGGGACGGCCTGGTCGAGGAGCAGCGCCAGTACCTCGCGGACTTCTGGGAGCACTCCGACATCGAGATCGACGGCGACGTCGAGCTCCAGCAGGCCGTCCGGTTCGCGCTGTTCCACGTGCTGCAGGCGGGCGCGCGGACCGAGGAGCGGGCGATCCCGGCGAAGGGCCTGACCGGGCCCGGCTACGACGGGCACTGCTTCTGGGACACCGAGACGTTCGTGCTGCCGGTGCTCACCTACTGCCTGCCCGAGGCCGTCGCCCAAGCGCTGCGCTGGCGGCACGCCACGCTGCCGATGGCGCGTGAGCGGGCCGCGCAACTGGGCCTGGCCGGCGCGGTGTTCCCGTGGCGCACGATCCGCGGCGAGGAGTGCTCCGGGTACTGGCCGGCCGGCACCGCCGCGTTCCACATCGGCGCCGACATCGCGCGCGCCGTCGAACGCTACGTGCGGGCCACCGGCGACACCGACTTCGAACGCGACTTCGGCATGGAGATCCTGGTCGAGACCGCCCGCATGTGGCGCTCGCTGGGCCACCACGACGCCGAGGGCCGGTTCCGCATCGACGGCGTGACCGGGCCCGACGAGTACAGCTCGATCGCGGACAACAACGTCTACACGAACCTCATGGCGCAGGCGAACCTGCGCGCCGCCGCCGACTCCGCGACCCGGCACCTGCACGAGGCGGCCCGACTCGGCGTCGACACCGAGGAGATGGCGCAGTGGCGGGACGCCGCCTCCGCGATGTTCATCCCGTACGACGAGAAGCTGGGCGTCCACCCGCAGGCCGAGGGCTTCACCAACCACGAGATGTGGGACTTCGAGAACACGCCGCCCGACAAGTACCCGCTGCTGCTGCACTTCCCGTACTACGACCTGTACCGCAAGCAGGTCGTCAAGCAGGCCGACCTGGTGCTGGCCATGCAGGTGCGCGGCGACGCGTTCACCGCCGAGGAGAAGGCCCGCAACTTCGCGTACTACGAGCGCCTGACGGTCCGCGACTCGTCGCTGTCGGCGTGCACGCAGGCGGTCATCGCGGCCGAGGTCGGGCACCTGGACCTGGCGTACGACTACCTGGCCGAGGCCGCCCTGATGGACCTGCACGACCTGGGCGGCAACACCCGCGACGGCCTGCACATGGCGTCGCTCGCGGGCGCGTGCATCGCGCTGGTCGCGGGCTTCGGCGGGCTGCGCGACCACGACGAGGACCTGGTGTTCCGGCCGCGCCTGCCGTCCGGCCTCACGCGCGTGGCGTTCTCCATGCGGCTGCGCGGCAAGATCGTGCTGCGCACCGAGATCACCCGCGCGCAGGCCACCTACACGCTCCTCGAAGGCGACGCGATCAAGGTGGTGCAGGACGAGGAGGAACTGCTCGTGCTGCCGGGCAAGCCGCTCAGCCGCCCCATCCCGAGGCCGGTGCCGCTGGAGCGGCTCAGCCAGCCGCCCGGACGCGAACCGGCGCGCAGGCACGCCCAGTCCGGGCCGAGCCTGGCGTCCGGCGACCTGACGGAGGCCCACGAGCCCGAGTGACGGCCCGCCCCCGGGCCGCCGTGAGGGACCTCCGTCAGACCACCCCGCCGGGACGGCCCGCGACCGCCGGGCCGTCCCCGGCGCGTCGACCGCCGATACGCTGGCGGTCGTCCTCCGCCGGACCACACGCGCGAAGGAGGCGGACAGCCGAACGGGGATGGGTGGTCATGGAGGCGCTGCGCCCGGGGGATCCGCGGCAGCTCGGCCCGTACCGGTTGCGCGGTCGGCTCGGCGAGGGCGGCATGGGCGAGGTGTTCCTCGGCGTCTCCCCGTCGGGGCTGCGCGCCGCCGTGAAGACGGTGCGCCCCGAGTACGCGCACGACCCCGGGTTCCGCGACCGGTTCCGCCGCGAGGTCGCCGCCGCGCGGCGCGTCGACAGCGCGTGGACCGCGCCCATCGCGGAGGCCGACCCGGACTCCGACCCGCCGTGGCTGGCCACCGAGTTCCTGACCGGCATGCCGCTGTCCGAGGCGGTCGCCCGGTACGGCCCGCTGCCCGAGCGCGCCGTCCGCGTGCTGGCCGCGCAGCTGGTCGAGGCGCTCATGGCGATCCACCGCGCGGGCCTGGTGCACCGCGACCTCAAGCCGTCCAACGTGATCCTGGGCCGGGACCGGCCGCGCGTCATCGACTTCGGCATCTCGTACGCGGCGGACATGACGCACGCGCTGACCTCGCCCGGCGGCGCGGTGGGCTCGCCCGGCTACATGTCGCCCGAACAGGCCGGCGCGGCGGGCGAGGTGGACTACCGCAGCGACGTCTTCGCGCTCGGCGGGGTGCTGGCGTACGCGGCGACCGGCCGCGCGCCGTTCTCCGGCCCGGCGCACAGCCCGATCCAGCTGATGTACCGGATCATCCACGGCGAACCGGACCTCGACGGGGTTCCCGAGGGGCTGCGCGGCCTCGTCGTGGACTGCCTGGCCAAGGACCCCGCGGCGCGGCCCGCGCTGACCGACATCCTGCAGCGCACTGTCGGCGACGCGGACGTCGCGGCGGCCGCGGCGGGCGGCGCGTGGGTGCCCGCGGAGCTCGCCGCCGAGCTGATCCGACGTCAGAACGCGGACCCGATCGGCCCCGACCCGCTCGGCCCCGACGCGAACGGCGACGACGTCGCCACCGAGGCCCTCGACCCGGCCGCGGCGCCCACCGCGGCCGTCACGCCGCTCGCGGCCGTCGCGCCGACCGACGGCACGGTGCCGGCACCGCCGCCCGGCGTGACCGTGCCGCTCCCCGGACCCAGGCCCCCGGAGGCGCCGCCCACGACGCCGCCGACCGCCGCGCTGACGCAGGCGGCCACGGACGCCCCGGTCGTGATCGGCCCGCCCGGCACGGCCGCGGACGCGTCGGCGCGCGGCGGCCTGAGCCGCCGCACGCTGCTGGTCGGCGGCGCGGTCGTGGGCGTCGCGGCGGTGGGCGGTGCGGCCGGCTGGGCGCTGTCCGGCGGCTCGTCCGACAGCGGCCTGATAGCCGGCCGGTTCCCGCTCGGCCAGTTGCAGAACGCCGAGTCGGTCCTGGTGACGTCCGCCAAGCCGGACCGGAACCTGCTGGTCGTCGCGGCCGACGGCGCCGTGTCGAAGAACGGCTCGGTCGCGTCCGGTGTCGTCGCGATCGACCTGGACAAGGGTCAGCAGGCGTGGTCGCGCAGCCTGCGCGGCCGGTACGCCGGAGCACCGGTGGTCGGCCCGGACGCGGTCTACGTCGTGGCGTGGAGCGACGCCGCCAACAGCTACGACCAGACCAAGGCCCACACCCTCTACGCGCTCTCCCTCGCCGACGGAACCCCGCTGTGGCAGCAGGACTTCGCCACCACGAGCATGCACCTCGCGCGCGAGACCAAGGGCGGCGCGCTGTTCGTGTGCGTCGGGACCAAGTCCGGCTCCAGCAGCGACGCGGGAACCGCCCAGATCCTGGCCCTCGACCCGCGCACCGGCGCCACGAAGTGGCGGGCCGCGCCCGGCTCGAACACGCCGGAGATGCAGATCCCCTGGTACGACGACGCCACCAAGACGCTCGTCGTCGCCTGCCAGCCCCCGACCGGCTCCTACGGCAACGCCTACGCCGCGGTGTACGCCCTCGACGCGGCCAACGGCGACACGCGGTGGACCTGGAGCGCGGCCAAGGAGCAGTGGTGCGCCTCGCCCGCGGTCTTGAACGGCAAGGCCTTCCTGCGGTGCAGCACCTCGTCCTCGTCGTCGGCCTACGCCGAGAACCGCACGCTGACCGCCCTCGACCTCGGCAAGGCCGCGGACCACAAGCCCGTGTGGCGGACCACCGACCTGCCCGCCGGCTGGGGCCCTTCGGTGCCCAGGACGGACGCCGCGACCGGCTACGTCCTCGTGGTGACCTCGGGCAGCGACTCCGAGAAGACCTCCGCGTGGGTGCAGGCGTTCGACGCCACCACGGGCGGCCTGCGGTGGCAGTTCGCGCCGCAGGAGCGGAACGCGAGCGACATCGTCGTCTCCGGCGACGCCGCGTACGTCGCCTGCACGCCGACCAGCCAGCAGTCCGGCACCGTCCCGCGCGGGTCCGGCACCGCGTCGCCCACCGCCACGCCGTCCGCGCCCGAGGGCGGCTTCAAGCGGACCGGCCGGGTCTACGCGGTCGACGTCCGCACCGGCGCCCCGCTGTGGACGTTCGAGACCGGGGGCACCGGCTGGCTGTCCGAACCGCAGGTCGTCGACGACGTGGTGTGCGTCGGCATGTCGGACGGCGACGGCAAGAACGGCGCGGTCCTCGGCGTCGACGCGAAGACCGGCAGGCTCCGGTGGCGCTTCAACGCGCGGCTCCCGCAGATCTCCGGACTGACCGGCGACGACGACGAGTTGCACGTCGTCGCGGCCACCGACCAGGACGCCGAGGCGGCGACCGCGATCGCCTACTCGCTGCGCCCGAAGGCCACCAAGGGCGCGGACGCACCGGCCGACCCGAGCACCGGCACGCCGTCGAACGGGCCCTCACCCGCGAAGTGACGCCCGCGTCCGGCGGCGTGCGCGTGTCCGGGCTGCGTGCCTGATCCGGCAAGGTGCCCGGTCGGGGCCGCCGTTCCGGTGCGTCGCGCCCGACCGCCGCGCCCGCACACGTAGCGTGAGCGCATGCCGCGCATCTCGTTCCTGACCGACTACGGCCTCACCGACGGCTTCGTCGCGGCGTGCCACGGCGTCATCGCCCGCATCGCGCCCGCCGTTCCGGTGCTGGACATCACGCACGCCGTGCCGCCGGGCGACATCCGGCGCGGCGCGGTCGTGCTCGCGCAGACGCTGCCGTACCTGCCGCCCGGCGTGCACGTCGCCGTCGTCGACCCCGGCGTCGGCACCCTGCGGCGCGGCGTGCTCGTGCGGACCGCCGAACACCTAATGGTCGGGCCGGACAACGGGCTGCTGATGTGGGCGGCGGACGCGCTGGGCGGCGCGGTGGCGGCGTACGAGCTGACCGAGCGTGCGCTGATGCTGCCGCGCGTCTCCGCGACGTTCCACGGCCGCGACGTCTTCGCGCCGGTCGCCGCGCACCTCGCGCTGGGCACGCCGCCGCACAGCGTCGGGCCCCCCGTCCCGGTCGACGAACTGGTGCGGCTGCCCGAGCCGGTCGCCTATGTCGCCGACCGGCGCGCGCACGGCGAGGTGCTGGCGGTCGACCGGTTCGGCAACGTGCAGACGTCGCTCGACGCCGCACGGCTCGACGAGATCGGCGCGGCGCCCGGCACCGAACTGGCCGTGCGCACACCGCACGAGGACCGGCGCGTCGACTACGTAGGTACCTTCGGGCACGTGCCGCGCGGCACCCCCGCGGTGCTGGTCGACTCGTCCGACCGCGTCGCGCTGGTGTGCAACGGGGCCGATGCCGCGGCCCACTTCGACCTGGTGCCGGGCGACCTGCTGGTGATCGGGGTCGCCGCCGACGACGAGCGGGTCGAGGCGGACGCCGAGACCCCGGACACGACGGAGCCGGAGGGCTGAACCACGCCCTCCGGCTCCCGTGTCCGTGCGCCTACGAGGACTTGTTGGCGCCGACCCACATCTTGTCGACGGTCACGTTGCAGGAGTCACCCGGCTGGCAGGCCAGGGTGACCGTGTTCGGGCCCTCGTTGAGGTCGATCGTCCGGTAGGTGGTGTACCAGCTGTCCGGGCTGCCGGTGCCGTACAGGTTGATCTGCCCGTACTTGTTCGACCCGTTGGCGACGACGGTCATCGTCTTCTTGGGCCGGTTCGGCTGCCCGGAGGTGCTCGTCGGGTCCGGGTTCGCGTAGAGCACGTACAGCGAGTAGCTGCCCTTGGAGGGCGCGTCGAACGACACCGTGATCGACGCGCCGGGCTGCGTCAGGCCGGCGACGAAGCCGGACCCGCTGAACTTCTGCGCGTTGTTGGCCACGACCGCGCCGCCCGCGAGCTGGGCGGTCTCGGCCTCCGTCTCACCGAACTTGGTCGGCGCCGCGGAGGACGGCGGGGCGCTGCTCGGCGGCGCGCTCGACGCGGCGCTGCTGCCCGGAGGCGTGGACGGCGGCGGAGCGGCCTTCTTCTTGTCGTCGCCGCCCCCGTTCAGCGCCATCACGGCCGCGATCACCGCGATCACCACCACGATCGCGACGACGGCGCCGATCACCGGGCCGCGGCCGCCGCGCGAACCGCCGCTGCCGTGCCCGCCGCCTTCGCGGCGCTGCCCCGGGACCGCGGGCGGCTGCCCCGGTCCGCCCGGCTGCGCGGGCTGGTAGACCGTCTGCTGCTGGTCCGGGTGGACGCCCGGGACGGCCTGGGTCGCCTGGGCGTCGGGCGACGGGACGTATGGCGGCGGCGGCTGCCCGTACCTGGTCTGGCCGACCTGCACGTACGGCGACGTTCCGAACCCCGCAGGTGCGCTCTGGCTCCCGGCTGGCGCGTCACCCGGGCCGGGGCGGTAGAGGTAGCCGTACGGGTCGTCCGGCTCTCCCTCGTTACCCACCGTCATCGGGTTCTCGCCCTTCCTGTGAGACTGTGTGCGGCTGCACCGCCTGCCGCGCGAGGCCCGATCCCACTCGAGCCGGGCCGGGCTCCGACGACAGGCTGACGCATCACACTAACGGGCGACGGGCCCGAGGATGGCCACAGTCCATCGCCTGGACGACAAACGTCCGCCTGACGATTCCACCGGACGGCCCCAACCGCACGGCCCGACGACCCCGCCACCCCCGCGTCGCCACCCCCCGCCGCGACGCCGATACCGCCTGGTCACGTCGGCCGCCCGGCCCGCTCAACCGGCCCGCCGCTGGGCCCGCTCGCGGCCGCGTTTCTGCCGGTACATCCGCTCGTCGGCGACCCGCAGCAGATCGTCCGGCGTCATCGTGGAATCCGCCCACGCGATACCGAAGCTCGCACCGTCGAGCGGCACCGTCTCGCCCTCCGCACGGATCGGCACGGACAGCGCGCGGCGCAGCCGCACAGCCAGGTCGTGCGCCTCGTCCCGCCCTATCCCGTCGGCGAGGACGACGAACTCGTCGCCGCCGAGCCGGGCGACGGTGTCGCCTTCGCGGACGGCCGCAGTCAGCCGGCGGGCGACCTCGACCAGCACGACGTCGCCGATGTGGTGGCCGTACTCGTCGTTGATGCGCTTGAAGCCGTCCAGGTCGCAGAACAGCAGGGCGAGGCCCTTTCCGTCGCCCGCCACCGCGGCCGCCGTGCCGACCTCGACGGTGGCCAGATGGGCGGGCAGGTCGGCGAGCTGCGGCGCGCGCGTGAAGGTGGCGTCGAGGCGGGCGCGCAGCTCGCGGCCGTTGGGCAGCCCGGTCAGCGGGTCGTGGCTGGCCTGGTGCACGAGGGCCTGCTCGCGCAGCCTGCGGTCCTCGACGTCCTCCACGTGGGTGAGCAGGAAGCGCGGATTGCCGTCGCCGTCCCCGACGTGGGACGTGCGCAGCGACACCCAGCGGTACGTGCCGTCGCTGCGCGCCAACCGCAGTTCCGTGCAGCCCTCGACGGGCGCCGAGCCGCCCAGGTGCCCGGCGAGCAGGTCGCGGTCGTCCTGGTGGACGACGGCGGCCAGGCCGAGGCGGCGCAGCACGGGGGCGGGGTAGCCGAGCATGCGGCACAGCGCGTCGTTGGCGCGCAGGAGCCTGCCGCGGTCGTGGCCGCGGACCCCCGTCATGACCATGCCGCTGGGGGCGTACTCGAAGGCGTGGCGGAAGCTCTCCTCGCTGGCCCGCAAGGCGTGCTGCTCGTCCTCCAGGCGGGCGAGGGCGCGGACCATCTCGCTGCGCAGGCGGGCGTTGTCGACGGCGATGGCGGCCTGTGCGGCGAACATGCCGAGCACTTCGCAGCGCCACGGGCCGGGGCGGCGGCCGTCGACGGGCAGGTCGACGGACAGCACGCCGACCAGGTCGCCCTCGGGGGTGGTGAGCGGGGCGAGGAGCGCGTCGTACGGGTGCCAGGCGTCCGGGTGGTCGCTGATCGGGATGTCCGGCACCCAGCTGGGCACCCGGCCCGGGTCGGCGGGACCCTGACGGTGGTTCAGGAAGCGCAGCGGACCCCAGCGTTCGGCGCTGTCGAGGAGGCGTTCCCAGTCGGTGCGGGGGCCGATCTGGCCGGCCATGGCGGCGGCGAGGTCCTCGGACCCGGCGACCGCGGCGACCTCGAGGTCGCCGTCGGCACGGACCAGGTTGACCGCGGCGGCGCCGAAGCCCAGCCCGGAGACGACCCCGTCGGCGACCGCCTGCAGCGTGTCGCGCAGGTCGCGGGTGGCGTTCAGGTCCGCGACGACCCGGTAGAGGAGGCGCAGGGTCGCCAACCGGACGTGTGTTTCCGTCTCGGCGGTCATCGGTCTCCCCGAGCGTCGGCGACAGTGCTTCTGGGGTGGTTCTCTCGTTCGTCGGTGCTCTTGGCCGTGAGCATCTTCTGAACAGGTATCGGCCGATTCCAGGGAAACTGAATCACAGTGGGCTCAGAATCGGCGACGTACTGTCATCGATAGAGCCGATTCTGTGAGCTACCTCACGCGCACACTGTATCGGGCCACGCAAACCGTTTCGGTGGCGCCGTCGGGGGCGGACCCGTCACATCGACTGACTGAGCGTCAGGAAACTGGAACGCCCAGGCCGTTGCACGCGAAGCGGACGAGGTGGGCGGTCTCCGCCGGGGTGGGCGCGGTACGCGCGCGCAGGTGGTCGTGGAGGCAGGCCAGCGTGAGGCGGTAGACGGCGGTCGCGTCGGCGTCGGGATCGAGCCCGGGGGCGGTGGCGGGGTCGGTCGCGGTGTCGGCGGCCGGGTCGGCGTCGGGCGCGGCGGCCGGGTCGCCGACGGCCGGCCGCGCGGCCCGCTCGGCGTACGCCTGCCGCAGGACCTCGCGCAGCGGCTCCAGCATGGCCTCCGCGGACTGCCGCTGCTCGTCCGGGAACAGCTCCGCGAGCCGGTCCTGGTGGGCCAGGAAGGGCCGCGTGCGGGCGGCCGCGACGGGGTCGCCCGCCTGGGCCAGCACGCCCTCGATCCAGGCCCGCACCTGCCCGGCCGGGTGAGCGGCTCCGGCGATCCGCCGCCGCAGGTACTCGGCCATCCTGCGGCGCCCGTCGTCCAGCAGCGCGACCAGCAGCTCGTCCTTGGACCGGAAGTGCCGGTAGAAGGCCTGGTTGGACAGGCCGGCCTCGCGCAGGATCTCGCGCACCGTCGGGTCGAGGCTGCCGGTGCGCTCGACGACCCGGTACGTCGCGTCGACCAGGCGCTGCACCTCTTCGGTGTAGACCGCCCAGCGCGCGGCGAGCGGGCGGCGCACGGCCTCGCGGACCAGCCCGACGGGCGCCGGAGCGGCCTCACGCGCGTCGGCTCCGCGGCCGCCTGCCGTCCCGTCCTCGCCCGTCACCGGTCACGCCCCTTCCCGTTCAGAACACGCCACGCTACTGTTCAGAACAACGTTCTCATAGTTGTTGCAGTTGTTCCCAGCCCGGGAGGCGCGCGTGCAACGCGAGATCCTCTGGACCGGCATCGGCGGCCAGGGCGTCCAGCTCGGCACCGAACTGCTCGCCCACGCGGCGCTCGCCGAAGGCCGCCACGCGATGTTCTTCGGCTCGTACGGCGGCATGATGCGCGGCGGCAACTCCGAGACCACCCTGGTGCTCGGCGACGCCCCCGTGGAGTCCCCGCCGACCGTCGGGTCCGCCTGGTCGGCACTCGTCCTGCACCCGGCGCACGCGGCGGGCCCCCTCGCGCGGCTGCGGCCGGACGGCGTCCTCGTCCTCAACACGACGCTGTGCGTCGCCGCTTCGGACCACCCCGGGCCCGTCGTCCGGATCCCCGCCACCGAAATCGCCGCCGCCGCGGGGAGCACCAACGCGGTCACGATGGTCGCGCTCGGCGCCTACGCCGCCGCGACCGCGGTCGTCCGGCTCGACACGCTCGACGCGGTTCTGCCGGACGTGCTGCCGCCGTACCGCCACCGGCACCTCGCCGTGAACCGCGCCGCGCTGCGCGCCGGACACGCCGCCGCCCTACCGCTGGTCGACGCGTGGGCGGTCGAGCACACGCCCGAGGAGGCACCCGTATGACCGACAGCCTCGGCACCCTCGTCATCGACACCGAGGCGTGCAAAGGGTGCGAGCTGTGCATCGACGCGTGCCCGCCGCGCGTCCTGCGCATGACGACCGATCAGGTCAACGAACGCGGCTACCGCTACCCGCGGTTGCTGCCCGGCTGCATCGCCTGCAAGGCGTGCACCGCGATATGCCCCGACTTCGTCTTCCAGGTCTACCGGTACGAGCAGCCCCAGACGCACGAGGCCGGCGCATGACCGCCACCGCACACGCCGGCGCCCGCATCATGCCCGGCTCGGCCGCGATCGCCGAGGCCATGATCGCCGCCGGATGCCGGTTCTTCGCCGGATACCCCATGACCCCGTTCACCGAGGTCCTGGAGACCATGGCGGCACGGCTGCCCGACGTCGGCGGTGTGTGCGTCAACGCCGAGAGCGAGCTCGAAGCCGTCGGCATGGCGTGGGGCGCGGCCGCCACCGGCACCCCCGCCGCGACCGGTTCCACCGGGCAGGGCCTGTCGCTCATGCAGGAGTCGCTCGCCGAAATCGTGTACTCCAGGCTGCCGTTGGTCGTCCTCAACATGGCCCGCGCCCAGGGCGACTACTTCCAGGCCACCCGCGGTGGCGGCCACGGCGACTACCGGCACCTCGTCCTCGCGCCGTGCGGCGTCCCCGAGGCCGCCGAACTCACCCAGCTGGCCTTCCACCTGGCCGAGAAGTGGCGCGCGCCGGTACTGGTCATGGGCGACTACTACCTGGCGCACACCCACCAGTCCGTCTCCGTCACGCCGCTCGACTTCGGCCCCCTCCCGCCGCGCGACTGGGCGCTGGACGGCTCCACCGGAGGCACCGGCGCCGCCAAGCTCGTCTCGCCGCTCAGCGACGCCAAGCAGCGGCACGCCGCCGGACGCGCCGACGCCGGCTACGACCTCGCCGAGTTCTACCACCGGCACGTGGCCGCGATGGAACGCATGGTCACCGACGAACCACCGCGCCACGAGGCCGGGTTCACCGACGACGCCGAGCTCGTCGTGATCGCGTACGGCACCCCCGGCGGCTACGTGCGTCAGGCCGTGCGCGAACTGCGCGCCGAGGGACGGCGGATCGGCTGGCTGCGCCCGATCACCCTCGTGCCGTTCCCGTCCGACGTGGTCGCCGAGGCCGCCCGGCGCGCGGGCAGCGTCGCCGTCTACGAGAACAACCAGGGGCAGATGCTCGACGACGTGCGGCTCGCCGTCCTCGGCTCCGCCGACGTGCGCTTCATCGGCGGGCTCAGCCTCGACCCGTCCGGCTTCGGCATCGCGCCCGACCTCGACGTCGCGCTGCTCAAGCGGCGCATCGCCGATCTCCACGACGCCGTGACGGGTCGCCGACGCGGGCCGGAGCCCGAGCCGCCGCATCGCGAGCACCCGAGGAGCCGGCCGTGACCCCGCCCGAACCCGAACACCGCACCCGCCTACCGGTCTTCGTCGACACCGACGCCCCACCCGACGCCCCCGCACGGCTGTTGCACGACTTCACGCCCGCGCTCATCGACGTCGGCGCCCACCACCTGTGCCCCGGCTGCGGCGAGCCGATCGCGATGCGGTCGATGGTCGAGCAGGTCGACGAGCTCGGCGAAGTGTCCCGTGCCATCGCGGTGTTCGGCATCGGCTGCTACACCGCCTACTCCAACAACCTGGACATCGAGGTGCTCCAGGCGCTGCACGGCCGCGCCCCGTCGCTGGCCACCGGCGTCAAGCGCTGCCGCCCCGACACCCTCGTCTTCACCGTGCAGGGCGACGGCGACATGGTCAACGAGGGCCTGCAGGAGGTCCTGCACACCGCCGCACGCGGCGAGAACGTCACCTGCTTCATGCTCAACAACGGCGTCTTCGGCGAGACCGGCGGCCACATGACCGCCGCCACCGTCCTGGGCCAACGCACCAAGAACACCCTGGAGGGCCGGGACGCGGCGCGGCACGGCCACCCCATCCGGCTCGCCGAACTCGTCGCGGCGCTCGACGGCGCCGCCTACGTCGCCCGCGGCGCGGTCAACAACGCCGTCAACATCACCCGCACCAACCGCATGATCAAGGACGCCTTCCGCACCCAACGCGAAGGTCTGGGCTTCTCGTTCGTCGAGATCCTCACCATGTGCCCCACCGGCTGGTTCGTCGACACCGTCGACGCCCCCGGCTACCTCGACAGCGCGCTCGCCGCCACGCACCGCCCCGGCGTCCTCAAAGACGCCCGCAAGGGACTCGAGTTCCGCACCCCCGCGCCGAAAGGAAGCACCACATGAACCCCCTGGTCGTCGGCATCATGTACCCGCCGCGCTGGGACATCAGACCCGCCGAGGCCTACCGGGCCGACCTCGCCGCGCTGCGCGCGCTCGACCCGCGCGTCGAGATCGTCGACTGCCGGTACGTCGAGGACGACGCGCTGCGCACCGCCCGCGGCCGCCCCGGCTCCGCGGCCGACCCCGGACTGCGCGCCCTCGCCCCGGAACTGACCGAGGATCAGCGGGCGGCGCTGGCACGGATCGAGGTCGCGCTGGTCGCCGACCTTCCGTTCGACGTCGCCGACGCCGCGCCCCGGCTCCGCTGGGTGCAGAGCGTCGCGGCCGGCAACGGCCAACTGGTCTCGGCGGGCCTGCCGACGCCGCGCGTCGCCGCCACCACCGCCGCGGGCGTCAACGGCGTCCCGATCGCCGAGTTCGCGTTCGCCCGCCTGCTCGCCCACTTCAAGGGGCACCGCGAGCTCGACGAACGGCAGCGCGAGCACCGTTGGAAGGCGGTCTTCGGGACGCTGGTCTCCGGGCGCACGCTCGGCCTGGTCGGCGTCGGCGGCATCGGGGGCGAGATCGCCAAGCGGGCCCAGGCGTTCGGCATGACCGTGTACGCGACGCGGCGCCGCACGGACGTCCCCGCGCCGAACGTCGACCGGCTGTTCCGCCCCGAGGACCTGCACGACATGCTCGGCCGCTGCGACGCCGTCGTCTCCGCCGCGCCCGAGACCGCCGAGACCGTCGACACCATGGACGCCGCGGCCTTCGCCGCCATGCGCCCCGGCGCGTTCTACTGCAACGTCGGCCGAGGCTCGTTCGTCGTCGAGGACGACCTGATCAAGGCGCTGGAGAGCGGCCGCCTCGGCGCCGCCGCGCTGGACGTCGCCCGCACCGAGCCGCTGCCCGCCGACGACCCGCTGTGGGACGCCCCCAACCTCTACCTGTCCGCGCACTGCTCCAGCGACGCCCGCGACCACTTCACCGGCGTGTTCCGGCTCTTCCGCGAGAACCTCGCGCGGTACCTCGCCGGCGAACCGCTCCGCAACACCGTCGACCCGACCGCCGGCTACTAGCCGGCCCACACAGAGGAGGCCCGTATGACAGCGGAACGCGAACTCGGCGGCATCGGCAGCAAGGTCCTGTTCGAGGACGACCGGGTCCGCATCTGGGAGCTGGCCCTCGCCCCCGGCGAGCGCAGCGACGTCCACCGCCACGACCTGGACTACTACCTCGTGCAGGTGGCCGGGGACCGCATCGCCGTCGAGCCCGAGCCGGACAGCGAGGGCGAGTTCAAGGAGTTCTTCGCCGCCGACGTCGTGCCCGGCGTGGTCGTGCCCATGAAGCGCGGCGGCGTCGAGACCGCGGTCAACGTCGGCGACCGGCCGTACTACGAGATCATCGTCGAACTCAAGGACGCCTGACCGCCAGGTGATCGATCACGCGTGCGCGCGGCTCTTCCCAGTGCGCGGCCAGGCGCTTAGCGTACGTGCGTCAGTGCACGACGACGGTGCACGGCATGCACGGCAACGGGGCGTGACCAGGGAGGTTCGGGTGGGGCAGGGACTCGTCATCGGGGAGATATTCGCGGGCGCGGCCCGTGCCGTCCCCGGCCGCGCCGCCGCGATCCTCGGCGACCGGAGCGTCACGTTCGCCGAGCTGGCCGCGGGCGGCGACCGCGCCGCGCGGGCGCTGCTCGCGCACGGCGTCGGGCCGGGCGACCGCGTGGTCTGCTGGAACGCGACGTCCCTCGACATCCTGCCGGTCTTCGCGGCCCTCGCCCGGATCGGCGCCGTGTACGTGCCGGTCGGCCCCGCGCTGCCCGCCGACGAGGCCGAGGCCCTGGCCCGCGCGGCCAAGCCCGCGCTGCTGCTCGGCGACGGACGGGTGGACGGCGCCAGGGTCGCCGAGCGGATCGGCGTCCCGTACCTCGCGCTCGCCGACCTGACCGCCGCGGCCGACGCCGAGTCCGCCGACCCGCCGGAGACGCCGGAGCCCGCGGAGACCGACCCGCACGCCATCTTCTTCACCTCCGGCAGCACCGGGAAGCCGAAGGGCGTCGTGCTGTCGCACCGCGTGAACGTGCTGCGCAGCCACCCCGGTTCGCAGCTCGAACCGCGTGGCGCGATGGTGTGCGTCTACCCGCTCTTCCACATGGGCGCGTGGACGATCGCGCTCCAGCAGTGGCAGGCGCGCGACACGCTGATCCTCGTCCCGCAGACCGACGGCGCGTCGATCGTCGCCGCGGTGCGCGAGCACTCCGCGACCCGGCTCAACTGTGTCCCGGCGGTGTGGGAGCGCGTGCTGTCGGCGCTCGCCGAGGAGGAGGCGACCGACTCGGGACCCGGCACGCTGCCGAGCCTGCGGTTCGCCGACTCCGGCACGTCCGCGACCGTCCCCGAGCTGCTGCAGGGCATCGCCAAGGCCGCGCCGAACGCCACCCTGCGGGTGTTCTACGGCTCCACCGAGGCCGGCAACGTCACCTCGCTCGACGGCGCCGACGTGCTGCGCAAGCCGGGCAGCTGCGGCGTCCCGAGCGTCTTCCAGCACCTGGCGCTCGATCCCGAGGGCGAGCTGTGCGTCCGCGGACCGCTGCTGTTCGACGGCTACTTCGACGACCCCGAGGCGACCGCCGCCGCCCTCCAGAACGGCTGGTACCGCACCGGCGACATCGCCGTCACCGACGACGAGGGCTACCTGAGCATCTCGGGCCGCTCCCGCGACCTGATCCGCACCGGCGGCGAAAGCGTCGCCCCCAGCGAGGTCGAGCGCGTGCTGGCCGCCATCGAGGGCGTCCGCGACGTCGCGGTCATCGGGCTGCCGGACACCACGTGGGGCGAGGTCGTGTGCGCCGTCGTCGTGCCTGACGACCCGTCCTCGATCCCCGGCCCCTCC
This sequence comes from Yinghuangia seranimata, assembly GCF_029953285.1. Classification (GTDB taxonomy): domain Bacteria; phylum Actinomycetota; class Actinomycetes; order Streptomycetales; family Streptomycetaceae; genus Yinghuangia; species Yinghuangia seranimata. The sequence goes on along the minus strand of NZ_JASAOI010000058.1, from coordinate 33,656 downwards.
GCCATCCGCGCCGGCTGCGAGGGCCGCCTGGCCGGCCACAAGCACCCGCGCCGGGTCTTCTACGCCGACGCCCTCCCCCGCACCCCGGCCACCGGGCAGATCCAGCGCAAGCAACTCGTCGACGAGATCCTCTCGGCCCGCGCGAGCTGATCCACAACTCTTCTCGGCGCGCGAGCTGACCAACGACCGCCGTGGGGCACGGCTACCGAACAGCCGTGCCCCACAGCACGTTTCACTCACACGACCTGGAACCCGTGCGCCGCGCCGAGCCGCGCCAGGCTGTCGTTCCCGGGGATCCCGTCCGCGTCCCCGCCCGCATACCCGAGCCGCCGCTGCCACGCGGCGTACGCGGCAAGGGTCTTGGTCCCGTACGAGCCGTCCGCGTACCGCGCGTCGAGCAACCCCTCGGCCACCAGGGCACGTTCGACCAGCAACGTCCCCGCCCGGTACGCCATCGGCGTCCCCGGCGCGGGCGCGTCCGCCCTGGCCGCCGCCTGCAACCGCGCCAACGACACCTGCTCCACCTGCGGCGGAGCAGCCGGCCCGCCACCCCACGCCGGATCGGCCGAGGTGATCCCCCCGGGATACGCCGGATACCCGTACGCGAACACGTACGGATCCCGCCGCAACCGCTTCTTGAAGTAGACCCCGTCCCCCTCCGCCGAACCGGTCTGGTTCGTGTTGTGCGTCGGGATGAAGTCGTCCGTGACGTACAGGTGCGAGGGTGCCGAGACCCTGATGCACTGCACCTCGTCGTCCCGCAGGTACTCGACGCTGACAACCCTGCGGTGCCAGGCGCCGGACCGCGGCCTGAACCGCTCCGCTTTGCGCGGGACGGCGAAGGGGTTGTGGAACGGCATGTCGATGTTCTGGAGCCGACAGGCGGGTGGCACGCACGCTGCGTTCGCCTCGGTCTTGAGCGATGTGTGCCCGCCCAGGGAACGGACGACTTCCCCGACGTCCTCGGCCAGCGGCGCACAGCAACTGCCGAAATCGATACGGCCGGCAGCATCGATGTCGCCGCCGGTGTCCATCAGACCCCGCAGCAGTTCGAGACGGTCCTTCACCGTCGCCCGCTTGTACTGCTCGGGGATGAACACTTCCCGAGCCGTCTTACCCCACAGCCCGAGTCCCCCGAGCGCCGCAGAGGCCTCGGCGTCGAGGTCGGTCAGGTGCGGTCCGACGCCGCTCATTCGCCCCTCGCCGATGAGCGCGCCCAGCAGGTACGGCGGCAGCGGGAGCGGCTCGTCCACGAGGTACTCGACCGGCTGGATCTGCGGCAACCGGACCCGCATATTCGGACTGGCCACCACCCTGGCGAGTTCGGCTGTCGTGACCGTGCGCGGTTTGCGCGCGTCGATCTCGACGCCCCACAGGTGCTCGTCGCACGCTTCGGTGGTGGAGCCGTCCTGCAGCGTGACGCGGTAGACCTTGCGGGTGCCCTTGGGGAACACCCCCGTGACCGTGGATGGCATCCCGGCCGGATCCACGACATCGTCCCCCACCGCGATGTCGCCCATGCGCACGTAACCGCGCGGGGTGAGAACGGCCGCGTCCAGCGGCTGGGCATTGCCTTCGACCGTGTAGATGTACGTGGCGTCGTAGGCGTAGACGACGCCGGTGTGGTGGCCGCCGTCGCCGAGTTCGCCGCCTACGCCGTAGAAGACCTGGGCGCCGACGGCAGGGTAGTCGGAGCCGCGGCCGCGGCGGCGGAACCAGTCCAGACCCTCGCCGCAGGAGGCCGTGCGGGGGAACAGGTCGGCGGCGTCGCCCGTCATGGCGCACCAGGAGACGAACGTCGCGCACCAGGGCTCGCCGTTCGACCAGGCCAGGCCCGGGACTTCCTCGCTGTACTTCTGGATGTTGTTCCAGTGCCCCGACGGGGACATTCCTTCGTGGTAACCGACTTCGCCGCGTGCGGCGCCGATGACGGATTCGGCCGACGGGCTCACGGCGTCGCCCCCTCGGCCGGTTCGAGCAGGGACTCGTCGAGCGGGACGTCCGGCATTCCGGACTCGTGCGCGCGGCCGGTGGTCACGGCCAGGTCGGCCGCCTCACCGGGATCGCCGGCGGCCTCGGCGTACTGGTCGCCTGGGTTCATGGATTCGACAGGACTGGTCACACCCGGGTCCTCCCGTGCGTTACGGCATGGACGTGGGCGCGGCACCTGAAGGCGGCAAGACGGCACGGCGGCCGCAGCGACCGAAGTCAGGCGGTATTGCTCCCCCCAGGGCAAACGCCTCACAGCGGAACGTACAACCAACCGCCTTGATCCATCTGGAAATTCCCGAATCCGGGACGAACAGGCCCGGACGGGTGTAATGGGACGCGAGGTGCGCGGCGGGCTACTCCTCGGCCGCCGCGAGCATCGTCCCGAACGACTGCTCGACCAGCGCCACGAGGTCCTCGCGCGACAACCCCGTCAGCTCCGGGAAGAACCCCGTCGGCCGGATCACCGCGAGCCCGATCAACGCCGCCACCGCGAGCTCCACGCGCGGGCGGGCGGCGGCCTCGTCGCCGCCCATCCGCTCCACCATCGGGTCGACCATCGAACGGCGCACGGCGGCCGACGCCTCGGCGCGCACCGCCTCGTCGCCCTCCTCGCCGAGCGCCGCGCGGAACGCCGGGCCCGGGCCGCCGAGGTCGTCGATGCGGGCGACCAGGAAGTCGGCGAGCGCGCCGATGTGCGCGAGGTCGCGGCGCGCGGCGACGGCGTCCTGCCCGTCCTCCTCGATGGCCGCCAGGTACAGCCCGGCCTTGTTGCCGTAGTAGCGGGCCACCAGGGCGGCGTCCACACCGGCCCGGTCGCCGATGTCGCGCAGCGTGGTGCGGTCGTAACCGCGCTCGCCGAACAGCGCGCGGGCCGCGTCCAGCAGCGCCTTGCGGCTCGCGGCGGCGTCGCGGCGGCGCGGCCGGTCGGCTGCCGGACGGGGATCCTCGGCGGACCGCTCGTACGCAGCCGCTCGCTCAGGTGCCGAACTGTTCACCAGGGGTTCCTTCGCCGCCGGGGCCATCCAGGGCCTTAGACGGTAGTCCGTCGGCTGACGTGGCGGACACGGATCCCCCCGGCTCGGCCGATTTGGCATCCCGTGCCGGTATCGCGACAGCGGCGACCGCGCCCAACACGCACGCGGCGGCGCCGACCAGGAACGCCACCGTGTAACCCCGGTCCGACGCCGGGTCGCCCGCCCGTGCGGTGTACGCGCCGAGCAGCGCCGCGATCAGCGCCGACCCGATCGCCCCGCCCACCGACCGCAGCACGGCGTTCAGGCTCGTCGCGCTCCCGGTCTCGGTCGGCGGGACCGCGCGCACGATCAGCGCGGGCATCGCGGCGAACGTCGTCCCGACGCCGACGCCCAGCAGCACCGCCCCGACCACCAACTGCCACAGGTGGTCGCGGACCAGCGCGAGGAACACCATGTCCCCCGCCACCACCAGCGCGCCGAACGGCAGCACCGGGCGCATCCCGAACCGCGCCGCGACCAGCGACGCGACCCGGTTCGCGCCCAGGCTGCCGAACGACAGCGGCATCAGCACCAGGCCCGCGCCGACGACCGAGAGGTGGAAGCCGTAGCCGTTCCCGGCCGGGATCTGCGAGTACAGGTTGATCAGCGACATCGTCATGTAGAGGCCGATGCCGATGAGTACTGCGGCAACGTCGGCCGTGAGCAGCTCGCGGTTGGCCAGCAGGCGCAGCTCGACCAGCGGGTGCGGGGTGCGCAACGCCTGCCACACCCACGCGGCGGCCAGCGCCACGGCGGCGGCGGAGAGACCGGCCACCATGCCGGAGTCCCAACCCCAGCGCCCGCCCTGACTGACCGTCAGCAGCAGGCAGGTGAGGGCGCCGGCGAGCAGCAGGGCACCTGGCAGGTCCAGTGGGCGCCGTCGGGCGGGCGATCCGGGCGGGACGACGAACACGACCAGCAGCAGTGCCGTCGCCCCGACGACGGCGCCGAACCAGAACGCGGCGCGGTAGTCCCACTCCCGCGCGATGAACCCGGTCACGGGATAACCGAGACCCGCTCCGACCGAGGTCGTCACCGACAACACCGCGATGCCCGACCGCGCCCGCTCCGGTTCGAGGTGGTCACGGGCCACCGCGATCGTCAACGGCATGATCCCGAGCCCGGCCCCCTGCAACGCCCGCCCGGCGATCAGCCACCCGAACCCGGGCGCGACCGCCCCGAGCACCCCGCCCGCGACTACACACCCGAGCGCCCCGAGCACGACGGCACGGCGGTGCGGGCCGTCTCCCATGCGTCCCATGACGGGCGCGGCCACGGCGCCGGTGAGCAGCGTGGCGGTGAGCATCCACTGCGCGGTGTCGAGCGAGACGCCTTGCGCGCGGGCGATGGTCGGAACGAGCGGGGCGCCGAGCGTCGTCATGACGGAGACGGCGACGGAGGTGAACATGAGGACGGGCAGGAGGGCGCGACGGCGGAGTCCGGGCATCGCGGCGGGCTCGGGTGGAAGGTCAGCGGCCGTGCCGGCCGGGGCGGGCGGCGAACGGTCGACGGCCGTCCCGGCGGCGGTGCGGGGTGACCGGTCGACGGCTATAGCGGCGGGATCGGGTGTGCGGTCGGAGGCAGTGCCGGCGGCAGTGCGAGGTGACCGGTCGGCGGCTATGGCGGCGGGGCTGCGCGGCGAACAGCCGACAGACCCACCGGCCGACTCACGGGGCGACGGATCGACCGGCCCACCCGCCGCGGGCTGTTGCGCGGATGCATCGTGCTGCCCCGCTGCCACGACCGCGGCCACCGGAACGGCAGGTCCGCTTGCTGCCTCCCGCGTCAGGGCCTGCGCCGCGTCCGGCGCCCCCGGTCCGCGTCGGGCGGCCTCGCGCGCTGCGTCGGGTCCCGCGGGCCTCTCGTCCGGCGTCCCGGCGGTTCCGCTTCCGGCCATGCCCCGCCCACCCCTCCGGCAGGCGGCCGCGCCCCGGGCCGCCAGGTCATGAGTTGATGACTTCCGGACGATACGCCATCCGGCCAGCCGCACCGCGGGCGCCCGGGTGGGCGGGGCGCCTGTGCGACCGCGTGGCTGGACACCCCGGCGGGCGGGGGCGGGCAGCAGACGCACACGCATGTGGACGGATGCATGGGCAGGCGGGCGCGCGCACGCAGGTGGAGCCCGAGCGCGCGGCGCAGGCCGCCCGGCAGGCAGTGGCCGGCCTCGCGGCTGTCTACCCTGGACGCGTGGACACTCCCGAGCCCGCCGCCCCGGGCGCATCGGCCGCCCCTGTGCCGGCGGAGCGCGCCGGCGCCGCTGTGCCGTCGTCCTCCGTGGACCCCGACACGTTCAAGGCCGCGCTGTCCCGGTTCGCCGCCGGTGTGGTCGTGGTGACCGCCCGCGAGACCGACGCGACCAGCGACACGCCGTCCGGCGACGAGGTCGGCATGACCGCGACCGCGTTCCTCTCCGTCTCGCTCGAGCCGCCGCTGGTGCTCGTCAGCCTGCGCAACGTCGCCCGCATGCGCGAGGTGCTCGACGCCCAGCCGCTGTGGGCCGTCTCGCTGCTGTCGCAGGGGCAGCGGCACGTGGCGGGCCGGTTCGCGATCCCGGGGCGGGTCAGCGACCGGCTGATGTTCGCCGACATCGCCCACCGGCCGGGCCCCCTCACCGGCGCCCCTCTGGTCGGCGGAGCCCTGGCCACGCTGGAGTGCCGTACCCACCAGATCGTCGAGGCGGGCGACCACTCGCTCGTCATCGGCGAGGTGCTGGCCGCCAACCTGCCGAGCCCCGACGGGCTGCCGCTGCTGCACTTCCGGGGCCGCTACCGCTCGCTCGGCTGACCCCCACACAGCCGCGGCCGACTCGCCCGACCCCGCCCGACCCCGCGCGACCGACCGGCCCAACCCGACGCGCCCGGCGGCGAAACACCGCCCCGCGCACGGCCGTTACCTATCGATCGCTAATCCGCCCGGCCAGACCCCTACCCTCGCCGCGCGCGACTCGCCAGACTCCTGTCTGTAACCCGCCGTCACACCCCGGCACCACGCTCGTCCCGCGCCCCCAGCCCCGCCCCGGCACGTCTCCGCTCGTCCGTCGGACCCGAGGGAAGGCCGTCTCATGCTCACGTACGACTACGTCATCGTCGGTGCCGGCTCGGCCGGGTGCGTCCTGGCCGGACGGCTCAGCGAGGACAGCGGCAGCCAGGTCCTGCTCGTCGAGGCCGGCGCGCCGGACCGCAAGCAGGAGATCCACATCCCGGCCGCCTTCGCCAAGCTGTTCAAGACGCCGTACGACTGGGACCTGCACACCGGCAAGCAGTCCGAGCTCGCGCAGCGCGAACTGTACTGGCCGCGCGGTCGGATGCTCGGCGGCAGCTCGTCGATCAACGCGATGATGTGGGCCCGCGGGCACCGCGCCGACTACGACGCGTGGGCTGAACTCGGCGCCGAGGGCTGGTCGTACGACGACATCGCCGCCTACTTCCGGCGTGCCGAGCGGCGTACCGGACCCAACGACGGAGGCGTCTACGGCACCGAAGGACCGCTGCACATCCAGGAGTTGCGCGACCCGAACCCGACCACCGCGGCCTTCCTCTCCGCCTGCTCCGAACTCGGGATGCGCCGCCACGACATCAACTCCCCCGACAACGAGGGCTATTCACAAACTCCCGTCACGCAGCGGCGCGGCCGCCGGTGGAGCACCGCCGACGCGTACCTCAAGCCCGCCCGCAAGCGCCCGAACCTGACCGTCGTCACCGGCGCGCTCGCGCGCAAGGTGCTCATCGACGACGAACTGCGTGCCACCGGTGTCGAGTACAGCGACTCGTCGGGCCGCACCCACCAGGTCCGCGCCCGCCGCGACGTCATCCTCAGCGGCGGCGCCATCGGCTCGCCGCACCTGCTGATGCTGTCCGGCATCGGCGACCCCGAGGTGCTGCGCGCCGCCGACATCGCGCCCCGCCACGAACTCCCGGGCGTCGGACGCAACCTCCAGGACCACCTGGCGATCGCGACGGTGACCCACTGCACCGAGCCGGTGACCCTGGCCGGCGCCGAGTCGCCCGTCCAGCTGCTGCGCTACCTGCTGCTCGCCAAGGGCATGCTGACCTCGAACGTCGGCGAGGCCCTCGCGTTCATCCGCACCGACGACGCCCTGACCGCGCCCGACATCGAACTCATCTACGCGCCTGGCCCGTTCATCAACCACGGCCTCGAACCCCCGCCCGGCCACGGCATGACGGTCGCGGCGATCCTGCTCCAGCCGGAGAGCGTCGGCACGATCGTCCCGGCCGGCCCCGATCCGGAGCGGCAGCCCGTCATCGACCCTGCGTACCTCAGCGCGTCCGCCGACCGGGCCACGCTCCTCGCCGGGCTGCGCCGCGCCGTCGACGTCCTCAACACCGACGCGCTCGGCCGCTACGTCGGCGCCCCGATGGCCCCGTGGCCGGGCGACGTCGACGACGAGGCGCTCGGCCGCTACATCTCCGAGCACTCCGAGACGCTCTACCACCCGGTCGGCACGTGCCGCATGGGCACGGACGACCAGGCCGTCGTCGACCCGCAGTTGCGCGTGCACGGCATCAGCGGCCTGCGCGTCGTGGACGCCTCGGTCATGCCGCGGATCAACCGCGGGCACACGCACGCGCCGACCGTGATGATCGCCGAACGCGCCGCCGACCTGATCGAGTCGGCCACGCCCTGACCCCTTTCGCGGCCGCGCCGCCGCGGCGCTAACCCGCCGCGGCGGCCACGCGCATCAGCCCGTCCGCCATCACCGACGCGACGAGCCGGCCGTCCTCCGCGTACACGTGCGTCCTGCCGTGCATGCGGCTCCGGCCCGCGTACACGCTCTCGCACCTCAGCAACAGCCACTCGCCGATCGAGAACGGCTCGTGGAAGCTCACGTTCTGAGTGAGCATCACCGAGGTGCCCTTGCCGCCCATCTCGTCGATCTCCGCCTGCGGATAGGGCCGCAGGGCGACCGGGCCGAGGAAGCCCTCCGTCCCATGCGCCAGCAGCGCGCGGGACAGTGACGGCGTGTCAGCGACCTCGGTGCAGCGCATCCACACGTCGAGGCTCGGCGGCCCGGCGAGGTCCGGCGCCAACGCGGCGGCACCGCCGAACGTCCGGACCTCCCACGGGATCATCGCGACGGGCAGCACCTCGCAGTCCTCGGGCCCGGGGACGTCGTCCGGCCGCGGCCGGTGGTGCCGCAGGAAGTCCGGCTCGTCGCGGCTGAGCATCACCTGGGCGCGGTAGTGCTCGCGGCCCTCCTGCTGAAACGTCACGGCAACGGTCGCGAGCGCCCGCCCCGACTGCACCACCTCGACGTCGATCCCCACCGGCTCCGCCGCCACCCCGCCGCGCGGGAACACCCCCTGCAGCGACTGCACCGCCATCCCGGGCACGGTCCGCTCCGCCACCAGCACGGTCTGCGCCAGCACCTGGCTCCCGAGCGTGCTGGGTATGCGCGTCACCACGTTGCGCGCCCGGTACCGCCCGGGCTCGCCGGTCTCCGCCACGTCGAGCGCGTCCATCAGGTCCGCCAGGTCGATGCCCGGCCACAAAGCGGTTCCACTGGCCATGACCGCATGATCGCAAACCCGATCTGACGACACGTCAGGGGGCGGAGCCTTTCGACTCCGCCCCTGGTCCGACAGGCCGCCCCGAGCCCGCCTCAATACCGCGAGCCGCTCCTCCGCTGCCGCAGGAACGACGCCACCAACGCGACCAGCACCATGGACACGCCGATACTGACGATCCACCGGATCCAGTCGACCCCCCTGGTCTCCGCCACCCCGAGCGCCGCCGCGATGCCGTACCCGACCATCGTGCCGACGATGCCCACCCCGATCGTCGCCAGCATCCCGATGCTCTGCCTCCCCGGCAGGAACAGCCTGGCCAGCGCCCCGACGATCGCGCCCGCGATGATCAGACCGACGACGTCCCAGAACCCCATGAGATCCACCTCCGTGCGCACCGCCCCCACGGCCACGTATTGGCGACATTCCAGACATTCCACACCAAAGCCGAGCGTCCCACGATCGGCCTACCCCCGCCACCCCACCCACCCCCACCCCGCCAAACCCCCTCGCCCGCCCCTCGCCGCGCCTTGTACCGTGTCCACCACAAGGCAGAATGGTCCGCAGCACCCCCCGGCCCCGATAGCTCAGCTGGCCAGAGCGCCGCTCTTGTAAAGCGGAAGTCGTCGGTTCGAACCCGACTCGGGGCTCCACACAGAAGGCCAGGTCAGACCCCGTCTGACCTGGCCTTCTGCTTTTCCGGCGGCGTGTCGCCCGGCTTCCGCGGCATGCCGCTACCCCGCCGGCGGCGCGGGTCGTGGCATGGGTGCCGTGCCCTGGCGTACTAGCTGGTCTCCAGCGTCGGCTCGGACACGGGATGCGGTCCGAGATGCGGCGGGGCGGTCCATGGCGCTATGACTGCGATGCGCGGCGCGCCGGGGGCGAGTTGTTGAGCGGTGGCTAGTTCTTCTGCGGCCTTGGCCCGTTCGCCGAGTGCGAGGTAAGCGTGTGCGAGCGTGCAGTGGACGTGTGCGGACTCCGGGAGGCTGGTCGTTGCCCCGGCGGCCTCGTTCGCAGCGGTCACAGCTTCGGCATGGTCGCCGCGGATCAGCCGGTACTGGGCCAGGACGTCGCTGGACGCTGTGGCACCGGGGACGGCGAGCGCGGCGGCGGCCGCCGCCTCGACGTCGTCGGGAACGCCCTCCGGCTCTCGGCCGGCAGGCCCCGTCAGCGGGGCGGCAAAGTGCCTGCCGAACAACGCCGCCTCGCGCCCGTAGCACCAGGCCCGGACGAAGTCGGCCGCCAGCATGGCCCGGAACGGCCCTTCGGGGGCATCGGGCCAGGCCGACGCCACGTCGGCTGCTTCCGCGTACCGTCCCTCGTCCAGCGCCAGACCGGCGGTGGCGTTCGGCGAGTACACCGGGTGCGGCGGCAGCGAGGCCAGGCTTTGGCGCGCAGCCTCGAGGTCTCCGACGGCGAACAGGTGCGCGAGGCGCAGCCAGTCGTCGTCCACGGCCATTCCGCGTTCCACGGCCTGTCGGGCGGACGGCGGGTGCAGGAGGACGCGCGTCGGGCTGTCGGGTCCGACGTCGACGAGGCTCAACAGCAACGTGGTGGCGAGACCGCACCCGGCGGGGCGCCCGCAGTACGGCGGCAGCAGGATCGCGAGCAGTGCGGCGGCCGAGACGTAGACGACGAGCACCGAGGCCGTGGCCAGCCAGAGGCGGAGCCCAACAGCCCTGCCCGGTCGCGGAACGCGTGCGAGCGACGGCCGCCCGCGGTGCTGACGCCGCACCACCAGTCGCCCTCGGACGAGCCGCGCCGACGACAACGGCCCCTTCCCGAAGCTCAGTACTGCGAGCCGCAGCCCGAACAGCGGGGCCACGAAGACCTGCCAGGCGGACCCCACCAGCCTCGCGATCGGCGCCACGCCAACCCACCAGTACAGGACGGGCGACAACACGCCCGCGCCGCTGCGGACACCGATCACGACTGCGGTCAGCATCCCGGCGCCGAGGACGCCGTATCGGCGCCAGACCTCGGCGCGAGCGGACGCGCGGGTGGTGGCCATGGTGTCCGCCTCTGGAGAAGGGCCGGTCGGGCAGCGGTGACCTTACCGGCGGCAAATCCGGAAGAGGCCACAGCCCGGATTGCCCCGCACACCGGAATGGCGAAGGCCACCTACCGGTTGACGGTCGGCCGCGTCCAGCGGCAAGGCCCCCTCGTGTCGGCGGGTGGGGGCATCTATGTTGCTGAGTCGTGGAGTTGCTGACGTTGGTGGGGACGTTGAGCGGGGCGGTGCTGGGGATCGCCTCGACCATGGCGACCGAGACGTTTCGGGCGCGGCGGGATCGGCGGGCGCGGCTGGATGGGGTGCGGCGGGAGGGGTATGCGAAGTACCTTCAGGCGCTGACCCGGACGGATGCCGCGATGCAGGCCGCCGCGGCGGCGCATGCGGGGCCGTTGGACGCGGATGTGGCGCTCGAGGCTTTCCGGTCGCAGGACTTGCTCGCGTGCCGGTACGAACTGGTGCTGATCGCCTCGCCGGAGACCGGGCGCGCGGCTGAGGAGGCGTACCGGAGGCTGCGGGACATTCGTGAGGCGCTGATCGCCGCCCACCTGGAGATCAGTACGGTCGCCGCGCGGGACAGCGATCGGACGGTGGCCTGGCGGTCCGTGCACCGTCCGTACGTCGAGGCCCTCGAAGGGCTCCGCGAGGCCATGCGCCGTGACATACAAGGCGGTTGACCGGGCCGCGGCGGATGCGTGCCCACACGCTGTGGAAAGATCGCGTGCGACAGAGCTGGGCAGTTGGGGGGCATGAACGTGGCCGAAGGTCGGAGGGTGCGGCGGACGCCGCCGCCCGAGTTGGTCGGGATCGCGGCGCAGTTCCCCGGTGGTGCGGTGTCGCAGATCGACGGTACGCAGATCAGCGACCCCGACGGCTACGTGCCGCCGGAGGCCATCGTGGGCGCCTGGGTCGTCGGCCCCGACGGCAAGCTCACCGGCGAGTTCGTCGAGAACCCTCGGCACGGGCCCGTGCAGGACGACTTCAGCAAGCTCACCGAGCCCGACCACTGGCTGGGCTGGCTGTCCGACGAGCCGGCCGTGCTTGTGCGCGATGCCGTCGCGAAGTCGCTGGAGAAGCAAGCGCCCGGCGCGGTCGTCGAGTGGATGAAGGTCACGCACGCCCCGGCGTTCCTGACCGGCGGCGTGCCGCGGGGCGAGCCGGACGCGGACGGCAAGTCCCGCGTGCTGGTGGTCCGCGCCGCCGTGGCCGTCCCTTTCGCGCTCTCCGTACGCACGCCCGACTCCCGCCGCGAGGTGCTGTGGGGCGCGTTCTCCTGGGTGGCGGTACGCCTCGACCGCCCGCACGAACGCCGCGACCGCACCTGGCTGGACCTGTGGATCACTCCCGAGCGCGCCGAGGAACTGCTGCGCGAGCGCGTGTACACGGTCGGTACGGCGCACGAGGACGAGAGCAGCCCCATCGGCTGACCCGGGGATCACCGACAGGCGCCGCGCGGGACCGGTCAGGCAAGCCGCCCATACCGGCGGACAAACGGTTCGGCAATTCGCTTCACGCGTGATCGCCAACTGGCTAGGATTCCCCGGCCGTGCCGTGTGAGCACGCCTCCACGATGGGATCCCCGACTTGCGCATGCCGTCCCGTGTCAGCACTTCCCCTCGCTTCCGCCAAGGTGTCACCGTCGCCTGTGTCGCGGCCGCGCTCGCGGGCGGACTCCCGGCCCTCGCCGGCCAGGCCTCCGCCGCTCCGGTACGCCCGAGCGGTTCCGCCGCCCAGGCCGAACTCCCGCAGGCCGCGCCGACCGCCGCCGCGGCGCCTCAGGCAGCCCCGGCCGCGGTCAGCAACCCCATCGGCATAACCATGGAGATCGACGCGCAGGGCGCGCTGTCCCTCCGACTCGGCTGGACCGTCGACGACCAGGCCACCCAGTGGCGGGTGTCCGTACTCCAGACCGACGCCCAGGCTGCCCGTGTCGTCGCCACCGTGCCCCGCACCGGCGCCGAGACGGCGGTCCCCCTGCCCGGCCCGATCACCGAGACCGTCCTGCGCGTCGAGGCGCTCGACGCGGCGGGCAACGTGCAGGAGATGCGCGAGCTCGCGGGCGACATCCCGCTGATCCGCAAGTACGGGGCCGCCGGCGGCGCCGCGCGGTTCGGCGAGAGGCTCTGGGAGACGCGCAACTACGTCGGCACGACATGGGGCTTCGCCGACACGCAGCTGTGGTGGACGTGGGGCGACCGCGAGGCATTCGTCGTGCCCAACACGGTCGTGCTGAAGATCAACAGCCTGCTCTCGTACGAGCGCGAGGGCCTGGGCAAGCCTGTAACGGACCCGATCACCATGCCTGACGGCAAGGGCACCGTCCAGTACTTCAGCGGTGGCGCGGTCGTCGTGCCGCCGGGTCGCGCCGCCGTGGTCGTGTTCGGCCAGGAGTACCGGCAGTACGGCGGACCTTCGGGAGTGCTCGGCTACCCGCTGGCCGACCGCGTGACGGACGGATCGCCGGTGCACCAGCGGTTCGAGCGCGGCACGATCCTGATGCCAGGCGGGAGGCCGAACGTCGTCCTCTTCGGCGGCATCCACGCCAAGTGGCTTGAACAGGGCGGTGCCACCAGCCCTTGGCTCGCCCAGCCCTTGAGCGGCGAACGGCCGACGCCCGACCACGGTGGCGTGTACGTCGAGTTCGAAGGCGGATGGCGGATCTACTGGTCCGCAGCAACCGGCGCGCACCTCGTCGACCCCGTTTCGTACGCCAAGTGGGCTTCTGCGGGCGGCCCGGGGGGCTACCTCGGCTACCCGGTCACCGACAGCATGAACAGCGCCCGCCCGTTCGAGTACTTCATCCACTTCCAGCGCGGCTCGGTGTACCCGGGAGGCCCCATCCTCGGCACGCCCAACTACACACGTCCTCGGTACATCGTGATGGGCGGAGTCCGCGATGTGTGGGCGGCCACGGGTTGGGCCGGCGGTACCCTGGGGGATCCGCAGACCGACGAGCTGAGCCTGCCCGACGGCGTCGGCCGCTACCAGATGTTCGAGTACGGCGCGGTCTTCTGGAACCCGCGCACGGGCGCCCACTGGATCAACCACGGCACCCGCGGCGCCTGGGAGCACAACGGTGGCGGAACGGGATTCCTCGGCTACCCGATCGCGAACCAGCAGGCCACGGCCGACGGGCGCGGTTCCTACACGGTGTTCGAGCGCGGCACGATCTACGGCCTGCCGCAGAGGGGCTACTTCGAGGTGCACGGCGGCATCCGCGCCACATATGAGGGCCTCGGCGGCCCCGGCGGCCGACTCGGCTTCCCGGTGGACAACGAGGGAGGCAACAACCTCGACGGGAACCGGATGAGCATCTTCGAGCACGGCGTCATCATGTGGGAAGCCCGCACCGGCAAGATCACCGTCTCCTACTGGTAGCCGCCCACCCAAGCAACCCCCGTGGGCCCGTCCCGGCGCACCAGCACCAGGACGGGCCCTCGTCACACCCCCGGCACGCTCGTCGGATCGTCCAGCGTCGCCTCGCGCGCCGCCTGCAAGGCCCCCTTCAAGGTCGCGTCCGCGCCCAACACCCCCGGCACCACGACCGGTTCGAGGTGCGGTGCGACGGCGCGGCGGCCCGCGAGGGCGGTTTCGATGCCCGGGGCGAGCCAGGTCGACCAGTCGGCGAGGTAGCCGCCGAGGATGACCTCGCCCGCGTCGGTGAGGCCGGAGACGGCGAGGACGGCCGCGCCGAGGGTGGTTCCGGCGGCTGCCAACGCCGCTACCGCCGTGGGGTCTTCGGCCAGAAGAAGGCGGTCGAGTTCGGCGAGGGCCGCGTCGACGCCGTGAACGGCGGCGAGTTCGGCGAGGCCCGCGGCCGCGGTGAGCGGTTCGGGCCCGACGTACACCGCCAGGCAGCCGCGCGCCCCGCACGCGCACGCCGGGCCGTCGAGGGCGAGGGGCATGTGTCCGATCTCGCCGGCCGAGCCGTGCGCCCCCGCGTGTACCCGGCCCCCGATGAGCAGGCCTCCGCCGACGCCCGTGTCGGCCTTGATGTAGGCCACGGTTTCCGGGAGTTCGCCGGCGCCGGGGTCGTACGCGCCGTGCCGTGCGTGGTATTCGGCCAGTGCCGCGACGTTGGCGTCGTTGACGATGTCGACCGGCGCGGCGAAGTCCGGCAGGTGGGCGCGCACGAGGGCGCCGAGGTCGGTGCGCTGCCAGCCGAAGTCGATGGCGGCGGCGACGATCTGCGCGGGCCCGACGACGGGCGCGGCCATCGCGATGACGGCGCGCGCGAGGTGCGCGCCGGGGCGTGAGGCGCGCACGGCGCGTTCCGCGACGGCGATCTCGCGCGCGACGCCGGCCGCGAGCGGCTCCGGGTCGCCGTACGGCGCGCGGTGCGGCACCGAGGCCCGGTGCAGGACCTCGCCGCCCAGGTCGGCGGCCATGACCTCGACGCGTTCGAGGGTGATCTGCACCGCGATCGACGCGACGCGCTCCGGGACGAGGGTCAGCAGCCGCCGGGGCCGCCCCCGCCCGCCCGAGACCACCGCGCCGGCCTCGCGCACCAGGCCGCGTTCGATCAGTTCCCCGGCGAGTGCCGTGAGCGACGCGTTGACCAGCCCCGTCGCCGCGGCCGCGTCGGTGCGCGCACAGGGCCCGTGGGCGGCGATGTGCCGCAGGACACGCGCGAGGTTGTGGCGGCGCACGGCGGCGGTGTCGGCGGGCGCCGGGACGGGGGTGCTCACCTGCCCGATTGTGCCGTGCGGCGCGGGGCGGGGCGGCTCCGGAGTCCTCACCGCACATTTATTTCATGTATTGCAATATATGAGGGCGGGGGCTGATACTCCGAGCACGCCGCAACGCGCCCGCCGCAGAACCACCGCAACGAAAAGGACGACCCCGTGGCCCAGCAACCGCTCGTCACCACCGCTCTCGGCCCGGTCCTGGGCACCTGGAAGGACCACTCGGCCCGCTTCCTCGGCATCCCCTACGCCAAGCCCCCGGTCGGCGACCTGCGCTTCGCCGCCCCGCAGCCGCCCGAGGCGTGGACCGAGCCGCTCGAGGCCACCGCGTACGGCCCCACCGCGCAGCGCCGCACGCTCGGCGGCGGGCCGACGATCATCCCCGAACCGAGCGTCGACGGCGACGCCGTCCTCAACCTCAGCGTCTTCACCCCGGCCCCGGCCTCCGACGCCGCCCTGCCGGTCCTGGTGTGGATCCACGGCGGCGGCTACGTCGCCGGCTCGGCGGCCAGCCCCTGGTACGACGGCGCCACCTTCAACCGCGACGGCGTCGTCACGGTGGCGGTCGGCTACCGCCTCGGTGTCGAGGGCTTCCTGCACCTCGAGGACGCGCCCGACAACCGCGGCGTGCTCGACTGGATCGCCGCGCTCGAGTGGGTGCGCGACAACATCGCGGCGTTCGGCGGCGACCCGGCCAAGGTGACGATCGCCGGCCAGTCCGCGGGCGGCGGCGCCGTCCAGACGCTGATGGCCACGCCCGCCGCGCACGGCCTGTTCCGCGCCGTGATCTCGGTCTCCGGCGCGATCATGGAGCCGCAGAGCCGCGCCGACGGCCTCCGGGTCTCCGAGGTGTTCACCGAGCGCACGGGCCTGCCGGCGACCGCCGCGGCGCTGCGCGACGTCCCGGGCGAGACGCTGCAGGAGTTCGAGGACAGCACGATGGCCCCGACCGAGGGCCAGCCGCCGATCCCGAAGCTGATGCTCGCGCCGTTCACCGACGGGGTGCTCATCCCCGAGGACGTCGTCGACGCGTTCGTCGACGGCTCGGCGTCCTCCGTGCCGCTGATGCTCGGCGCGACGCTCCACGAGTTCAACATGATCGGCGAGTTCGCTCTCGCGGGCGCCCCGATGGAGGTCGCGCACGCAGTGCTCCCGGCGCTCGGCCTGACCGCCGAGGGCGCCGCCCGCTACCTCGCGCTGCACGAGGGCGCCGACACCGGGCAGATCGTCGGCCAGGCGGTCACCGACCGCATGTTCCGCGTGCACGCGGCCGGCCTGGCCGAGGCCCGCGCCGCGCACGGACTGCCCACGTGGCTCTACTCGTTCGAGTGGCTGTCGGGCTCGCCGATCTTCGGCGCGCCGAAGTCGTTCCACTGCCTGGACCTGCCGTTCGCGTTCGACATCCTCGGCGGCGAGCACGTCGAGAACTCGACCGGCCCGGACGCTCCGCAGAAGCTCGCGGACGTGATGCACGGCGCGTGGATCGCGTTCATCCGCGACCTCGACCCGGGCGCCGACTGGCCGCAGTACGACACCGCGCGGCGCGCCACCATGGTGTTCGACACCGACTCGCGCGTCGAGGAGGACCGGGCGGGTGCCGAGCGCGCGATCTGGCTCCCCGAGACGGACGCCGCCGCGTCCGCGTGACGGACTGATCCGCGCCACCACGGGCCGCGGCCGCCTCCCCCACAACGGGGAGGCGGCCGCGGCTTTTTGCATGCCCGGATCGGACACCACACCCCATCTGCGCATCCATGCCCATACCCCTAGGCGGTAGGAGTACGAAAAAGGCCGTCGGGCCGGCTTGACGAGATACCCCCTAGGGGTATCTCATAGGGGACGTCGGCAGCGCCCGGCACCAGCACCGCCGAGAACCACACCGAAGCCGAGGAGGCCCCCATGAGCACGCCCACCGCGACCAGCGCCTACGCCGAGTCGTTCACCGTCACCGGCATGACCTGCGGGCACTGCGTCGGCTCGGTCACGTCCGCGATCGGCGCGCTGCCGGGCGTCACCGGCGTCGAGGTCGACCTGCCGACCGGCAAGGTCGCCGTCACCGGCACCGAGTCGCTCGCCGACGACGCCGTCGCCGCCGCGGTCGCCGAAGCCGGCTACGAGGTCGCCCCGCGCGCCGTCACGCAGCTCCCGCAGGCCGGCAGCTGCTGCGGCGGAGGCGGCTGCAGCTGACCCGCGGCCGGAGCCCCGCCCCGCGCCACCGGCACCCCGCCCCGCCCCGCCCCCGCAACGCACCGCACGAACCGCACACCCCCACCCACGGAGGAGACCCGCGATGAACACCGCCGTCCGAGTCGGCGCCTTCGGAGCCGGCATCACCCTGGCCTTCGGTGCCGCCCTCGGCATCGGCCACGCCGTCGGCCCCGTCGGCACCGGCTCGGCGCCGGCGCACGCGGGCCACCCCGGCGGCGACCACGGCACCCCCGCCCCGAGCGACCAGCACGGCACGAGCAAGGAGAACGGCGACATGAACGGCAGCACGCACACCGGCCACGGCGGCACCCCGAACGGCCAGGCGGCCGACGGCTCCACCGCCCCGGGCGGCCTCCAGGTCTCCGAGCGCGGCTACACCCTCGCCGTCTCCGCCGACCCGATACCCGCGGGCGTGCCCACCGACTTCCGGTTCCGCGTCCTCGGCCCCGACGGCGCGCCGTGGACGAAGTTCGACCGCTCGCACGACAAGGAACTGCACCTGATCGTCGCCCGCCGCGACCTCTCCGGCTTCCAGCACGTACACCCCGTGCTCGGCGCCGACGGCACGTGGAGCGTCCCGCTGACCTTCGCCGAGGCCGGCGCGTACCGGGTGTTCGCGGACTTCGCCCCCACCGGCGACCCGGCGGGACCGCTCACCCTGGGCGCGGACGTCGCCGTCGCGGGCGACTTCCGCCCGACCCCGCTCCCGGAGGCGTCCCGCACCGCGACCGTCGACGGCTACACCGTGACCCTCGACGGCGACCTTTCCGCCGGCAGCGCGACCATGCTGACGCTGTCGGTGTCGCGGGACGGCAAGCCCGTCACCGACCTGCAGCCCTACCTCGCCGCGTACGGCCACCTGGTCGCGCTGCGCCAGGGCGACCTCGGCTACCTGCACGTCCACCCACAGGGCGAGCCCGGCGACGGCGTGACCCCGGCCGGCCCGGGCATCGGCTTCCACACGCAGGCCCCGAGCGCCGGAACCTACCGCCTGTACCTGGACTTCCAGCACAACGGCGTGGTCCGCACCGCCGAGTTCACGGTCGTCGTCGGCGTCCCGGCGACGGCACCCGCCGCACCCGCCGCGGACCACCCGGGCGCCCCGGCCCCCGCGACGACCGCCCCGTCCGAGGGCGGCGGCCACCACCACTAGGAACCGGCCCTACCAGCAACAGGCCCCACCGACCGCGGCGGGGGCCCCCCCCGCCCCCGGGGGGGGCCCCCCCCCCCCCCCCGCGCCCCCCGCCGCCCCCCCCCCCCCGCCGGCCCGCCCCCCCCCCCCCCACAACCCCCCCCCCCCCCCCCCCCCCCCCCCGGCGGCGCCCCCCGCCCCCGCCCCCCCGCCGCGGTCGCGTCAGGGGGCGGATGTCCGCCGGACGCTCAGCTGAACGAGTCGCCGCAGGCGCAGGAGCCGGCCGCGTTGGGGTTGTCGATCGTGAAGCCCTGCTTCTCGATCGTGTCGACGAAGTCGATCGTCGCGCCACCGAGGTAGGGCACGCTCATGCGGTCCGTGACGACGCGGACGCCGCCGAACTCCTGGACGGCGTCGCCGTCGAGCGAGCGCTCGTCGAAGTAGAGCTGGTAACGCATGCCGGAACAGCCGCCCGGCTGCACCTGGACGCGCAGCGCGAGGTCGTCGCGCCCTTCCTGCTCGAGCAGGGCCTTGACCTTGGCCGCGGCCTCATCGGTGAGGATGACGCCACTGGTCGTGGTCTCGTCCTTGACCGTCATCTGGATGCTCCCACGTGGTGGTTCGGTGCTGGATACGGCTGTCACCGTCCGCAACGAACGGTGTCCTGGTTTCTATTCCAGGCCCGATCAGTTCATGGTCGCACACCGCCGCACCGACCGGGACGGCCGTCGCGGTGTGACGTACGACTGTGACCCGCGTCGCGTGCCGACCCCCACTCTCGTCAATCCGACGAAATGAAGGTAGGATTCCATAACGTCAGATAGACGAAAAGGATGTGCGACGTGACCGCGACCACCGACCTGGACCTCCCGCCGGGCGTCGAGCCGACGCCGCTCGCGCTGCTGATGCTCGGCCGCGGTGCCGACCCGTACAGCGAGCGCGGCGTGGAGTGTCCCGGCGACCTGCCCGACCCCGCCGACCCCGACCTGGTGGCGCGCGCCCGCGCCGCGAAGGAGAAGCTCGGCGACTCGGTCTTCATCCTCGGCCACCACTACCAGCGCGACGAGGTCATCCAGTTCGCGGACGTGACCGGCGACTCGTTCAAGCTGGCCCGTGAGGCGGCGGCCCGTCCCGACGCGCCCTACATCGTCTTCTGCGGCGTGCACTTCATGGCCGAGAGCGCGGACATCCTGACCGCGGACCACCAGCAGGTGATCCTGCCGGACCTGGCCGCGGGCTGCTCGATGGCCGACATGGCCACGTACGACCAGGTCGAGGACTGCTGGGACGTGCTCACCGACGCGGGCATAGCCGACGTCACGGTGCCGGTCTCGTACATGAACTCGTCCGCCGACATCAAGGCGTTCACCGGCCGCCACAACGGCACGATATGCACCTCCTCCAACGCCAAGCGCGCGCTGGAGTGGGCGTTCGAGCAGGGCGAGAAGGTGCTGTTCATGCCCGACCAACACCTGGGCCGCAACACCGCGGTGCTGGAGATGGGCTTCTCGCTGGACGACTGCGTCGTCTACAACCCGCACAAGCCGAACGGCGGGGTGACCGCCGAGCAGCTGCGCGCCGCGAAGATGATCCTGTGGCGCGGCCACTGCTCCGTGCACGGCCGCTTCAGCGTCGACTCCGTCGAGGACGTGCGTCAGCGCATCCCGGGCGTCAACGTGCTGGTGCACCCCGAGTGCAAGCACGAGGTGGTCACCGCGGCCGACTACGTCGGGTCGACGGAGTACATCATCAAGGCGCTGGACGCCGCCGAGCCCGGCTCCGCGTGGGCGATCGGCACCGAGCTCAACCTGGTGCGCCGCCTCGCCAAGGCGCACCCGGACAAGCAGGTCGTGTTCCTCGACAAGACGGTGTGCTTCTGCTCGACCATGAACCGCATCGACCTGCCGCACCTGGTGTGGACGCTCGAGTCGCTGGTCGAGGGCACCGTGGTGAACCGCATCCAGGTGGACGCGGACACCGAGAAGTACGCGAAGCAGGCGCTCGACCAGATGCTGGCGCTGCCGTAGCCGGTCCCCGAGGGACGGGCGCGGCCGCTCAGCCGCGCAGTTCGGCGACCGCCTCGGCGACGAGCGGGTCGTGGGCGGGGTCGGCCGGGAGCGGGATCGTCACGGATCCCGCCAGGCCGCCCCACCTGTCCCGCACGAGGCCGGGCAGCTCGGCGTAGGTGCCCATCGGGACGAGCGTCTCCAGGACGTCGTCGGTGACCAGCGCGGCGAGCCGGTCCCACTGGTCGTCGCGGATCAGCGCGGCGAGCTTCTCCTGGAGGTCGGCCCAGCCGTACAGCTCGAGCGTCCTGCGGTACGCGGGGGTCGAGTACAGGAACGCGAACAGCCTGCGCTGGCGCTCGCGTTCGCGGTCCAGGTCGGCGCGTGTGGCGCCGACGACCAGCTGGGTCCCGGCGACCAGCTCCAGCGCGTCGGCCGACCGCCCGGCGCGCGCCGCGCCGGCGGCGAGGCCAGGCCGGCAGATGCGTTCGAGGTAGCGCGGGTCGGAGTTGGTGGGGTGGGTGACGAACCCGTCCGCGAGCTCGCCGGCCAGCTCGCACATCGCGCGGTTCACCCCGCCGAGGTAGATCCGCGGCTCGGCGGTGTCCGGGTCGGGACCGGGGTTGAAGTAGGGCTGCATGCGGGTCATGCGGTAGTGGTCGCCCTCGTACGCCGGGCGTTCGCCGGTGCGGAAGGTCGCGAACGCGGTGCGCAGCGCGCCGATGTAGTCGCGCATCCTGGCGGCGGGCTCGGACCACGGCATGCCGTACCGGTCCTGGATGTTCTGCCGGATCTGGGTGCCCAGCCCGAGCTGGAAGCGGCCGCCGGAGAACGCGCTGAGGTCCCATGCGGAGTACGCGGTGAGCAGCGGCGCGCGGACGAAGGCCAGCGCGACCGAGGTGCGGACGGTGATCCGCTCGGTGTGCTCGAGCGCGAGCAGCGCGACGGCCAGCGCGTCGTGCACGGTCTCGGCGACCTGCAGCCCGTCGTAGCCGGCGGCCTCCGCGCGGCGGGCGTGGGCGGGCACGGCGCGCAGCGGCAGCCGCGGGTCCATGCCCGTGTAGACCTGGAACAACGAAACACCCCTCCGCGTGCGACTCCGCCGAAAGCTTGTCAGAGTCAAGAGAATCGCGGAAGGGGTTCGCGTCGGCCCGGCACCACTCGGTCAGCCCGGGATCAGGCCCCCGTCTTTCAGGAGCGCGCGCACCTCGTCGACATGGGCGTCCGCGGCGGGGAGGATCAGGCCGGACGGTTCGAGCACCTCGACCGGCACCGCGCCGCCCAGCTCACGCACCTTGTCCAGCAGTCCGGTGAGCGCGACGCGGAAGGCCGCCTCGTCGCCCGCGGCCAGCGCCGCCTCGATCCGGTCGTCGAACAGGTCCAGCGCACCGAGCCGGTCGTCCGCGACGTCGAACTGCCCCTCCCCCATGATGCGGACGATCATGGTCATTCCCCTTGCTTGTCGAACCGGGGCTGGTACTGCGGCTCGCCGTGCTGCGGCTGGCCTGTGCCCGGCTGCGACTGCGCGGGACCGATCGCCTGCTGCGTGCCCTGGCCGAGCGCCTGCTGCGAGGGGGCCGGGGCCTGGCCCAGCTCCTGCTTCATGCGCATGAGCTCGAGCTCCACGTCCGAGCCGGTGGACAGCCGCTCGAGCTCGGCCGTGATGTCGTCCTTGGTCGTGCCGGTCGGGTCGTCCAGCGCGCCGGACGCCAGCAGCTCGTCGATCGCCGACGCGCGGGCCTGCATCTGCTGCGTCTTGTCCTCGGCCCGCTGCATCGCGAGGCCGACGTCCGCCATCTCCTCGGAGATGCCGGCGATCGCGCCGCCGATGCTCGCCTGCGCCTCGGACGCCGTGTACGTCGCCTTGATCGTCTCCTTGCGGATCCGGAAGGCGTCGACGCGGGCCTGCAGCCGCTGCGAGGCCAGCGTCAGCTTCTCCTCCTCCGACTGCAGCTGCTGGTACTGCAGCTGGAGGTCGGCGATCTGCTGCTGGATGCCGCTGCGCCGGGTCAGCGCCTCGCGGGCCAGGTCCTCGCGACCGAGCGAGAGCGCCTTGCGCCCCTGGTCCTCGTGCTTCGCGGCCTGCTGTTCGAGCTGACGCAGCTGGAGTTCGAGGCGCTTCCGGGAGGTCGCGACGTCGGCAACTCCACGCTTCACCTTCTGAAGCAGCTCCAGCTGCTTCTGGTACGAGTAATCCAGCATTTCGCGCGGATCCTCGTACTTGTCGAGCGTTTTGTTGGCCTTTGCGCGGAAGATCATGCCCATCCGCTTGAAAACACCACTCATGACCGCCGCGCGCCCCCTTCGTAGGCAAGCTCTTGCGCTGTACCAGCCTAAATGCCGAAAGGACCTTCCGGCAGGAGGGCAGTCCATCAGCCCCCCGCGGACCGGGTCCAAAGGCCCGGTCCGGGGGGCTTGCCCCAGCACGTAGGCTGGAGGCGTGTTCAGACGTCGTTCCCAGGCAGAGTCCGAGTCGGTCGAGACGGTCGCCACCGTCGAGACGGACGTTCGCGACCCCCAGGCCCCCAAGGGCCGCCCCACGCCCAAGCGCAGTGAGGCCCAGGCCAACCGCAAGACGCGGGTCGCGCCGCCGAAGGACCGCAGGGAGGCCGCCAAGGTCGCCCGCCAGCGCGCCCGTGAGGACCGCGAGGCCCAGCGCACCGCCCTCGTCACCGGTGACGAGCGCGGGCTGCCGGCCCGCGACAAGGGCCCGGTCCGCCGCTTCTGCCGCGACTTCGTCGACTCGCGGTTCACCGCCGCGGAGTTCTTCCTGCCGTCCGCGGTGCTCATCCTGATCATGAGCATCATGCCGAACACGGCGATCAAGAACATCTCGCTGCTCGCGTGGGCGGTCGTGATCGTTCTGATCATCCTGGACTCGGTGCGCGTCAACTTCTCGCTCAAGCGGCAGCTGCGCACCCGCTTCCCGGACGCCAGCCTCAAGGGCTGCACGCCGTACGCGCTGATGCGCGCCCTCCAGATGCGCCGCCTGCGCCTGCCCAAGCCGCAGGTCAAGCGCGGCGAGGCCATCTGACCCTCCGCTGACTGAGCGCGCCGGGCCGACGCCGGGCGCGCGCCTCCCTACGCGCCCAGCCCGGACCCGTCCGGCCCCGCGCCGCCGGGGCCCGTCCGCCGGGCGCATCCTTCGACGACGGAGCAGCATGACGACCGCCCTGCACGAGGCGACCACCTGGCCCATGGACCTGCAGACCCAAGTCCAGCGCGAGATCGCCTCGCGGCAGTTGGCGGAACACCTGGTCCGGCTGCGGACGCGCGGTCCCCTGAAGGTGCTCGACGTCGGCTGCGGCCCGGCCACCCCCGCGCTGCTGCTGGCCCGGGCCGGGCACCTGGTCACCGCGGTGAGCACCGACACACTGCAGCTGACCGCGCTGCACGACGAACTGGCGGACGAGCCCGACGACGTCCGCGCCCGGCTGCGCCTCGTCGAGGGCGACGGAAGCGAGGCCGGCCGGCACTTCCCGCCGGGCAGCTTCGACCTCGCGCTGTGCCACGACGCCCTGGACACCCTCGACGAGCCGGACGGCATGCTCGCCGCGCTCGCCCGCATCCTTAACCCCGGCGGCCTGCTCTCCGTCACCGCGCGCAACGGCGCCGCCGCCGCGCTGCGCACCGGCGCGGCCGGCGAGTGGACGGCGACCCGCAAGGCGCTCGCCGCCCGGTCGGTCGGCGCCGCCGACCCCGCGCGCCCCGACTCCGCCGAGGGCCTGTCGGTCATGCTCGCCGACCTCGGCACCCCGGTGCTGTCCTGGTACGGCGTCGGCGTCTTCACCGCGCTGCGTCCCGAGGAGCCCGCCCCGCCGCGCAACGGCAAGGCCTGGCAGAACCTCGTGGCGGTCGAGGAGGAGGCCGGGCGCACCGACCCCTACCGCGGGATCGCGTCCGTCCTCCATCTGGTGGGCGAGAAGACCATCCGCTGACACCCGTCATAGGGTTGTCCCATGGAGTTCCGACACCTGGGCCGCAGCGGCCTCGTCATCAGTGAGATCGCGTACGGCAACTGGCTGACGCACGGATCCCAGGTCGAGGAGGACGCCGCGCTCGCGTGCGTGCGCGCCGCCCTCGACGCCGGCATCACGACGTTCGACACCGCCGACGTGTACGCCGAGACGCGCGCCGAGTCGGTGCTCGGCCGCGCGCTCAAGGGCGAGCGCCGCGCCGGCCTGGAGATCTTCACCAAGGTGTTCTGGCCGACCGGCCCGGGCCGCAACGACCGCGGCCTGTCGCGCAAGCACATCATGGAGTCGATCGACGCGTCGCTCACCCGCCTGGGCACCGACTACGTCGACCTCTACCAGGCGCACCGCTACGACACCGCGACGCCGCTCGAGGAGACCATGCTGGCGTTCGCCGACGTGGTGCGCTCCGGCAAGGCGCTGTACATCGGCGTCTCCGAGTGGAACGCGGCGCAGATCCGCGCGGCCGCCGACCTCGCCCGCGAACTGCGCGTGCCGCTGGTGTCGAACCAGCCGCAGTACTCGATGCTGTGGCGCGTCATCGAGACCGAGGTCGTGCCCGCGAGCGAGGAGCTCGGACTCGGCCAGATCGTCTGGTCGCCGATCGCGCAGGGCGTGCTCAGCGGCAAGTACCGGCCGGGCCACCCGCCGCCGGCCGGGTCGCGCGCGACCGACGAGAAGGGCGGGCAGAACTTCATCTCCCGCATGATGGGCGACGACCTGCTGACCGCGGTGCAGAGCCTGCGGCCGCTCGCCGACGACGCGGGCCTGACGATGGCCCAGCTCGCCGTCGCGTGGGTGCTGCAGAACCCGAACGTGTCCGCCGCGATCATCGGCGCGTCGCGACCCGAGCAGGTCGCGGAGAACGTCAAGGCGGCCGGCGTGAAGCTGGAGGAGGAGCTGCTGTCCAAGATCGACGTCATCCTGGAGCCGTTCGTGCAGCTCGACCCCGCGCTGACGGTGAGCCCGCCCGCGCGGCCCTGACGCCGGGCGGCGGCGGACGAGGCGCCCGACACGCACGAGGGCGGCCCGGTCACCCGGGCCGCCCGGACACGTGAGGCGCCGTCGCGCGGGCCGGGCTACTGCTCGGCGGCGCGCAGGCTCATCCCCGCGTAGACCACGTCGTCGCCTTCGAGCAGGGTGACCTGTTCGACCCCCGCGTCGAGCAGGCCGCGCCAGTTCTCGCCGAGCCAGGACTCCGCGTCCGACTGGTTCGAGAACTCCTCGGCCGTGGGACCGGGGACCGGGCTGCCGTCCGCGTTCTCGTACCGCCACTGCCACATCATCGTGGGCTCCCTCGGGTCGTCGACCGCACCGCCGCGGTGAACCGGCGGGCGGTCCGCAGAGTAGCCGACCACGGCCCACAAGACGGGCCCCGACAGACATTCCGTACCGCACTACCGCTCGGGAGTAGCGCAGAACACCATGGAAGTGACGTTCCTCGGCACGGCGGGTCCGCGCGGCTGGCCGCAGCCGTTCTGCACCTGCGCGTCCTGTCTGGGCTGCACCGGCTCGGCGGTACGCGAACCCAGCTGCGTCCTGATCGACGGGACCCTGCTCATCGACTGCGGGCCCGAACCCGCACACGCCGCGGCCCGCGCCGCGCGGCCGCTCACCGCGGTACGCCACCTGCTGCTGACCGGCCCCGCCGAGAAGGCACCGCTGGCGTGGCTGCCGGCCGCCGGACTCGAGGTGGTCGCGGCGCCGTCCGGGCCGCCCGCCGGGCTGCCCGCGCCGACCGCCGGCGGGCCTCCGTGGCGGACCGTCGCCGCGGGCGAGGAGTTCGTACTCGGCGACCACCACGTCACCGTGCTGCCCGGCGGCGCCGCGGGGCGGGTGGCCTACGCGGTCTCCGGCCCCAACGGCGCCCGCCTGCTGTTCATACCCTCGGCGCCGCTCGCGCCCGAGGCGGACACCACGCGCGCGTGGGCACGGCCGGACGGACTCCCCTACGACGCCGTGCTGTTGGACGTGGTCGCGTGGCCCGAACGGCTCGCCGCGTTGCGCCGCGACGGCGCGGTCACCGAGGCCACCGACGTGCTGGCCGTGCACCTTTCGCACGAGGCGCCGCCCGGCGAGGAGTTGCAGCGCCGACTCGCGGCGTGGGGGGCCCGCGCGGTCGCCGACGGCGGTGTCGTCCGGTTGGGCGCGGAGCCCGACCGGCAGCCGGCGCAGCCGTACCGCACGCTGGTCCTCGGCGGTGCCAGGTCCGGCAAGTCGGCCGAGGCGGAACGGCGGTTGGCGGCGGTGCCCGAGGTGACGTACGTCGCCACCGGCGGCACGCGCGACGGCGACGCCGAGTGGGCGCAGCGGGTCACCGTGCACCGCGAGCGCCGTCCGGCGGCGTGGCGGACCGCCGAGACCACGGACCTCGTGGACCTGCTGGCCACCGCGACCGGGCCGCTGCTGGTCGACTGCCTGTCGCTGTGGCTGACCGCGGTGATGGACGCGTGCGACGCGTGGGACGACGCCAAGTGGGAGTCCGGCGGGCGGGAGCAAGTACGGGCGCACATCGACGCGTTGGCCCTCGCCTGGCGCAACTGCCGGGCGCAGGTGGTGGCGGTGAGCAACGAGGTCGGCAGCGGCGTCGTGCCGGCCACCGCGTCGGGCCGCCGCTACCGCGACGAGCTGGGGCGGCTGAACGCGGTGATCGCCGAGCAGTCCGACGAGGTGCTGCTGGTGGTGGCGGGCCAGGTGCTGACGCTGCGCGGGCTGCCGCGCAAACCCCGGCACGCGCGCAGCTGACCCGACACCCACCAGGAGCACCCGGGAGCACGACGGGGCGACGGCAAATTCGTCGCCAAGGCGAGGGGCGGGTCCGGCAAGGTCACCGGCGTGATCCGGCTGTCCTCCTGACGGTCAGCCGGGCAGGGACGGAGCACGGCGGCCCGTGCCCCGTCCTGGGCCGGCGCCCCGTGTCCGAACATCGCGGGGTGTCGGCGGGGCGGCACCTCCGATCCCATGAGGCGCCGCCCACTTGCCGGCTCTCCGTCGCCCTTGTTCGACGGCGGCCGCGCCTGCCCCTTCTGCGCCGCGCCGCACGCACTACGCTGACCCGCGATGACTATCGATCTCGACTCCCTGTCCGCCCTCGTCGACCGCCCCGACGACGAGGCCCGTGCCCGGCTCAAGGCACGGCTGGCACAGCAGACCGGTTCGGCCGGGGCCCTCGGGCGGCTCGAGGACGTCGCGCTGTGGCTCGCGGGCGTGCAGGGCGGCGAGTCCGTGCGCCCCGTCGCCGCGCCCCGCGTGGTGGTGTTCGCGGGCGACCACGGCGTCGCGGCGCGCGACGTGTCGGCGCACGAGGCCGGGTACACCGCGCACGCGGTGCGCGAGGCGGCCGCGGGCGGCGGCGCCGTCGGGCTGCTGGCGAACCTCAACGGCGCGTCGGTGCGGGTCGTCGACATGGCCGTCGACACCGATCCCGCGCTGCTGCCGGAGGCCGTGACCCGGTACCGGGTGCGGCAGTCCAGCGGTTCGATCGACGAGCACGACGCGCTGACCACCGCGCAGGCCGAGCAGGCGTTCCGGGCGGGCATCGAGATCGCCGACGCGGAGATCGACGGCGGCGCGGACCTGCTGGTCGTCGGCGACATCGGGGTCGGCAGCTCCACCCCCGCCGCGGTGCTGATCGGCGCCCTGACCGGCACCGACGCGGCCGCCGCGATCGGCCGCGGGTCGGGCATCGACGACGCCACGTGGATCCGCAAGTGCGCCGCGATCCGCGACGCGCTGCGGCGCGCGCGGCCGGTGCTCGGCGACCCGCTGCGGCTGCTCGCGGTCTCCGGCGGCGCGGACTTCGCGGCGATGAGCGGATTCCTGCTGCAGGCCGCGATCCGCCGCACCCCGGTCGTCCTCGACGGAGTCGCCTCGGCCGCCTCCGCGTTGGTGGTGCAGCGCATCGCGTACCGCACGCCCGACTGGTGGATCGCCGGGCACCTGTCCCCCGAGCCGGGGCACGCCAAGGCGCTCGACCGCATGGCGCTCGAGCCGCTGCTCGACTACAAGGTGCGGCACGGCGAGGGCACCGGCGCGCTGCTGGCCCTGCCGATGGTCCGTGCCGCGGCCGCGCTCGCCGCCGAACTCCCCGCGCCCGCAAAGCCGGACGCGGGTGCCACGGTGTCGTTCGACAAGGCCGACCGGGCCGACAAGGCAGAGCAGGCCGAGGGCCGCCAGGACAGCGAGGCGTGGCTGCCGGGCGCCGCGGCGTTCGACGACGGCAAGACCACCGACGACGCCGGGGCCGCCGGGACGCCGGGCACCGCCGACCCGGCTCCGTGACCCGCTCGTCCCCCACACTGCACGGCCTGCGCCTGGCGTTCGGCACGCTGTCGGTGCTCCCGGTCCGCGTCCCGCACGTGGACCGGGCGGTCGCGGCCCGCGCGATGGCGATGGCTCCCGCGGTCGGCCTCGTGCTGGGCGGACTCGCCGCGGGCGTGGGCGCGTCGGCGGGTCGGGCCGGGACCGGCGCGCCGGTCGCCGCGACACTCGCGGTCGGCACGCTCGCCGTGCTGACGCGCGGCCTGCACTTGGACGGCCTCGCGGACGTCGCCGACGGGCTGGGCTCGAACAAGCCCGCGCCTGACGCCCTGCGCATCATGAAGGCGTCGGACATCGGACCCTTCGGCGTCCTGACCCTCGTGTTCACACTGCTGCTCGAAGTCGCGGCGCTGGCACGGGTCGACGCCGCACACGACGCGCCGACGACGGCCGCCGCGCTCGTCCTCGCGGTCGTCGCGGGACGTGTCGCGATCACGGTGGGCTGCGCGCGCGGCGTGCCCAGCGCGCGCTCCGACGGGCTCGGCGCGATGGTGGCCGGAACTCTCCCGCCGGCGGTGGTGGCGGGACTCGCGGTGGCGCTGGCCGGTGCCGCCGCCGCGGTGGGTGCGGCGAGCGGCCTGGGGATCCTGCGTTCCCTCCTCGCCGTCGGATTTTCGCTGGTCACAGCAATGCTCTTGCTACGCCACGCTGTTCGCCGGTTCGGAGGCATCACCGGCGACGTGCTGGGCGCGTTGTGCGAGACGGCGACGGCCACCGCGCTCGTGGTCCTGTCCACGGGCTGAGACACGCCGCCAGTGCGCATGTAATGCTGGGGGGCGTACAGCCGGGACCGACCACGCGCCCCGGTGGATCCTTGCCAACCGCGGGGCACCCCCCGCGGATGAGACGAGCAGAGAACAGGACACACGTGACCACACTGAGCCTGAGCACCAGCTCCGCCGCGACGCTCCGCGTCGACGCCGTCGTCATCGGTCTCGCGAAGGGTGCCGACGGGCCCGTTGTCGTCGCGGGCGGCGAGGCGGTCGAGGCCGCCTTCGGCGGTGCGTTGGGCGCGGTCCTCACCGCGCTGGGCGCCACGGGCGCGGAAGGCGAGATCACGCGCGTGCCCGCGGCCGCGGGCGCGGACTCGCTCAAGGCCCCGGTGGTCGTCGCGGTCGGCCTGGGCGCCGAGCCCGAGGGCGGCTACGACGCCGAGGCGCTGCGCAAGGCGGCGGGCAACGCGGCGCGCGCCGCGGCGGGCCTGAAGAAGGTCGCGCTGGCGCTGCCGGTCGCGGACGCGGACGCGGTGGAGGCGGTCGCGCAGGGCGCGCTGCTCGGCGCGTACGTCTTCGACAACTACCGCGAGAAGTCGCAGGAAGGCCGCAAGGCTCCGGTCAAGGAGCTGGTGGTCGTCGGCGCCAAGGCCCGCGACAAGGCGGTCAAGGCGGCGTTCGAGCGCGCGCAGGTGACCGCGGAGAGCGTCAACACCGCCCGCGACCTGGTGAACACGCCGTCGAACGACCTGTTCCCGAAGACGTTCGCGGCGATCGCCGTCGACCAGGGCAAGAACTTCGGCTTCAAGGTCGAGGTGATGGACGAGAAGGCGCTCAACAAGGGCGCGTTCGGCGGCATCCTGGGCGTCGGCCAGGGCTCGGCGAACCCGCCGCGGCTGGTGCGCCTGGCGTACACGCACCCGAAGGCCAAGCGCAGCCTCGCGCTGGTCGGCAAGGGCATCACCTACGACTCGGGCGGCATCTCGCTCAAGCCGGCCGGCGCCAACGAGACCATGAAGATGGACATGGCGGGCGCCGCCGCGGTCCTGAACGCGGTCACCGCGATCGCGCGCCTCGGCCTCGCCGTCAACGTCACCGGCTGGCTGGCGCTGGCGGAGAACATGCCGTCGGGCACCGCGACCCGTCCCGGCGACGTGCTGCGCATGTACGGCGGCCGCACCGTCGAGGTCCTCAACACCGACGCCGAGGGCCGTCTGGTGCTCGCCGACGCGATCACCCGCGCGTGCGAGGAGAACCCGGAGAAGCTGATCGACGTCGCGACGCTGACCGGTGCCATGATGGTCGCGCTCGGCAACAAGACGTTCGGCATCATCGCGAACGACGACGCGTTCCGCACCGCGGTGCACGACGCCGCCGAGCGCAACGGCGAGCCGTCGTGGCCGATGCCGACGCCGGCCGAGCTGCGCCGCACGATGGACTCGACGATCGCCGACCTGAAGAACATCGGCGAGCGCATGGGCGGCGGCCTGTCGGCCGGCGTGTTCCTGCGCGAGTTCGTCGCCGAGGGCGTGTCGTGGGCGCACCTGGACATCGCGGGCCCGGCGTACAACGAGGGCGAGGTGTCCGGCTACACCGCCAAGGGCGGCACCGGCGTCGCGGTGCGCACGCTCGTCCAGATCGCGCAGGACATGGCCGACGGCACCATCTGACCGCCGCTTGACCTGCGGTCTTCCGCCGACCCCGGTCGGCGGCGGACCACCGCACGGCACTGGGCCGGGGCGCACGCGGTGCGCCCCGGCTCAGCCGTTTCCGCGGTTCTTCTGCGTCCACTCCCGCATGCGCGGCGGGTAGCCGACGATGCCCGCCTCGTAGAGCGGAACGCCGAGTTTGCGGGCCAGCGACCGCGCGGCGCCCGGGTCCGGCACCCGACGGCGGGTCCACTCGCCGGTGTCGGCGACGAACACCACCGTGGTGCCGCTGACCGTGGTGGTCGGCTCCAGGTACGCCTCGACGCCGCGGCGGCTGCGCGCGAAGTCCGTCAGATGCCCGACGGCCGTCGCGGCCTCGCCGCGTGCTCCTCGCGCGGTGCCGCGACCCCGCCCGATGCGTCCGAACAGTCCCACGTCCGGTCCCTTCCTCCGCCGCTCCGACCTGGGCTTTCGCCGGTCCGGACGGGCCGCCCGCGGCGGCTCGCGGCCGTCGCGGCGAGGCGCCCGCGGCCTGGCCGGCTCATCCCGGGAACGTGCCGGACACACCCGAGGTGCCCGCCTCCCGACAACAAGTGGGAGGATGTTGTACCGGCACTTGAAGCCTTCCACAAGAAGGGGGTGCTACCCGGCGTATACAGCCGGGTGAGCACATCGCAATCCAGCAGGAGGACGAGACGTGGCGAACGACGCCGGAGCCGTTTTCGATGTAGTGATCCTCGGAGGCGGAAGCGGCGGCTATGCCTGCGCCCTCCGTTCCGCCGAACTGGGCATGCGCGTCGCGCTCATCGAG
Organism: Yinghuangia seranimata; assembly: GCF_029953285.1. Classification (GTDB taxonomy): domain Bacteria; phylum Actinomycetota; class Actinomycetes; order Streptomycetales; family Streptomycetaceae; genus Yinghuangia; species Yinghuangia seranimata. The sequence continues at coordinate 1,617 of NZ_JASAOI010000058.1, read as the reverse complement.
AAGGGCAAGCTCGGCGGCACCTGTCTCCACCAGGGCTGCATCCCGACCAAGGCGCTGCTGCACGCGGGCGAGGTCGCGGACCAGACGCGCGAGAGCGAGCAGTTCGGCGTCAGGTCGACGTTCGAGGGCATCGACGTCGCGGCGGTCCACAAGTACAAGGACGGGGTCGTCTCCCGGCTGTTCAAGGGCCTGACCGGCCTGATCGCCAGCCGCAAGATCACCGTCGTCGAGGGCGAGGGCCGGCTGGTCTCGCCGACCGCGGTCGAGGTCGGCGGCGTCCGCTACGAGGGCCGCCACATCGTGCTGGCCACCGGCTCGGTCCCCAAGTCGCTGCCCGGCCTGGAGATCGACGGCAACCGGATCATCAGCAGCGAGCACGCGCTGGTCCTGGACCACGTGCCGAGCTCCGCGGTGATCCTCGGCGGCGGCGTCATCGGCGTCGAGTTCGCCAGCGTGTGGAAGTCGTTCGGCGCCGACGTGACGATCGTCGAGGCGCTCCCGCACCTCGTGCCCGTGGAGGACGAGAGCAGCAGCAAGCTCCTTGAGCGCGCGTTCCGCAAGCGCGGCATCAAGTTCGAGCTCGGCTCCCGGTTCAGCGGCGTCGAGTACACCGACTCGGGCGTGCGCGTCTCGATCGAGAACGGCAAGCAGGTCGAGGCCGAGCTGCTGCTCGTGGCGGTCGGCCGCGGGCCGGTGTCGGCGAACCTCGGGTACGAGGAGGCCGGCGTCGCCATGGACCGCGGCTACGTCCTCGTCGACGAGTACTGCCGGACGAACGTCCCCACGATCTCGGCGGTCGGCGACCTCATCCCGACCCTCCAGCTCGCCCACGTCGGCTTCGGCGAGGGCATCCTCGTCGCGGAGCGCATCGCGGGCCTCGAAGTCGCCCCGATCGACTACGCCGGCGTCCCGCGGGTGACCTACTGCGACCCGGAGGTCGCGTCGGTGGGCCTCACCCAGGCGCAGGCCGAAGAGCGGTACGGCGCCGACAAGGTCGCGCTGATCGACTACAACCTCGGCGGAAACGGCAAGAGCCAGATCCTCAAGACGGCCGGTTCGGTCAAGGTCGTCTCGGTCAAGGACGGCCCGGTCGTCGGCATCCACATGGTGGGCGCCCGGATGGGTGAGCTCGTCGCCGAGGCCCAGCTGATCTACAACTGGGAGGCACTGCCCTCCGAGGTGGCCCAGCTGATCCACCCCCACCCGTCTCAGTCCGAGGCGATCGGCGAGGCCCACCTGGCCCTCGCCGGCAAGCCGTTGCACGTGCACGACTGACGCGCCCCTGCTGACACTTGCCCTGAAGCGTACGAAGGAGTCACTGACCCCATGCCGGTCTCTGTAACACTGCCCGCGCTCGGCGAGAGCGTGCAGGAGGGCATCATCACCCGCTGGCTCAAGCGGGAGGGTGAGCGCGTCGAGGTCGACGAGCCGCTCCTCGAGGTCTCGACCGACAAGGTCGACACCGAGATCCCCGCCCCTGTCTCGGGGATCCTGGTCTCGATCAAGGCCGCCGAGGACGACACCGTCGAGGTGGGCGCCGAACTCGCGATCATCGACGACGGCACGGGTGCCGCGCCGGCCCCCGCGGCCGCCGCCCCCGCCGCCGCCGCGCCCGCG
>NZ_JASAOI010000057.1 GCF_029953285.1 Yinghuangia seranimata | reverse complement strand
AGCCACCCGTCGCTGGCAACAGCGGTGCCAGCACGTCCCATTCGGCCTGCGTCAGATCACCACGACCCACGACCAGCACAACGATCGACCGGGACGACAGTCACAAGATCCTCAAAACGCTGCCTAGGTGATTCGGACCCCCGGCCGCGATGGGATCGAAGCCGGGGGGCCACCGGGTCGACGAATCCGCCCGGGCGCCTGTCCAGATGGCCCCGGTTACGGCGGCCTGCGAGAAGTCAGCGGCCCTGACGTCGCGTTCATCGCGAACGCCTTGTCGGCTTTGGCGAGAACGAGTGTGCACTGGCCCAGCCGCGCGAAGGGCAGAATCGCCCCGGTCAGGTCACAGCCGCTCAGTTGCGCCCCGAGCAGGTCCGCCCGTGAGAGATTGGCCCCTCGCATAGAGGAGCTCTGCAGGTCGCAGAGTTGCAGGTTCGCGTAGCGGAGGTCCGCACCGCGAAGATCGACGAGTTGGAAGGTCGGGGCGTCGAATCGCTGCTCCGCGATGTTGCGCTCGTGCTGCGCGGTCACCTCGGACCAGCCCAGGACGGGGCGGATGTGCGTGTACACGCGGAGCGCCTCTTGAACCTCGGGGTGTCGGACCCCGAGCGGAGGCGGCTCAGGTGCGGTCGGCTGCGACCGGTTGAGCGGGACGCTGCGGCGGGCGAAAACCTCGAGCAGCTGTAGGACACGCTCGAGATCCTGCGGTTCGCGCGCGGCCGCGCGTTCCAGCCCCAGGATCCCGGCGAGCCTGATCTCCGGGGTGCCGCTGTTCAGTTGCTCGACGATGCGGATGTCGAGGTCTGTTCCGGCGATCTCGGTTTGCTTCTGCGACGACCGCAGCTGGTAGTACGCAAGGACCGCGGTGGCCAGAACCATGGTCCCGGCAGCCGCCTGAAGCAGGGTTCCTCGCACCGAGTTCTGCAGCTCCAAACGACGGTCGCTCTCCGGGATCGTCGTTGACGAGACCATCCACAAAGGAGCGAGGACCGCCGCCAGTGCCAGCACGACCCCGAGCACTCCCCACGCGACGACGATCACCGCCTGCGATGCACGAGGTGTTCTCGGAAGACGTGCCACCAAGCCCCCATCGGTTACGGCAGCCGACGATGCCCTCGTACACAGGATCCCCGCTCCGACGGCGTTGCACTGCCGTACCGGCGAACCGACCGCATGTTCGGCGTTCGCGCACTGCCGTGGTGTGCTCGACCGTGGGGCCGCGGGCGGATCGGGTGGCGGGATCGAGGACGGCGGCCGGTGCGGTGTTATCGAAATGTCGCCGCGTTGCTCTTTTGGAAATTTCTCATTTCTGATATGATGGCACGTCAATTCCGAATTCAGGGTTAGCATTTCGTTGTGTGCCATGAACCGGATGCCCGCCCCGCCGTATCGGGGCCCGCGCGGACTGCTCTCGCCTCCGCCGCCCACGTCACCCTCGAAGCCGCCGACGGCGCGTCTGTCGCCGCCTACTGCGCGCTTCCCGAAATCCCGTCGGGGCCAAGCGTCTTGGTGCTTCCCGACAATCGTGGCCTGTCGCCGTTCTATGAGTCCGTCGCCGAACGCCTGGCGGAGCAGGGCCATCCGGCGCTCGCCATCGACTACTTCGGTCGGACGAAGGAGCTGTTCGGGCTGACGCCTGCTGGGCTCGACGCCGATTTCGCAGCCGGGGCGGCGTACCTGCGCGAACGGGTTGGAGGAGGGGACGTCGCTGCCTTGGGCTTCTGCTTCGGCGGGCGTCAGGCTCTCCGCTGCGCCGCGCCGGGGTACGGGTTCGCCCGCGTTGTTTCGTTCTACGGATATCCCGACGCGATCGGCCCTGCGCCCGGCCCGCTTCAGCTCGCGCACGAGCTCGCCGCGCCGATCCTCGCGCTGTGGGGCGGGGCTGACGAGGCCATCCCGGCGGCCATGGTCGCCGCGTTCGACGCCGCGCTCGAGGAGGCCGGCGTGCCACACGAGTTCGTCACGTACGCGGGTGCGCCGCATTCGTTCTTCGACGGCGGGGCCCCGGAGTTCGCGGACGCCTCGGCCGATGCGTGGGGGCGGGTGTTGGCGTTCCTCTGTTATTCCAGGCCGGGTACGGAGTAATTGTTCAGGTCCCAGAGCGCGGCCGTGTACCAGACCAGCGCGATCAGGGCGACCAGCACGCCGCCGGTGACGGGCAGGGCCCAGCCGGGAAGGCGCCGGTGGCGGACCACGATGATCTTGGCGGCGAACGCGCCGTACATGAAGCAGGCGGCGACCGCGTGGATGGTGACGCGGGTGTTGCCGAGGGGGATGCCGTACGCGTGAATGCAGTGGATGGCGATGGGCAGAGACAGCGCGAACGCCAGTACGCCGCACACGCGGTGGATCGTGGGGATGTAGCGGTCGGGACCCGGAATGACGCCGTACATGCAGAGAGCGAGCAGCACCTGAACGGCCGCCAGGCCGAGTAGGGCCGTGCCCATCTGGGCCTTGAGCAGCTGCGCGTCGGCGAACTGCTTGCCGAAGAAGTCGGCGGCGTAGTCGGGGGTGTACTCGCGTCCGAACCAGTACAGCCCGCCCGTGATCGCGGCCGGTACCAAGGCCCACAGCAGGCCGAGGTAGCGCCGTCCCCGGGCGGGCTGTTGGGTTTCGTCGTACATGGGAGTCAGTCGCCTTCGCCCTAGATGGACCGCTCGCCGCACACGGCGACGGCCATAGCCTTCCCGTGTCTACCCTTCCCGCTCAGCCATTTCCGGAGGATCACCGGATCCGGGGACGCCTTGTGCTCCGTACGGCCCCGCGCGCGGCTACAGCGGCTGTCTTCAGCGCCGCGCTGGGATCGGCCAAGCGGGTGACGGCAGCGAAGACGACGCCGGCACCGGGCCGGCGGTCGGGGGGCGGTGTCGGCGACGGCTTCTGGAGCTGAAGGGCGGCCTGCTCGCCTTCGCGTGCACCCGTTGCCTGGGCACGCCGCTTGACTACCTGGCCACCTGACGTACGCACGCTCGCTGTGACGGCGAAGACCGTCCTCTCCGAGGAGAGTCCCGCGTCATCCCGAGCGGCACCGCGACCAGGCCGGTTCGGTGCGCCGCGAACACCCGCCGGGGCCGGCACTCTTCGCCAACGCCAAGGCCCCTGACCGGTGTTGCCGGTCAGGGGCCTGAAGCACCGCTCAGGGGTGCGGGCTCGTGCGGGTCAGTTAGTGCATCCCGGAACGGCGACGGGGCTGCCGGTGCAATTGGTGGGGTCGTTGCCCTTGACCCGGCTGGCGTTCAGGGTGACGGTGCCGCCGGTGTTGAGGATGCCTCCGGGCTGGACGTCGGCCGTGTTGTTGTTGACGTTGCTGGAGTTGAGGGTCGTCAAGCCGCCGCCGACGTTGGCGACTCCTCCGCCGCGGTGCGCGCTGTTCTCGTTGAGGTTGCTGCTGGAGACCACGAGGATCCCGTCGTTGGCGACCGCACCCCCGACGCCGTTGACGGCCGTGTTGTCGATGATGCGGCTGTCCTCGATGGTCATCTGTCCGTCGTTGGCGAGACCGCCGCCGTTGTTGTTGGCGGTGTTGTCCATGACGGAGGACTTGACGACATGGGTGACGCTTCCCGTTCCGCCGCCGATTCCGCCCGAGAAGTTCCCGTGGTTGCCGACGATGGCGCTGCCGGTCACGGTCAGCGCGCCGTGGTTCGCGATGCCGCCGCCGAAGTCGGGCGCGTCGCCGTTGGTGATGGTGGCGTCGAGGAGCGAGAGGTTCCCGCCGAAGGCGACGGTCAGAATGCTGAAGCCGGCCGCGGACGTGCGGGTGATGGTGCTGTGCCGCGCGTTGATGGTGACCGTGTTGGTGATCGCCGGCAGCGGCGTGGTGAGTGCGTACGTGCAGCCAGGCGAGAGCACCAGGGTTCCGCCGGAGACGTTGGCGGCGGTGATGGCCGCGGACAGGGCGGTGGCGCTGCACGGGACGGTCGTCTGCGCGGATGCGGGCGTCGCGCCGGCCACCACTGTCGCGAGGGCTCCGGCACACACGGCCTGCGCGAGTAGCGCCGACGGCATACGGGTGAACATGGACAGGGGGCTCCTTCGCCGGTCCGGAATCACGGGGGCTCCCGGCACCGGGATCGAAGGCGCCGTGTCTCGGGGAGCGGAGGTGACGGTGCCCTCGATGCCGCCGAGAGGTTACGCGGCGAACGAGTGATCCCCTCGGACGGTGTAGCCGGTTCCCTCCGATGGCCGACCGGCACCGCAGCGACCGCCCACGACGACACGTCCACGTTCGACGACGGATGGCCCTCCCCGGCCGCGTACTTGCACGAGGTCGCCGAGGTGCTGCACCACGGCGGGACCGTCGGCGACGAGGCGCCGTACCTGACCTCGGACGGGGAACTGTGGTGGTCGTTCGAGGGCGAGACCGACCTGAACGGCACCCCGCTGGTACCGGCCCCGACGTCACCCGGCAGCTGACCCGATGTAGGCGCCACTCTTACGGCGGTGTGTCGAGCGGGTCGCCACACGGCGCCCACCGAACGGTTGCATCCTCGGAGGAGTACGGCAGCCATTCGGTCCCGCACGAGCCGGTGCGGGGAGGCAAGGAGACTCCTCATGCGCGCTTCGAAGTTCGCCACCCGCCTCGCCGCCACGCTCGGCGCCGTCGCGTTGGCCTGCGCGACCTCGGTCACGGCGGCTCCCGCAGCGTCAGCGGCTTCGGCATGCGGAGGAGACAGCGCCGCCTGGCTGGACGCGAACCTGATCGGCAACTACGACGGCCGCCTCGCCACCGGCGAATCCGTCGGCATCCGGTTCGGCCCCTTCGGCAATCGCGTGGACATGACCCTGAACGGCAAGGCCCTCCCGCCCGGAGCGCCGACCTTCACCGGCCCGCAGGCAGGCGGCCCCGAGTGGACCTGGACGACCGTCGCCTTCGGGGCGCCGACCACCATCACCCTCGCCGAGCCCACCTGCGCCAACGCCCTTCTCCCGTACCGAGTGACCTCCGCGAAGCTCTCCCTCGTCGCCGGCGACGCGCTGGACGTCGGCACGGTGACCCGTACCGTGTGACACCCGCGGCGGACCCCACGATGCCCGACGGCGCACCACCCGGTCCTGGCCGCCCCGACACGGCTGGCGCCGGGTTCAGGCGTCGGCGTCCCAGGGGTGCCAGGTCGGGTGGTCGCCGTCTTGGCGGATGTGGCCGAAGACCACGTCGGCGAAGTGCATGCCGAAGCCGAGTGTGTCGGGGGCCGCCAACTGGGCGATGAGGCGGTGGCGGTGGGCGGCCAAGGTGGCCGGGTCGTGGTCGAAGGACGAGGACCAGTGGGGGTGTTCGACCTGGATGGGGGAGATCAGGGCGTCGCCGAAGGCGATCAGCCGTTGCCCGCCCGAGGTGATGACGTACTCGGCGTGCCCCGGGGAGTGGCCGCCGGTGATCCGCATCCGGACGCCGGGGAAGATCTCCTGGCCGTCGTCCACGGTGCGGACGCGCGGCGACAGAACGGCCGCCTCCTGCGCCCCCAGCAGGTCGCGCCGGGCCCATTCCGGTCCGGATAGTAGGTAGTCGGCACGGGCGAACGCGGGACGGTCGGTGCCGGGGGCGGGGAGCCAGGCCCAGCCGGTGTGGTCCGGGTGCAGGTGGGTGAAGGCGACCGCCTCGATCTCCTCGGGCCTGCGGCCCAGTTCGTTCAGGCTGTCGACGAGTGCGCCTCCGTGGATGGCGCCGGGCGGCCAGGAGCGCGGCCCGAACCCTGCGTCGATGAGGAGTGCGCGGTCGCCGTTCTCCACCAACAGGCCGCCGATGCTCGCTACGAGGCTGCCGGACTCGTCCAGGTACTCGGGATGTGCGTCCCACACTGCGTCGGTGGTGTCGGGGAGCGCGACTTGAGGCTTGAGCCGTGTCACTCCGTCGGGGACGTAGGACACGCGGATGTCGCCGAGCTGCACCGTGTGGACGCCGGCCGGTCGGCGCAGCCGTGCGTTCCGGTCGTCGGTGGAGTGCCTCATGATCCGTCGCTCCTTGTGTCGGTGGGGTGTTGCCCTGGCCTGGGGAGATGGAGCGACCATAAGCATCAAGATAGAAAGATACAAGCTTGAAATATGTTTGCTTGATGGTTTTGCTAGAGTCGGCTGTATGACCATGCCCCCGGAGTCGCACGTCGCCGCCGCGCGGAACCTGTGCGGCATGGTCAGCGGGCTGGCCCAGCAGATCGCCGACCACCTGCGCGAGCGCGCCGCCACCGTGGGACTCACCGCGGCCCAGGCGACCGCGTTGCGGGAGATGACCGGGCCGATGACCATGCGGGAGCTCTCCGAGCGCATGAACTGCGAGCCGTCCAACGCGACTTTCGTCATCGACAAGCTCGAGAAAATGCGCCTGGTCGAACGACGCGCCCACCCCACCGACCGCCGCGCGAAGCTCCTCATTCTCTCCGCCGAAGGCGTCGCCGCCCGCGAGCGGCTCATGGAACTCCTCGCTCAGGACACGCCGTTGGCCTCGCTCAGTGCGGAACAGCAGCACGCGCTCTACGGCCTGTTGAAGCAGGCGATGGCGCGGCCGTAACTGTCGTCGGTCGAATGGTGCGGCTCAGAGTCGAATCCAGCGACGCGCACGGTCGGCCTGGTTGTCCGAGGCCGATGGCAGGATCCGCCGTGTGGGGGTTCTGTTCGGCTACTACGCCGCAGCTGATGACGAAGACGCCGCGCGGGCCGTCGTGCGCGAGGACGACGAGCCAAGCGGCACCGGGTACGACGAGCTGGTGGTCAAAGGCATCGATCCGGTGGTCGGCCTGGTGCCCGCCGAGGTGCTCGTCACCGGCCTGAGCGCGGAGGCGGTCAAGGCCGATCCCCGGCACGGACAGCTGATTGCCATGGTCGGAGACGGTGATGTGGTCAGTGTGGCGCTCACCGACGTGTTCCGGGACCGGCTGGCCGCCTTCGACCGGGAACTGCTCACGTACGTCGCCCGAGGCTGGGCGGCCTCGGGTCAGTTCTATGACCCGCCCGACGCGGAGGACATCGAGGATATGGGCGAATTCCTCCGCGACCTGGCCGAGCTCGCCGGCCGGGCGGTCGCCCGGGGGCACCGTCTGTACTGCTGGATGTGTGCCTAGGCCGAGGGATCCGCGCCCGTCCCGACACTGCACGGTTCGTGCGCTTGCCGCCACGATGCGTGTGCCATGATCGCCGGTATGACTTCTCGACCCCAGACGTACTTCGACATCTCGATCGACGGCAAGCCGGTGGGCCGCCTCGTCTTCAGCCTGTACAGCGACATCGTGCCCGAGACCGCCGAGAACTTCCGCGCGCTGTCGACGGGGGAGAAGGGCTTCGGCTACGCGGGCTCCTTCTTCCACCGCGTCATCCCGGAGTTCATGGCCCAGGGCGGTGACTTCACCAAGGGCAACGGCACCGGCGGCAAGAGCATCTACCCCGGCGGAGAGTTCAAGGACGAGAACTTCAAGGCCAAGCACACCAAGCGCGGCCTGCTGTCCATGGCGAACGCGGGTCGGAACACCAACGGATCCCAGTTCTTCATCACCTTCGTCGAGACCGGCTTCCTGGACGGGAAGCACGTCGTCTTCGGCGAGCTGGTCGAGGGCTTCGAGGTCCTGGACGCGATCGAGAAGAACAAGACCGACCGGAACGACAAGCCGCAGAAGGCCGTCCGCATCGACGCCAGCGGCGAGCTCTCCGAGAAGGCTCCGTCCTAGGACGACCGGCGACGCCGAGCTGTGGTGCTGACCGGTGGTCCGGTCAGCAACCAGCGATACCCGCCCCCGCCGGCCGTGGGTTTCAGACCAGGGGACCGGTCAGGGGGCCGTCGTCTTTGCGGATGATTACGCAGGTGAGGCGGTGGTCGTTGCTCTGGGTCCAGTTGGTGTAGTCCGGGGCTAGGTCCATGATGCGCAGGTCGGCGGCGTTCGGCTGTTTGTCGATGCGGGGGCGGGCCAGGCGGTCGCAGGTGTCGTGGACGTATTTGTTGAAGTCCATGGTGGTCGGGATCAGGGTGGCCGGCATGGTGTCGACGCCTACCGACTCGCCGTGGTGGGGTCCCGAGCACGGGACCTTTTTGAACTTCTGGGTGCCGGGGCCGTCGGCGCATTCGCCGGGTGCGAAGGCGGGCCAGGTGCTGCCGTCGGATGTCGACTTGGTGGTCGGGACGGTTTTGGAGGTCGGCGCGTTCGCCGCGTTGTCGGCCCGGTTGTCGGCCGTGTCGTCGCTTCCGCTCGAACCACAACCGGCGAGAAGCAGCACCAAGGTGCCGCCGATGACGACGGACCGGCCCACTCCTGACCTGCGTACGACAGTCCCCACTGAACGCCCCTCCGTTGACGGCAACGCGGGCGAGTCTTCACGAACCGGCCGCGTCCCCGCCCGGGAATCGGGCGGATGAAAGAAGATGATCGGAACTGGCCTTGCGCCACGGGCCGCGGTGCCGGAGTCCGTCCGACTGGCGGCGGGTATCGACACCGAATGTGACCATGGCCGCCCGAGCTCACGGCAACCAGTTGAACGGCTCGGTTTCGTTGATCTTCAGGTTCGGAAGGCCGGCCAGGCTGTCGAAGTCTTTGACGTGCGAGTTGAACGTGCAGAGTTCCTCGAGGTTCGTCAACGCCGCCAGCGGTGCGAGGGTGGCGACGGGCGTGTCGATGAGGTGCAGGACCCTCAGGCCGGACAGCGTCGCGAGGGGGGTGACGTCGTTGATGGAGCCCACGAAGTAGAGCTTCCGCAAGCCGCGGACGGCGCGTAGCGCCGTCAGGTCCCGGGCCGTTGCGGCGACGAAGGCCAGTTCGGTCAGGTCGGGGAGCTCGGCGAGTGGCTCAAGGTTCAGGTCCGCCATGCGGTCGAAGTACAGGAACGTGAGCCTGGGAAACCTCGTCAACGACTCGACGGGAAACGGGCCGGCGTGCCCCGGCAGGTTGAAGGCCGTGGCCGTCAGCAGCTCGTCGTGGTCGGTGAGGAACTCCGGTGACGGGACAGTCACGATGAGACCCTCGAAGTCGACCTCCGCGAGCACTTCGCGGAGATAGCGCTCGGTGTCCGGGACACGGTTCCAGCTGGCGACGAGCGCTGCCCTGACGCTGAGTTCGGGGCGATGGCGGAACCTCCTCACCAGCGGGATCGCGTCGTCAGCCGCCACCATGACGGCCGCATGGATCGTCCAGACCGCTTCGTCGGCGGTCAGCTCGCCGCCCGAGGCTGCCTGGCTCAGCAGGTCGAGGACGAACTCTCCTGCCGCCGCGACCATTTCGGCCTGTTCGGCGTTCGTCGGGGGCAGCAACGCGCGTGTGGCCTGCTCGATTCGCTGTGCCACGTCGGGGTCGACCATGCCCACGTCCGACGTGGACGCGCCGGCCAGCAGCCAGTACGTCCGGCGCTCGGCGTCGCTTTGCGTGTTGCTCGCCAGCTCGATGAGCCCGTCGAGGATCCGCCGCTGCCGTTCCGGCTCGTCCTGCGTGTGGCTGACCGCCATGATCAGCACGTCGTGGTAGAGCGGATCGCGGGCGTTGCGCAGCAGGTGGTCGATGTGGTTCGCCTGGATCATCTCGCCGGCCGCCAGGTAGTCCTGGAAGCTTGCGTGGCGGAACTCCAGGACGTCCACCTCGGTTTCGTGGAGCAGCCCGCTGCGATCGACCAGATGGTCGAGGACCTCGTCGGGCGTGTACGGCTCTTCGCCGCGCCGTACCGGAAAGCGGTGGAGGCAGTTCTCGACGCAGGCCAGCGCGTCCGCCCTCGACACGTACCGGCGGCCGTTCATCGTCATCCACATCGCGATCGCGCCGAGCACCTTCTCCTTCTGGCGCGGTTGCAGGTGCACGCGGTCGGCCGCGATCCGCCGGGCCTTCTCGCGGCCGCCGAGCATCATCGTCAAGGCTGCTCTGTAGAGCTCGCTTCGCCCTTCGGGCAGGGCTCGGTGCGTGTTCCGGTGCAGCGCGCAGATCAGGGCGCAGAGCAGGGGATTGGTGGCCAGCCGTGCCAGGTCGCGTCGTTCGTCCAGGACAGCGTCCAACGCGCGGCCGCACTCCTCCAGTTCGGCGGCGTCACCGCCGTATGCCGCCTGCGTCCGGTGCCAGCGCTCGACGAACTCGCCCACCTGTGTGCGGCTCATGGACTGCAGCTCGGCCGTCGCGAAGCCCGCAGCCTGCATGCGCATACGCCCACTCCTCGTCATCACGCGCGGGCGCGAGGTGACGATGCAGGAGGCGAACGGGTAGGCGCCGCAGATCTCCTCGACCCACTCCACCACGGCGTCCCGGTGCTCGGCCGGAACCTCGTCGAGCCCGTCGACGAGCAGGACGCCCCGCTTCTGTGCCAGGCACGCCGACACCCAGCCGTCGGGCTTCTCGCCGCTGACCATCGAACCCGACTCGCGGACGAAGTCCTCCGGCTGCGGAAGCCGGAGCCGGCCCTCGCTCAGGAGCGAACGCAGCCTCAGCACAAAGGGGATGCGGTTGTTCCAGCCCTCCAGGTGCGCCGGCAGGGTTCCGTCGGCGATGTGCCGGGCCAGGCGCCGAATCAGCGTGGTCTTGCCCGATCCGGCGGGCCCCTCCAACAGCAGCCGCGGCGACTGCGCGAGCACGCTTTCCAGGGGCCCGGCGACGCCCGACATCCCGGCCAGGCCGCCTGCCGTGAAGCCCGACGGTGCCTTGCGCAGCAGCAGGTTCACGTAGGCGGTCGTGAGCCGGTACGAGTCCTCCTCGGGGTGCAGGTCGGCCCCGAGTGCGTCCGTCCGGTCGAGCTGTTGCTTGATGCTCCGGATGTAGCGTTCGCCGAACGCGTCGACGGACGCGGGCTCCGGTACCCGGCGCAGGAGCTCGCCGAGGTCCTGGCTCTGCTGGAGCAGCGCACGGGTCGCGAACTCGGGGCGCCTGGTGAAGTGTTCGACGATGTGCTCGCAGCAGACTTCCAGCAGCCGCTCGTAGAGTTGCGCCGCCGCTTCGGTGAAACCAGGCGGCTCGCTCTCCCCGGGCACGCCGCTCGCTTCGACCAGGAGCCGTCGCAGCGCCACCGGGTTCGCGTGGGCGGACTGGAACGCCGCCATCGTGATCTCAGCCCCGAGTGTGGACTGCACCGCCAGCAGCACCCGCTCGCCCTCCTCGGGCTCCAGCCGGGCGAACTCCAGCTCGTCGTCGGCGAGTCGCAGCGCGAGTTTCTCCGTCAGCGCCGTCAACGCGTCCGCCTCGACGGTGCCTTGGCCGCGCTTGGCCTTGAAGCGGCCTTCCAAGCGGACCGGCTTTTCCACCGTCTTCGCCCCCGCCCCTTGCGAGGCGTGCTTCTGCACGACCGACAAGACCGTCGCCGTGAGCCTCAGAATCCCGTCCACCGCGCCCCCGTTCCGAAATGTGCAGGCACAGAAGATTCTCGGCCTTCGAGGGCGCGGGCGAGGGCAAAAGCCACGCATCGCCCGGCAGGCGAACTGCTCGGACGCGCGGTTGGGTGCGTCGTTAGGGTGATCGCTGTGACGGGGACAGCGGGGCTGCGGGTCGGCGGACGGTACCGGTTGGTCGAGCCGGTCGGGCAGGGCGGCATGGGGCGGGTGTGGCGTGCCCACGACGACGTTCTGAACCGCGAAGTAGCAGTGAAGGAGCTCTTGTTCCGCGCCGACCTGCCGGACGCGTTGCGCGACCAGCTGACTGCGCGCACCAAGCGCGAGGCGCAGGCCACGGCCCGGCTCCAGCACGCGGGCATCGTGACGGTGTTCGATGTGGCCGAGCACGACGGCGCGCCGTGGATCGTGATGGAGCTGGTCCGCGGCCCCTCGCTCGCCGTACACCTGGCCCGGCACGGGCGGCTGGGTTGGGAGCGGGCAGCGGCCGTCGGCGCGCTGCTGGCCGACGCCCTGGCACATGCGCACGCCGCGGGGGTGGTTCACCGGGACCTGAAACCCGACAACGTGCTGCTGTCCGGCGACCGTCCGGTCATCACGGATTTCGGCATCGCCCGGGTGCTGGACGCCGCTGGGCTCACCAGTACGCACACCCTCGTCGGCACGCCGCACTACATGGCTCCCGAACAGCTGGAGGGCAGCCGGGTCGAAGGGGCCGCGGACCTGTGGGCCCTGGGCGCGACGTTGTACACCGCGGTCGAGGGACGGCCTCCGTTCGACGGGCCGACCCTGACGGCTCTCATCACCGCCGTCCTGACCGGCCCGCTCCCACCCGCCCCCAACGCCGGGCCGCTGGAGGTCGTTCTGCGCCGGCTCCTGGCCAAGGACCCCGAACAACGGCCGGACGGACCCGAGACCGCCCGGCTCCTGGGCGCCTTGCACGTACCCGGTGCCGACCCTGGGGTTCATTCCGCAGCCACCAGGTCCGCCGCAGCCACAGCACCGGGCACCACAGCACCGGGCACCACAGCACCGGGCACCACAGCACCGGGCACCACAGCACCGGGCACCACAGCACCCGGCACCATCACCGAGCGGAACACCGCCGCGCCGGAAACCACGCCTGCGGAAGACGGCAGCCCCGACTCCTCCCGCCGCCGACCGAGCCGCCGCGCCCTTCTCCTGGGCGGCGGCACGCTGGCCGTAGGAGCAGCAAGCGCGTTGCTGGCGCCGCGCCTGTTCGGCAGCGATGGGGACGGCTCCTTGTTCCATCTGAACGGCCACACCGGCGATGTGTTCTCGCTGGCCTTCAGCCCGGACGGCAAGATCCTGGCCAGCGGAGGCGGGGACACGGTGTCGCTCTGGGACCTCGGCCGCCGGGAGCTCATCCGCTCCTACCGCGAGGAAGCCGTGGAATCCGTGGCGTTCAGCCCCGACGGCAAGACGCTGGCCAGTAGCAGTGACGGTGTTGTCCGCCTGTGGGACGTGGCAACCCGGAACCAGACCGCCACTTTCGCGACCAGCAAGTGCATGGCCTTCAGCCCCGACGGCAGGGCCCTGGCCGTCGGTGAAGGCAAGTCCGTGGCGATGCGCGACCTTTCCACGCGGGCGCGGACCGCCGAACTCCCCGGACACGCGGACGGAGTGTACGCGGCGGCCTTCAGCCCCGACGGCAAGATCCTGGCCAGCAGCGGTGCCGGCGGCATCCGCATCTGGAAGCTCCGCTGACGGCGCGCCAGCCCGTTTGCTGCGCCGTGTTCTATGGTCGGTGCTCGGGTTTCGGGGCGTCGCGTGGGGGCAGGCGCAGCATGGCCAGGCTGACGGCCGCGACCCAGAGCCAGAAGAGGAAGAACGGGGTGACGGAGGGCAGTGAGAGTGGTGCCAGCCATCCGGAGCGGATGAGGGCGATCGGGCCTGCGGCGAGGGTGATCAGGCCGGCTGCGGCGGCGGTCCAGGCGGTCCAGGGCGGTAGTTCGCGGGTGCGTTGGATCGCCGTGGCCGCCGCGAGGAGGAAGAAGGCGAAGACCGCGAGCAGGCCGTAGAAGGTGTGCAGGGACGCCTCGGTGAAGGCGCGGAGCAGGGGCCAGGACGCGGGGTTGTCGATGAACTGCGGGGTGCTCGTCACGCTGAACATCGCGTTGACGACGATCATCCCGGCCACGATGACGGCGGCGCAGGTCCGCATGGTGAAGGCCAGGATGGAGTCGCGGGGCAGGCGCAGCGCTCGGGTCAGCGAGAAGGCGAACCAAAGGCCCAGCAGCGCGCCGATGTTCGTGGAGTAGGTCTGGGCCGACGCCCCGGTCGAGTTGTGGTGGAACCAGGCCGCGTACTCCGCGTCGGAGTCGCCGCGGACGGGCCAGAACTTCCAGGAGTCGCGGGTGGTGAGCAGGACCGCCAGCGAGAGCAGCAGGTTCGCTATCCCCGCCCAGGCGCCCAGGCGGATCTGCTGGGTTTCCGACATGGTCGACGACCGCCTTCCGTCTGTGTTCGGATCTGGCCCGTCCGTCTTCTACGTCGTGCCGTCGTGGCGGGTCCCGCCTGGCCCGTAGCGGCCGGCCTTGAAGAGCACCTTGGCCAGCGTCCGCGGGGCCGCGAGCGCGGTCGGGGACCTGACCATGTGGTAGACGCCCAGGAACGTGCGGAACACCTCCGGGTCGGCGACCACGAGCCGGACCAACCGCCGCTTGTACCAGAGGGCCGGGCGCAACCACAGTGGCGGCGTGCCCCGTTCGCGGTGGTACTGCCACACGAGGTCCTCGCTGACGGACATCAGCCAGGGTGTCCGCGTGATCGCCGCGGCACGGCGCCGGACGCGGCGGGTGACCGCGTCGAGGTCGTCCGCCCGGGCCAGGGCCTCGCCCAACGCCCGGGCCTGGAGCACCGCGACGGTCATGCCCTGCCCGAAGACCGGGTCGAACGCGGCGACCGAGTCGCCGATCGCCACCAGGCGCCGCGGCCAACGCCTCATGGCCGCATACCTGTTCAGCCGGTTCTCCGTGCGTTTGAACGCGTGGACGCCGACGCCGTCCAGCGGTGTCGCGGACGCGAGCAGCTCGTCGAGGTCGGGATTGCCGATGTCCGCGGCGAACGTGAGCCAGCCGCGTTCGTCCGTGGGCGGGTGGTCTCCGCCGGCGCCGAACACGGTGACGATCCAGCGACCGCCCTCGACGTGCACGACGAACGTGCCACGTGGCCGGTCGGGGGCGCTGTTCACGTGCTGCAACGCCTCGAAGTCCCTGGCGGGGGCGTCGAAGACCATCGTCGCGTACGCCAACCCCGCGTCCACGATGCGTTGTTCCGGACGCGGAAGCCCGGCCTCGGTCAGCCACTGAGGCAGCCTGGTGAAGCGGCCGGAGGCGTCCACCACCAAGGCGGCGTCCAGCACTTCGCCGTCGGCGAGCCGTAGGCCGACGACCCGGGTCGCGTCCGCGTCCCAGCACAGTCCGGTGACGGGGGACCGGTCGCGGACGCTCACGCGCGGCTGCTCGGCCACCCGCCGGCGCAGCGCCCACTCCAGGAGGTCACGCGAGAAGGCGTGGGCCTGCACGCCGCCTGGTGTGCGCGGTACGCGACCGGCGGCCACCGTGGTCGAGGCGAGCAGTCCGTGGTCGAACAGCGGCGCGCCCGCCGCGACCAACTCGGCCTGCAGGCCCGGGAACAGCGACTCCAGCGCGCTCGCGCCGCGCGCCAGCATGCCGTGGACGTGCCGCGCCTGCGGGACGCCGCCGCGCGGTCCGGCGACGGGCGGCAGCGCCCCGGCCTCCACGAGCAGCACGCGCTCGAAGTGGTCCGCCAGCACTCGGGCCGCGGTCAGTCCGGCCACGCCCGCGCCGATGACCAGGGCTTGGCCGGGAAAGCGCGGGTGTTGTCGGTCCGGCACGGTCGTCCCCTCCGGTCGGTGGGTCCCAGCACGCACTCCGACTCCGCACCGGGCGACGCCGGTCACGGGTCGGGCGTGCGTCCGGCGTCGGCCGGTTCGGGGATCAGTTCCTCGAGGTAGCCGGGGTCGGCGGGCAGGCGGCCGTAGCGGCTGGTGGCGAGGCCCCACGCGGCGTGGCCGCGCATCCAGGCCCGGAGCACGTCGACGCACGCGGTCAGGGACTGCCGCTGAGCGGGGTCCAGCGCGAGCGCCGTACACAGGTTCGGCACGTCCCGTTCGGCCCGGAGGAAGTCGTCGAGCCGGCCTTCCATGAGGGCCTGCGCCCGCGCGAGGGCGTCGCTTCGGCGACCGCCGTGCGCCGCGCGGAGGACGGTGACCAGGTTGAGGAGGTCGCCCGTGGCGGTTTCCTTCTCGAGGGTGAGGACGTCGTTCGTCCAGCACACGACGTCGCCCGCGGCCGTCAGGAGGCGTTGGTAGGTCCTGCTGTAGTAGACGGGCGGGAGGAGTTCGGCGCCGCCTGCGATCTCGACGAGGTCGAACGTCACGAGGATGCCGCCGGCGGCCCGGCGCAGTGCCCCGTACTCGGCCAGGTCGCAGACGTCCCCGAGCGCCCGATAGGCGGCCTGCCGCAGGTTGCCGGCGAGGTAGTCCAGCAGGTGCAGCCTGAGGCGGCGGCACAGCCTGGCGCCGCCCCGGGTCCGGGTGCGGGTCCACAGATCGCGCAGAGCCTCACCGATCGGCCCGGCGCCCGTGCCGTAGGAACCCGTGGACGTCACCTCGGCGACGCGCGCCAGGAAGTCCTCGAAGCCCTGTGGGTCCAAGGCCGTTCGGCGGTCGTCGTTCTGGTCGTCGAGGACGTCCAGCCACGCGATCCAGTCCGCGGCGAGCAGCAGGTCCTCGAGCGCCGCGGTGGGGTAGACGTGTGCCGCGAAGTCGCCCAACCGCACTGATGCGAGCCGGTGTTCGGCGGCCTCGGAGGACACCAGCCCGAGCCCGCGCGCCCAGGCCACGACGTGCTCGTTCGCCTGGTCGGCGAACGGGGAGACCGGCGTGCGTAGCGCCCAGACCCCCTCGGGCAGCGCGTCGCGGGCCCGCCCGTCGGCGTGCGTGCGGTCCGGGTCGGCGAGGCCTTGCTGCACAGCAACCCCCTTGGCCGCGGCCCGCATGCGCGGGCGCCGAGTGCGGTGCGCCGTACCGGACGAGGTCCTGCGGCGGAAGAACCGGCGGGAGTCGGGCAGTCCACGGCTCCGCTGGGCGGCGCTGCTCACGGCGGCTCGGGCGGGAAGGAGGGGACGAAGTGTCAGTACCCACGCGGGGGAGCGGTTAAGTACCGTACGCCGTGGTGTATTTCCGCCAGAGAGCGGCTTGGTCGTGCCGAAGGGCCGTCTGAGCGTGCGCTCCGGCGGCACGGCGGGGGCGGGGCGTCAGGGCGCGGTCACCGCTTTTCCAGCAGCTCCTTCAGCTTTCGGTCGTTGCGCGGCATCTCCTTCTTCACGTGCGGCCGGACGACGAGCGGCACCATGACCTTGCCGAGGCCGTGCGACTCGAAGTCGAGCTCCATCGTCATGCGTGAGCGATCGCCGTCGCCCAGTGGTTCGATCGTTCCGTGCACGTGGCCGCGCACCGGGCCGTCGATGCCGTCGGCGCGCCAGGAGCGGGGCGGGTCGAGCTCGGTCATCTGCATCGTCGCGGTCATCTCGCGGTGCCCGAGCCGGCGGGTCACCTGCACCTTGGAGCCCAGGCCCAGCGGCTCGGAGCTCATCGGGCGCACGGCGACGGCGCTCTCCTGCCACTCGGGCAGGTTCGACCAGTCGGTGACGTAGGCGAAGACGTCCTCAGGACGGCGGTCGATGTCGACGCTGTCCTTGATGGTGGACATGACGCCTCCTCTTTCTATGGATTTGTCCTTGTACATCCATGATCCTGCGGCTGGGCCGGGCTGGCGAGCAGCTCCCTGGTGGGTTGCAGGTTGTGACTATCTGTGCGCAATGTGTGAGGCTTGGGGGTTCTTGTGCCTACTCGGGCTGGGGCGGTCGATCTCGGGCGTTCGCCGGTGCCGGGTGGCGGTACGGCACTAGCCTGCCGCCGGGGGTGCCACACGCGGGCTGCGCGGCCGGGGCCCGGGAAGGGGGCGGGCCGCGTGGAGGCGTTGGGGAAGGAGGACCCGCGCGAGATCGGGCCTTACCGGGTGCTGCGGCTCCTGGGGCAGGGTGGCATGGGCCGGGTCTATGTCGCGGCGGGGCGCGGCGGGCGGCTCGTGGCGGTGAAGGTGATCTTGGACCGCCACCAGGCGGACGACGCGTACCAGCGGCGGTTCAAGCATGAGGTGCTGGCCGCCCGTACGGTGCGCGGGCCGTTCACGGCGGCGCTGGTCGCCGCCGATCCCGATGCGGAACGTCCCTGGCTGGCGACTGAGTACGTCCCCGCGCCGGCGCTTCAGGAGGCGGTCGCGCACGGCGGCCCGTTGCCACTGCCCGCGCTGCTCGTCCTGGCGCGCGGGCTCGCGGAGGCGCTCGTCGCGATCCATGGCGCCGGCCTGGTGCACCGGGACCTCAACCCGCGCAACGTGCTGGTCACCGCGGCCGGTCCGCGCGTCATCGACTTCGGGATCGCGCGCATCGAGGGGGCGACGGCCCTCACCGCGACCGGGCACGGACTGGGCACCCCGGGGTACATGGCTCCCGAGCAGATACGTGGCGTGCCCGGTCCGGCCAGCGACGTGTTCGCACTTGGTGCGACCGTGGCGTTCGCGGCGCGCGGCGCGGGCCCGTTCGGTGGTGGTGAGGCGGGGGCGAGGGTGGCCCGGACGCTGTCCGACGACCCCGATCTCGGCGGGGTGCCGCCGTTGTTGCTTCCGGTTGTTCACGCGTGCCTGGCCAAGGACCCTGGGGAACGCCCCACGCCGGCAGGCCTCGTGGCGCTGCTCGACGACGCGGCGGAGCTGCTCGCGGCGGATCTGCCCTCGACCGTTGGGGCTTCGCCGAAGGACGACGATGCCACCGTGTGGACGCAGAGCGGCGTCCACAACGACGAGGGCTGGCTGCCCGGCGCCGTACGCGAGTTGATCGATCGTCACCAGGCCGAGGCCGACACCCTGTCCGCCGAGGCGCGTCACCGCGTGACCCGGCGGCGCGTTCTCACCGGCCTCGCCGCGCTGGCGCTGCCCGGGGCGGCCGGCGCCTGGTACCTCGAGGAGCGCCTTGCCGGGGACGAATGGCAAAAGCCGTCGGTGACATGGAGTTTCGCGCGATCCGGCCAGGTCTTCGAGTCGGCGTACCCGCATCCCTCCGGGCTGGTCGCGGCGAGCACCACCGGCGCCCTGTTCCGCGTCGCCCCGGACGGGACGCAGGTGTGGCAGTCGGCGCTCGACACGGGTGTCGGCCTGTGCATCCCGTTCGGTGAGTTCGTGACGGCGCTCGACAAGGTCGGCGTCTGGTACGTGCTGGACCCCGCGAGCGGGCGCGTCGTGTGGCGGCGGCCGGACGTCGTCTCGCTCGAAGCGCACGAGGGCACCGCGTTCGCCTACGGCAAAGACGGCGTGGTGCGGTCGCTGGCGCTGGACGGCTCCCGCCCCGAGGCGTGGAGCTTCGACGCGGGCGCCCCCGACGGGACCGTCGGCCTGGCCGGCCCCGACACCCTGTGGGTGGTCGCCCGGCGCGGCGAAGAAGCGACCGCGCTCCACGACAGTGTCGTCCACATCCTCGACGCCCGCACCGGACAGGCCCGCGGCCGCCAGGAGTTCCCGCGCTACAGCCTCTGGTTCGGCGCCGTGAGCGGCGGGACGCTGGTGCTCAGCGGCAACACCCTTACGGACGCCGGAATTCCCGAGGGAGTTGTCTGCGGCGTCGCACTTGCCGACGCGCAGCGGCTCTGGCGCCAGGTCACGCAGAGCCTGGTGCACGCCGTCGTCGCCGGCGACGGCCGGGTCGTGACCGCCGAGGTGGACGGCATGATCACCGTCCGCTTCGCGGACACGGGCAACCTCGAGTGGAACCTCGCCGTCAACGCCGGGCAGGCCCTCGACGGATCGGTCAACCTCGCCGACTGGCCCGTCCTGGCGGACTCCCGCGCGCACGTCGGCAGCGAGGAAGGCCGCGTCTACACGCTGGACCTGAAGGCCCGTCGCATGCCGTGGACGTTCACCGCCCCGCACGTCGACGGGGAGCCGGAGCAGCTCCACCCGTTCACCTCTGGCGGCGTCGTCTATGCGGTCGGCGACAAGGGCCGGCTGTACGCCCTGCGCGCCGACACCGGCGCACCGCTGTGGCGCGCGTCAGGCACGACGCAGCAGCCGTACGCGGGTGCCCTGCCGACCGGCGCCTGGATCCTGCGCGCGGGACGCATCGACGCGCTGGGTGTGCCCCGCTAGTGCGGTGGGTGGGACGGCCAAGGCGACGGCACCGCCACGGCGACTCTCGGCGACCAGCCGGCCGCGGTGGCCGCCGCCGGGTGACCGTGCCCCCGCCCCGTCGGGCGGGGGCACTTCGCGCCCCTAAGGGTCACAGCTCCGGATACGCGTACTCGTCGGCGGGACCGGCGGGGGAGGAATAGCCGTTGGACACGACCGTGATGTTGACGGTCGACGGCTTGCCGACGCCCGTGACGCCCTTGGGCGCGTCGACGGAGATCGTGTCCGGCGGGGAGACGTTCGGGCCGGGGGCCTGTACGCCGGCGAAGAAGACCTTCGCGTCGGAGCCGAAGTTGACGCCGGTGATGGTGACCAGGGTGCCTGCCGCGCCGGAGTTCGGCGTGATGCCGGTGACCCGCACCGGGGACGGGCCGCCGTAGGCGAACTGGGCGGTGGCCACGGCCGGGGAGGTGCCCAGGCAGGTGGTGACCCGCACCGCCGCCACGCCGATCCCCTCGGGCGCGGTGGCGGTGATCGTGGTGCCGCCCTCGCCGACGGTGACGTCCGTGCACGCGAACGGGCCGAAGTCGACCATGGCGCCGGCGTCGAAGCCGGTGCCGGTGATGGTCACCTGGGTGCCGGCCCCACCGGTGTCGGGCGTGATGCCGGCGACCTGCGGGCCCATCGGCAGGAGCGGCGCGTTGAGCAGGCCCAAGTAGGTGTTGTTGGCGTGCTGATACGCGGCCTGACCCATGAAGTCCTGCAGGGATTTCTTCTGCAGGTTCGAGTCGTTGATGTCGTAATCGGGGTTCAGTTGGCTGCAGGCGCCGGGCTGGACGTACGTGTTGGGGCCGGGCAGGGAGGCGAGGGCGGTGATGACCGCCTTGGTGTCGACGTCGGCAGCCGGGCCCTTGTCCGGGTACCAGCCCTTGGCCGTGTCGATGCTCTCCCAGGCCAGCGGCACCACGTCGTAGCAGTTGACGTAGCGTTCGTTGACGACCCAGGTCAGGTCGGGGCCGGTGACGTATGCCGCGAAGTCCGGCCCGCCCGCGGTGGGCGCGGCGAAGGTGTAGAGGCCGAACACCGGTGCGGTGGCGCCGGGCCAGGTCAGCGTCTGCAAGTACGGGGCGACCATGGTGGCCAGGCAGCCGCCGAGGCTGTGGCCGATCACGAGGACCGTCGGGTTCGCCGGCGCCGCGGAGAGCGCGGCGGACAGCGCCTCCACCAGGGTCAGGCCCGCCGCGCTCATGGCCAGGACCTGGCTGAACGCCTCCATCGCGCCCTTGGACACGTACACCGGGTCGGCCGGCTTGCCGACGGCGGTGAACGGGACGACCGTACCGACGTCGAGGTCCTCCAGCAGGTCGGTCACGTTGCCGACCGTGCCGCGCAGCACCACGGCGAACTGGTTGGAGCCGTCGGTGGACCTGGCCAGGTAGGCCATGTTCGCGTTGTCCTCGCTCAGCGCGGCCCACAGCAGGCTCCAGTCGCCCTGGGTGGCGAGGCCGGGGTCGGCGAGCTGCTGGTTGACGCCGAGGATGACCCGGGTGCACTGCTCGGCGACCGACTCTCCCGACGGGCGCGGGGTGGCAGCGGTCGCCGCGATCCCGGCCAGGGTCATCGCCACCTGCTGATCCGCCACTTGTAGCGTCGCCTGGGCCGCGCGTGTGCTCTGTTGCGTCGACATGCTGAACTCCCTCGGGTCACCCCCGACCCGACGGACGGGTTGGTTGCAACCTACGCTCCGCGGCGTGCGCAGCCCCGGTCCAGCCGCATGTCGACGCCGGGTGCCACCCGGATGGGCCCTTCATGGACAACAGGTCGTCGTCTTGGCGCGCGAACACCTGTGTGGTCAGGAACCGCAGCGTGATCGTGCGCCAACCGCCGCTTTTCGCGGCCTCCTTGGCGTAGGCGCGGGTCGCGGCGTGGGACTCCTGGACGGACTTCGTGCTTGCTGCGCGTAGGAGTCCGGCGCGGGACCGTTGTTCGGCTGAAGGGGCAGAAGCGGTAATGCCGTTCAGTAGCGTTGGATGGTCTCCCGGACCGGCGTGACGATCTCGTCGACGAGCCATCGTGCGGCCTTGGTCGGATAGGGGCGGGGGAGCGCGAGGACGACGTGGCCGATGCCGGCGGCGGCCAGGGCGTGGACGTGGGTGCGGGTGGTGGCGGGGTCGGCGTAGTCGACGATGATCTGGGCGGAACGGCTGATCTCGGCGGGGTCGCGGCCGACCGCGGCGCAGTGGGCGTCGAGGGCGCGGGTGCGGTCGGCGACCCAGGCGGTGCTGTTGTGCGGCGGGCCGGGCACGTTCCAGATGTCGGCGTGCTCGGCGACGATCCGCAGCATGCGGTCGCCCCAGCCGCCGAGCAGCAGCGGCGGGCCGCCGGGGCGGACCGGACCGGGGCCGTTGCGGGTGCCGCGCAGGGTGGTGAACGGGCCGTCGTGGTCGAAGCCTTCGTCGGTCCACATGCGGCGCAGGATCGCGATGGTCTCGGTGAGGCGGGCCAGGGCTTCGCCCGGGCTCGGGAGCGGGAATCCGTACGCGGCGTACTCGGCCACGGCCGGGTTGGGGCCCGTGGGTTGCCGGGTGCCGCCGACCCCGAGGCCCATGACCAGGCGTCCCCGGGAGACGACGTCGACGGTGGTGGCGATCTTCCCGAGGTGGGCGGGGGAGCGCAGGCGGTTGCTGGTGACCAGCAGCCCGAGGTGGAGTCGCGTGGTGCGGGCGGCGAGAGCGGCCAGCAGCGTCCAGCCTTCCAGGATGGCGCCGCCGGGCGGTCCGGCGAGCGGCATCAGGTGGTCCCACAGCCAGGCGTCGTCGAGTTCGGGTAGTTCGTCGGCCTCCTCCCAGACGCGGAGGATCTCGTCGTAAGTGAGGTGCATGGGCGTCGTCTTGACGCCGAAGCGGAGTGTGCTGGTCGAGGTGGTGTCGGCAGCCATGACAGTCACCATAGATGATCGTCAGCATCGCTGACCATCAGTTCAAAGGTAGGATGTGCGGCATGGCAGCCGATGACGACGGGACGGGCGCGGTCGAGGAGTTGCTCGGCGCGCGGTTGGGATACCTGCTCAAGCACGCGCAGTTGCGGCTGGCCGAGCACGCCGAGCCCGCGCTGGCCCGGTTCGGGCTGGACGCACGCGAGTTGGCGGTCCTCGCGGTGCTGGCCGCCAGCCGTCCGCTGTCGCAGCTGGATGCCGCGCAGCGGCTGGGCGTCGACCGTACGACGATGGTCGCGCTCGTGGACGCCCTGGAGGCCAAGGGCCTGGTGGAGCGGCGCCGCAGCGAAGAGGACCGTCGCCGCAACGTCGTCGAGCTGACGACGCGCGGCAAGCGGGTGCGGGCCGACGCGGAAGAGGCCCGCCAGGCCGCCGAACGGGCGTTCCTCGCCCCGCTCGGCGACCGGGAGGCCGCGGTGCTGACGCAGGCCCTGCGCGTCCTGGCGACGGCAAAGCGGGACGTGTCGTAGGAGTTTCGCGGCGGCATGCCGGCCGTCGCTCTTACGGGTCCCGGCGGAACCGCCATGCGCCGAGTACGAGCGCCGCCGCGGTGTAGAGCGCCAGGTCGAACAGGGCGAACTCCAGCCCGGGGACCCGCGGTTGGGCCTCGGGTGGGTGCGCTTGGGCGAGGACGGTGGCGGCGTTGCTGAGCAGCAGGTGGTCTGGCAGGTAGGTCCACGACTCGAAGGACCGGGCCGCCGCATAGGCGGGGTAGGCGAGGGCGAACAGAGCCCCGATCGCGCCGGCGGTGTGCCGGATCAGCGCGCCGAGGCCGAGGCCGACGACGGCCATGACGCCGAGGTACAGCCCCGCGCACACGACGGCCCGCAGGACGCCCGGTTCGGTGAGAGAGGCGTCCAAGTGCTCGCGGGCCAGCATCCATTGGCCGAGCCCGAAGCTGGTGAACGCGGCGGCCTCGCCGAGCAGCAGGCCGAGTCCGCCGACCACGAGCGCCTTGGCGGCGAAGACGGCCGCGCGGTCGGGGACGGCGGTCAGCGTGGCGCGGATCTGTCCGGTGCCGTACTCGCTGCTCGCGGCCAGCACGCCAAGGACACCGAAGGCGAGCAGGCCGAACTCGTAGCCGTTGAGCGAGGTTCCGACGGGATCGAAGTCCGCGCGTTCGGCCGCGGTCATCGTCGCCCAATGGCGGGCTGTGGAGGCGGTGTCGGTGATCCCGAAGACCAGGCCCGTCGCGACGGCGAAGGCGAGGGTGAGGTACGTCGAGCGGAGGGAGCGGAGTTTGAGCAGTTCGGCGGCGACGGCGCCGCGGAAACCCGGGCCGCGCCCGGCATCGGTGGTCACGGGGCGGGGGTCCTTCCAGGGCACGTGCGGTGGTCGGCGACGTCGGCGGTCAGGCGCAAGTAGGCGTCCTCGAACGGCTCGTCACGGGTGAACTCGGCCAGCGGCGCGTCGGCGAGCAGGCGGCCGCGGCCGATGACCAGGACGTGGTCGGCGGTCTGCGCCATCTCGCTCATCAGGTGGCTGGAGACCAGCACCGTGCGGCCCTCCGAGGCCAGGTCCCGCATCAGGCCGCGGATCCACCGGACGCCTTCGGGATCGAGTCCGTTGACCGGCTCGTCGAGGACGAGCACGGCGGGATCGCCGAGCAACGCCGCTGCTACGCCGAGGCGTTGGCGCATGCCGAGCGAGTAGGTTCGGATCCTGGCGCGTGCGGCGTCGGCGAGCCCGACCACGGCCAGCACGTCGTCGACGCGCCGCACGCCGATCCCGTGGGTGACGGCCAGGCAGCGCAGGTGGTCGCGGGCGCTGCGGCCGGGGTGGACGGCCCCGGCGTCCAGCACCGCCCCGACGGTGCGCAGGGGGCAGCGCAGTTCGCGGTAGCGCCGCCCGCCGACG
This sequence comes from Yinghuangia seranimata, assembly GCF_029953285.1. Taxonomy (GTDB): domain Bacteria; phylum Actinomycetota; class Actinomycetes; order Streptomycetales; family Streptomycetaceae; genus Yinghuangia; species Yinghuangia seranimata. Next base: position 95,136 of record NZ_JASAOI010000057.1, on the reverse strand, counting down.
AGGGCCCGGCCGGCGTCGGGGGTGTCCAGGCCGAGGATCATGCGCATGGTGGTCGACTTGCCGGAGCCGTTGGGACCGACCAGGCCGGTGACGCGGCCGGGGGACACGGTGAAGGAGAGGTCGTCGACGGCGGGGCGGCGTTTGCGGGTGAAGCGTTTGGTGAGGTGAGCTGCGGTGATCATCGGCGTTCGTGTCCTCCTGGGGTCTTCCGGCGGCGAGGCCCGACCGGCGGCTTCCACGCTGCCGCCCGGGCGGCGGGGTGCGCGTCTGCCGTGCGGCCTGATCTCGGGCGCGCGTATGCCGCGCGGCATACGCCTCGCGAGCGATGCCGCGGGGTGGGGGCGCGCCTACGCTCGGGGCATGGCCGAGTCGATGCCCTCACCTCTGCGCGATACCGCGATGCGTTTCGGCAGGCTTTCCCGCGCGGTGCGGCCGATCCGGCCCTGGCACTGGCAGTTCGCGGACGGTCTCGTTGCCGCTGTGTTCGCGCTGCTGAGTTGGGGTGTGCTGGTGCACGACACGCCGCATCGCGCGGCGGCCGCGGCCGGGGCCTTGCTGGCGGCCCTCCCGCTCGCGCTGTGCCGCAGGCGGCCGATGGCGGCGGCCGGGTGTGCGCTGGCGGCGTACGGCCTGGCGCCGGCGTCCGCCCAGATCGTCTTCCTTGCGCTGCCGGGCGCGGTGTGGGCGCTGTACGCGGTGGCCGGGCGCACGCCGCTGCGGGTCGGCGTACCGGCCCTCGGCGCGGCCTGTGTGGCGGCGGGCGCGACCGGCCTGCCGAGGTTCGAACACAACGGTGCGATCGCCCCGGTGGCGTTCGCGTTCACTGCGGCCTGGGTGGCCGGGTACGCCAACGGCCAACGTCGGCGTGCCGCGGCGGAGGCCGCGCGGCGCGAGGTCGACCAAGCGCGCCGCGAGGCGGCCGAGGAACGGCTGCGCATCGCCCGCGAGCTGCACGACGTGGTCGCGCACGGCATGAGCGTCATCACGGTTCAGGCCGGCTACGGCAACCTCGTCGTCGGCACACAGCCTGATCAGGCCGCGGCCGCGCTCGACGCCATCGAGCACGCCGGGCGCGAGACGCTGGACGAACTGCGGAGAATGCTGGGTGTGTTGCGCACGCATCCTCAGTCCGACGCTCTTTCCCTTCAACCGGCCCCGGGGCTGGGGGACTTGCCGCGACTACTGGAACGCATCGCGCAGGCGGGGGTGGCTGTCTCCCTGACCGAGCTCGACGACGGCGGGGTGCCGTGCGCGGCCTCCCGGGAGCTGGCGCCCGGACTGGGGCTTTGCGTGTACCGGGTGATCCAGGAGTCGCTCACGAACGTCGTCCGGCACGCCGGGACGGACGCCGCCATGGTGGCGCTGCGCCACGGCACCGCCGCGCTCGACGTCCAGATCACCGACGAAGGCTGCGGAGCGGAGGCGCGGGTGCGTCCCGGCCGCGGCCTGACGGGCATGCGCGAGCGTGTCGAACTGTACGGCGGAGCCTTGGACTTCGGCCCGGTGGGGACCGGGGGTTTCCGGGTCCGGGCGACCTTTCCGTACCCGGCATGACGATCCGCGTCGTGGTCGCGGACGACCAGCGTCTGGTGCGGGCCGGACTGGCCGGCATCCTGGGCACGGATCCCGAACTGGCCGTGGTCGGCGAAGCAGCCACCGGACGCGAAGCCGCCGCCGTCACCCGCACCACCGCCCCCGACGTCGTGCTGATGGACATCCGCATGCCGGACATGGACGGCATCGAGGCGACTGCCGCGATCACGTGCGCGAGCGCTGCTCGGGTGCTGATGCTGACCACGTTCGACCTGGCTGAGTACGTGTACGGTGCGTTGCGTGCCGGGGCAAGTGGCTTCCTTCTCAAGGATGTTCCTCCCGCCGATCTCATCGCGGGCGTCAAGGTGCTTGCAGGGGGTGACGCGTTGCTGGCACCTGCGATCACCCGTCGGCTGATCGCGGACTTCGCCGCTGTGTCGGTTCTTCCGGCTGCTCCGGCCGTGACCGGCGCCGAACTCCCGGCTAAAGACGCCGCGTCCGTCACGGATGTGATCACCGATCGCGAGCACCAGGTGTTGCTGCTCGTCGCCGAAGGCCTGTCCAACGCCGAGATCGGCCGCCGTCTCCACATCAGCCCCGGCACCGCCAAGACCCACGTGGCCCGGCTGCTGGCCAAACTCGGCGTCCGCGACCGCGTTCACCTCGTCGTCCTGGCGTACCGCAGCGGACTGGTCAAGCCGTAGGCCGGTCCCCACGCTCCTAGCGGCGGTCGCGCATGACGGCTCGGCCCGCGAGGGCGGTGGCGGTGAAGACGAGGATGAACGTGAACGTGACGATGCCGGTGAAGACCACGGGGTCGATCGCGGGCACGAAGCTCTCGCCGTTGCTCAGGGCATAGGTCATGGCGACGAGCCCGGGCAGTGCGAACGCGGTCCCGACAATGCAGGCGGTGGCGGCCAGGACGGCGGCCTCCCAGCGCAGGATCGCGCGGCGTTGGCGTGGTGTGGCGCCGACGGCTCCCAGCAGTGCGAACTCGGGTCGGCGGGAAAGCGTGGCTGTGACAAGTGAGTTCGTGACGGCGATGGCGATGTAGCCGAAGAGGACCAGCAGGATGAGCAGGCCGAACTTGGCTTCGCCGGCTGAGGCGTCGCCGCCGTCGTCGGGTGTGGAGCGGGTGACGTCGGCCCCTGGCATGTCCGCGAGTCGGGCTCGGATGCGGTTCTCGACCCGCGTGATCGATTCGGACGCGGGGACGGTGACGGCCAGTCCGGAGGCGAGCCCGGAAGCGGTGGCCGGCTGTACGTCGGCGAGGGGGAGGAGCACGTCGCCGAAGCCGAGGCCGCGTTCGTACAGCGCGGTGACGTGCCGTTTGACGGCCCGTCCGTCCGGGAGCGTGATCGTGATGTCGTCCCCGACGTGGGTGCCCACCTGGGCCGCGCCGAGGACGCCGAGCGCTACGTCGCCTTGCGCGAGACGGATCGGGCCGCCGCCTTTCGTGGGCCTGAGGTCGGCGTAGTGCTCCGCCTCGCCGCCGGGGATGCCGAGCGCTTTCAGGGTCTGGGGGCCGTTCCCGCCGCCGGGGGATGTCTGGACGATGACGCCGGTGGTCACGAACGGGGTGGCGGAGCCGACGCCCGGTACGTTGCTTACGAGTTCGGCCGTCCGCGCGCCGATACCCGGGCCGGGAGCGGTCACGGTGAGGTCGGCGCGACTGCCCGCGTGGCGCTGTGCGTCCGCGACGGCGCCGGCCGTCGCCGCGCCGGAGAGCTGGACGGCGCTCAGCGCGACCCCGAGCACGATCGGGGTCAGCGCGCCGCCGACGCGTGCGGCGCGGTGGCGGACGCTGTTGAGTGCCGTGTAGGCGGCGGCGGTTCGGGCGGCGGGTCGGCGCGCGATGCGCGTCGCCGCACGTACGACGAGCGGGCTCAGCGGGCCGATCGACAGGGCCATCACCAGTCCGGAGATGCCGGGCAGTCCGCTGGCGACGTCGATGTTGGAGGTGTACGTCGGCGCCAGCGCCATCACGACGCCCAGGGCCAGGAGCCCGACTCCGACGACGACGCGGCGTCCCGTGCGCGGCGCGTCGGTGGGACTCCTGTCGCCGTCCTCGAGTTGCGCAAGGGGGCTGTCGCGTACGACTCGTCGTACCGCGACGCGGGTGGCGACCTCGGCGGCGAGGAAACCTGTCAGGACCGCCGCGACGAAGGGCAGCGGGCCGAACACCGGCTCGAGGGTGCGGGGGAGCACGCCCCAGGACCGGATGACGCCGAGCATGACCGCACCTACGAACGGTCCGGCGATGCCGCCGGAGACACCCGCGAGCCCGGCGACCATGCGGATCTCCGCGCGCAGCAGCCGCTTCACCTGGCGCGGCGTGGCGCCGACGATGCGGAGCATGGCCAACTCGCGGGAACGCTCACGGATTTGGAGGGACGTGAGCGCGATGACCGTGAAGACGGCGACGATGAGGGCGATGGCGCCGAGCGCGCCGGCGGCGGAGACGAGCGTTCCCTTCGCCCTGCCTTGCGCGACGGCCTCGACGGGGCCTCGGTCGCCGCGGTCCCACAGTCTCGCGCCGTTCCGCTCGGCCAGCTGGGCGAGTGCTTTGGTGTCGGCCGCGGTCTGCGGCCAGATGCCGATTGCCGCCACTCTCCGGTCGGGGTTGCCCCGCACCTGGATCTGGGCGTCGCTGAGGTAGACGTCCGGGACGTCCACGCCTGCGTCGTCGGCGGTGGTGGTGCCCACGAGGGTGAACTCGACGGGCTGGTCACCGAATCCGAGCCGGACCTCGCCGCCGAGCGCCAGACCGCGGGCGTGGGCGAGGCGGGCGGGCAGCACGACCTCGTTTGGGCCTGCGGGTGCGTGTCCTGCGGCCAGTCGGCGGTTCCCGAGCGCGAACGCCGACCAGGGGTGGGCGTCCACCTGCTCGGCGTCGCCGGCGCGGGTGGCGAGGACCGCGGCGACGATGCGGTCGGCGACGACCCGGGACCCGGGGAGCGCTTCGGCGACCTCGTCGGGCAGTGGGGCGGGCACCAAAGCCCTTCCGGGGACCGTCATATCGACGTCGTCGTCGACGGGTACCGACTGCCGAGAGGCGACCAGCAGCGGCGCGGCGTGGTACTCGCCGGTGGAGACCTCGCCGCGGGCTCCGGTCTCGAGGAGGAGTCCGAACGCCCCGACGAGGACGGCCGAGAAGAACACGGTCACGGCCAGCGCGGCGACCTGGCCCCGGCGGGCGCGTAGCGTCAGGCGCGCGAGCGTCTTCACGAGCGGCGCCCGAGCTCGGTGAGGGTCGCTGCGATCTGGGCCTCGGTGGCGCCGCGGAGTTCGCCGTGCCAGCGTCCGTCGCGCAGGAACAGCACACGGTCCGCGACCGCGGCGGCGCGCGGGTCGTGGGTCACCAGCAGCACCCGCTGCCCGAGGTCGGTGACGATCGAGCGGAGCAGGCCGAGGACGACGTCGCTCGACGCGGTGTCCAGCGCGCCCGTCGGCTCGTCGGCGACGATCAGCTCCGGGTCCGTGACCAGCGCCCGCGCGAACGCGACGCGCTGCTGCTGGCCGCCGGACAGCTGGGCGGGGCGGCGGTCGAGCGTGGCCCGTACACCGACGGTCTCGGCCAGTTCCCGTACACGGCGCGGGTCGATCGGGCGTCCGGCCAGTCGCAGCGGGAGCGAGATGTTGTCGGCGACGGTGAGGGACGGGATCAGGTTGTACGACTGGAAGACCACGCCGATGTGCGAACGCCGCATCTCGGCCAGGCGCGTCTCGTCGAGGCCGGTGATGTCCGTGCCGCCGATGCGGATCGAGCCGGAGTCGGGCTTCTCCAGGCCCAGCAGGCAGTTCAACAGCGTCGTCTTGCCCGAGCCCGACGGCCCCATGATCGCGGTGAAGGTCCCCGGCGCGACGGTGAGGTCGATGCTCGTCAGCGCCCGGAACCGTGTCGCGCCGGTGCCGAAGCTCTTGGTCAACCCGGTGATGGTCACGGCGTGTTCGTCGCGCTGTTCATGGCGCTTCTCGTCGATGTGCGTTGTCACACGATCGACCGTAGGTTCGCGGCGGCCGTAAAGCGGTGCCCTGCGTACCCGAGTGCGTGGTGGTGCTGGCTGTACCAAAAAGGGGTGTCGGACCGGAGAGACATGCCGTGGACGAGACCGGCCCGGTCGATCACATCGATACCTCTAATAGAGTTGCCGCACAGCAAGTGACTCGATTAGAGTCATTGGCATGCCCTGTCCGAGGGGCCACCCGGGCCGTCATGGCTCGCGAACGTCTGTGATCTGTTGAAAGGGACCCCCATGCCCGAGCTCACCGTCGGAAACACCCGCGTCCCGTACCGCGCACAGGGCGTAGGCCCCGCGCTGGTCCTCGTGCACGGCACGGGCCCGGGATCCGTCACGTGGGACGCCATCGCCGGGAGGTTCACCGACCGGTACACCGTGCTGCTGCCCGACCTCGGCGGCAGCGAACGGGTCGAGGACGACGGAGGCGAACTCACCGTCGAAGCCCACGCCGAGCAACTGGCGGCCGTCATCGAGCATTCGGGCTCCGGGCCGGCGTACGTCCTGGGCTTCTCCCTCGGCACCGCCGCGGCCGCCGCCCTCGCCGCCACCCGTCCCGAACTCGTGCGCCGCCTCATCCTGGTGGCGGGCCCCGGCCACACCCGGGACGCGCACCTCAGCAACACGTTCGCGCTCTGGCGCGGCCTCGCCGACGACCCCGAAGCCTTCGCGCGGTACGCCGCGCTGCTCGCCTTCAGCCGCCGGCACCTCAACAGCATCAGCCCCGAAGCGGTCGCCGAGACTGTCGCGTTCATGCGTCCGACCCCGGGCGTGCTGCGGCAGCTCGACCTCGTCCGTCGCCTGGACGTCCGCGACTACCTGCCGAAGATCCAGGCCGAGACACTCGTGGTCGGCTGCACCCGCGACGTGCTCATCCCCGTCGAGAAGGTGCGGGAACTGTACGAAGGCATCCCCGGCAGCACCTACACCGAACTCGACAGCGGCCACGTCGTCCGCGTCGAACAACCGGAGGAGTTCGCCCGGCTGGTACGGGACTTCCTGGAGCCGGCCGCGGCCTGAGCCGGTGGGTACGGCGAGCGAGCGGTGATCGCCGGGATGAACCGGGGTTGGGCGGGTAGCCGACGGGCGGCGAGGCGGGGGCAGGTGATCTACGTAGGCTCGCAAGCGCGTGCCGCGTGCCCGCGCGGTGGATCCGTTCGGCGTTAGGAGTGCACTCGATGTCGCGTCCCAGGATCGTCGTGGTCGGTGGTGGGTTCGCCGGCGTCGAGTGTCTTCACCGGCTGGAGAAGAAGCTCGCGCCGGCTGAGGCCGAGCTGACGCTCGTTACGCCGACGGACTACCAGCTGTATTTGCCGCTGCTGCCGCATGTCGCGGCGGGGGTGCTGACGCCGCAGTCGGTTGCTGTGTCGCTGCGTCGCCGGTTGCGGCGGACCAGGTTGTTGCCCGGTGTCGCGCTCGGGGTGGATACGGCGGCGAAGGTGTGCGTCGTCCGGAAGACGACCGGGGAACTGGTGGACGTGCCGTACGACCAGCTTGTGCTCACTGCGGGGAGTACTACGCGCACGTTTGACATCCCGGGTCTGTCCGAGTACGCGCTTGGGATGAAGACGCTGGCCCAGGCCGCGTACTTGCGCGATCACGTCATCTCGCAGCTCGACTTGGCCGCTGTTACGACGGATCCGGCGGAGCGCGAGGCCCGGTTGAGGTTCATCGTTGTCGGGGGTGGCTACGCCGGGACGGAGACCGCGGCGTGCCTTCAGCGGCTTACGACGGCTGCGGCAAGCCGGTATCCGCGGCTCGATCCGTCGTTGATCGAGTGGCACCTGGTCGATGTCGCTCCCAAGTTGTTGCCCGAGCTCGGTGACCGGCTGGGTATGAAGGCGATGCAGATGCTGCGTCGGCGCGGTGTTCTGTTCTCTCTCGGGACGTCGGTCAGTTCGATCGAACCTACGTGCGTCACGCTGACGGATGGCCGGGTGCTGCCTTCTCACACGTTGATCTGGACTGCGGGGGTCAAGGCCAGCCCGCTCGTCGACCAGCTGTCCGGCGACACGTTGCGCGGACGGCTGGTCACCACCGCCGAGTTGACCGTCCCCGGGCTGGACGGCGTGCTGGCGGCCGGGGATGCCGCGGCCGTTCCCGATCTGTCCAAGGGCGGCGACGCCATTACGCCGCCGACGGCTCAGCACGCGCAGCGCCAGGGGAAGGTGCTCGCCGACAACGCCGTCGCCCGGCTGCGCGGCGGGACGTTGCGGCCGTACTTCCACAAGGACCTCGGCCTCGTCGTGGACCTCGGTGGCAAGGACGCGGTGTCCAAGCCGCTGGGTGTCGAGCTGTCGGGCGTTCCGGCGCAGGCTGTCGCGCGCGGGTATCACGTCATGGCGCTGCCGACGGTGACCGCCCGCACCCGTGTTCTGGTGAACTGGGCGTTGAACGCCACGGCCGGTGACGACTTCGTGCGCACGGGCTTCCAGACGGGCCGGCCCGCGAGGCTTCAGGACTTCGAGCAGACCGACGCCTACCTGGACGAGGAGCAGCTCAAGGAGCGCGGCACGGCGGCCTGACGACGTCCTGACGGGTCTCTGTCGTCGGGCCGCAGAGGGCGATGGACGGGATCGCGCGCAGCTGACGCGCGTCCGGTGGTGTACCCGCGCCGCGCGCTGGTTCCGCCGGGCCGCCGCCGATCACGGCCACGTTCGTGGTCTCGCTCTCGGCGGGCGGCTCGCCGCGTTCGTCGCCGGACGTCTGCGCGGAGCATGAGATGTTGCTCATGACGCAAGAAGGTGGAGTGCTGGACGGCCTCGCGCGCAAACGGGGGTACTCAGTTGGAGGTGTGGCTCCCCGTCGTGTCGAGCAGCAGCTGGGCGGCCACGGCCGCGCCGTCGGGGCGGATCTCGGCGGCGACGGCCGTGGCGCGCGCGGCGGTTTCGGGGGAGAGGGCCGTCTTCAACGCGACGGACAGGGACTCGAACGTCGGGTTCGGGCCGTCGTGGGCGACGCCTATGCCCAGATCGGCGACGCGGCCTGCCCAGTAGGGCTGGTCGACCATCTGCGGCACGACCACCTGCGGTGCTCCGGCCAGGGCGGCCGTGGTCGTCGTGCCCGCGCCGCCGTGGTGGACGACGGCGGCCACGCGGGGGAACAGCGCGTGGTGGTTGACGTCGCCGACGGCCAGGCAGTCGTCCTGGTCGTCGACGAGGGCCAGGTCGGCCCAGCCGCCGGAGACGAGGACGCGGCGGCCGTGGGCGCGGGCCGCCTCGACGGCCGCCTGCGCGACCTGGTCGGCGTCGCGTACCGGGAGGCTGCCGAAGCCGACGTACACCGGCGGCGCCCCGGCCTCCAGGAAGGCCTCCAGCTCGGCGGGCAGCGGGCGTTCGCTGGATCGGATCCACGCGCCGGTCTGCACCACGTCGAGGTCCGCGGGCAGCAGCCACGGGCTCAGGGTCGGGTCCGTGGCGAGCCACGGCCGGTCGGTGAGGACGTAGTCGCGGAAGTTCTCCACCGCGGGCAGGCCGATCGTGGCGCGGTGCGCGTTGAGGCCGGTGCCGAACAGCACGTTCATGTTGTCGACGTCGAGGTCCCACAGCGCCCGGTTGTCGGTCACCTCCGGCGGGAACGGACGGCCCGGGCGGGCGAACGGCGGGTGGTGCGGGGAGGGCAGGTAGGCCGGGAAGTAGGAGACGAAGACGTAGGGCATGCCGCGCTGCTCGGCGAACGAGCGTGCGGCGGCCGCGGCCGGGAGCAGGCCGGTCGCCACCACCGCGTCGCACCCGTCGGCCGCCTCGGCCGCCGAGGCCGCCGCCGCGTACGTCGTAGCGACCAGCGCCGCCGCGCGCTCGGTCAGGCCCTCGGTCGGGACGGGGGCCGTCCCGGTCACGGTCCCCTTCACCACCGGCCGCACCGGCGCGCCGATCGGCGTGAACGGCACACCCGCCGACTTCACCAGCGCCGCGAAGTCCGGCGGCGCGCACACGTGGGCGTCCGCGCCGAGCGTCCGCAGTTGGGCGGCGAGTCCCAGCATCGGCTCGACGTCCCCACGCGACCCGTAGGCCATCAGCAACACGCGCATTTGTGACACTCTTTTCCTTGGATTTCCGTGGATTCCGGCGCAGATCGGTCGGCCTTCCGTCCGGCCGGCGCACCTACACAGCACCCGGCAACCCGATCGGCGCGCGGATATTCCGGATGTCGGAGGGGATCTACGCGACCCGGAGCCCGTCCCCGCCGGCCTCGGCGAGGGCGGTGCGGACCGCGTCGACGACGGTCGCGATGAGGTCTCCGGGGGCGCGGTCGGTCCACACGACGGCCAAGTCGACCGGCTCGGCGTCGACGACGGGCACCCAGCGGACGTTCACGGCCGGGATCCAGCGGGCCAGCGTCTCCGGGGCCAGCCAGACCCCGCGCCCGCGGGCCACCATCAGGAGGCAGTCCTCGACCTTGTCGACCGTGAGCCCGCGCGGGGCCGGGCTGCCGTCGGGGCGCGGGTCGGCGATCCAGGCGCGTTCGGCCTCGGGGGAGGTGAAGATGTCGGGGGAGACGACGGGTTCGCCCGCGAGGTCGGCGAAGGCCACCTCGGCCCGGTCGGCCAGTCGGTGGCGGGCGGGCAGCGCGACCACGCGGCCCTCGGTGCGTACCGGCGCGGAGTGCAGGCCGACGTCGCCGACGGGCAGCCACATGAACGCGGCGTCGGCGACCCCCGCGTTGAGGTGGGCGAGTTCGCAACGGGGTGTGCGGACGCTGGTCAGCTCGACCGCCAGGCCCGGCACCGTCGCCTCGAGCGAGTCGGCGACGACGGCGGCGAACAGCGCCGTGGCGTACGGGCAGCAGGCCAGGCGCAGCGTCCTGCTTCGCTCGTCGGCCTTGTTGCGCACCCGCTCGACGAGCGCGGCGAGGTCGGTGAGGACGTCGCGCCCGCCCGCGAGGAGTTCGTCCGCGGCGGGGGTGAGCAGCACGCCGCGGCGGGTGCGGACGAGCAGCGTGACCTTGAGGGCCCGTTCGAGGTGTTTGACGTGGGCGGAGACGGCCTGCTGGGTCAGGTGCAGGCGGTCGGCGGCGCGGGTGATGCTGCCTTCCTCGGCGACCGCGACGAAGGACTCGAGATGCCGTACCTCCACGTCGATCATGAGCCGATTTTAGGGACCCGCTTTGTCCGCGATCGGGCGGCCCGCGCGAATCGGACGTCGACGGAGCGTGACATGTATCTCGCCCTCCCGGTCACAAAAGGTCGTTGTGAGGGTGCCAGCTAACGGTTGTTTCCGCTCGGGTCACCGGCTGTGGACTCTGGTGAAGCCATCCGGCACACAACCACCAGGAATGGGGCGACCTTCATGAGCACCACACCGCACGCGCACCCCGAAAGCGCCGCGGACAACGCGAACACCGCGCCCGCCGGCACCCGTTCGACCGCCGAGGTCATCGACCTGTTCAACGCCGCCTTCACCAAGCGCGCCCCGGAGCTGCTCGACGACCTGGTCCACGAGGACTGCGTGATGGTCAGCGTCCAGCCCGCCCCCGAGGGCACGCGCTACGAGGGCCTCGACGCCTGTCTGGGCTTCTGGCGGGCGCTCGCGCTCGACCTGAACACCACCTTCACCCCGACCGACGTGTACGTCTTCGGCGACCGCGCGGTCATCAAGTGGCGCGTGGCGTTCCAGCCCGGCGAGGTCAACGAGGTGTTCGGCGACGCGCACGCCGACTCGGTGTGGATGCTCGGCGTCAACCTCATGGAGATCCGCGACGGCCGCATCGTCGAGGCGCTCGGCTACGGCAAGACGCCGTGACCCGGCGACGCCGCACGACCCGCTGATCCGCGAACAACGAGGGGCACCACCATGAAGAGCTACCACCTGCGGTCCGGTGCGGGCATCGACGGACTGACGCTGCGTGAACACGACGACCCCCGGCCCGCGTTCGGCCAAGTGCTGCTGCGCGTGCACGCGACCGCGCTCAGCATGCGCGAGCTGCTGGTCCTGGAGGGCGACTACCCGCTGCCGGTGCGCGACGACGTCGTCCCCGGCTGCGCGGGCGTCGGGGAAGTCGTGGCGATCGGCCCGGGCGTCACCCGGGTCGCGCCGGGGGACCGGGTGGCCGCCACCGTCTTCCCGGACTGGATCGACGGCCCGTTCGGCCTGGACTACGCCGCCCAGCTGGGGAGCTGGCGGGACGGCATGCTGACCGACCTCGCGCTGGCCGGCGAGCAGGGCCTCGTCCGGCTTCCCGACCACCTGTCGTACGCCGAGGCCGCCGCGCTCCCGCTGACCGCCGTCACCGCGTGGAACGCGCTCACCGGCGGCCGGCCGGCGCTGCCCGGCGAGACCGTGCTGACGCTCGGCTCCGGCGGCGTGTCGCTGTTCGCGCTGCAGCTGGCCAAGCTGGCGGGCGCCCGCGTCATCGCCACGACGTCGAGCCCCGCCAAGGCCGAGCAGCTGCGCGAGCTGGGCGCGGACGAGGTCGTGGGCTACCGGGCCACGCCCGAGTGGGGCGCGGAGGTGCGCCGGCTCACCGACGGCCGCGGCGTCGACCGGGTCGTGGACGTCGTCGGCGACCTGGCGCAGTCGCTGGCCGCGACCGCGCTCGGCGGCGAGATCGCGCTCGTCGGACACTGGCTCGGCGCGGACACGGAGGGTCCGGCGCTGTCGTCGGCGGCGCTGTTCAACGCGGGCGCGGTCGTGCGACCGCTGGCCGTGGGCAGCCGCGCGCAGTTCGAGGCGATGAACCGCGTGGTGGCGTCCGCGCGGCTGCGGCCGCTGGTGCACCGGGAGTTCGGCTTCGACGAGGTCCCCGAGGCGCTGCGCTATTACGGCAAGGGCGGCTTCGTGGGGAACGTCGTCATCCGCCACTCCTGAGGCGCCCGCGCATCCGCAGGGTCCGAGAGGCCGTCGTTCCGCGTACGCCGCGGGGCGGCGGCCTCTCGGCTGCGCTCATCCCGGGGGCGCGACAGGTGGACCCGATCATTCGGGCGGGGTGAAGGGTGCGGCAGGATTGTTCAGCTTTGCCGGTGGAATCGTGGGGGTGGGCGGATGTTGGAACGTGCCGAGATAGAGATATTCCTGACACTTGCGGACGAATTGCACTTCGGCCGTACGGCGGCGCGCCTGCACGTCTCCCCTCCGCTGGTCACCCAGACCATCCAGAAGACCGAGCGGCGCCTCGGCGTGACGCTCTTCACGCGCAGCAGCAGACGCGTCGAGCTGACCGACGTCGGCCGGGCGCTGCGTGAGGACCTGCTGCCTTTGTACGAGGGGATCCGGCGGGCGCTCGACCGCGCGGAACTGGCCGGCCTCGGCATGACCGGCGTGCTCAGCATCGGATTCATGGGCCACCAGGCCGGACGCTTCGTCTCCGCCGCCCGCGAGATCTTCGAGCTCCGGAACCCGACCTGCGGCCTGCGCGTCGTCGAGACCCACCTCCATCAACACGTGTCGCAACTGCGCGACGGCTCCGTCGACGTGGTGCTGATGGCGCTGCCGGTCGACGAGCCGGACATGACCGTCGGCAGGCTCGTCACGCGCGGGGAGCGGTACATGTGTGTCGCCGCCGACCACCGCCTCACCCGGCTCGACTCGGTGTCGTTCGAGGACCTCGCCGGCGAGACCTTCGCCGCCCCCCGCGGCGCGGTCCCCGCCTACTTCTCCGACTTCCACATGCCCCGGTGGACGCCCAGCGGACGGCCGATCATGCGGTCCGCCGAGGTCTGCGACACGTACTACGAGGCCCTGGCCCTCGTCTCGTCCGGCCGCGCCATCATCCCCGGCGACGCCCAGCTGCTATACCTCTACCAGCGGCCGGACATCGCGTTCATCAAGGTCCCCGACATGCCGCCCATCGAGCACGGGCTGATCTGGCGCAAGGCGGACGACGGCGACCAGCGTGTGCGCGCCTTCGCCGACATCGTCATGGAGATCGCCCCCGAGACCTCGGCACCCGGCACCGTCGCCAAGCCCGCGCCGCTCTGGCCGCCGGCACATGCCGAACCGGCCGGCGGACCCGCGGCGGACGCCTGAGCGGTGGACGCGGACCGCGTCCACCACCCGTCGTCAGGTGCGGGCCGCTAGGCGCTCTGGCCGAGCCCTCGCGCGCTCCGGACCGCCACGGAGGTCAGCACCGCGACCGCCGCGCCGACGCCCAGCGCCACGGTGACGCTGCTCGCGTTGACGACCAGCCCGCCGAACAGCGCGCCGAGCGCGATGGCGAGGTTGAACACCGACGTGTTCAGCGCCGTGGCCGGCTCGGTCTCGCCGGGCGCCGACTGCAGGATCCACGTCTGCACGCTGACCGGCACACCGCCGAACGCCAGGCCCCAGGCGATCAGCAGGACCACGCCGCCGACGGCGGTCGTACCGAGCACCGGGAACAGCGCGAGGATCGCGGCCAGCAGCAGGCTGATCACGATGATCGCCTTGCGCGCGTCGCGCCCGGCCAGGCCGCCGATCAGGAAGTTGCCGGCGATGCCCGCCGCGCCGAAGCCCAGCAGCAGGGGACCGACCAGGCCCTCGCCGATGCCCGAGACGTCCTGGAGGATCGGGCTGACGAACGTGAACGCCGCGAAGTGGCCGCTCACCAGCAGGAACGTGGCCAGCACACCGGTGCGCACCGTCGGGTTGCGGAACTGCGCGGCGAGCGCGCTCAGGCGCACCGGCTCGTCGGCCGGCAGCGGCGGCAGCAGCAGGCGCAGCGCCCCGACCACCAGCAGGCCGAGCCCGCCGACCACCGCGAAGGCCACCCGCCAGGAGGCGAACTCGCCGATGAGCGTGCCCGCCGGGACGCCGAGCACGTTCGCCGCGGTGGCGCCGCCGAAGGTGATCGCGGTGGCCTTGGGGACGTGCTCCGCCGGCACCATCCGCACGGCGATGCCCGCGGCCAGCGCCCAGAAGCCGCCGATGCTGATGCCCACGAGGAACCGCGAGATCAGCAGGACCGCGAAGTTCGGGGCCAGCACCGACACCACGTTCGCCGCCACCATCAGCGTCAGCAGCCCGATCAGCACCGTGCGCCGGTCGAGCCGGCCGATCGCGACCGGCAGCAGCGGCGCCGCGGCGGACGCGACGAGGCCCGGCACGGTGACCATGAGGCCGGCCGTCCCCTCCGACACGCTCAGCCCGTCGCCGATCGACGTCAGCAGCCCCATCGGGAGCTGCTCGACCGTGACCATGGCGAACGTGCCGACGGCGACCGCCACCACGCCGAACCAGGTGCGTCGGGGCACCGGCTCCGGGCCCGGACTCGCGCGTGGGGTGGGGGCGACGCCGCTCGCTGACGCGGCGTCCGCGTCGAGAATCGTCATCTCCGTAAGCTCCTTGTGTCTTGTGTCTTGCGTCTTGCGTCTTGTGTCTTGTGTCGTCGGCGCGTCGTGCGCCGCTCGCGCTGTGGGCGCGCGGGGCAGGCCGAAGCGGCGGCCCGTGAGGGCCGCCGCGTGTCCGCGCCGGTGGGGTGACTGCCCTTCGACTGTGCCGCCCGCGCCGGACCGCGATCAACGGCCAACCTCGGAACGCGTCTTTTGCGACGGTGAACGCCGAGCCGCCCGGTGGCGCGGCCCGCAAACCTGTCGAGGACGTCCGGCCGGTCGGCGTAGCCTCACGCCATGAGTGAGCAGGGATTCGTCCCGGACGGGTTCGCGGCACCGGTGGCGCCGAGCGGCGCCGGGTACCGGCTGGAGCCGCTCGGACCGCAGCACAACGAGGCCGACCACGCGGCGTGGACGTCGAGCATCGCGCACATCCGCGCGACGCCGGGATTCGACGGCGAGTGGCCTCCGGTCGACGGGATGAGCCTCGAGGCGAACCTGGCGGATCTGCAGCGGCACGCCGACGACTTCGCGGCGCGGCGCGGCTTCACGTACACCGTCCTCGACGACGCGGGCGTGGTCGTCGGCTGCGTGTACATCTACCCGTCGCGCACCGAGGACGGCACCGCGGACGGCACCGAGGACGGCACCGCCAAGGTCAGTTCGTGGGTGAGCGCCGACCGCGCCGATCTGGACGGGCCGTTGCACGACGCCGTCGCCGCGTGGCTCGCCGCGGACTGGCCGTTCAAGCGCGTGCGCTATCGCGACGCGGCGGAGTAGCGGCCTGTGTCGATCACACTCACGGACCTGAACTGCCTGTTGGACCACCTCCCTCCGGGCGACGCGGTCGCGCTCGTCGAACGGCTCCCGGCGCGGCGCCGGCGTGAGGCGCTCGCCGGGATGCCGCCCGCCGAGGGCGAGGCGCGTCGGGCGCTGCTTTCCTGGGTCGTCGAGCACGGCGGCCGGGAGGACGGACTCGCGCTGCTGGAGCATCCGTTGCCGCGCCGCGACGTGTTCGAGGCGTTGGCCACGGCGCCCGACCCCGAGGTCCGCGCGGCCGCGTACATGCACCCGGCCGCGCCGACCGACGTGCGCCGCAGGATGGTCGCGGGCCGGGTCGGCGGTCCGCTGAAGGCGGCCCTGCTGGCGACTCGCTCGCGGCGCCGGCTCGGCCCGGCACTCGACAGCGCGAACCGCGATGTGGCCGCGCACGCGACCAGGGTCGTCCGCGGGCCGCGCTTCCAACCGGTGCCGCAGCGGCCCGAAGCGGTGCACGCCTGGCTCGTCGACGCGCGGCCGCCGGAGGCCGTGGTCCGGGCGCGCCGGCACCACAGCTACGGCCCGCGCCGCCGTCGCATCCGGGACCGCCTGGCCGCGGTCGCGTTCGAGGCGTGGAACGAGGGTGACTGGGAGGCCTTCGTCCGGCTGTTGCACGAGCGCCCGTTGGACTCCGAGACCGCCGACATCCTCGCGGCCGACCCGCGCTGCCCCGCCTCCGCCGGACTCGCCGTGCTGCGCAGAGAAGGCCCCGCCGCCGGTCACGCCGGCGCGCTGCTCGCGGGCCTGCACGCGGGCACGTTCACCGCGGACGACGTGTACACGCGTGCCGTGCACGCCCCGGCGGTGCTCTTCGCGCTGTCGATCGCCTGGCGCACGCCCGAGTTCGCGGAACTGCCGGGCGTCCAAGCGGCGCACGACAGGCTCGCGGACGCCGTACGCGCCGAACTCGGTGACGACCCGGCGCGCTGGCTGGCCCTGCTCGCACTCGTACGCACCGGGTTCGCGGGCACCGTGCCCGAACTGCTGCGCGCCGCCGCGAGTGGGCCCGTGCCGGCCGAACTTCCGCCGCCCCCGCCTCCGCTGATCGAACCGGCCGCGCCGCACTCGACGCGCGGCCTCCCGAACCAGTGGGCCGAGACCGGCTCACCCTGGGCCTTCGTGCTGTGCCTGGCCGAGCCCGCCCGGCTCGGCGCGATCGTCTCCGAGGTGGCGGCCGCGCTGCCCGACACCGGCGAATCCAGTCCGCTCGGCGGCTGGGAGCACGCGCTGCACGCCGGCTGGGCACGGCACAAGGCCGAGCTGAGCGATCTCCCGTACGGCACGAGCACCGGCCGCTCCGCCGTCCACGCCGAGATCCTGCGGCTCGGCTTGGGCTACCCGATACCGGCCGAACTGGCCACGGCGTTCGCCGGGATCGCCGACGAGTCGGCCCTTCTCGCGTTCCTCGCGCTGTACGGCGGACGTGGCGACATCCAGGAGATCGCCGTCGCGTGGCGCAACCCGGCGGTCGATGTGGCGTTGTTGCGCCGATGGGGCACCTCCGAGGGGGTACGTCGCCTCATCGTGTCCCGCATGTCCCTCGCGCCGGGGGAGCCGGGGCATGTGCCCCTGCACGGCGGCGCCTGGGACGGCACGGACATCGGCTGCGAAGGGGGCCGCGGTGTGTTCGACGACCTGCTGGGCGGCGACGACCCGACGCTGATCGGCGAAGTGCTGTGCGGCGACGGCGCCTTGTGCGTCGCCCACCAGGTCGCCGCGTGCCGTCGTCTCGTCGAGCTCGGCCGCCTCGACCTCGCCGCCGGGTTCCTCCGCACCGAGCCCGCTTCCGCGGAGTCCCGCGCCCCGGGCCCGCGCGCCGCCGTCGTCGAGGGCCTCGGCCCGGCGGTGACGGCAGCCGATCCCGCCGCGGTGCGCGCCGCCTCCGCGGAGATGATCCGGACGCTGGTGACCGACAACTTCGCGCGCGGGTCCGGGCGCAGTCTCGTGTGCATGCTCGCCGCCGACCGCGACACGGCATGGGCCACCGTCCACGAGATGGTCTCGCGTCCGGATGCCGCGCCTCACCAATGGGCCCGCCTGCTGGGGCTGGCCGACATGCCGGACGCCGTCGCCGCGTTGGCGCTGGCCGCCGCGCCGGAGCGCTTCGCCCCGACGCTGGCCGCGAGTTCGCCCGGCTCCGCGCGCGCGGCACTCGAGACCGCGGCGCTGCCGCGCCTTGAGCACCACTCGGCACGCGCCGACCTGCCGGAGACCGCGACGTGGGTCGACACCTGCCTGGACCGAGGCCTGCTCACGCTGGCCGACGTGCTCACGCAGGGCCGCCCGGCGGGTGCCGCGCTCCGCTCGTGCCGGCGCCGCATGCTCGCCGACGACCCGCACGCCCGGTCGGCCGTGCGCGACCTGATCGACGTTCACGGCCCGGTCTCCACCGAGGCCTGGGTCGTCGTCGCCAACCTCCTCGACGACTTCACCGGAACGCTGCCCGACCTGCTCACGCTCGCCGTCGCCGCGACCGCGCCGGTACCCGGACGCGCCTGAGGGCCCCGTCCTCCCGCGCCGGAGTGAGGGTTCCCAGCGCGGTACATCGCCACGACCGCCGGCCACGGCGTCCCAGGCAGGCCCGAGGTGTGGCGTCGCAGCGGATAGTCAGGCCCTCGATCGGCTCGGCGAAGCGCGCTATTCCGTTGCTGCGGTTCTGTCGCGCTGCGACGATGCCCGCATGATCACCCCTGGCCCGATGGTCCCCGACGGAGGCGGCTACCGTCACTCGTACGAAGTCGCCGCCCCCGCACGCCTGGTGCATGTCTCCGGACAGATTCCGGTGGCGCCGGACGGCAGCGTCCCCGAAGGGTTCGCCGCGCAGTGCCGGCAGGTGTGGGCCAACGTGGCGGCGGCACTCGCCTATCACGGGATGGGGCTGTCCGACCTGGTCAAGGTGACCACGTTCCTGTCGGACAGGGCGTACCGGGCGGAGAACTCCGCCATCCGGCGCGAGGCACTCGGCGACCACGCCCCGGCGTTGACGGTCGTCATCGCCGGCATCTACGACGAGACCTGGCTGCTGGAGATCGAGGCCGTCGCCGCGCGCTAGGTGACCGCGACGCGAGGTCTGGCCCGAACGGGTGGATTGCCCCGGTGCGACTATCCCCAACCGGTACATTGGCCGTGAGTCGTCCGCGGCGCTTTGCGTGTCCGCCGCACCGCGGCCCCGCGCGGCCTGAGGGGGCACCACCATGACGCAGACCTGGGCAGGCCCTACGGCGGCCGAGGACCACGCGGGGCCGCTCCGCCGCTCGGCGAGTGCGACGGCCACCGGAGCGCCCTCCGTCGCGCCGCCGATCGTGCACCATGTGCTCGGCTCGGGCGGCCGCCCCCTGGGCGCGGCCGCCCGCAGCGCGGTGGAGCCGCGGTTCGGTCGCAGCTTCGGCCACGTGCGGGTGCACACCGACGCCCGCGCCGCGGAGTCCGCGCGGGCGGTCGACGCCGAGGCGTACACCGTGGGGCACCACATCGTCTTCGACGAAGGGCGTTACGCGCCGCACACCCCGGAGGGGCGGGGTCTGCTGGTGCACGAGCTGACCCACGTCCTGCAGCAGCGCTCGGGCGCGCCGGTCGGGGGCGTCCTCCCCGTCGGCGAACCGGACGCGGCGGAGGAGCGGCAGGCGGACGCGAACGCGGCGCGTTCCGGCGTCGCGGACGTGGCCGAGCCCGCGCAGGTGCCGACCGTTCGGCGGCACACCGCCCGGCTCATGCGCAAGGAGCACACGAAGCACCAGAAGAAGCACGACGCGAAGCCGGCGAAGAAGGAGACCACCGAGCCGCCGGTGCCGAAGGGCTGCCGGGACACGGCGCGTGCGTGCTTCTCCGTGTCCCAGAAGAGGGCCTGGCTGCTCGGGCCGAACAAGTCGATCGTGACGTCGGTCCCCGCGTTGGGCGGACGGCCGCACCACAAGACCCCGGTCGGGCGGTTCTCGGTGCAGTCCAAGGACGAGCACCACGTCAGCAGCATCTACAAGGCCAAGATGCCGTTCTACGTCAACTTCGCCACGGCGGTGGGGTTCCACGAGGGCTCGCTGTCCACCCTGTCGCACGGCTGCGTGCACCTGTCGCAAGCCGCGGCCGTGAAGTTCTTCAACTACCTGGACGTGGGCGACCACGTCGACGTCGTGCCCTGACCCGCCCGCGCCACGTCGGCGCGGCGAGCCGCCCGGGCGGGCGGGAGGCCGGGACGCCGGGGACGTACGCTGGCGGGCATGCCGGTCTCGATCCACCACATCGTCGTCGACGCGCACGACCTGCCCGGGCTCGCCGGGTTCTGGTCGGAGGTACTGGGCTGGCCGATCCTGTCGGCGAAGCCGCGCGAGGTCGTCGTCGGGCCGGCGGTGGACGCGCCGTTCGGGCTGTGCTTCATGCCCGCCGGGGAGACCCGCAAGACCGGCAAGAACCGGCTGCACTTCGACCTCAACGCCGACCCCGACGTCCCCGGCGACCGCGAGGCCGAGATCGAGCGGATCCTGGCCCTCGGCGCCCGCCGGGTCGACGTCGGGCAGACCGGCGACGAGTCCTGGCTCGTCCTCGCCGACCCCGAGGGCAACGAGTTCTGCGTGGTCCGGCCCAAGCGCGACCTGATCGGCTGAGCCCGGACCCACCCTGGAGGAGCCGCCCCCATGGACGCGACCGTCGCGCTCAGCCTGCTGCGGCTGGCCGCCGCCGACCTGGCGGGCGCCGCATGGCAACGGCCGTCCGACGCGCGGCTCGTCGAACTCGCGCTCGACGCCGTGCTCGCCGGGGTCGAGTCGCCGTCCCTGACCCGGCTGGCCGGCCTGGCGCGCGGCGAACACCGCGAGGCGCGCGAGCTGTTCGCCCGGGCCGCCGAGGAACTCGGCCTCGTCCCGCTGCTGCCCGACGTCCTCGACGCCGCGCGCTGGGAGGCGGCGCTGTGGTGGGCGGGGCGGATCGTCGACGGCACGCTCGACCCGGTCGAGGGCCTCACGCTCATCGTGCGGGAGGCCGCCGCCGAGCTCGACTACCCCGCGCGGCTACGGCCGTTCGTGGACGCGCTGGCGGACGCCGAGACGCAGGGCCCCGACGCGACAGGCCAGGCCGCCCTCGCGGCGGCCCGCGCGTTCGTCGACGCGTCCTGAGCCGTCGCGCCGCCAAATCCGTCGCCGCGGCCTCCTCCGTCCGGGCATCATGAGCCGCATCAACCGTCTTCGCGGCGACGACATGGGGGAGTGGCCATGGACGAGAAGTGCCCACGGTGCGAGGGGCGTCTGCTGCCGATCGTGTACGGGTATCCGGCGCCGTCGTTGTTCGACCGTGCTTCCGCGGGCGAGGTCCGGCTCGGCGGGTGCGTCGTCAGCTCGGACTCGCCGCAGTGGTCGTGTGCGGACTGCGGGACGGAGTTCCGGGACGAGGCGGGCGGCCTGACCGCGGTCGGCGCCGACGAGTCGGACTGACGGCGCCCGGGCGTCGATCCCGCCCGGGGCCGCCGGACACCGGTCCTACAGTTCCAGCGCCGCGCTCAGCCGACCCGCCGTGAACGGGCCGTCGCCGTACACGTTGTAGACGACCGAGCCCGGTTCGAAGCGCCGTCCCTCCGCGAGCGGGCCCGTGTCGACGGTGTCGTACCCGAGCGCGTCGGCGAACGCGGCCGCCTCTTCCTTGGCCGCCTTGTCGTCGCCCGCCAGCGGCAGGGCGCTGCGCCGGGGGTCGTGGGCCGGGCGGCCGAGCGTGGCCAGGTGGGCGAAGTAGATCGTGTTGAAGAGCTTGACGACGTGGGCCGACGCGAGGCGCCGCTGGAGCAGTTCGGCGGAGGTGATCGCGTCGGGGCCGGTCAGTTCGGGCAGGTGCTCGTCGCGTTGGGGGTAGTAGTTGCCGGTGTCGATCACGGTCTTGCCGGCCAGGCCCGCGTCCGGCAGGGTCGGGTAGGCCTTGACGGGGACGGTGACCACGACGAGGTCGCCGGCCGCGGCGGCCTCGCCGACGGTGCCCGCGCGGGCCCGCGGCCCGAGGTCGGCGGCGAGGTCCGCGAGCGTCTCCGGCCCGCGTGAGTTGCTGAGGACGACGTCCCAGCCGGCGTCGACCGCGAGCCGCGCCAGGGTGCCGCCGATCTTGCCGCTTCCGATCAGTCCGAGAGTGCTCATGGTCGCGACAAACGGACGGCCGGGCACGGTTGTTCCCGAGCTCGGCCGTCCGGGTGACGCGCGGCCCTCGCGGCCGGGGTGCCGCGGGGGTCAGCTGGTGCGTCCGACCGCTCTGGCGATCCGCCGTGCGTCGATGGCCAGTTCGCGGAACATGCCGCTGATGGGGTTGGTGTACCCGGTGAAGTACAGCCCGGGTGCGCCCGCCGCGCAGTGCGGCCCGTGCACCAGCGGGCGGCCGTCCGCGCTCAGCACGCCGAGGTCGCCGACCAGGTCGTCGAGCCCGCGCCGGTAGCCGGCGGCGACGATCACCACCTCGGGGTCGATCGACGTGCCGTCGCACAGCCGGACGTCGCCGCCGGAGAACCCGGTGGGCGCCGCGACGACCTCCACCGTCCCGGCCACCACCGCGTCGATGAACCCGACGTCCTGCAACGGGATCGCGTCGTCGCGCTTGATCCGCGTGTACAGGCCGTCGACCGGCCGCGGGAGCCCGTACGCGCTCAGGTCCGGCACGGTCAGGCGCGCGTTGATCCGGCTCAGCCGGTCCACGACCGCGGTCGGGACGTGCCGCATCAGGATGCCCGTCGCCTGCGCGGAGACCCCGCCCACGCTGCGCCGCACGATGTGCGGCGGCGTGCGCACCGCGATCCGCACCCGCCGCGCACCGCCCTCGACCAGGTCGACGGCGATCTCCGCGCCGGTGTTGCCGACGCCGACCACCAGCACGTCGCGCCCGGCGAACGGCCCGGGCTCGCGGTAGTCGGAGGCGTGCAGCAACTCGCCCGTGTACGCCTCGCGGCCCGGCCAGTCCGGCAGGTACGGCGTGTGGTTGTGCCCGGTCGCGACGACGACGGTCCGGGCCCGGCGGCTGCCGTCGGCGGTGCGGACCAGCCACGGCAGCGCGCCCTTCCCGTACGCCCGCGGGCCGTCGTTGCGCTCGACCTGGAGCACCTTCACGCCGGTGCGCACGTCGAGGCGGTGGTGCGCCGCGTAGTCCTCCAGGTACTCGACGACGTGTGCGCGCGAGACCCAGCGCCCGTACGAACTCGGCATCCGGTAGCCGGGCAGCTGCGAGAGCCTGCGCGGCGTGTGCAGGTGCAGCCGTTCGTAGTGGCGCCGCCAGCTGGAGCCGACGGCGTCGTCGCGTTCCAGCACGGTGGTCGCGATGCCGAGCCGGGTCAACGCGGCGGCCACGGCCAGGCCGCCGGGGCCGCCGCCGATGACCAGGGTGTCGGCGAACGGTCGCGCGTCGTCGGCGGCCGCGTTGGCAGCCGCGTCGGCGGCAGGCTCGGGCCTGGGCGCAGGCTCGGGCCTGGGCGCAGGCTCGGAATCACGCTCGGACACGGGCTCAGGGACTCGCTCAGGCACGGGCACGGCGACTCCGGTCGTCGGCGGCGGCGCGGGGCCGCCGCGATGATCAGGACGCCATACGATCGCCGTGCGGGCCCGCAGGGTCAAGGGTTACCGGTGGGGGCGAGCTCCAGCTCCTCCGGTTCGATGCCCAGGAGTTCGTGCAGTCGGCGGGTGCCTTCGTCGGTCACCTTGAGCGCGCGCTGCGAGCCGATCCGCACGCACCAGCCCTCCTCCAGGGCGTGCCTGCACAGCGCGGCACCGGACAGACCGGACAGGTGCGGGCGGCGTTCCGTCCAGTCCAGGCACGGGCGGGCGACCGGGCGCCGCGAGCCGCCGGACGCGGCCAGGTCCATGCCCTGCGCGGCGAACCAGCCCAGGCCGTCGTCGGTCAGCGCGAAGCCGCTGTCCTGCACGAGCAGCCCGCGCGCCGTCAGCGCGTCCGTGATCGCGATGCCCAGCCGGCCCGCCAGGTGGTCGTAGCAGGTGCGGGCCCGCGCGAGGGCGGTACCCACCGAACGCGCCTTGAGGGTGCCGGTCGGCGCGGGCGGCGGGCCGGAGAACGCGGCGAGGTCCTCGATGAGCTGCGCGGTCTGCGGGTTCGCGATCCGGATATAGCGGTGCCGGCCCTGCCGCTCCTCGACGAGCAGCCCGCCGGCCACCAGCTGGCTGAGGTGCGCGCTCGCGGTGGACGGCGCGACGCCCGCGTACCGGGCCAGTTCACCGCCGGTCCAGGCGCGCCCGTCGAGCAGCGCGAGGCAGAAGGTCGCCCGCGTCGCGTCGGCGAGCAGGCCCGCGAGCGCGGCGAGCTGCGGGGCGGAGTGGTCGCTACTGGGCATACGTCAAGTCTGCCGCACGCACATTTCGGTGAGCGCCGAAACGACGCACGCCTAGGGTCGTCCGCATGACGACCACAGAGGTACGCCACGAGCTCCCCGTCGTGGCCCGCCACGCCGCCGTCCGCGCCGCGCTTGCGGACCCGCGCCTGCAGGTGCCCGCGGCGCCCCCGGCCCCGGGCGGCACGCCGGACAACGCGTGGTTCCGCGCCGGCGTGGCGCGCTTCGCCAACGGTGAGGCGCACGGTCGGCGGCGCGCGTACGTGGTGGACCGGCTCGCGGCGGTGCGCGCCGACGCGCTGCGGGACGCGGCGTACGAGGCGGCGGCCACCGTGCTGGCGGCCCGTACGACTGAGGCCGCCGCCGACGCCTCCGCAGGGATCCGCGTGGACGTCATGGCAGACCTCGCCCGCGCCGTGCCCCTGCGCGTGCTGGCCGCCGCGCTCGGCTTCGAGGCGCCGGACCTCGACACCGTCGTCGACGCGGTCACCCGCATCGCCGCCGCCTACCACCCGGGCGCCGACGAGGCGCTCGTGCGCGACGCGGACACCGCGGTCGTGGTCATGACGGCACTGGTCACGGCGCTCCCCGACACCGGCGGCGAGGACGGCGGGGACGGCGGGGACGGGCGCGCGGACGAGGCCGAGCGCATCGGGAACGTCATCGGCATCCTCGTCCAGACCTGCGACGCCACGGCCGGCCTCATCGGCAACACCGCCGCGACCGTCCTGCGGCACGGACCCGGCGCGTTCCCCGGCGTGCCCGTCGCCGCGCTCGTCAACGAGACGCTGCGGCTCGACCCGCCGGTGCGCGGTACGCGTCGGCGTGTGGCGGCGCCGCTCGGCCTGGCGACGACCGACACCGCCGACGAGGCCGACGCGACTCCAGAGGCCCGCGAACTCCCCGTCGACACCGTCGTCGTGCTGGACTTCGCCGCCGCCAACCGCGACCCGGACGTGTTCCCGGACCCGGACGCCTTCGACCCGTCGCGCGGCCACACCGCGCACCTCACCTTCGGCCACGGCCTGCGCCCGTGTCCCGGCGCCGACCACGCCCTCGCGCTGGCCTGCGGAACCCTCGAGCCGCTGCTCGCCGGGTTCCGGCTCGCCGAGCCCGACGCCGCGATCGTCTACGCACCGCCCGCCAACCTGCGCGTCCCCGCGCGTCTGGAGGTCACGCCCCGATGAGCACCACCGAACCGACCGCGCGCTACGACGCGTTCCGCGCGCTGCACCACGGCGAACGCCCGCTGCTGCTGCCCAACGCGTGGGACCACGCCTCCGCCGCCGCGCTCGCCGCCAAGGGCTTCCCCGCGATCGGCACCACCAGCCTCGGCGTCGCCGTCGCCGCCGGGAAGCCCGACGCGGCCGGCCTGACCCGCGACGAGACGGTCGCGCTGGCGCTCGGCCTCGCGCCGCTGCCCGCGCTGATCACCGTGGACATCGAGGGCGGCTTCAGCACCGACCCGGCCGAGGTCGCGGCGCTCGCCGCCGAGTTGGCCGCGGGCGGCGTCGCGGGCGTCAACATCGAGGACGGCCGGCCCGACGGGACGCTGACCGACCTCGCGCTGCAGACCGAGCTCATCACGGCCGTCAAGGAGACCGTGCCGACGCTGTTCGTCAACGCCCGCACCGACTCCTACTGGCTCGGCACCGGCGGCGCCGACGCGACCGAGCGCCTCGCCGGGACGCTGCGCCGCGCGGAGGCGTTCGTCGAGGCGGGCGCGGACGGGCTGTTCGTGCCGATGCTGCCGGACGACGACGCCATCTCCGCCGTGGTCAAGGGCGTCGACGCCCCGCTGAACGTGCTGTTCGCCCCGGACAGGCACAGCTTCGGCCGGCTCGCCGAGCTGGGCGTGGCGCGGGTCAGCTGTGGCTCGCTGCTCTTCCGCGCGGCCGTCCACCACGCGGTCGAACTGGCCTGGGCGATCGCGCAGGACGGCGTCGCCTCGGGTGCCGGGCTGCCGTCGTACGCCGACGCGAACGCGCTGGCGTCGCTGTACGACCCGGCTCCGTAAGGGCGTTCCGCTGGCCGAGCCTGTCAGGTGCCCGGCATGCCTGGTCGAACGGGCATGCCGGGCACGCCCGTTCGGTCGGCCCTACGCCTCCACGTAAGCCTTCACGTAGTGGTCCAGCGTCCGCAGCACGGTGTCCGCGGGCGCGTGCGGGACGGTGAGGACGACCTCGTCGATGACGCCGAGTTCGTGGAACCGGGCCACCTCGGCGGGAGTGGGCGGGAAGCCGCCGCACGGCACGACGCGCAGCCCGGCCGGGTCGCGGCCGACGGCCTCGCAGGCGCGGCGGACCAGCGGGAGGCCGTACTCGACGCTCATCGCGCCGACCGGGAGCCAGCCGTCCGCGTACTCGGCGATGTGCCGCGCGAGCACCGGGCCGCCCATGCCGCCGAGCAACACCGGTGGGCCGCCCGCCTGGACGGGTTTCGGCCAGCACCAACTGGGCGCGAACCGCACGTGTTCGCCGTCGTAGGACGCGATCTCGTCGCGCCATAGGCCGCGCATCGCGAGCACGCGTTCGCGCACCATCGCGCGGCGTGCGCTCCAGGCCACTTGGTGGTCCTCGGCCTCCTCCACGTTCCAGCCGAAGCCGACGCCGAAGTCGAACCGGCCGCCGGAAAGCAGGTCCAGGGACGCGATCGCCTTCGCTGTGACGATGGGCTCCCGCTGCGCGAGCAGGCAGACACCGGTGCCGAGGCGCAGCGTGCGGGTGGCCCCTGCGGCGGCGGTCAGCGCGATGAGCGGGTCGAGCGTGTGCCCGTACTCGACGGGCAGTTCGTCGAACATCGGCAGGTTGCTGCGCCGGCTCGTGGGCAGGTGGGTGTGCTCCGAGACGAACAGCGACGCGAAGCCGCGTTCCTCGGCGGCCACCGCGATTTCCGTGATCGAAATGGTCAGGTCGGTGGCGAACATGGTGAGGCCGAATCTCATCGTCGCTCCGTGGCGTATCGGCTTTTCCGCGGGGGGAATTCGGAATGGTGCGGGGGCCGTCGTTCCGGTTGTGTGGTCGTTGATATTGGGTGTACTCGCGAACCGGCTGTCGCGAAACGCCTGATGGCACTTCGTCGCGCAAAAGGGAATCATGGCCCACGGCGCCGTCGGAGAGAACCGCGGCGGGGCGGCATCGCCGACGTGGGGGAGAAGATCCGTGGGAATGTTCGATCTTGCCGGCCGTTCGGCTTTCGTCACCGGCGCGTCGCGCGGTATCGGGCGGGCGATCGCGCTCGCGCTGGCCGAGGCGGGCGCGGACGTCGCCCTGGTCGCGCGCTCGGCCGAGTCGCTCGCGTCGGTCGCCGACCAGGTCAAGGGCCTCGGCCGACGGGCGTTCGCGCTGCCGTGCGACGTGACCGACCCGGCCGCGGTCGACGCCGCGGCGCGTGCCGCCGTCGACGCGTTGGGCCGCGTCGACATCGTGGTCAACAACGCCGGAGGGGTGCCCGCCGCTGGGCCGGCCGCGGCGTTGGACGCGGCCGCGTGGGAGGCGTCCTGGCGTCTCAACCTCGACTCCGCGGTGAGCGTATGCCGGTCGCTGGCACCGGAGTTGCTCGCACGCGGGGACGCTTCGGTGATCAACCTGACCTCGGTGGCGGGCGTCGTCGGGGTGCCGTTTCTGGCCGCGTACGGGACGGCGAAGGGCGGCGTCGTCGCGTTCACGCGCGGCCTGGCCGCCGAGTGGGCGGCGTCCGGGGTGCGGGTCAACGCGATCTGCCCCGGGCCGGTGTGCACGGACCTGAACCGGCCGTTCTGGGAGCACGAGGCCATGCGCGCGCAGACCGCGGCCGTGGTGCCGATGCGGCGGTGGGGGCAGCCCGAGGAGGTCGCGGGCGCGGCGGTGTTCCTGGCCTCGCGGGCCGCGTCGTACGTCACCGGGCAGGTGCTCGCGGTCGACGGCGGACAAACGGCGGTGTGAACGCGCGTTGAATGCTCTCGGCAGCCGATCGGAATTCGTCGATTGCCAAACGGAATTACGGTTCCCGTTTGTCGAGATTGTGTGCGTGAACCCCCGCGACTCTTCTTGACCGAGCCAAGCGATGTTAGAAAAGCCCGCCATGGAGCAGGTGAGGAAGATCATCGATGACTGGCGGGTCAGGATCGAGGACCACCCACTGCACCAGTGGCTGGTCGAGGAGGACGACGTCCCGCCCGAGCGGAAACTCTGGTTCTCCCTCTATTTCACGAACTTCATCATGTATTTCCGCGAACTGAACATCTACCACATCGCCTATCAGGGCGACGCGGGGCTGGACGCGCCGCGCGCCGCGCTGACCGGGCACGCCGACGAGGACATGACGCACTCGCGGCTGTTCATGGCGGACTTCAAGACCCTCGGGTGGGACGACCTCCTGGGCTGGAAGCCCTCCGAGGTCTTCCACTGGCTGTTCACCAGCCAGGTCAACGAGCAGCTGCGCCGCCGCACCACGGCCATCACCAAGCTGTACATCGAGGCCCAGGACCCCGCCGTGCGGTACGCCGTCGTCGAGGCCGTCGAGGCGTGCGGCAACGCGCTGTTCCGGCACACCACGCGGCTGGCCGACCGGTACACCGCGCGCACCGGCCGCGAACTCATCTACTGGGGCCAGTACCACCTCGAGCGCGAGACCGGCCACGCCGTCGAGGACGAACACGAGACCGTGTTCGCGGACATGGAGCTCACCGCGCAGCAGCGCAAGGACGCCGTCCGGCTCGCCGTCCGCGCGTTCGAGCTGATCGACGAGCAGAACAGCCACATGCTGCAACTCGCGCAGGAGACGCTCTCCCAGGGCGGCTTCGACCTCCGTCGCCGCGCGCACGCCGAGCCGTCGCGCGCCGTCGACGCCGTCGAGCGCGAAGGCGACTACCAGCCGGGCGCGATGTGGCCGGAGGGCTACGCGTTCAACTTCTGGCCGGTCGACCCGCACCCCACCCAGCGGCCGCTCGTCGAGGCGCTGCGCGCGGAGACCGACCGGGTCGCCGCGTCGGGCGTCCTCGACTTCTTCCGCACCGACGACCTCGACGAGGGCGAGGCCCGGCTGCGGCTCGCGCTGCTGTTCATGGCCACCGACACCACCGGCACGCCCACGGTGTACCGGCACATGGTCCCGTACGCGTTCCCCGCCACCCCGGCCGAACGCGCCGTCAACCGCATGGCGTCCCGCTTCGGCTCGCGCTCGAAGATGCTGTACGTCGACTGGCACTCCCTCGGCCTGGACGAACGCCTCGACTGGCCGGTCAGCCGCACCCTGGAGTTCATCTACCTCGACCGCGCCACCGAGACGCACCGCGACCTGCGCGCCGTCGTCACCCACCACATCGACGTCACCACCGATCCGCTGCTGCGCTACTGGACGGTCGTCGCGCTCAAGAAGATGACCGCGACGTACGCCGACGCCGTCGGATCGCTGGCGCGCAGCATCGAGGACAAGACCGGCCGCCCGCTGCCGTACCTGACGCTCAAGCGCAGCCCGCACGACCTCGTGCTCGAACCCGACCCCGAGGCCGACGCCATCCGCTTCGACACCTGGGCGGCCGCGCCCGCCACCGTCGACGCGGCACGGGCGACGATCGAGGGCATCGCGGGCTCGATTTTCACCCGCTACAACCGCATGCTCGACTCGCAACGCCTCCGTGACTACCCCGAGGTCGCCTGATGCCCGAACTCCGCTCCGTGGAACGCTCCTTGAAGGCGGCCGTATGACCGACAGCGCAGCGGTGAAGGCCGTGGTCTTCGACGTGGGCGGCGTCCTCGCACACCCGCCCGGCGGCCCGATGGCCCCGCCCAAGGACTTCTTCGGACCGTCGGACGCCGACACCGACCACCCGTGGCACCGCCTGGAACGCGGCGAGATCACGCTGACCGACCTCTTCCGCGAGGCGATGTCCGGGAAGCTGCCCGGGGGCATGCCGATGCCACCGATGCCGGCGGGCATGCCCATGCCGCCGGGGATGGCCGGGATGCCGATGCCGGGGATGCCGATGCCGGGGATGTCCGGGGCCGGCACGGCGGGCGGATTCCCCGGCCCCTTCCCGGGCTCGACATCGGTCGGAATGCCGCCGCTGCCCCCGCCCGGCGCCGAACTGCCGCCGGGCATGCCGCTTCCGCCGCCGTTCACACTCGACCGCGGCTACGTCGCGCTGGCCGAACGCCTGGCCCGGGCCGGGGTCCCGCTCGCGCTGTGCACCAACGCCGTCAAGGAGTTGGAGCCGCTGTGGTGGGACCTGTACCCGTGGGCCGACCTGTTCCCGGTGATCGTCAGGTCGTTCGAGGTTGGGGCCCGCAAGCCCGACCCGGCGCCGTACCTCGCCGTCCTCGAACTCCTGGGAACGAGCGCCGCCGAGACGCTGTTCGTCGACGACTCCGACACGAACCTCGCCGCGGCGGCCGAACTCGGCTTCGCCACGGCGCTGGTGCGCGGGTCCCTGGAGGAAGTCTCCGCGCGGGTATGGGAGATCGTCGGACTGACTGATCCGGGCGCGGCGGCAGTGGCGGCGGAAGCCACGCCTGGCGCGGCCGTCTCGGAGGCCGCCGAGCCGCAGCCGACCACGATCGGGGCGTCGGCCGAGCCGTCGCAGGCCGACGACGTCCTCCACGCCGTACGCGAGTTCGCCGCCACGATCAGCGGCCGCTCCGCCGCGATCGAAGCCGAAGGCCGCATCCCCGACGACGTGGTCGAGGGACTCCGCGCGACCGGGCTGCTCGGCGCACTGTTCCCGGTCGCGCTCGGCGGGCCCGGCATGACGCCGTATCAGCTCGTCACGGCGATCGCGGAACTCGCGTACGCCGACGCCTCGGTGGCGTGGTGCGCGGCGATCGGCATCGACGCGGGCCTCTGCGCGATGCACTGGACCGACGAGCAGGTGCGGACGCTCTTCCCCGCGTCCGACCTGCTCGTCGCGGCCGTACTGCCGCCCCTCGGCCGGGGCCGCCGCGTCGCGGGCGGCTACCGCGTCTCGGGCCGGTGGCCGATGGCCAGCGGCGTCCAAGCCGCCGACAAGGTGCTGTGCGGGATCCTCGCCGAGGACCCGACGCCCGCCTGGCGGGTGGCGGTGCTGTCCGCCGCCGACCTGCGCGTCCTGGACACCTGGCACACCACCGGCCTGCGCGGCACGGGCTCGCACGACATCGAGGCGTACGACGTGTTCGTGCCGCGCGAGCACACCTTCGAGTTCACCGCCGCACCGCTGCGCACCGATCCGCTGTACGCCACCACCGACCACCTGGTGGCGAAGATGGCGGGCGTCGCGCTCGGCATCGGCCGCGCGGCCCTGGACGCGACCCGCGAGCTGCTGAGCACGAAGACCGACTCCGTGACTCGGCAGCGGGTCGGCCGTAACCCGCGCGTCCAGGCCGAGTTCGCCCATGCGGAGACCCTGGTCGGCGCGGCGGGCGCGTACGTGCGCACGACCCTGGAGGACAGCTGGCGGGCACTCACGTCCGGCGGCACACCGGAGAAGGGCCCCGGCGCCCTGGCCCGCCGCTACGCCTTCCGGGCCTGTCGCGAGGCCGTCCAGACGCTGTACGACCTCGCCGGATCGCACGCCGTCTACTCCGACCGCACCCCGCTCGACCGCCAGTTGCGCGACATCGTGACCGCGTGCCAGCACGTGGCCGTCCAGGACCGGATGCTCGAAACGGTCGGCGACCTGCGGCTGGGCGGAGAGCCGTTCTCGCCCTTCCTCTAGCCGGAGAACGACGTGGGCCGGGATCCCGGGGCGGGGTCCCGGCCCGCACCGGTGAAGCCCCGGTCCGCGGTCAGCGAGGGGAAGTCGCGGCCGTGGCCCCGCCGATCGCGCGTTCGGTGACGTCGGCGGGGGCCGCGGCGATGACGGTGTCCAGCGCGGACCGGGAGATCTGCAGGTCGGTGATGGCCTTGGTGATCCGCTCGCGTTCCTTGAGCAGGTCGGCGAGGAGGTCGGAGCAGGTCGGCACCAGGCGGTCGGCCTCGTCCCGCAGGCAGGGCAGGATCGTGGCGATCGTGGCGGTGTTCAGGCCGGCGCCGAGCAGGCTGCGGACGCGGCGCACGGTGTCCACGTCCGCCTCACGGTATTCCCGGTAGCCGCTGGGGCGGCGCTCGGGCCGGAGCAGGTGCTGCTCCTCGTAGTAGCGCAGAAGCCGTTCGTGGACGCCGGTCCTGCGGGACAGTTCGCCGATCCGCACGTGCCCCTCCTCACTGATGCCTCGGCGGCCGAGACGCCGCTTGACTCTCACATAGATGTGAGACTTTAGCGTCCGGGCATGAGTAAGAGCTTCGCTTCGCTCGCCGCTTTGTGCGCGAGCGTCTTCGTCGTCGGAACGTCGGAATACCTGGTCGCGGGGATGTTGCCCGAGGTCGGCGCGGACCTTCAGGTCTCGCAGGGCACGGCCGGCCAGGCGGTGACCGTCTACGCGCTCGGGGTGGTGGTCGGCGGCCCCGTGGTCACCGTCGCGACCGCGCGGCTGCCCCGCAAGGGCCTGGCGATCGGGCTGATGCTGCTGTTCGCCGCGGGCAGCGCGCTCAGCGCCCTGGCCCCCACGTTCGGGATGCTGCTGGCCGGGCGGGTGGTCTCCTCGCTCAGCCATGCCGCGTTCCTGGCGCTGGCGTTGGTGACGGCCACGAGTGTGGTGCCCGAGCACCGGACGGGGTCGGCTATCGCCACCGTGGCCTCGGGATTCGCCGTGGCCACCTTGCTCGGCGTGCCGCTGGGCGCGGCGCTGGGACACGCTGCCGGGTGGCGCGCCCCGTTCGCGGTCCTCACCCTGCTCACGCTGGTCGCCGTC
Source organism: Yinghuangia seranimata (assembly GCF_029953285.1). GTDB lineage: Bacteria > Actinomycetota > Actinomycetes > Streptomycetales > Streptomycetaceae > Yinghuangia > Yinghuangia seranimata. The sequence goes on along the minus strand of NZ_JASAOI010000057.1, from coordinate 62,481 downwards.
GCGTTGCTGGCGGTGGTCCTGCCGAGGCGGCAGGCCCCGGTCGCGGGTCTGCGCGACGAGGTGCGGGTGGTGACCCGCAAGCCTGTGCTGCTGGCCATCGCGACCACCGCGGTCGGATTCTCCGGTGTGGCCGTCGTGTTCACCTACATCGCGCCGCTGCTCACCGACGTCGCCGGCTTCTCGCCGGCCGCCGTCTCGGCCCTGTTGCTCGTCTACGGCGCCGGCAGCTTCCTGGGCAACGTGGCCGCAGGCAGGCTGACCGACAAGTCCGTGTCCGCGACCGTGCGGGGGGTGTTCGGCGGTCTGACCGGAGCGCTGGCGGCCGTGCCGTTCGCTGTGGTCTGGAAGCCCACCGCCGTCGTCGCCGTCCTCGTCCTGGGCCTGCTGTCCACCGCCACCATTGCTCCCTTGCAGGGCCTGATCCTGCGCCACGCCGGGGCGGCGCCGGCCCTGGCGGTCTCCGTGAACGTGGGCGCGTTCAACCTCGGCGCCGCTGCCGGCTCCGCCCTCGGCGGGCTCCTCGTCGCCGCGGGCGCGCTGCGCTGGACGGGACTTGTGGGGGCCGTGCTCAGCCTGGCCGGTCTGGGACTGACCTACCTGGTCCTTCCCCGTGTACCTGCCGCGTCACGGCCGGGCACTCCGTCCCGGATCGGCAACGAGCAGGCGTCCTCGTCTTCTATGGCCGGGCGTCGGTGACCGCGGCGCGGAAGACGTCGGCGTGGCGGGCGCACCAGGCGGCGAACGTGCCGGGCGCGCGTCCGAGCAGCTTCTCGACCGTGTCGGTGCGCAGGCCGACGGTGTCGGCGCGCATCAGCGCGAAGCCTTCGGCGAGTGCGGCGGCGAGGGCGGGCGGCGCGCCGTTCGGGAAACGGGAGCGGACCGCCTCCTCGGCGGTGGCCACGTCGCGGACGGTCAGGGGCACGCCGACGGTGTCGGCGATGACGGCGGCCTGTTCGGCGACCGTGAAGGTCTCGGCGCCGGTGAGGACGTACTCCGCGCCCTCGTGCCCGTCCTCGGTCAGGGCGAGCGCGGCGACGGCGGCGATGTCGGCCGGGTCGACGGGTGCGTAGCGGCCGGGGCCCGCGGGGTCGAGGACGTACCGGCCCTCGCGGAGAGTGGGCAGCCAGTCGAGCGCGTTGGTCATGAAGCCGCCGGGCCGCAGGAACGTGGCGGGGATGCCCGTCGCGCGGATCGCCTCCTCGCGGTCGTGGTGCCAGCGGCCCATGGCCGGCATCGGGTCGCCGAGCACGTTGAACGAGGACAGGTGCACGATGCGCCCGACCCCGGCGGCCGACGCGGCGGCGACGGCGTGTGCGGTGTGGGCGAGGCCGATTCCGGGCGTGAGGAGGAACAGCGTGTCGGCGCCGGCGAACGCGGCGGGGAGTGTGGACGGGTCGTCGAGGTCGGCGACGACGCGCTCGGCGTGGTCGGGTGGCTGGACGGCGCGGGTCCGGTCGCGGACGAGGACACGGAACGGGGTGTCCCGGGCGGCGAGTTCGCGGACCAGCTCGCGGCCGACGTTTCCGGTGGATCCGGTCACAAGTATCATGGCATACCTCGGATCATTTGCCGACTAACGAATGTGTGGCGAGACGTTAGCCGGTTAATGATTAGCCGTCAAACGACCCCGTCGGCCGTCGCCTCCGCCTCGCGCGGTCCGGGACGCCGCACCACACCCACCGGAAGGCCGCGATGCCCGAGTTCCTCGACCTGCACGGCACCACGTCGAAGACGCTGCGCGACCTCGCCGACCGCGGCATGCGCCGCCACGGACTGCACCTCGGGCAGAACCACCTGCTCGCGCTGCTGTGGGAGCGCGACGGGCGCACCCCCGGCGAACTCGCCGCCGCGCTGCACGTCACGACACCGACGATCACCAAAGCGGCGACGCGGATGACCACCACCGGACTGCTCACCCGGCGGCCCGACGACCACGACAGCCGCCTCGTCCGCCTGTGGCTCACCGACGCCGGGCGCGCGCTGCGCGGGCCCGTCGAGGCCGAACGCCGCGCGCTGGAGGAACGCGTCACCGCCGACCTGACCGAGGCCGAACTGGCGCAGCTCCTCAGCGCGCTGGCCAAGGTCCAGCGCACCGCGAGCGCGCTGCTGGAGGCGCCGGACGCGTCGTAGCCCCGCCGTTCGGGTGAACGGCGGGGCTACGCGGCGATGCGGGCGGTCAGCGTCCGCGGAAGGACGGCAGGTTCAGCAGCGGGATCGTGCGGCCCGAGCCGACGACGTACGCCTCGCTCACGTTGACCGTGCTGAGGATCGCGGCGCCGAGCGCGGCGACGACGATGCCCGGGAGCAGCGGTGCGAGGCAGGCCAGGACGACGGCCGCGACGCCGCCGCAGAAGCGGATCGTGCCGACGCCGCCGAACATCTGCCAGCGCGAGTAGCAGAACGTCAGTAGGAACAGCGCGATGCCCGGCGCGAGCAGCAGCGCCGGCGTGCCCTCCGGCGCGTCGAGCGGGTGCGCCATCAGCTTCTTCAGGCCGACCGCGACGAAAATGATCGAGGTCACGTACAGCGCGTGGCAGTACGTGAAGATCTCCCGCACGATGCGCGACTGCCGCGGGTCGGTCTCCAGGCTGTGCCGCGCCGCGGGGGCGCCGAAGTGGAAGTACGTCCACCACAGCAGCAGGATCAGCACGAACCCGACGGCCAGCGAGGCCAGCTCCGGCGCGGTGAACGGGTGCGACGACGCCTGGGTGCCGATGGCCATCACCGTCTCGCCGAGCGCGATGATCAGGAACAGGCCGAAGCGCTCGGGAAGGTGCGCGGTCTCGAAGCGGATGCGGCACAGCTTGGAGCTCAGCAGTACCCACGCCAGGATGTCCGCCGCCGCGGCCGCCGCCCACACGGTGACCCGGGCCGGGCCCTCGAGGACCGCGCCCAGCAGGAACAGCGGAGCGGCCGTGGCCAGCGCCGCCGTGAACGGGTTCCACGGCGTGCCCGCGAACTCCGGACGGGTGCGCAGCGCCGCCCACAGGCCTGCACGCAACGCGAGGTAGGCGAGCGCGAACAGCACCGCCCCGCCGTGGTCGCCGCTTTCGTACGCGCGCGGGATGCCCACCGACATCACCAGCCCGCACCCGGCCAGGGCGAACAGCACCATGCGGCCGCGCGTCGAGTCGACCGCGTCGCCCGCGGTGTTGCCCAGCACGGTCGCGCCGACCCAGCACCACCACAGCGGCACCAGCAGCAGCAACGCCTTGGCGGCGCCGCCCGGCCCGTGCGCGTGGGCCAGGCTGTCCGACAACTGCGTGACGGCGAAGACCCACACCACGTCGAAGAACAGCTCGCCCCACGTGACGCGCTGCTCACGGGGTATCAGGTCTTCGGTCGCGCCCGGGACTTCCGGCTCCGGTCCGGTGGCGGGACCGGGATCCTCCGCCACCGGCTCCAGCGCCACGCCGTCCCCGGCCCGCCCGTCCGCGGTCGCACTCTCCAGCTCGCTCACGTGCCCGTCCACCCCGCTGATCCGCCCCGTTCGATCCGATCCGATCCCGTCGGCGAGGCCGGATGGGACCGCGCCGACGGGCGGAGCGTACCGGGTCCGTCAAGGCGGGCGGGCCGGACGCCGGGTGGTGGAACCGGGGTGGGGCGGGTCAGGCGCGCTCGATCGTCCGCAGCCCGCGGCCGTCGGCCGTCCACGTGCGGATGACCAGCGCGGACTTGGCCTCGTTCAGGCCGATCGCGATGACCTCCGTCAGGTCGGCGCGGAACAGGTGGCTCGGCCCTTCCGGGACCTCGCTGCCCCAGGCCTCGAAGATCCGCTTGCGCTCGTCCGCATCGGTGATCTCGACGGCGCGGCCGGCCACCTTGACGTCGCGCTCCCACGTCTCGCCGCTGACGTCGCCCGTGCCGCCGTGCAGCGCGAAGCGCGGGTCGCGGCGCAGGTCCCTGGCCTTGAGCGCGCCCGGCATGCTCCCGAAGTACAGGTCGCCCTCGACGAAGCGGGCTTCCTGGCCGCTGATGCGCGGCGACCCGTCGGCGCGCAGCGTGGCGAGCGTCTTGTGCATGTAGGCGTCGAGTGCGGCCGCGACCTCCGCCGCGAACTCGGGTTCCGCCTCGGCCACATCCGCCCAGCGCGCCATCTCGGAGGTCCTTTCGGAGGAGGACGTCGGCCGCTCGTCGGCCGGCGGGCAAGTCTTCGACCCTAGGCGGACCCGCCGACATCGGAGCCGTCCGCCACACCGTCGCCGAGAGCCTCGAGCAGGACGCGCAGCGCGTCCGCGACCTCGGCCCGCCTGGCCTCGTCGAGCGGGGCGAGCAGCCGGTGCCCGTTGGCGACGTGCTCGGGCAGCACCCGGTCGATGAGCGCCAGCCCGTCCTCGGTCAGCGCGACGTCGACGCGGCGTGCGTCGGCGGTGCTGGGCGTACGGGTCACGAGCCCCCGTTCCTCCAGCCGGTCGAGTCGCTGGCTGATCGCCCCGGAGGTGACCATCGACTCGCGGGTGAGCTCGCCCGGCGTGAGCCGGTGCGCGTCGTTGGCGCGGCGCAGCGTCGCGAGCATGTCGAAGGACGCGGAGTCCAGGCCGTGCGCGGCGAAGGTGTGGCGCAGCTCCTCGCTGACCAGCCGGGACAGCCGCGACATGCGGCCGAGGACGGCCATCGGCGAGACGTCGAGGTCGGGGCGCTGCCGGTTCCACTGGGCTAGGACGCGGTCTACGTGGTCGGTCACATGATCGAGTGTAGCCAGATCTCTTAGCATTAAGATAAAGTCTCTTAGCGTTAAGAGATCGACGCCCAGGGCGTCGGTACGGATGAGCACGCCCGCACACGCACGGAAGCAAGGAGCACCACCATGCGCATCACCGTCTTCGGGGCCGCCGGAAGCGTCGGCAGCCGCGTCGTCGCCGAGGCCGTCGCCCGCGGCCACGAGGTCACCGCCGTCGTCCGCGACCCGGCGAGGTTCGCCGAACTACCCGACGGGGCGCTGCCCGCCGTCGGCGACGCGACCGACCCGGCGCGCGTCGCGGAACTGGCCGCCGGCCAGGACCTCGTCGTCGCCGCGACCCGGCCGCCGGTCGGCGCGGAGGAGGGCCTGGTCGCCGCGACGCGCGGGCTGCTCGCGGGGCTCGCGGGCACGGGCGTACGGCTGCTGGTCGTCGGCGGCGCCGGAAGCCTGAACGTCCCGGGCACCGACGGCACGGTCATCGACCAGCCCGACTTCCCGCCGTCCTGGCGTCCGATCGCGGAGGCGTGCAACGCGCAGCTGGCCGCGGTGCGGGCCGCCGACGACCTGGCATGGACGTACCTGAGCCCGGCCGCGATGCTCGAACCCGGCACCCGGACGGGGCGGTTCCGGCTCGGCACCGACGAGCTCGTGGTGGCGGCCGACGGCACGTCCGCGATCTCCATGGAGGACCTCGCGGTCGCGCTGATCGACGAGGCGGAGGAGCCCCGGCACATCCGGCGGCGGTTCACGCTGGCGTACTGAGCAGCTGCGGTTTGTCTTGTCTCGTATAGGGGTTGGAGACGTCACCGTGGTGGTCGCCGGGCGGCCACCACGGTGACGTATTCGTCGTTGTCCGGCGGGGTCGCGCACCCGTGGCCTGCCCCGGCGGTGAGCATCACCCGATCGGCGGCAGCGTCACACAGATGGCAGTCAGCGGGGGCGGCATCGGGGCATCCCCGAAACACTGAACTCAGACAGGGTGTGATCACGGACCTATTGCCTGGGAGAGCGGACTATGCGGACGAACACCGTGCTCCGCGGTATCGGCGTCGTTGTGGGTCTGGCGCTGATCGCCGGTGCTTTCGTGCTCGCGTACGTCATCACGCCGGACTACGTGGAACGGGTGCCCGGCGACACCGACGTCACGCGCTCGTATGCCGGCACCTTCAGAACCCTGGTCGACGCCCAGGAGGTGGCGAAGGGCAACATCGCGGCGGCCATCAAGCGAGACGTCCCCATGGCCGTCCAGCGGACCGTGAAGGTCGAGGCGACCTCGGGCAACACCGCCCTGGTCAGCGACAGCCGGACGACCAGCGCGGCAGGCACCCAGGTCGAGAAGACGGATTGGAAGTACGCCGTCAACCGCAAGACACTCCAGCCGGCCACCAGCCACCCGGCGGACTGGACAGTGGTCGACGCCAAAGGACTGACCGTGAGTTGGCCGCTCGGCGCGCAGAAGAAGACGTACGTCGGCTGGCGGCCGGAGACCATGACCACGACGCCGCTCACGTACGCGCGAACGGAGAGCAAGTCGGGCGTCAGCACGTACGTGTACGAAGCGCACCTACCGCCCACCCGGATCACCGACTCCCAGGTGCTCGCCAGCCTGCCGCCGGCCGTCCCGCGGGCAACCCTGGCGCTGGTCGCCCAACTCGGGACCCTCCCGCCCGCGGCCAAGGAGCAACTGGCCGCGTTGCTACCGACGTTGGGTGACCCGGTGCCGCTCGCATACACGCTGGAGAGCGCCGACACGTTCTGGGTTCATCCCGAGACCGGCATTGTGGTCGACACGCAGCGGTCCCAGCAGCGCGTGGCCGGAGTGATCGCCCCGAGCAGCGGCGCCTTCGTCCCGCTGCTGCCGGTCTCCGACGTCTCGTACCAGCAGACACCCAAGTCCGTGAAGGACGCGGCGGGCGACGCCAACGACGCCCACGACGCCATCTTGATCCTGGGAACCGTCCTGCCCATCGTGGTAGGCATCGTCGGAGCGCTACTGATCGCCGCGGTCCTGTTCATCCGACGCCTTCGACCGCGCGGCGCCCAAACACCGCCCGCGAACGCCTGACGCGCGCCCAGAGACGCGACGCGCTCGGGCGGCGCGCCTCGGACCGCCGGCCAGGGGCACGAAGGACGAACCCGTCGAGAATGCACACCCGTTCCTCTTGCCGCGCCCGCCCAGCTGCCCTACCTTCCCCGGCCGGGACCCGGACCGAGGAGGAGCCATGAGCGGTAGCAGGCTGGACGGAAAGGTGGCCCTCGTCACCGGCGGCGCGTCCGGGATCGGGCTCGCGTGTGTCGAGCGCTTCGTTGCCGAGGGCGCGGTCGTGGTCGGCCTCGATCTCGCCAAGCCGGACCCGGAGTTCGCGGGCGCGGAGCTGGTCGGGGCCGACGTGCGGGACGAGGCGGCGGTCGCGGCGGCCGTCGAGCGGGTCGCCGCGGAGCACGGGCGGCTCGACGTGGTCGTCAACTCGGCGGGGGTCTCCGGCGGAGGCGTCGTCCACGCGCTGGAGACCGCCGAGTGGGACCGCGTCATCGACGTGAACCTCAAGGGCACGTTCCTGGTCGCCAAGCACGCCCTGCGCGTGATGATCCGTCAGCAGTCCGGCAGCATCGTCAACATCGCGAGTGTGGAGGGCCTCCAGGGCACCGAGGGCGGCAGCGCGTACAACGCCTCGAAGGGCGCCGTGGTGACGCTGACGCGCAACATGGCGATCGACTACGGGCGGGCCGGCATCCGGGTGAACGCCATCTGCCCCGGCTTCATCGACACGCCGATGTTCCGGGCCGTGATGGGCACCGGCAACATGACGCAGTACCGCGAGGAGTACCGCGAACTCCACATGCTCGGCCGCTTCGGACGGCCGGACGAGATCGCCGCCGCGGCGCTGTTCCTCGCCTCCGACGAGGCGTCGTTCGTCACCGGCCAGGCCCTCGCCGTCGACGGCGGCTTCCTCGCCGGGACGCGCACCGGGCTGAGCGACCTGATCGGGAGCGCGCTGGGGATCACACAGGGCTGACCCCGCGCCGCGGGCGCGGTTCGTGCGACGGCGTCGCGGAGATACGCGGCGACGCCTGACGCACCGGCGAGTTCGTCCGTGATTCGCCAGTCCACGCCACCCATCCGGTAGGTGTGGCGCGTGTGTACCGGCGGGTAGGACCGGCGAGCCCGAGCACCAGGGCGCCCACCCGTCGCGTACAGAAAGGGCCTTGATCCGATGCCCTCGAACGTCGAAGTCCAGACCGCGCACGGTCCGGTTACCGGACGAACCACGGACGGCGTCACCAGCTTCCTCGGAGTCCCGTACGCGGCACCGCCGGTCGGCGCCAACCGGTTCAACGAGCCGGTCGAGCCCGACGCGTGGACCGAGCCGCTGCCCGCACTGGCCTTCGGCCCGACCGCTCCGCGCGACAGCGGCGGCAGGTTCGACCGGCTGCTGGGTGGAACCCCGGTGCCCGGTGACGGGTGGCTGACGGTCAACGTCTGGACACCCGACACCCAGCCGTCGGAACGTCTGCCCGTCATGGTCTGGATCCACGGCGGCGCGTTCCTGCGTGGGTCCTCGGCCGGGACCGCGTACGACGGGTCCACGTTCGCGCGCGACGGCGTGGTCTGCGTCAGCGTCAACTACCGGCTGGGCGTCGAGGGGTTCGCCTACATCCCCGACGCCCCGGTCCCCGCCAACCGCGGCCTGCTCGACCAGGCCTTGGCCCTGCGATGGGTGCGGTACAACATCCAGCACTTCGGCGGAGACCCGTCCACCGTCACCGTGTTCGGGGAGTCCGCCGGCGCGATGAGCATCCTCGCGATGCTCTCGGCCGAACTCGGGCTGTTCGAGCGGGCCATCGTGCAGAGCGGTACCGCCCACCTGTCCCAGACCTCCACCGACGCGCTGCTGCTGACCAAGGAGCTCGCCGAGAAGCTGAGCGCCGAGCAGGGTTCCCCGGTGGAGCCGAGTTTCGCCGCGTTGAGCAAGTTCTCGCCCGAAAGCCTGATCGCGGCCCAGCAGTCGGTGCACAACGACGTGGTGGCCACCGCCGATGCCGTCCGCTTCGGGCAGACCACCATCGACTCGTGCGGCATGTCCTTCCAGCCCGTGGTCGACGCCTCGCCCCTGAGGGGTCGGCCGATCGACCTGATCGCCAACCGCGGCGCGGGCAGCGGCGTGCCGCTGCTGATCGGCACCACGGTCGAGGAGAACCGCTATTTCGTCCTGCAGAACGAGGCGCCGGAGTTCCCGCCGCGCCCGGAGGACTGGCAGCAGCGCCTGACGGTGTACGGCGTCCCCAAGGCGAAGGCCCTGTACGACTGGTACGTGGAGGCCCGGAAAGAGGCCTACCCCCGCGAGCTCCCCGCCGAGGTCTTCGCGGCGGTCATGACCGACCGGCTCTTCCGGATCCCGAGCTACCGCGTCGCCGAGGCCCGCGCCAACGTCCCGTCGCCGTCCACCACGTACGTCTACGAGCTCGGCTGGCGCACCGGCAAGGCCGACTACCTGCCCGGAGTCGCGCTCGGGGCCTGCCACGTCAGCGAGATCCCGTTCGTGTGGGACACCGTCGAGGCCGAAGGTGTGGACAAGCTGATCGCCGACCCGCCCGCGGGCCTGGCCCGGCGGATACACGCACGATGGGTGGAGTTCGCCAAGAAGGGCCACCTCGAGGACTGGGAGCAGTACCACCTGCGGGAACGACCCGTGATGAGCTTCTGCACCGACAACACCGACACCACCGGAATGGTGAACGACCCGCGCTCCTTCGAGCGCGAACTGTGGCACGGCGCCCTCGATCCCGAGCCGTAGGCCGGCCGCGTGAGGTAGGGCGTGGACCGCGGCAGCGCGGCAGGCCCTCCGCCGGTCGGCGGCACGCCAGGCGGGTCGGTCGGCGCAGTCCGGCCGACCTCTCGCCCTGCTGTGCCGTGCTCCCGCCGCCCTGCTCGCCGCGCGCAACGAGGACGGGACCTGGCCTTTCGCCGGCTACCGGATGACCGGCCTGTCCAACATGGAGGAGAAGCTCAACAGCTTCGGCCGCAAGGCCCCCTGGCTGCTCGAGGACCGGTTGCGCGGCAACGGCGCCCGCTACGTCAAGGCCCGGCTGCCGCTGATGCCCTTCATCACCGTCGACCGCAACCTCCACACCGGGCAGAACCCCGCCTCCTCGGCGCGGCTGGCCGCTCGGCTCCTCGAAGCGCTCGGCGCGCCGCCTGCCCGCCAGCGCCGCTCCAGCGGAAGGGCACGTGATCGTGCTCCTGGGGCGCGTGACCCCGGACCGGGCCTTGTCCGTGGGCTCGGATACCTTCTGCTGATCATCGGCGCCGGGTCCGGGCCGACGGCCCTCCGCGCCGTCGGGCCGCGGGCCGTCGGCGTGTCGTCAAGGACCCGGGTGGGGGCTCAACTCAACGTGGCAGCACAGCAGTTTCCGCATCCGCAGCAGGACACGTGCGGCCACGCCGAAGGTGTGGGGGATCCCGTTCAGGAGGCGCTCGGGGAGGTGGCCGTCGCCCGGCTCGCGCTGGCCGAGGGGGACGTGGCCCACGCGGCCGCCCACGTGGCCGGCGCGTTGTTCCACGAGCCCGCGCTGCCCGAAGCGCACGAGCTGCTGCGCGAACTGGCCGCACTCGACCCCGCGGGCGGGACCGGACTGTACGGACCCGACGAGCACGGCGGCATGTTCGCCGGCAGCGCGGCCGCGCTCGCGCACCTGAACGCCGCGACGGGCGACGTCGACCGCGCCGTGTCAGGGCTGCTGCAGGTCGCCGTGAGCGAGCCGGACCGGCCGTGGGGTGCGTCCGCACCGTGGCTGGTCCCCGGGCTCGCGGCCCGCTTGGACCCCGACGCGTTCGCCGTGGACGTCATGCAGGCGGCGCAGACCCTCGACCGCACGCTGGGGGACGAACGGCTCTCGGCCATGGGCCCGTTCGCCGAGCTCACGCGCGCTATGACCGCCGCGCACCCGGAGCACGGAGTGCTGCTGTGGGCGTCGGCGGCGTTCATGCGCCGGCTGGGGGCGTTCGACGAGGCGGTCGACTGGGCGTCCCTCGCGTGGACGCTTGAACAGTCGAAGCCGGCGGCCGCCGTGCTCGGCGGTGTCTGGCGTCGGATGGGCCGCGAAGCCGACACGGTCGAACTGTGGACCTCGGTGCTGCGGGACCACCCGGACGACGTCGAGATGCACGTCGACCTGGGCGAACTGCTCGCCCGCATGGGGCGGTTCGACGAGGCGGAGGAGTGGATCGAACGCGGGCTCGCGATCGACCCCGCGCACCCCACGGCGGGCCCGGCGGTACACGGCGTGCGGTGGGCGCGCGACCACGACGTCGCGCACCTGGTGGCCCTCGCCGACCACCTGCGCGCGCACCCGGACCACCCGTACGCGCTCCACCTGCTCACCGGTGCCTGCGAAGGGACGTGGCTACGGCACGTACCCCTGCCCACCGAGGCCGTGACCAAGCTGCTGCCTGTGCTGGTGGAGAAGGGCACTCCGGGCGATGCGGAGGGGATCCGCTTCGACGTGAGCGCCCTGGAGGTGCCCAGCGCGGTGCGTGCGGTGCACCTCCTGTACCCGCGGCTCGGTGTCACCGTGCAGTCCGTGCGCGAGCCCGACATGCGGGTGCCGCTGCGGGCGGGGAAGTACGCGGTGTGGTCCTACCCGTCCGGCGAGACACAGGCGCGGCCGGTGCCGGGGCCGCCGGCTCCGCAGGTCGCGGCCGCGGTCGCCGGCGTCGCGGGGCCGGCGTGGACACATCCGGCAGCCGCGTACGACCAGGCGGTGCTGCTCGCGGGGTGCCCGTTGGGCGACCTGCTGGGTGCACTCGTCCACCCGCCCGCGGTGCCTGAGGCCACCGCGGACGGGCTCCCGCTCGGACGCGAACACGCGGCGTTGTGGCTGCGGATCGTCCAGGTGTGGGCGTGCCTCGGCATCGCGCACCACAAGGCCGACGAGCCGTGGGAGGGATCGGTGCGGCGCGAGGTCCTGGTGGACCTCGCGTTCGGACCCGAGGACTGGGTGAGTGACGCGGCGCTGTTCGCGCTGGTGGCGACGGCGTGGCTGGTGCCGGACGTTCGCGACGACGTGGCGGAACTGGTCGGGAACCGGTTCCTCGACGCGGTGAAGGCGACGCAGACCCGCGAGGTCTCGGTGCTGTCCTCGCTGGCGGACCTGGTCCTCGCGACCCCGAGCATGCCGCCGGCCCTGCGCGACCTGGCCCGCCGCTGCCGGGACGCGGAGGACGGCGAGCCGGAACATACGTCGGGACGCGTGCAGGCGCAGCCTGAGCCGGACCGGCCGCAGCGCCGCTCCCTCTTCAGCCGGTGGCGCCGGGGCTCGCGGGGCGATCGGTCGAGGTCATAGGCGAGCAGGTACCAGCGCCGGTCCGAGGCGACCCGGCGGTACGGCTCGACCCGGCGCCGTTGCAGCGCGCTCCCACCGTCGGCTCCGTCCCGGGCTCCGCTCCCTTCTGTCTCGACGAGGTCGAAGCCGACTTCGACCTCGTCGAGGCAGGCCCTCGCGGGGGCCTAGGGGGACCCCACGACGGTTCCCGGCGACGTCAACCGTCAGGCAGGCAGCGGAGTGGCGCGGCGGTAGAGGATCGTGCCGGCGAGAAGGAACGCGATGCCGGCCCCGGCCAGCGCGGCGGTTTCGGTGCCGGCACCGGTCTCCGCGAGACGGACAGGCCGCGGCGCGGGGGCCGCGACCGGTGCCTCGCGCTGGACCGGGGGAGGCGTGACGGGGTTCTGCGGCGGGGGAGGCGTCGGCATCGTGCGCGGGTGCGGCGTCTCCGAAGGCGGGAGGGGGATCTCCGGCGCGGTCTCGGCCGGAGCCGCGTTGGCGCAGGTGTTTCCGAAGACGGGGCTCAGCAGGCCCACCACGTGAAGGCCGTTGCCGCACACGTTCACGGGAACGTCGACCGGGACGCCCACGGTGTTCCCGCTGCCCACGCCGGGTGAATCCGCGGCGGCCCCGTTGGCACCGCTCTCGGCATGCGCGACGCCCCCGACCGCGGCGGCAAGCGCGCCAGACGCGGCGACAGCGACCAACAGGCTCTTCCTTGAGATGTGCTGCACGGGAACCCCAGCCCCTTCGGCGACAGAAGGCGGGACCTGTTCCCGCGAAGACGCTAACGGCTCCCGAGGGGTCAAGTTACTCAAAACGGAGAAATATCGATCCCAGCCTGATTTCGGATCATTTTCATTTCTTCGCCACAGTGTCCCCCGAACGGCGGCACCCGTGCCGGTTGCCTGCGCGCCGACCTCGCCTTCACCGCCGAGCGGTGCGTGGTCAGGGCCCCGTGGCAGCGGCGACGAAGTCCTTGGACGCAGTCGGGCGTTCGGACTGTGGGATGTGCCGCTACTGCTGATGGAAGTACGCGACGCGGATCGACACGATCACGAGCGTGGTGCCTTCCGGCCGGTCCGTGGTCGTGCTGTTCGGCGTGCGGAGGGCTTCGGTGATGCTCGTCGTCGACGTTCTCGACGTTCTCGACGACTGGATGGGCGCCGTGGGCCGGTGCACGGTTCGGTCGTGTTCCCAGAAGTCGGCCTGCAACTCCGGCCCGGCGAGGTTCGTTCCGGTGATCTTGCACGGGTTCTCGGCGTCGACCGTCCCGCCCGCCGTGGTCGGAGTCGACGACGGAACCCGACCGCAGAACGGGGGACGTGCGGACGGAGGCGGGCTCGTCGGCACGCCGGCGTCCGGGCTCGCGGACGGGTTCGGAGGCGGAGGAGTAGCCACCTTGGCCCGACTCGCGGCGTCGATGCTCCACCCGTGGCCGTCGAGCGTGAGACTCACGCGGGCCGCCGCCTCGGACCTGCCGGACGGGACGACGTAAGCCCGCGTGACCGTCCGCTCGCAGGCGACTTGCGACCACGAGCCTCCTGAGAAGAACCCGCCGTACTGGAGGTCACTTCCGCACACGTCCCACACCGCCTGCGCGCCGCCGCCCGGCTGTGCGTCGAGGGCTTGTTCGAACGACGTGTACGCCGCTTCGATCGCGCGAGCGGCGTCCGCCTGCGCCTGCCGCACCTGCGGCTGTGCGGCGACGCGGTCGACATCCGGCGGTTCCGGGTCCTTCGCCGCCTCCGACAGGACGTGGCTGACGTAGACCGCGGCCGCGAACGCAGCCAGCATCCCGAACGCGACAAGAAAGCCGACCGTGTTCACCACGGTCCTGAGAATCCGCTCCCCCCGTGAACTCATTTACGGATGATGACTGTTCGGCGCCGTGCGGCGGTCACGAAAGGGGCTCGGCGGGGTTCCGGTGAAGGAACAACCGGTTGAGAGGTTGGCGGCGGTCGCAGGCCCTCAAGCGAGCCGGGGGTCTTCGGGCGCGGGGCGTCGGTCAGTCCGGCGAGGTGGACCCGTCACCGGCGTTCGGGCCTTCAGCGCGCGTACGGTCCAGACGATCGCCGGCGCGAGGGGCTCCGGCGGCGGCCAGCCGTTGACCGTGGCGAGCAGCGTGCAATAGCGGTCTTTGCGGGGATCGCTCGCGGGCTCGAGGCGCTCCAGCAGCCAGGTGCGCAGGTCGGCGTCGTCGGGGCGGTGGGTGGTGGCCGCGCACCGGGCGGTGAACGCGGCGACCACCGGATCGGCCTCGGGCGCGTCGGGACTCATGCCGGACGCCACGGCCGCGGCGACGGTGTCGCGGACCATCGCGACGGGGTCGGGGCGTGGTGGCGTGGAGCCGTCCGCCGGGTGGTGTGCGGTGTGGTCGTCGACCAGGCTGCGCAGGGCGGCGCGGAAGCCCGGGTCGAGGGACAGTTCCGCGAGCTCGACCCAGGCCTCGACCTGTTCGGGCGTGGGGTCGTCGGGGAGTTCGGGCGTCATCGACCGCTGCGGAGCGGCGTGGCGGGGATCGTCGCGGTGGCCGTCGAAGACGTCGGCGAGGAACGCCTCGGTCAGCCGCCGCCGTTCGGCCTCGGACAACATGGCGAGTCGGTGCATGCGCTCCATCTCCTCGAAGGTGGGTTCGCGTCGGGCGGCGGCGGTCAGCACCGCCTTCCGCAGACGCAGGACGCGCATCTGCACGTCCAGGGCGGCCGCGTGCTCGGCGGCGACCTCGCCGAGCGTGAGCTCGCGGTCGGCGACGCGCCGGATGTCGTCGAGCCCGAGCCCGAGTTCGCGCAGGGTGCGCACGAGGGCGAGCCGGGCCACGGCGTCCGCGCCGTAGCACCGGTATCCGGCGGCGGTGCGCCCGGCCGGGGTCACGACGCCGCGGTCGGAGTAGAACCGGATCGTCTTGACGGTCAGACCCGTGCGTTGCGCGAGTTCACCGATCGAGTACAGCCTGCTGCCGTCCATGCCCCCACCCTCGGGTCTCCACCCGGGGGAGAGTCAAACGATCCTTCCCGACGCTTTGCAACTCGACGGTTGCCGGCGGGTTGCGGGCTGGCCGAGCGTCGCCCGGAGCGGGGGTGAGGGCCGACCGGGTCTCACCTGGTCAGTCCTGGGACATGCCCTGGTTCCGTAGGTCAGCGGTGCGACTTTGTGCCCAGTAGAGTCGCGGGTTGGCGGTGGCCGGTATCGGTACTTGAGTGCGCCCGGCCGCCGTGTCACGACGAAGGCGAAAGGCTGGGCATGAGGGACCGGATACGGGGAATCGGCGGCGCGATCGGGTCGGCGGCGGCTGGCGGGCGGGACGCGGTCAGCCGTCGGGTCGGCGCGGGTCGGGCGAGTGTCGTGTCCGGGGACTGGGCGCGCAACGCGCTCGGTGCGCTGCCGGTGCCGGCCTCGCCCGCCGTCGCGACCTGGGAATACTCGGTCGGCGTCCTCGTGTGCCTGCACCCGCGGATTCCGTCCGCGACGGCTCGGCTCCTGCGTCCGCTGGACTCGCTGGGCGCCGTGAAGTTCGGGCCGGACGGGATCGGTTTCGACGGCGAGTTCGTGCCGTGGGAGAAGGTCCTCGGCCTGCGGGTGCACGACGCGTTCGCGGCCATGACGACCGACGCGCTGGACGGTGAGGTCGACCGCGTCCGCGAGGTCCTGCCGCCGGTGCCGGGCCGCAAGTGGGCGGTCACCAAGGTCGTCGAAGCGGTCGCGACGGTGGCGCTGGCGTCCCTCGAACAGGCGGCCGAGGACCGGCTCGACCTGATCGAGGTGCCGTGCGAGATCACGTACAAGGGCCTGCTGGGGCGTCAGAAGACGCTGCGCGCGAGCCTGTTCGCGACCGCGCTGCTCGCCCAGCAGCCCGCCGTCTCCGCGAGCCTGCTGGCGACCGCGCGGGCCAAGGGCGTTCAGGTGACGGCGGCGGCCCCGATCACCCAGGACGACGCCGAGCGCGTCCGCGCCCTGCGCGCCCGCACCGACGCGATGGCCGAGCGGCTGCGGAAGGCCCAGCAGGAGGCGGCCGCGGTCGAGGCCGGCGAGGGTGCGGACGGCGGCGAGCTTCCGGCGGGCGCCGTCCCGGGCCCGGGCGGTGCGGGGGGCGACAACGTGGTGGCGGACGCCAAGCCGTAGCGCGCGTGGGCGGGGTGCGCTCAGGTGCGTGTCACCGCTCGGACCGTTGACGTGCGACCGCGGCACGGGGTGCGCGACACGAGTTGGACGGCGTCGTCCTAGCCGAACCGCTGCACGTACCTCCGCTGCCACGGCGTCTCGACCGCGCCCTTCGCGTAGTGGGTCCGCACGTAGGCGACCGCCTCGTCGTTCGGTACGCCGTCGAGAACCGCCAGGCACGCCAAGGCCGTTCCCGTGCGCCCGCGCCCGCCGCCGCACGCCACCTCGACACGTTCGGCGGCGGCGCGGGACCACGCGTCGCGCAGCGCATCGGCGGCGTCCGTTCGATCGGAAGGCAGTCGGAAATCCGGCCAGCGCAGCCACCGGGAGGCCCACGCGACCTCCGGCGGCTCGTGGCCGAGCAGGTACAGCCCGAACGTGGGCGCGGGCCCGTCGTCCGCCAACGGGCGCCGCAGCCCGCGCCCGCGCACGAGGCGCCCCGAGGGCAGTCGCAGCACACCAGGGGAGTCGGGGGCCCAGAGCGAGGTCGTCATACGCCGAGGCTAACCAGGCCCGGGCGGGCGGTCCCGCCGCGCGGCGCGTTCGGCCCTTCGTCGGCGTATTTCCGGCGCCCGTTGGCGACGATCGTCAATACTGATGCGTCAACTGTCCGGTCTCTCGGAGGAGGTCGTATGACGTCGTGGCGCATCGGAACAACGGTTGTCCACAAGGTTCTTGAAACGGAGTTGCCCGTTCCTGCCGCGGGCGCCCTGCGTACTGAGGACGCGGGGCTCCTCAAGGGCCACGAGTGGCCCGGCCCCGACTACAGCCGCGAGGACGGTACGTACCTGCTGTCCGTCCACGCGCTCCTGATCGACACCGGTGCCGCCCGGATCCTGGTCGACACCTGCGTGGGCAACGGCCGGGCCTCGGTGCCCATGCTCCAGATGCTCGACACCACCTGGCTCGACGACCTCGCCGCGCTCGGCTGGCCGGCGGAGACGATCGACACCGTGGTGTGCACGCACCTCCACTTCGACCACGTCGGGTGGAACACCCGTCTGGTGGACGGCGCGTGGACCCCGACGTTCCCCAACGCACGCCACCTGATCACCCGCACCGAGTGGGAGTACTGGACCGCGACGGAGCCCGGGACCCTGAGCGACACCGTCTATCCGCTGGTCGACGCGGGACTGGTCGACTTCGTCGACGCCGACCACCAGGTGTGCGACGGCGTTCGCCTCGAGCCGGCTCCCGGACACACCCCGGGGCAGGTCGCGGTGGTCGTCGAGTCCGCGGGGGAGCGGGCGGTGATCACCGGCGACCTCGTCCACCACCCGGTGCAGTTCGTCCAGCCGGACGTGGCCAGCCTCGCCGACACCGATGCCGACCAAGCCGCGGAGACCCGAAGGAAGTTCGTCGCGCGGTACGCCGACACCGGCACGCTCGTCATCGGCACGCACTTCCCCACACCCAGCGCAGGACTCCTCGAACACGCCGCCGACGGGACCCTCCGGTACTCCCTGCCCGCCCCCACCGACCCCGCGAGCAGAGGATGACAACGCGAAGCTGAATCGAGTCACCTCTCCGTCCTCGACATGATCGGCGCCGCGCTGCGGGACGCCCGACGTGTCGCGTGTCGGCGTGCTGTCCACCCGGGGCACGCGCGCGGCCGAGCTGTACGAGACGGCCGCCGAGACGCTCGGCGCACAGGGCGCGCAGGTGGTGATCGCGGCATGCACCGAGATCCCCCTTGTCAGCTTGCCGGGCGGCACGGCTGCTTCCGGTGGTCGACTCGACCGCGAGCCCGGTCGAGACGGTGGTCGCGCAGCTGCGGGACCACCGGTACGTCGCCGCCGGCCCGGGTTCGAGCGCATAGTCCGCCGCGGCGCGCTTGGTGCGCGGGCACGGAATCGGCGCCCGGTATTGGAGCCAGGCACGAAGCCCTCGCCCCCCTCCTCTCATAGCGTCGACGGAAGACCTATAGGGAGGAATCGACGTGAGCGTTGAACTGCACGACCGCGCGGTCGTCGCGGACACGCACAACGACCTGTTGATGGCGGTCGTCGAGCGGCCACCCGAGCGCTGGGCGGAGTTCTTCCGCGAGCGGTGGCTTCCGCAGCTGCGCACGGGCGGGGTCGACGTGCAGGTGCTGCCCGTGTTCGTCGACGACCAGTTCCGTCCGGAGGGCGCGCTGCGCCGTACCCTTCGCATGATCGAGTGCGCAACACCGCCGTGCTGCGACGCCGACCACACCGGCATTCCGCTCGACACCTCGCTGCCCGGTCTCGACGGCCCCGCCGAACTGCCCGCCCTCACCGAGGCCATGCTCACGTGCGGCATGCCCGAGGAGGACATCACGGCGGTCCTGGGCGGGAAGGTGCTGCGGCTGTTCCGCGAGAACCGGGGGTGGTCCCGATGAGCGCCGGAGCCGTCTTCGAGGTGGACACGATGCTGGCGGACCTCGAGGAACTCGTGGTCTGCGAGTCGTACTCCGCCGACCTGGACGCGGTCGCCCGCAGCGCCGACGTCGTCGCCGCGCAGGGCCTGCGGCACCTGGGCGGGCGTCCCGAGCGGATCGTGATCGACGGTGTCACCCATCTGCGCTGGATGTTCGGCACGCCCCGCGTCCTGCTGCTCGGCCACCACGACACGGTGTGGCCGACGGGCTCGCTGGCCACCCACCCGTGGTCGGTCGACGGCGGCGTCGCGCGCGGCCCCGGGGTCTTCGACATGAAGGCGGGCCTGGTGCAGATGTTCCACGCCCTGGCCGCCCTGCCGTCGCTGGACGGCGTCTGCGTGGTGGTCACCGGCGACGAGGAGGTCGGGTCGACGACGTCGCGGGCGCTGGTCGAGGAGGCGGCACGCGCCTGCGCGGCCACGTTCGTCCTCGAAGCGACCGCCGACGGCGGTGCGCTGAAGACGGGCCGCAAGGGGACCTCGCTCTACGAGCTGGTCGTCCACGGACGCGCCGCGCACTCGGGCCTGGAGCCCGAGAAGGGCGTCAACGCGGCCGTCGAGGCGGCGCACCTGGTCCTGGCCCTCGACCGCGTCGCGGCGGAGGTCAACGACGGTGCGCCCGCCGACTGGCGGACGACCGTAGTACCCACGGTGGTGCAGGCCGGTTCCGCGACCAACACGGTCCCCGCGCGGGCCACGGTCACCGTGGACGTGCGTGTCCCCACCCTCAAGGCACAGGACCACGTGGACCGGATCATCCGCGGCCTGGCCACGACGGTGCCCGGCGCCACGGTCGACGTCGTCGGCGGCCCGAACCGCCCGCCGCTCGAAGAGGCCTCCTCCCGTGCCCTGTTCGACCTGGCCGGCGTCGTCGCCGCCGCGGAGGGCCTTGCGCCGCCGCAGTCGGCGGCCGTCGGCGGCGCGTCCGACGGGAACTTCACCGCCGGTGTCGGATGCCCGACCCTCGACGGCCTGGGCGCGGTCGGCGGCGGCGCGCACGCCGACCACGAACACGTACTGGTCGCGGAGATGGTGCCGCGCTCGCGGCTGCTCGCGGCCCTGACCCAGGCGGTGACCCGATGAGCGACCTGACGGTCCGCGAGCTGCACGCGCTCGACGACCTCGAAGCCGTCTACGCGCTCTTCCACACGATCTGGCGCTCCGAGCCCGGCAGCGCGCCGATCACGGCGGAGCAGATGCGGGCGCTGTCCCACGCCGGCAACTACGTCGCCGGCGCGTACTCCGGGGACCGGCTGGTCGGCGCGACGGTGGGGTTCTTCGCCGCCCCGGTCGGCCAGGCCATGCACTCGCACGTCACGGGCGCACTGCCCGGCTACGCGGCGGGGTTCGCGCTCAAGCAGCACCAGCGAGACTGGGCCCTGGAACGCGGACTCACACGCGTCACCTGGACGTTCGACCCGCTCATCCGCCGCAACGCCCACTTCAACCTGGCCAAGCTCGGCGCCCGCCCGGCCGAGTACCTGCCCCGCTTCTACGGGCACATGCACGACGCCATCAACGGCGGCGACGAGACCGACCGCGTCCTGGTCTCGTGGGAGCTGGCATCGCCGGAAGCCGTCGCGGCGGCCGCCCTCGCGCCGCTGCCCGCGCGGGTCCCGGACGGCGCGGCGATCGCACTGTACGACCGCGACGGCCGACCCGTGACCGGGCGCACGGACGCCGCGACGCTGCTCGTGGGCCTGCCCCCGGACATCGAATCGCTCCGCCGGACCGACCCGGCGGCCGCACGGAGCTGGCGCGCGGCGCTGCGCGACGTGCTCGGCGGCCTCATGGCGGACGGCGCCGCGGTCACCGGCTTCGACCGGCGGGCCGGGTACATCGTCACCCGCTCTTCCGCATGACCCGACACCGACCCACGACCCTCTCCAGGAGTCCGGCACCATGAAGATCACAGGCATCGAACTGCGGCGGATCGCCATGCCCCTGCGGGCCCCGTTCCGCACCTCCTTCGGCGTCGAGACCACACGCGACGTGCTGCTCGTGCGCGTCGTCACCCCCGAGGCGGAGGGGTGGGGCGAGTGCGTGGCCATGTCCGAGCCCCGCTACTGCTCCGAGTACGTCGACGGCGCGGCGGACGTGCTGCGCCGCTTCCTGATCCCGGCACTTCCGGCCGGCCGGGCCGACGCGCACGCCGTCAAGCGGGCGTTCGCCCCGTTCAAGGGCCACAAGATGGCCAAGGCCGCGCTGGAGACCGCCGTCCTGGACGCCCAGCTCCGCACCGCCGGCGAGTCGTTCGGCGGCTACCTGGGCGCAGCGCGCGACCGGGTCCCGTGCGGGGTCTCGGTCGGAATCATGGACTCGATCCCCGAACTCCTCGACACGGTCGGCGGGTTCCTCGACGAGGGCTACGTCCGCATCAAGCTGAAGATCGAACCGGGCTGGGACGTGGCGCCGGTCCGCGCGGTGCGCGAGCGGTTCGGCGACGACCTGCTCCTGCAGGTCGACGCGAACGCCGCCTACACGCTGGCCGACGCGCGGCAGCTCGCCAAACTCGACGCGTTCGACCTGCTGCTGATCGAACAGCCGCTCGCCGACGACGACATGGTCCAGCACGCCGCCCTCGCGAAGCTGCTGAAGACCCCGGTGTGCCTGGACGAGTCGATCGAGTCGGCCGAGGACGCCGCCGCCGCGATCACCCTCGGGGCGGCGTCGATCATCAACATCAAGCCGGGACGCGTCGGCGGGTACCTGGAGGCGAAGGCCATCCACGACGTGTGCGTCGCCCACGGTGTCCCGGTGTGGTGCGGCGGCATGCTGGAGACCGGCCTCGGCCGGGCCGCCAACGTGGCCCTCGCCGCGCTTCCCGGCTTCACGCTCCCGGGTGACACGTCCGGCTCGCGGCGCTACTTCGCCACCGACGTCACCGCGCCGTTCGAGCTCGCCGACGGCCACCTGGCCGTCCCCGCGGGCCCGGGCCTGGGCGTCGAACCGGTCGCCGACATCCTCGACGACGTGACCACGTCCACGGAGTGGATCGAACTCTGAGCCGTACCGAAGGGGGCCGCCCCGAGCCGAAGGGCGGGGCGGCCCCCTTCGGCCTGCCCGCGCGCGGTCTGTCCGGCACTCGCCCGGCGCCGCCCACGACCGCGGGCCCGCTCCGTGGACCTACTCGGGGCGCCCGGCGGCCCGGGATCCGTCCGCGGAGTGCGGCGCCGGCCGCATGAGCCGCAGCTGCACCATGGCGGCGAACCGCTCCGCGGGGTCCTGCAGGTCGATGCCGCTCACCTCGGCCACCCTGCGGATGCGGTACCGGAAGGTGTTGGGGTGCACGAACAGACTCGAGGACGCCGCCACGATGTCGCCGAACGCGTCCAGCCACGCCCGCAGCGTCTCGACGAGACTCGACTGGTGCTTGGCGTCGTACGCCACCAACCGTGCGATGGAACCCAGCAGTTCGTCGCCGTTCGCGGCCGCGAGGTCGCGCATCTCCAGCAGCAGCGCCTCGATCTGCACATCGGCGATCACCGCGACGCGCTTGGCGACCTGCCCGCTGAACAGGACCCGCAGCGCACGGTCCGCGTTCGCCCGGGAACGCCCCAGCGCGCCGGGCTCGGTCGCGGTCGACCCGATCCCGATCACCGCCGGGACCCGGCTGCCGGTCCGTTCCAGGAAGCTCGACGCGATCTGCCGGGCACGCTCGCGGCCCGCCGCCGGCCCGTCCGGCACCGGGACGATCGCGTACGCGACCTCGCCCAGCAGCGCCACCGCGGAGCGCGGCTGCACCGCATTGAGGTGGATCGCCAACGCGCCCGCCAGCCGTTCCCGTTCCGCGGCGACGAACGCGTGGTCGGCGGCACCGCCGGGGGCGAGGCCCAGGGCGATCACCACCGTCGGCTCGTGCACCAGGCCGAGCCGGTCCAGCGCGTCCCCCGCGCCCCGGCCGCCCTCGAGCACCGTGGTCACCAGGTCCGCCCGCAGCCGGTTCTCGGCGTCGGCGCCGGCCCGCACCCGCAGCATGTGCAGCGCCACCAACTGGGCGGCCTCCCGGAACGCCTCTTCGCGCGCCGGGCTGAGCGGCTCCTTCACCGCGGCCCACATCGACCCGAGGATCTCGCCGCCGGCCCGGACCGCGATGGCCGCGCGCGGCAGTGCCGTCTCCCCCTCCTCCACGGTGGCCGGGCTGACCATGACGGGGCGGTCGCTGCGGTAGAGCTCGCCGAAGACCCCGCGGTCGTCGTAGATCCGCAGATACCCCTCCGGGACCTTGCGCGCGAGGATCGTCGCGACCCGCGAGTAGTCGGCCTCGTCCTGCCGGCCGGAGAACGCCAGGATCCGCGACTGGCGGTCCTCGATCGTGATCGGCGCGTCCAACAGCGTCGCCACCGCGTTGGCCAGCGCGAACAGGTCACCGGAGGGGACGCCGCCGAGCGTCTCGCTCCCGGCGTCGCCGACGTCCCCCTCGGTGATCAGCGTGCGCAGCATCGCGGCCAACTGCGACCACGCCGCCCCCGGCGTGAGCGCCAGCAGCGCCACCCCGGACTCCCGCGCGGCCGCCGCAATGCCCGGGGTGTCCTCGACCGGCGCGCGCACGACCAGGGCCGCCGCATCGTGCGCCCCCAGATCGCGCAGCAGCCCGGCGATCCCGTCGGCGTCGTACAGCGCGATCCCGAGCACGATCGCGTGCTGCGGGTAGGCGGGCTCGTCCCGTGGGTCATGGATGACCACCCCGCCGACGGCCCGGTCCGACTGGGCGTCGCCGTGCACCAGATCCAGGAGCGTGGGACCGAAGTCCTCGAGGACACGGCGGAGGCTCTTGCGGGGGCCGGCAGTCACGAGCGGCATCATTTCAGCAGGCTACGTACCTATTCTCGCGCAGATCTCGTCGCCGCGAACGAAAATTCCGCTGATCTTGGTCGGCACGCACGAATGCCGATGTCCGGGACGGCGTCCAGGTGGCTGTGCAGGTGCGAGGTGCCGCCTTCCCGCTCGTAGAACTCGTGGAAACCGGGTGCCTTACACGCCCACGCTTGCGTGGGCGGCCACCGCCTCGGCGAAGGCTCGGATGACCGGGTGGGGGCGGGTGCCGTCGTCGGCGAGTTCCGGTTGGAACAGGGTGGCCATGAAGAACGGGTGGTCCGGGAGTTCGGCGATGCGGGCGTCGCCGGACTCGTCGGTTCCGGTGAACTCGATGCCATGTGCGCGGAGCTGGTCGAGGTAGGCCGGGTTGGGGCCGTAGCTGCAGTGGTACCGCTCGACGGTGCGTTCGGCGCCGAGGATCGCGGCGGCGCGGGAGCCCGGGGCCAGGACCACGGCGCCCTCGTGGCCGACGAGGGAGCAGGCCAGCTGCGTGATCAGCGGGTCCGCGGCGGAGGGGTCGTTCTCGGCGTGCGCCGCGTCGGGGAGCCCGGCGGCGTTGCGGGCGAACTCCAGGAGCGCGTGCTGGAATCCCGCGCAGGTGCCCAGGAACGGGATGCCGAGCTCGCGGGCGGTGCGGACGGCGGTCAGCGCTCCCGCCTCGCTGGCGTACGGGCTGCCCGGCGGCAGCCACACGCCGTCGAAGCCTGCGAGTGCGGTGCTGGAGGTGACGTCCTCGGTGGGGATCCAGTACGCGTCGAGCACCAGCCCGTGGTCGGTCGCCAGGGCTTCGAGCAGGCCGGGGATGCGGGCGTGCGCCCTGACGCCGGGGGAGCGGTCGGCGACGACGGCGAGGCGCGGGGCGGTGGCGGGTGGTGTGTTCATGACGCCATCGTGGCTCCCTCGGCGAGTTCAGCGCCAACGATGATCTGTGACCGGTCCATCAGTGATACTGATGGACCATGGACCCGCACCTGCTCCGCACGTTCGTGGCCGTCGCCCGCCTCGGCTCGTTCTCGGCGGCGGCCCGCGAACTCGGCTACACGCAGTCGGCGGTGTCCCAGCACATCGCCGCCCTCGAACACGACCTCGGCGCACCGCTGTTGGGCCGCCGCCCCGTCGCGCCGACACCGGTCGGCGCACGCCTGCTGGAGCACGCCGGCCCGCTGCTGCTGAGGCTCGACGCCGCGCGGGCCGATATCGCCCGGCTGACGTCCGCGCCGACCGACCGCCTCGCGATCGGGGCCACCCCGCTCGGGGCCGCCGAACTCCCGGGCGCCCTGGCCGCCGTCCGCCGCGCCCACCCGGGCCTCGTCGTCACGGTGCGGGTGCTCGGCCGCGAGTCCGTCGCCCGCGAGGTCGCCACCGGCGCGCTGGACGTCGGCCTCGTCGACGGCATGGCCGCCCCCACCGACCCCCTCCACATGGGGGAGGCCACCCCGCTCACCTCCGCGCGCGTCACCGAGCAGCCGCTCGCCGTCGCGCTCCCGGCCGGGCACCCTCTCGCCGGGCGCCCCGGCCTGCGGCTCGCCGACCTGACCGACGCGCAGTGGATCGACGCCCCGGACACCGGGATCCCGCTCGCCCAACTGCGGCGGGCCGTGGGCGGCGACGGGTTCCGGCCCGCGCTGCGGTACAAGGGTGACGACGTCCGCGCCCTCGTCGGCCTGGCCGCCGCGGGGCACGGGCTCACCGTCCTGCCGACGCCGGCCCTCGAGGGCATGGCGGGTGTGACCGCCGTGCCCGTCGGCCAGCCGCGTGTCGTCCACCGCACGGAGACCCTGCACGCGGCACGCACGGGCGACACGGCGGCGGAACTCGTCGCGGCACTGACGGCGGCGGTTGCGGGTTGACGGCTTGGTGCCCAGGGCGCGCCTGGCCTGTCGCGGTTCCGGTCCGACCGCCGCCTTGCCGCCGTGCCCGACGACGACCCGTAGTTCAGGCGTTCTCCCATGTCTTCCGCGCCGACCCGTGCATGCGGCCCGGGATACCCGGGCGCCGCTGCCACGGGTGTGGGCCGCCCGGCGGCCGGTAGGCGATGCCCAGTGCGTCCAGCCGGGCGTAGTGCGCCGTGTCCATCCGGCGCGCGAAGTCCGCGAAGTCCCGGTCGCCCGGCCCCGGGAGGTCCGACCACACCGCCTCGGCGAACGCCGCCAGCCTCGGGAACGCCTGGTAGTCGACGCGCGCCCTGCTCTCCACGACCTCGGTCCACAGATTGGCCTGCGCGCCGATCACCCTTGTCTCGTGGGGAGTTCCCGCGAGGCTCGGTGGAACGGGCTCGAAGCGGTAGACGTCCTCGAGGGTGTGCACCCAGCCGAACGGGACCGGCTCGCGCGGGTCGTCGGACTGCACGTGGTCGAAGTAGACCTCCTGTTGAGGGCACATCACCACGTCGTGCCCGGCCTCGGCGGCCGCGACCCCGCCGCGGTACCAGCGCCAGCACATGACGGCCGCACCGGGCGCGAGGCCGCCCTGCAGGATCTCGTCCCAGCCGATGAGCCGGCGGCCGCGCGCGGCGAGCCACCGGTCGAAGTGCCGGATCATCCACGACTGCAGCTCGTCCTCGTCGGCGAGCCCGAGTTCGGCGATGCGGGCCTGCGCGGCGGGGGACTTGCGCCACTCGTCCTTGAGGCACTCGTCGCCGCCGATGTGGACGAACCGGCTCGGGAACAGGTCGAGGACCTCCTCCAGCACCCCCTCGTAGAACGCGATCGTGCTGTCGAGCGGGGAGAGCACGTGCGGGCTGATGCCCCAGTCGGTCTTCACACCGAGCGCGGCGGTGTCGACGACGTCGCGGTTACCCAGTTCCGGGTACGCGGCGACGGCGGCCTGCGAGTGCCCGGGCAGGTCGATCTCGGGGACGACGGTGATGTGGCGCTCGGCGGCGTAGGCGACGATCTCGCGCAGGTCGTCCTGCGTGTAGAAGCCGCCGTGCGGACGCTCGTCCCACAGCAACGGCTCGCCGCCCCAACCGAGTTTGGTGCGCGGTCGCCATGCGCCCACCTCGGTCAGCTTCGGGTGGCGCTTGATCTCGATCCGCCAGCCCTGGTCGTCGGTCAGGTGCAGGTGCAGGACGTTGAGCTTGTGCGCGGCGAGGGCGTCGACGAAGCGCAGCACGTCGTCCTTGGGCAGGAAGTGCCGTGCGACGTCCAGCATGAAGCCGCGCCAAGCGAAGCGTGGTGCGTCCTCGACGGTCAGGTAGGGGAGTTCGGTCGGCGCCGGGTCGATCGAGGCCTGCCGGAACGCGTCCGGGCCCTGCAACTGGCGCAGCGTCTGGCGGCCCCAGAACACCCCGGCCTCGTCGCCGCCGACGATCTCGACGCCGTCCGCGGCGACGGTCAGGCGGTACGCCTCGGGCCCGAGGGTGGTGTCGACGATCGCGCGGACTTCGCCGAGGAACGGCCCCACACCACCGTGCGGTTCGACCCGGCGAGGGGCGGGGATCAGGTTCGCTTCACTGCTCACGCGTCCTCCACCTGACGTGGCCGCTGCGCCGGCCGGCGCCGTGCGGCGGGGACCTGCGGCGGCAGCGTACCCCGCGGATGCGGGAAACCGGCAGCTGAGCGCGGTCGTGACGGCGGGTCAGTCCGCGCGGGCGAGGAGCGGGTCGAGGAGAGGACGGCGACGGCGGCCAGGAACGCCGCTACCAGCACCACCACGACGACGATCGGCCACCGCCTCCGCGGTCGACCCGAGGCGGGGTCGGGTGCGGGTCCGGGTTCGTGGAGATCGGCCATGGCGTCCGCCCCTCGCGTCGCGCTGCTGTGGCGGTTGGACGCGAGGGGCGGGACAGCGGTTCCGTGCGGCCGGAGCACGAGGCTTCGGGAGTAAGGGAGTCAGGCGGTAATCGAGCCGACCGACCCTGCGGCGCGGGCGTCCTGGAATCCCGTGATGCGGCGTACGACCGCGATCGCGAAGCCGCCGGCGACCACCAGCAGTGCGTAGGCGGCCGCCGTCATCTCGTCGGCTGTCTGCCACTTGTCGAGGTCGGTCGCGTCGGTGAGCTTCTGCACGCCGTTCGTGGTGCCGTCGTTGCCGCGGTAGAACGTCGCGACGAAGAACAGCAGTTGGCTCGGCGCCCAGGTCAGCCACCACGCGAGCCGGAGTCCGGTGCCGGTGGGGCTCGGCGCGGGGTCGGACACCTTCCACACGTCGTCGGTGACGGTCTTGGGCATCCACAGGTTCGCGATCGGGATGAACCACGCGCCGACCGCGAACCCGGCCGTCAGGTCGGGCCGGTGGGGGCTGAACAGCTCGATGTTCTTGCGTGCGCGGTGGAGCCACACGATGAACACGATGCCGGCGGCCAGCACGACCGGCATCGTGAACCCGGCCGTGCCGACGAGGCCGTCGGCGTCGTCGGCGTCGCTCGACGACACGGGACTGCCGTCGAGCGCGTCGTCGATCACCGAGGCGCGGTGGAGGTACGCCCAGACGGCGACCGCGGCGCCGAGCATGGAGGCTGCGATGAGCCCGTACAGCCATCCGGCGAGCGTGCCCAGCGGGCGCATGGTCCGGACGCCCCACGGCCCGGGCGGTGGCGCGACGGCGAGGCCGGGCACGTAGCCGGGCACAGGACCGGGCATCGGGCCCGGCGCGGAGCCGGGCAGCGGGTCGGGCCCGACGGCCGACACCGGCGCGGGGCCGGCAGCGGGCGCGGGTTGGGCGTACGGGTCTTGCGGCGACGACATGGTGGTCCCCCAGTGGTGCGATCCGGGCGGGCGCCCGGACACGACGCGGCGATTGTGCGCGCCTTCCCACCAACTGTCTTGAGGCCTTGACGTCTTCTTAACGCGAAGCTTCGCGCCGTACGGCCGGCAGCCGTTTCCTCGTCGGCGATGTCGGAAACGTCGGCTTCCGGCGTCGGCGACTGCTGCGGTTCGTCGTTCCCGGACGGCGGTTCCCCCGGGGGCCGGCCCGGGGGAACCGCGTGTGTCACGCCGCGGGGAGGCCGAGGGCCTGCAGGACCTCCGGCGGTGCGGTGGCCCCCATCAGGCCGGACCCCCTGCTGGTGTGCAGGTTTGCGAACATCGATGTGCAGCCCTGGCGGAAGATCACCTCGTACTGGCCGCCGACGGTGTCGCCGAAGGTCAGGACCGAGATGTTCCCGGGCTGCAGGTTCGGGCAGCCCACCCCCAGCCCCATCATGTCGTCGGGGTAGGCGTCGTTGATCCTCGTGCGCAGCTCCGCGGCCTTCGCCGTGACGTCCACGGTGCCGGTCAGGTGCAGTTCGCCGGTGCCGGGGCCGAGGGCGTACTGGCACAGGACGGCCCCGGTCGGGGCGTACGGCACGGGCTGGTTCATCGGTGCGAGCGAGTCCTTGCGCGGCCACACCTCAGGGATGCCCTCGCCCATCGTGTGCCGGACGGGGTCGCAGACCGGCGGCGTGGTGACGGTGGGCCCGGCGAGCCTTTGGGCTTCCAGGAGTTGGTTGAAGCGGCCCTCCACGCTGTAGGACTCGTAGCGCTTTTGATCGCCAACGGTCACGCTGCTGCAGGAGCCGTAGGCGACGGAGGCGGTCCGGCCGTCGGCGTAGCGCAGGAGCAGAGTGCGCGGCGCGGCCAGCTCGAGCGTGCAGCCGTCGCCTCGCGGCTTGTCGGGCAGCGTGTTGACCACGTCGACGAGGGCGTCGGCGTCGAGGTAGAGGGTCGTCGGTGTGGGGACGCGGTTCGGCAGCGTGTCGGCCGGACGGGCCGGGGGCTGGGCTTGACCCGCCGGTGTCGGGAACGGGTACACGCAGAACCGCGCCGCGACCGCGCCCTTCGGCAGCAGGAGGCCGTCCGGGGCGGGCAGCGGCGGGACCGCGTCGGGTGTCGCCGGGCAGTCGAGCGGTGCGGCGGTCGGCGCGCCGCCGGGCGCCGATCCGGCCTGCGGCTTCGCGGCGGTTCCCGAACCGCCCGCACCGTCCGAACCGTTCGAAGCGGCGAACACGGT
Organism: Yinghuangia seranimata; assembly: GCF_029953285.1. Lineage (GTDB taxonomy): Bacteria > Actinomycetota > Actinomycetes > Streptomycetales > Streptomycetaceae > Yinghuangia > Yinghuangia seranimata. Next base: position 33,167 of record NZ_JASAOI010000057.1, on the reverse strand, counting down.
CGTCCCCGCCGCGGCGGCCACGACCAGGGCGACGGCCGCGGTGATGCCCCACAGCCGCTTCCGCGACCGCGCGGTCGACGTCGACGGCGTTCCAGGGTTGTCAGTCAGTGCGGAACCGCTTTCCAAGGTCCCGGATTCGAGCGGCCCGACCCGGTCCCCGGCGGCGGCCGCCGCGGTCGTCTCCGCACCGCCGTCGGCGGAGCCTTCCGGTTTTGGTGTCGGTGTCGCGTCGTGCTGGGCCATGGTGCCCCCTTGCGTCGTGCTGATAAGGCCGGTTGGACGCGACGAAACCGAATGTGGTTCCAGGGAGTTCCGCGCAGGTCAGCCGGACGCCGGCGTCCCGTCCTCGGCCAGTCCCGCCGCCACGGTGTCCGCGATCGCGTCCAGCATGGTGTCGACCACCAGACCGAAGCCGAAGAGCGCGTAGAAGACCGGCCCCGCGAGCAGCAGGTGCGCGACGTCGGCGCGGACGTCCTCCCGCACCTCGCCGCGCGCGGCCGCCTGCCCGAGGATCGCGGCGAAGTGCGCCCGTTCGGCCGCGAGGACGGACTTCTGGAACCGCTCGGCCGTCCCCGGGTCCTTCGCCAGTTCGGCCATGAGGGCCGGGGCGAGGGCGCGGGCGGCCGGGGCGGTCATGGCGCCGTGAATGATCCGGATCATCGCGCGCAGGTCGCCGCGCAGCGTCCCGGTGTCGGGCGGGGCCGGCAGCTCGGTGTCGTGGACGGCCGCGGCGAAGGCCATCTCCGCCTTGGACGGGAAGCGCCGGTAGATGGCGGTCTTGCTGACGCCCGCCGCGGCGGCGACCGCGTCGACGGTCAGCGCGGAGTAGCCGACCTCGTCCATGAGTTCGCGCGCTGTGCGCAGGACGGCGGTGTCGATGCGGTCGTCGCGCGGACGGCCGCGGCGTTGCGGGGGCGGGGGCATCTCCCTACTATACGAAACATGAGTTTCGAAACTCGAGTAGCGGAAGTCGTGCCGTCCGTCGACCGCCCGATATCCGACGCACTGGTCAGCGCCCGCGCACGCACGCTCACCGTCTGGGGCGCCCGTGCCACCGTCCTCATCGGAGTCGCCCACACCGTCTACTTCGCCGTCAGAACCCATGGCAGCTGGGGCGGTTGGCTGACCGGCGAGCTGTGGGGATCCGGCGCCCGCGATGCCGCGCACATGGAGACGGCCCGCGACTTCTGGCAGCTTCCCGCGAGCTTCGTCGTCCCGATGGTGCTGCTCGCCCTCGTCGCCTCCCGCCTCGCCCGCAGCGGCCGCGCGCTGCCCGGCTACGTCGGCTGGACGTTCGCCGCCTGGATCGTGGTGTGCGGCGGCATCCTGCTACCGTCCGGGTTCCTCCTCGGCGTCGTCCCCGCCGGGATGTTCATCGCCGCGCACCACGTCAACTCCAAGGCTCTCCGCGCCGATTAGCCTCCCGGGCCCGGACCCGCCGGATGGGATCCGCCGCCGTGCGCGTTGTCGCGACCACGAGGTCGCCGTGTGCGGCCGCGGACCGTAACCGGCAGACGAAAGGGCCCCACCATGACGACCCTGCGCCTCGGCGTGGCACCGCACCGCCTCTGGGCCGACGGCGAGCGCGAGCTCGACGGCGTGCTGGAGGCCGCCGTGTTCGCCGAGGAGCTCGGCTTCGACCACGTCATCGCGAGCAGCCACGTCCTGGAGACCGAGGTCGGCGTGACCCCCGACCCGCTGGTGACGCTGTCCGCGATCGCCGGGGCCACGACCCGGATAGGCGTCGTCACCAGCGTGCTGATCCTGCCGCTCTACAACCCCGTCGTCCTCGCGCACCAGACGGCGACGCTCGACCGGCTCTCCCGTGGCCGCTTCACGCTCGGCGTCGGCACCGGCTGGGACCGCGCCGAGTTCGACGCGGTCGGCGTGCCGTTCGACGGGCGGGGCGCCCGGGCCGATGCCCACCTCGCCCGCCTGCGGACGCTCTGGCGCGGCGAGGACCCCGGCCTCCGACTCGGCGTCGCGCCCCGCACCCCCGGCGGGCCGAAGGTATGGGTCGGCGGCCACAGCGACGCCGCGCTGCGCCGCGCGGTCCGGCACGGCGACGCCTGGCACGGCTCCGCCGTCGAGCCCGCCGCGCTCGCCCAGGTGCGCGGCCGGCTCGCCGAGCTCGCGGACGCCCACGCCGAACGCGACGGCCGCGCCCCGTCCCCGACCGCCCTCACCGCGGGCGGCTTCGTCGTCCCGCCCGGCTTCACAGCGGTCGGCCGAGCTCCCGGCCACCTGCTGGGCGGCGAACGCGCCACCGCCCTTAGCATCCTCGACGAACTGGCCGAGCTCGCCGAGACGGGCCTGTCCTCGTACTCGCTGTGGCTCCCCGTCCCCACACCCCAACTGCACGACGCCATGGCCTGGCTCGCCGACGAGGTCCTCGCAGCGCTCGCGAAGCCCGGGGCCGCGCCGAGTCGCTGATAGCGGATTAGGCGAGCAAGTACTCGACGGCCAGGTCGAGCACGTCGGCGCGGCTGCGGGGGCCGTGTTCGGCGGCGAGGGACTGGTTGGCGACGCCGAGCGAGAACGCGAGCATGCAGCGGGCCTCGACGTCGTCGGGGTCGGGACAGAAGGACCTGAACAGTGTGCGCAGGTAGTCCATGCGCCGGTTGTCGACGCGGCGGAGGCGCTCGGCGACCGCCGGGTCGCGGCGGGCCCAGTCGCGGATCGCGAGGTCGACGGGCATCAGGGGCGAGGCCGGGACGGAGGTGCCCAGCACCCGCACCTTGTCCCGCGGATCCGCGCCCGCGGCCTCCGCGCGCGCGATGACCTCGTCGGCGCCCTTCTGCTCCCAGGTGTCCAGCAGCGCCTCCAGGAGGGCGCCGCGGTCCTTGAAGTGCCAGTAGAAACTGCCTCGGGTGACGCCGAGTTCCTTGGCCAGCACGTCGACCCGGACCGCGTCGGGGCCGCCCTCGGCGAGGGCCGCGAGCGCCTGCTCGATCCACGTGCTGCGCGGGGTGCGTGCCGGCGCCGCCATCGTCTTCTCCTCTCGGCGCGGTGTGTGCCACGCCGCCTTGCGCTTGTCGTCGTGAGGAGTCTAGCTTCTGTCCATACAGTACAGCACTGTATGGATGGAGGATGACTCACGTGATCACATGGGCCGGCCGCGTCATCGCGATCATCGGCGCCGGGCACCTGGCCGTCGGGCTGCTGCTCAGCCACGCCTCCTTCGGGGACTGGCTGTTGTTGCGACTGTGGGGGAACTGGTGGAACGACACCCCGCCGGCCAACGCCTTCTGGGCCAACCCGGCCGGCTTCGGCCTGCCGCTGGCTCTCGTGGGCCTGCTGGTGGTGTGGATGGACCGCCACGGCATCACCCCGCCCGCGTTCCTCGGCTGGTCGGTGCTGGCGTGGAGCACCGTGTGCGCCGTCGTCGTCGAGCCGACCCCGGCGCCACTGGTGGTAGCCGCCGCCGTCCTGCTGCTGCGCGGAATCAGTCGCGCCGCCAACAACGCACAGCCCCACAGCTCGACACGGCCGAGCGCGGAACCGCCGGTGGAGCGTCCTGTCAAGGTCCTTGGGAATTAATGCGGTTCGCCGGAGTCGGCGCGGCCGCCGGTGCGACACTCCCCAGGTATGCCTTGGCGGCGACACAGGGGGGAAGCCTGATGCCGACACCGATTCCGGCGAGCGACGCGCAGTTACGGGCGAGCGCCCAGCGGGCGGCGGAGCGATGGGCCAGCGACAGGCCGAAGGAGTTCGAGCTCACGTGGCGCGCGCCCGCGACCGCCGACCGGCTGCTGGGCGGCGTTCCGTCCGAGCAACGCCTGGAGCTGTGGCGGGAGTTACTCAGGACCTTCGTCGAGGAACGCGCTCGCGAACTCGCGGCCGAGGCCGCCAAGCGCCGCGGCCCGGCCGGGGAACAGGCGTACGCCGCACTGCGGGACACCACCCCGCGTCCGACCGACCAGGACCTCGCCCAGGGCCCGGCCACCGACCGTATGCTCGCCGACGCCGTCGCCGCGACGGCCGCCGGGCGTGAGCTGGCCGCGATCACCGCCGACTTCGCCAAGCGCATCGCGGACCTGGCCGGCGGCGCGCTGCGGCTGGAGACGGTACGCGTCCGCAAGGACTCCGAACTCACCGCCGCGTCGCGCCGACTGGCCGGCCGCGTCGCGCGAGGCGACCGGATCAAGGCCCTCGTCGACGTCTACCCCGACCGCGTGGCCCTGCTCGCGGCGATCGACCCCGCGTTCTGGGAGGCCCACAGATCCGGCCACGCCCTGCTCTCGGACGCGGCGCGGGCGGGCGCCGACGCCGACCGCGCCCTGCGCTCCGGGCTCGGGCGTGCACTGGCGGACCAGGAGGCGGCGGTCACGACCGCCTTCGACGCCGTCACGCCGACCGTGACGACGGTCGCCGACGAACTGGCCGTCCAACTGGAGGCCGTCGCCGAGAGCGTGATCGTGCACTACTGCACCCCCAAACCGCCCCCGCCCCCACCGGACCCGGTCCCCGAGCGGTTCAAGGAGTTCGTGACGGTCTACCGCGAGGGCCAAGACGCGGTCCTGCTCGCACCGAGGGCCGCGGCCTTGATCGCCGGCTGGGCGTCGGTGGACGGGCGCTTCGGCGGCGGGATTCCGCTCGAGACGCTGACCGACACGTTCCGAACGGACACGCCGGCCCAGGTGCTCGCCGACGCGCTCACCCTCATCGCCGGCCGCAACGCCCACTCGCCCGAGCAGTACCAAACCGTGGCGGCCGACCTCGGCTCGTGGGCCCGCGACCGGGGCGTGTCGCGGCGCTAGGCCGCACGGTGGTCCAGAGTGCGGGACGCCCGGAGCGCGTACACGGCGACGTCGGCCCGGCCCGACATACTGTGATCATGACGCCTGAGCAGCTGAAGGCCGCCTGTCTTGCCTTCAACGGGAGTGGTGAGGAGTTTCCGTTTCCCCGCAACCCTGACGTGTCGGTGTTCAAGGTCGGCGGGAAGATCTTCGCGCTGTCGACGCTCACGGACAAGCCGCTGACGGTGAGCCTCAAGTGCGATCCGGAGCTGGCGCTGCGGTTGCGGGCGGAGTATCCGGCGATCGTCGGGGGCTACCACCTCAACAAGCGGCACTGGAACACCGTCACCCTCGACGGGTCGCTCGAGGACGCGCTGGTGCTCGACATGATCGAGGACTCGTACGACCTGATCGTCTCCAAGCTGCCGCGGATGGAGCGGCTCAAGCTGGACTGGCCGGGGGAGCGGGCGCGTTCGGAGGAAATCCCGCCCGGGGAGGCCTGATTCGGCACGGCGTGCCACGGGAGACGGTTCCGCAAACACTTTTGGCAGCAAGCTGACAGGTGTCCCGGCGGATGAGATTCCGGATCCGGTGGTGTTGCGTGACCGGGAGGCCGTTGGTCGGCTGTATCCCTTGCAGGACAAGGGAGTTCGGGGGAGGCGCGTTCGTGTAGACGAGATCGTGGTTCTCCTTCGGGGGTTCCGGGCGGATCATCCCGATGGCGCGCGGCGTCTTGTCCGCCCCCTAGGTGCGTGCCAGCATCCGACCTCGATCAGTGGACGCGTGAACCGGCTTGAACGGCCGGGGACTTCCTGCGGGCACGGGGTGGCACATGGATTCCGCGGACTGGCTCTTAACGCTCATTGACGCACTCGTGATCGCGGTGCTCGTCCAGGCGGGCGCCGTCAAACTCGTCTCCCCGGCCGCCGGTGCGGCCGCCGTGGCCGAACTCGTGCCGCGTGGGCGCGGGATGCCGCCGCCCACCGCTGCCGTGCGGGCGCTGGCCGTGGCCGAACTCGCCGCCGGCATCGCCGCCGCCGTTCCGCAACTGCGCGTCGCGGACCGGGCGTTGGTGATCATCCTCGGCCTGGTCTTCGCGGCCGCCGGTGTCCTCGGCGCGCTGCGCGGCAGCAGTGAGCCCTGCGGCTGCTTCGGCGCCGCGAGCAGCCGTCCGCTCGGGGCCGGCAACGTTCTCATGGGGCTCGCCCTCGCCGCCGTGGCCGGCGCGAACCTCGCTTTCCGTGGCGGCATGTCGTCCGACGAGGCCGCGGCCACCGCACTGTCCGGCGTCGTCGTACTCATGGTCTGGCAGTTCGTCGCCGTCCGCGCCGAGGCCCGCGTCGTCGTCGGCGAACTGCTCCGCCAGCGCGTCCGCCAGTCCGCCCAACGGTCGGAGGTATCCGGGTGATCGTCGTCGGCTCCATCGCCCTGCTCGTGCTGGCGGCGGCGGTCGTGCTGCTGTACGCCATGATGGGCGAGCTCGCGTCCCGCCTGCCGCGCGACGCGGCGCCCGCCGAGGACCCCGGGCACCTGACGCCGCTCGAGGACGTCCCGCTCGGCGTCACGCCCGACACGTGGCCGGAGCCGCTCGCGCCGCTCGCCGGCCGCCGCGACGCCGCGATCCTCGTCCTCAGCCCGATCTGCGCGACCTGCGACAAGGTCGCCGGGCAGCTCGTCGAGCACCGCCGCAAGCACGCCGGACACGGCCACGCCGCGGACGACGCGCCGCTCGCCGTCGTCGTCTCCTGCCGCGACGCCGCGTCCGGCCAGGAGTTCCTGAACCGCCACCCGCTCGCCCAGGCCGGCGTGCCGTGCCTCGTCGACGAGGGCGGCGAATGGTCCACCGGGACCTTCGGGGTGAACCTCAGCCCCACCGCGCTGGTCCTGGAGACCGGCACCGTCGCCGAGGCCTACTCCTTCGGCAGGCTCACCAACATCCTCGACCACCTCGAGGAACGCACCCGTCGCCCCCGGATCGGCGCCACCGCACCGCACCGGGCACCGCAGCCCGTGCACACCCCGCACGCACCGGAAGGAGCGCAATGATCAAGTTCCGCAACTCCGCCAAAGCCGGCCGGGACGAGGCCGCCGAACCGGACGCGGCAGCGCCGGAGAAGGTCGGCCGCCGCCGGATCCTCGGCCGCATCGGCGCACTCGGCCTCATGACCTCGGCCGGCGTCTTCGCCGCGACGCAAGAGGCGTCCGCCGCGCCACTGTGCTGCAGCCTCGCCAACTACCCGGCCAACACCACCTATACGTGGTGCTACAACCACAAGACCTACATCTGGTACTGCAGCGTCAACGGCTCCCTGCACTGCTCCTGCTGCGAGGCGGACAACGACCGCTACTCGGCCGCCGACTGCCGCTACAACTGACCGGCGCACACCCACCCCCCGCATCGAGGAAGGCAGGAGCCAGGCCGCATGGTGACATGGCTGGTGGTCGCGGGCGTCGCGGCCACGCTGCAGGTCTACAGCCCTTGAGGCCAGTCCATGGCCGGGGTCGCCGGCCCGATGCTCCAACGCAGCAAGCTCCAGGGCACGCGCTTCCTGCTCGGCCTCCTGGTCGGCGGGCTGGGCGCCGCCGCGCTGCTGGCCTCGATCGCGTACGGACTGGGCGAGCTCATCGCCTGGGCCGTCCCGACCCTCGGCCGGCAGATCGCCGCGGGCCTGGTCCTGCTGGTGCTCGGCATCGCCGACGCCCGCGACCGGACCTGGCACGTGTGGCGGCAGGTGCCCCAGGCGTACGTCCGCAAGCTCGCCCCCGGGCGGCTCGGGCTGGTCTGGGGATTCGACCTGGGGCTGCTGTTCACCACCCAGAAGAGCACCTCCCTGACGTGGGGCGCACTCGTCGGCGTGGTGCTGCTGGCACCGTCGTCGGCGTGGCTGGTGCTGCCGGGCATGACCACCGTGGGGATGGCGGTGATCAGCGTCCGCAGCATCTGGTTCATGCTCACCCGGCCGTCGTGGCGCGGCGACCGGGGACGTCGCTGGCACGGCCGTGTCCGGCTGCTCTCCGGAGCCGGGCTCGTCGTGCTCGCCGCCGCCGCGACCGCGGGGGCCGGGTGGGTGTGACATGACCGGAACCACGTCCCACTACCGGGCCAGCGATCCGCGCGGGCACGTCGCCGTCACGCGGTTCGAGTGCCACACGCTGCGCAACCTGCTGCGGATCCTGCACATGCACCGCTCGATCGAGAAGGAGGTCCGGCGGGTCGCCGACGGTTTCCTGGGCGCCGCCCACATCGTCGACTGGCGCCGCCGGACCGTGCTCAGCGTCACGCTCTGGTCCGATCTCGACAGCCTGTACGGCATGGGGAGTTCGCAACGCCACATCCTGGCCGCGCGCGTCCCCGGCCGCTACGGCATCACCACCAGCAGCGGGCTCTACGCGTTCAGCGGGGACTGGCGGGCCGTCCTGTTCGGCGGCCCCGTCCCCGAACGCGCCGAACCCCTGCGCCCCAGCACGCCCGCCCGCCACCTGGAAGACGAGAGGAGCCCGACATGAGGGCCAGCCCCACCGACCGCGGCTACGCGTACCTGAAGACCAACGCCGACGGCACCACGGATGTCTACGTGGCCGTCGGGGTGGGCACCGACGACGCGCCCGAGGACATCTTCGCCGTGCACTTCAACCGCGACCGCGTCGCCGTCGCCGACGACGTGCGCACCGTCGCCGTCGGCGCGATGCGGCGCACCACCGAGGCCGTGCAGGTGACCAAGGACGCGGGCCACGTCGTCCACATCCGCGGCCGCAACCGGGGCTACGGGCCGCTGCTCGGCGGCTGAGACCCGGAACACCCCGGCAGCCCCGGCATGTTCGGGGCCGCCGGGGAGGGAAGTCGGCGGTGGCGGACGGGAATCGAACCCGCCGGGCGAGGCACGCCCCGCCCCAGCCGCTTTGAAGGCGGAGGGGCCCACCAGGAACCCACACGCCACCGCCGCACACCCTATCCCGCCACCCGCGCAGTCGATCACCGATACGGAGCAGCGCAGCGTATGACGCATGTGGGAGACCCGCAGACCGCCGCCGAACAGGCCGACGAGGCACGCCGACCGGCCTCGGCGCCGACCTCCCGGCTGACGCAGTACGCGCGCGGCGGCGGCTGCGCCTGCAAGATCCCTCCGGGCGAACTCGAGGCGGTCGTCGCGTCGTTGCCCGGCGCTTCCGGAACTCCCCTGGCATCGAACGGACTCGTCGTCGGGCTGGAGCACGGCGACGACGCGGCGGTGGTCCGGATCGAGGGCGGACGGGCCGTCGTGCTCACCACGGACTTCTTCACCCCGGTCGTCGACGACCCCTACGACTGGGGCCGCATCGCCGCCGCCAACGCCCTCTCGGACGTGTACGCGATGGGCGGCACGCCGCTCGTCGCCGTCAACCTGCTGGCCTGGCCGCGCGACCTGCTGCCGCTCGAACTGGCCCGCGAGGTGCTGCGCGGCGGCCTCGACGTCACCTCGGCGGCGGGCTGCCACCTGGCCGGAGGGCACAGCGTCGACGACGCCGAACCCAAGTACGGGCTCGCGGTCACCGGCATCGCCGACCCGGAACGCCTGCTGCGCAACGACCGCGGCCGGGCGGGAGTGCCGCTGTCGCTGACGAAGCCGCTGGGCATCGGGGTGCTGAACACCCGTCACAAAGCCACCGGCGAGGCGTTCCCCGCCGCCGTCGAGGCCATGACGGCGCTCAACGCCGACGCCTCGCGCGCGGCACTGGCCGCAGGGGCCGAGTGCGCGACCGACGTCACGGGCTTCGGGCTGCTCGGCCACCTCTACAAGCTGGCCCGCGCCAGCGGCGTCACCGCGGTCGTGGACGCGGCGGCCGTGCCGTACCTCGACGGCGCGCGCGAGGCGGTGCGGGCCGGGCACGTGAGCGGCGGCACGCGGCGCAACCTGGCCTGGGTGGAGCCGCACACCGCATGGGGGCCGCACGTGGGGGAGGAGGACCGTCTGCTGCTGGCCGACGCACAGACGTCGGGCGGGCTCCTGGTCGCGGGCGAGGTGCCGGGGGCGCCGGTGATCGGCGAACTCGTCGCGCGGGGCGAGCGGACGCTGGTGGTGCGGTGACCGCGGACGAACGCGCCGCCGCCGACCCGCGGCGTGCCATCCCGCGCACCGACATCCTTCTCTCGCACCCGCAACTGCACGCCGCTGAGGCGCGGCTCGGCCGCGACGTCGTCAAGGCCGCCGTCCGCGAGGCGCAGCAGCGCGCCCGGGACGGGCACATCGCACCGGAGGCCGTCCCGGACACCGTCCGGGCCCTGCTGGGCACGGGGCACGAGGGTGTGTCGGACCCGCCCGTCGGCCTCACCCCGGTGGTCAACGCGACCGGTGTCGTCCTGCACACCAACCTCGGTCGCGCCCCGCTGGCGCGCCAGGCCGTCGACGCGGTGGCGCTGGCCGCCGGGTATGTGGACGTGGAGTTCGACACCGCGACCGGCGGCCGCGCCCGGCGCGGCCGCGGCGCGCTCGACCTGCTCGCCCGCAAGGTGCCCGCCGCCGGGGCCGTGCACGTCGTCAACAACGGCGCGGCCGCGCTCGTGCTGGCCGCCACCGCGCTTGCCTCGGGCCGCGAGATCATCGTCAGCCGGGGCGAACTCGTCGAGATCGGCGACGGGTTCCGCATCCCTGACCTCCTTGCGAGCACCGGCGCGCGGCTGCGCGAGGTCGGCACCACCAACCGCACCCACCTGCGCGACTACGCGGACGCGATCGGCCCCGACACCGGGTTCATCCTCAAGATCCACCCGTCGAACTTCCGCATCGAGGGCTTCACGCGCGACGTCCCGGTGCGCGAACTCGCCGCGTTGGACGCCCTCGTCGTCGCCGACATCGGGTCCGGACTGCTCGCCCCCGACCCGCTCCTGGCCGACGAGCCCGACGCCGCCACCTGGCTCACCGCCGGCGCCGACCTCGTCACCGCCAGCGGCGACAAACTCCTCGGCGGGCCCCAGGCCGGACTCCTGCTGGGGGAGCGGGAGTTGGTGGAAGGCTTGCGGCGCCACCCGCTCGCGCGCGCACTGCGCGTCGACAAGCTCACCCTGGCCGCGCTGGAGGCCACGTTGGCGGTGCCCGCCACCCCCACACACGCCGCACTGCACGCCGACGCCGGGCTGCTGGAGGCACGCGCCCGGGCGCTTGCGGCGCGGCTGGCGGTGGACGGGATCGACGCGGAGGCCGCTTCAAGCGACGGTGCGGTCGGCGGGGGAGGCGCGCCCGGCGTGGTGCTGCCCGGCTGGGCGGTACGGGTGCCCGAGGCGTACGCCGAACCGCTGCGCACCGGACGGCCGTGCGTGGTGGGCCGGGTCGAACGCGGCCGGTGCGTCCTGGACCTGCGGTGTGTGCCGCCGCACGACGACGACCTGCTGTATGACGCCGTGCACGTGGTGGCGCGGGCACTGGGCGCGGCCTGACATGCACGTCATCGCGACCGCCGGGCACGTGGACCACGGCAAGTCGACGCTGCTGCGCGCCCTGACCGGCATGGAGCCGGACCGCTGGGCGGAGGAACGGCGGCGCGGCATGACCATCGACCTCGGGTACGTGTGGACGACGCTGCCGTCGGGCGCAGTCGCGGCCTTCGTGGACGTCCCGGGACACCAGCGGTTCTTCGGCAACGCCCTGGCCGGGTTCGGGCCCGTCCCGGCCGTGCTGCTCGTGGTCGCGGCGGACGAGGGCTGGTGCCGGCAGACGAGCGAACACGTCGCGGCGCTAAGGGCATTGGACGTACGGCACGGCGTCGTGGCGATCACCCGATCCGACCTCGGGGACGCCGAACTGGCCTCGGAGGAAGCCGCGTTGCATCTGGCCGGCACGCCGCTCGCGGACGCGGAGCACGTGGCGGTCAGCGGCGTGACCGGGGAAGGACTGCCGGAACTGCGCGACGCCCTGGACCGGCTGGCGCGACGGCTGCCCGCGCCGGACCTCGTTCGGCCCGCCCGGCTGTGGGTGGACCGGGTGTTCACCGTCCGCGGCGCCGGGACTGTGGTCACCGGAACCCTGGGCGGCGGGACGCTCGCGGCCGGGGACGAGCTGGTGCTTGTGCCCTCCGGGCGACCGGTCGGGATCCGCGGCCTCGAGTCGCTCAAGACGACCGTGGACCGCGCCGACGCGGTGGCCCGGGTCGCGGTCAACCTGCGGGGTGTCGGCAGGGACGAAGTCCGGCGCGGGGATGCCCTGATCGCGCCGGGAGGATGGCACAGCACCGCCGAACTCGACGTACGACTCCACGACCTTCGGCCGACGGACGAGGCGCGAAGGCGCGCGCTGCCCGAGCAGTTGACCCTGCACATCGGATCGGCGGCGGTGCCCGTGCGCACCCGGACGCTCGGCGGCTCGGACACGGCACGCCTGACCCTGGCCACCCCGCTGCCGGTCGCCCACGGGGAACGCGTGGCGTTGCACGACCCGGGACGGCGAAGCGTCGTCGCGGGGGCAGACGTCATCGACGCCGCCCCGCCGAGACTGAGCGGCCGCAGGGCACGGGCCGCGCGGGCTCTCGTGTTGGAGGGGGTGGCGCGGCGGCCCGATCCAGCGGGTGAGGTCGTGCGGCGGGGCGCGGTACGTCGCGAACTCCTCCTGGCCCTGGACATTTTGAGTGCGGACGATGCCGATCCTGCGACGGTGGTGTCAGCGGCCGGATGGCTCGTCGACCCGGCGCGATGGGATGCGTGGCGCGAGGCCCTGCTCGCTGCCGTGGACACCCGCGCCGCCGCCCATCCGCTCGCCCCGGGGCTGCCCGGCGAGGCGGCGGCACGCGACCTCGGGCTGCCCGACGTGAAGCTGCTCGACGCCTTGGTGGCCGAGACGCGTCTGGTCTCGGACGGGTGGGGGGTCCACCGTCCCGGCGTGGCGGCCACGCTGCCCGAGCGAGCGGAGCGCGCCCTGCGGCAGGTCGAAGCCGCCCTGCGGGCAACGCCGTTCACGGCACCGTCGGCTGCGGAGCTGGACGCGGCCGGGCTGACAACGCGTGAGCTCTCCGTCGCCGTGGCGGCGGGGCGGTTGCTCAGAGTGGGCGGCGACGTCTACCTGCTGCCGTCCGCCGCGGAGCTCGCGGCCGCGGAACTCTCCCTCCTGGCCGAACCCTTCACCCTGAGCCAGGCCCGCGAGGCGCTGGGCACGACACGTCGGGTGGCCGTGCCCCTGATGGAACACCTCGACCGGGTCGGCGTGACCCGCAGGGTGTCACCGGAGCTGCGGGTGCTCAGGGCGGTTCAGGCTCGCCGACGGCCGGGCCCGGGTGATCATGGAGGAGGCGGGCTGAGGCAGGATCGTCGTGGCGGTCCCGAACCGCCTCGCTGACCGTTCGACCTCCCGCACAGCCCCGAAGGGACAGACCTGATGCCGATCCGTGGTGTGTTGTTCGACGTGGACGACACCCTCTTCGACTACACCGGCTCGGACCGGGTCGGTGTTATTGCCCATCTGCGGGCGGAGGGGTTGATCGACGCGTTCCCCGAGCCGGCCGCGGCGTTCGACCTGTGGCATCGGATCATGGTGGAGGAGTACACGCGCTTCCTGAACGGCGAGCTCACCTTCGCGCAGCAACAGCGCGAGCGCGCCCGGAGGTTCCTCGCCCACGCCGGGCCGTCGGAGGTCTCGGACGACGAGGCCGCCGCATGGTTCGGCCGCTACACCGTCCTCCGCAACGCCAACTGGGCGGCGTTCCCCGACGCCGAGCCCGTGCTCCGCAAGCTCGCCCCGGACTACCGCCTCGGCATCGTGTCCAACTCCTCGGCCGACCACCAGCGCCACAAGCTCGACGTCATCGGCCTGCTGCCCTACGTCGCCGACGCGCTGGTCTGCTCGGAGCAGCACGGCGCGGCGAAGCCCGCGGCGAGTATCTTCGCCGCGGGCTGCCGCGCTCTCGGACTCCCGCCCCACGAAGTGGCGTACGTCGGGGACAAGTACGACCTCGACGCCGTCGGCGCCCGTGAGGCGGGGCTGCGCGCCTACTGGCTCGACCGCGGGCGTACCGCTTCCGCCACGACGGTCGAGCCGGGCATCCGCGTCCTGCAGACGCTGGACGAACTGCCGGCCGCCCTCATCGACTAGGGCGCGCTACTCCCACGGCCAGCCGGCGTCCTTGCCCTGCACCAGGAGTTCCATCAGCGTGAACAGCTTGTCGCTGAACCCGCCGATCTCGTAGCGGTTCGGGGTGCCGCTCGCGATCACGGTCGGGGCGTAGCCGGTCGTGTTCACGCCGAACATGGGCACGTCGGCCGGGATGGCCTCGGACACCGTCAGTTCGCTGTCGCCCGCCCAGCGGAACGCCTGCATGTCCGAGATCAGGACCACGCGGTCGTGCCCGTTGTACGTGGCCTTCAGCGCCGCGACCGTCTCCGTCCCGTGGCCGACTTCGCCGACGCGCGCGCAGAACCGGTCGATGTCGGCCAGCGCGGAGCCCCATTTGCGCAGCGGTTGCCTGAAGTGCCCGTTCGCGAAGCCGACCAGGTCGACCTCCGCGCCGCGGTGGGCCAGGGCGACGCCGAACAGCGCGCCGATGTCGACGTGCCGCACCTGCGAGCGCTTCGACACGGTGCTGAGCATGCTGCCGGACGTGTCGACCAGGACCAGCGTCCGCCCGGGCAGCGCCGGGACGTTCGCCGTCGCCGCGGTCAGCGCCTTGTCGAGCGCGTGGCCCCACCGCTGCGTCGGCGCCGCGCGGTGCGCGGACAGGAAGCGGTACGGGAACAGCCGCGACGCGGCGATGGCCTCCGGGTCGCAGATGCGCGCCGCGATGGCCTCGGCCACGTCGTCCGGCAGCCGCGCCTGGTCGAAGTTCCGCACGTTGCGGATCAGCGCCATGATGCCCATCGACGGAGCGATGGACGTCCACAGCTTCGCCTTGTCGACCCGCGGGCCCGCGAGCGAGAGCACGTCCTCCCACGTCATGCCCGCCGCGCGCAGCGCCTCCGCGTCGAGCAGCACCTCCGGGTCGGCCTCGGCCGCCTCGCGCAGCGCGCGGTTGGCCGCGATCGTGCGCAGGCGCTCGGGCACCGTCTCGTCCCGCTTGTGCCGCCGGTCGATGGCGTGCTTGAACAGCTCGCCCTGCCACGGCTTGTCGTCGGCCGGGGAGGCGTGCGTCAGCTCCAGGACGTCGGCGAACCGGAAGCCCTTGCTGTCGGTGTCGTACTTGAGCAGCGACCGCTCGCTGTAGAGCCGCGCCGCCGCGTCGGCGACACCGCGCTTGACCGGCTTCGGGATCTTCCGGCCGTGCCGTGCCGTCCAGTACGCGAGCATCTCGCCCGGCTCGTCGGGGCGCTTCAGCGCCGCGCCGATGATCTGCCGGTTGAAGCCGTTCAGCGTGCGGGCCGTCAGCCGCGCGTGCACGGCCTCGGCCGCGGCGACCAGGCTCGCCGAGCGCATGCCGGCGGCGTCCCGCAGCCAGCCGACGAAGCCGAGCATCCAGTAGCCGTCCTCGACGGCGACGGTGTGCACGAGGTCGTTGAAGCGCTGGTCGCGGGCGGTGGCCGACTCGTAGAAGGTGTCCTCGCCGACCATGTTGGTCAGCGCGAACAGCAGCAGCTCACCGCGCGGTTCGCGCAGGTAGGCAGGCCCGCCCTCGTACGTTCGGGCGGTGTCGGACGTGGTCCGCACCGGGCCGGTCGGAACGGCCCGCGCGGCGCGGGTGTTGAACTTGGACATGCGGAAATCCCCCCGTGGGAAAGGCTGCGGAGGGGAGGATCGGAGGGTGTGGAGGGCGCCCGAGATCAAAGCGGCTTCGGTAATTATCGTGCTCTACCAAGCTGAGCTACCGCCGGCCCGAAGGCCGGCGAGCGGGATTTGAACCCGCGACAGCGATATCCAATGAAGTAACCGATGCCTGCGCACCGGACACCCACCACACCCGTCCTCCCGAGATCGAAATACGCCCGGTATCGGATTCTTGAGGAAAGAAGTAACCGGGACGTGGCGCACCGGGAGGTGCGTTCACAGTCGGCCGAAGCGCCTTCGCGGGTGGGCCCCGCGTGCTCTTCGCGCCGTGCTCTGCACCGATCTTGCGTCACCGTCACGTGCCGTGTCCAGCTCATTAGCGGTGCGTCCGCACCGATGGCATGATCGCCGGATGAGCGACATGGCGACGGCGTACGCAGAGGACCCGCACGGCATCGGCGCCCGGCTGCGCGAAGCCGGGCCCGTGCACCAGGTGGCGATGCCGGACGGCACCTCGGTGTGGCTGGTCACCCGCTACGCCGACGTACACGCGGCGCTCGCGGACCCGCGCCTGTCGCTGTCCAAGCGCAACGCCAAGCCCGGTGGCTACCAGGGCTTTTCGCTGCCGCCCGCGCTCGACGCGAACCTGCTCAACCTCGATCCGCCGGACCACACCCGGCTGCGGCGTCTCGCAGGGCCGGCGTTCACGGCCCGCCGCGTCGCCGAACTGCGGCCCCGGTTGGAGGCCGCGGCGCAGCGGCTCGCCGACGGCCTGGCGGCGGACCTCGAGGCGGCGGGCGAGGCGGACCTGGTGGCCGGCTTCGCGACGCCGTACGCGGTGCTCGCCATCTCCGAACTGCTGGGCGTGCCCGAGGAGTCGAGGGTCCGCTTCCGCGACTGGACGGCGGGGTTGCTGGGTGCGGGCGCGACCCGTGAGGGCATGGCGGCGGTCGTCCGCGAGATGTACGCGTTCTTCACCGCTCTGGTGGCGGAGAAGCGCGCCGACCCGGGCGTCGACCTGCTGTCGGCGCTGGTCGCCGCGCGGGACGCCGACGACCGGCTCAGCGAGGACGAGTTGACCTCGCTGGCGTTCCTGCTGCTGTTCGCGGGCTACGAGAACTCGGCGAACCTGATCGCGAGTTCGGCGCATGCGCTGCTGGCCGACCCGGCGGTGCGCGCGGCCGCGGCGGAGGGCGACGGGGCCGGGATCGCCGCACTCGTGGACGAGGTCGCCCGGCACGAGTCGCCCGCGCTGCTGGCGATCCGGCGCTTCCCGGTCGAGGACGTCGAGATCGGCGGAACGAAGATCCCGGCGGGCGACACCGTCATGCTGTCCCTGGCCACCGCCAACCGCGACCCGCGCCGTTTTGTCGCCCCCGACGTGGTCGACACCGCACGCGAGGACCTGCAGCGGCACCTCAGCTTCGGGCAGGGCATCCACTACTGCATCGGCGCCCCGCTCGCCCGGCTGGAGGCGGAGGTGGCGCTGGGAGTGCTGCTCGACCGCCTGCCGGGGCTGCGGCTGTCGGCGTCGCGTACGGCGGAGTGGCGTCCGTCGCTGCGGGTGCGCGGACTGGCCGTGCTGCCGGTGGTGTCGGGCGGGTAGCCGGGCGCCGACCTGGGTGGCCTCGCTCGCCCACGGCGACCCGGACGCGAGGGCCGCCGTCGCGGCGACCCGCACAAGGGCCGTCCCGCGACACGGCGACAGGGGCGGTCGGCCGTTCATCGTTGGGGCGCGGCACCTGATGCGTCATGCCTTTCGGGCTGGGCCGAACGCCGTGCGTCCAGCGGCTACTTGTCGCGCGCGGCGGATTGTTGGCTGGTCCCGGCCCTGACCGTCTCGTGCAGTTCGTCCGACGTGAAGCCGAGGTCGTGCAGGATCCGGGCCGCCACGCTCGCTTCGACGCGGATCAGGCCCAGCAGCATGTGTTCCGTGCCGACCCAGTCGTGGCCGAGGTCGGCCGATGCCCGGGACGCCTGTTCGATGGCCTCCTTGCTCTCCGGGCGGAACGCGATGTGGCCGCGCGGCGCCTTGGTCCCGGCCGGCTGCATCGCTTCCTCGATCGCGTCGCGGACGCGCTGCTCCGACCCGGTCTTCGCCGTCAGCACCTCGTACGCCAGGCCCCGCGTCTCACCGAGGAGGCCGAGCAGGATGTGCTCGGTGCCGATGGAGTCGTGCTTGTGCGTGCGGGCGGCCTCCTGCGCCAGCACGATGCAGTGCCGGTTCAGGTCGGTGAACCGCTCGAAGGCATGGCGTTGTTGGGCGGCCTGTTTGGACACTCCGATGGCGTTGCCGATCTCGCTCCAGGGCACGCCGGCCTGCCTGGCCTTGCCGACGTAGTGGTCGAGGAGCTGGTCGCCGAGGGCGGACAGGGTCTGGGCGCGCAGGTGCGCCTCGCTGATGCGGGCCAGGTCGCCGGCGTCGGGGAGTTCCTCGTCGATACGGGCGATCAGGTCGGCGAGGCTGATGTTGAGTGGGCTCATGCGTCAACCGTAGGTTGACGTCTTCTGCTCGTCAATCTGAAATTGACGATGCGGTGCCGTCCGGGATCAGCCTTGCGAGGTGAATGACTGTTCACCTACCGTTGGTGAACAGCCATTCACCTCGCTGAGGAGTACGCCCGTGCGCACAGCCGTGCCCGCGATTCGCAGCCGCGGGGTCGTCCCCGTGCTCGCGTTCGGCGGCATCGTCACGACGCTCGTGCAGACCGCGGTCGTCCCGCTGCTGCCCGAACTGCCGAGGCTGACCGGTTCGGCGCCCGTGGACGTCGGGTGGGTCGTCACGATCACGCTCCTCGCCGCGGCCGTCGCCACTCCGCTCCTCGGCCGCGCCGGTGACATGTACGGCAAGCGGCGCGTGCTGCTGCTGTCCCTCGCCGCGCTCACCCTCGGCTCGTTGCTGTGCGGGCTGACGTCCGACCTGGCGTGGCTCATCGTCGGGCGTGGTCTGCAGGGCGTCGGCGCCGCCGTCATACCGCTCGCGATCAGCATCCTGCGCGACCTGCTGCCGCCCGAACGCACGGGATCGGCCGTCGCTTTGATGAGCTCCACGGTCGGCATCGGCGCCGCGTTCGGCCTGCCGCTCGCGGCGCTGCTCGTGCAATACGCCGACTGGCACGCGATGTTCTGGGCGACGACCGGCCTCGGCGCGCTCGTGTTCGTCCTGGCCTGGCGCTTCGTCGACGAGGTGCCGGGGCGGTCGCCCGGCCGCTTCGACATACCCGGCGCCCTCGGGCTCGCCGCCGGGATGGTGTGCCTGCTGCTCGCCGTCTCGAAGGGCGGCGACTGGGGGTGGGCGGACACCCGCACGCTCGGCCTCGCCGGCGCGGGGCTCGTCGTCCTGGCGGCGTGGGGCCGCTACCAGTGGGGCGCGGCGCTGCCGCTCGTGGACCTGCGGCTGGCCGCGCGTCCGGCCGTCCTGCTGCCGCACGTCGCGGCGCTGCTGGCCGGGTTCGCGTTCTACGCCAACTCGCTGGTGACCGCGCAGCTCGTCCAGGCGCCGGAGGCCACCGGCTACGGGCTGGGCCTGTCCGTCGTCGCGGCCGGCCTGTGCCTGCTCCCGGCGGGCGTCATCATGACCCTGTGCGCACCCGTCTCCGCCCGGATCTCCGCCGCGCGCGGAGCGAAGGTGACACTGGCGATCGGGGCCGCGGTGATCGCGCTGGGCTACGTCGTCCGCATCGCCGACAGCCGCGAGCTGTGGGCGGTCATCGCGGGGGCGGCGGTGGTGTCCCTGGGCACCGCGCTCGCGTACTCGGCACTGCCGATGCTCGTCATGCGCGCCGTACCGATCGAGCAGACCGCGGCGGCGAACGGGCTCAACGTGCTGATGCGCACCATCGGCCAGGCGTTGTGCAGCGCGGCGGTCGCGTCCGTCCTCGCGTCCCACACGCGGGCGTTCGGCGAAGGCGTGACCGCGCCTACGCTCGACGGGTACCGCATCGCGTTCGTGCTGGCGGGCGCGGTGGCGCTGCTCGCTTGCGCGGCAGCCTGCTTCATCCCGCGCCACGCGCGGCAACCGCGTACCCCGGAGAGTGAGACCGTTGTCCGAAGCACATCTGACGCCGCCGAAGCCTCAGGAGTCGAGCGCGGCGCCCGCGCCGGTGAACCGTCCGCGTGACGCGGACGCCCGCCGCGCGGACATCCTCGCCGCGGCGCGGCGGGCCTTCGCCCGGCACGCGTACGCCGACACCACCATCGCGGCCATCGCGAGCGACGCCGGGGTCAGCCCGGCGCTGGTGATGAAGTACTTCGGCAGCAAGGAACACCTGTTCGCCCAGGTCTTCACCTTCGAAGAAGACGCCACCGCCCTCTTCGACGCCCCCCTCGACGGCCTCGCCCGCCACATGGTCCTCCACCTCCTCGCCACCCAGGTCGAACAGACCCGCGACCCGCTCCTCCGCATCGCCTTCTCCCGCCAACACGAAGAACAGGGCCGCGAAGCCCGCATCAACTTCCGCGCCCAGGTCGTCACCCGCCTAGCCGCCCGCCTCCCCGGCCCGGACGCCCCCCTCCGCGCCGAAATGGCCATCGGCGTCCTCCTCGGGCTCGGCGCCCTGTACGCGATGGTCCGCGCAAAGCACCTACGCGACATGACCCACGACGAGATCGCCGACCGGTACGTGCCCCTGATCCAGCCACTGCTGACAGGCACAGAGGCGTGACCTTCGCCGGTTGAGGGACCGCGCGGCGCCGCGCGAGGGTACGCCTGCGTGCCCGGGGCACGCGCGGCCCGGGGAGCGTCTGCTTCAACCTGCCGCGAAGATCGCTCTGCGCACAGTCGCTGGCCCAGGGCATCCGTTCATCGCGACAGCGCGGAAGAACATGGATCGAGGGCGGCCCGCAGGGCAATCCGGTTGAGCCCGTACGGCCCTATGCCTCCAGTTCGGCGATGGTTTCGCGGAGCCAGGTGCGGTCGGACTTGCTGGTGGCGCGGGCGAGGGTGAGCATGCCTCGGCGGAAGGGGTCGTCGAACTGTTCGGCGCGGAGGGGCTTGCCGTCGGCGTAGAAGAAGCTGGCGGGCTTGTCCATGAAGTCCAGGCGGCGGCGGAGGACCTGGGCCTGGGCGGTGCGGTCCTGGAGGTGGCCGAGGAAGGCCAGGAGGACGAAGAAGCTGTTGCGGTCGGTGATCTCGACGTCGGCGGGGTCCGCGAGGCGGCGGAGGAGTTCGGCGCGGCCGGTGTCGGTGAGGGTCAGGACGCGGCGGGGGGCGGCGCCGTGGCCCGGTTCGGTGTGGCGGGTCAGGTGGCCGGCCTTCTCCAGGCGGTCGAGTGCCGGGTAGAGCGCGCCGTCGCTGACCGGGCGGACGTGGCCGCTCAGGCCGGAGATGCGGGCGCGCAGGTCGTACGCGTGCAGGGGGCCTTCGTACAGGAACCCCAGGATGCTCAGCGTCAGCAACGTTCCTCCTCGTGCGTGGGAGAACGATAACTCGTGATCGAGCTAACTCTAAACGAGATAACTCTGTTAGAGTCAGCCGCGGCTGCCGCCCCACGCTCCCTGCTGACGACGAGGACACCTCCATGACCGCTACCGTCACCGCCCGCAACCTGGTCTCGCACGACGGCACCCGGCTCAGTTACGTCGACCTCGGCGGGCCCGGACGGCCCGTCCTCGCGCTGCACGGGGCGTACGGGCGCGGCCGCTCGCTGCTCGGCCTCGGCGCGGAACTGGGCCCCGCGTACCGGCTCGTCGCGTACGACCAGCGCGGCCACGGGCTGTCCGACCACCCCGACGAGTACACGCTCGACGGGCTCGTCGGGGACGCGGCGGCGGTGATTGAGGGGCTTGGGCTCGGCCCCACCGCCGTCATCGGGCACTCGCTGGGCGGTGCCGTCGCGTATCACCTCGCGGCGCGCCGGCCCGAGCTCGTCAGCGCGCTCGTCATCGCCGACCAGGCCGTCGACCTGCGGCCCCCGGCCGGAGGTATCCCCGACCCGCTGTCCGGACTACCGCGACGGTTCCCGAGCTTCGCCGCCCTCAGCCACGCGCTCGCGCCGTACGTCGGCGGCGACATCGGCCACTTCTACGAGAGCGCCGTCGAACACCCCGACGGGTGGGGCTTCCTGTGGCGCGCCGAGAACGTCTTCGCGGCCAGGCGGGCTACGCGCGGCGACTGGTGGTCCGCGTGGACCGCCTCGACCATGCCCGCGCTCCTCGTGCGCGGCGGCGACAGCGAAGCCGTCGAACCGCACCACGCGAAGGACATGGTCGCTCGGCGCGCCAACACCGGCCTCGTCGAGATCGGCGGCGCGGGACACGACTTCTACCTGACGCATACCGCTGAGTTCGCCGCGTTGGTCCGGGGGTTCCTCGACGAGCGGTTGGGGTGAGGGGCCGCGGCTCGGGTGGCCCTGGTTCTTCGGGATCAGGGCGCCGAGCAGCAGGTTTGCGCGCAGAGGGGCATCGTCTTCGGGCAGGATTCCGATCCGGTCCGCGCGGACGAGGTTCCGCGCCGCGAAGATCGTCACGATGGCAGGGTGCCCACCACCACGGATCCCGCCGCGTCCCGTCCCGCCGCCACGCCCGTCGCCCCGGCCCCGCACAGGGCGGTGTGGGCGGCGCACGTCACCACGATCGTGTCCCTGCCGGCGGGCCTGTGGCGGCTGTCGCTGATAGCCGGGTCGCACAGCGGCTATACGGATGCCGGCTACCACGACATGAACGCCCAGGGCTGGGGCGGCGCATGGATGCTCTTCCTGACCGTCGGCAGTGAAGTCCTCGCGCTGCTCACGCTCTCCCTCGTCCGGCCATGGGGCGAGGTCGTCCCCAGGTGGGTCCCGCGCATCGGCGGAAAGTACCTCGCCCCTCGGCGTGTCGCCCGTACGTGGACGGTCGTCGGGGTCGTGTTGGTCCTCCTGTGGGGGCAGTTCCTGCTCTGGTGGCTCATGCCGCACGACGACATGACGGACAGCGGGGCGTTCTGGGTCGGATTCGCGTACCTGCCAACGGTGTTGTGGGGGCCGCTGGTCCTGTTCATCGTGCGCGACTACCGGCGGAGGCACGGCCTGACGAAGTGACCGCGCGACGCCACTCAGGAGAGCGAGGGCATCCCCAAGGACGGACCCGGCTCAGCTCGGTAGCGACCGCGGCAACCCGAACCATGCCAGCGAACCGCTCTCGAACCTCGTCATCGCGCTGATCCGGTCGCCGCTCAGCCTCAGCACCAGCAGGCCGATGCCGTGCCGCACCCCGCCCGGGGTCCTCAGGTACGCGCCGAAGGCCGGCTGGCCGTTCGCCCGCGTCGGAACGAGGTCGAAGCGCCGTCCCGAGCCGAAGAGTTCGGCGCAGAAGGCGGCCGCCGCAACCCGGCCCTCGTACTCCAGCGGCATCGGCGGCATCGAGATGAACACGTCGTCGGTCAGCAGTTCGACGACCGCGTCCAGGTCCGCCGATTCGTACGCGCTGACGAAGCGCGCCACGATGGCCTCCTCGGCCGGGGACCCGGCGGCGGGGGCGGGCTCACCGTCGGTGTCGGGCCGGCGGCGGCGTTCGAGGCCCGCGCGGGCGCGGCGGAGGGCGCTGTTGACGGAGTCGAGGGAGGTGTCGAGCATGTCGGCCACCTCGTGGGCGTGGAAGCCGAGGACGTCGCGCAGGATCAACACGGCGAGCTGGCGCGGCGGGAGCAGTTGCAGCGCCGTCACGAAGGCCAGCGTCATCGACTCGGTCTGCTCGTAGCGCGCCTCTGGTCCGACCGGGACCGCGTCTGCGAGCAGGGCGTCCGGGTACGGCTCCAGCCACACGACCTCGCCGAGCCGCGTCGGCTCCGGCGGCTCGATGCCGGGGATGTCCCACTCCTTGGCCGCCCGCCGTCCCGCCGACCGACGGGCGTTGAGGCAGCGGTTGGTCGCGATCCGGTAGAGCCACGTCCGCAGCGACGCCCGCCCCTGGAACGAGCGGAGCCCCTGCCACGCCGCGAGCAGCGTCTCCTGGAGGACGTCCTCGGCGTCCTGGAACGACCCGAGCATCCGGTAGCAGTGCACCTGCAGCTCGTGCCAGTGCGGCTCGGTCAGCTTGCGGAACGCGTCGCCGTCGCCTGCGCGCGCCCGGGTGATCAGGTCCGTCGTCTCCACCGCGGCTCGGCCTCGCCTTCCGTCCGTTGACTCCTTGCCTGTACGGACACCGGCCGAGGCCCGAACTGGGCGGTCCTCGGCCGACCGTTTTCCCGGGACCGGGGTGTCTGCATGCACGGCGGTTCCGCGGTGGGGCCGTCGGGCGAGAAGGGGAAATCGAGATGTTCCTGCAGAACAAGGCCGCCGTCGTCTACGGCGCCGGGGGCGCGATCGGCGGTGCGGTGGCACGCGCGTTCGCCGCCGAGGGGGCGGACGTCTACCTCACCGGCCGTCGCCTCGGCCCCGTCGATGCGGTCGCCAAGGAGATCGCCGCGGCGGGCGGGTCGGCCGACGCCACCGAGGTCGACGCGCTCGACGAGGAGGCGATCGGGCGGCACCTGCGGTCGGTGGTCGAGCGGGCCGGCCGGGTCGACGTCTCCTTCAACGCGGTCGGCGTCCCGGGCCGCGGGCTCATCGGCACGCCGCTCGTGGAGCTGGACGCCGAGCGGTTCGACACGCCGATCGCGGAGTTCACCCGCTCGTACTTCCTCACCGCGACGGCCGCGGCCCGGCACATGCTCCCGAACCGGTCCGGCGTCATCATGACCGTCACCCCGCTGCTGTCGCGGGCCGGCACGCAGCTGAACGGCGGGTACGGCGCCGCTGCCGCCGCCAAGGAGGCGCTCACCCGCGACCTCTCCGCCGAACTCGGCCCGCAGGGCCTGCGCGTGGTCGGCCTGCGCCCGGCCGGCATCCCCGAGTCGAGCCTGATGCGGGAGGTCTTCGCGTCCAAGCCGTCCGACCTGGACTGGGAGCAGTTCCAGGGCTACCTGGCGGGTATGAACCACACCGGCCGCGTGATGGTCCTCGACGAGGTCGCCGGCGCCGCGGTGTTCGCGGCGTCGGACCGGGCGGGCGGGCTGACCGGCACCACGCTGAACCTGACCATGGGCACGCTGGACGATTGACGCTCGGACGGGCGCGGCCGGCAGGAACGAGTGCCGGCCGCGCCCGTCCCACGCCGTCAGGACTCGACCGTCCGCCCCGCCAGCAGCTTGTCGATCTCTGCCAGCTCGGCCTCGTCGAAGGCCAGGTTGTCGCGGGCGGCGAGGTTCTCCTCCAGCTGCGTCACGCTGCTCGCGCCGATCAGGGCCGACGTCATGCGCGGGTCGCGCAGCACCCACGCGAGCGCCATCTGCGCCAGCGTCTGCCCGCGCCCGGCGGCAAGGGCGTTCAGGGCGCGCAGCGTTTCGCGCAGGTCCTCCGTGACCCGGTCGGAGCCCAGCGAGTAGCCCTGCGTCGCACGCGAGCCCTCCGGGATGCCCTCCAGGTAGCGGCTCGTCAGCAGCCCCTGCGCGAGCGGCGAGAACGCGATGCACCCGACGCCTTCCGCACCCAGCACGTCCATCAGGTGCGGCTCCACCCAGCGGTCCAGCATCGAGTACGCCGGCTGGTGGATCAGCAGCGGTGTCCCCATCTCGCGCAGGATCCGCACCGCCTCGTGGGTCTGCTCCGCGTTGTACGAGGAGATGCCCACGTACAGCGCCTTGCCCTGCCGCACGGCGTGGTCCAGCGCGCCCATCGTCTCTTCGAGCGGCGTCTCCGGGTCGGGCCGGTGCGAGTAGAAGACGTCCACGTAGTCCAGGCCCATGCGCTTCAGGCTCTGGTCGAGGCTCGCCGTCAGGTACTTGCGCGAGCCGAGGTCGCCGTACGGGCCCGGCCACATGTCCCAGCCGGCCTTGGTCGAGATGACCAGCTCGTCGCGGAGCCCGGCGAAGTCCTCGCGCAGGATCCGGCCGAAGTTGGTCTCGGCGGAGCCGTACGGCTTGCCGTAGTTGTTGGCGAGGTCGAAGTGCGTGACGCCGAGGTCGAAGGCCCGCCGCAGGATGGCCCGCGACGTCGACAGCGGCTTCTCGTCGCCGAAGTTCTGCCACAGGCCGAGGGAGATCTCCGGCAGCCGGAGCCCGCTGCGCCCACAGCGCCGGTACACCATCCGGTCGTATCGGTCGTCGGCGAACCCGCTCATGCGCTCTCCTCGTCGTCGTGCCCCGCACCCCTATCTTGTCGGGTCGCGGGGCATCCGCGCCGAGGTGCCCGTGGCACGGCGCCACGGGCGGGCGTCACGGCAGGTACTGCCCGGGGTCTTCCATCGTCGGCCTGAGCCACTGGTCGTAGCTGGTCTGCCAGCCGCCGCTGGACCGGTAGTCCGCGATGACCTGGTTGACCCACGCGATCAGGTCGGTGTCGGCCTTGTTCATGCCGACGCCCATGTAGGCCGGGACGATCCGGGGCTTCTCGACGCGGACCCCCGGGTCCTGCGCGGCCTGTGCGTACGCGAGGACGGTGTCCGCGAGCGTCGTGTCGATCTTGCCGAGCTGCATGAGCACCAGGCAGTCGAGCTGGTTCTCCACGATGGTGACGGACGTGGCCGGGTACTTGCCGGTGGCCAGTTCGGTGGACGAGGACGACTTGTCGGCGGCGCACACCCGCTTCCCGACGAGCGCCTGGTCTATCGTGGCGGCCTCCGGCGCGCTGACCGGGACCACCGCGGACTGGCTGACGCGGAAGTACGGGACCGAGAACGAGATGTCCTTCAGCCGGTCGCAGGTGATCGTCATCGTGCGGACGATCATGTCGACCTCACCCGACTTGAGGGCGTCGATGCGGCGCGCGGTCGGCACGGCTTTGTACGTGATCTTGTTCGGGTCGCCGAGGACCGACGCGGCGATCGCGTGCGCGAGGTCGATGTCGAAGCCCTCGATCTTGCCGGTGCCCGGGTTCCGGTAGCCCCAGTGGTAGCTGTTCAGGTCGATGCCCACGACCAGGGTGCCGGCGGCGCGGATCTTCTGGATCTTCGCGCCGTTCACGTTCTTCGCGGGCGGCAGGCTGGACTTGGTGTCGCAGGTGTCGTCGGCCTGCGGCGCGGCGGCGACCCGGACCTCGGGGGGCGGCGCCTGCGAGACAGCGGGGGAGCCGTCGGCGTTCGCGACGGCGGCGACGAGGACGAGCGTCGCCGAGGCGGCGGCCGCCCGGCGGCCGAACCGGTTGATTCGCTGCAGCACTTCGGCCCCCTACCGGTATTCCGCCAGGCGGCGGTCGATTCCGCGGACCGCGCTCGCCGCGCCGAGCACGGCCAGCACGGCGACGCCGATGCCCAGGATGCGCAGGTCGCCGTCCACGCCGTGCACCGCGTCCGCGAACGCCTTGTCCTCGGCCGCCGCGGCCTGCGCGAGGCTGCCGTCCATCGCGGTGAACGCGGCGTCGGACGTGTCGGCGGCCGTGGCGCTGATGGTCAGCGCGAGCTGCGCGTCGTAGTCGGTGCCCTTCGCGGCGGCGGCGCCGTGGCGGGCCTTCCACTGCTCGAACTGGGCCACACCGGAGGCCATTTGCGTCCGTGCGGCGTCCGGGGCGGCACGCACCGCGTCGCGCAGCGTGCCCTTGGCCGGGTCGGCGGGCGCGAGGGTGTTCTGCTCCTCGTTCCAGCGCACGGTGTACTTCTCGCTGCCGCCGCGCGCCACCAGGTCCAGGTTCTCGGCGGCGTGCGCCTGCAACGCGTCGATGCGGGCCTGGCCGAGCAGGCGCAGCGGGTGCGCGCCGTCGTCGCGCCCCTTCGCCAGGGCGTCGCCCGCGGACACCGCGCCGACGGCGAGCCACAGCATGCCGACGAGCACCGCCGCCGACGCCGCCAGCAGCCCGATGTTGAACACCCGGGACGTACGCCGGAACAGCGCCAGCTGGCAGTAGCCGAGGGCCAGCAGCGTGACCGCGGCGAGCAGGACGGCCGTTGTCGGGAACGCCTCGGCCGCGGCGAAGTCGTCGTCCAGGCGCCGCTGCTGCGTGTCGACCAGGCGCTGGGCGTCGGCGAGCATGGTGTCCTGCATCTGCGCGGAGGCGTAGCGCAGGTACGCCCCGCCGAGCGGCAGGCGCTGCCGGGACAGTGCCCGCGCGGTCTCCACCTGGCCGGCGTACTGCGGGAGTTGCGTGTTCAGCGAGGCGATGAGCCGCTGCGCCTCGGCCGAACCGCCGCTGGACGTGGCGGACTCCGTCAACAGCCGCGCGGCGGTCGCCAGGTCGTCCTGGTACCGCTGACGTAGGGCGGGCGGCTCCTTGTCGCCGAGCAGGAACCCGCCGGCGGCCGTGGTGTCGGCGTCGGCGAGCGAGCGGTAGATCTCGGTGGCCCGGCGGCTGAGCGGTCCTGTGTCGCTCGCGAGCCGGTCGGCCGCGCTCGCCCGGTCGAACGCCTGCAACGCGGCCACCGCCGCGAACGTGACCATCAGCACGGCGAGTACGGCACTCGCGAGCCGCAGCCGCCCAGGCGTCGTCGCCACCGCGGCGCGCAGCCGACGCACCCTGCCGACGCCCGGGTCGGGCGCCGCCGGGGGCTCGGGCACGGGCCGCGCGGCCGGTGCCGTCCCCGTTGCCGAACTCCCCGGCGCTATCGCTGTCGCCACCGTCGCACCCCCGTACCCCCGTCCCGACGACCTTCGTGCTGGCAGCAGTATGGATGCCGCGACAGGTGATCTGGCCAGCGGGGATGCAAGATCGAGGGAACCCCCTCGGGTATGCCGCTCAGTCCGCGCGGTCCTCGGCCAGGCTCTCCCACGGGATGTCGCGCAGCAGGGCCTGCGTGCCCTCGGACGTCGGCAGCGCGGGCTCGGGCTGGAACCAGACCACCACGAGCCGGGAGTAGTCGAGTCCGGACTCGAGGTCCGTGTCGAGCGGTGCCGAGCTGAACCCGCCGACGCACCGCACCGACGGGAGCAGTTCGGCCGGTCCGCGGCGCGGGTTCGGCTCCCGGTCGAGCGGCGTGCGCACGGGCTCGACCAGGTGCACGGGGGTCCCGGGGAAGGCCTTTTCGGCGTACCGGACCGAGGACGCGACGATCTCGTCGTTCAGCCGTTTGAACGGACCGCCCTCGAGCACGCCGGCGTACGTCATGTCCACACGCAGGTCGGTGAGCTCGACGGACCGACCGGAGGCGAGGGCGATGTAGGCGAGTGGCATGCGGGGCACGGTAGTGGTGGAGCGTCTCCGGTGCCCGGCGTTTTGTGGATCTCTTTTCGGCCGCATCCGGGTGCGCGTGCGGTGCGCCGGTGAACTCGCCTGGCCTGCGGGGCGCGTGGTGGTGTCGGTGGCAACTGAGACGCTGGCCACATGGGTTTCTTCGAAGGTCTCGTCATGCCTGATCCGCCTCAGCGGCAGGTGCCGGACGAGATGGTGCTCAGCGCGTACGTCCCCGGCGGCGGCAAGGAGTTCGCGCCGACGGACTGGTTCGTCCCGGCGTACATAGACGACACCCGGCCGGTCGCCGCCGGGCCGGACGCACGCGTGTTCCTGACGGGCTGGCAGGTCTGGCCGTACTCCGTGACGTTGCGGTTGGCGGTGTTCCTGCGCCGTGTCCGCACAAGTCGGTTGTTCGACCACGTGGGCCCGGACTCGGCCGACGGGCTGCGCTGCGGCCTGCGGCTGTCCGACGGGCGGCGCGTCACCACCCTGGACGGCGAACAGCGCGGAGAAGCCGACCCGTTGACCCTGACCCTGAGCCCGCACACCGGCGGCGCCCACCACTACGACGTGGACCTGCACCTGTCCCAGCTGCCGACCGCAGGACCGCTGACGCTGGTGGTCGCATGGCCCGCCGAGGGCGTCCCGGAGACCGCCGTGGAACTGGACGCCACCGCGGTACGCGACGCCGCGGCCCGGGCGGTCGAGGTCTGGCCCGGTCTGCCGCGCACGGACTGACCCCGGACGCGGGCCGCCTTGCGGGCAAGCCGGCGTCTCAGTACGCGTGATCCGCGTTGACGTCCGCCGAGCGCCGCAGTGCCTGTTCGGCGGGTTCGCCGCGCAGCGCCAGCACGGTGAGCGCGAGGGCGTCCACGACGGCGAGGTGCGCGAGGCGGCTGGCGGTGGTCTCCAGGCCGAACACGGCGTCCTGGCCGCCCGCGACCAGGGTGTGCGTGGCCGTCTCGGTCAGCGGTGAACGGGCGTAGCTGGTGAGCGCGACGACCGACGCGCCGCCGGCGCGGGCCCGCCGGGCCGCGTCGACGACGCTGCGGGACGCGCCCGAGTGGCTGACCGCGAGGCACACCGCATCCGCGTTCAACCGCCCGGCGGCGAGCTGCGCCGTCATGGCGTCTGCGGGCGCGTCCACGAACAGCCCCAGCGCGCGCAGCCGGTACGCCGCGTCGGCCGCCACCGCGCCGGACAGGCCGATGCCGACGACGAGCACCTGCGACGCGGCGGCCAGCGCGTCGGCGGCGGCGCGCAGCCGTTCGGGCGGCGCGGTCACGGCCAGGCCGTCGAGGGCGGCCTTCGCCGCGCGCACGGTGTCGGCGAGCGCCCGCGCGGCCGGATCGGCGTCCGCGTCGGCGTCCGGCGCAGCGGCGGGCGCCATGCGGGCGGCCGCGATCTTGACCTCCTGGTATCCGCGGAAACCCAGCCGTTGGCAGGCGCGCACGACGGACGACGGTGCGGTGCCGGCGAGTTCCGCGACGTCGCTCACGCTCAGATGCAGCAGATCGGCGCCCTTGTCGAGGAGCACGCGGGCGACGCGGGCCTCGGTCTCGCGCAGTTCGGGCAGCCCGGCGCGGATCCGGGCGGCCAGCTCCTGACCCGCAGTGGAACCAGATTCCATGAATGCATAGTATCGCGGAACGGGATTCCGAGAGCGGAGGGGAGTACGGAATGCTTCCGGCGATCGGGGTGGGCGCCGTCGTCCCTGCGGCCGTGCTCGGCGCGGCCGTCATGCACGCGACGTGGAACGCGCTCGCGCACGGCATGAAGGACAAGCTCGTCGGCTTCACGCTGATGAACATCGCGTACACGGCTTGCTCGGCGGTCCTGGTCTGCCTGGTGCCGCTGCCGCACGCCGCGGCGTGGCCGTACATCGCGGCGTCGGCCGTGCTGCACGTGGCCTACCAGGCGCTGCTGCTGCGGGCGTACGAGCTGGGCGACTTCGGCCAGATGTACCCGATCGCGCGCGGCACCGCCCCGCTGCTCGTCGCGGTGGTGTCGGCGACCGTCCTCGCCGAGCCGCTCTCGCCGGGCACCGCAGCCGGGGTGCTGGTGGTCTCGTGCGGGCTGGTCGGGCTCGCTTTCGAGGACGGGCTTCCGCGCCGCGCCCAACTGCCCGCGCTCGGCGCGGCCGCGGGAACAGGCGTGGTGATCGCCGCGTACACCGTCGTCGACGGCACCGGCGGCCGCGAATCGGGAACCGTGGTCGGCTACCTGGCGTGGATGTTCCTGTGCCACGCACCGCTCCTGATCCTGTCCGCCCGGGCCCGGCGCGGGCGTGCGCTCGCGGGACAGCTGCGACCCGCGCTCGTCCCCGGCCTGGTGGGCGGCGTGCTGTCGCTCATCGCGTACGGCGTGGTGATCTGGGCGCAGACGCACGGCAACCTCGCCACCGTGGCGGCACTTCGCGAGACGAGCATCCTGTTCGCGGCCGTCATCGGGACGGTCGTCTTCCGCGAACGCCTCGGCTACCTCCGCCTGACCGCGGGCGCGGCGGTGCTGACCGGCGTCGCGGTGCTCGCGGTCGCCCACGCGTGACGACCCGCCGCGCGACGGCCGCCGCGCGCCGGGTCGTCAGGATCGCGCGGCTTCACGGCCGACTTGCCGGTGTTTTCCCGGCGTGCGCACTAGCGTGGTCGGGAGAGGGCGGCAGGAGGAGGTCGACATGGCGCCGGCGACGATGAACGGTCCGCGTACCCGGGTCGCACTCGACGGGGTGGCGGAGACGCTGCTGTGGACGCTCTACCACCGCGCGATGGAGGCGCGGCGGCCGGACGCGGTGCTCGACGACCCGATGGCCGTCGAACTGCTCGACGGCATCGACTATCCGTTCGAACGCCGGTTCGGCAAGGCCCACATGGGCAGCGCGCAGGGGCAGGCGCTGCGGGCGCGCACGTTCGACGAACGCATCCGCGCGTTCCTCGACGAGCACCCCGAGGCGACCGTCGTCGCACTCGGCGAAGGCCTCGAGACGCAGTTCTGGCGCGTCGACAACGGGCGGCTGACCTGGCTGTCCGTCGACCTGCCCGACATCGTCGAGCTGCGCCGCAAGCTGCTGCCGGCCGAACCGCGCGTGCGGCACGTCGCGTGCTCGGCGTTGGACGACCGGTGGATGGACGAGGTCGACGCGTCCCGCGGCGTCGTCGTCACCGCGCAGGGCCTGCTCATGTACCTCAAGCCCGCCGAGGTGCGGCTGCTGATCGCGCGGTGCGCGGAACGCTTCCCCGGCGGCGAACTGGTGCTGGACGCCGTGCCGCGGTGGTTCAGCGCGCAGACCGTCAAGGGCCGCATGAAGACCCGCGAGGGCTATGTCGCTCCGCCGATGCCGTGGGGGATGGACGCGTCGGAGCGCTGGAAGCTGCACGGCGCCCACCCGAACATCGTCGAGATCCGCGACCTCGCGCTCGCTCCCGGACGCGGGTTCTTCTACACGCGCGTCGCGCCGCACGCGCACCTGATCCCGGTGGTGCGGAACCGGCGGCCGTCGATCACGGTGGTGCGGTTCGGGCCGGGCGCGGCGACCGACACACCGAAGGCCGGTCCGGAGGCGGAGTCAGGGGTGGACGGGACGGACTGAGCGGGGCGGCGGAGGCGCCGTGGCGGTGCGGCGGGCGGGCCTGCATGGGTCGGGCGTGCGCCGGACGCGGCGCGGTCAGGCGAGGCCCATGGGCCCGTCCTCGGGGTTGCCGGTGCTGCGCCCGTGGACGCGCTCGTGCTCCTCGAGCAGACCCAGCAGCCGGGCGACCTCGTCGTGCGACGCGCCCTGTCGCTGCTCGGCGTAGTAGGCGGCACCGAGTTGCTTGTACAGGTCGCCCTGCGCGCGGTTCGCCTGGAACTCGTCGGCCTTGTGCTTGCCGGTGGCAACCGTCTCCTTGGCCTTTTCCATGGCCCGGTCGAGAAAACCGCTCATGACGTTGCCTTTCGTCGTAAAGGGTGCACCCGATCGACTGGTACCCGGAGATCACGAAACGCAACGTTCTGTTTATAGGATTTTGTCCGGCCCGAGACCCGGTGGGGTGGTCGCGGCGACGCGCGGCGTCGGGGCGCTTTCCGGCTCCGTCGGGGCGGGCCGGCAGGTCGTTGTGCGCGAAGTCCGGGACAGGGGAGGCGGATCGCTTCGACACGCGGGCCGGCCTGCGACTTAATGCCGACATGACGTCAACCGCCACGCCCGCGACGGCGACGGGGATCGGCGCGCTGGCCGCGCGGTTCGGGCTGGCCGCGCACGTGTTGCGCCACTGGGAGTCCGTAGGCCTGCTCACCCCCGACCGCGACCCGGCCGGCCGGCGCCGGTACGGCCCGGCCGAGGAACGCCGCGTCGCGGTCATTCTGCGCGCGAAAAAGGCGGGACTGGGGCTGGAGGCGATCCGCCTCCTGGTCGACGCCGAGGGGTCGACCGACCGCCGCGCGGTCCTCGAGGCCGAGGCCGACGCGCTGCGCGCCAGGATCGCGGCGGCGACGGCGGCGCTGGAGATCGTGGAGTGCGCGCTGGGCTGCGAGCGCGACGACGTGGCCGCGTGCCCGCACTTCAACCGGCTGGTGGCCGCCGACGCGGCGGAGTCATGACGAGTGCGCGCCCAGCCCGCTAGGCAGCGTTTTGAGGATCTTGTGACTGTCGTCCCGGTCGATCGTTGTGCTGGTCGTGGGTCGTGGTGATCTGACGCAGGCCGAATGGGACGTGCTGGCACCGCTGTTGCCAGCGACGGGTGGCT
>NZ_JASAOI010000056.1 GCF_029953285.1 Yinghuangia seranimata | reverse complement strand
GGCGGCCGCGCTGCTGGCCGCCGCGGGCGTCGGCACGGTCGAGGTCCGCGACCGCCGGCTGTTCGGCCTGACCGACGCCACCCCGGCCGGGCCCGTATGGGACGGCGAGCGCAAGCGCCGCGAGACCGCCGCGCGCGAGGCGGTCCGGCGCGCCGCGCCCGCCACCCGCTGTGTCCGGCCGGCGACGCGTCCGCTGCCCGACGTGGCGCTGGTGGTGCCCGAGGGCCACCCCGATCCCGGGCTCGCGCGGCGGCTGACGGCGCGCGGCGTACCGCACCTGTTCGCGGACGTGCGGGAAACCACCGGCCTCGTGGGGCCTCTGGTGCTGCCCGGGCGCACGCCGTGCGCCCACTGCCTGGACCTGGCCCGCGCCGACCGGGACCCGGCGTGGCCCCGGCTGCTCGCCCAGCTGGCGGCCCCGGGGCCCGGGCGGTCCGGCGGCGCGGCGCAGGCGTGCGACACGGTGCTCGCCACCGCCGTCGCCGCGCACGCCGCGCTGCACCTGCTGGCGCACCTGGACGGCGACCGGCCGGCCGCGGTCGGCGGTGTGCTGGAGCTCACGCTGCCGTACGGCGCGGTGCGGCGCCGCACGTGGGACCCGCATCCGGACTGCGGCTGCGGCGCTCACGCCGCCGTCGGGCGGCCCGCCCCGGCGCCGTACGACCGGGCGGCCCCGTTTGATTCGCGGCGTCCCGCGTGACAGGCCGGAGCGTCCGCCACAATGGCAAGTGTGAGCGATCTTCCGCGCAGGGCAGTGACCCGGACGGCCAAGCTCGCCTCGCTACCCCTCGGGGTCGCGGGCAGGGCCACGCTGGGACTCGGGAGACGGATAGGAGGTCGGCCCGCCGAAATCGTGGCGGCCGAGCTTCAGCAGCGCACCGCACAGCAGATGTTCAAGGTGCTGGGCGAGCTCAAGGGCGGCGCGATGAAGCTCGGGCAGGCGCTGTCCGTCTTCGAGGCCGCGCTGCCCGAAGAGGTGGCCGGCCCGTACCGTGCCGCGCTCACCAAGCTGCAGGACGCGGCACCGCCGATGCCCGTGCGCACCGTGCACAAGGCACTCGCCGAGAACCTGGGCGCGGACTGGCGCGAGCTCTTCCAGGAGTTCGACGACAAGCCGGCCGCGGCCGCGTCGATCGGCCAGGTGCACCGCGCGGTGTGGCACGACGGCCGCGAGGTGGCCGTCAAGATCCAGTACCCGGGTGCGGGCGACGCGCTGATCTCCGACCTGAACCAGCTGGGGCACGTCGCGCGGTTCGCCGGCGCGCTGATCCCCGGCATCGACGTGAAGCCCCTGATCTCCGAGCTGAAGGCGCGCGTCGCCGAGGAGCTGGACTACCAGCTGGAGGCCGAGTCGCAGCAGGCGCACGCCGAGGAGTTCGCCGACGACCCGGACATCTTCGTGCCGCACGTCGTCTTCCAGGCCGAGCGGGTGCTCGTCACGGAGTGGATGACCGGCACGCCGCTGTCGAAGATCATCGAGAAGGGCACGCCCGAGGAGCGCGACCAGGCGGGCCACCTGCTGGTGCGCTTCCTGTTCTCGGGCCCGGTGCGCACCGGCATGCTGCACGCCGACTCGCACCCGGGCAACTTCCGGCTGCTGCCGGACGGGCGGCTCGGCGTCCTGGACTTCGGCACCGTCAACCGGCTGCCGGACGGCCTCCCGGAGCCGATCGGCACCGCGATGCGCCTGGCGCTCGACAACGAGGCCGACGGCGTCATGGAGGTGCTGCGCACCGAGGGCTTCATCAAGCCGTCGATCAAGCTCGACGCGCAGGAGGTGCTCGACTACCTGCTGCCGATGGTCGAGCCGGCGCAGGTCGACCGGTTCCGCTTCACCCGCGCGTGGATGCGCGTCCAGGGCGCCCGGATCGGCGACCCGCGCAACCCGGCGTCGGCGATGGCCCGGCAGCTCAACCTGCCGCCGAACTACCTGCTGATCCACCGCGTCACGCTCAGCACGATCGGCGTGCTGTGCCAGCTCAACGCCGAGGTGCCGTTCCGCGAGGAACTGGAGTGCTGGCTCCCGGGGTTCGCCGAGCTGGAGTACGAGGTCGAGGACGAGGAAGAGTACGAAGGCTACGGCGAGTACGCCGAGTTCGAGGAACCGGAGACCGGCGACGGCGACGCCCCGGCCGGAACCTGACGGCACCTCACGGCACGAACGCCCAAGGGCGGGCATCCTCCACGGGATGCCCGCCCTCGTCGTCTTCTGCACGGTACGTCCACTGCACGGCTGTCCTGCCTGGCCACCTCTGCTGTGCTGACGTGCTGAGCTGCTGTGAAGTTGTCGTGCGGTACTGCTCGTTCGGCCAACGCGGTGCGCGGCGGCTACTGCATGACCGCGAGGGCCAGCGCCCTGCGGGCCCGCAGCGACGCCATCTCCGCCCGGCGCTTCATCTTCTGCGCGGCGCGGACGTGGACGGCCCTGCGCTGCAGGTCGGCCTCGCGTAGTCGTTCCTCCATCTGGGCTCTTGCCAGAGCTTCATGGAGAAGATGCATGTCACGGCTCCTGTTCAGGATGGGAGTTGCGGTGAAGTCGGTGGTCGGCTGATCGGCGCTCATGGGTTCCTGGCTGGCGGTGCGGGGTCGGCGGGCGGACGCGGTACGCGGAAGGTCGGCGGGGTTCACGCGGCGACCTCCGTCTTGCGCGGACGGCCACGCGGCCGCTTGCGGGCCACGACGACACCCTGGATGAACAGCTCGCCACCCCAGACACCCCACGGCTCGCGGCGCTCGAGGGCGCCCTGCAGGCACGCGGCGCGGACCGGGCACTCGCCGCAGAGGGCCTTCGCGTACTCGACGTCGGCCGGCGACTCGGCGAAGAACACCTCGGGGTCGTAGCTACGGCACGGGATCGTGCCCTCAACGGCGTCGATGTCGTCGAACGCGGTCAGAGTCATCAGGTCTACCTCCGGTACAGGTACGGCTAGAGCAGAAGCGGTGGGGGGCTTGTCGAACGGCACGTGGTGCTCCTCGTGGTGAACTCGGCGGGCATCGCTGCCACTTGGTGTCGTCGGTTCGCGGTCCTGGTGGACGCGTCCCTGCCGGCTGGTTCAGGGCAAAGACAAGGGCCGCGGATCCCGGTGATTACGGGTTCCGCGGCCCTGGAGGTGCCGACCTGACTTTTCGTCAGGTTCGCGTCCTCCAGGACGGGTACCCGTGCATACCGGCAAATCCGGTGGAGCCCATGACCGGGGTCATGTCCTCGACCTGCTGCTGCTCACATGCCGCCACGAACGTTGCGACCGACGGTCGCGCATCGCTCGTGATGACACTCGTACGCTCGCTGCCCTGCCAACCCGGCTCGACGTTGGACGCCAGACCGAAGCCGCCTTCGAGGCCCAAGACACGGGAGTCCTGGGAAATCACGCGGGCATCGGTCCCGGCATAGGCCAGGGAGAGGGTCCTGCCGCCATTACGACGCAGGCGCAGGGCAGGCTTGAGCGACACCAGCTCAGCAGAGCGCACCGACATCGCGGAGGGCGCGACAGCAGTGGCTGCAACTGCGAGTTTGCGGTTGGTGGTCACAACGTTCGCCTCCCTTCCACGGAGGTCTCGGGGCGCCGCCGGCTGGGCGGTTCCGGAGAACAGACGGACAGTCTTGCGTGGTGCTGCTCGGCCTCACGACCGAGCACGGTCAACACGTTGACCGTGCTCGTGAGGTTAGATGCGTTCCCGAGAGGAGCGCAAACTATTTTCCACGTGTTCCGCGTTACCTGAGGGAAGTCCCTCGTCGGACGCCGGAAATCCGCGGAAAATCCAGGAAAACCGACCCCTGGAAGGCCTCCGGGCGCGGGCTTGTGTGGTCTGGACCACGCCCCCGCCGAGAACCCTCGCACATCCTTCACACGGATCGCGGCGCGGTCCGGTTCAGCCCTTCTTCAGGGTGCTTCCAGTTCCCACAGGTCGTCGCCCGGCGGGGGCGGCGGCACCTCGTCCGCCGACGGCTCGTCCGGGGCGGCGAACAGGTCGTCGTCCGGCTCGGGCGGCTCCGTGCCGTCCTCGGGCTCGCGCCCGGCGACCAGCGCGAGCACCGCCGCACCGTACTTGTCGAGCTTGGCGCGGCCGACGCCCGAGATCCCGGCGAGCTGGTTGACCGAGGTCGGCTGCGCCTCGGCGATCGCGGTGAGTGTGGCGTCGGTGAACACGCAGTACGCCGGCTGGCCGAGCTCCTTCGCCCGGTCGACCCGCCAGTCCCGCAGCCGCTCGAACAGCGCCTCGTCCAGGTTCGACGGGCAGTCCAGGCAGCGGCCGAGCTTGCGCTCGGCGGCCTCGGTGAGCCCGCGCCCGCACACCCGGCAGCGCACCGGGCCTGACTTCGTACGCTTCTCCCGCGGCTCCCCCGGCACACCGGAGCGGCCCCGCGGCGTGCGATCCGACCGGGACGAGCCGGCGCCGCGCAGGCCGTCGAGGAAGCGGGACGGGCGACGCCCCGAACGGCCCCCCGGC
The DNA here is from genome assembly GCF_029953285.1 of Yinghuangia seranimata. Taxonomy (GTDB): domain Bacteria; phylum Actinomycetota; class Actinomycetes; order Streptomycetales; family Streptomycetaceae; genus Yinghuangia; species Yinghuangia seranimata. The sequence continues at coordinate 115,489 of NZ_JASAOI010000056.1, read as the reverse complement.
GAACGCGCGAGCGCCCAGGACAGCGCGAGGTGCTCGCGGGCCCGGGTGATGCCCACATAGAGCAGCCGCCGCTCCTCTTCGACCTTCTCGTCGGTGTCGGCGTAGGTGATCGGCATCATGCCCTCGGTGAGGCCGACCAGGAACACCGCGTCCCACTCCAGGCCCTTGGCGGCGTGCAGCGAGGCCAGGGTGACGCCCTCGACGGTCGGCGCGTGCTGCGCGTTGGCCCGCTCGGCCAGCTCGTCGACGAAGTCCTGGAGGGTCGCGCCGGGCCGCCCGGCGGCGAAGTCCTCGGCGAGGCGCACCAGCGCCGCCAGCGACTCCCACCGCTCGCGGACCTGGCCCGAGCCGGTCGGCGGCTCCGGGGCCCACCCCCCGGAGGCCAGCACCGCGCCGACCTCGGCGGCCAGGCCGCCTCCTGAGCCGTCCCCCGCGGAACGCGCGGCGCCGCGCAGCAGGACCGCTGCCTGCCGCACCTCGGGCCGCTCGAAGAACCGCTCCGCGCCACGCAGCACATAGGGCACCCCGAGGTCGGCGAGCGCCTGCTCGTAACTCTCCGACTGCGAGTTGGTGCGGAACAGCACGGCGATCTCGGCGGCCCGCACGCCCTTGGCGAGCAGCGCCTTGACGCGCCGGGCGACGCCCTCGGCCTCGGCCGGCTCGTCCGGGTACTCGGTGAACTCGGGCTCGGGCCCCGCGTCGCGCTGCGACACCAGCTCCAGGCGGTGCTTGGCGGCCTCGCCGGTGGCGTGCGTGAGCAGCCGGTTCGCGAGGTTCACCACCTGCGGGGTCGACCGGTAGTCGCGCACCAGCTCGACGACCTCGGCGTCACGGTGCCGGTGGCGGAACCCGAGCAGGAACGCGGGGGTGGCGCCGGTGAAGGAGTAGATGGTCTGGCTCGCGTCGCCCACCACGCACAGGCTGCGCGCACTGCCCGACCACAGGTCGAGCAGGCGCTGCTGGAGCGGGTTGACGTCCTGGTACTCGTCGACGGTGAAGTGCCGGTACTGCGCCTGCACCTGCTCGCGGACCTCGATCCGCTCGTCGAGCAGCCCGACGGTGAGCAGCAGGACGTCCTCGAAGTCCATCTGGCCGCGGCCGGCCTTGACCTTCTCGTACGCCGCGTAGACGCGCGCCACCTCCGCCGCGTCGCGCGGCGGCTTGCGGCCGGTCGAGGTGACCTGCGCCGGGTAGTCGTCCGGCGCGGTCTGGGTGGCCTTGGCCCACTCGATCTCGCTGGTCAGGTCGCGCAGCTCGGTGCGGTCGGCACGCAGCCGGCAGTGGTGCGCCGCCTCCGCCACGAGCGCGATCTTGCTCTCGGCCAGCCTCGGCGCGTCCGCCCCGTAGGTGCGGGGCCAGAAGAACTGGAGCTGGCGCAGCGCGGCGGAGTGGAAGGTGCGGGCCTGCACACCGGAGACGCCCAGCTGGCGCAGCCGCCCGCGCATCTCCCCCGCGGCGCGCGCGGTGAAGGTGACCGCCAGGGTCTGGGTGGGCTGCATGACGCCGGTCAGCGCGCCGTACGCGATGCGGTGGGTGATCGCCCTGGTCTTGCCCGTGCCGGCGCCCGCGAGCACGCAGACGGCGCCGTCCACCGACTTGGCGACGCGACGCTGCTCGGGGTCGAGGGCGTCGAGGATCTCGTCGGCGGTGGGTGCGGGCCCGTACTGGTCGATCACCGGCCCATCCTCTCAGGACCCACCGTCACGCGAGTGACGTTGTCCACAGGTGCCCCGGCCTGTGGAAGAAACGCCGGGGTGCCGTACGTTGACGACTCGCGTGGGCCCCGACGTATCGACCGGGTCGGCCGGCCCGGACGCGGACCCAGCGAAGGAGACTGCCGGATGTCGGCCACCGTGACGATGTACAGCACCCCGTGGTGCGGGTACTGCCGCCGCCTCAAGAGCCAGATGGAGCGCGAGGGCCTGGCCTACGACGAGATCGACATCGAGAAGGACGCCTCGGCGGCCGAGTACGTCATGAGCGTCAACGGCGGCAACCAGACCGTCCCGACCGTGGTCGTGACGGTCGGCGGCGAGATCCAGTGGGTGGCCACCAACCCGAGCCTCGCGCAGGTGCGCGACGCCGTCTCGGAGGCCGCGGCCTGATCCGCGCCGCGGGGGTGCTCCCCGCACGATGACCTCGGCCCCGGTGCCGGACGGCTTCGCCGTCGGCGCCGGGGCCGCGCCATGTCCCGGTCGGTCAGTTCCGGCGGATGGTCCCCGTCACGTCCTCCGGGAACTTCTCGCCGTACCAGAGCTCGATCAGGTGCCGGGAGATGGAGATCGGGCCGGGCAGTTTGACCTCGCCGGCCTCGGTGGCGGCGCGCAGCTCGTCGCGGGTGAACCAGCGGGCCTCGGCGATCTCGGTGCCGTCGACGTCTATGTGGTCGTCGACCGAGGTGGCGTGGAAGCCGAGCATCAGGCTGGACGGGAACGGCCACGGCTGGCTGTCGACGTACGTCACGTCCGCGACGCGCACGCCGGCCTCCTCGGCGACCTCGCGCACGACGGCCTGGCGCAGCGACTCGCCCGGCTCGACGAACCCGGCCAGCGTGGAGAACATCTTCTCCGGCCAGGACGGCTGGCGGCCCAGCAGCGCACGCCCCGCCGGGTCGACGACCAGCATGATCACCGCCGGGTCGGTGCGCGGGAAGTGCTCGGTGCCGCACACCGTGCACTTGCGGACGTGGCCGGCCGCGACCGCCTCGCTGGGCTGCCCGCAGCGCGCGCAGAAGCCGTGCGTCCGGTGCCAGTTCTCCAGCCCGAACGCGTGGACCAACAAACCCGCGTCGCGCTCGCCGAGCACCGAGCCGAGGGTGTACAGGTGCCCGGTCTGCGCGTCGGGGCGCTCGGGCAGCGCGTCGGCGGACACCGCGAAGTAGGCGGTTCCGTCGGGGTCGACGCCGAGGAAGTAGCGCTCGCCGTCGGGGGCGTCCCGCGGGGCGACCAGCACGAGGGCGGGCCCGCCCGCGTCGGTCCAGTGCACGTTGCCGCGCTCGACGACCAGAACCCGCGACTCGGGAGCGGTCCACGCCGCGGCCAACCACGCCTCGTCGAGCCGGTGCTCCGCCGCCCGGTCGTGCACGGCCCGGGTCAGGGCCAGACCGGAATCGTGATCGCCCACCGCTACACCCCTGTCGTCGTTCGATCGTTCGGTTACGTCCTATCAGAGCGATGCGGAACTGTGTCGACCGCTGTCCACAGGCAGGGGCGGTGTGCGGGGCTGTCCACAAGCGGGGCGGGACGCAGGCCCCTCCAGGCAGGGCGGTGTGCGGGGCTGTCCACAGTCCGCGCGGAGTTTCCCGCGTCGGGCTGCGGCGCGGCGTACGGTCGGTGCATGACGGTCCTGCGCGTCGCCACGTTCAACCTGCTGCACGGCATGGCCCTCGACGACGGCACGGCAGGGCCGCGTCGACTTGCCGAGGCGCTCGGGAAGCTCGACGCGGACATCGTGGCGCTGCAGGAGGTGGACCGGCACCAGGAGCGGTCCTCGGGGGCCGACCAGGCGGCGGTCGCGGCGCGGGCGGTCGGGGCGCACGACTGGCGGTTCCTGGCGGCGGTGCACGGGGTCCCGGCGCCGGTGTCGGGGTGGCTGCCGGATCCGGTCGGGCCCGAGCGGAACGTGTACGGGCCCGAGCAGGTCGGCGCCGGCGGACCGTCGTACGGGATCGCCTTACTGTCCCGACTGCCGGTGCGGCAGTGGCGGGCCCGGCGTTTCCCGGCCGCGCCCGTCAGCCTGCCGCTGCGGGTCCAAGGCCGCCCGGGCCTGACGCGGGTGCCGGACGAACCGCGCTCGGTGCTCGCGGCCGTCGTCGAGGCGCCGTCGGGGCCGCTGACGGTGCTCGCCGCGCACCTGTCGTTCGTACCCGGCTGGAACGTGTCGCAGCTGTCGCGCATCGGCCGCTCGACGGCCGACCTGCCGCAGCCGCAGCTGCTGCTCGGCGACTTCAACCTGCCCGGCCGGATCCCGCAGGCGGTCGTCGGCCGCCGCAACCGGGGCGACACGTCGCGGCCACGCCGCCACCGGGTGCGCTGGCGCTCGCTGGCCCGTGTGCCGACCTATCCGTCGTACCGGCCGCGCGTGCAGTTCGACCACGTCTTCGGCCACGGCGTCGGACCCGACGCGGTGCGCCGGACCGAGACCGTGCGCATGGGCGTCTCCGACCACTGCGCGCTGGTCGTCGAACTGGAGCTCTGAGGCCTCACATCTCGCGCGTGCGCACCTGCGGCAGCGAACCGGCTTCGTGGGTGTCCCCGGCCGGCGCGTACATCATCAGCACCATCGCCGCGTCGTCCTCCAACGGCTGCCCGACGTGCCGCTCGACGTCGGCCTCCAGCCGGTCGAGGGTGTCCTCGACGCCGTCGAGGCTGTCGGGCGCGCGGTCGAGCAGCGGGTAGAACACGCCGTGCCGGTCCCGGGCCTCCACGATGCCGTCGGTGTACAGCAGCACCCGGTCCCCCGGCAGCACCGGCACCGCCAGGACCGGGATCTCGAACAGGTCCGGGTCGACGATGCCGAGCGGCGGCACCGGAGACGGCGGCTCCATGAACTCGGCACGGGCCGACCGGAGCAGCAGCGGCGCCGGGTGCCCGCAGTTGACCACCTGCACGCCCCCCTGCGGCGGGAAGCCGACGAGCACCAGGGTCACGAACTCCTCGACGTTCTCCTCCAGGCGCCGGCTCATGCTCGCCCCGATCCGGCGCACCACGCCGGGCAGTCCGGGTTCCTCGTACGCCGCCTCGCGGAACGCGCCCAGCACGGCCGCCGCCGTCTGCACCGCGCCGAGGCCCTTGCCGCGCACGTCGCCGACCACGGCGCGCACACCGTGCGGGGTCAGGATCACCTCGTACAGGTCGCCGCCGATCCGCGCCTCGGCGGCCGCCGCGCGGTACCGCACGCCGACCCGCACCGGCCCGATCCGCCGCGGCACCGGGCTGAGCAGCACCTGCTGGGCGGCCTCGGCGACGCTGCGGACGTCCTCGAGCGTGCGTTCCTGGCGGCGGCGCACCAGCACGCCCGCCCAGCCGGTCAGCGACACGAGGAAGATCGACAGCAGCGTCACGAACGGCTCCCCGGTGCCGCTGGTCTCGCCCGCGGCGGTCAGGAAGATCATGGCGAGCGCGGCCAGCAGACCGACCAGGAGCGGCGTGCGCGGCGAGCCTCGGGTCAGGCCGGCCAGCGCGGGCGCGACCGCCAGCAGCGGCCCGACGTGCACCTCTGGCGGCGTCGCGAAGCCGATCACGACGACGATCACGATCACGCCGACGGGCAGCAGGCGCAGCAGCCACTGCGCGGCCGACAGCAGCGCGGCACGCCCCGGCGCGCCCTCGGCGGGGCGCGGCGGGGTGCGGTCCGGCGTGGTCGTTCCCATCGGGGGCTAGTACCTCGAATGTCACGGTCCGATGCGGATTGGCCCGTTTCATCGCCGACCCGCGACGCCCCAGTCAGCCGGAGGCCGCGTCAAACCGCGATAAAACCCGCCGAAACCGCACCGGCCGCACCGGCCGCACCGGGCCACCGGGCCACCGGGCCACCGGCCGCACCGGGCCACCGGGCCACCGGGCCACCGGGCCACCGGGCCACCGGGCCACCGGGCCACCGGGCCACCGGGCCACCGGGCCACGATCCGACCGGCGGGCCACGATCCGAGCGACGGGCCACGATCCGACCGGCGGGCCACGATCCGAGCGACGGGCGCGCCCGTCACCCCTCGACCGGGCCGTCCGACCCCGCGAGCACCCGCTCGATCCCCGGCCGGCCCGGCAGGCCCCGCGGCCGGACGACCTGACCCGTGCGCACATAGACGAACGACGCCACGACGTCCTCGACCGGCACGTCCATGAGCTCCGCCCACGCCAGCCGGTAGACCGCCAGCTGGAGCGGGTCGGCGTTGAAGCTGCGGCTGGTCTTCCAGTCCACGACCTCGAACACGCCGTCCCGGTCCCGGTAGACGGCGTCGATCCGGCCGCGCACCACCCGGCCGCCGACGACCAGCTGGAACGGCTGCTCTATGCGGTACGGCGCGCGCTGTGCGTAGGGCGTGCGCAGGAAGGCCTCCTGCAGCTCGACCAGGTCCGCCTCGTCGGTGATCTCCTCGTCGGCCGCTCCGGGCAGGTCGTCCGGCTCGAGCAGCGGGCGCTCGCCGAACTGCGACTCGATCCACGCGTGGAACCGCGTCCCCCGCCGCGCGGCCGGCGCGGGCGGCCGCGGCATCGGCCGCGCGAGCTCGCGCGCGAGGCCGTTCGGGTCCGACGCCAGCCGCAGCACCTGCGACGCGGACAGCGACGCCGGCAACTCGACCTCACGCACGCCGCCCCGCCCCCGCGCCAGCTCCTCGACGAGCCGGTCGAGGTCGTGGTCCCACGACTCGACGAGCTCGAGGTCGACGGGCCCGAGGTGGTCCTCGTCGGCCTCGAACCCGGGCGCTATGGCGAGCGAGTCGTCGTCGTCGAACGGATACCCGCCGCCGGACGACCGGCCGGACGAGCCATGCCCAGGAGCGCCGGCACCCGGCGCGTCCACGTGCTCGGCGGAAGCGGACCGCTCCGCGCCCCCGGGGTGGACGTCGTCGTCCGCCTCCGGCTCCGTCGGCCAGTCCGCGCCCGGGGCCGTCGCGTATTCGCCGTCGCTGTCCCACGGGTATTCGTCGTCGGGCGGCGGCGGGAGGTCGTCGAAGTCCTCCGGGGGCTCCTCGGAGAACAGGGGGAGCTGGCCGTGGTCGTCCGGCGCGTCGACGAAGGGGCCAGGGTCCGGGGCCGGGTCCGGGTGGGCGGTGGCCGTCGTGCGTGCCGTGCCGTCGATGCGTGCCGTGCCGTCGATGCGGGCCAGGGCCTCGGCGACGTCGCGGGCTGCGCGGCGGCGTTCCTCCAGGGCGGCGCTGTCGAGCGGGAGCGGCCACACCTGTTCGACGGCGCTGGTCAGGTGCGGGTTCTCGGCCTCGTCGGGTTCGACGGCCCAGGTGGCGACCTCGCCGTGGCCGGCCTCGCAGTGGTCGGCGAGCGCGCTCAGGAAGGCCGACGGGCCGCGCGGCTTCTTCTGGGTGCGGCCCCACCAGTGGCCGGAGGCGATCAGCAGGTCCTTCGGCCGGGTGAACGTCACGTACCCGAGCCGCAGCTCCTCGACCTCCTTGTGCCGCCGCATCCCGTCGTCGAACGCCGCGAAGTCCTTGGGCCCGAGCCCCGTCAGGTCCGGCAGGCCGTCGGCGTCACCGCGGAGCGCGTGCGGCAGGGTGCTGCCGCTGCGCGTCCACTTCGACTGCGGCTGCTCGCTCGGGAACACCCCCGTCACGAGCCCCGGCACGGCGACGACGGACCACTCCAGGCCCTTGGACTTGTGCGCCGTCAGCACCTTCACCGAGTCGCCCTCGCTCGGCAGGCTGCCGTCGAGCCCCCGGTCGTGCTCGATCGCGGTGCGCAGGAACGCCAGAAATGCGGTCAGCGACGGGTCGCCGTCCAGGTCGGCGAACCCGGCGGCCACGTCGAGGAACGCGTGCAGCGTCTCGCGCCGGCGGGCCGCGAGCGCGTTCGGCGACGCGGACAGCTCGACCTCGAGACCGGTGACCGCGAGCACCCGGTGAAGCACGTCCATGAGCGGTTCGCCCAGGTGCCGCCGCAGCTCCCGTATCTCGGCGGAGAGCCGCGCGAACCGCACGCGCGCCTCGCGGGAGAACGGGTACTCCTCGCCCGGGTCGGCGACGGCGTCGGACAGCGACACGACCTCGGTCGGGTCGACGCCCGCGACGGCTTCGGCGAGCCGCGCGTCGGGCCCGTCTGCCACCCCGCGGTCGAACCGCACGAGTTCGGCGGCGCGCCGCCCGAGCAGCGCGAGGTCGCGGTGCCCGATGCGCCAGCGCGGCCCGACGAGGAGCCGCACCAGGGCGGCGTTGGCCGTGGGGTCGTCGAGGACCTCGCAGGTCGCGACGAGGTCGGCGACCTCGGGCAGGTGCAGCAGCCCGGACAGCCCGACGACCTCGACGGGGATGTCGCGTTCGACGAGCGCCTTGTGGATCTCGGGGAACTCGGCGGCGGTGCGGGCCAGGACGGCGACGTCGCCGGGCGCGATCAGTTCGCCGTCGGGCTTGAACCGCGTGCCGATGACCTGCTGCACCTGGTCGGCCATCCACGCGATCTCGCCGTCCTGCGTGGCGAGCAGCGCGCACCGCGCCCAGCCCTCGCCCTCGGCGCCGTCGGCGGGCCGCAGCGCCTCGACGCCCTCGTGCATCGCGCGCAGCGGCTCGGCGAGTCCGTTGGCGAACGCGAGCAGTCGGCCGCCGCTGCGCCGGTTCTCGGCGAGCGCGAACCGGTGCGCGGGGCTGCCGTCGGGGCGGGGGAAGTGCCTCGGGAAGTCGTCGAGGTTCGCGACGGACGCGCCGCGCCAGCCGTAGATGGCCTGGCACGGGTCGCCGACCGCGGTGACGGGGTGGCCGCGTCCCACCAGTTCCGGAGTCTCCGGGTCGACGCCGTACGGCACGCCGAAGAGCCCGGACAGCAGGCGGCGTTGCGCCACCGAGGTGTCCTGGTACTCGTCGAGGAGCACGACGCGGTAGGTGTCGCGCAGGATCACCCCGACCTCGGGCCGGGTCTCGGCCAGCTGCGCCGCGTAGGCGATCTGGTCGCCGAAGTCCAGCAGGTCGCGGTGCCGCCGGGCGGCGGTGTAGTCGGTGACCAGGCGCAGCAGGTCGAGGCGGGTGCGCGCGGCCGCGGCGGCCTTGGCCTTGTCGCCGGCGCCGGGGCGCGGCATGGCCTCGACGCGGGCGATGAGGTCCTCGTCGAAGGCGCGGAGCCGGTCGGGCGCCACGAGGTGCTCGGCGAGTTCGCCGCTGAGCGCGAGGACGTCGGCGGTGATCGAGGCGAGCGGCTTGGTCAGCGTCGGGAACGGCCCGGGGGCGCGGCGCGCGGTGCGGGCGGCGAGCTGGAAGCGGGTGGCGTCGGCGAGCAGCCGCGCGGAGGGTTCGAGGCCGATGCGCAGGCCGTGTTCGGAGAGGAGGCGCCCGGCGAAGGCGTGGTACGTGGAGATCGTCGGCTCGCCGAGGTCGGGGTCCCCGTCGCCGGGCACGCCGTTGCCTGCGGGGGCGTCGGGCCCGCCGAACAGCCCGGGCGGCACCGGGTCGGGCCACAGCTTGCGCAGCGCCTTCCGGACGCGTTCGGCGAGCTCCCCCGCGGCCTTGTTGGTGAACGTCAGGCCGAGCACCTGGTCGGGCCGCACCCGCCCGGAGCCGACCAGCCACACCACGCGCGCGGTCATCACGGTGGTCTTGCCGGAGCCGGCGCCGGCGACGATGACGCCCGGCTCGAGCGGTGCGGTGATCGCGGCGATCTGCTCAGGCGTGTACGGGACGCCCAGGACACGCACCAGGTCGTCCGGGTCCCGGATCAGGTGGGGTTGGGGATGAGCCGATCGCACCGGCGCAAGGGTAGACGCAACTGAGGACAACATCCGCATCAAGCCGGTTGCGGCCCGGCCGCGCTCACCGCGGCCCTACACTCCGCGGACGCCGCCGGGCCGCCGCCGCTCCGGCCCCGCGCGCCCCTCCCGGCACGCGGGCACCGGGTTCAGCCGCCCTGCGTCATCCGCTGCTGCAGCGTCGCCTGGTCGATCACCTGGGCCGCGCCGGGCGCGTTGACCGTCACGTCGGCGCCGAAGTCGCTGACCTTGAGGTCGAGCGGGTCGCCGCCGCTGACGGTCAGCTTGATCGGGTACGGGTCGCCGGCCGCCATCACGTACATCGTCGTGGTCGCGCCGTCCGCCGACTTGACCGACACAGGCCACACGCCCTTGCCGTCGACCTGGACGACGTCGCCCTTGGCGACCTCACCCGAGCCGGCCGTGAAGGTGCCGGCGAACGGGTCGACGAGCTTGGGGTCGAGCTGGCCGCCGTCGGTCTTGAGGTAGGTGCCGCGCAGGCTCGGCGGCAGGGTCGCGCCGGGCGTGGGGCCGACGACGGACTCGATGTTGGCGTACACGGTCCCGCCGACGCGGATCAGCTCCTGCGTCATGTCGGGCCGGGCGACCGTCTGGATCGCGTCGCGCTGCTTGTTGACCTTGATCGTCACGGTCGCCGCGTCCCCGCCGGCACCGATCTTGCCGGTCAGGGTGTACGAGGTCGCGGCCATCAACTGCACCGCGCGATCCGCGAGTTCGCGGCCGCTGAGTTCGGCGGGCGGGCGCGCGTCGGGTGCTCCGGACGACTTGCCGGGCAGCACCTGGCCGGGCCCGGGGGCCTTGCCGCCCGGCGCGCTGGGGTTGCTCTTGCCGTCGACCGAGGCGTCCGAGGCGTCGCCGCCGCCGCACGCGGTCAGGGCCCCGAAGGCGAGCACGGCGGCGGCCGCCGAGACGGAAAGGCGGGTGACAGGCAGGCGCACGGTTGCTCCTCGGGTACTCCCAGGACGGACGGCGAGCCCCGGCCGCGGGAGCGGCCAGGGCTCGTCGTGGGCGTATCGCGCGCCCAGTATCCCGACCCTGTCAAGCATCTGACGGACAGTCACCATTGGTAGCCCGCGACCGCCGAGGACCGGGTCAGCCCTTCTGCGCCTCCGCCTTCAGCGCGTCCTGGTACTGCGACTGCGTCAGGTACTCGCTCGCCGACGGCGCCTTGAGCGAGCACGGCTCGCCGGTCACCTTGAACGTGATCTCGACACGCCCGCCGTTGTTGGCGAACTCCTCGCGCAGCCCCAGGACTTCGGGCTTGCCGTTGGCCGCCACGAAGTACGTGCGGGTCTGCCCGGTGACGCTCAGCACCAACGGGATCGCCTTCTGGCCGTTGAACGTGACCGTCGAGCCCTTGGTGACGCCCTTGCCGCTCGTGAACATCGCCGGGTAGGTCATCGACTGCGCCTGGGCGTCCGCGCCTTCACTGCGCAGGTACTTGCCGCCGAGCACGCGGCCGACGAGGTCCGCCTCGCGGTCCGTCTTGCCGGCGCGCTTCATCTGCGTGACCCAGAACGCCTTGCTGCCCTTGAAGTACGTCGAGCCGTCCACCGTCATGTTGTCGATCGGCTCGCCGTCGCTGGTCACCTTGGAGTGCCCGTCCCCCGACGGCGTCTCGCAGCCGTCCAGGGTGATGGCGGAGCCGGTGGTGTCCTTGCCGCCGCCGTTCTCCTGCACCGAGTCGTACTGCTTCATGTGCTCGGACGACTCGGAGACCAGCGTCTGGGCGTCCTTGGTCGAGTTGTCGGTCGCCGCGGAGAGCGCCTTCTCGAACTCGTCCTCGGTCATCGTCTTGTCCTTGGGCGGCGCGACGACGTCGCACTTGTCCTCCGTGCGCTGGTAGGTCGTCTCCTGGCGCTTCTTGCTGTCGGAGTGCTCCTCGACCTTGGCCACGATGAACGGCTTGCCGCGCGACATCACGTAGAGCGTGGTCTTCTTCTTGTCCTCCTCCTTGACCAGGGGGATCACCTTCTGGCCCGCGTACTCCGTCGGCGCGCCCTTGACGACGCCGTCGGTGCCGCCGTCGAAGAAGTCCTGGAAGCCGTTGTCGTCCGTGCTCGTGACGAACCTGCCGTTCAGCGCCTTGTCGAACGCGGCGACCACCTCGGGCTTGTTGCCCTGGCCCGACGCGTTGGCCCAGTAGCCCCCGTCGGCCTTGATGTACTGGTCCTTGCCGAGCTGGATCATCTCGACCTTGCCGCCGCCGCCCGAGCCGGTGGCGTGGCCGCCCTGGATCTTCTCGGCGACGCAGCCCTGCAGGTTCACCGCCGTGCCGTCCTCCTCGACGGACTTGCCGCTGAGCTTGAGGAACTCCTCGGCCTTCATCGTCGCGACCGCCTGGTCGGCGAGCGTCTTGGCGTCGGTCTTCGTGTTGTCCTTCGCCTCCCCGCCCGTGCAGGCGGCGAGCAGCGCGACGGCGAGGATCGCGGCGGACGGGGCGGCTATTCGGCGCATGCGCACGGAACTCCCTTGTGGAACAGTCACTTGACGCCCGCGGCCTTCAGCTGTGCCGTGAACTCCTGCTGCGTCATGGTCTTGTCGGCGGCCGGCGCGGTCACCTCGCACTTGTCCTCGGTGCGCGTGAAGGTCGTCTCCTCGCGGTCCTTGGAGTCGGTCTGCTCCTTGAGCTTGCCGACGATGTACGGCTTGCCCTTGGCTGCGATGTAGTAGGTCTGCTTCGCGCCGTCCTTCTCCTTGGTCAGCGGGACGACGTCGGTGCTGGCGAACTTCGCCGGCTGACCCTTGGTGTAGCCGTCCGTGCCGTCGGCGAAGAAGGAGCCGATCTCGTCGTCGTCGCCCTCGGACGTCGACTTGAGGTACCTGCCGGCGGCGACCTTGGCGACCTTCTCGGCCGTCGCGGGGTCCTCGTCCGTGCCGAGCAGCGTCAGCCAGCCCGCACCGTCGGCCTTGGTGTACTGCGCGCCGCCGACCATCATGACGTCCATCTTGCCGCCGCCGGTGTCGACGGTGGCCTTGAGCGTCTTGGCCTTGAAGCCGGCGCAGCCCGACATGGTCTGCGGCTTGCCGTTCTCGTCGGTGCCCTTCGCGGAGAGCTTGATGAACTCCTGGGTCTTCATGACCGCGACGGCCTGCTCCGCGAGCGCCTTGGCCTCCGTCTTGGTGTTGTCGGCTCCCCCGTCGCCGTCGTCGCCGCACGCGCCCAGCGTGGCGATGGCGAGGGCCGCGACGGACACAGCGGCGAAAAGACGGTGCTTCTTCACGGAATCCCCCTATGGCCTGCGTGATCGCGAGGCCGCAAGTATGTCAAGGGCAAAGATTCGGCCAACGCGTGGGCCCGACCGCGAGGCGGCCGGCTACTCGACGACCGTACGGCCCTCACTGCGCGCACTGCAGCACCTGCGGAACTCGCAGCGGTCGCAGTGCGATCCGGTGTGCGGCGTGAAACGCTCCCCGAGGATCCGGCCCGCGACGTCCGCCAGCAGCGCCGACACCCACGTGCGGCCCTCCTCGTCCGGCACCGGCGTGCCCTGCTCCTGGACGAGCGGCAGCGCGGCCACCTCCGCCGCCGCACCCGCCCGGTGCCGCAGCTGCACCAGCTCGGCCCCGCCCGACCGCGGGCGCGCCCCGCCGAACGCCGGCACGTCGTCCAACGCGCCGCCCTCGACCGCCAGCTGATACACCGCCAGCTGCGGGTGCTCGGCGACGTCCTGCTTGGTCGGCTTGCCCTTGCCCGTCTTGAAGTCCACAACGTACGCCAAGCCGTCCGCGCCCCGCTCGACCCGGTCCATCGACCCCCGGATCACGATGCGGTGCTCACCCGCGGTCAGGCTCACCTCGAACTCGTGCTCGGTCGCCGCGACCACGCGGTGCCGCTCGTGCGTGTGCCAGGCGAGGAAGCGCTCCAGCGCCGTCCGCGCCTCCTCCTTCTGCTGGTCCGACTGCCACGGCGCGTCGAACGCCAGCGCGTCCCACACCCGGTCCAACCGGTCCATCAGCACCGGCAGTTCGGCCGCCGTCGCACCCGTGCCGACCTCGTCCGCCAACGCGTGCACCACGTTCCCGAACCCGAGCGCCGCCGAACGCGCCGACTCGGCCCGCACCTCACGGCCCAGGAACCAGTTCAACGCGCAGGTGTCGACCTTCTCCACCGCGCTGCCCGACAGCTTCACCGGCACCCGCGGATCGCGCACCGGGACCCCCGGGTCGGTCGGCTCCACCAGGCCCCACCAGCGCTCCGGGTGCGCGGCGGGCACGAGCGGATATCCGTCCTCGTCCCGCAGCGACGCCAACCGCGCCAGCCGCCGCGCCGCCGCCAACTGCACCGCGCGCGACGCCTTCGGGTCGACCGCCGCCGACCGCAGCTCCGCCACCAGCGCCGACGTCGACAACGCGCGGCGCGGCCGCGACGTGATGTCGGCCCGCTCGACGCCGGCCTCCTCGCCGCCCACCTCGTCGAGGAAGCGGGAGGGCTGGTCGCCGTCGTCGTACGCCGACTTCACCGCCGTCACCACGAGCCGCTCCCGCGCGCGCGTGGCCGCCACGTAGAACAGCCGCCGCTCCTCCGCGAGCAACGCCCCCGGCGACAACGGCTCGGCGAGCCCGTCCGCACCGATCCGGTCCGCCTCCAGCAGCGAGCCGCGCCGCCGCAGGTCCGGCCACAGGCCCTCCTGCACCCCGGCCACCACGACCAGCCGCCACTGCAGGCCCTTCGACCGGTGCGCGGTCAACAACCGCACCGACTCGCCGCGCACCGCCTTGTCGTCCAGCCGGTCGCCCGGGATCTGCTGCGCGGTCAGCTCGTCCAGGAAGTTCAGCGCACCCCGGTGCCCGGCCCGCTCCTCGGCCCGCGCCGCGACCTCGAACAACGCGACCACCGCGTCCAGGTCCCGGTCCGCGTTCCGCCCGGCCGCCCCGCCACGCAACACCGCCCGCTCCAGCCGCGCCGGCCACGGTGTCCCGTGCCACAGCTCCCACAACGCCGCCTCGGCCGTCCCACCGTCCTCCAACACCGCCCGCGCCTTGCCGATCAGCCGCCCGAGCCGATACGCCCCGGCGCCGATCTGCGCCTCGACGGCCACAAGCTGCTCGGGATGGGCGAGGGCATCCCTTATGAGCTCAGCAGACGGCCGCGCAATCGCCCGCGCCAACGCGGGACCAGCAGTGCCGCCGGCCCCGGACGGACCGGAGCCCGCACCGGGCCCGCCCGCGCCGGAAATGCCGGAGGCGCCCTGCCCAGCGGTCCCCGGCTGAGCCTCGGCGAGACCTAGGCCCTCACCCTCCGCCGCACGCGCGCCGGCGTCGCGTTGCGTCTCCTCGGCCGCCCCGTCGGCCCTGTGCTCGTCGAGTTGGGCCTCGGCCTCGGAGACGGCGCGTTCTTCGGCGCGCAGGGCTCGGCCCAGCACGCGCAGGTCGGCGGAGTCGAGGCCTCCTATCGGGGACAGCAGCAGCATGCGTGCCGTGTCCTCGTCGAGGGCCGTGGGGTCGGCGGCGACGCGTAGGGCGGTCAGCAGCGGGGTGACGGCCTGTTCGGCGGCCAGGGGGAGTTCGTCGCCGGCGATCTCGAGGGGCACGCCCGCCACCGACAGGGCGCGGCGGATGGCCGGGATGGAACGGGCGCCGGAGCGCACGAGAACGGCCATCTCGCCCCACGGCACGTCGTCCTCGAGGTGGGCGCGGCGCAGGATGTCGGCGATGTTGTCCAGTTCGGCGCCCGGCGTCGGGTAGGTGAAGACCTGGACGCGGCTCGGGTCGTCCTCGCCCGTCAGCTCCGCGGTCAGGTCGCGGTGGGCCATCGCGTCGGCCGCCGCCAGCCGCGCCAGCGGCATCCGCTTGGCGATCTCGCGCGACGCCCGCAGCAGCCCCGCCCCGGCGCGCCGTGACGTGCGGAGCACGATCGTTTCGGCCGGGTTCCCGTCGCGTCGGGGAAAGCGGTGCCGGAAGTCGAGGATGCCGTTCACGTCCGCGCCCCGGAACGCGTAGATCGACTGGTCGGGGTCGCCGACCGCGACCAGGTCCCGCCCGTCGCCCGCGAGTGCCCGCAGCAGCCGCACCTGCGCGGCGTCGGTGTCCTGGTACTCGTCGACGAACACCGCCTTGTAGCGGCGGCGCAGCTCGTCGGCGACCTCCGGCCGCTCGGCGAGTATCACCGCGCGGTGCACCAGCTCGGCATAGTCGACGACGCCCTGCGCGTCCAGGACGTCGAGGTACTCGGCGAGGAACTCGGCGGCGGCCGCCCAGTCCCGCCGGTCGTTCGCGGCGGCGAACCGGGCGAGCGTCTCCGGGTCCAGGCCCAGCTCGCGGGCGCGCGCCGCGACGGCCCGGACCTCGTCGGCGAACCCGCGGGTGCCGAGGGCGGCACGCAGCTCGGTGGGCCACCGCACGGTGCCGTACTCGGCCTGCCCGGCGAGCAGCTCGCGCACGAACACGTCCTGCTCGGGCCCGGACAGCAGCCGCAGCGGGTAAGTGAACAGCTCCGCCGGCTGGTACTGCCGCACGAGGGCGTAGCAGAACGAGTGGAACGTCGTCGCCGTAGGCATCGCGCCGCCGCCGGGACGTTCCGGTACGGCTGATTTCGTCCCCTCGTCCGTCGCGCCGCCGCCGGACCGCAGCCGGGTCGCGATACGGTCGCGCAGCTCCCCCGCCGCTTTCCGGCTGAAGGTGAGAACCAGGATCTCCTCGGGAAGCATCCCCCGGGCGACCCGGTCGGCGACCGCCTCGACCAGGGTGGTTGTCTTTCCCGTACCGGGTCCGGCGAGCACCAGCAGCGGCCCGCCCGCGTGCGCGACGACGGCACGCTGACGCTCGTCGAGCGTCAGTACCGCCTGCGGACGCACGTCGGTACGCCGCAAGCGGTACGCGGAGGTCGCGGTCGTCATGGCTCGGGGCCTTACGGGGAAGCCGGGTGCGGGTGCGGCAGGGCGGCGGGCGGTTGCGGGGACGAGGAGCAGGGCCGGGAACGGGGAGAAGTGGAGAGGGTCATCGAGTCGGTACGGCAGGCGGGGGAGCCGCGCCCCGGTCGGCAGGGCGCGGCCTGGCACCATGAGATCACACGGGACCCCCGCGCCACGTCGGGCACAGCCGTGCCTCGCGGCGCGACGGCAGGTCCCCCACTGTGCCCTCCCGTCCCGGTGCGCGTCCGGCGAACCACCGAGTCGGTGCCGGCCGCAGCGCGCCGCGCCCGGCTCTCCCCCGGCCTAGGACACGTCGGCGCCGTCCTCCGCGCCCGCGCCGTCTCCGCCGGGCTCGTCCCGCTCGACGCCGTCCCAGCGCGCCTTCGCCATGTCGACCTTGGTGCCGCCCGCGCGCATCGGCGTGCCCTCGGCCCGCAGGCGCGCGACGCCCTCCACCTCGAGACCCGGCGCGTGCGTGCCGTCCGCGCGCAGCACACGCCACCACGGGACGCCGCCGCCGAAGTGCGACATGACGCGGCCGACCTGCCGCGGCCCCAGCCGCAGCTCCTTCGGGTCGCCGAGCCCGGCGTCGGGGCCCGCCTCGGCGGCCTCGTCGGCGAGGTCCGTGAAGTAGGCGGCGATGTCGCCGTACGCCATCACCCGTCCAGGGGGGATGCGGGCGACCAGGTCGAGCACACGTTCGGCGACGGGCGTGGGCAGAGTCACGTCCCGCATCGTGCCAGACGCGACCCCTTCGATCCGTCGTCGCCCGCCTGTCCGTGCCACCATCGAGGCGGCGGTGACTGGTGATTCGAGACCAAGAGGAGACGTCTCCCGTGGGTGCCCCCGACACCGGGCGCGCCCTCGTCGTCGAGCCCTCGCAACCGGCGCGCGTGCACCGTTCCAGCGACCTGCTGCGGGTGCTCTTCGGCCTGCTCGCGCTCGTGTTGATCTTCGTCTTGGCGAGCATCGCCACGGAGACCACCTCGGGGCTGGAGTCGGACATCGTCCGCGGCGCGCAGACCAGCCTGCCGCGGCTGATCCTCAACCTGTCCGGCGGCGTCTTCGCGGTCGCCGTGCTGGTCGTGCCGGTCGCGTACGGCGTCGAGCGGCTGCTGCGCCGCGACGGCCTGCGGGTCGCCGACGGCGTCATCGCCGCCGCCCTCACCTACGCCGCCGCGCTCGGCCTCGACTGGTGGGTGACCGGGCCCGGCCCGGACGCGCTGGAGGCCGCGCTCACCCGCCCGTTGCAGGGCGGCGGCCTCACCGACCCGGTGCACGGCTACCTCGCGCCGATCGTCGCCTACATCACCGCCGTCGGCCTCGTGCGCCGCCCCAAGTGGCAGGCCCTGGTCTGGACGCTGCTCGCCCTCAACGCCGCCACCGTCCTCGTCGGCGGCTACACCACGCCGCTCGCGCTGCTCACCAGCGTGCTGCTCGGCCGCACCATCGCCTACGCCACGATGTACGCGGTCGGCGTGCCCAACCGGCGCCCGCCCGCCGGAGCGGTGGTGGCCGCGCTCGGCCGCTTCGGGCTGGTCGCCGCGTCCGCCGTACGCACCGACGACGGGCCGGACGACTCGCGCCGCTACGCCGTCCGGCTGACCGACGACCAGCTCCTCGACGTCACCGTCCTCGACCGCGACCAGCAGACGTCCGGCGCCGTCTACCGCTTCTACCGCCGCGTCCGGCTGCGTGTGACGACCGCGCGCCGGACCTTCCTGTCGCTGCGCCGCGCGCTCGAGCAGGAGTCCCTGATGGCGTACGCGGCCGCCGACGCGGGCGTGCGCACCCCGCGCCTGGTCGCCACCACCGAGGTCGGCTCCGACGCCGCCCTGCTGGCGTACGCGCACATCCCCGGGCGGCTCCTCGACGCGCTCGACGACGACGAGATCACCGACGAGCTCCTCGTCGGCATCTGGCGGCAGATCGCCCTCATGCAGGCCCACCGGCTCACCCACCGGCGGCTCGGCGGCGGCAGCTTCGTCATCGACGACCAGGGCCTGCCGTGGCTGATCGACCTGCGCGCGGGCGAGATCGCGTCCGGCGACCTGTCACTGCGCATCGACACCGCGCAGCTGCTGACCGCCGTCGCGCTGCGCGTCGGCGAGGAACGCTCGGTCCGCACCGCCACCCAGGGCCTCGGCGTCGACGCCGTCGCCGCGTCCCTGCCGCTGCTCCAGAAGGTCGCGCTCAGCCGCAACACGCGCGCCGCGCTGCGCAAGCAGCAGGGCCTGCTCTCCCGCATCCGCGAGCAGATCCTCGAACTGCGGCCGCGCGCCGAGGCCGAGCCGATCCGCCTCGAACGCATCCGGCCGCGCACCCTCGTCACCGTCCTCGCGAGCGCGTTCGCCGGCTACTTCCTGCTCTCGCAGCTCACCCAGATCAAGCTCGGCGACATCTTCGCCAGCGCCAATTGGGGCTGGGCCGCCATCGGGTTCGTCGCCTCCGCGCTCAGCTACGTCGCCGCCGCGCTCATGCTGCTCGGCTTCGTCCCCGAACGGCTGTCCGTGTGGCGCACCACCGTCGTGCAGCTGGCCGGCTCGTTCGTGAAGCTCGTCATGCCGGCCGCCGTCAGCGGCGTCGCGCTCAACGCCCGCTACCTGCAGAAGGCCGGCGTCCCGCCGGCCCTCGCGGCCGCGAGCATCGGCGTCTCGCAGCTCGGCGGCCTCGTCTTCCACATCGGCCTGCTGGTCTTCTTCGGCTACATCGCCGGCACCGAGCAGACCCCCTCCTTCGCCCCGTCCGGCGCGGTCATCGCGGGCCTGCTCGTCCTCGCCCTCGGCACCCTGCTGGTGATGGCCGTGCCGCAACTGCGGCGCTTCATCGTCAAACGGCTCGGCGCGCTGTTCTCCGGCATCGTGCCGCGTCTCCTGGACGTCCTCCAGACGCCCAACAAGCTCGCCGCGGGCCTGGGCGGCACGGTGATGCTGACCCTGTCCTTCATCGTCTGCCTGGACGCCTGCGTCCGCGCCTTCGGCGGCGCCACCAGCTTCGCCGCCATCGCCGTCGTCTTCCTCGCCGGCAACGCGATCGGCTCCGCCGCCCCCGTCCCCGGCGGCATCGGCGCCATCGAGGCCGCCCTCATCGCCGGCCTCACCACCACCGCCAAACTCCCCATCGAAACCGCCACCGCCGCGGTCCTCCTCTTCCGCTTCCTCACCTTCTGGCTCCCGGTGCTCCCCGGCTGGCTGGCCTTCGCCTTCCTCCAACGCAAACAGGCGATCTGACGCGGAAGGGCCCGGCACCCCGTGGGGAGTGCCGGGCCCTTCGACGTACCTCGGATCAGCCGACCGCGACCACGCCGCTCCAGCCGCCGCCGACGCGGGTCGGCGCCCCGAGCGTGCCGTCGGCCGACGTCGGGTACAGCAGCAGCCCGCCGTTCGCGTTCGTCGCCCAGAGGTCGGGCCGTCCGTCGCCGTTCCCGTCCCCGGCGGAGACGAGCAGCGGCCGAGCGGCGGCCGTCCAGCCCTTGGCCGCGACCTGGACCCACTTCGACGAATCCGCCCATGCCGCGGGGTTGTCCACCTCGCCGGGCGCGAGGTCGAGCGAACCCGTCACGGTGTCCCGAACCCACAGGTCGGGGACACCGTCACCGGTGACGTCGCCCGCAGCGGCGATCGTGCGGTTCGCCCAACCGGTGTCCGCGAGCAGGACGGGCGGCTCGTAGCTCCACAGAGAGATGTTGTCCTGATACCAGAGACGGTCGCCGCTCTGCAGGATCACCTCGGGCTTGCCGTCACCGTCGCCGTCCCCGACGGAGACCATGTGCTCACCGGCGACCGGGTCGCCGATCTCTTGCGGGCGCCCCTGGTAGACGTCCCCGTCGGTTCCGCCGAGGCCGTTGCCCCGATAGACGTCGACGCCGCCGTTCCGCACGAGCACGATGTCCTGGTACGGACCGCGGGTCGCCCCGAGCCCGCGCAGCAGCTCCTGCGGCGGAAGCGGTTCGTCCGGGTCGGGGAGCCGGACTCCCGCCAGCGGCACGGGAGCCGCGAATCCGCCCCCTGCCTGGCCGACGCGCAGCGACAGAGAGCCGTCGCTCTGCACGGTCAGCAGATCGGGAACCCCGTCCCCGTCGAAGTCCCCGGGCTTGTCCGGGCCCGTGGAGGATCCCGCCTGGAACGAGTACACGGTTTCGTACGAGCGGTTGCCGGCCCGGTCCACCGCCTGCACGCGGAGCACGTTCGTGCCCCAGTTGTTGGGCTTGAGCGTCACTGTCGCGGTGTGGTCGGCACCGCCCGCTTTGACGGACGCGGCACCTCCGACCGGGATCACGCTGTTGAGGGCGTATTCGTAGGCCACGACGTCGGGGCTGCCGCCCGCACTGAACGTGAACTCCCCGGGCGTGCGCGCCGGCAGGCCGACGCCGTCGGGCGGGTAGACGGTCGACGCCACCGCAGGCATCGGCGGTGGTGTGAAGTCGGTCCGGAACCCGCAGGGAGAGCTCCACTCGGATACGCCGTCGGCCTGCTCGGCGCGGACCGACCACTGGTAGCGCTTGCCGTCCTCCAGCACGTCTCGCGCGAACTGCGCGTTGTACTGGCCTCCGTACCAGCCGCCTGTGGTCGTCTCGGCCACCACAGGCTCGGTCTTGCCGAACGGCGTGATGCGGAAGTGCGCGGCCGCGGTGCCGGACGCGGGTGCCGCGAGGCGGGCGGTCAGCGTCAGGGTGAAGGTGAGCCCCAGTTGCGGCAGCGGCGCGGTCGCGGTGCACGGCAAGGCGGGCGCGGACGCCGGGTCGGTCGGAACCGGTACGACGACCGGGTCGGCCCCCGCCGGGCCCGCACCGGCGATGCCCGCCACGAACGCCGCCGACACGGCCGCGGCCACGACGCCGCGGCGCGCGCCTCGTCTCGAAGTGTGAAGTCGCAAGAGTCCCCCAAGGATCGAGCCGGACCACGCGTGACCGGCGCCCGCACACTAGCGACCGGAACCGACGCCATCCATCGGGTTTTTCGAGACCCCCGCAGGCCTGCACAAAACCCTTCCGAAACGCGACCGGGCCCTCCCCGTCACAGGACGGGGAGGGCCCGGAAACACTTCAGCGGGGCCGTCAGTAGACGGGCTTCTCCGGCTCGATCTGGTTGACCCAGCCGATGACGCCGCCGCCGACGTGGACCGCGTCCTGGAAGCCGGCCGACTTCAGGACGGCGAGGACCTCGGCGGAGCGGACGCCCGTCTTGCAGTGCAGGACGATGCGCTTGTCCTGCGGCATGGACTCCAGGGCGCCGCCCATCAGGAACTCGCCCTTGGGGATCAGCACCGCGCCCGGGATCGAGACGATCTCGTACTCGTTGGGCTCGCGGACGTCGATGACGTAGATGTTCTCGTCGGCGTCCATCCACTCCTTGAGCTGCCGCGGAGTGATGGTCGAGCCCGCGGCGGCCTCCTGGGCCTCCTCGGAGACGACGCCGCAGAAGGCCTCGTAGTCGATGAGCTCGGTGACCGTCGGGTTCTTGCCGCAGACCGCGCACTCGGGGTCCTTGCGGACCTTGACCTGGCGGTACGTCATCTCGAGGGCGTCGTAGATCATCAGCCGGCCGAGCAGCGGGTCGCCCATGCCGGTGAGCATCTTGATGGCCTCGTTGACCTGGACCGACCCGATCGACGCGCACAGGACGCCGAGCACGCCGCCCTCGGCGCAGGACGGGACCATGCCGGGCGGCGGGGGCTCCGGGTACAGGCAGCGGTAGCAGGGGCCGTGCTCGGCCCAGAAGACCGAGGCCTGGCCGTCGAAGCGGTAGATCGAGCCCCACACGTACGGCTTGTTGAGCAGCACGCACGCGTCGTTGACGAGGTACCGGGTCGCGAAGTTGTCGGTGCCGTCGACGATCAGGTCGTACTGGGCGAACAGCTCCATCACGTTGTCCGCTTCGAGGCGCTCCTCGTGCAGGACGACGTTCACGTACGGGTTCGCCTCGAGCACGGACTCCTTGGCGGACTGCGCCTTGGACTTACCGATGTCCGACTGGCCGTGGATGATCTGGCGCTGCAGGTTCGACTCGTCGACGGTGTCGAACTCGACGATGCCGAGCGTGCCGACGCCGGCCGCGGCCAGGTACAGCAGTGCCGGCGAACCGAGGCCGCCGGCGCCCACACAGAGGACCTTGGCGTTCTTCAGGCGCTTCTGCCCGCTCATCCCGAAGTCCGGGATGATCAGGTGGCGCGAATACCGGCGGACCTCGTCGACGGTGAGCTCGGCAGCCGGCTCGACCAGGGGTGGTAGCGACACGGAGACTCCGATGGTCAGAACTGGTTCTGCGACATTAATCCTGACCAACACTGCCATGCCGGGTGGGATTCCCGGCCCCGGGGTCCGCTGCGTGAGACACCGGTCTCAGCGCCGCCCTGATCACCACCGCCGCAACGCCCGTGGGCGCGTACCGGGACCCTCGGGTCCTGATACGCGCCCACGTGGGTCGCGCGAAAGAAACGCCTCGCGGACTTACTCGGCCGCGTCCACCGCGCCCTCGGGACGGCGGCGGCGCCGGCGGCGGCGCGGGGCCTTGTCCGCGTCGGCCGCGTCCGCGGCCTCGGGGGCGACGGCGGCGGCCGGGATGGCCGGGGCCTCGAAGGTCAGCGCCGTCGCGGCGGTCGGCTGGGCCTTCGGGAGGCGCTTGCGGGTGCGCTTGGGCGCCGCCTCGGCGGCGTCGGTCGCGACGGCCGGCTCGGCCGCGGTCGCGACGGCGGCCGGCGCGTCCAAGACCACGGTCTCGACCGCGGTCGCGCCGTCCACCGCGACACCGTCGCTCAGGCGGCGGCGGCGACGGCTGCCGGGCGCGCGCCGACGGCTCGGCTCGGCCGGGGCCTCCGCGGCCTCGGCGGTCGCCGGGGCGGACGAACGGCCGCCGGAGCGGCCGCTGCGGGAGGAGCCGGACCCGGACCGGGCGCGGCCGCGGCCGCCCTTGCCGCCGGTCTCACCCAGGTCCTCGACCTCTTCGGCGCCCAGGCCCGCACGGGTGCGGTCGGCACGCGGCAGCACACCGGTGGCCGACTCGGGGATCTCCAGGTCGGTGTAGAAGTGCGCGGACGTCGAGTACGTCTCCGGCGGCTCGGGGAACGGCAGCTCGAGGGCCTTGTTGATGAGGCCCCAGCGCGGCATGTCCTCCCAGTCCACCAGCGTGACCGCGACACCGGACGCGCCCGCGCGGCCGGTGCGGCCGATGCGGTGCAGGTAGGTCTTCTCGTCCTCGGGGCACTGGTAGTTGACGACGTGCGTGACGCCGTCGACGTCGATGCCGCGCGCGGCGACGTCGGTCGCGACCAGGACGTCGACCTTGCCGTTGCGGAACGCCCGCAGCGCCTGCTCGCGGGCGCCCTGGCCGAGGTCGCCGTGCACGGCCGCGGCCGCGAAGCCGCGGTCGGTCAGGCCCTCGGCGAGGTCGGCGCAGGTGCGCTTGGTGCGGCAGAAGACCATGACCAGCCCGCGGCCCTTGGCCTGCAGGATGCGCGCCAGCATCTCCTGCTTGTCGAGGGCGTGCGCGCGGTAGATGTGCTGGCTGACCGACGCGACGGTGGTGCCCTGGTCGTCCGGCGCGGACGCGCGGATGTGCGTCGGCCGGGACATGTAGCGGCGGGCGAGGGTGATGATCTGGCCCGGCATGGTCGCCGAGAACAGCATGGTCTGGCGGCGGGCCGGCAGCCGGTCGACGATCTTCTCGACGTCGGGCAGGAAGCCCAGGTCGAGCATCTCGTCGGCCTCGTCGAGGACGAGCATGCGGACCTGCGACAGGTCCAGGTGGCCCTGGCCGGCCAGGTCGAGCAGGCGGCCGGGGGTGCCGACGACGACCTCGACGCCCTTGCGGAGCGCCTCGACCTGCGGCTCGTAGGCGCGGCCGCCGTAGACGGACAGCACGCGCACGGAGCGCACCTTGCCGGCGCCGAGCAGGTCGTTGGTGACCTGGACGCACAGCTCGCGGGTGGGGACGACGACGAGCGCCTGCGGGCTCTTGCCCGGCAGCGTGGTGGCGCGGCCGGCGTCGACGTCGGCCTGCGTGACGACGCGCTGCAGCAGCGGAATACCGAAACCGAGGGTCTTGCCCGTGCCGGTCTTGGCCTGGCCGATGACGTCGCTGCCCGAGAGGGCGACCGGAAGCGTCATCTCCTGCACGGGGAAGGCTTCGGTGATGCCGAGGCTCTCAAGAGCCTCGGCGGTTTCGGAAAGTACGCCGAGTTCTCTGAATGTGGTCAGGGGTCCAGCCTCTTCTGTGTGGTTGGGCCGCCGTCTCTCCGAGGCGGGTCAGGACCGCGTTGCCGCAACCAGGCATTCGTCGGTGGACCTTGTTGTCCGGTTTTGCACCTGGGGCACGACACGGGACCTCGGCCTCGGGCAGCGACCCGAGCGGGGCGGTCGGAGCCGATCGTCCTCCGACCGGGCATCCGCGTTCCGTACCACTGTACCTGCCGGTGTACTCCACGTGGGGTGATGCTGGTTACGCTCGGGTCTCATGACTGAAGCCACGCAACCGGACGCCGGAGCCGCCCGCGCCGCCGTCATCGAGCTGCTGGGGGTGCTGGCGTACGGCGAGATCACCGCGTTCGAGCGGCTCGCCGAGGACGCCAAGATGGCCCCGTCGGTCGACGACAAGGCGGCCCTGGCGGCCATGGCGGTCGCGGAGTTCCACCACTTCGAGCGACTGCGCGCGCACATCTCGTCACTGGGCGTGGACCCCGCGGAGGCGATGGCGCCGTTCGTCACGCCGCTCGACGAGTTCCACCGCCACACGGCGCCGGCCGACTGGCTGGAGGGCCTGGTCAAGGCGTACGTCGGCGACGGCATCGCGGCGGACTTCTACCGCGAGGTCGCGCAGCACCTCGACCCGGGCAGCCGGACGCTGGTCGAGGAGGTGCTCGCCGACACGGGGCACGCCGACTTCGTCGTCGAGACGGTGCGCGCCGCGATCGAGCGCGACCCGCGCGTCGCGGGACGGCTCGCGCTGTGGGGCCGCCGCCTGATGGGCGAGGCGCTCAGCCAGGCGCAGCGCGTCGCCGCCGAGCGCGACGCCCTGTCGGCGATGCTCGTCGGCGGCCTGGCCGTGCCGGGCTTCGACCTCGCCGAGATCGGCCGCATGTTCCTGCGCATCACCGAGGCCCACACCGAACGCATGGCCGCCCTGGGTCTGGCGGCCTGAGCCGCACGCACGAAGGGGGCGTGCCCACCGGGTGGTGGGCACGCCCCCTTCGCTTATGACCGCTGCGGGACGGACGCCCGCTGCCAGGCGGCTGTCAGACGGCGCCGAAGCCGACGCGGCGGGCGCTCGGCTCGCCGATCTCGATGTAGGCGAGACGGTCGGCGGGGACGATGATCCGGCGGCCCTTCTCGTCCTGCAGCGAGAGCACACCAGAGGTGCCGGCCAGCGCGTCCGCAACCGCGCGCTCGATGTCCTCAACGCTGTCAGCGCTCTCCAGGACGAGTTCCCGTCCGGCGTGCTGCACGCCGATCTTGACCTCCACGGCTGTCCCTCCGGTTCAAGTCGAATGGGAGCGGCCCATGAGACTGCGCGCGCCCGTACAGCTACAGAGGCTAATCGAGCCGGATGGGTGCCAAGCCCCACGACAGGTACGCCGAGCGCGAACGGCCCCGGGGAATGCCTCGACCTCCGACCGGAACCACCGCGTGCACGCCCCCCGAGGGGGTCAGCTCGCCGGGGCCTCGTCGCGGCGGGGGAAGCGGCTGATGCCGCGCCAGCCGAGGGTGGAGATGAGGCGGGACGCGGTGTCGCGCGGGATCGGGACGCCCTTGGAGATCCAGTAGCGGGCGGTCACCTGCGCCATGCCGGTCAGGCCGATGGCGAGCAGCATCGCCTCGTCCTGGCCGAGGCCGGTGTCCTCGGCGATGACCTTGCTGACCGCCTCGGCGCACGTCTCGGCGACCCGCTCGACGCGGTCGCGCACCGCGGCCTCGTTGGTCAAGTCGGACTCGAAGACCAGGCGGAACGCGCCGCCGTGGTCGTCGACGAACGCGAAGTAGGCGTCCACCGTCGCGGCCACGCGCAGCTTGTTGTCGTGCGTCGACTCCAGCGCCGCGCGCACCGCGGCGACGAGCGCCTCGCAGTGCTGGTCGAGGAGCGCGAGGTAGAGCTCCAGCTTGCCCGGGAAGTGCTGGTACAGCACGGGCTTGCTGACACCGGCGCGCTCGGCGATGTCGTCCATCGCGGCGGCGTGGTAGCCCTGGGCGACGAAGACCTCCTGCGCCGCACCGAGGAGCTGGTTGCGGCGGGCCAGTCGGGGCAGCCGGGTGCCGCGCGGGCGTTCCGCATCCTGGATGGCTGTCACGGCGCTCCTCAAACGTGATCGAACAGGTGGCCCGGGGTCCCCGCGGTTTTGAGCCCCCGGGGGATCCGCAGGTCGTTCCGCCACGTCATCCTACTTTTCGGTAACCCCTCGTCGTAAGTTTCGTGGCGCAACGAACAGGGTTCTGGAAAGCGTGGGCGGCATGCAAGGCCACAACCCGGATAAATCTGACGTTGTGTCAGTCCGGGAGGGCTGATTCACGCCACCACGGGGGCGGAACGCCAGGTCACACGGCTCAGCGGTACTCGTCCTCGTCCGGCCTGACCACCCTGCGCTGGTCGGTGCCGTCCGCCGGGTCCACCCCGTCGGGTACCGGCGCCCAGACCGCCTCGTCCTCCTCGACGACGGTCGTACGCTGCTCGGCGACGTCCGCCTCGGGCGCCTCCAGGTCGAGGTCGTCCGGCGCCGGGACGTCGGCCGGATCCTCGTGCGGGACGTCGGCGGCCAGGTCCGCGGGCGCAACGTCCGCGGTCAGGGCGGTCGCGCCGTCCACACCGGTCGTGTCAGGCATGTGCAACTCCTTCCGGCCTTTTCCATGATCCCGCCGGGGCGCGGAAAACTCGCGCCGTGCCGTCGCGCGGCTCCCCCGCACGGGCCTCCCCTGAGGTACTACCCCGAGACGGACGTTGCGTGCGGTTGATCATTGATATCGAACCGTTGCCATCGAGCTCGTTGGAACTGCGCTCAAAAATGCGCATTCGAGCACCAAATCGCCCACCGGCGCAGAGCCCGGAACCGACGCGCCCCTTCCGCGCCGGTGACCGTCTCGTAATATTGGCGACCGTGACGACCACACAGGCGGTATCCGACGCGACGGCGGCGGCCTGGCCTGCACGAACCGTCGCGGTCACCGGCGAGACGACGGTGACGGTGCGGCGGCACCCGGCGCACGACCCGGAGCTGCCCCCCGCGGTGCTCGTCCACGGCCTCGGCGGCTCGTCGCTGAACTGGAACCACCTCGCCGACGAGCTGCGCGACGTCGTCGCCGCCGACTGCATCGACCTGCCGGGCTTCGGCTTCTCCCCGCCGCCGCATGACGGCGACTACTCGATCTCGGCGCACTGCCGCGCCGTCGAGGGGCTGATCCTCACGCTGGGCCGCGGGCCCGTCCACCTCATGGGCAACTCGATGGGCGGCGCCGTCGCCACCCGGGTCGCCGCCCGCCGCCCCGACCTGGTGCGCACGCTCACCCTCGTGTCGCCGGCGCTGCCGGACCTCAAGCCGCAGGCCACCGCGCTGCCGACCGCGCTCATGGCGGTGCCGGGCTTCGCCACGGCGCTCGGCCGGTTCACCCGCGACCTGACGCCCGAGCAGCGCACCCGCCTCTCGGTGAACCTGTGCTTCGGGCATCCCGAACTGCTCAGCGAGCGGGAGTTCGCCGAGTTCGCCGCCGAGTACAAGCGCCGCCTCGGGCTGCCGTACATGGTCGACGCGTTCACCCGCTCCTCGCGCGGCGTCGTCACCTCGTACCTCGAACGCGGGCCGCGGTCGCTGTGGAAGCAGGCCGCGCAGGTGAAGGCGCCGACGCTGCTGGTCTACGGGCGGCGCGACAGGCTGGTCGACTCGCGCCGCGCCCGGCGGGCCGCCGCGACCTTCCCCGACGCCCGGCTGGTGATGGTCCCGGAGTCGGGCCACGTGGCGATGATGGAGCATCCGCGCGTCGTCGCCCGCGCGTTCCGCGACCTGCTCGACGACGTCGCGGAGCCGTCCATATCCCCGGCCTCGGCGGGGTGAGCGGGGCATGAGCGGCGACCAGTACGAGCAGCACCCCTACCAGGGGCAGCAGTACTACGGGCAGCAGGATCCGCAGTATCCGCAGCAGTACGGCGACCAGTACGCCGATCAGTACGCCGGGCAGCAGTCCGGCCAGTACGCCTCCATAGCCGAGCCCGCGCCGTACGGCTACGACGCGCCCGGCCCGGCCGGCGAGCACGGCTACGCGCAGGAGTACTACGCGGCGCCGGTGCCGCAGCAGGCTGCGTACCAGGAGTACCAGGAGTACCAGCAGTACGAGCAGCAGCCGTACAACAACCAGCACTACGGCCAGCAGTACGAGGCCTACCAGCAGCCCTACGGGGACGCGCAGTACGGCCAGCAGCCCTACGTGGAGCCGGCGCCGTTCGCTGAGCAGCAGCCGTACGGCTACTACGCCGAGCCTCCCGCCTTCGAGCAGCAGCCGTACCCGGACGTGTACCAGGAGCCGTACCGCGAGCAGCCCGCGGCGCCGCTCGCGCAGACCCCGCACTTCGAGCCGTACGCGTTCGAGCAGCCGCAGATGCCGGCGCAGGGCTTCGACCCGCTGTTCGACCAGGCGTACGTCCCCGAGCCGCAGCGCCACGCGCACGTCCCGGCGCAGTACACGCCCGAGCCGGAGCCCGATCCCGAGCCCTCCGCGTGGGACGAGGCCCCGTACCTCGAGCCGGTCGACGACTTCGACGACAACCTGCCCGACGACGGGCCGTCCCGCGCCTACCAGCCCGCGTCGGCGGCACCCGCCCCGCGTCCGCTCGGCGGCTCCGGCCGGGCCGCCGCCCGCCGTTCGACCCGCAAGACCCGCCGGCCGCTGGTCGCCGCGGGCGGCGTCGTGGTGACCGGTGCGGCGCTGGCCGGCGTCATCGTCGTGCAGATGCCGGACAGCGGCGCCAGCGCGCAGGCCGGCGGGTCCGACACCGCGCACCCGCACGACCAGCCGACCCGGGTCACCGACCAGCCGGCGTCCCGCGACAACGACCGCGGCCAGGTCGGCGTGCCGAACGCGGCGACGTCGTCGGGGTCCGGCCCGACGACGCTGCCGATGCCGACGCCGTCCGCGCCGCTGACCACGACCGAGCGCATGAAGGTGCGCTTCGACCTGGACGCGAAGCTGTCGCTGTCCGCCAAGTTCGACATCGTGCCCGGCAAGGTCGCGGCGCCGGGCTCGGGCAAGACCTACACGTACCGCGTCGAGACCGAGCAGGGCCTGGGGCTGGACGGGGATTTGTTCGCGGCGGCCGTGCAGCAGACGCTCAACGACCCCAGGTCGTGGGCGCACGACGGCAAGACGTTCGCACGGACCGACGCGTCGAACGCCGACTTCGTGATCCGCCTCGCCAGCCCCGGCACGACGAACAAACTGTGCGGGGCGGCCGGGCTGGACACGTCCATCCAGAACGTGTCGTGCGACGCCGCGGGGACGCCGTTCGTCGTCATCAACGCGTGGCGGTGGGCACAGGGCTCCCCGACGTTCGGCGACGAGATGGTCGGCTACCGGCAGATGCTCATCAGCCACGAGGTCGGGCACCGGCTCGGGCACAACCACGAGTACTCGTGCCGACCGGACGGGCTGGCGCCCGTGATGATGCAGCAGACCAAGACGGTGACCGCCTCGAACGGGCAGGAGTGCAAGCCCAACCCGTGGCCGTATCCGGCGTGACGCGGGGTCCGGCGCACCCGGCGCCGTCGCGTCGGGAGCGCGCCCGCTTCGCCGCCGCTGCCCTACGCTCGGACGGGTGAGCACGCCGCCCTTCCTCGCCCTTCCGTCGGCCGCCCGCGCGCGCCGGATCCGCACACCGCGCGGCGGGTTCGCGTGCCTCGAAGCCGTGCCGCCGGCCGACGTGCCGTCCGCCGGGACGGCGCTGCTGGTCCCGGGGTTCACCGGCGGCAAAGAGGACTTCATCGCGCTGCTCGAGCCGCTCGCCCGGCGCGGCTACCGCGTCGTGGCGTTCGACCAGCGCGGCCAGTACGAGACGCCCGGCCCCGAGGGGGGCGAGGAGTACGCACGCGCCGAGCTCGTCGCCGACCTGTGGGCGCTCGCCGACGCCGTGGCGCCCGACACGGCCCCGCACGTGGTGGGCCACTCCTTCGGCGGCCTGGTCTGCCGTTCGGCGGCCCTGGAGGCGCCGGGCCGGATGGCGTCGCTGACCCTGATGAGCACGGGCCCGGCGGCGATCCAGGAGCGGGAGGTCGAACGCCTGGAGCACCTGGAGCAGGCGGTCGCCGCGTTCACCCTCGAGCAGGTCTGGGACGCCATGCGCGCGATGGACGCCGACGCGGGCGTCCAACCGCCCGCCGACCCGGACGTCGCCGCGTACATGCGCACCCGCTGGCTCGCCAACTCCCCCGCCGCGCTCGTCGAGTTCGCCCGCCAGCTCCGCACCGAGCCGGACCTCACCGACGCGCTCGCCGAACGGATCCGCGCCGGCCTGCGCGTGCTGGTCCTGTCCGGTGCCGACGACTACGCCTGGCCGGTCCCGTGGCTGGCCGCCATGGCGCACCGCCTGGGCGTCCCGCACGTCCTGGTCGACGGCGCGGGCCACTCCCCCAACGTCGACGACCCGGAGGCGACGGCCAAGGGCCTGGCGGACTTCTGGGATCTCGCCTGACCCGCCTTCAGGCGTCGCCGCCCGCCGCCGTGCCGAACTCCTGGCCGAGGCGGTCCCAGAAGCCGTTGCGCAGGGCACGGCGCAGGTCCTCGTAGGGGCGCAGGGAGAACTGGAGTTCGCCCTCGGCGTCGACGAGGAGGGCCTTGTCGACGTTCTCCGGGAGGCGCGGGCCCGGCATCAGGTCGGCCATGTCCTCACGGCCGCGGGCGCCGAGCCAGCGCTCGGCGATCTTGCCGCCGAGCCGCCAGACCTGGTCGAACGTCGGCGGGGTGGCGCCGTTCGGCAGCACGGGCGCGGGCGTCGGAGCCGCCGCGGGAGCGGCCTGCGTCGCCAGGCCCGCGCGGCTCACGCACGGCGCGCAGAAGTCGTGGTGGAGCGTGCGGGTGACATCGGCCTCCCACACCAGCGGCTCGGCCTGGTTGGTGCCGTAGGCGGGCTCCACGCCCCACAGGTGGACGCGCACGCCGTACGACTGCGCGGTCTCCACGGCGAGCACCAGGTCCTCGTCGCCGCTCACCACGACGGCGTCCTCGATGGCCCGGTTGCGGGCGAGGGACTCCAGGTCGCTGCGGATGAGCGAGTCGACGCCCTTCTGCTGGTTGTGGGCGTTGAGGTTGCCCAACCTGACCTTCACGTCCGGCAGTTCGGCGACCTGCTTCTGTTCGAACGTGGGCACGCGGTTGCGGGCGCCGTCGTACCAGTAGACGCGCAGCAGGCGGCCTTCCGGGAACACCGCGCGGGCCTCGTCGATGAGCGCGCTGATGAGCAGTTCGGCGTCGATGCGGAACGCGCGGCGCTCGGCGGTGCCGACGACCAGCAGGCCGATCGCGGCGTACACGTAGCCGACGTCGACGAAGACGGCGTGCGTGCCGGCGTGCGGCGGCGCGGAGACGAGGCGCACGGGTACCGCGGCGGGCACCGGCGCTTCCGGGGGGACCGCGCCGGGTCCCGGTTCGGCGACCGCCGTCCCGCCGGGCCTGTCGGTCCGCTCCGCCGAGGCGTCGGGGGCGCCCGCCCCGGGCTCGGCCCCGGCGGCGGTCGCGGCGGTCCGCCGCTCGTCGTCACCCGCGTCGTGCAAGCTGGTGGCCCTCCGTTCGGGGTGGGGCGGCAGGTCCGCCCCGACCCAGGCTCGTGCCTTCGCACTGGCATTGTCCTACGCCGCGCCGGGCCGGGCGCGGCGGATCGCGATCCGGGAACTTTCCGGTCACGGGAATGCCTCGGCGGTGATCCATGTTGTGGAGCTATACCGCCGTGCCGCGTCACGCTCCCGCGCGCCGTCCACTGCCCTGGACCCGCGTTGATCGTGTGTAAACAACGCGCGCATTCGGCGGACGATTTGTACGCTATGTCGTGTTCAGTGGTCGCCCAGGTGGCGACCGCCGGTGCACCTCCGCCCTGTGCGGAGACGCCGAGGCGAACACCCGAGGAGAGAAGAGGAGACGCCTATGCGTTACCGAATCACCAACCTCACCCGTCACCACGATTCCGATGCGGCCGCCGACAAGACGGTCCTGCACCCGGGAACGACCGTAGACCTCACCGCGGTCAGCAAGGCGGTCGCCGAGGCCGCCGCCCGGGGCGAAAGCCTCTACATCCGGCCCGTCCGGCCGGCCCTCCAGCCCGCCGTCGCGGGCGCCGCGGCCGTCTGACGGCCGCGCGACGGGCTCCGCTCGGCGCCCGTCCCTGATTAAAGCGCCGAAGGGCGCCCCGTCCGGATTCGGACGGGGCGCCCTTCGTGCGTTCCCGCGCCGTTTCGTCGGCGCGACCGCGCGGCGTCAGTGCCCGCGCGCCACCCACGCGTCGTAGTCCGCCGCCTCGGCGCCGATCGTCGTCTCGTCGCCGTGCCCGGTCAGCACGCGCGTGCCGGCCGGCAGCGTCAGCAACCGGTCCCGGATCGAGTCGAGGATGACGGGGAACGACGAGAACGACCGCCCAGTCGCCCCGGGGCCGCCGCGGAACAGCGTGTCGCCGGAGAACAGCACGTCCAGCTCCGGCACGTACAGGCACACCGCGCCCGGCGCGTGCCCCGGCGTGTGGACGACCCGCAGCTCCAGGCCCGCGACCTTGAGCGCCTGGCCGTCCGCGAGCGAGCGGTCGGGGGCGCGGTCCGGGTGCACGACGTCCCACAGCATCCGGTCCTCGGGGTGCAGGTGCACCGGGGCGCCGTACCGGTCGGCGAGCTCCGCGGCCGCGTTGACGTGGTCGTTGTGCCCGTGCGTGCACACGATCCCGACGAGACCGCGGTCGCCGACGGCCGCGGCGATGGCGGCGGCGTCGTGCGCGGCGTCGACCACCACGACCTCGCGGTCGTCGCCGATCAGCCACACGTTGTTGTCGACGTCGAAGTCCTGTCCGTCGAGCGAGAACACGCCCGACGTGACGACGTGCTCGACGCTCACAGGACCACGACCGACCGCAGCACGTCGCCGTGGTGCATCTTCGTGAACGCCGCCTCGACCTCGTCCAGCTTGATGGTCTCGGACACGAACCCGTCGAGCGGCAGCCGACCGCGCAGGTACAGGTCGATCAGCATCGGGAAGTCGCGGGTGGGCAGGCAGTCGCCGTACCACGACGACTTGAGCGCGCCGCCGCGCCCGAAGACCTCGATCATCGGCAGCTCGATCTTCAGGTCCGGCGTCGGGACGCCGACCAGGACGACGGTGCCGGCCAGGTCGCGGGCGTAGAACGCCTGCTCGTACGTCTCCGGGCGGCCGACCGCCTCGACGACCAGGTCGGCGCCGTTGCCCTCGGTCAGCGCCTTGATCGCCTCGACGGGGTCGGTCTCGCGCGCGTTGACGGTGTCCGTCGCGCCGAAGCCCTTCGCCCACTCCAGCTTGCGGTCGTCGACGTCGACGGCGATCACCTTGCGCGCGCCCGCCAGGTGCGCGGCGGCGATCGCGGCGTTGCCGACGCCTCCGCAGCCGATGACCGCGACCGAGTCGCCGCGCTGCACGTTGCCCGTGTTGGCGGCCGCGCCGAAGCCGGCCATCACGCCGCAGCCGATGAGCCCGGCCGCCTCGGGCCGGGCGGCCGGGTCGACCTTGACGCACTGGCCGGCCGCGACGAGCGTCAGCTCGGCGAACGCGCCGATGCCGAGCGCGGGGCTGAGCGGCGTGCCGTCCTCGAGCGTCATCTTCTGCGTCGCGTTCAGCGAGGCGAAGCAGTACCAGGGCCGGCCGCGCAGACACGAACGGCACTCGCCGCACGGCGCGCGCCACGCCAGCACCACGTAGTCGCCGGGCGCCAGACCCGTCACGCCCTCGCCGACCGACTCGACGACGCCCGCGGCCTCGTGGCCGAGCAGGAAGGGGAACTCGTCGTTGATCCCGCCCTCGCGGTAGTGCAGGTCGGTGTGGCAGACCCCGCAGGCCTGCACCTTCACGCGGGCCTCGCCCGGGCCCGGGTCGGGCACGACGATCGTCTCGACGCCCACCGGTTGACCCTTGCCGCGTGCGACGACGCCGCGTACCAGCCGACTCATCCGCTGCTCCCCTCCATGCCTTCGGATACGTTCCGCACTGTAACGGTGTTACGGGCCCGCTCGGCGGTCAGGTCCGACGCCCGACGGACCGGGTTCACGAACTCGCGTACCCCGTCGGCCGCACGCCGCACCCCGATCACCGGAGCGGGAATCACGGACGGAGCAGCGGAACCCCGTGCGCCCGGTCCGCGATCGCCTCGAACGCCTCGGGATCCGTGGTGAACCGGCCGATCTCGACGGTCTTCCGGCTGCCGTGGTAGTCGCTGGAACCGGTCGTGACGAGGTCGAACTCGGCCGCCAGACCGCGCAGGTGCGCCCGCATCGCGTCGTCGTGGTCCAGGTGGTCGACCTCCAGGCCGCTCAGCCCGGCCTCCGCCAGCCCGGCGATCGACGCGTCGGAGACGGTCCGGCCGCGCTTGGTCGCGCCGGGGTGCGCGAAGACCGCGACACCGCCCGCCGCCCGGATCATGCGCACGGCGTCGGCCGCCGAGATCTCGTACTTGTCGACGAACGCCCGCCCGCCGTCCTTGAGCCACTCGGGCGTGAACGCGCCGGACACGTCGGCCACGACGCCCGCCTCGACCAACGCGGTCGCCACGTGCGGACGCCCGACCGCGCCGTCGCCCGCGATCTCCACGACCCGCTCCCACGTGATCGGCGCGCCGAGTTCGACGCACCGGTCCACCATCGCGCGCGCCCGGCGCACCCGGTCGGTGCGCACCAGCTCGCGCGCCCGCGCGAACTCCGGCTCGTCGGGGTCGAAGAGGTAGCCCAGCATGTGCAGGCTGATCCCGTCGCCGTCGATCGCGCTGATCTCCGCGCCGCGCACCAGCGTGAGCCCGTCGGGCAGCGCGGCGGCCGCCTCGTCCCACCCGCCGGTGGTGTCGTGGTCGGTCAAGGCGACGACGTCCAGCCCGGCCTCCCGCGCGTGGCGCATCACCGCCGCCGGCGACTCCGTGCCGTCGGACGCGGTGCTGTGGGTGTGCAGGTCGATGCGCACGCGGACCTCGCTGGGGTCGTCGAAAGGCGGGACGATCAACAGTAGGCCGTCCGGCATCCGCGGCGACGGGACGGGGGCACGGCCGCCCGCCGGCGCGCTACGGCAGCAGTTGCGGCGAAAGCGCTCCGCACGGCAGGAGTTCGATCTCCGCCCCCGCGTCCCGCAGGTCCGTCAGCACGACGTCGTCGTACACGAGGTGGCCGGCCTTGCCCGGCCACAGGATCGCCCACAGCCACAGCCCCATGGCCTCGCCCGCGTACACGGCGCGGTCCGGCGGCGCCTCCGGCACGCACCACAGCGGGGTCGGATGGCCGGCGGCCAGCACCTTCGCGGGAGCCGAGCGGTTGCTGAGGAGGTTCGAGCCCGGGTCGGGACCCGGGAGGCCGGCGTAGCGGGCGCCCAGGCCGATGCCCAGTTCCTCGGCGACCAGGACCAGTTCGCCGGGACCGCCCAGCGGACCGGGGCCGGTGCACGCGACGGCGACCGCGCGGACGCCCGACACGTCGTCGCCCGCGTGCGCGACGCCCGTGAAGAGCCAGCCGACCGGCAGCGGCCACGGCAGCCACACCGGGACTCGGGAACGCCGGACGACGGCGTCGAGAGCGGGAACGCTCGGGGGGACGACAGGCTGGAGTGGCGACACGGACCCGTGCAGCTCACAGTGCCAGGTCTCGGAGAACAGGCCCGGGGCACGGACCCGACCACCACAGCGCGGGCAGCTCGGCTCGCCCTTCATACGCATGACGTTCCCCTGCCGACGCCCGCCAGTCAAGGACGATCACTCCTTCGGCGTCGCTCGACCACAGCGCGACACGCCGTGTGCGGGGCACGTTGCGCACGGACACGTTCCGCGCCCGGCGGCGGCTCGGTCGAACCGCGTTCGACCCGGATCGGGAGACAACCGGATGGACGTCTTCCGCTCCCCGCGGTCGACACGCGGCCGGTGACCGCCGCGTACACCACCCCTTTCGGCCTAACGGCGGATACGCTCCGGCTATGCGGGCTACTCCCTGTGTCGGCGCGATCGTCCTCGACGGTGAGGGGCGGATCCTGCTCATCCT
Source organism: Yinghuangia seranimata (assembly GCF_029953285.1). Lineage (GTDB taxonomy): Bacteria > Actinomycetota > Actinomycetes > Streptomycetales > Streptomycetaceae > Yinghuangia > Yinghuangia seranimata. The sequence continues at coordinate 79,013 of NZ_JASAOI010000056.1, read as the reverse complement.
GCGCGGCACGCCCCCGGGGAAGGGGCTCTGGTCGCTCCCCGGCGGCCGGGTCGAGGCCGGCGAGTCGGACGCCGAGGCGCTGGTCCGCGAGATGCGCGAGGAGACCGGGCTCGACGTCACCGTCGGGCCGCTGGTCGGCGCCGTGCTGCGGCCCGCGCCCGAGGGCCGCACGTACGCGATCCGCGACTACGCCTGCATCGTCCACGGCGGCGCCCTGCGCGCCGGCGACGACGCCGAGGACGCGCGGTGGTTCCCGCCCGGCGAGCTGGCCGCGATGCCGCTCAGCGAGGGGCTGTTGGACACGCTTCGCGAGTGGAACGTGCCGGGGGTCGTGTGACGCGCCGGACCGACCGCGGCGACGCCGGGGAGCCCCGGCTGCTCGTGGTCGGATCGGTCAACGCCGACCTGGTCGTGCGCGTCCCGCGCCATCCGCGCCCGGGCGAGACGGTGCTCGGCGGGAGCCTTGCCGTGCACCCCGGCGGCAAGGGTGCGAACCAGGCCGTCGCGGCGGCGCGGCTCGGCGCGCGACTCCGGTTCGCCGGACGGATCGGCTCGGACGCGTACGGCGACATGCTGCTGCGCGCACTGCGCGACGACGCGGTGGACACCTCGCTGGTGACGGTCGACGACGGCCCGAGCGGCGTCGCGCTCATCACGGTCGACGCGAACGGCGAGAACACGATCACCGTCGCCCCGGGCGCCAACGCGGAGTTCCGGCCGGAACACGTGACCGCACTCGAACCGGCGCTGCGTGCGGTGGACGTGGTCTCGCTGCAGCTGGAGATCCCGCTCGAGACGGTCGCCGCGGTCATGGCGGCGTGCGCGGCGTACGGCACACGGGTCGTGATGAACCCGTCCCCCGGGCCGTGGCACGCGCCCGCCCGGCTCCTGCGCCTCTGCGACCCACTCGTCGTCAACCAACACGAGGCCGGCCCGGGGCTGCTCGCGGCCCCGGAACCGGACGACGCGGGCACCGACGCGCGGGACCCCGAACCGACAGCCCCCGCACCAGCCGCCCTCCCGAGCGATTCCGAACCGACCGATTCCGAACCCCCGCCGCTGGAACGCGCCCGCCGCGCACTGCTCGCCCTGCGTCGGCGCGACGCCGCGCCCCGCTCGTTCGTCATGACGCTGGGCGCCGCGGGTGCCGCCTACGCCGAGGGCGACGACGACCTCGTCCACATCCCCGCCCCGCAGGTGCACGCCGTGGACACCACAGGAGCGGGCGACGCCTTCACAGGCGCCCTCGCCTGGCGCCTCGCCTCCGGCGACAACCTGGCCGCCGCCGTGGCCCTGGCGGTACGCGCCGGCACCGCCGCCACAACCCGCGAAGGCGCCCAGTCCTCGTACCCGCACTGGAACGACCTTCCGAACGCCTGACCGCGCTGAACGCGCCGCCGGCCCCGGTCCGCGCCGCCTCAGGGGGCGGGCGCGGCCGGGGCCGGCGGGGTGGGGGTCATACGGGGCGGGTCAGGCCTCGCGGAGTTCCGGGCGGCCGGGCTGTTCGCCGCCGCGGGCCTCGCCGTAGGAGGTCTTCGGGACCATGACCTTGCGCTTGAAGACGCAGACGAGGGTGCCGTCCTGCTTGTAGCCCTTGGTCTCGACGTAGACGACGCCGCGGTCGTCCTTGGACTTGGACTCCCACTTGTCGAGCACGAGCGTCTGGCCGTAGATGGTGTCGCCGTGGAAGGTCGGCGCGACGTGGCGCAGCGACTCGATCTCCAGGTTGGCGATCGCCTTGCCGGACACGTCCGGGACGGACATGCCGAGCAGCAGCGAGTAGATGTAGTTGCCCACCACGACGTTCTTGCCGAAGTCGGTCGTCTTCTCGGCGTAGTTGACGTCCATGTGGAGCGGGTGGTGGTTCATCGTGAGCAGGCAGAACAGGTGGTCGTCGTACTCGGTGACCGTCTTGCCGGGCCAGTGCTTGTAGATCGCACCGACCTCGAACTCCTCGTAGTAGCGGCCAAACTGCATGGTGTATGCGGTCCTCTCTCGGGGAGCCCCGTGGGGTTCTGCGGCACATCATCCCCGACGGCGGTTACCCACAGGTAGGCGCCCCTCCCGCCGACCGCGTCACACCCCGGGCCCGCAGGAAAATGGATGTACAGTGCATGCATTGGCCCCGATCCCACAAGGAGCAAGGAAGCCGTTATGTACGCACGCATCCTCGTCGCCGTCGACACCACCCCCGAGACGACCGACGTCCTCGCCCGCACCGCAGCGCTCGCCAACGCCTTCGACGCGACGGTGCGGGTCCTGCACGTCCAGACCCTCGACGTCGTGGCCGGCGCCGCGGGCGGCGGCGCAGTCGTCGAGGAGAGCGCCGAGGAGGCGACCAAGGCCGTCACCGGCGCCGTCGACACGCTCCGCGCCGCCGGGGTCGAGTCCGTCGAGGGCTGGACCGACGAGACGCTGCGCGCCGACGTCCCCAACGCCGTGCTCGACCAGGCCAAGGACTTCGGCGCCGACCTGCTCGTCCTCGGCGCGCGCCGCGACACGGGGCTCGCGCGGCTGTTCCTCGGCAGCGTCAGCGACGCCGTCGTGCACCGCGCGCCGTGCCCTGTGCTGCTCGTTCCCTGAGCCCGCAGCCTCTCGCCGACCGGCCCCGGACCGCCGTCAACCCGCCGTCAACCCAGCGGCACCGCGCGGCGGTTCGGGTCCCGCAGATCGGTCCCGTGGGTCAGCCACAGCTCCTGCAGGGCCTCGCCGCCGTGCACCCGCTTCCACGCCGTCTCCGCCGCGGTCATCGGCAGCAGCGGCAGGAACCGCACCGGCTCGGCCGGCTCCGGCAACTCCAGGTCGGGCACCAGGCCGCCCGGCTCGGCGACCAGGACCGCGGTGAACGCCGCGCCGTCCCACAGCGGGCCGCCCACGTCCAACGACGCCCCCGGCGCCACCACAACACCCTCCACCTGCGGCGACGCCGCCAGCACCGCCAGCGGGCGCAGCACCGAGTCGTGCGCGCCGCGCACCGACAGCACCAGCTCGGCACGCGGCCCGCGCACCGGGTCGGCGAGCGCCGCGGCCGGGTCCGTCATCGGGGCGCGGGCCATGCCCAGCGTCGCGTACCGCACCACACCGGCCTCGTCCGGGCCGAAGCGCAGCACCTCGACGCGGTCCGTCCCGACGAACGTCACACCGGCCCGCCCCGACGGTTCGCCGAACGCCCCGGTCAGGTGCGCCTCGACGGCCGGTACGGGATCGGGCAGGTCGTGATGCGGCGTCAAGTCGAGCATGCGCGCATCGTACGCGGTTCCCACGGACACGCCCGTGTCGCAACTTCACGCCTGCTACCCTGATTTGCTGGCCCGTTCGGAAATACCCGGACGGTACGCGGACGTTGTCCGCGTCGAAAGGTGCCCCCAGCGGGGACAGGCCGAGGGAGGTGGTAGTGGTGCATACCGGCCCATCGTGCAGTACCGGCGGTTCACCCGACCTCCCTCGATACCCCGGCACGGCCCGCGCCTTCTCGTAGCGCCACCCGTCCCCCGCCGCCCCGGCGTTCCCCGCGACGTTCCCCCGGCCTTCAGCCCGGAGGCAGCACTCCCGTCGCACCGACGCCGCCGCGCGACCCGGGACCCGCGGCGTTTCCCCGCACCGCCATGCCGGACTGCCTCACCTCAGTCCTGTCGTCGCCGCCCGCACCGGGGCAGGCGTCCCTTGCGCGTTCGCGCGTCCGGGGAAGCGCCGTGCTCTGACGCGCGCCCTCCTGTGAAGGAGCCCGCCATGTCGATGATCCGCGACCTGCGCGCCGCCGTACGCCCGCCGCTGACCCGCCACAAGGCGCAGCTGTCCGCGGTCCTGGATGATCCGGTGACCGGGAACTGCGTCGTCGACTGCGCCGTGTACCGCGGCGGCCGCCGGCAGCCGGCCTGCGCGAACGCCGAGGACGCCATCCGCGACGTCCACTCCCGCGGGGACGGCTTCGTGTGGATCGGCCTCCACGAGCCCACCGCCGCCGAACTCGCGGGCATCGCCGAACGGTTCGACCTCCACCCGCTCGCCGTCGAGGACGCCGTCAAGGCCCACCAGCGGCCCAAGCTCGAGCGCTACGACGACACGCTGTTCGCCGTTTTCAAGACGGTCCGCTACGTCGAGCACGAGCACCTCACCGCCACCAGCGAGGTCGTCGAGACCGGCGAGATCATGGTCTTCCTCGGCCGCGACTTCGTCATCACCGTGCGGCACGGCCTGCACGGCGGCCTCGGCGAACTGCGGCACCGCCTCGAGGAGAACCCCGAACTCCTCAGCGCCGGCCCGTCATCGGTGCTCCACGCGGTCGCCGACCGGGTCGTCGACACCTACCTCGAGGTCACCCAGTCGCTGCAGGACGACATCGACGACGTCGAGAACGAGGTCTTCGGCGGGCGCGGCTCCGGCGACGCGGGCCGCATCTACCAGCTCAAGCGCGAGGTGCTCGAGCTCAAGCGGGCCGTCACGCCGCTCGCCCGGCCGCTCAACAAGCTCTCCGAGCTGCCGATGCGGCAGGTCCACCCCGACATCCGCGAGTACTTCCGCGACGTCGAGGACCACCTGGCGCGGGTCAGCGAGCAGGTCGCATCTTTCGACGAGCTGCTGACCTCGATCCTGCAGGCCAACCTCGCCCAGGTGACCGTCGCGCAGAACGAGGACATGCGGCGCATCTCGGCGTGGGTCGCGATCTTCGCGGTGCCGACGATGATCGCCGGGATCTACGGCATGAACTTCGACACCATGCCGGAACTGCGCTGGAAGTACGGCTATCCCATGGTGATGTCCGTGACCCTGACGGTGTGTCTGGTGATCCACCGCGGGTTCCGGCGCAACGGCTGGCTCTAGGGCCGCCCTCGGCCCGGCGGCGGCAGAGACTCAGCGGCTCAGAGGCTGAGCCGCCCGACGATGTTGCGCGCCCGCTCGGCGAACTCCGGTGCCACGAGCACGTCGTAGCGGGCCGCGATGATCTGGGACGACGACACGAAGTCCCGCCGCCCGCCCATCGCCCGGTACCCCAGCCACCCGAACAGCGCACCCGCCAGCGCGCCCCACAGCAGGCCCATCAGCACGATCCAGGCCCAGCTGGTCGCGCGCTGCGCGAAGACCCCGAGGAACACCCCGATCAGCAGGCCGAACCACACCCCGCTCGCCGCCCCGGCCAGCGAGGCCCGCTTCGCGTCCAGTCGCCCCAGCACGTTCTCGACCAGCCGCAGGTCGGCGCCGACGATCGAGGTGTGCTCGACCGGGAACTCGTTGTCCGAGAGATAGTCGACGGCGCGCTGCGCCCCGGCGTAGTCGGTGTACGACGCGATGACCTCGCCGCCGGTCGCGGGCGTGCCGTTGGCCGCCGCAGAAGGGATGCGCTCCTGTCCGAACATGCCGCCACTCCGTGTGCCGCTCGACGATCGGGCCGACCGCCCGCTTCGACAGCGTTTACCCGAATAGCCGGGATCGACACGGGACGGACGGCCTGACGGGAGGGGTCTCCGCGTACAGACGGGTGGCGGCGCGCGGCGTCCCATCGGATGGGCCTGGAGGCGTCCCATCGGATCGGCCTGGAGCAACGGTCTCCGCATGCGGCCGGGTGGCGGGGCGCGGGTGGCCCGGCGGGTCGGCGTCGGCGAGTGCGAGTCCGACGGCGGTCTCGGGCCGAGGAGGGCCGCGGCACGGATGGCGCGCGCGAGGCGGCCGGGGACGGGGCGCGGCCTGCCTGTCGCCTGCCCGATCCGCCGCCCGACCGATCCGCCGTCGGCGGCCGCGGTCACTTCGCCTCGGCGAGGACCTCCCGGACGGCCGCCACCACGGCGTCGGGGCGGTCGAGCATCAGCAGGTGGGCCGCGTCGTCGAGGACGTCGCAGCGGCCGCGCGGGGCCAGGGCCGCCAGGGCGCGCTGCTCGCGGAGCCAGCGGGCGCGGGCGGCGAGCGTCTCCCGGCTGCCGGCCGCGGCGAGCACCCGGAGCGGGACGTCCGGCAGGTCGAGGCCGCGGCGCAGCTCGATCAGATCGGCGGCCTGGTCGCGGTAGGTGGTGTTCTCGGTGAAGGCCGCGGTCAGGAACCGGCCCGAGCCGTACGCGCGCCGCATCAGCGCCGGGTCGGCCGCGTCCCGGCGGGTGCGGGACAGCGCGAGCACGGCCAGCCTGCGCAACGCCGGGCCCAGCGGCCGGGACACGCCGGTCAGCCGGGCACCCGCACCGATCGCGCGCCAGGCCGCGAGCCGCGCGCCCCTCGCCGGCAGCGGACGCGGCGCGGCCTCCACACTCGGATCGACCAGCACCAGGCCCGCCGTCATGCCCGGGTACAGGCGCGCGAACGCCTCGGCGTGGAAGGCCGCGAACGAGTGCGCGACCAGCACGTAGGGCCCCGGCACGCCGAGCGTGTCCAGCAGCCCCCGGATGCGCTCCGCCTCGCGGCGCAGCGTCGGCGGCTCGCGGTCGGCCTGGCTGAACCCGAGCCCCGGCCGGTCGAACCGCACGACCTCGCACTCGTCGGCGAGCCCGGGCACGACGAAGTCCCAGTCGAACCAGGCGCCGCCCAGCCCGCTGGTCACGACTACGGCAGGCCCGCGGCCCTGTCGGACGGTGTGGAGGACGACGCCGTCCACACCGACGAACTCACCCGGCGGCCTGCCGCCTGCGACTGCCATGTGGTCCTCCCCGATCCGGCCCCGCTCGTACCCGTACGCGCGCCATCATCCCGGCCCGTGCGCGACCCACGCCGCAGCGACGCGGCGGCGACCGCCATCCACAACGCTATGAGGCCCACCTGGACGCGTTGCGGCACTCCCTGCCCGCGCGTCAGGAACGCCGGGACGTCGACGCGCATGTCGTGCAGGCTCAGCAGCGTCGTGGTGAGCGTGGCCGCGAGCGCGATCCAGAACAGCACGGCCCCGGCGGTACGGGAGACCGACGGGCGTACCGTGCCCGCGCGGGCGGCGCGCCACAGCGCGCATATCGCGACCAGCGCGGCGATGTTGGCGACGACGCTGGTCACCAGGTGCACGTCGTGGGTGAACGACAGCCGCCCGGCCTGCTCGCGCGCCTTGCACCCGGCGAGTGAGGGCGCGCAGTCGAGCGGGAAGACGACGTCCAGCACGGTCGCGACGCCGAACACCGCGAGCGCCGCCCAGCCGAGATACGCCCAGCGCACAGCCGGCCTCGGGCCGAACGTCGCGCTCAGGACGAGCACCGCGGCGAGCGCGGCACACACGCCCGCGACGATGTCGAGGCCGCCGAACACCCACCGGTACGGCTGGTCGGCGGCGAAGAGCTCGCTGGCGAAGCCGTTGACCGTGCTGAGCCGGGTCGGGAGGGCGATCTCGAGGATCCACGAGCTGTACGCGACCGCGCCGACCGCGAGGAGGAGGACGGCGGGGCGGAGACGGCTGCGCGGGGTGATCATCGCTTCCAGCGTCTCACGGGGGATGTTGCCGGACGTCCGACCTGATCACCGGCCTGTGGTCCGACCAAAGACGGAGTGCCCGGGTCGGCATACGCCTTCCCGGGCACTCCACACGTGTCGTCGGTCAGCCGCGGAGCTTGTACTCCTCGAGCAGGCGGCGGCCGATGATCATCTTCTGGACCTCGGCCGTGCCCTCGCCGATCAGCAGCATCGGGGCCTCGCGGTACAGCCTCTCGATTTCGAACTCCTTCGAGAAGCCGTAGCCGCCGTGGATGCGGAAGGCGTCCTCGACGACCTCCTTGCAGTACTCCGAGGCCAGGTACTTCGCCATGCCGGCCTCGAGGTCGTTGCGCTCCCCCGCGTCCTTCTTGCGCGCCGCCATCACCATCATCTGGTGCGCGGCCTCGACCTTGGTGGCCATCTCGGCGAGCTTGAACTGGATCGCCTGGTGGTCGGCGAGCTGCTTGCCGAACGTCTCGCGCTGCTGCGCGTACTGCACGCCGAGCTCGAACGCGCGCTGGGCGACACCGCAGCCGCGCGAGGCGACGTTGACGCGGCCGACCTCGACGCCGTCCATCATCTGGTAGAAGCCCTTGCCGGGGACCCCGCCCAGGATGCGGTCGGCCGGGACGCGGACGCCGTCGAGCACGAGCTCGGTGGTGTCGACGCCCTTGTAGCCCATCTTGTCGATCTTGCCCGGCACGGTCAGGCCCGGGCGGGTCTCGCCGAAGCCCGGCTCCTTCTCGATCAGGAAGGTCGTCATGTTGCGGTAGACCGAGTCCGCGCCCTCGTCGGTCTTCGTCAGGACCGCGACCAGGTTGGACGTGCCGCCGTTCGTCAGCCACATCTTCTGGCCGTTGATGACGTAGAACTCGCCGTCCTTGACCGCCTTGGTGCGGATCGCCGACACGTCGGAGCCGCAGTGCGGCTCGGACATCGAGAACGCGCCGCGGATCTCGCCCTCGGCCATCTTCGGCAGGAAGTAGTTCTTCTGCTCTTCGGTGCCGTGCTGCTTGATCATGTACGCGACGATGAAGTGCGTGTTGATGATGCCGGACACGCTCATCCAGCCGCGCGCGATCTCCTCGACGACCAGCGCGTAGGTCAGCAGGGACTCGCCGAGACCGCCGTACTCCTCCGGGATCATGAGGCCGAACAGCCCCATCTGCTTCATGCCCTCGACGATCTCCGTCGGGTACTCGTCCCGGTGCTCGAGCTCCGTCGCCACGGGGATGATCTGCTTGTCCACGAAGGTGCGGACGGTGGAGAGGATCTCCCGCTGGACGTCGGTCAGCCCGTCGGTCTGCGCAAGGCGGCCCACCAGGCGCCTCCTTCTCGTGTACGCGCATGTCCGGGCCTGCTCTGACGGCTGGTCCCGGCCACGCGTCTGGTCGTGAGGGTTACTGGGGAGTATCCACGACGGCCGGAGGTTCGAACAGGGGTACCCCCGTAACTCCGACCGCCCAAAGTCTGACGGATTGTCAGGGTGCCGGGCCCGGTCAGCCGCCCGCGACGACCTCGCCGGCCCGCCAGACCGTGCGGACCAGCGGCACGCCGGGGCGGTAGGCCAGGTGCACGTGCGACGGCGCGTCCAGCTCGACGAGGTCGGCGCGGGCGCCCGGGGTGAGAACGCCCACATCGGTGCGGCGCAGCGCGCGGGCGCCGCCGGCCGTCGCAGACCAGACCGCCTCGTCGGGGGTCATGCGCATGTCGCGGACGGCGACCGCGATGCAGAACGGCACCGAGGTGGTGAAGCTCGAGCCCGGGTTGCAGTCCGTGGACAGCGCGACGGTAGCGCCGGCGTCCAGCAGGCGGCGGGCGTCGGGGTAGACGGCGCGCGTCGAGAACTCGGCGCCCGGCAGCAGCGTGGCGACCGTGTCGGAGTTCGCGAGCGCGTCGACGTCGGCGTCCGTCAGGTGCGTGCAGTGGTCGGCGGACGCCGCGCCGAGCTCGACCGCGAGCTGCACGCCCGGGCCGTGGCCGAGCTGGTTCGCGTGCACGCGCGGGGTCAGGCCGCGGGCCATGCCGGCGGTCAGGATCGCGCGGGCCTGGTCGCCGTCGAAGGCGCCGCGCTCGCAGAAGACGTCGACCCAGCGGGCGTGCGGGGCGCACGCGTCGAGCATCGGGCCGGTGACGAGGTCGACGTAGCCGGCCGGGTCGTCGGCGTACTCGGGGGCGACGACGTGCGCGCCGAGGTAGGTGACCTCGTCGGTGACGCGGTGCGCGAGCCGCAGCGCACGGGCCTCGTCGTCGACGGTCAGGCCGTAGCCGGACTTGCACTCGATGAGCGTCGTGCCCTGCCGGGCGGCCTCGGCGACCAGGCGGTCGAGGTTGGCGGCCAGCTCCTCGTCGGACGCGGCACGGGTCGCCGCGACGGTCGTGCGGATGCCGCCCGCGGCGTACGCCTGACCCCCCATGCGCGCCGCGAACTCGGCGGTGCGGTCGCCCGCGAACACCAGGTGCGCGTGCGAGTCGACGAAGCCGGGGATCACCGCGCGCCCGGCGGCGTCGTGGCTCGCGTCGGCGGCCGGCGCGTCGGCCGACGCACCGACCCACGCGACCCGCCCGCCGTCGACCACGACGGCGGCATCGCGAAGCAGCCCGAGCGGGCCGTCACCGAGGGCGGGGTCGTTGGTGACGAGACTGCCGATGTTGTGGACGAGCAGAGAGGTCACGGGGAACGGCTCCAGGCGGGGTGGGTGGGCGGCGGGACGAACGTGGTCCGTGTGCGGGTTGGTGGACCCCCTGCGGCCACAACGGGCGGTGAGGGGCGGAAGGTGCCGGGGGTCACCCGGACGGGGTCGGGCGGTGGGTCGAGGCGGGCGAGGTTGCCACGCGGTGGGGTCGGGCCGGGCGGTGGTGGGGTCAGGCCGGGCGGCGGTGGGGTCGGGCCGGGCGGTGGTTGGGTCAGCCGGACCCGGGGTGTCGGTCAGGCCGCCCCCTCGTCGGGCGGTGCGCACGGGCCGGCCGTGGGGTGGGGCGGCCGGCTCGTGCGCCTCCGGGTTACTCGACCAGGGCTCCGATGGACGCGGCGAGTTCGCGCGGGACGTCGTCGACGAGCGTGTGGCGCCCGTCCTCGACGATCGTGCGGCCTGCGACCATCACGTGGGTCACGTCGGCGCCGGTGGCGGCGAAGACCGCCGACTCGGCGGCCAGCCTCGGGACCGTCCCGGCGAGGCGGACGGAGTCGAGGCCCACGGTCACCAGGTCCGCGAGGCCGCCCTTTTCGATGCGGCCCGCGTCGTGCCAGCCGAGCGCGGCCTGGCCGAGGACCGTCGCGTGGGACAGCAGCGCGGCGGTGGTGAAGTGGCCGCGGGTGCCGGTACGCAGGCGTTCGTCGAGTTCGACCGCGCGGGCCTCCTCGAACATGTCGATGACCGCCTGGCTGTCGGTGCCCAGCGACAGCGGGACGCCCGCGCGCGCCAGTTCGCCGGCCGGACCGATGCCGTCGGCGAGGTCGCGCTCGGTCGTCGGGCACAGGCACACGCCGGCCCCCGACCCGCCGAGCGCGGCGATGTCGCGGTCGGTCAGGTGCGTGGCGTGCACCGCGATGAACCGCCGGTCGAGCGCCCCCGCGTCGGCGAACACCCCGACCGGGGTGGCGCCGTACGCCTCGACCGACGACGCGTTCTCCGCCGGCTGCTCCGACACGTGCGCGTGCAGCGGCGCGCCGCGCCCGGCCGCCCACGAGGCGACGACCGGGATCTGCGCCGCCGGAACGGCCCGCACCGAGTGCACGGCCGCACCGATGCGGACCTGCTCGTCGTCCTTGAGCGCGTCGACGCGGGCGGCCCACGTCTCGGCGTCGCGGTCGTCGAAGCGCAGCTGCGTCCCGGTCAGCGGCTGCCCGATGCCGCCGGTGAGGTAGCAGGTGTCGAGCAGCGTGATGCGGATGCCGGCCTGCCGCGCGGCCTCGATGAGGGCGAGGCCCATGGCGTTGGGGTCGGCGTACGCCTTTCCGTCCGGCGCGTGGTGCAGGTAGTGGAACTCGCCGACGGAGGTGATGCCGGCGAGCGCCATCTCGGCGTACACGGCGCGGGCGAGCGCCAGGTACGTGTCGGGGTCGAGCCTGGCCGCGGCGGAGTACATCATCTCGCGCCACGTCCAGAACGTCCCCGAGCCGGCCTGCGTCCGGCCGCGCAGCACGCGGTGGAACGCGTGCGAGTGCGCGTTGGCGAAACCCGGGAGGGTGAGGCCGCGGCGGACCTCGGCGCCGGGCGGCGGCACCGGGGTGTCCGGCCGCACATCGGCGATGCGACCGTCGCGGACCTCGAGCACCACGTCGCGTTCGATGCCGGTGCGGGTGTGCACCAGTTCGCACCAGAGCAGGCTCATGCGGTGGCTTCCTTGTCGGACAGCAGGTCGGCGAGGACGTCCGTGAGCGCGTCGACGCCGGCCAGGCAGTCGGCGGTCTCGGCGGACTCGGCCGGCGAGTGCGACACCCCGGTCGGGTTGCGCACGAACACCATGGCGGTGGGCAGCGTCGCGGAGAGGATGCCCGCGTCGTGCCCGGCGCCGGTCGGGAGGACCGGGGCGCCGCCGAGCCGGTCGGCGATGCGGTCGCGCAGGCCGCCGGCGAACTCGACGACCGGCGTGTACGACTCGCGGGTGACGTCGACGCTGGTGCCGTCACGTTCCGCGCGTTCCCGGGCGGCGCGCTCGATCTCGGTGACGACCTGGTCGAGCACCTCCTCCTCGGGAGCGCGCGAGTCGAGCCAGCCGCGCACGAGCGACGCGATGGCGTTGGTGCCGTTGGGTTCGACGGCGACCTTGCCGAACGTCGCCACGGCGCCCGCGAGCCGGGCCTTCTTGCGCGCGGCCAGCACGGTCGTCGCGTAGGTCAGCATCGGGTCGCGGCGGTCGACCAGGCGCGTGGTGCCGGCGTGGTTGGCCTCGCCGTGGAAGTCGAAGCGCCAGCGGCCGTGCGGCCAGATCGCCGACGCGACGCCGACCGCGGAGTCGACGTCCACGAGGTGGCGGCCCTGCTCGACGTGCAGTTCGACGAACGCGCCGATCCGGCCGAGCAGTTCCGGGTCGGCCCCGATCCGCTCGGGGTCGTAGCCGGCGGCGGCCATCGCGTCGGGCAGCCGGACGCCGTCGGCGTCCCGCAGCTCACGGGCCTGCTCCGGGGAGAGCACGCCCGCCGCGAGGCGCGAGCCGACGCATGCGACGCCGAACCGCGCGCCCTCCTCGTCGCCGAAGTTGACGATCGCGAAGGGCCGGTGGAAGTCGGCGCCGCGCGCCAGGAGTCCGTCGTACGCGGCGAACGAGGAGATGACGCCGAGCGGACCGTCGTAGGCACCGCCGTCGGGCACCGAGTCCAGGTGGGACCCGGTGACGACGGCGTCCCCCGCGGCGAGGTCGCCGTGGACCGCCCACTGGTTGCCGTTGCGGTCCGTCTCGTAGCGCAGGCCGCGCGCCTCTGCCTGCTCGCGGAACCACGCGCGGCACTCCAGGTCGGCGGCGTTCCACGCGAACCGGCGGTAGCCGCCGGTGCGGGCGTCGCGCCCGACCGGCAGCAGGTCCCGCCACATCTCTTCGAAGGTCACGGCTTGATGCCCTCGCCGTCGATGCTGTTCGGGCCGTCGCCCTCGCGCATCGGGACGCGGACGCCACGCTCGTCGGCGACGTCGGCGGCCAGGTCGTAGCCGGAGTCGACGTGCCGGATGACGCCCATGCCGGGGTCGTTGGTCAGCACGCGGCGGATCTTCTCGCCGGCCAGCTTGGTGCCGTCCGCGACGGTGACCTGGCCGGCGTGGATGGAGCGGCCGATGCCGACGCCGCCGCCGTGGTGGATCGACACCCACGAGGCGCCGGACGCGACGTTGACCATCGCGTTCAGCAGCGGCCAGTCGGCGATCGCGTCCGAGCCGTCGAGCATGGCCTCGGTCTCGCGGTACGGCGACGCGACCGAGCCGCAGTCCAGGTGGTCGCGGCCGATGACGATCGGCGCGGACAGCTCGCCGGAGGCGACCATGTCGTTGAACCGCTCGCCGGCCTTGTCGCGCTCGCCGTAGCCGAGCCAGCAGATGCGCGCCGGCAGGCCCTGGAAGTGCACCTTCTCCTGGGCCATCTTGATCCAGCGGGACAGCGACTCGTTCTCCGGGAACAGGTCGAGCACGGCCTTGTCGGTCGCGGCGATGTCCTTCGCGTCGCCGGACAGCGCGGCCCAGCGGAAGGGGCCCTTGCCCTCGCAGAACAGCGGGCGGATGTACGCCGGGACGAAGCCGGGGAAGTCGAACGCGCGCTCGTAGCCGGCCAGCTTGGCCTCGCCGCGGATCGAGTTGCCGTAGTCGAAGACCTCGGCGCCCTTGTCCTGGAAGCCGACCATCGCCTCGACGTGGCGGGCCATCGCCTCGCGGGCCGCGACGGTGAACTCGGCCGGCTTGTCGCGGGCGTACTCCGCCATGTCCTCGAACGCGACGCCGATCGGCAGGTACGCCAGCGGGTCGTGGGCGCTGGTCTGGTCGGTGACGATGTCGATCGGCGCGTCCATCGCGAGCAGCTGCGGGACGATCTCGGCGGCGTTGCCGAGCAGGCCGATGGACAGCGGGCGTCGGGCGTCGCGGGCCTCGACGGCCAGGCGCAGCGCCTCGTCGACGCTGTCGGCGCGCACGTCGCAGTAGCGGTGCTCGATGCGCCGCTCGATGCGCGACGGGTCGCACTCGATGCAGATCGCCACGCCGCCGTTCATGGTGACGGCCAGCGGCTGGGCGCCGCCCATGCCGCCGAGGCCGGCGGTGAGGGTGATGGTGCCCTCGAGGGTGCCGCCGAAGCGCTTGGCGGCGACCGCGGCGAACGTCTCGTAGGTGCCCTGGAGGATGCCCTGGGTGCCGATGTAGATCCACGAGCCGGCGGTCATCTGGCCGTACATGGTCAGGCCCGCGGACTCCAGGCGGCGGAACTCCTCCCAGTTCGCCCAGTCGCCGACCAGGTTGGAGTTGGCGAGCAGCACGCGCGGCGCCCACTCGTGCGTCTGCATGACGCCGACCGGCCGGCCGGACTGCACGAGGAGGGTCTCGTCGCCCTTGAGGGTCTGCAGGGTGCGGACGATCGCGTCGTACGAGCGCCAGTCGCGCGCCGCCTTGCCGGTGCCGCCGTACACGACCAGCTTGTCCGGGTGCTCGGCCACCTCGGGGTCGAGGTTGTTCATGAGCATGCGCAGCGCACCCTCCTGGGCCCAGCCCTGGGTGTTCAGCTGCGTGCCGCGCGGGGCGCGGACCGGGCGCGCGCCGGTCGTGTCCGTCATGGCGTCCATCCCTTGCATGGAAATCTTCAGAGACTGATGGAGTGAATGTATCTCGTCTTCAGGGTGGTCGAACAGGGTCCTCATCCCGCGCGGGTTACGCTTTTGGCAGGATTTTGTCCGCTATGTGATCAACGACCAGTCGGTCGTTGATCCAACGTGAGAGGCGCAGGCCGCAACGCGATGCAACTTGAGCAGCTGATCTGGGCCGTCACGGCGCTCGGCGCCCTCGGCGCGGGCACCGCCGCCGCCCTGCTGGCCTTCGGTCGCACGCGGGTGCGCGAGAGCGGCGTCGTCACGCTCATGCTGCTCACCGGCCTGCTGTTCTGCGGCGGCGGATTCCTGCTCAGCACACCCCGCTACGCCTCGACCGCGCTCATCGCGGGCGGCGCCGCTCTCGTCGGCGTCCTCGTGGGACTGGTCTGGGGGCGCGCCGGGCAGCCGGACGACGCGTGGCAGGCGCAGCAGCGCTACCGGCAGGCGGGACGCGCGCGCCGGCCGTGAACGCACCGGGCCGGGTCGGCGCGACGGCCCGACCCCGGCGGGTGAAGGCCGGTCAGGCCTCGAACAGCCCGCGCTCCATGGCGAGCCGGTCGAACTCCTCCAGGCGCGCCTGAGCGCGCCCCGGCGTGATGTCGCACATCGCCTGCAGCAGCACCTGGCCCAGCAGCATCGGCGCGCCGCACGAGTCGAACACCAGCTGGCCGCTCACGCCGGCCACCAGCACGGCGTCGGACAGCGCGGCGGCGGGCGCGAACGGCCCGTCCGCGATGGTGACCACCCGCAGGCCCAGGTCCTTCGCGGTGCGCAGCGCGTCCGTCAGCTCGCGCGGGTAGCGCGGCAGCGCGAAGCACAGCAGGCCCGTGGCGCCGGCCGCGCGCGCCTGGTCGAGGCGGTCGCCGAGCAGCGAGCCGCCCTCGTCCAGCACCCGCACCTCGGGCAGCACCTTGGCGGCGAAGTAGCCGAAGCTGCGCGCCGGCGCCATGCCCGTGCGCAGTCCGAGGACGACCAGCGGCCGCGAGTCGGCGAGCAGCGCCGCGGCGCGGCCGACCGGGCCCGGGTCGGCGAGCGTCTCGGCGAGCCTGGTGAGGTTGGTGATCTCGGCGTGCACCGCGCCCACGTACTCGTTGCGGTGCACCTCGGCCTCGGTCTCGGTGCGCACGGGTAGGCCGAGCGTGCGCAGCCGGGCGCGGAGCGCGGGGTAGCCGTCGAAGCCGAGCGCCACCGCGAAGCGGGTCACGGACGGCTGGCTGACCCCGGCGAGCGCGGCCACCTCGACGCTGGAGAGGTACGGCGCCTCGCCCGCGTGCCGCACGAGGCAGTGCGCGATGCGGCGCTGGGTCGGGGTGAGGCGGTGCTCCTCGAACAGCGCGAGCAGCCGCGACGAGGGGCTCTCGGCGGGCGCGTCCAGGCCGGCGCGCAGGCCGTTCGCCGTGCCGTCGGGGTGGGTCGGGGTGTCGCTCAGCGTGTCGCCCGGAGTGCCGGCCGGGTCTGTCGAGGTGCCGGTCGGGTCGGTCGAGGTGCCGGTCCGCGCGTCAGCCCGCGCGTCGGTGTGCACGCCGGCGCCCCCGTCTTCCGCCACCCGCACGCCCCCGCCCTCACGCCTGTCCTGGTCGCCGTCCATCATCCCTCCTCTCCCCCGGTCCGTGTGCCGGGTCGGCCGCTCCCGCGGGCCGACCCGGCACCCGTGCGGATGCCGCGCGGTCAGGCCAGCGGGCCGGCGACCGAGGCCGCGGCCCGGACCAGCGCGCCCGAGCGTACAAACTCCTCCGCGGCGGCCAGCTCCGGGGACAGGAACCGGTCGGCGTCGGGGCCCGGCACACCGGCGGCGCGCAGCGCCTCGATGACCGCGGCGGTCGCCGGCGCCGGCGCCAGGTCGCCGGACTGGGTGCGCATGTCGGTGGCGCGCGCGGCGGCGACCAGCTCGACGGCGAGGATCCGCGCAAGGTTGTCGACCGCGGTGCGCAGCTTGCGGGCCGCGCTCCAGCCCATCGACACGTGGTCCTCCTGCATCGCGGAGGACGGGATCGAGTCGACGGACGCGGGCACCGCGAGCCGCTTGCACTCGGACACCAGCGCGGCCTGCGTGTACTGGGCGATCATCAGGCCCGAGTCGACGCCCGGGTCGTCCGCGAGGAACGCGGGCAGGCCGTGCGAGCGGGCCGGGTCGAGCAGCCGGTCGGTGCGGCGCTCGGCGATCGAGCCGAGGTCGGCGACCGCGACGGCGAGGAAGTCCAGCACGTACGCGACCGGCGCGCCGTGGAAGTTGCCGTTGGACTCGATGCGGCCGTCGTCGAGGATGACCGGGTTGTCGACCGCCGAGGCCAGCTCCCGCTCGGCGACCAGCGCGGCGTGCGCGAGGGTGTCGCGGCCCGCGCCCGCCACCTGCGGCGCGCAGCGCACCGAGTAGGCGTCCTGGACGCGCGGCTTCTGGTCCTGGTGGTGCCCGGTCATGCCGGAGCCCGCCAGCACGCGCTTCATGTTGTCGGCGCTCGCCGCCTGGCCCGGGTGCGGGCGGATGGCGTGCAGCGCCGGGTCGAGGACGCGGTCGGTGCCGAGCAGCGCCTCCAGCGTCATCGCGGCGGTGACGTCGGCGGCGGTGAACAGCGCCGACAGGTCGGCGATGGCCATGAGCAGCATGCCGAGCATTCCGTCGGTGCCGTTGATGAGGGCCAGGCCCTCCTTCTCGCGCAGCTCGACGGGCGTCAGGCCGTGCGCGTCGAGGAGCTCCGCGGCGGGGCGCACCACGCCGTCGGGGCCCTCGGCCTCGCCCTCGCCGGTCAGCACGAGCGCGCAGTGCGACAGCGGCGCGAGGTCGCCGGAGCAGCCGAGCGAGCCGTACTCGTGGACGACCGGGGTGATGCCGGCGTTGAGCAGCCCGGCCATCGCCTGCGCGACCTCGGGGCGCACGCCGGTGCGGCCGGACGCGAGGGTCTTCAGGCGCAGCAGCATCAGGGCGCGCACGACCTCGGTCTCCACGCGCGGGCCCATGCCGGCCGCGTGCGAGCGCACGAGCGAGTGCTGCAGGCGGGTGCGCAGTTCGGCGCTGATGTGCCGGGTGGCGAGCGCGCCGAAGCCTGTGGACACGCCGTAGACCGGGCGCGGGGACGCGGCCAGGTCGTCGACGACGGCACGGCTGGCGGCCATCGCCTTGACGGCGCGCGGGGACAGGTCGACGTGGGCCGCGCCGCGCGCGACGGCGAGGACGTCGGCCGGGGTCAGGCCGGCCTCGGCGACGGTGACCGAAGCGGGGGTGGCGCCGGTCTCGTGCGACGGGTTGTGCAGATCCTTATTCACCCGCACATTATGTGCATAGCTGACGACATTATGGGGGCCCGGGCGGCCGCCGATCCGTGCCCGAGGGCGGAAACCGCTCGCCGCGCTGGAACACTGGACGGGGACGAGGCACGACCGGGGCACCGGACGCGCCACGAAACCGCAGACCGCCGAATCGACCGCTGACCGCTGACCGCTGACCGCACACAACCGCAAGAACCACGAAGGGGCCGCACCGTGGGCCGGGTGACCAGCCGCCACAAGATCCTGCGCCTGGACGGCGACGCGACCGCGCGCCGCACCGACACGCTGACCGCGGAGGAACCCCTCGAGATCCGCGTCGGCGGCCGCACCC
The DNA here is from genome assembly GCF_029953285.1 of Yinghuangia seranimata. Classification (GTDB taxonomy): domain Bacteria; phylum Actinomycetota; class Actinomycetes; order Streptomycetales; family Streptomycetaceae; genus Yinghuangia; species Yinghuangia seranimata. The sequence goes on along the minus strand of NZ_JASAOI010000056.1, from coordinate 60,762 downwards.
TCACGGTCACCATGCGCACCCCCGGCGACGACTTCGACCTCGTCGCCGGGTTCCTCGTGTCCGAGGGCGTCGTCGGCGAGGCCCGCGACCTCGCGGGGATGCGCTACTGCGCCGGGGCCGACGAGGACGGCCGCAACACGTACAACGTCGTCGACGCCGTCCTCGGCGCGCACGTCCCGCCGCTCGACCCCGGGCTGCAGCGCGGCGTGTGGACCTCCAGCGCGTGCGGCATCTGCGGGACGGCCGGCATCGAGGGGCTGCGGCGCATGGCCCGGCACGACGTCGCCGCCGACCCGCTGCGCGTCGCCCCGCACGTGCTGTACGCCCTGCCCGACCGCCTCCGCGCCGCCCAACGCGTCTTCGACAGCACCGGCGGCCTGCACGCGGCCGGGCTGTTCACCGCCGACGGCGAACCGGTGTGCGTGCGCGAGGACGTCGGCCGGCACAACGCCGTCGACAAGGTCGTGGGCTGGGCGCTGCGCGACGGCCGCCTGCCGTTGCGCGGACTGCTGCTCGCGGTCAGCGGGCGCGCGTCGTTCGAGCTGACGCAGAAGGCCGCGATGGCTGGGATCCCGCTGCTCGCGGCCGTGTCGGCACCGTCGTCGCTCGCCGTCGAACTCGCGGAGGACGCCGGGGTGACGCTCGTCGGCTTCCTGCGCGGACAGGGCGCGAACGTCTACAGCCGCACCGACCGGGTCGTTGTATAACGGCGGACGAACATGGGCCTAGTGGTGGTCGATGCACCCCCTGCGGCCACAACGGGCGGCCGGGGGGCTGAAGTGCCGCGGGTCGCCTGATCGGGTGGGCCCGCGGGGACTTCGGGCGGCGGGCCCGCGGTTACTCCGGCAGCGACGCCCCGCCCGTCAGGGCCACCGCGACCAGCGCGCGCAGCACCGGGTCCAGGCCCGTCACCGGGAGGCTCATGTCGTCGGTGAACACCTCGACCAGCCATCCGCCCGCCGCGTTCGTGCCGCCCGCCACGACCATCGCCTTGTAGCCGCCGATCAGCAGCAGGTCCTCCTCCGCCGGGTCGTTGCCCGGGTCGCCGACCTGCTGCACGAAGCCGCCGCCGCGCACCGCCTCGGCCGAAGCCGGGTAGGCGGCCAGGTCGTACTCGGTCGTCGTCGCCTCGTAGCGGGCCCGCGCGGCACTCGGCGTGCCCGTCATGCGGTGGATCGAGTAGCGCACGGTGCGCAGCGCCCGGCCGTGCGGCGCGACGTACGAGATCCACCACGCGACACCGTCCAGCGCCCGCGCGAAGGTGTCCGCGACGATCTCCAGCCGGCCCAGCGTGTCCGCCCGGTGCACCCGCCCCGGCTCGCGCTCGTCCAGCGCCGCGAGGACCGCCGCCAGCAGCCGGCCCGGCTCGGCGTTGTGCAGCGCGCCGCGGAACCGCCGCCGGTCACGGTGCGGCATACCCGCCGCGCCCGGCTCGGGGCCCGGGCCCGTCTCGTCGCCCGCGAGCGACACCGTCAGGTCCGGCGGCTGGCCGCGCCCGGCCACCACCGGGTGGATCGCCCGGCTGCCCTTGGCCCGGTACTGCGCCGCGTCCGCCAGCCGGAACAGCCGGTCGGCGCTGGTCACCGGCCCGACCGGGTCGCCCGTCGAGGCCACGCCGCACGCCACGCCCTCGCCGTCGTGCATGCGCAGCGCGCGCCGGCACAGCTCCTCGGCGACCGCGACGACCTCGTCCGGGCTGAACCCCTCGGCCAGCACGCAGAACTCGTCGCCGCCGAGGCGCGCCGCCATCGAGCCCGGCAGCATCGCGCTGCACGCCGACAGCTGGTCCGCGAACCGCTCCAGCAGGCGGTCGCCGACGTCGTGCCCGCGCTCGTCGTTGAGCCGCTTGAGCCCGTTGACGTCGCACACGATCAGGCTGACCACGATGCCCTCGCGGTAGTGCCGGGCCATCGCCGCGTCCAGCCGCTGGTCGATCGCGCGGCGGTTCGCCAGCCCCGTGAGCGGATCGGTGAACGCCAGCTTCTCGATGCGCTGGTAGTGCTCGGCCTGCGCGAGGCCCGCCGAGATCTGCGCCGCCAGCACCGCGGCGAACTCGGCGTCCACGGCGTCGAAGCGCGGCTGCTCGGCGCGGCGCGCGAGGTACAGCTCGCCCCACACCCGGCCCTCGACCATGATCGGCGCGACCATGCAGCCGTGCCGGCCGCGGCGGCGCAGCGCCACCACGCGCTCGTGGTCGCTGTCGTGGTCGTCGACCGTGTTCGACCACGTGGTCGGCCACGTCGCCGGGTCGATGATCTCGGGGAAGTCGGTGACCGCGTACGTCTCCGCGTGCGGCAGCGCCTCCTCGCCCTCCGCGAGGTCGCCGTCGTTGACCAGCACCCGCAGGCGGCCCGAGTCGCGCTCCCACACCGAGATCGACGCGAGGGAGGCGTCCATGGCCAGCCGGGCCTGGCGCGCCGAGATGCCGACGACGTCCATCAGCGTGTGCGCGCTCGCCAGCGCCTTCGCGAGCTCCATCACCGCGTGCAGGCGCCGCGCGGCGTCCGGAGCGGTGGTGCCTGTGTCGGCGGCGGGCGCGGCCGAGGCGGGCGCGGGGCCGCCGGGGGCGGGCGGCGCGCCGGAGACGGTCAGCCGGTCACCGGGTTCGGGGCGGTCGTGCCCTTGCGGATCCGCGCGCGCTACGACTTTCCTCACCTCGCCTCCACAGGTCCGCGGGCACCGCCGCAGGCGTCGCCGACCGGGCGCCACAAGGCGCGCCCGCACGACGATCGCGGCTGCGGTATCACCCGCCTGATCCACTCAGAGTATGTCGCTATTTGCCGTATTCGCAGCAGAAAAAGGCAGCATCTGTCGACGATCCGTCACAGAGCGCTCGCTTGCTGTTGGTCATCCCCCTGCGGAACATCCCGGCGGTGCCATTCGGCCGCACGTCGGCCACACGGACACCTCGGGACCCTCCGTCCGCACCCTCCGCACCCTACTCCTCTGTACCGACCTGGCGACGCCGCGTGTCCGTACCGTCGCAGACCGACCCGACATCGAGCGGTCCTCCCGAACTGAACCCGAATAGCCGGAATCCATCCGGGGGGCGGGCGCCGTGTCGGCCGCGCGCCCCCACCGGACGCCTGGCGCGCGCCGCCCCCTCCCCCGCGCCGCCGCGACGGAGTACGGTCGCGAACACGAGCCGAGTCGGGGCGTTCAGCGCACGGCGGCCGAACCACGGCATCCGCCCCGGCAGGGAGGACCCGTGCCGACCCTCTCCGTCACGACCGTCATCGACCGGCCCGCCGCGCAGGTGTGGAGCATCGTCCGGGACTTCCGCGACCCGTCGGCCTGGTACCCGCTGCCGGTGGTCGACGGGGCCGGGGCCCGCGCGGCCGGTACCGCGACGGACGGGCCGCCGCCGCGCCTGCGCGTCGTCCGCACCCCCGCCGGCGAACTGCTCAGCGAACGCCTCGTCGAGCACGACGACACCGCCCGGCACTACACCTACGAGGTCCTCGGCCTCGACCGGCACCCGTGCGGGATCCGGCTCACCGGCGCCTGCGTCGCCACCCTGCACGTCGAGTCGATCATCGGCGGCACCATGGCCCGCGTGGAGTGGTCGGTGCGCTACGCCTGCCCCGAGGACAGCGCCGAACGCGCCCGCGACCAGGTCCGCCGCCTCGAACGCGACCTGTTCCGGCCCGCCCTGCGCGAACTTCGACGCAAGCTCAGCTGACCGGACCCGCTTGGCCTGATACCGGCCTCAGCCGACCGGGCCCGCCTGGTCCGGTATCGGCGTGCCCGCCTCGTCCTCGTCCTCGGGCGCCACCCCGTCGGGGCCGCGCACCGTGTGCCGCGCCACCGTCCACGGCTCCACCAGGCCCAGGCCACGCACCGGGCGCCGCCACATCGGCTGCAGGTCGAACGCCGGCTCCTCGCCCAGCGCCACCGCCAGCTCGCGGTCGATCACCACGGTGTTCTTCGGCGCCAGCGCGGTCAGCCGACTCGCCAGGTTCACCGTCGTGCCGAACACGTCGCCCATGCGGGACAGCACCTGGCCGTACGCGATACCGACCCGCAGCTCCGGCAGCACCGGCTCCGCCGCCATCGCCTCGACCAGCCGCAGGCCCAGCTCGACCGCGCTCTCCGGCTTGAACGCGACGAACAGCACCTCGTCGCCGAGCGTCTTCACCAGACGGCCGCCCATCGCCATGATGACGTCCGTCGCGGCGTCCTCGAACGTCTGGACGAGCCGCCCGAGTTCGGCCTCCGACAGGTTCCGCGACATACGGGTGAACCCGACCAGGTCCGCGAACCCGACGGCGAGGCGCTGCCCCACCGTGTTGTGGTCCGTCAGCGACTCCATCACCCGCGTCGTCGCCGCCGCCAAGTGCCGCCGCCAGGCGTACAGGACGAGGGGTTCCAGCTCCGGCATCACGTCGCCCGCGCCGCCGACGACCTGCTCGGAGCGCTCACCGGTCAGCTCGCCGCCGATGTACTCGAGCCACGCCTCGGTCTGCCACTCGGCGAACCGGGCCATCGTCTGGCCGACCGACCGCACGAACTGCGCCGCCACCGGCTCGGGCAGCAGGCCCGACCCGATCAGGTCCAGCAGGTGCCGCAGCGCCTCGACGTCCGCGTCGGTGAACGCGCGGGCCGGGCCGAAGTCGGCGAAACCAAGCGCCCGCCACAACCGGCGGGCCTCCTCCAACGGCACGCCGACCATGTGCGCGACCTGGCCCGACGTATAACGCCGGGGCGCGCCGAGGACGATCTCCTCCATGTCGGCGATCGAGTGCTGGACGGCCTCGGCGTCGTCGAGGTCGGGCAGCGCTATGTGATGGTCCTTCGAATCGCCGGCCGGGGTCCTCCGGCCGTCGATCCGGTGCCCATCCTGGGTCCGCTCGTCGGGCATGCGCTCCACCGTGGGTCCGGGTGTCTCGTCAGGCCCACCATACGTGTCCGGCGTCACACCGGTCAGCCCGCAGGGTCGCGCACAGGAGCACCAGGGGGCGCGCCGTCGTGCTCACCGCCCTCCGGGCCGGCGGTGAACGGGGCGGCGGCGGCCCCCCGGTCCGTGAGACGCCCCGCGTGCCACGCCTCGTCGCGCGCCAGATCGACCATCCGCAACAACCGCGCCTGCAACTCGGCGACCCGCGGCAGGCCCGGCAGCTCGACGGGCTCCCGCCCGTCCTCCAACACCACGACCAACGTCCCGCTGCCCAGCACCCGCTCGACCAGCGTGTCCTGAGCGAACGTCACATCCGCCACCCGGGTCAACGGCACCGCCCGCCCCTCCTGCCGCAACACCCCGGTCCGCACCACCAGCCGCCCCTCGACGACCATCTGCCGGTTCGTCAACCACCGCAGCCACGGCACCACCGACCACCGCGCTATCGCCGCCACCGCCAGCACCCCGACCGCGATCCGCGCCCAGTCCCGGCCCCCACCCCGCGGAGCCACCGCCGCCAAAAACGCCGCCGCCCCGACCACGACGAACAACACCCCGACCGGCCGAACCAACACCCGCCAGTGCTGGCGCAGTATCAGCTCCGCTTCAGGTGGCCCGCCCAATGCCGCCACGCCCAACCTCCGACCGCGCGCGCAAGTCCGACAGAGTGAATTGTCCGCCCCCCACCCCACCCCCGCCCGCCGCCACGCGGCACCCCCACCGAGATCCCGGCCCCCGACGCCCGACCGGCCACACCCCGCACGAGGAACGCAACGACCCGAGCACCACACCCGGCCAGGTCACGAACGCCCCCACGCACCCGAAGCGAGCGCGCTCCCGCGCGGGGGCGATAGAGGCGAAGAGGTACGCACGCTCGGCTCGCGAGCCCCGACGTACACGCGCCGCCCCAGCACACCCACCACCGCACCGCGCTCCGCCTGAGGGGGACCACGGTGAGGGCCGCCCGGCCAGGCCTGGGTGGCGCGCTCCGCGCGAAGGACCGGACCTGCGGATAGCGGGGCGTTCGGGTCGCGACCGCCGCCACGCACATGCAGCCGCAGCACATCAGCCCCACAGCGCCGCGAAGCGGGAGCACCCCGTGCAGGGGGCCGGACCGGCGGTGAGCCAGGCGTGGTGGCGCGCGAACCCCGTCGCGCAGGTGCGGCCACCGCACTCCGCCCTCGTGCCCATCCATCCCGCGCAGCGGGCGCGCTCCGCGGAGAGGGGCAGGCCGCGCGGGCGTCGGGTGTCCTGCTCGGACATGGCCGACGCTCCGCAAATCCGCAGAGAGGCTGGCACGCACATGCCGTCGCCCACTACGACGCCACGCCCCGCGCGACCGATCCAGCGGCCTCAGCAAGACGCCCCACGCGTCGCGCTCCGCGCGTGGGCCGGAAAGGCGAGGCCGGGCGCGACCGGGTCGAGAGCACCGCCGCGCACGTGCAGCCGCAGCGCACCGGCCACCCCTCCCGCGAGGTTGGTGTACCCCACGCAGGGGGCGAGGCGGGTGACTGTCGGTGTCCCGCTCGGACGTGGTCCCCTCCTCCGGCGGGAGGAGACCACGGAGGGGCAGGCGCGCTCAGGCCGCGAGTGCCGCCGCGCACGTGCGGTCGCAGCGCGACTGTCAGGCGCCCCCAACCACAGCCCCGCGCAGGACGAGACAGATACGGAAACCCGCCCCCGGGTCGCGAACCCCCACCGTGCACACGCAGCCGCAGCACCCCGGCCACCCACACCCACCGCCGTGCCGCGAAGTGGGAGCGCCCGCGCAAGGGGCCGGACCAGTGGGGAGCGAGGCACGGTTGGGTGGCGAACGCCGTCGCGGAGATGCGGCGCCGCCGCACCGCCCTCGCGCCTGTGGATAGGTAGGCATACACGTCGCGAATGCCGCCGCGCACGTGCGGTCGCAGTAGGCCGTCGCCCGCGATGGTGCCGCGAACCGCGCCGCGCGGGCGTCGGGGGCGGAGCGCGGTCCGGGCGACATCAGCTGGTTGGACGCGGCCGTGGGGCGGGGGTGGGTCAGGTGGCTACTGCGGTGCCCAGGGTCATGTAGCTCATGGGTTTGGGGGCGGACTCGTCGTAGAAGGTGGCGTTTCGGGTGAGGTGGAAGCCGGCGGTGGTGATCAACTCGGCCATCGGGCGGGTCAGGTGGCAGCCGCCGAGGACGGCCTTGTTTATGGGTTCCAGGCGGTGTTGCCAGCGGCGGATGTTGGGGTCGTGTTCCGAGGCGAGGCCGTGTTCGAGGAAATGCAGGGGGGCGCCCGGTTTCAGGACGCGGCGGAGTTCACGGAGGGCGGCGGTGGGGTCGGGGATGGTGCAGAGGGTCCAGGTGCTCAGGGCGGCGTCGAAGGTGGCGTCGGGGAAGGGGAGGGACTGGCCGTCGAGGCCCGCCCGGCGGATCGGGGTTCGGGAGGCGGCGACGCAGTCGGCGGCGAGGCGCCAGGCGAGGTCGGAGGGTTCGACGGCGGCCACACCGGTGACCTCCGGCGGGTAGAAGGGCACGTTGTGGCCGCTGCCGAAGCCGATCTCGACGATCTCGCCGGTGAGCCCCGCGCAGACCCGTTCGCGGAGCGGTCGGGCGGACTTCACTCCGCAGGCGAAGTCGAGCAGGCGGGGCAGCACGTTGTCGGCGTAGAAGCCCATGGCGACCTCCAGGCCCCTCTTCCAGGGTCGCACCGGGGGCCTCGCGTCACATTTGGACGTCGTCCGCCGGTCGGACGTGGATCACGTCGCCGGCGCCCACCGCTTCGGGGCCGTGCGTTCCCTCGACCACGACGCGGCCGTCGTTGTCGATGGCGGTCGCGGTTCCGATGAGGGTGCGGCCGGCCGGGAGTTCGACGCGGACGCGGCGGCCGAGGGTGGCGCAGGCCGCGGTGTAGGCCGAGTGCAGGCCACTGGACCGGGCGTCGCCGCCCGCCTCGCGCCACCGGGTGTACCAGGCCTCCAGGTCGCGCAGCAGGGCCCGGAGGAGGGGGTCGCGGTCGGTGGTGATCGAGTTCTCGAGGCCGAGCGACGTGGCGGTGGGGACCGGGAGTTCGTCGGCGGCGAGGGTCACGTTGAGCCCGATGCCGACGACCACGCCGTCGCCCGCGCGTTCGGCGAGGATGCCGGCCAGCTTGCGGTCGCCGATCAGCAGGTCGTTGGGCCATTTCAGGCGGACGTCCAGGCCCGCCACGCGGCTCGTCGACTCGGCCGCGGCCACGCCGACCAGCAGCGGCAGCCAGCCCCACTGGGCGACCGGGACCTCGGTCGGCCGCAGCAGCACGGACAGGAACAGCCCGGAGCGCGGCGGGGCCGTCCACGCCCGGTCGAGGCGCCCGCGGCCCGCCGACTGGTACTCGGCGACGCGGACCAGTCCCTCGGGTTCGGCGGCCCGCGCGGCGAGGTCGGCGTTGGTGGACCCGGTCTCGGCGACGACGTCGATCTCGCGCCAGAGCCCGCCGTGGCCGGTGAGCGCGTGGTCGAGTTCGCGGCCGCGCAGCGGGGGCCGTTCGAGGTCGGTCCACGGCGACCCGCCGGCCGGCGGGGTGCCGGTGGGCTCGTGGGGCGGCTGGGGCGGGTGGGAGGCTCCGGTCATGCCGACAGACTAGGGCGAATGGCGCCTTGGGCCGGGGCGGTGAGAACGTGTTTTGGGGCGCGGCTACGCTACGGTTCGCCGCTGTTCGACTTGACAGGAGCCCGCTCAATGGACCCGGTACAGGGCGATCCCGACATCCACACCACCGCCGGCAAGCTCGCCGACCTGACGCGCCGCATCGAAGAGGCCGTGCACGCGGGTTCGGCCCGCGCGGTCGAGAAGCAGCACGCCAAAGGCAAGATGACCGCGCGCGAGCGCATCGAGTACCTGCTCGACGAGGGCTCGTTCGTCGAGCTCGACGAGTTCGCCCGGCACCGGTCGACGAACTTCGGGCTGGAGAAGAACCGCCCGTACGGCGACGGCGTCGTCACCGGCTACGGCACGGTCGAGGGCCGCCAGGTGTGCGTGTTCTCGCAGGACGTCACGATCTTCGGCGGTTCGCTCGGCGAGGTCTACGGCGAGAAGATCGTCAAGGTCCTCGACCTGGCGATCAAGACCGGCTGCCCGATCATCGGCATCAACGAGGGCGGCGGCGCGCGCATCCAGGAGGGTGTCGTCTCGCTCGGCCTGTACGGCGAGATCTTCCGCCGCAACGTGATCGCGTCGGGTGTCATCCCGCAGATCTCGCTGATCATGGGCGCCGCGGCCGGCGGCCACGTGTACTCGCCCGCGCTGACCGACTTCATCGTGATGGTCGACCAGACGTCGCAGATGTTCATCACCGGCCCCGACGTCATCAAGACGGTCACCGGCGAGGACGTCTCGATGGAGGACCTCGGCGGCGCGCGCACCCACAACACGAAGTCCGGCAACGCCCACTACATGGGCGGCGACGAGAAGGACGCCCTCGACTACGTCAAGGGGCTGCTCTCGTACCTGCCGAGCAACAACCTCGAAGAGGCGCCGGCCTACCCGGAGACCGCCGACCTCGAGACGAGCGACTGGGACCGCGAGCTCGACACGCTGATCCCGGACTCGGCGAACCAGCCGTACGACATGCACAAGGTCATCGAGCACATCGTCGACGACGCCGAGTTCCAGGAAGTGCAGCCGCTGTTCGCGCCGAACATCGTCGTGGGCTTCGGCCGCGTCGAGGGCCACAGCGTCGGCATCGTCGCGAACCAGCCGATGCAGTTCGCCGGCACGCTGGACATCGACGCGTCGGAGAAGGCCGCGCGCTTCGTGCGCACCTGCGACGCGTTCAACATCCCGGTGCTCACGCTGGTCGACGTGCCGGGCTTCCTGCCGGGCACCGACCAGGAGTGGACGGGCATCATCCGCCGCGGCGCGAAGCTGATCTACGCGTACGCCGAGGCGACGGTGCCGCTGGTCACGATCATCACCCGCAAGGCGTACGGCGGCGCGTACGACGTCATGGGCTCCAAGCACCTGGGCGCCGACGTCAACCTGGCGTGGCCGACCGCGCAGATCGCGGTCATGGGCGCGCAGGGCGCGGCGAACATCGTGTACCGCAAGGAGCTCGCCGCCTCGGAGGACCCGGACGCCCGCCGCGCGGAGCTGATCCAGGAGTACGAGGACACGCTCTGCAACCCGTATATCGCCGCCGAACGCGGGTACGTGGACGCGGTCATCATGCCGTCGTCGACGCGCGCGCACGTGGTGAAGGCGCTGCGGGCGCTGCGCGGCAAGCGCGAGACGCTGCCGCCGAAGAAGCACGGCAACATCCCGCTGTAATCCTCGCTGTCGTCCGCGGTCATCCGCGGCCGAAGCCGCACCGCACGGCTTCGGGTCCGGTCGTCCTCCTCGGGGGCGCGGCCGGGCCCGGGCCGCGGTGTCCCGCAGACCGCAGCGCACCTGGGACCTGGGAGCCTTCATGATCAGGATCGTCCGGGGTGAGCCCACCCCCGAGGAGCTCGCCGCGATCGTCACCGTCATAGCCGCGAAGGCCGCGGGCGGCGGCGCCGAGGCACCGGCCGCCGCGCCGTCCGAGTGGAACGCGCCGGCCCGCCGGATACGCCGGCCGCTGCGCCCCGGAGCGGGCGCGTGGCGGGCCAGCGGCTGGGCCCGCTGAGCAGCACGCACACCTGCGGCACCAGGGGCACCGGGGGCTAATTGAGTACCGGTACTCAAGAAGGTGACGCACCGCCGAGCGGACGATGTACGGCATGCGCCGTATCCGTGAAGAGCCGCCGGAGGAACTACGACGCGCCGCGGCCCATCTGCGGCGCGTCGTGATGCTTCTGCCGGTGTTCGTCGTGCTCGTCCTGGCGCTGCTGGCGCTGTGAGCCCGACCGACGTCCGGGCCGAGAACTCGGCTACGTTGGTCGGCATGTCCGAGCGTGCCGCCTCCCGCCCCGTCGTCCTCGCGTCCGCCTCGCCGGCCCGGCTCGGGCTGTTGCGCGCCGCGGGGCTCGACCCCAAGGTCCGCGTCAGCGGCGTGGACGAGGACGCCCTCACCGCCGCCACCCCGGGCGAGCTCGCACTCGTGCTGGCCGAGGCCAAGGCCCGGACCGTCGCCGCGCTGTGCGGCGGCGGGGAGCTGGTCATCGGCTGCGACTCCGTCCTCGAACTCGACGGCCAGGCGCTCGGCAAGCCCGCCTCGCCCGAGGAGGCCACCGCGCGCTGGCGTGCGATGCGGGGCCGGTCGGGCGTGCTGCGGACCGGGCACTGCGTCGTCGACACGGCGACCGGGCGCGAGGCGTCCGCGACCGCGTCGACGACGGTGCGGTTCGGGAACCCGACGGACGCCGAGGTCGCCGCATACGTGGCGAGCGGCGAACCGCTGCACGTCGCGGGCGCCTTCACCCTCGACGGCCGCTCCGCACCGTTCGTCGACGGCATCGACGGCGACCCGGGCAACGTGATCGGCCTGTCGCTGCCGCTGCTGCGCCGCCTGCTGGCCGACCTGGGCGTCGCAATCACCGACCTGTGGGTCTGACCCTCCGGAAGCGCCCCGAGCCCGTCTGACGGGGCGTCAGGGACGTTCGTCGGGGCCCTGCGGGTTGTTGCCCAGGTCGCCCCGGCGCGGGCCCGGGCCCAGGCCGAAGCCGCCGAAGTTGCGGTTGTCGGCGGGAGGCGGCGGCGGATAGCCGGCGGCGCCCGCCGCGTACGGGTCGGGACCGGGGTTGGCGCCCGGGGCCGCGCCCTGCGGGTACGGACCGGGTCCGTACGGGTCGGGCCCGGTCGGGAACGGCGCGGCCGCGGAGGCCTGGGCGGGGACCGGCGCCGGCCCGTGCGGCCACGCGCCGACGGCCGCCGGGTCCGGGTTCGGGCCGCTGCGGGGCTGCCGCAGCCCCGCCCACACGGAGAGCGGGATCGCGAGCCCGGCCAGGATCAGCAGCGGGACGGGCACTCCGCCGGGCCGTTCGGTGAGCTTCTCGACCCAGCCGTAGTCCTGCGCCGCGCTCTGCAGGTCGGGCCACACCGGCCCGCACGTGGCGGTGAGGCCGAGGGACGCGAGCGCGGGCTCGGGCCGCAGGCCGCCGATCACGACGCCGAGGGCGAGGGCGCCCGCGCAGCGCACCAGCAGGACGTGCGTGGAGCCGCTGTCGGGGCCGGCCGCCTCGCCGACCACCAGGACCAGCGCGGCCAGCCCGATCGACCACGCGCCGAGCACCCGCGCGAGCACCGCGCCCGCGACGCCCGCGACCAGCAGCCCGGCGATCCACGGCACGGACTCGCTCGGCCCGTCGAAGCCGAGCCCCGGGTTGAACGACGTCCGGTCGAACCCGAACAGCGCGGCCGGCACCGCGGCCAGACCGACCGCCATCGCGAGCAGCGCGCCCGCGACCGAGCGGACGCCGTCGACGCGGTACGTCAGCGCGGCGGCGACCAGGCAGCCGGCGAGCGCGACGACCGGCCACAGCGAGATCGCCTTCGGCACGTCCTCCTGGTCGACCAGCGCCCACACGGCCACCGCCGCCCCGACGAGGCCGAGCAGCACGACGGAGCGGAACGCGCCGCGCGACGCCACCGGCCAGCCCTGCCCGGGCCGCACCAGTACGCGCCCGGTCGGCAGCAGCAACAGCACGAGGACGAACGCCACGAGCGGCAGCGCGGTCTGCCACACCGCGTCGCCCTGCCACAGCGGGTCGAGCAGGTCGACGCCGACGATCGCGAACAGCAGCGGCAGCGCGGCGGCGAGCGTCGCGGCGAGGGCGGCGTTGAGCGCGGTGCGGTGCCGCGGCGGCGCGAGGTGGATCCACAGCACGACCCCGACGAGGATCTGCACCGCGAAGCCGAACCGCAGCAGGTAGATCACGCCGAGCCAGCGCGGCGGATCGGTGGGGTCGCCGCTGTGCCCGATCAGGTCGAACAGCGAGGTCAGCGCGGCACCGCCGAGGCCGACCAGCAGGACGCCGGCGACCGCGCCGCGGCGGTGCACGTACGCCGTGTCGGTGAGCCCGACCCCGCCGATGACCAGCGGGATCGACCACGGCAGCAGCACCGCGGTCAGGTCCCAGATGGTCCAGCCGTGCAGCAGTCCCCCGCCGCCGTCGGCCGGCGCGGGCGGCGCGTAGCCGGTCGCGTCGGGCGCGGCGGCCGCGCTCGGCCCGCCGAGCGACGCGCCGGTGCGCAGGAGGATGAGCGCCGACGTCGCGGCGACGACGACCAGCAGGACGCCGGGTATCCACTCCGCGGCGCGGGCACCCCACGGCTCGGCGCGGCGCGCGGTGCGCTCGGCCACCGTCGCCCCGGTTTCGTACGTTCTGCGCAGCAACCCGCCCGCCACGGCCATCGCCGTTTCCCCCAACCCCATGGTGGATCGTCCTGAATGTTCCGCCCCCGCGCGGCAGTTGATGGTTCGGATGATAGGGACGCGGAACCCGGACCGGTGCCCCCCGTGACAACTTCGGGTTCATCCGGTAGCCAAGACGGCGCAACCGAGCACGCCGAACCGGGACACGCCGCCCACTTTCGGGTGATCACACCCAGGGAAACCCTGTTGCGCGACCTAGGCTGAGCCGGTGTCTCGGACCTCTACGCCGCTGTCGCGCCTCGCCGTCTCCCTGACCACCGCCGGTACGCTCGTCTTCACGCTGGGCGGGCTCCTGACCTTCACCGCCTGCTCGGGCTCGGACTCCGGAAAGCCCCAAGCCCACGCGAGCTCCCACTCGCCCGGTCCCGCGGACGTGCAGCCCGCGCTGCCGCACGGCGGCGGCGAGGTGAAGCCGCAGGCGCCGACCGGACTGCCGGGCATGCCCCCGCTGCTCGACCCGAACGACCTGTACGCGGCCGACCGCCCGAACGCGCTGTCGGACACCGTCAAGAACTTCCCGTCCCGGGTGTACGTCCCGAACACCGAGTCGGACACCGTGTCGGTGATCGACCCGGCCACGTTCCAGGTCATCGACACCATCAAGGTCGGCCGCCAGCCGCAGCACGTCGTCCCGTCGTGGGACATGAAGACGCTGTGGGTCAACAACGACCTGGGCAACACGCTGACCGAGATCGACCCGGCGACCGGCAAGACCGGTCCGACGGTCGACGTGCACGACCCGTACAACCTCTACTTCACGCCCGACGGCAAGTACTCCGTCGTCATGGCGTCCGCCGACCACCAGCTGGTGTTCCGCGACGCGCACACGATGGAGACCGTCAAGGCGCTGCCCGTCGGCTGCGACGGCGTCAACCACGCCGACTTCTCCCCCGACGGCCGCTACTTCATCGTCTCGTGCGAGTTCGACGGCTCACTGCTCAAGGTCGACACCGAGAAGATGGAGATCATCGGGCGGCAGAAGCTGCCCGCGAAGCACCACGCCATGCCGCAGGACGTGAAGATCTCGCCCGACGGCAGGACCTGGTACATCGCCGACATGATGAGCCACGGCGTGTGGGTGCTCGACGGCGACAACTTCACCACGCCGAAGCTGGTCCCCACCGGCAAGGGCGCGCACGGCCTCTACGTGAGCCGTGACTCGAAGTACATGTACATCTCGAACCGCGGCGAGGGCTCGATCACCCTGTGGGAGTTCGCGCCGGGGCAGGAGAACGGCGGGCACATCGCCACCAAGTGGCACCTGCCCGACGGAGGCAGCCCGGACATGGGCGGGGTCTCCGCCGACGGCAAGGTGCTGTGGCTGTCGGGGCGCTACGACGCCGAGGTGTACGCGATCGACACGACCGACGGGCACCTGCTCGCGCGCATCAAGGTCGGCCACGGGCCGCACGGCCTCGCGGTCTACCCGCAGCCCGGGCGGTACTCGCTGGGCCACACGGGCGTCTTCCGCTGAGCCTCCCGCCCGGCCACCGGGCGGGTCGGCCCCGCGCTCAGCGGGCCGGCTCGTCCGGGTCCGCGGTCCAGGTGACCGCCCCGGAGTCGGGGTCGGTGCGTACGGCGCTCTGCAGCCTGCGGATGCGGTCCGGGTCGTTCCGCGCCGCGCCGCGGGCGCGCCACAGACGCAGCACGGTCTGCAGTCTCGGCGTCTCCGTACGCCGTACGTCGGCGTCGAAGTCCGCCCGCAGTCCCTCGGGCAGCGAACGGCGGATGATGTCGACCATCTTCGGGGCGACCAGCGTGCTCACCATGAACTTCCCCTTATGGGTGATTTCGTTCTCCACGCTAACGCTGGACGATCATGCGTGCGTTCCCGGCCCGGCGAGGTCGCGGCACCAGCCGTTCGGAGCAGGACCGACGCCCCAGGTGACGGCACCCCAACGGCCCGGAGTACCTTGGGCCCATCGGCAGCGCCGCCGAAGTCCCGTCACCAGTCAGGTCGACCGGGACGCCGACCTGTGACGGGGTGGGGCGGCACTGCGTCTCCGCGTGCCACTCCCTAGACTCTGCCCAGTTCTAGGAGGGAGCCAGATCGTGCGCAAGGTGCTGATCGCCAACCGCGGGGAGATCGCCGTCCGCGTCGCCCGTGCCTGTAAGGACGCCGGCATCGCCAGTGTCGCCGTCTACGCGGACCCGGACCGCGACGCCGTGCACGTGCGGGTCGCCGACGAGGCGCACGCGCTCGGCGGCAACACCCCGGCGGAGAGCTACCTGGACGTCGCCAAGGTACTCCAGGCCGCCGCCGACTCGGGTGCCGACGCCGTGCACCCCGGCTACGGGTTCCTGTCGGAGAACGCCGAGTTCGCCCAGGCCGTGCTGGACGCCGGGCTGATCTGGATCGGCCCGCCGCCGCAGGCCATCCGCGACCTCGGCGACAAGGTCGCCGCCCGGCACATCGCGCAGCGCGCCGGCGCCCCGCTGGTGGCCGGCACGCCCGACCCGGTGTCCGGCTCCGACGAGGTCGTGGAGTTCGCCAAGGCGAACGGCCTGCCGATCGCGATCAAGGCCGCCTTCGGCGGCGGCGGCCGCGGCCTGAAGGTCGCCCGCACGCTCGAGGAGATCCCCGAGCTGTACGACTCCGCGGTCCGCGAGGCGGTCACCGCGTTCGGCCGCGGCGAGTGCTTCGTCGAGCGCTACCTCGACAAGCCGCGGCACGTCGAGACGCAGTGCCTCGCCGACCAGCACGGCAACGTCGTGGTCGTGTCGACCCGCGACTGCTCGCTGCAGCGCCGCCACCAGAAGCTCGTCGAGGAGGCGCCCGCGCCGTTCCTCTCGGACGAGCAGAACGCCGAGCTGTACCGCGCCTCCAAGGCCATCCTCAAGGAGGCCGGCTACGTCGGCGCCGGCACCTGCGAGTTCCTCGTGGGCCAGGACGGCACCATCTCGTTCCTCGAGGTCAACACCCGCCTCCAGGTCGAGCACCCGGTCACCGAGGAGGTCACCGGCATCGACCTGGTCCGCGAGATGTTCCGCATCGCGGACGGCGAGGAGCTCGGCTACGACGACCCGCCGCTGCGCGGCCACTCGTTCGAGTTCCGCATCAACGGCGAGGACCCGGGCCGCAACTTCCTCCCCGCGCCGGGCGCGGTGACGGTGTGGCGTCCCCCGACGGGGCCGGGCGTGCGCCTGGACTCCGGCGTCGAGCAGGGCTCGGTCATCGGCCAGGCGTTCGACTCGCTGCTCGCGAAGCTCATCGTCACGGGCGCGACCCGGCAGCAGGCGATCCAGCGCTCCGTGCGCGCGCTCGCCGAGTTCGAGGTCGACGGCATGGCCACCGCGCTGACGTTCCACCGCGCGGTCATGTCCGACCCGGCCTTCACGCCGGAGAACCACGGCAGCGACGCGCCGTTCTCCGTCCACACCCGGTGGATCGAGACCGAGTTCGACAACACGATCGCCCCGTTCACGGGCGGCGCGGCCGAGGGCGACGAGCCCGCCGAGCGCGAGACCGTCGTCGTCGAGGTCAACGGCAAGCGCGTGGAGGTCACCCTCCCGGCCGGCCTGGGCGCCTCGGGTGCCGCGGCCGCGGGCCCGGTGAAGAAGGCCCCCAAGCGCGCGGGCGCGAAGAAGGCCGGCGCGGCCGCCGGCGGCGACGCGCTGACCAGCCCGATGCAGGGCACCATCGTCAAGGTCGCGGTCGAGGAGGGGCAGCAGGTCAACGAAGGCGACCTGATCGTCGTCCTCGAGGCGATGAAGATGGAGCAGCCGCTGAACGCGCACCGTGCCGGCACCGTCAAGGGCCTGTCCGCCGAGGTCGGCGCGACGGTCACCAGCGGCGCCGTGCTGTGCGAGATCAAGGACTGACCTGACGCAGGCAGACGTACCGGTCCTCGCCCTGGTGCGTACCGCGTAAGGCATCCGTGGCCCCCGTCCCGTGAAGGGACGGGGGCCGCTGCCGTTGTGGGGCCGGGGTGCCGCGCCCGCGGAGGGCGAACCCGCCGGGCCGCGTTTTGGCGTGGGCTTGTGCAGCGCTTGAACGGGCCGGGCAGGGCGGCCGGTTGGCGGCGGAGTACCGTTCGCGCATGCCGACATGGCGTCGTCTCCTCGCCGCGGTGCGCCTGCCGCTGCCCGTCCATCAATGGCTGCGGCCCGGCGGGCCGGTGCGCACCGGGCCCACGCCGGAGGAGCGGGCCACGATCGCGGCCGCGCAGGCCGCGTTGGCGCACATGCTGGCCGCGGTGCGCACCGAGGTGACCGAGGTCGGCGAACTGCTCGCCGTCGTCGAGTTCCCCAGCGACCCGGCGCCGGGCGTCAGCGACGCGCTGGCCCGGGCGTTGGACTCGTACGACGCCGCCGCCCGGCTCGTGGACGACGTCGCCGACGTCGTCGAGCTCGCCGGCGTCGTCGTCCTCGCGGGCGACGCACGCGCCGCACTCGTGGTCGCCGCCGCGCACCACCGGCGCGAGGCCGTGCCGCCGCTGCCCCGCCCGTGCTTCTTCAACCCGCTGCACGGCCGCTCGGACCGCACTGCCGTGTGGCGCACCGGCTACAAGACCACGCTCCGCGTGCCGGCGTGCCCCCGCTGCCGGAAGGCGGTGCGGCGCGGCGACGCGCCCGAGGCGTTGGTCGACCGCGCGCCCGACGGCCGCGTCGTGCCGTACTACGCGGTGGACACCGCGCATTCGGTGTGGGCCGCGACGGGGTTCGGGGCGTTCCGCCCCGACCTCGCGGCCCGCGTGCAGCGCGGCGAGCACCGCACGCGCCGCCGCGGGCACCGGTCCTGACGTCACGTCAGACTGCGGCGGACCGAGTCGGACCGAGGCGGACCGAGTCAGACCCTGCGGTCGCGGCTGTCCTGCCCCGCGGTGGCATGGTCGACGCCCAGCAGCCGGTCGCCGTTGATCTCCGAACGCGCGCCCGGCACCGCGCGCTGCGGCAGCTGCGCGACGTGGATCTGGGCGCCGAGCTCGGCGAGCGCGGACAGTTCGGCGGACGGGGCGTCCTCGTCGGTCACCAGGTGCGTGATGCGCTCGGCGGCGACGGTCTGGAACATCGTGTCGACGCCCATCTTGGTGTGGTCGACCATGACGACCACCTCGTGCGCGGCCTGCACGAGCGCGCGGTCCACGCTCGCGGACAGCATGTTGGGGGTGGACAGGCCGCGGTCCGCGGTCAGCCCGTTGCCGGACACGAACGCGCGACGCACGCGGAGCCCGGACAGCGCCTGTTCGGCGCCGCTGCCGACCAGCGCGTACGACGAACCGCGCAAGGTCCCGCCGGTCATGACGACCTCGACCCGGTTGGCGTGCGCGAGGACCTGCGCGACCAGCAGCGAGTTGGTCACGACGGTGAGGCCGGGGATCCGGGCCAGCCGCCTGGCCAGCTCCTGTGTCGTGGTTCCCGCGCCGACGACGATCGCGTCGCCCTCGTCGACCAGCGACACGGCGAGGTCGGCGATCGCGGCCTTCTCGGCGGCGGCGAGATGGGTCTTCTGCGAGTAGCTGGGCTCTCGCGCCAGTCCACCGGGCAGCACCGCTCCTCCGTGCCTGCGGTCGAGAAGCCCTTCGGCCTCCAACGCACGCACGTCCCGGCGGACTGTCACCTCGGACGTCTGGACCACCCGGGCGAGCTCCCTCAGGGAGACCGCTCCGTTGGCCCGCACCATTTCCAGAATCAACTGACGACGCTCTGCAGCGAACACGTGACGAAGGTAACGCGACCGACCACCTCTTTTCAGCCGGATGCAGGTCTTACCCAAACTTGTTCACCAATCTGATGAACAGCCGGGGCATTTAGGGCATGGAAAGACCGCGGTGGCCGGATGGTCCGGTGAACACCGCCGGTGGCCGCCGCGTATTCCGCGCGGAGGCACGGGATCTGACCCGCCGTCAACGCAGCCGTCGGACAGCGTGCGGGTCACGTCGTGCCCATCCCTGCGCGACACCTGACCGCTCGGAGACGAGTATGCGCGCTTGGCGTGCACGGTCGCGGCGGTTCCAGGAAAGCCACTCGATCGAGGGGCCCTGCGTACGCCCCGGGTAATGCGCGCGGAAACCGGTGCGGAAACGGCGACGGCCGTGATTCCCGGATCGGGAATCACGGCCGTCGGCGCGCTTCGGGGATTTCCCGCGTCACACCCGGTCGCGGCGGTGCAGCCGCCGCGCGGCCTCCGCCAGCGAACCGGACAGCGACGGGTACACCGTGAACGCGCTGGCCACCTGGTCGACCGTCAGGTGCAGGTCGACGGCCAGCGACACCGCGTGGATCAGCTCGCTCGCGCGCGGCGCGACCACCACGCCGCCCACCACGATGCCGGTGCCGGGCCGGCAGAACAGCTTCACGAAGCCGTCGTGGATGCCCTGCATCTTCGCGCGCGGGTTGCGCGACAGCGGCAGCTTCACGGTGTGCGCGTCGATCTCGCCGGCCTCGATCGCGGCCTGCGAGTAGCCGCAGGTGGCGATCTCCGGGTCGGTGAAGACGTTCGACGCGACGGCCTTCAGGTCGAGCGGCGAGACCGCGTCGCCCAGCATGTGGTACATCGCGATGCGGCCCTGCATGGCCGCGACCGACGCCAGCGCGAACACGCCGGTGCAGTCGCCCGCCGCGTACACGCCGTTCGCCGTCGTGCGCGACACGCGGTCCACGCGGATGTGCCCGGACTCCTTCAGGAAGACGCCCGCCTCCTCCAGGCCCATGCCCGAGGTGTTCGGCACCGCGCCGACCGCCATCAGGCAGTGGCTGCCCTCCAGCGTCTGCCCGTCCGCGAGCCGCACGATGACGCTGTCGCCGCAGCGCTCGACGCTCTGCGCGCGGGACCGGCTCATGACGCGCATGCCGCGCCGCTTGAACACGCCCTCGAGCACCTCGGCCGCGTCCGGGTCCTCGCCGGGCAGCACGCGGTCGCGGCTGGACACCAGGGTCACCTTGGAGCCGAGCGCCTGGTACGCGCCGGCGAACTCGGCGCCGGTGACGCCCGAGCCGACCACGATCAGCTCGCGGGGCAGCTCGGTGAGCCCGTACACCTGCTTCCAGTCGAGGACGCGCTCGCCGTCCGGCTCGGCGCCCGGCAGCACGCGCGGGGTCGCGCCGGTGGACACGAGGATCGCGTCGGCCTCGAGCGTCTGCTCGGTGCCGTCGTCCAGCGTGGCCACGACGCGCCGCGGGCCGTCGAGCCGGCCGGTGCCGCTCAGCAGCGTGACGCCGGCGCGGCGCAGCCCGTTGGCGATGTCGACCGACTGGGCCTGCGCGAGCTCGAGCACCCGCTTGTTCACGACGTTGAGGTCGACGCCGACGATCGGGCGGTCCAACGTGCCCGGCGTGCCGTCGTCGACATAGATCCCGAGCTCGTGGTGCGAGTCGGCGAAGCTCGTCATGACCTCGGCGGTCGCGATGAGCGTCTTGGACGGCACGCAGTCCGTCAGGACCGCGGCACCGCCGACACCGTCGCGCTCGACGACGGTCACCTCGGCCCCGAGCTGCGCGGCGACAAGCGCCGATTCATACCCACCGGGGCCGCCACCAACGATCACAATGCGAGTCACGGGTGTCATTCTTCCGCATCCCCGAGCGCCGCGTAGGATGCGGTCCCATGCCCCTTTACGCCGCGTACGCCAGCAACCTCGACGCGCGGCAGATGGCACGGCGCGCTCCCCACTCCCCGCTCCGCGTGACCGGCTGGTTGTCCGGCTGGCGCCTGACGTTCGGCGGCGAGCAGTTGGGCTGGGAGGGCTCCCTTGCCACCGTGGTCGAGGACGACGTCTCCCAGGTCTTCGTCGCGCTGTACGACCTGACCGAAGCCGACGAGGCGGCGCTCGACCGCTGGGAGGGCGAGTCCCTCGGCCTCTACCGCAAGGTCAAGGTGCGCGTCGAGACGCTGTTCGGCGAGGAGCTCGCGTGGCTCTACGTGCTGAACGACTACGAGGGCGGCCTGCCGTCCGCCCGCTACCTGGGCATGGTCGCCGACGCCGCGGAGTCCGCGGGCGCGCCGGACGACTACGTCAAGGAGCTGCGCATCCGGCCGTGCCTGTCGGTCGGGCCGTGACCCGCCGCCCTACCTGTCGGTAACCCGCAGCACGGCCGACAGGCCTTACCTGTCGGTAACCCACACCCCGGCCCACGGGCCTTTCGGCATCGATTGCGACACGATCTCTACGCGCATAGACCCCAAGCGCGCTGATCGGCACCCCACGCTTTACGCTCGCGTTGTGAACGCTTCCGTCAGCAACGACCCGACCGCCGCGGCGGCCGCCGCCGCGCGCCGCCTGCAGGAGATCACCGGCGCCGCGACCCACGACATCGCCCTCGTGATGGGCTCCGGCTGGGTGCCCGCCGCCGACATGCTCGGCGCCCCCGACCACGAGTTCCCCGTCACCGAGCTGCCCGGGTTCCCGCCGCCCGCCGTCGCGGGCCACGCCGGCACCATCCGCTCGATCACCGTCGGCAACCGCCGCGCGCTCGTGTTCCTCGGCCGCACCCACCTGTACGAGGGCCGCGGCGTCGCCGCCGTCGTGCACGGGGTCCGCACCGCCGTCGCCGCCGGCTGCAAGACCGTCGTCCTCACCAACGGCTGCGGCGGCCTGCGCCCGTCGTTCGCGCCCGGTCAGCCGGTCCTCATCTCGGACCACATCAACCTGACCGCGACCTCGCCGATCCTCGGCGCCAACTTCGTGGACCTGACGGACCTGTACTCGCCGCGCCTGCGCCAGCTGTGCCGCGAGGTCGAGCCGGAGCTGGAGGAGGGCGTCTACGTCCAGTTCCCCGGCCCGCACTACGAGACCCCCGCCGAGATCGGCATGGTGCGCGCGATCGGCGGGCACCTGGTGGGCATGTCCACCACGCTCGAGGCCATCGCGGCACGCGAGGCCGGCGCCGAGGTGCTCGGCATCTCGCTGGTCACCAACCTCGCGGCCGGCATGACCGGCGAACCGCTCAACCACGAGGAGGTCCTGGAGGCGGGCCGCGCGTCCGCCGTCCGCATGGGCCGCCTGCTCACCGAGGTGCTGCCGCGGATCTGAGGACCGGCGCCCGCCACCGCGGGCGCCTCCTCCGCATCCCCGACGCCGGGCCCGCACCCGGGTCCGGAGACCGGTACAAAAGGAGACCGTCTTGAGCGACGTCGTCGAGTCCGCCCGCGCGTGGTTGGCCGAGGACCCCGACCCGGACACCCGCGCGGAACTGCAGGCCCTGCTCGACGCGGACGACCGCGCGGCGCTCGAGGACCGGTTCGCCGGCCTGCTGCAGTTCGGCACCGCGGGGCTGCGCGGCGAACTGGGCGCCGGCCCCAACCGGATGAACCGCGCCGTGGTGATCCGCGCCGCTGCCGGGCTCGCCGCGTACCTGAACGCGAACCGGACCCCGGACGCCTCCGGCACGGTCGTCATCGGCTTCGACGCGCGGCACAAGTCCGACGTCTTCGCGCGCGACACCGCGGCCGTCATGGAGGCCGCCGGACTGCACGCGCTCCTGCTGCCCCGGCCCCTGCCGACCCCGGTGCTGGCGTTCGCGATCCGCCACCTCGGCTGCGTCGCCGGCGTCATGGTCACCGCGAGCCACAACCCGCCGCGCGACAACGGCTACAAGGTCTACCTCGGCGACGGCTCGCAGATCGTGCCGCCCGCCGACGCCGAGATCGCCGCGCAGATCGACGCCGTCGGCTCGCTCGCCGACGTGCCGATGGCCGACGGCGGGTGGGAGGTGCTCGGCGAGACGCTGCTCGACGCGTACCTCGACCGCGCGGTCGGTGTCGTCCGCGCCGGGGGGCCGCGCGACCTGCGGCTCGTGCACACCGCGATGCACGGTGTCGGCGGCGCGGTGATGCTCGGCGCCTTCGAGCGCGCCGGGTTCCCCGCGCCCACGGTGGTCGGCGAACAGGCCGAGCCCGACCCCGACTTCCCGACCGTCGCGTTCCCCAACCCGGAGGAGCCCGGCGCGATGGACCTCGCGTTCGCCACCGCCGCGGCGGCGAACGCCGACCTGGTCGTCGCGAACGACCCGGACGCCGACCGGTGCGCGGTCGCCGTCCCCGACCCGTCGGCGCCCGGTGGCTGGCGCATGCTGCGGGGCGACGAGGTCGGCGCCCTGCTGGGTACCGAGATCGCCCGGCGGGCGGACGGCAACGGCGTGCTCGCGACGACGATCGTGTCGTCGTCGCTGCTGGGGCCGGTCGCTGAGCGGCACGGGCTGACGTACGTCGAGACGCTGACCGGGTTCAAGTGGCTCGCGCGCGTGCCGGGGCTGACCTTCGCGTACGAGGAGGCACTGGGCTACTGCGTCGACCCCGACGGGGTGCGCGACAAGGACGGCGTGAGCGCCGCCCTGATGATCGCCGAGCTCGCCGCGGCCGCGAAGCGCGACGGCCGCACGCTGCTCGACCTGTTGGACGCCATCGCGCTCGAGTACGGGCTGCACGCGACCGACCAGTACTCGGTGCGGGTCGACCAGCTGGAGAAGATCGCCGAGGGCATGGCCCGGCTGCGCGCGACGCCGCCGTCCTACCTCGGCGGGCTGCGCGTCGAGCGCGTCGACGACCTGGCCGAGGGGACGGCTGATCTGCCGCCGACCGACGGCCTGCGCTACACGCTCGCGGGAGCGGACGAGGTCGCCTCGGCCCGCATCGTCGTGCGGCCCAGCGGCACCGAGCCGAAGCTGAAGGGCTACCTCCAGGTCGTGGTGCCGGTGCACACCCAGGTGGCCGAGGCCCGCACGGTCGCGGCGGCGACACTGGCGGCCCTGAAGAAGGACCTGGCGGCGGCGCTGGGGATGTAGCGGAGACACGTCGACGAGGGCGGCACGCCGGAGAACGGCGCGCCGCCCTCGTCGTTCCACACCGTGTGAACCACCGTGTGAACCACCGCGTGTCACAGAGCGTCCACAGTCGCGCTGAACCGCGCCCGTTTCCCTACCGTGGTGCCGGGGAGGGACATCACCGTGGAAGCACTGCGTGCTGAGGATCCGTCAGTCGTCGCCGGCTACCGCATGCTCGCGCGGCTCGGCGCGGGCGGCATGGGGCGGGTCTATCTGGCGCGGTCGCCCGGCGGGCGGCCGGTCGCGTTCAAGGTCATCCGGGCGGACTTCGCCGACGACCCCGACTTCCGGGTGCGGTTCGCGCGCGAAGTGGCCGCCGCGCGGGCGGTCAGCGGCGTGTTCACCGCGCCGGTGCTGGACGCCGACCCGCAGGGCGACCCTCCGTGGCTGGCCACCGGGTACGTCGCGGGCGTCGCGCTCAACGACGCCGTCGCCCGGTTCGGGCCGCTGCCCGACGCGCTCGGCACCCTCGCCGGCGGCCTCGCCGAAGCGCTGGTCGCCGTGCACGGCGCGGGGCTCGTGCACCGCGACCTCAAGCCCGGGAACGTCATGCTGGCGGCCGACGGTCCCCGGCTCATCGACTTCGGCATCGCGCGGGCGCTCGAAGGCGGCACCATCACCGGCACCGGGCTGCTCGTCGGTTCGCCCGGGTTCCTCGCGCCGGAGCAGGCCGGGACCGGGCCGATCGGGCCGGCCACCGACGTCTTCGCGCTCGGATCGGTGCTGACGTACGCGGCGACCGGACGCGGCCCGTTCGGCGAAGGGGCGCTCACCGAACTGCTGTTCAAGGTGCTGCACGGCGACCCCGACCTGTCCGGCGTCCCGCCGCGCTTCGCCGGCCTCGTGCGGGACATGCTGGAGAAGGATCCCGGCCTCCGGCCTTCGCCGCGCGACGTGCTGGAACGGCTGGCCGGGTTCCCGGACGCCACCCGCAGCGGGGCCTGGTTGCCTCGCCCGCTCACCGAACTGGTGCTCGCCCGCTCGGCGGCGCTGCTGTCCGATGATCCGCTCGGCGCGGATTTCGAGGTGCGGGGGGACGCCCCGCCGACCACCTCGTCGGGCGGTCGGCCGGTTCCGGAGCGGCGGGTCCAACCGCCGCCGCCTTCCGGCTCGTTCACACTCGGCTCGACGACGATCGGGCCTGGCGGCGCCTACCGCGGGCACACCGGGGACACTCCTCCGACCGGCCCAGGCAGCGTGCCGCCGACCGTCCCGCCCGACGAGCCGGACCGCCGCGACCGGGCGCACGACGACGGTGCGCGGTGGCGCCGGATCATCGGCGCGGCCGTCGCCGTCGCGGTGCTCGCGACCGCGGCGATCCTCGTCGTGCCCCGGCTGACGGACGGGGGCTCGGACGGCAACCACGCGAGCGGAAGCGGCGCGAGCAGCCCCGGTACCCCGTCGGCCGCGTCGCCGTCGCCCTCACCGACGGCGTGCGGCGCGACCAGCCTGGACTTCACCACCGTGAACGCGTCGACGAGCCCGTTGAGCGGGTTCACCGGCGTCACCGCCTCCGCCCCGCCCAAGTACGGCCCCCAGGGCCTGACCCTGACCGCCCCGCCGGGCAGCGACGTGCGCACGGACTTCCAGGGGAAGGTGACCGCGGTCTCGGCCGGGGTGCCGGTCACCGGCGACTTCACCGTGGAGACCCGGGTGACCGTGAACCCGAACACCGGCTACCAGGCCGCGGGGCTGCTGCTGTACGTCGACGGCAGCAACTACGTGCGCCTGGAACGCGGGTTGGGCGACCACAACGCGATCGCGTTCGAGTACTACGCGCAGGACCAGCACCACAAGCTGACCACACCGTTCATCACCGAGCCGGAACCCAAGCTCCCCGTCGACTCCTCCGTGCACACGGTGTCGCTGCGCCTGGAGCGCAAGGGCGGCTTCGTGTCCGCCCAGTGGCGGGCGGACGACGCGAAGCCGTGGGAGAACGTCACCGACGAGAAGGCGTCGCTCGCGGGCAACGAGGCGAGTGCCCGGATGAGCGTGCTCAACACCCCGACGGGCACCGGCGCGAAGAACTTCAGCGCGACCTTCCGCTCTCTGCGGGTGACCTGTCCGACCGGCTGAGCGACTCCGGACGGCCGGCGGCCCGTTCCGTCAGAGCGCGGTCTGCGCCGCCACGACCAGGGCCGCGCCGACGGCCATCACGACGAACAGCGGCACGAACCAGCGGACCACGACGTCGCCGGTCGAGTCCTTCCCGAACTGCTCGGCCATCCCGCGCAGGTCGGCGACGGCGTGGTCGGCCATCGCGGCCTGCGGAACGTGCTGGTGGCCGAGCCGGTTGAACGGGTCCTCGGCGGTGTTGCGGGCGTTGACCCGCATGGCGCGCTTGCGCTCGCGCAGGGAGACGGGGATCGACCAGATGTGGAACTTGGTGTCAGGGCCGGTGCGGACCTCGACCGAGTACTCGGCGCGGACGTCCTCGACCCGGTTCCACGGGATCTCGATGGTCCGGAACGGGTTCCGGATCACGAGCCGCTCGGGCCCCGCGAACACGGCCGCGCGCAGGGTCAGCGCGACCACGACGGATCCGAGGACCAGCACGACGCCGAGCACGGTGACGGCGCTGCGCGTGGTGCCGCGCAGCGCGCCGTCCAGGGCCAGCCACCCGCCGACCGCCAGCAGGATCACGCCGGTGAAGACCGCGGGCTTGGATCGGTAGACGGTGACGCCCTCGTCACGCTTCATCGTTCACCCATTCGGGGGAGTGCCTACGATTGGTGGTGCCCCTAGATTTTGCACTGGCCGCCGGGCCGGCGGTGTCGGCCTGTGGAGCTGGCGTAAGACCCTGATCGGGGCGGTTGGCGATGAAGCAGGAAACGTTGCGGGTAACCGCGATTCATCCCGTCTCACAGCGGGGTCAGGTCAAGACCGGTGATTGTGCCTCAACCGGAGCGGTAGACGCACGTGCCGGAGCCCTCCCCGTCGAAAGGGAGGGCTACCTGGCACGGCGCTACGCGTGTAGATATGCTCATGTGGTGACCATGCTGTCTGCCTTCCCCGCCGACCCGGTCGAGGTGACGTCCTCCGAGGCGGCCCTGACCCGGTTCCTCCACGGGCTTCCCGGTATCGACAAGGTGGGGGCCGAGTCCCGCGCCGCGATGCTCGGGACGCGCTCGATCAAGAAGGACGCCAAGGCCTTCGCGATCGACCTCGCCATCTCCATGATCGACCTCACGACGCTCGAGGGTGCCGACACCCCCGGCAAGGTCCGGTCGCTGTGCGCCAAGGCGCTGCACCCCGACCCGAGCGAACCGGGCACCCCGCGCCCGGCCGCGATCTGCGTCTATCCCGACCTGGTCGCCGAGGCCAAGCGCGCGCTCGGCGCCGCGCCGGTCAACGTGGCGTCCGTCGCCACCGCGTTCCCCTCGGGCCGCGCTGCGCTGGACATCAAGCTGGCCGACGTCGCCTCCGCGGTCGCCGCCGGGGCGGACGAGATCGACATGGTCATCGACCGTGGCGCGTTCCTGTCCGGCCGCTACCGGCAGGTGTTCGACGAGATCGTCGCGGTCAAGGCGGCCTGCGCCCGGCCCGACGGCGAGGCCGCGCACCTGAAGGTCATCCTCGAGACGGGCGAGCTGTCGACGTACGACAACGTGCGCCGCGCCTCGTGGCTGGCGATGCTCGCGGGCGCCGACTTCATCAAGACCTCCACAGGCAAGGTCGGCACCAACGCGACGCTCCCGGTGACCCTGGTGATGCTGGAGGCCGTGCGCGACTTCCGCGCCGCGACCGGCCGCCAGATCGGCGTCAAGCCCGCCGGCGGCATCCGCACCACCAAGGACGCCATGAAGTACCTGGTCCTGGTCAACGAGACCGCCGGCCAGGACTGGCTGACCCCGGACTGGTTCCGGCTCGGTGCCTCCAGCCTGCTCAACGACCTGCTGATGCAGCGCCACAAGCTGGCGACCGGCCGCTACTCCGGCCCCGACTACGTGACGGTGGACTGACGTGAGCAACACCATCAGCACCCCCGGCAAGGCGTTCGAGTACGCCCCCGCCCCCGAGTCCCGGTCCGCCGTCGACATCGCGAGCTCCTACGGCCTGTTCATCGACGGCAAGTTCGCCGAGGCCGCCGACGGCGCCACGCTCAAGACCGTCAACCCGGCCACCGAAGAGGTCCTGGCCGAGGTCGCGGTCGGCGGCGAGGCCGACGTGGACCGCGCCGTGAAGGCCGCCCGCAAGGCGTTCCGCACATGGTCCGCGCTGCCCGGCAGCGAGCGCGCCAAGTACCTGTTCCGCATCGCCCGGCTGATCCAGGAGCACGGCCGCGAGCTGGCCGTGTTGGAGACGCTCGACAACGGCAAGCCGATCCGCGAGTCGCGCGACGTCGACATCCCGCTGGTCGCCGCGCACTTCTTCCACTACGCGGGCTGGGCGGACAAGCTCGCGCACGCCGGCTTCGGCCCGGACCCGAAGCCGCTCGGCGTGGCCGGCCAGGTCATCCCGTGGAACTTCCCGATGCTGATGCTCGCGTGGAAGATCGCCCCGGCGCTCGCCGCGGGCAACACGGTGGTGCTCAAGCCCGCGGAGACCACGCCGCTGACCGCGCTGCGGTTCGCCGAGATCTGCGTCGAGGCCGGGCTGCCGGCCGGTGTCGTCAACATCGTCACCGGCGCCGGCGAGACCGGCCGCTCGGTCGTCGCGCACCCCGACGTGGACAAGGTCGCGTTCACCGGCTCGACCGCGGTCGGCAAGGAGATCCTCCGGACCACTGCGGGCACCGGCAAGAAGCTGACCCTCGAACTCGGCGGCAAGGCCGCGAACATCGTCTACGACGACGCCGCGCTCGACTCCGCGGTCGAGGGCATCGTCAACGGCATCTTCTTCAACCAGGGCCAGGTGTGCTGCGCCGGCTCGCGGCTGCTCGTGCAGGAGTCCGTCGCGGACGAGGTGCTGCACATGCTCACCCGGCGCCTCGGCACGCTGCGGCTCGGCGACCCGCTCGACAAGAACACCGACGTCGGCGCGATCAACTCCGCGGCACAGCTCGACCGCATCACGCGGCTGGTAGCCTCCGGCGACGACGAGGGCGCCGAGCGCTGGACGGCGCCGTGCGAGATCCCCGCGAAGGGGTTCTGGTTCCCGCCGACGGTGTTCACCGGCGTCACGCAGGCGCACCGCATCGCGCGCGAGGAGATCTTCGGGCCTGTGCTGTCGGTGCTGACCTTCCGTACGCCCGCCGAGGCGGTGGAGAAGGCCAACAACACGCCGTACGGCCTGTCCGCGGGCGTGTGGACCGAGAAGGGCGCCAAGGCGCTGTGGACCGCGCAGCGGCTGCGGGCCGGCGTCGTGTGGACCAACACGTTCAACCGGTTCGACCCGGCGTCGCCGTTCGGCGGGTTCAAGGAGTCCGGGTTCGGCCGTGAGGGCGGCCGCCACGGTCTGGAGGCGTACCTGAATGTCTGAGACCCGACTGGCGGTCAACAAGACCTACAAGCTGTACATCGGGGGCGCGTTCCCCCGTTCCGAGAGCGGGCGGGTGTACGCCGTGACCGACACGAAGGACCGGCCTCTGGCGAACGCGCCGCGCGGCACCCGCAAGGACGCGCGTGACGCGGTGGTCGCGGCCCGCAAGGCGTACCCCGGCTGGTCCGGCGCGACCGCGTTCAACCGCGGCCAGGTGCTGTACCGCGTCGCCGAGATGCTGGAGGGCCGCCGCGAGCAGTTCGCCGACGAGGTGTCCGCCGCCGAGGGCGTCGGCCGCAACAAGGCGCTCGCGTCCGTCGACGCCGCGGTCGACCGCTGGGTCTGGTACGCCGGGTGGACCGACAAGCTCGCCCAGGTCGCGGGCGGCGCCAACCCGGTCGCCGGCCCGTACGCGAACTGGACGACGCCCGAGGCGACCGGTGTCGTCGCCGTGCTGGCGCCGCGCAAGTCGTCGCTGCTCGGCCTGACCTCGGTGCTGGCGCCGGTCGTCGCGACCGGCAACACCGCGGTCGTGCTGGCGTCCGAGCAGGCCCCGCTGCCCGCGCTCGCGTTCGCCGAGGTGCTCGCGGTGTCCGACGTTCCGGGCGGTGTCGTGAACCTGCTCAGCGGCCCGCTCGCCGAGGTCGCGCCGTGGCTCGCGGCGCACCAGGACGTCAACGCGATCGACCTGGCCGGCGCGTCGCACACCGCGGGCGTCGCCTCGGTGCGCGACCTGGAGATCGCGGCCGCGGACAACCTCAAGCGCGTGCTGCGCCCCGAGGCGAAGGAGCCGGACTGGACCGCCGACCCGGGCGTCGGCCGCATGCTGGCCTTCACCGAGGCGCGCACCGTGTGGCACCCGACCGGCAACTGAGCCGCCGCTGAGCGGCGGCCGACCGGCGCCGAGACCCCGAAGGCCGGGGCGTACCCGCACGGGTACGCCCCGGCCTTCGCGTTCGCGCGTCAGGCGCGGCGGGTCGGGACCGCGTTCGGGTGCGGCGGCACGGTCGTCGCGAGCGGCGGACCCGTGGGCGGCGGAGGCGACGCCGGCGTGGGCGCGGGCGCCGGCGCGGCGGCCGTCTGTGCCGTCATGTGCGGCTGAGGCTGCTGGACGCCCTGCGGCGGCACGACGGTGTCCGGGACGCGGCCGCGCGTGACCGTCGGCGGGTTCGGCACCGACAGCGTCATCAGGAAGAAATACGCGGCCAGCGCGAACAGGCACAGCACGACCACGTTCAGGATCGTCTGCTGCACGCGCGCCGACGACGGCACCGGCGTGTACGCGTTGCCGTGGTACGCCAGCGCGGACAGCGCCGCCGTCACCCCGACCAGCGCCTGCGCCGCGAGCACGCCCAGCGCGGCGCGCGTCACCGCCCGCGCGCGGTCGATCGGCCGCCCCGCGTGCGTGGCCAGCAGCACCGCCGCGACCAGCAGGAACGGCGTCATGACGTGCAGCAGGTCGGCCTGCGCCGCGTACGACCGCGCGCGGTATCCGCTGACCGACGTGCCCGCCCCGAAGAACACCCGTGTCGCCGTCACACCCAGGCCGACCGCCACGTAACCGATCAGGCCCCAGGCCGCCGGCTCACGCAGCCGCTTCGTCTCCGCACCCATCCGTGCTTCCTCCCCGCCGAACGCACTACGGCGCCTACCGTACGGCGCGAACGGCGGGATGGACGAGGAGCGTCGGAAAGCGGACCGGCAGGGAACGTTTTCGACCGGGTCGGCGGGCCCGGCCGGCCGGGCCCCGCGCACCGCGGGGCCCGGGACCGGCCTCAGTCCGCCAGCGTGCCCGCGACCGGCGCGAGGACGTCGCTCATCGGGAGCGAGTCGGCGCCGGTGCCCGCCATCGGGTTGAGCTTGGCGTCGCCGAGGTGCCGCGTCGCCGACGGGGCGGCCGTGTCCAAGGCCATGTCGAGCTCGCTCCGCTCCTGGGGCGGGTTCTCCGCCGCGTGGGCGGCCGGTGCGGCGATGCCGAGGGCCACCGCGGCGCCGAGCGCCGCGGCCACGGTGCCGCGCAGTGCGGATGCCATGCCGTGCCCCCTCAGCCGAGCGACGGGACCGGGAGGCCGCCCGTGGTGGCGAGCAGCGTCTCCAGGTCGGTGCCGTGGGCGAACTGCCCGGTGAGCATCGCGGTGCTGAGCGGCAGGTCGCCGACCTCGGTGGCGACCGCGTTGTCGACGGGGTTGAAGCCGGTGCCCGCCAGCGGGTTGAGCGCGGCGTGCTGGACGGGGCCGGCGACCGCCGGCAGTGCGGCGTCCAGCGCCGGGTCGAGCCGCGTGGGGCTCGGCTTCAACGGGGAGGCGGTCGCCGCGGGCGCGCCGATGCCCAGGGCCACCGCGGCGCCGATCGACGCGGCCATGACGGTGCGGAGTGCCGAAGCCATGTCAGTCCTTCCGTTTCGATGCCGCGACACCCAAAGTGTCCGGGCCATCACGGAAGGTAGCGAAAAGACGAACGCCGGGGCAACGTGACACCCGCGCGGCGACTTTGCGACAACCCTGGAACCGAATCCCGCGCACCGCCGTCCTTGCCGCCGTAACGACAAAACCCGCCCCGGAACGACGAAGCCCCGGGCCGGTCCTCGCGGACCGATCCCGGGACAAGGTCCCCACCAAGCCCCCCCGGACCCGTGTGAACTCTCTCCGTCGCAGCAGCCGAGCGGCCGCGGTGTCAGGCGACCAGCTCCGCGAACGCCTCGTCCGCGCCGAAGCTGAGCGCCTCGTCCTCGCGCAGCCGGCGAAGCGCGCGCCAGATGCTGCTCTTCACCGTGCCGACGCTGACGCCGAGCACCTCGGCGACCTCGGGGTCGGTGCGGCCCTCGTAGTAGCGCAGGACGAGCATCGTGCGCTGCGGCTCGGGCAGCTTCGCGAGCGCGGACCACAGCACGGCGCGCAGCTCGGTGTCGCCCATCGAGTCCGAGCCGTCGGGGCGCTCGGGCATCTCCTCGGTGGGGTACTCGCCGATCCGGCGGCGCCGCCATGCCGATATGTGCAGGTTGGTCATGGTGCGCCGCAGGTAACCGCCGAGCGCGGCCTTGTCCTGGATGCGGCCCCACGCCTGGTAGGTGCTCATCAGGGCGCTCTGCAGCAGGTCCTCGGCCTCGTTGCGGTCGCCCGTCAGGTGGTACGCGGTGGCGAACAGCGCCGAGCGGCGCTCGCGGACGTACGCCGTGAAGTCGTCGTCGACGCAGCCGGTGTCCTGCACGGACACGGACGCGGCGGCGGCGCGCGATGCGGCGGTGCCGGCGCTCGGCACGACGGCCAGCGCGACGACCGTGCGACGGTTGTCCAGGCGGCTGTCGGCGGCACCTTCGTGGCGGTCGATCTGAGTCTGCATGGTTCCTCCCCCAAACCCTGCTCCAACGCGAGCTTCGTTCACAGGCACCAGCCTGCCGGGAGGGCATCATCGGACCGTCCGCCTCGTGTCACAGCCATGCAACAGAGCCAGAGGCCGCAGAACCGTGGATGCCGGACCCGTGTTCTTCCCACCCGTGACGTCAGACACAATGGCTCGCGTGCCCTACCTGTTGCTGATCGAGGATGACGAGGCCGTACGCACCGGCCTCGAGCTCGCGCTGGGCCGCCAAGGTCACCGTGTGGTGACCGCCGCCACCGGCGAGCTCGGACTGGAGCGATGGCGTGAGCAGCGCCCGGACCTGATCGTGCTGGACGTGATGCTGCCCGGCATCGACGGATTCGAGGTGTGCCGGCGGATCCGCCGCACGGACTCGCTGCCGATCATCCTGTTGACCGCCCGCAACGACGACATCGACGTCGTCGTCGGGCTCGAGTCCGGGGCGGACGACTACGTCGTCAAGCCCGTCCAGCCGCGTGTGCTGGACGCCCGTATCCGTGCCGTGCTGCGGCGCGGCGAGCGCGAGGTGTCGGACGCGTCGGTGTTCGGCGACCTGGTGGTCGACCGCAACGCGATGATCGTCACCAAGGGCGGTGAGGAGCTGTCGCTCACGCCCACCGAGCTGCGGCTGCTCGTCGAGCTGAGCCGCCGCCCCGGCCAGGCGCTGTCGCGGCAGCAGCTGCTCCGCCTGGTGTGGGAGCACGACTACCTCGGTGACTCGCGGCTCGTGGACGCGTGCGTCCAGCGGCTGCGCGCCAAGGTCGAGTTGGTGCCGTCGGCGCCGACGTTGATCCGTACCGTCCGCGGCGTCGGTTACCGCCTCGACCCGCCGTGACCGGGGCGGCCACCAAGACCCGGAAGCCCGGCCGCACGCGCACCCGCCGCCCGGTGCTCGCCCGGATCGGGCACGCGATGCGGCTGAGTTCGCTGCGCGTGCGCATCCTCGCGGCGTTCGCGATCGTCGCGCTGATCTCCGCGGTCGCCGCATCGGGGATCGCCTACGTGCTGACCCGCAACGCGGTGCTGCAGCGCGCCCAGGACTCGGTCATCAAGGAGTTCCGCGACGGGCTCGGCCGCGTGTCGGTCAACCTGCCGGCGGACGCCGGCCCCGAGGAGCTGGAGGTCGGCGTCGGGCAGCTGCGCAGCACCAGCTTCGGGTACAACGTCGTGCTGGTCGCCGAGGGCGACGGCGGCAAGTCGATGCCGGACACCGGCAAGTTCACGCTGAACGCGGTTCCGGCCGACCTCCGCAAGGCGGTCACCACGCCGGACTCGCAGGGCGATTACCACATGTACTTCCAGCGCGTGAACATCGACGGCGAGCCGTTCCTGATCGCCGGCACCAAGGTCGTCTCCAAGACACCCGGGGTGCCCGACGGCCCGACCGGCTACATGTTCCAGTCGCTGCGCGCGGAGCAGACCGACCTGACGTCGCTCGCCCGCTACCTGACCACGGGCGCGGTGCTGGCGCTCGGCGCCGCCGCGATCCTCGCGCTGGTCGGAGCACGCCACGTGCTGCGCCCGGTGCGCCGCCTCGGCGACGCCGCGCGGCAGCTCGGCGCGGGCAAGCTCGACACCCGGCTCGAGGTCCGCGGCTCGGACGAACTCGCGGACCTGGCACGAACGTTCAACGACGCGGCGGAGAAACTGGAACGCAGCGTCAGCGAACTACGGGCGCTCGAGGCGTCGTCGCGCCGGTTCGTCGCCGACGTCAGCCACGAGCTGCGCACGCCGCTCGCCGCGATGACGGCGGTCAGCGAGCTGCTCGAGGAGGAGGCCGACAGCCTCGGCGAACAGGGCGCGCCCGCGGCCCGCCTGGTGGTCGCCGAGATCGACCGGCTCGCCACCCTGGTCGAGGACCTGATGGAGGTGTCCCGCTTCGACGCGGGCACCGCGTCGCTCGTCGTCGACGACGTGGACATCGCCGACCTGGTCACCGCGTGCCTGGACGCGCGGGCGTGGATGGACGCGGTCGACCTGCGGGCGCCGCGCGGCATCCTGGCCCGCGTCGACGCGCGGCGGCTCGACGTGATGGTGTCCAACCTGGTCGGCAACGCGCTGCGGCACGGCGGCTCCCCGGTGACCGTGGAGATCCGCCGCGAACCACGCGTCGGCCCGGGCGAACCGGGTGCCGAGGACCTCGTCATCGACGTGTCCGACACCGGCCCGGGCATCCCCGAGGACGTGCTCCCGCACGTGTTCGACCGGTTCTACAAGGCGGACAGCTCGCGTGCCCGCTCGGAGGGCAGCGGTCTGGGTCTGTCGATCGTGATGGAGAACGCCCGTATCCACGGCGGCACCGCGTCCGCCGCGAACGTCCCGGGCGGCGGCGCGATGTTCAGCCTGCGGCTGCCTCTGGTGCCGCCGGTCGACGACAGCGACCCGCTGCTGCACGACCCCGACGAGGGCGTGTGGGACGACGACTGGGACGAGACGGCGTACGACGACCGGTCGTTCGACGACCCGCCGAACGAGCCGGTGGCCGGCAGCGGCGACGAGGCCGGCGCCGAGGACGCGGAGACCCGTGCCCCGGAAGCGCGCGACGCCGAGTCGCCTGACGTCGAGTCGCCGGGCGCCGAGGACGCGGCGGAGGCCGAGGACGGCACCGACGACGCGCCGGAGACGCGCGGCGCGGGCGCCGCCGACGAGCGTGCCGCCCCGCCGGGCGCCTCGTCCGCCGGGAGCGACCGGGATACCCCGTCGTCCGCCGGGGGGCCGCGATGAGCGCGCTTCGGCACGAACGGCGGCGTACCGGGAGGCGGCACGTGACGCGCGCGCTGCTGCTGGCCGTCAGCACGGCCGCGCTGGTGGCCGGCTGCGGGATCCGCGCGACCGAGGGCCCGGTGAACGCGGGCGAGCCCGCGAAGCGTCCGTCGCCGCAGGGCACGACGCCGAGCGGGGTCGTCGGCCGGCACCAGATCTACCTGGTGCGCGACGGTCGGCCGCAGCCGGTGCTGCGCGGCGACCCCGTCGACATCCAGATCCCGCAGCCGGGTTCGACGAAGGTCCCGGTGCCGGACGATCCGCAGCGCATGTCGCAGATCGACCGGCTGCTCCGCGAGCTGGTGAAGGGCCCGAGCGCCGACGAGCGCGCGCAGGGCTGGACGACCGCGCTGCCGTCCGGCGGGGTGGGTCCGGCCGAGCCGCAGCCGGGTGATCCGGCGGACCTGGTGCGCCTGGACGTCGAACCGTCGTCGCTCAGCCCGCTCGGACTGGGGCAGGTCGTGTGCACGCTCCAGCACGCCTCGCATGCTGAAGTGGTGCCACTCGCCGGGCGGTTGGGCCTGGGCAAGCCGATGCGCTGCGGGGACTTCCTGGCCGGGCCGGTGCCCGGCGTCGGGAAGTCCCCGATGCCGCCTACCCGTTGACGATGCGACGGACGGGCTCCGGGGAGGGTTCCGGGGCTCGCCCCTGAGGCCACCCTGAGGCGTCCCCTACGTCTCGGGGAGGAGGCCCCTGAGGCTCCGCGCATCAGGGTCGGGCGGTCCTCGCGGACGATTTCGCGGCCGTCACGCCGACATACCTTCGAGGTGTCGGTGCGAACGGCGCACCGCGCGAAGGAGGAGCCACTCATGTCCACGGCAATGCGCGGCGGTGCGTTGGTC
This sequence comes from Yinghuangia seranimata, assembly GCF_029953285.1. GTDB lineage: Bacteria > Actinomycetota > Actinomycetes > Streptomycetales > Streptomycetaceae > Yinghuangia > Yinghuangia seranimata. The sequence goes on along the minus strand of NZ_JASAOI010000056.1, from coordinate 24,424 downwards.
CGACCCCGGTACGGCCGGATGATCGCGGGCGTGTGCGCCGCGCTGGCCCACCGGTTCGGCTGGAGCCCGAAGACCGTGCGTATCGCGTTCGTCCTGTCGTGCCTGCTGCCGGGCCCGCAGTTCCTGCTGTACGTCGCGATGTGGATCATCATCCCGAAGGAGCGCTGACCCCGCGCCGAACGGGCGGCGGTGCGGTACGCCTATCATCCGAACAGGGGTCGGACGGGGTGTACGCGAGGGGGGAGGCCCGGTGGGGCCGACGCACCAGAAGAACCGGATCATCACGCTGTCGGTGATCGGCGGCGTGGTGATGACACTGCTGGGGCTGTTCGTCAGCGGCACGCTCGCCATCGAGGCCGGCAAGGCCAAGGCGATGTCCGAAAAGCGGTACTCCGACCAGGAGATCCAGGACAACAACCGGTTCTGGGACGACGAGGGCAAGGTCGGCGGCGCCAAGCCCGTCGGCCCGCAGATGACCCCGGACCAGCAGCAGGCGCCGAACTACCAGCCGCCGCGCACGCAGCAGGCCAAGCTGGTGGACGGCCCGTACAAGGACCCGGACAAGGCGATACGCGGGAAGATCGTGTTCGAGGTGCCGGGGGGCATCGGCGAGTGCAGCGGCACGGTGGTGCACAGCGCGTCCGGCAACATGGTGTGGACGGCGGCGCACTGCCTGCACGGCGGCAAGGGCGGCGACTTCTACGGCAACGTGACGTTCATCCCGGGCTACGACGGCACCGCCCAGAGCCGCAAGGACCGTGAGCCGTACGGCCGTTGGCCGGCCAAGCGGGTGCAGGTCAGCGACCAGTGGGTGAAGGACGCCGACCCGGAGCGGGACAGCATCGCCTCGCCGTTCGACTTCGGCGCGTTCGTCGTGCAGCCGCCGAGCGGCAGGTCGCTCGAGGCGACGCTGGGGACGAGCGCCGAGATCCTGTGGAACGCGCCGCGGCACCTGGACGTCGAGTCGTACGGCTACCCGGGCGAGGACCCCTTCGACGGCAAGACCATGTACACGTGCGCGTCGCCGACCAGCGACTTCCGCAACTCCGGCTGGCCCAAGCCGGACATGCTGTGGATGGGCTGCACGATGACCGGCGGCTCCAGCGGCGGCGGCTGGTTCGCCGAGGTGCAGGGCAAGCGCTACCTCGTCAGCAACGTCTCGCTGGGCATATCGATGACCACGGCCAAGACGATGACCGGGCCCTATCTCGGCGACGTGGCGCAGGAGTTGTACAGACGCTTCTGACCCGCGGCCGGGCCGCGCCCATGAGGGAAGGGCACGGCCCGGCGTGCGGATCCGCATCCGCGGTGGGCGGATCGCCGGGTGACTCAGAGCGCGGGCACTCCGGGCACGGCCGGCAGAGCGGGCAGGGAGCCCACCGGGAGAACCCCCTTGGCCTGCTGGGTCGCCGACTCCAGGCCGCTGGCGACCTGGTTGGTCGGCAGCTTGTCGGCGACCTGGTTGAGCGAGAACGGGCCGACGGTTCCGGCGTTCTCCTGGGCCACCTTGGGGACGCCGGGGGCCTGCGGGTTGAGCACACCGGCGTTCCCACCGGTCACGGCCATCGCCGGACCCGCAGCCGCGGCCACAATCGCCGCACCGAGTCCGGCCGTAACGGCCGCCTTACGCGTTACCGATCGCATGAGCATCCTCAGGTTCCGGGGCGCGGCACTGCCACGCCACGTGACGACATGACCACGAAAGGTAGCGAACGCGGGACGGCGAGCGCAAAACGCGACGGGCCCGGCCGCCTCCAGCAGGGAGTCGGCCGGGCCCGTGCGCGTGCCGGGCGGCGGTTCAGCCGCGCGCGAAGAGCCACTCCGAACGCAGCGCGCCGTAGCCCGGCTTGATGACCTCGTTGATCATCGCGAGGCGCTCGTCGAACGGCAGGAACGCGGACTTCATCGCGTTCACGGTGAACCACTGAAGGTCGTCGAGGTCGTAGTCGAACGCCTCGACCAGGTGCTCGAACTCGCGGGTCATCGACGTCCCGCTCATCAGCCGGTTGTCGGTGTTGACGGTGACGCGGAAGTAGAGCCGGCGCAGCAGGCCGATCGGGTGCTCGCCGTACGAGTCGGCGGCGCCGGTCTGCAGGTTGGAGGTGGGGCACATCTCCAGCGGGATGCGCTTGTCGCGCACGTACGCCGCCAGGCGGCCGAGTTCGACGCTGCCGTCGTCCTTGACCGTGATGTCGTCGATGATGCGCACGCCGTGGCCGAGCCGGTCGGCGCCGCACCACTGCACGGCCTCCCAGATGGACGGCAGGCCGAACGCCTCGCCGGCGTGGATGGTGAAGTGGAAGTTCTCGCGCTGCAGGTACTCGAACGCGTCCAGGTGCCGGGTGGGCGGGTGCCCGGCCTCGGCGCCCGCGATGTCGAAGCCGACGACGCCGTGGTCGCGGTAGCGGTTGGCGAGTTCGGCGATCTCCAGCGAGCGGGCGGCGTGCCGCATCGCGGTGAGCAGGGCGCCGACCTTGATGCGGTGCCCCGCGGCGGCGGCGTTGTGCTCACCGAGGCGGAAGCCCTCGTTGACCGCCTCGACGACCTGGTCGAGCGTGAGACCGCGTTCGAGGTGCTGCTCGGGGGCGTAGCGGATCTCGGCGTAGACGACGCCGTCGGCGGCGAGGTCCTCGGCGCACTCGGCGGCGACCCGGACGAGCGCCTCGCGGGTCTGCATGACGGCGCAGGTGTGCGAGAACGTCTCGAGGTAGCGCACGAGCGAACCGGAGTCGGCGGCCTCGCGAAACCACACGCCGAGGGCCTCGGGGTCGGTGGTGGGCAGGCTCTTGTAGCCCACCTCGGCGGCCAGGTCGACGATGGTGGCCGGACGCAGGCCGCCGTCGAGGTGGTCGTGGAGGAGGACCTTCGGGGCTCGGCGGATGTGCTCGGCCGAGGGGGCAGCTGCGGTGTGGCTAGGCATGCACAGACTTTAGTACCTACGCGCGTAGAAACGCGCCCGGAACCGGGGTATGGCGCACAGGTTTCACCGAATCGTCGCTTTGCGGCACAGCACGGGTCACTCCGCGAGCAGCCGCCCCGTGCGCCCCAGCACGAAGTCCCGGAACAGCCGGACCGGCGCGGTCTGCGGCCGGTCCGCGGGCCAGGACAGTGCGAGGGTGCGGTACGCGCGCGGCTCGGTCACCTCCAGATGCACCGTGCCGGCCCTGCCCCCCTCGTCGGGCGCGGGCAGCAGCGCGACGCCGAGCCCCGCGGCGACCAGGCCGCGCAACGTGTCGGCCTCCTCGCCCTCGAACGCCACCTGCGGCACGAAGCCCGCCTCGGCGCACAGCGCGTCGGTGATGCGGCGCAGACCGTAGCCCGGCCCCATGCACACGAACGGCTCGCCGGCCGCCTCCGCGAGCCGGACCCGCCGCCGCCCGGCCAGCCGGTGGTCGGCCGGGACGACCAGGTACAGCCGCTGTTCGTCGAGCGCGTGCACCGCCAGGTTCGGGTCGTCGGGCAGCGGCGACGTGATGCACAGGTCCAGGTCGCCGGCGCGCATCCGCACGAGCATCGTCGGCCCCGCGTCCTGGACGAGCGCGAACCGGATGCCGGGGTGGTCGGCGCGGAAGTCGCGCAGCAGCCCGGGCACCGCCTCGCCGCCCATGGTGTGCAGGAACCCGAACGCGACCTTGCCGCGCGTCGCGCTCACCTCCCCCTGGATCTCGGCGCACGCCTCCTCCAGGCGGTCGAGCAGCGGCTCGACGGCGGCCAGCAGCGTGCGCCCCTGCCGGGTCAACCGCACGCCCCGCCCGGTGCGCACCAGGAGCGGCACGCCGAGCTCGCGTTCGAGGCGCGCGACGGTGCGGCTGAGGGTCGGCTGCGGGATGTCCAGCGCCTCCGCGGCCCGCGTGACGTGCTCGGCGCGCGCGACCGCGGCGAACTGCACGAGTCTCGGTGCGAGAACGCCGACACCGTTCTCCGGCTCCGCATCCCGGGACGACCTGCTCTCATACGTCATGGCATCAATCATCGCCGCTTCATGCATTGGACGCATGACAGGTTCGGTTCTACGTTCGACGCATGCCCTCGTCAGAGCCTGCCCAAGGCCGCGGCGCACCGAAAGCCGCCTCCGAAGCCGAGACCGCCTCCCCCGCCACACCGGTGCGCCACGCACACGGCTCGTCCGGATACCGCCGGGTCAACCTCGCGCTGTTCCTCGCCGGATGCGCCACGTTCGCGATGCTCTACACGACGCAGACGCTCCTCCCCCAGCTGTCCGACCGGTTCGGTCTGACGCCGGCTCAAGCCAGCGTCTCGGTGTCGGTCACCACCGGCGCGCTCGCGCTCGCGGTCATCCCGGTGAGCATGCTGTCCGAGCGCTGGGGGCGCGTGCGGGTCATGACGGTGTCGGTGTTCGCGGCCGCGCTGCTGGGCGTGCTGGCGGCGTTCGCACCGGACTTCGGGACGCTGGTCGCGCTGCGCACCCTCCAGGGGGTGGCGCTGGCCGGGCTGCCCGCGACCGCGATGGCGTACCTGGCCGAGGAGATCGAGGCCCCGGCACTGCCTGCCGCGATGGGCCTGTACGTGGCCGGAAACAGCATCGGCGGCATGGGCGGCCGACTCGTCACGGGCTTCGCGGCCGACCTCGGCGGCTGGCGCGTCGCGCTGTTCGCGGTCGGGCTGCTGGCACTGTCGGCGGCGGTCGCGTTCCGGGTCCTGGTGCCGCGGTCGCGCAACTTCCGCCCCGGCGGCCTGTCGTCGCGCGCGATGACGGCGACGCTGCGCGGGCACCTGGCCGATCCGACGCTGCGCCGCCTGTACCTGCTCGGCATGCTGTTCATGGCCGCGTTCGGCACGGTCTACAACTACCTGGGCTACCGGCTGCTCGCGCCGCCGTTCGGCCTGCCGGAGGCGGTGGTCGGCGCGATCTTCGTGATCTACCTGGCCGGCACGTTCAGTTCGGCGGCCGCGGGGCGGCTGGTGGGACGCTTCGGGCACCGCACGACGCTGTGGGCCGCCGTCGCGGTCACGGCGGCCGGCGCGCTGCTGACGCTCCCCGACCACCTGGTGCCGGTCGTCCTGGGCCTGGTCGTCCTCACCGCGGGCTTCTTCGCCGGCCACGCCACCGCGAGCTCGGCGGTCGGCCTCCGCGCGAAGTCCGGCCGCGCCCAGGCCTCGGCGCTCTACATCGCCGCCTACTACCTGGGCAGCAGCCTGGGCGGCCCGGTCGGCGGCGTGGCCTTCCACCGCGTGGGCTGGGCCGGGGCGGTGCTGTTCGTGCTCGCGGTCTGCGCCGCGGCGGCCGTGGCCGCCACGGCGATCCGGAGCACGGGCTCGCCGCGGGCTACTTCGCGGCGCGCATCTTGGCGACCTGCGCGTTCACCGTCTTCTCGTCCGGTGTGAGGGACATGTACGGCTTGGCGCGGTTCTTGTCGGCGAAGACGGCGAGCATGTCGCCGACCCGCACGAACTCGTACATGGTCGAGAGGTTCTGACTTCCCGAAGTCCCCTTCAGTTCGAGGGCGAAGGTCTCGTCGGCCTGGCCCTCGGCGGTGACCCACATGGGCTGCAGGTGCACGGTGGCGCCGGCCTGCGTCGCGGGGAAGTTGCCGCAGTCCCCGTTGCCCGCCTTCAACTCGGCGATGACCTTCGCCGCGTCGCCGGGCGCGTACGCGGCGAGCAGGATCGTTCGTACGTCGGACTCGTCGCCGTTGTTGATGTAGCGGATGCTGGTGCTGGCCTTCGCCCGGCCCTGGTCGACGAAGCCCGAGAACGCCTGGATGATCTTGTCGCAGGCCGGGTTCGCGGCCTTGGGCGCGGGGTCCATGACCGGGTACGGGATGACCTTGCTGGTGGCCGGGAAGTCGGCCTTGCCGAGGATGACCTTCTCGAGCTGCTCCTTGGTGTACGACCCTCCGGAGCCGCCCGCGGGCTTGCTCGCGGGGGCGGACGCCGAAGCGCCGCCCCCGGTCGAGTTGAAGGGCGTGGCCGTCGGGAGCGGGACCGAGCTCGTGGTGCCGACGGTGTCCGTCGCGGGCGCGGCGGAGGTCGGGCTCGTGTCGGTCTTCTTGTCGTCGCCGTTGCACGCGGAGGCGAGCAGTAGCACGGAGGTCACCGCGGCGACCGGGACGAGCGCGCGACGAAAACGAAACGATGAGGACATTGGGGACGCACCTCATGGAACGTTCGGCGCAGCCCCGATCAGCTCCGAGGCCTGCGCCATCGGATCAGGACGTCCCGAGTATGTCGGCTCGTGATCGCTGCCACTGAAAGACGTACGCCAAATCCCGGTACAGATATGGTCGTTCGCTGTTAGGAAGTCGGGCCAATCCGGTCGATCACGATCGGCGTCGCCTCGAACTTCGTGTCCGCCGAAGCGATGTCGAACGATCCCTCGACCGACTCGAGCGCGTACGCGAACCGCTCGGGCGTGTCCGTGTGCAGCGTCATCAGCGGCTGCCCCGCGACGACCTGGTCGCCCGGCTTGGCATGCAGTTCGACGCCCGCGCCGGCCTGGACCTCCTCCTCCTTGCGCGCGCGGCCCGCGCCCAGGCGCCACGCCGCGACGCCGACGTCGTACGCGTCGAGGCGGGTCAGCACACCGGACTCCGGCGCCGTGACGACGTGCTGGTCGAGGGCGACCGGCAGCGGCGCGTCGGGGTCGCCGCCCTGCGCCGTGATCATGCGCCGCCACGCGTCCATCGCCGAGCCGTCGCGCAGCGCGTCGGCCGGGTCCTTGTCGGCGACGCCCGCCGCGGCGAGCATCTCGCGCGCGAGCGCGAGCGTCAGCTCGACCACGTCGGCCGGGCCGCCGCCGGCCAACACCTCCACGGACTCCCGGACTTCGAGCGCGTTGCCGGCGGTCAGGCCGAGCGGCGTGGACATGTCGGTGAGCAGCGCGACCGTCTTCACCCCGTGGTCGACGCCCAACCGCACCATGGTGCGGGCCAGTTCGCGCGCGTCGGCGAGGTCCTTCATGAACGCGCCGGTGCCGACCTTCACGTCCAGCACCAGCGCGCCGGTGCCCTCGGCGATCTTCTTGCTCATGATCGAGCTGGCGATCAGCGGGATGGCCTCGACGGTGCCGGTCACGTCGCGCAGCGCGTAGAGCTTCTTGTCGGCGGGCGCGAGCCCGTCGCCGGCCGCGCAGATGACCGCGCCGACCGACTCGAGGACGGCGAGCATCTCGTCGTTCGACAGCTGCGCGCGCCAGCCGGGGATCGACTCCAGCTTGTCGAGCGTGCCGCCGGTGTGGCCGAGGCCGCGTCCGGACAGCTGCGGCACCGCGACGCCGCACGCCGCGACGAGCGGCGCGAGCGGCAGCGTGATCTTGTCGCCGACGCCGCCCGTGGAGTGCTTGTCGGCGGTCGGGCGGGACAGCGCCGAGAAGTCCATGCGCTCGCCCGACGCGATCATCGCGTCCGTCCAGCGGTTGATCTCCGCCGCCGTCATGCCGTTGAGCAGGATCGCCATCGCCAGCGCGGACATCTGTTCGTCCGCGACGTCGCCCCGCGTGTACGCGTCGACCACCCAGTCGATCTGACCGTTGGTCAGCTCGCCGCGGTCGCGCTTCGTACGGATGACGGAGATGACGTCCATGCTCTACGTGCTCCTTGCTCTCGTCTGCTCTGCTCGGTGCCGTTCGGTTCGGCGCGGGTTCGTCGGACGCCCGGTGGGCGCCGCCGTCAGCCCAGGTTGTGCGGACCGAACGCGTCCGGCAGCAGCTCGCTCAGCGGGCGTATGCCGCGCGCGGTGTCCACCAGCAGGTCCGGTCCGCCGTGCTCCCACAGCAGTTGGCGGCAGCGCCCGCACGGCATCAGCACCGCGCCGTCGCCGTCGCAGCAGGTGAACGCGACCAGGCGGCCGCCCCCACCCGCGTGCAGCGCGCCCACCAGGCTGCACTCGGCGCACAGCGTCACGCCGTAGGACGCGTTCTCCACGTTGCAGCCCACCACGGTGCGGCCGTCGTCGACCAGGGCGGCGGCGCCGACCGGGAAGTTCGAGTACGGCGCGTACGCGTGGGTCATCGCCTCCCGCGCGGCACCGCGCAGCACCGCCCAGTCGACCCGGTCGGCCGTCACAGCTGTCGCAGCCATCCGGTCAGCCCTTCGTGTAGGGCTTGTTGGCCGCCGCCGGCGGGCTCACCTTGCCCACCAGGCCGGCCACCGCGAACACGGTCACGACGTACGGGATCATGTTGAGGAACTCGGCCGGGATCGCCGTGTGCAGCGGCTGCAGCGACGTCGCCAGCGCCTTCGAGAAGCCGAACAGCAGGGCCGCGGCGACCGCGCCGAACGGCCGCCAGCGGCCGAAGATGACCGCGGCGAGCGCGATGTAGCCCGCACCCGACGCCATGTCCTTGCTGAACGTGCCGACCGTGCCGATGGTCAGGAACGCGCCGCCGACGCCCGCGATGCAGCCCGCGAGGCCGACGTTGATGTAGCGCGTCCGGTTGACCTTGATGCCGACGGTGTCCGCGGCGGTCGGGTGCTCGCCGACCGCGCGGGCGCGCAGGCCCCAGCGCGTGTAGAAGAGGCCGAGGTGCGTGGCGATCACCAGCGCGTACATCAGGTACACGATGACGTTCACGTCGAACAGCACCGGGCCGATGACCGGGATGTCGCCGAGGCCCGGGATCTTGTGGTTCTCGAAGACGCCCGGGTTGTTGTACCGGTCGCTGTGCGGCTGCAGCAGCTGCGTGTACAGGAAGCCCGTGATGCCGGACACCAGCAGGTTGATGACGACACCGAGGACGACCTGCTCGACCAGGTAGCGCACCGCGAACACGGCGAGCAGCAGGCCGACGAGGCCGCCCGCGGCCGCGCCGGCGAACAGGCCCGCGGTCAGCGAGCCGGTGACCGAGGCGGTCAGCGCCGCGGCGAACGCGCCGAACAGGAACTGGCCTTCGATCGCGATGTTGACCACGCCGGAGCGCTCGCCGATGACGCCCGCGAGCGCGCCCAGGATGAGCGGCGTGGCGGCGAGCATCGTGTTCTGCAGCGCGCCCGCGAAGGACATCTGCTTGCCCGCGACCGCCCAGCACAGGAACGCCACCACGAAGGCGACGACGAACAGGGCGACGCTCAGCCGCCGGGCCAGCCGGGACTTGTCCAGCACGATGCGGAGCACGCCCGCGACCATGCACAGGACGGACATCGCGATGGCCGTGCCGCGCGCCGCGACGTGCAGCGGCGAGACCTCGGAGCCGCGGTTGTTGGCGACGTTCATGCCGAACACCGCGTCCACACCGGACTCCGTGCCCAGGCCGAACGCCCACAGCGCGTAGAGGCCGATCACGATGAAGCCGATGCCGGTCACCAGGGCGCGGCGCAGCGCGGCGCGCTCCAGCGCCTTCGCCGCCGCGCCGGTCGCCGCCTGCGGCGCCTCGGGCTCGGGCGCGATGACCGTGCTCACGTGTGCACCGCCTTCCTGGTCCGGGTTCTCCGCGGGTTCGGGCCGTCGTTCGTCCGTCATGACTCGCCCCCCACGCCCCCGGTCTCCGTGGCGACCAGCGCGCCCTCGCCGCCGCTGTGCGCGCCCTTGAGCCGGAAGATCGTGCGGACCAGCGGCGGGGCCGCGACCATGAGCACGATCACCGCCTGGACGACGATCACGATGTCGATGGAGACACCCGCCGACGCCTGCATGCGCGAACCGCCCGCCTGCAGCGCGCCGAACAGCAGCGACGCGAACAGCACGCCGACCGGGGAGGTCCGGCCGAGCAGCGCGACGGTGATCGCGGTGAAGCCGAGGCCCGCGTCGATCGCGGTGGTCAGGCTGTGCGCCGGGTTGTACGGGCCCATCACCTGCGAGACGCCGATCAGTCCGGCCATACCGCCGGACAGCGCCATCGCCACGACCTGGGCGCGCGGCACGCTCATGCCCGCGGTGCGCGCAGCCTCCGGGTTGGACCCGACGGCGCGCAGCTCGAAGCCCATGGCCGAGCGGTTGAGGATCCACCAGTACAGCACCAGCGCGGCCAGCGCGAGGATGATGCCGAGGTTGATCCGCAGCTCGTCGCCGAACAGCCGCGGCAGCGTGGCGTTCGAGTGCGCCGACTTGCCGATCAGCTGCTGCGTGCCGGGACGCTGGAAGGCGTCCGTGGTGAGCAGCCACGACAGGAAGTACAGCGCGATGTAGTTGAGCATGATCGTGATGATCACCTCGTGGGCGCCGAAGCGGCCCTTGAGGACGCCGGCGATGGCGGCGTAGAAGGCGCCGCCGAGGATGCCCGCGAGGATCACCAGGATCAGGTGGATGCCGACCGGCAGGTCGAACTGGAAGCCCATCCACGACGCGAGGATCGCGCCCGCGATGATCTGGCCCTGCGCGCCGATGTTGAACAGGCCGGCGCGGAAGGCGATCGAGATCGCGATGCCGCCGAAGATCAGCGGGGTGGCCTGCGAGATCGTCTCGGAGATCGGGCCGAGAATGAAGGGCGCGTAGTTGCTGTCGAACGTCGACGGGTCGACGATCGAGCCCTCGAACAGCGCGACGTAGGCGTTCTTGACGAGGGTCCACGACGCGGAGAGCGAGTCGCCCGGGTCCGCGAAGAAGTACTTGTACTTGTCCAGGACCTCCTGGTCGGACAGGACCATCAGGATCCCGCCGACGACCAGGCCCAGCACGATCGCGAGGAACGTCACCACGACGGAGTTGCCGGTGACGATCGCGTCGACGATCTGCTTGCCCATGGAGGGCTGCTTGCGGTCGCCGCCGTCGGGCTTCGCCGGGGTGGCGGGCGTCTCGGGAGCGGGGGTCTCGTCGCTCATGCCTGTCCCTCCTCCCCGTCGTTCGTGCTGTCGGTCGTGTCGGTGCTGTCCGTGGTCCCGTCCGCCTCGGCGTCCGGCTTGCCCGCCGCGGCGGCCAGCAGCGCCGGGTCGTCGACGCCGGCCATCAGCAGGCCGAGCTGCTCGCGGCTCGCGGTCGGCGGGACGATGCCCACGATGCGGCCGCGGTACATGACGGCGATGCGGTCGGCGAGCGCGACGACCTCGTCCAGCTCGGTGGACACGATGATCACCGGGGTGCCGAGGTCGCGCTCCGCGACGATGCGCTGGTGGATGAACTCCATGGCGCCGACGTCGACGCCGCGGGTCGGCTGCGACGCGATGAACAGCCGCAGCGGGCGGGACATCTCGCGGGCGACGACGACCTTCTGCTGGTTGCCGCCGGACAGCGTGCCGGCCGGGGAGTCGATGGACTGTGTGCGGATGTCGAACTCGCGGACCCGCTTGTACGCGTTCTCGCGCACCGACTTGGGGTTGATCGCGACACCGCCGCCGAACGGCGGTCGGGTCACCAGGTCCAGGACCAGGTTCTCGGCCACCGTGAACTCGCCGACGATGCCGTCGTGCTGGCGGTCCTCGGGGACGAACCCGACGCCCATCTCCAGCGTCTTGCGCGGGCTGAGCGTGCTGAGGTCGCGGCCGTCCAGGGTGATCTTGCCCGCGGCCGGCCTGCGCAGCCCGAGGATCGCCTCGGTCAGCTCGGTCTGGCCGTTGCCCTGCACGCCGGCGATGCCGAGGATCTCGCCCTCGCGCAGCTCCAGGTCGACCCCGTCGACGTGGACGTTGCCGAGGTCGTCGACCACGGTGACCTTGTCCATCGTGAAGCGGACGTCGCCGGGCCGCGCGGGCTCCTTGTGCACCACCAGGTCGACCGGGCGGCCGACCATGAGCGAGGCGAGCTCGGTCTCGGACGCCGAGGGCTCGGCGGTGCCGACGACCTTGCCGCGCCGGATGACGGTGATCCGGTCGGCGACCGCCTTGACCTCTTTGAGCTTGTGGGTGATGAACACGATCGAGTGGCCCGACGCGCGCAGCGCCCGCATGACCCGGAAGAGCTCCTGGGTCTCCTGCGGGGTGAGCACCGCGGTGGGCTCGTCGAGGATCAGCACCTTGGCGTCGCGGACCAGCGCCTTGAGGATCTCCACGCGCTGCTGGAGGCCGACCGGCAGGTCCTCGACCATGACGTCCGGGTCGACCGCGAGGCCGTACTCGGCGACCAGGTCGAGCACCTTCTTGCGGGCCCGGCGGCGGTCCAGCCAGCCGAGCGCCTTGGTCTCCTCCTCGCCGAGCATGACGTTCTCGGCCACGGTGAACACCGGGACCAGCATGAAGTGCTGGTGCACCATGCCGATTCCGGCGTCGATGGCGTCGCCCGCGGTGCGGAAGGTCCGCGGCTGCCCGTCGACGACGATCTCGCCCGAGGTCGGCTCGTACAAGCCGTACAGGACGTTCATCAGCGTCGACTTGCCCGCGCCGTTCTCACCGAGGAGGCAATGGATCTCTCCGGGTTCGACGGTCAGATCGATGTGGTCGTTCGCCACCAGCGATCCGAACCGTTTCGTGATCCCGCGCAGCTCCAGCTTCAGCGCGGTCACCTCCTCAGCGGCGCGACGCCCCGGGGGACGGGACGCGCGGATGGTCGAAAGTCGGGGCCGGCCGGGCTGGGCCCGGCCAGGAGCCGGCCGGCACCCCGCGCAGGGGTGCCGGACAGCGGCGCGGCCGGACGCCGCGGACCACCGGGGTCCGCCACGTCCGGCCGGTGGGTCAGCTCTTCGGCTGGGCCGGCGAGGTGATCTGGATCTTGCCGCTGATGATGTCCTGCTTCAGCTGGTTGATCTCGTTCTTCGTCTCGGCCGAGACCTTGCTGTCGAAGTCGTGGTACGGCGCCAGGCCCGTGCCGTTGTTCTGGAGCGTGCCCAGGTACGGCGTGGTGCTGTACTTGCCCTCGCTGGTCTCCTTCACCGACTGGAACACCGAGTCGGAGATCGCCTTGGTGACGGTGGAGAGCATCACGCTCTTGTAGTTCGACGCGCTCTCGTAGCCGTCGACGTCGACCCAGAGGATGCTGGCCTTGCCGTTGCTCTTCGACGCGGCCGAGGCGGCGCCGAGGCCGGTCTGGCCGGCGACCGGGTGGATGACGTCCGCGCCCTGGGCGATGAAGTCGTTGGCGATGCGCTCACCGTCGGCGGGCGAGTCGAACTTCTCGGCCATCGAGCCGTCCTGCTTGGCCTCGTCCCAGCCGAGGACCTGGACGTTCTTGCCCTTCTGCTGGTTGTAGTACTTGACGCCCTCGACGAAGCCGTCCATGTAGATGGTCACCGGCGGGATCTTCTTGCCGCCGAAGGTGGCGACCTTGCCGGTCTGGGTCTGCGCGGCGGCGAGGTAGCCGCCGAGGAACCCGCCCTGGGCCGTGTTGTACTGCAGGCCCTTGATGTTGTCGCCGACGCTCGTCGAGTCGACGATGACGTACTTCTGGTTCGGGTTGGCCTTCGCCGCCTGCGTCGTCGCGTCCGCCATCAGACCGCCGACCGCCACGATGACGGTGCAGTTCTCCTTGGCGAGGCTGTCCAGGTTCGGCACGTAGTCGTTCTCCGACTTCGAGGTCACGTACTTGACCTCGGCGCCCAGCTGCTTCTGCGCCTGCTGCAGGCCGTTCCAGGCCGAGGCGTTGAAGGAGCGGTCGTCGATGCCGCCGGTGTCGGTGACCATGCACGCCTTGACCTTGGCGGCGGTGCCGCCACCCCCGCCGGCCCCCTGCGACGCGCTCGGGGTGCTCTTGCTTTCGTCCTTCGGCTTGCTACCGCAGGCGGTGGCGGTCAGGGCGAGAGCCCCGGTGACCGCGACCACGGCGACCTTGGATACCCGGCGCACGGGGTGTCTCCTTCCGATGCGCGCCAACGTGGCGCGAAATCAGCGAATCTGGCGGTACGACGTTCTGTGGCGACGTGCTGACCTATGGCTCTCAACGCGGGTAGAATCCAGCGTGTACGCGCGTAGACAGCGAATCGCCGCTGAGCATACATACAAAATCAATATCTCTGACATACAGGTCGGATCACCACTTGGACACGATCTGCTGAGCCGACCGGGTGGCCCTTGATCGCACCGTAGGGGACGTCTCACCGCTCCACGGTTTCCCACTGTTGCGCTCATGTAAAAGCAAGGCCCCGCACCAGACGGTGCGGGGCCTCATTCGTGTCCAGGTCGTTATCGGAAGGCTACCGATGCGGTCGCAGGGCGAGCCCGGCGAACAGCCGCACGCCGATGCCGATCGCCGCCTCGTCGACGTCGAAGCGACCCTGGTGCAGGTCGTACACCGGCTCGCCGACCGGGCGGACGCCGAGCCGGGTCAACTGCCCGGGGACGTCCTCGAGGTACCACGAAAAGTCCTCGCCGCCCAGACTCTGTTCGGTCGTCTCCACGTTCGCCGCGCCGAGCATGCCGGCGGCGACGGCACGGGCCGCGGCGACCGCGTCGGCGTCGTTGACCACCGGGGGGACGCCGCGGTGGTGCTCCAGCTCCCACTTGGCGCCGTACGTCGAAGCGATCGCGTCGACCAGCTCCTGCAACAGGTCGGGGGCCTGCCGCCACGCCTCGATGTCCAGGCAGCGCAGCGTGCCGTCGAGTTCGCCGCGCTGCGGGATGACGTTCGGCGCCGAGCCCGCGGCGATCCGGCCCCACACGATGCTGACGCCCGAGCGCGGGTCGATCCGCCGGGCGAGCGCGGCCGGCAGTTCGGCGGCCATCTTGGCCAGCGCGGTCACCAGGTCGGTGGACTGGTGCGGGCGCGCGGTGTGCCCGCCCGGGCCGCCCAGCGTGATGATGAGGCGGTCGCACGCCGAGGTGATCGCGCCGACCCGCAGCGCGACCCGGCCGACCTCGACCTTCGGGTCGCAGTGCACGGCGTGGATCTCCTCCACGCCGTCGAGCCCGCCGGCCTTGATGACGTCGAGCGCGCCGCCGGGCAGCTTCTCCTCGGCCGGCTGGAAGACGAACCGCACCGGGCGCCGCAGCAGGCCCTGCTCGGCGAGGTCGGCGAGCACGAGCGCGGCGCCCAGGGTGACGGTCGTGTGCACGTCGTGCCCGCAGGCGTGCGCGCGGCCCGGGACGGTCGAGCGGTAGGACACGTCCTTCACGTCGTCGACCGGCAGCGCGTCGATGTCGCCGCGGAACGCGATCATGCCGCGCCCGTCGCCCGTGCCGCGCGCCGGAAGAAGGTCGCACACCAGTCCCGTGCCCGGGAGCAGACGGGGCGTCAGACCGGCCTTGGCCAGCCGGTCGCGGATGAGCCCGGTGGTGCGGAACTCCTCCCGCCCCAGCTCCGGGTGCATGTGGAGGTCGCGGCGGATCTCCACGAGTTCGTCGGCGTAGGCGGCGACGCGGGCGGCGATGGCCGAGGCCACGCCTGCAGGACCTTCGGGCTGGGGTGCGCTCACCCCTGCAAGGGTACGTTGCAAGCCACCCTGGGACGTGGTAGAGAGCGAATTACCCCCGTTCGGGTGAGAAAAAGTGCCCTCCGTGGCGCATGCTCCAGGGCCGGTGGGGGTATGCCACTACGTCCACTTGGCTGACGTGTTGTCAGGGCTTGTGGTGATCACCGGTCGTCGCTTGTCAGGACTTGTCACGCCGTCACGCGCCGCGCCGCGGCGCGGCTTTCACGCCTCGCCGTCGCCCCGGAACGCCTCGAGGATCCGCACGGCCGCGAGCGTAGCGGTGATCTCGCCGTCGCGTACCTGCCTTTCGAGCTCCGGAGCGAGCGCCTTGACCGCCGGGTTGTGGTGCAGGTCGGCGAGCAGCGCGTCGTGCACCGCGGACCACGTCCAGTCCACCTGCTGGCGGCGCCGCAGCTCGGCGAGCCGGCCGGTCGACTCCAGCGTCTGACGGTGCTTCAGAACGGTGTCCCACAACTCGTCCAGGCCCTCGCCGCTGAGCCCCGAACAGGTCAGCACCGGCGTGTACCAGGGTTCACCCGGACGGCGCATCAGGCGCAGCGCGCCCTGCAGTTCGCGGGCGGCCGCGCGGGCCGCCGCGGCGAACTCGCCGTCGGCCTTGTTGACCGCGACGATGTCGGCCATCTCCAGGACGCCCTTCTTGATGCCCTGGAGCTGGTCGCCGGTGCGCGCGAGGGTCAGGAAGAGGAAGCAGTCGACCATGTTGGCGACGGTCACCTCGGACTGCCCGACGCCGACCGTCTCGACGAGCACGACGTCGTAGCCGGCCGCCTCCATCAGCACGATCGACTCACGGGTCGCGCGCGCGACGCCGCCGAGCGTTCCGGCGGTCGGCGACGGGCGCACGAACGCCGCGGGGTCGACCGCGAGCTTCCCCATCCGGGTCTTGTCGCCCAGGATGCTGCCGCCCGTACGGGTCGAGGACGGGTCCACCGCGAGCACCGCGACCCGGTGCCCGGCGGCGGTCAGCCTGCTGCCCATCGCCTCGATGAACGTCGACTTGCCCACGCCGGGCACCCCGGTGATGCCCACCCGGTGCGCGCCGCCCGCGTGCGGGAGCAGCTTGACCAGCAGCTCCTGCGCGAGGTCGCGGTGGTCGGCGCGGGTGGACTCCACGAGGGTGACGGCGCGGGCCAGGACGGTGCGGTTGCCGGCCAGCACGCCTTCCGCGTACTGGCCGACATCGATCACACGACGTGCCACGTCACTCAGCAATCTCCGCGGACGGCTGGTGCCCGAGCTGCTCGGAAAGCCGGCGCAGCAGGTCGACCGCGGCGTCCGAGATGACCGTGCCCGGGGGGAACACCGCGGCGGCGCCCATGTCGAGCAGCGGCTGGACGTCCGCGGGCGGGATGACGCCGCCCACGACGATCATCACGTCCTCCGCGTCGAGCTTGGCCAGCTCGTCGCGGAGTGCCGGGACCAGGGTGAGGTGCCCGGCCGCCAGGGAGTTCACGCCGACCACGTGGACGTCGGCCTCGACGGCCTGCCGCGCGACCTCCTCCGGCGTCTGGAACAGCGCGCCCACGTCGACGTCGAAGCCGAGGTCGGCGAACGCGGTCGCCACCACCTTCTGGCCGCGGTCGTGGCCGTCCTGGCCCATCTTCGCGACGAGGATGCGCGGGCGCCGGCCCTCGGCCTCCTCGAACGCCTCGACCAGTTCGCGCGCCTTCTCGACGTTGCCCGCGGCACCCACCTCCTCGCGGTACACGCCGGTGAGCGTGCGGATCGTGGCCTGGTGCCGACCGTACGCCTTCTCGAGCGCGTCGGAGATCTCCCCGACCGTCGCCATCGCGCGCGCCGCGTCGACGGCGAGCTTGAGCAGGTTGTGCTCCAGGTCGTTCGGGCGCTCGCCGGCCAGGTCGGCCTCGGCGGCCCCGGACAGCGCCGCGAGCGCGCGCTCGACCTCGGCGGAGTCCCGCTCGGCGCGCAGCCGTTCGAGCTTGGCGATCTGGTCGGCGCGCACCTGCGCGTTGTCGACCTTGAGGACGTCGATCGGCTGGTCGTTCTCGACCAGGTACTTGTTGACGCCGATCAGCGGCTGGCGGCCCGAGTCGATGCGGGCCTGCGTGCGGGCCGCGGCCTCCTCGATGCGCAGCTTGGGGATGCCGGCGTCGATCGCGGCGGCCATGCCGCCGGCCTTCTCGATCTCGGCGAGGTGCTCGCGGGCGCGCATCGCCAGGTCGTAGGTGAGGCGTTCGACGTACGCGCTGCCGCCCCACGGGTCGATCACGTTGCAGGTGCCCGACTCCTGCTGCAGCAGCAGCTGCGTGTTGCGCGCGATGCGCGCGGAGAAGTCGGTCGGCAGCGCGAGCGCCTCGTCGAGCGCGTTGGTGTGCAGCGACTGCGTGTGGCCCTGCGTGGACGCCATCGCCTCGACGCAGGTGCGCACCACGTTGTTGAAGACGTCCTGCGCGGTCAGCGACCAGCCGGAGGTCTGCGAGTGGGTGCGCAGCGACAGCGACTTGGGGTTCTTCGCGCCGACGGACTGCACGAGGTCCGCCCAGATGAGGCGGGCCGCGCGCATCTTGGCGATCTCCATGAAGAAGTTCATGCCGATCGCCCAGAAGAAGGACAGGCGCGGGGCGAACGCGTCGACGTCCATGCCCGCTTCCATGCCGGCCTTGAGGTACTCCAAGCCGTCCGCGAGCGTGTACGCCAGCTCCAGGTCGGCCGTCGCTCCGGCCTCCTGGATGTGGTAGCCCGAGATGGAGATCGAGTTGAACTTCGGCATCTTCTGCGAGGTGTACGCGAAGATGTCGGAGATGATCCGCATCGAGGGCTTGGGCGGGTAGATGTAGGTGTTCCGGACCATGAACTCCTTGAGGATGTCGTTCTGGATCGTCCCCGCGAGCTGCTCCGGCTTCACCCCCTGCTCCTCCGCCGCGACGATGTAGAGCGCGAGGATCGGCAGCACCGCGCCGTTCATCGTCATCGACACCGACATCTGGTCGAGCGGGATGCCGTCGAACAGCTGGCGCATGTCGTAGATCGAGTCGATCGCGACGCCGGCCATGCCGACGTCGCCGGACACGCGCGGGTGGTCGGAGTCGTAGCCGCGGTGCGTCGCCAGGTCGAAGGCGATCGACAGGCCCTTCTGGCCGGCCGCGAGGTTGCGGCGGTAGAAGGCGTTGGACGCCGCGGCGGTGGAGAAGCCCGCGTACTGGCGGATCGTCCACGGCTGGTTGACGTACATCGTCGGGTACGGGCCGCGCAGGTACGGCGTGATGCCCGGGTAGGTGGCCAGGAAGTCCAGGCCGTCCTTGTCCGCGTCGGTGTACAGCGCCTTGACCGGGATGTTCTCCGGCGTGTCGCGGGTCAGCGCGGCGGCGTCCTTGCCGGTGGCCTCGGCGACGGCGGCGACCCACGCCTCGGCGTCGGCGGCCTCGGGCGTGCCGAGGGCGACGCCCGTGAAGTCAGGGATGCTCATCGTTCGGCTCCGATGATCGCGTAGGTGCGGCTCAGCACGTCGAGTGCGTCGCAGCCGGCGAACAGATACCCGTCGGCTCCAGTGTCCGCCCACTTCTTCGCCGCGCCGGCGAGCCACACGTATTCGGCGCCCGCGGCCTTGAGCGCGGCAGCCGCCGGTGCGGCGAGGTCGGCGTAGAGCTTGTCGGACGACGCGAGGACGGCGACCTTCGGCCGGCCCGCGGCCTCGTACGCCGCGAGCACGTCGTCGGCCGTCGCGGTGGCGCCGGCCTCGACCGCGTCGACGCCGCCGGCCGCGAACAGGTTGCGGCTGAACTGGGCGCGCGCGGTGTGCTGGGCGACCGGGCCGAGGGTGGCCAGGAAGACCGTGGGGCGGGCGCCGGTGGCGGCGAGGCCGGCGTCCGAGCGGTCGCGCAGGTCCTCGTACGCCTCGGCGTAGCGCACCCGCGGCAGTCCGCCGCCGGGCACCGCGGGGGCGGCCTCGCGGACCACGGGCTCCTCGGTGAGGTTCGGGAACTCGCTGACGCCGGTCAGCGGGTCCTTGCGGGTGGCGAGCGCCTTGTCCCGCGCGGCCCGGACCTCGGCGACGCGGTCGGCGATCCAGCCCGAGTCGAGCGCGGCGGTGATCCCGCCCTGGCGCTCGATGTCCTGGAAGAACGCCCACGCGGTGTGCGCGAGGTCGTCGGTGAGCTTCTCCACGAACCAGGAGCCGCCGGCCGGGTCGATGACCTGGGCGAGGTGCGACTCCTCCAGGAGCAGCGACTGCGTGTTGCGGGCGATGCGGCGGGCGAACGCGTCGGGCAGGCCCAGCGCGGTGTCGAACGGGCGCACGGTGACCGCGTCGGCGCCGCCGACACCGGCCGCGAACGCCGCGACGGTGGTGCGGAGCATGTTGACCCACGGGTCGCGGCGGGTGGCCATCGACCACGACGTGATCGCGTGCTGCTTCTGCGCCCCGCTCGCGGCGCCGGAGGCCTGCGCGACGCGGGCCCACAGGCGGCGCGCGGCGCGCAGCTTGGCGATGGTGAGGAACTGGTCGCCGGTGGCGGCGAAGCGGAACTCGACCAGGCCGAGCGCGGTGTCGACGTCCAGCCCGGCGTCTGTGAGGGCGCGCAGGTAGGCGACACCGGCGGCGGTGGCCGCGCCGAGCTCCTGGCCCTCCGAGGCGCCGGCCTCGTGGTACGGCTGGCCGTCGGCGACGACCGCGCGCAGGTTCGGGAACTCGGCGTGGGCGCGCACCGCGAGGTCGGCGGCGGCGGCGAGGTCCGCACCGGCTTCGGGGGCGCGTCCGGTGCGCGCGTGGGCGGTGACCGGGTCGGCGCCGAGGTTGCCCCGGACCTCGGAGGCCGGGACGCCGCGGTCGCGGAAGACCGCGAGGAGCGCTTCGGCGGCCGGGCCGAAGTCGGTGCCCGGGTCGAGCACGACCGGCGCGAGGTCGAGCAGCACGCCGGCCAGCACGCGCGGCAGTTCGGCGGGGTCGAGGGACTCCCCGCCGGTCCGCAGGAAGACCGACGCGACGCCGTTC
Organism: Yinghuangia seranimata; assembly: GCF_029953285.1. GTDB lineage: Bacteria > Actinomycetota > Actinomycetes > Streptomycetales > Streptomycetaceae > Yinghuangia > Yinghuangia seranimata. The sequence goes on along the minus strand of NZ_JASAOI010000056.1, from coordinate 4,286 downwards.
TCCAGGTCGGCGAGCACGGCCTCGGCGGTGCGCGCCGGGTCGGGGTCGTCGTGCAGCTGCCGGACGTCCCAGCCGTCGAGCGTCGCGCCGGTGGCACGGGCGCCGCGTACATAAGAGGGGAGTCCGGGGACGCCGGGCTCGGGCGAGGCGTCGTCGGCGGTGTAGAGCGGCGCCAGCGTGATGCCGTCGTAGGTGGTGGTCGCGAGCAGATCCTCAGGGCGGTCCGGTGCGTCGTCCTCACCGATCACCCTCGACTTGCGGAGCACGCCGGCCACCAGACCCTGCCACTGTTCACGCGTGGGCTGCGGGAACTGCGAAGCAAAGGTGGAACCGGTAGACGTGCCGCCGTCGACAGTAGCCTCCGTCATGCTCCGCATCGTAGGGACAGCGCTCCGCGAGCGATACACGGCCTCGGTGTGAGATCAGTCGCGAATACCCTTGACCCGGCCAAGTTTTTCGCCGGTGCCGGGCGCGCCGCGAATTCGTGACGGAGCGTCACGGGCGGCCGCCCGCACGCCATACGTCACCCGTTTGGTTCCCCTCAGGCGTGCGGAATCGATCACATCGCGTGCCCCCGGGCAGGAGGCGGGTGCATCCATGGCTAACATGGCCGGGGCCGGAGGAAGGGTCCCGGCCGGGCCGACCGACGGCTTGCCGGCCGAGCCCCGTCTACCGCATCCGGAGGGTAGTTTCCGTGCCGGCTGGAACGCTCTACCGCGGCCGGGAAGGCATGTGGTCCTGGGTGGCTCATCGAGTCACCGGCGTCCTCATCTTCTTCTTCCTGTTCGCCCATGTCCTCGACACCGCGCTCGTCCGCGTGTCGCCCGAGGCCTACGACCAGACGATCGACATCTACAAGAACCCGGTCGTCAACATCATGGAGTACGGCCTCGTCGGGGCCATCCTCTTCCACGCCCTCAACGGTCTCCGCATCATCGCGGTCGACTTCTGGGAGAAGGGCCCCCGCTACCAGAAGCAGATGTTCTGGGCTGTGTGCGGCACGTGGGTCGTGCTGATGCTCGGCAGCTTCTACTGGGTCCTTGAGCACACGCTCCGTCAGATCTTCGGGAGCTGATGACGATGTCGTCCACGATCGAGAACGCCCCGAAGATCTACGGCGGCGGGCCGTCCATCGAGGCGCCCCGCTCCAAGCGCTCGCCGCGCTCCACCAAGACCAACTTCGAGCTGTACAGCTGGCTCTTCATGCGGCTGAGCGGCATCCTCCTGGTCGTCCTGGTGCTCGGCCACCTGATCATCCAGCTGGTCATCGACGGCGGTGTGTCCCGCATCGGCTTCGCGTTCGTCGCGGGCCGCTGGGCGTCGCCGTTCTGGCAGACCTGGGACCTGATCATGCTGTGGCTCGCCGAGCTGCACGGCGTCAACGGCCTGCGCACGATCATCAACGACTACGCGGAGCGCGACCAGAGCCGGTTCTGGCTCAAGACGCTGCTCTACGCGTCGGCCCTGATCGTGCTCTTCACGGGCACCCTGGTGATCTTCACCTTCGACCCGAACATCGGCCAGTAGTCGGCGCGCGACGCGGTCGCTGACGCGGTCGCTGCGGTTAAGAGGACACGAACAGGTCATGCAGATCCACAAGTACGACACGGTCATCGTCGGTGCCGGCGGCGCCGGCATGCGCGCCGCCCTCGAGGCGAGCAAGAACAGCCGCACCGCTGTTCTCACGAAGCTCTACCCGACCCGCTCCCACACCGGCGCCGCCCAGGGCGGCATGTGCGCCGCCCTCGCGAACGTCGAGGAGGACAACTGGGAGTGGCACACCTTCGACACGGTCAAGGGCGGTGACTACCTCACCGACCAGGACGCCGCCGAGATCATGTGCAAGGAGGCGATCGACGCCGTCCTCGACCTGGAGAAGATGGGCCTGCCCTTCTCCCGCACCCCCGAGGGCCGCATCGACCAGCGCCGCTTCGGCGGCCACACGCGCGACCACGGCAAGGCCGCCGTGCGCCGGTCCTGCTACGCGGCGGACCGCACCGGCCACATGATCCTCCAGACGCTGTTCCAGAACTGCGTCAAGCAGAACGTCGAGTTCTACAACGAGTTCTACGTCCTCGACCTGCTGCTGGTCGACGACGAGAACGGCAACAAGACCACCTCCGGCGTCGTCGCGTACGAGCTCGCGAGCGGCGAGGTGCACGTCTTCCAGGCGAAGGCCGTCATCTTCGCCACCGGCGGCTTCGGCAAGGTCTTCAAGACCACCTCCAACGCGCACACCCTCACCGGCGACGGCATGGGCATCGCGTGGCGCCGCGGACTGCCGCTGGAGGACATGGAGTTCTACCAGTTCCACCCGACCGGCCTCGCGGGCCTCGGCATCCTCCTCACCGAGGGCGCCCGCGGCGAGGGCGGCATCCTGCGCAACGCCGACGGCGAGCGCTTCATGGAGCGCTACGCCCCCACCATCAAGGACCTCGCGCCGCGCGACATCGTCGCCCGCTCGATGGTGCTCGAGGTGCTGGAAGGCCGCGGCGCGGGCCCCAACAAGGACTACGTCTACCTCGACCTGACCCACCTCCCGGCGGAGCAGATCGAGGAGAAGCTGCCGGACATCACCGAGTTCGCGCGCACCTACCTGGGCGTCGAGCCGACCACCGAGCTCGTCCCGGTGTACCCGACCGCGCACTACGCGATGGGCGGCATCCCGACCAACGTCGAGGCCGAGGTCCTGGCCGACAACACGACCGTGGTCCCCGGCCTGTACGCCGCGGGCGAGGTCGCGTGCGTGTCCGTGCACGGCTCCAACCGCCTGGGCACCAACTCGCTGCTCGACATCAACGTGTTCGGCCGCCGTGCGGGCATCGCCGCCGCCAAGTACGCCGCCACCGCCGAGTTCGTCGAGCTCCCGGAGAACCCGGCCGGCGGCGTCGTCGAGCTCCTCGAGCGCCTGCGCAACAGCGACGGCACCGAGCGGGTCGCGCAGATCCGCGCCGAGATGCAGGAGACGATGGACGCCAACGCCGGCGTCTACCGCACCGAGGAGACCCTCAAGCAGGCCCTCGCGGACATCAAGGCGCTGCAGAAGCGCTACAAGAACGTCTCCGTCCAGGACAAGGGCAAGCGGTTCAACACCGACCTGCTCGAAGCCGTCGAGCTGGGCTTCCTGCTCGACCTCGCCGAGGTCCTGGTCGTCGGCGCCGCCAACCGCAAGGAGTCGCGCGGCGGCCACGCGCGCGAGGACTTCCAGGCGCGCGACGACGTCAACTACATGAAGCACACGATGGCGTACCGCGAGGTCGACGCGGACGGCGACCACACGATCCGGCTGGACTGGAAGCCGGTCGTCGTCACCCGCTACCAGCCGATGGAGCGTAAGTACTGATGACTGCCGTTATCGAAGAAACCCCCTCGGCGCCCGCCGCGAAGCCCGCGCGCGACCACACCCCGGTCGTGATCACCCTGCGCATCCGCCGCTACCTCCCCGACCTGGTCGGCCCGAACGGCGAGCCGGCCGTCCCGTTCTGGCAGGACTTCCAGGTCGAGGCGGACCCGACCGAGCGCATCCTCACCGCGATGCACAAGATCAAGGGCGAGCAGGACGGCTCCCTGACGTTCCGCCGCTCGTGCGCGCACGGCATCTGCGGCTCGGACGCCATGCGCATCAACGGCCGCAACCGGCTCGCCTGCAAGACGCTGGTCAAGGACCTCGACGTCACCAAGCCCATCACGATCGAAGCGATCAAGGGCCTGGAGGTCGAGAAGGACCTCGTCGTCGACATGGACCCGTTCTTCCAGTCCTTCAAGGACGTGATGCCCTTCCTCATCACGTCCGGCAACGAGCCGACGCGCGAGCGCCTGCAGTCGCCGGAGGACCGCGAGCGGTTCGACGACACCACCAAGTGCATCCTGTGCGCCTGCTGCACGACGTCCTGCCCGGTCTTCTGGACCGACGGCCAGTACTTCGGCCCGGCCGCCATCGTCAACGCCCACCGCTTCATCTTCGACTCCCGCGACGAGGGCGCCGAGCAGCGGCTGGAGATCCTGAACGAAAAGGAAGGCGTGTGGCGCTGCCGCACCACCTTCAACTGCACCGACGCCTGCCCCCGCGGCATCGAGGTCACCAAGGCCATCCAGGAAGTCAAGCGCGCCCTGATCTTCCGCCGCGTCTGACCCAAAGCACCACCCCACCAAAGGGGGCCCGCACCAACCGTGCGGGCCCCCTTCGGCGTTCCCACCCAAACCCGACGAGCAACAGACCCGACGAGAGATAGAGAGGAGAGAGATAGAGAGGAGAGAGATAGAGAGGAGAGAGATAGAGAGGAGAG